>CAWBZP010000008.1:0-605564 GCA_963793365.1 uncultured Flavobacteriaceae bacterium | reverse complement strand
GATAGAATAGGGTATGGATTAGCTAATACAGTTCAAATGCTATAGCTCTCGAGACGGCCCTTATTTACCGGAAGTAACTCTTGATGATGAGATTTGGCCTTACTGTAGAACGGACGGTAGAAATTAATTGGTGCCCTCGCCCTGTCTTCTGGATTCAGACCTAAAGTCAGGTGGCGACATCTTAAAACGCTCCATAAAGATTTTCTAGAGATAGCTTTTAGAATTCAACCCGACCTTGTACGCTATTTCCGAAATGGAGAGCTGTGACCCGGAAAGCAGTTTTTTATTCATTATAAGCCTTTGGTTATGGATGTACTCTTTGACCGTCATTTCATAGATCGACCTGAAACCATTTTGCGTAACTTTGGTGCTAAGACCGAACTTTTGTACTGTTCCCTACACGGAAGGAATATCCTCGATGTTGTTCTTTATGAACTCGCTAGCTTGTTTAATGGAACGCGATTGGTCTAAACGGAAAATATTTCTCTGGGCGGGTCGCCTCGAATCATCCTTGTACTACTCAAGAAAAATGACGAATATTCCATAAGCTTTGGATTCCAGATACAGGTTCCTGTTCATCCCTGTAAGTTCAGAGGAATTGAATTCCTCTATCATCACACCTATATCGTAACTGAAGGAACCTTTGTACGTGAATGGTACGATACCGTTGACATCCTTGAAAAGGCTAAAGATTTCGACATCCATTCCATCTATGAAATCGATTACTCTGCTTTCGAAAATTTCTCTCTACCTCGATGGAGAAAAGGTTCGATCTCAAATTTGCCGCAGCTATGAACTGATGGTTGTAGGTCCGGGTACTGGAGACTATCATCACTTTGGAAAAATTGACGTCCGTATAGGATATTGCACTCTCCATTTTGTGATGGAACAGATCACCGGTATTAAAGATGATCTTAAGTGGTAGGACGAACTATTTACCCAGTTCGAAATGAAAGTTCTTCGATAGCCGATACTTGGTCAGCACTACCCCGAAACCGTCATCGTATGCGAACGACCTTACAAAACCGCTACCGAAGTCTTCGGGTAGTTCGACCAGACATTCGTGCTTGTCGGCAACGTACTCGACGGCGAGGGCTTTCGCCATCTAAATAACGACCGAATGGGGACTCGAATCGCATATGATAAGCTTTTTCTTCATACCCTTTATGAAAAGTGTCGAACAGTATGCCTACCTGAAATGATTATGGGGGAATTTATTTGAACAAAATGTACTCAGCGAAATGCAGATACGACTAATTAGGTTCAGAAGGTAAAAAATGAAAGCCCCACCACTAGGAGGAGCTTCCTGCCGAGTACACTTTAGAAAACTGAATTTCTGAAGTTATAGATACGAAGAAATCAATTAGTAATAGAAAGGATCAACACAAGTGATAAAAAGTTTGACCCTCTTCGATTGATTCAATTATGGACAAAGAATTTTATGAAATCATCTTATGTAGTGGCAACAAACTCTTTGTACTAAGATTTAACATGGTTTAGTCTTTCTGATTCTGATAAAGTATTATGTGTTTTTTATACCTTGAACAGTATCTACTCGCACAGGAAATAAATAAAGAAGTATAACGCATTTTTCATTTAGGAACAGCTGGGAAGGGGCGACGATTGGAATATAGTTTTTATTATAATTCAATGTATTATCTCGTAAAAATCAATACTATTTCGATTTCTAACGGCAAACGGTTGAAGAACAAAATAAGGGCTGTGAAGCCCATCCGTGCGAAAACATACACTAAAAATCCATCCTCGATTAGTATTGAAAGCATAATCTAGTTCGAACAATGACTTCGACCCAAGGACAAAATTTCATTCGACGAATCCGAAAATTCCGAGTGCATTCGGGCAAGGGATAACAAGCCGATAGAAGAGCACGGCAATCTTCGCAACTCTGTGACCCCACGACCCAATTAAGTGTCCGACGATATACCTTTGAACCTGTTGATCGGTATGCGTTTCTGTTCCCGGTTCTTCCTGAATTCCGAAGGCAATACCCCGAATGTTTCCCGGAATTTCTTCGAAAAATAGCTATTGCTCCTATATCCAATGGTCGACGCGATCGTGGACAGTGTAAGGTCCGTGTTCGATAATAGTGACCTGGCGCTCTCTAACCGCTTTTCCGTTATAAAATCGTTTACGGTCTTACCGAGTATCTCCCGAAATCCCTGTTGCAGTTTATTGGAGTTCAGACCTACTTCCCGCGCGATGTTCCCGATAGTGGGTAGATCTTCTAGATTTTCCTCTATAATGTTGACCGCCTTCAACATCTGGCCCATCTCAGATCTACGTAGGACGGTCTTCTTTCCTTCCGATTTGATATCGTCCTGGAACTGCTTTATCTGTAGTACTAGAATCCGATACGCGAGACCTTCCAAATTAAGGGTCTTGAGCCAATCGCCTTCCGGATACCTGTCCCATTCCTCCATTATCCTCGAAAGTTCGAGACTATAGAAACCGTCGTGGTAGAACGTTTCCTTCGCCGTCACGTCGTTCAACATTTCCCTCCATGATTTTGCAATGGTAACCGGCTCGCACTGTATCCTGGACTGGAACTTTCTCCTATCGAGTTCCAGGCTACTGTATATTAAATGCTCTCCGGCCGCAAAACGTATCCGATGGCCATGGTGTGCCGAGCTGGCCACTATTGCATTTTTATATTTCGAGATACGGTGCCAAATGGATTCGTTCTCAAAACTATGACAGATCTCCCCTTCCAAGGAAAAAAGGAACTTGACCGGATGTACCTTATCGATGGAATATTCGATGACCAGATCCATATCGAACGAACAGTTGTAATGGATAAGGGCCAGACCATCGGCGAAGTCGGTTCCCGATATGGTTCCCTGGCCATGGCTCTTTGGTATATCCACGCGGAACATACCGCAACTTTTAGAATAGTCCGTTCCCAGTTCCCGGGCGATGTCGGATATAACGTTCTGAATGGGTAGTGAACTGACCTTAATCTTTTTCATGACAACAATATTTTGTGGAGTCAATATCCCTAAAATCAATGAGTAGAGGATAGCGCAATCGCATCAAAATATATCCCGATACCTATTGTGGTAGTATGCGAACCTATAGTATCATGCCCAGGGGACGGTATCGAATATCTTTGTGCAGACGCTATAAATTATGAAAGAGAAAAGTTATGTGCCAAGGATTCCTTGGGGCTATTTAACGATTATTATTGGGCTATCGTTTGGTATGTTGGTCGCACCAGCCACCACTTTTATGGTACTACTGTTAACCGTATCGGTGATATTATTGCTGGAAGTTATGAAGCTCAAGCTTTGGCTCGGGTTCAGGAAACGCTCCGATGTCAGTTCTAACATTAGGGTACCGATGGTCTCCGTGCATCTAGCTATATGCAACGAACCACCTGCAATGGTCATCTCCACGATAAAGGGAATACTGGGACAGGACTATCCTAATTTCGAGGTGATCGTCATCGACAACAACACTTCCAGAGATGAACTATGGGAACCGGTCTCCGAGTACTGCGCCGAATTATCCAACGTTAGGTTCTTCCACCTTAGGAACTGGCCGTTCTTTAAATCCGGCGCACTCAATTTTGCACGTAAGGTTTCCCATAGGAGGGCCGAATTCATCTTTGTGATTGATGCCGATTACCGGCTTACCTCGGACGCACTTTCCTCGGCGGTGTCCAAGATCGAAGGGCCTGACATCGCCCTTGTACAGTTTCCGCAGGCTTATGAGTGCCATGAGAAAAGGCATGTTCCCATCGTTCAGGAGTTCGACCATTTCTTCGATTATTATTGTTTCAAGGCCGATAGTTGTCACGGTGCGCTGGCCACGGGTACGTTGAGCTTGATTAGAATTTCGGCTCTCGATGGGGTAGGGGGCTGGCCGGTCAACTCGATAACGGAGGACGCAGAACTCGGTGCACGCCTTCAGGTCGCCGGGTTCGACATTAAGTACGTGCATCAGGTTATAGGAAAGGGAATCGCGCCTATTCATCAGGAGGACTTTATCAAACAGCGGAAGCGGTGGATTTTCGGAAACATGCAGACACTCGGTAACTATTCGATGCGGCCATGGCATAATTTTGAGAAGTGGCTCTCGGGGGTCTCACAACTTACCGCATGGACGAATATGTTGGGCCTACCTATACTGGTTCTGATATGCTGTCTGTTTCTTGCTCCCTGGTTGGACTTGGGAACCTTCATCACGATGTCCGCCCTCGCCTATACGGGATACTGGATTTTTGCACTATCTAAGGCCCTACGGCTTCAACTCGTTAAGGGCCGGCCAGGCCTTGTGGCGATGAAGACGTTTCTGATCCACTTCGCCAGTCTTGATATCGGGGCCTTCCATTGGTGGCCAGTGCTGTTGGGAAGGGACAGACCTTTTGTCAGGACGGATAAATCGGGTTTTAATAGGGGCTATAAAATCAATCTCCTTTATCCTCTTCTCCACATTTCCCTTTTTTTCGTCGCTATCGGATTCGGCTCTTTCTTCGTTGCCGTAAGTGCACTTACCTTCTGCGCCCTGCACATCATGGCCATTCGCTTTGACTACGTATGCCGTTCCGCCGCCGAATCGAAAATAATGTTGAACGTAAAATTATATTTATGAAAATCGCTATAATCGCCCATTGCCTTCACCCTATCCGGGAACCTTTCGAGGGGGGACTTGAAATGGTCACGTTCCTACTCTGCCGTTCCCTTATGAAACGGGGACATAAAGTCCATCTGTATGGTCATCGGGACTCGGATCCCAGTTTCGACATAATGCCGATCCCCACGGACAGGCTGTACCCGAGTACCCTATTTTCCGAGATGCAGGCCATGGGCCAAGATCCGGTGGCCGTTCGCGAAATGTTGGCCTATTCACGGGTCATGAAGTCCATTTCGGGAGAAGGGTACGATATCGTGCACAACCATTCATTGCACTACATCCCGATATTGATGGGGGATATGTTGCGCGTACCGATGGTCACCTCCATCCATACACCGGCCTTTCCATACCTGGTGCTGGGGGCGCACGGTGTCAAAGGGACCGATCGTCAGACCTTTACGATGGTCAGCAAAAGTCTTGCCGATACATGGGAGGTCACCGTTCCCGTTTCACATGTGGTATATAACGGAATCGATCTTTCACGCTGGAATCCGGTAAAGGCCCCAACTACAGATTATGTGCTATGGTGCGGAAGGATATGTCCCGAGAAGGGAACCGATATGGCGATAAAGGCCGCCCTGCTCGCAGGTGTCCCTATCAAGCTGGCAGGCCCGATAAGCAATAGGGACTATTTCGACGACCGGGTGGCCCCCCTTTTGGACAATATGGGAGTCGATTATATCGGACACAGGAACCAGGACGAACTGGAACCCCTGTTCGGTAACGCCCTGGCAATGCTCTTTACCAGTACTTGGGAGGAACCTTACGGCCTTACCTTGGCGGAATCGCTGGCCTGTGGCACTCCGGTCATCGCATTCGAGGGCGGCGCGACCCGCGAGATACTTACCGCGGAGACCGGGATCGTCGTTCCCAAATACGATATCCAAGGTGTGGCCGGCGCCATTTCAAAGATTCGAGGAATTTCCCGTTCCGCCTGTCGGGAGAGGGCCGAGAGATTCTGTTCTCATGAAATTATGGTGGACGGTTATCTGGAACTGTACGACGCGCTTCTGGAACAAAGGGAATATAGGCTACAAACGGCGCTATGATAGGATACTATGCACATAGCCATGGGTCGGGGCATTGTAACTATGCCAATATTTTCGCCAAGGTGTTCGGTAGTTCGCTAACCGTATTTACGGACAGGAAACATAATTTCGACCCCGGGACCCAGATTGTAGGCCTGAAGAACGAAAATCCGGACGGTACCGAGTATCGGCGAGAGGATTTTCCCGAGCCGCGGGCACTACATTACGCTCCCGTGAACATGAGAAAGATAACCGTTCGCAATAACCGGATACTAAAATTTATACTAAAAAAGAAAATTTCCCTATTGATAATCGATGTCAGTGTGGAAGTGGCCATGTTGGCAAGGGTAAGCTCGATTCCCTTCGCGTATGTACGACTACAGGGCGACAGGGTCGATCTTCCGCATTTGAACGCCTATGAGGGGGCCAGTTTTTTGCTCGCTTATTTCCCTAGCGAGTTGGAATCCTTCAGCACTCCGATATGGGTCAGGGAAAAAACGGTCTACCTCGGGTTCCTATCGAAATATTCGTTAAAAGGGGCCTTCGAAGGGATACCCCGGGAACTTAAGCGCGATGATCGACCCGTACTTCTTCACATAACCGGCTTCGGCGGTAGCCGAAGTTTCGACTTTTCTTCCCTTGGCGAACGTTACAACATCTACGGTATAGGTCCGTGTAACGAAACAGGGCACCCTCGTTCCGGGATCGATCACCTAGGTATCGTCGACGACATCGGCCCTTATGTAAAACATTCGGATGTCGTCATGGCGGCGTGCGGTTCCAATATCACCTCCGAGATACTGTCCCTTGGAAAGCGCTTCCTTGCGGTTCCCGAAGAGCGGCACTACCATGAACAAAGATATATGGCCGATAACCTGCACAGATTGGGCTGGGCCGTGGATACTTCAAAGTATCGAAGTACCGATGAGGCGGTAGATGAACTGGTCAACTGGGGATATTTGGGACTGCCGACGGTCACATTAAATGGACTGAAGGCGTTCAAGTCACAGATGGAATTTTATGGATATAAGGCGGACCGATTGATCTTGGAACATTATCGTTGTATAGGTTCCCTAGACAGATCCACCCTTAAAGAACTAGTAAGCTTATGAAAATCTTTGCATATGAAACCCTATAGTATTATTATCACCCATTTTCAAAGGGAGGAAAACCTTAGAAATACCCTTAATGGCCTGAATGTACAGACCGCCCTTCCCGAGGAGGTAATCATAGTGGATATGGGACACGGCATTCGATCGGTTGAGCGGTACCGTTTTGACCTCAAGATATTGGACCTAGGGGTGAAGTGGGATCATATGCCTTTGGCGATGGCCCGCAACCTCGGAGCGGAACACAGCTCTACCGATATTCTAGTCTTTCTGGATGTTGACTGTATACCCTCCGAGGACTTTTGTAACGGGATGGTCGCCATAAGTTCTTCCCAGAATGCACTAGTGATGGGCTCGCCCCGGTATTTGCTGAACAAAAGGTCTTCAAGGGGAACCATGGAGGAGCTGAGATCGGACAGTATCTTCCACCCGGCGCGGCCATTGGTCGTTACCGTAAGGAAGGAGGATTGTTATGAAATGTTCTGGAGCCTTTGTTTCGCCATACCGGCCGACCTGTTCGAACATATCGGAGGCTTCGACGAGAATTATAGGGGCTATGGCGCAGAGGATACGGATTTTGCACTGGAGGCAAAAAAGGCAGGGGTACCGTTCTACCTGTCCGGCTCCGAAGTCTACCATCAGCAGCATTCCGTTTACGTACCGCCGTTGAACCACCTAAGGGCTATAGTAGGAAATTGCAATTACTTCTTTATCAAATGGGGATACTGGCCCATGTCGGACTGTCTCGCGGAGTTCGCGGATATGGGATACGTGGATTGGTACCCGGAAACGATGGATCTCATATCGGTTCCACGGACACCTACCGAGAACGAAGTCGCACGGCGTTTGGTAAAGAACGCTCCGTATAGATAACGTTTCCCGGCAAAATCGGTTATCGGGCAAAGGTATATCATATCGGTTTTAACGAACCTTTGTTCGAGGCTTTCGCCGAACAATTTAATACTAAGATAATGATGAACATCCCATCCATCCATCTGTTCCGACTTATCAATTTTTATATATCGAAAAGTATCAAGGGAGACCTCCCCGTTAAATTCCTTTATGGGTTTGCATTTTTTAGATCCTATTTGATTTGGTATAAAAAACTAATTATATTCATCTGTAAAACATTTATAAGGACTTTTCAGAATGATACTGTATTGAAGCTTCCCAACATGGGCCTTATCTGAAAAATGGGAGAAAATGTTCATTAGGTAAATTTAAGTCGTATTCAAATCCATTGATAGAATTTTATCTATAAAGGGGCATGAAGCCCATTCGTGCGAAAACGTACGCTAAAGATTTTATTTTAACTTTTTATTGAGAATTTTCAACGGACACCTTCTTTCCTGTCAAAATTTCATTAATCTCCCCTCCAATCTTTAAGTACATTTAACCGACCGTCTGACCTCTCTGAAAATTAGCGTTTCGCTAAACTTTCCAATAGTTTATCGATGAGGGTGGACAATTATACTATTTGCAAGACTTAAGGTGAGGCATATTTAAACATACCTTTTTATAGTCTTCAAAGGTCTTATTCAAAGTTCAAATATGGGTGGATTTAATTATAATGGGCTAACTTGAAGGAAAAGAGGTTTATTTGAACTTCTAAATAATTTTAATTGTTATTTAACTCAGAAACTTCATTTGTATAAAGAAGTACCGCCCTACTTGCTACAATCATCTTTTTAGCTGTTGGCTTTTCTTGAAGGTTTTACCTTCTAGAAAAGCAATCTTAACTCTAAAATTTCAGATTAAGTAATTTCTCTGTGAGATATAATTCAACAGTTAAGATTTATAGAAACCTCTAATAAAATTGGCCCTAGCAATTAATCAACAATGAAAATAGCGTTGTAATTTGTTAACCCCCTGGTTCAATTGTAAATGTTAAAGTACTTGTTCCATCTCGTCCTAGAACACCTAGATGCACCGCTGTATTTGGAACTGTCAGTTTATGAAATTGAGGATATAGTGTAATATCTGGATCGGTAGGGGAAAATGAAGTACTGTGTCTTCGGTTGTGCTCATTAATCCATTGGTGACTAACGGCATAAATGACATGTAAATTACAATCATTGAGGTCAATTTCAATGTTGTCTCCGTGCGAAATAGTTTCTTCGTTTGTCTTTGCACCTGTTGTCCGGTTCCAATTCCATATTGTCAAGGTATGCTCTGGAAAAAGTGATCCTCGAGTCCTATTCTCAATCCTTATTCTGGATGCTTGAGGGACAACAATTTCTGAAATGGTTAACGTGGATTCAACTGCCTCCCCAGTACCTATTGGAAATCCTCGAAGTCTTAAGTCCGTTCTTTCCGTTAATGTTATTGTAGTTGAACCTGTTTGACGCGAACAAGAATCCAAAGTGGGAGAAGAATGGATTGATCTTCCCCCATTTAAAATTTCTATTCTTGAAATGCGGCTAACTTCCCATGATATGGTAACACGATTGTTCACACATGGAAAAATTTGGGTAATATCTGAACTAAAGTTATGAATTAATGGAGGTACGGCTTGGATGATAAGGGGTGACGCAAAAGCTACACTTTCAAGGCTATTGCTTTGAATACATATATCCCAATTGCCTGGGTTTAGATTGTTAATACTGGCATCAATTTCAGCATTATGACCTCTATTGTCCATGTCCATAAAGCGGATTGCACTATTAGTAAATATTCGTCTATCACCACCTTTTTTAGCGATTATTTGATTTCCAGCGACTAGTGGATCAAAGCAATCCCCCTGAATAGTTAGATTTAATGACGAGCATGCATTTGCTATAAGAGGATTAACTTGTGTAATTACAGGAGTGTCAAAAACTAATATGGGAATCATATCATCTCGATGGCCTGTAGCAGTTCCTGTGAGAGTGGTTTCTGCGCAATTGGATAAAGCATCTATCGTGTGCATAGCTCTAGTTTCACCTTCTGGAATTATAATTGAATCAGGTGGAAAATCGAATACCCCAGGTAAACTTGTAGCAAAATTAATTTCAACACCCCCAGCTGGAGCTGGGCAGGAAATACGAATATTTATGTTTAACGATCCCCCAGTTCGCACTCTTGCTCCACTCTCCAGATGAATTGCATGATAAACCATAATAGAGATATCACTAGTAATGGTCCCGCAAAGATTACTAGCTTCAAAAGTAAAAGTGGTATCATTTCTTAAATCGCCAAAATTTAAAGGTGATGCTAACGAGGTGGAATCAATAGTTCTTGGAATGCCAGGGCCGCTGTCCCAAATAATTGTCCCATCAGATGTTCTAATAATAGCATTTTCAACTTGACGGGCTAAAAATTGAAGCTGTACACCAGTACAAGCTTCTAATTCAAATCTTTCATCTTCAATGGGTCTTAGTGTCGGACCTGCAGGGTTGAAAAATTCAATCTCCGGAGATTGCACTACCTCAAAAGAATAATCGGTACCAATCTCGGCTAATTTGCAAACTAGTGAAAACCCTGAGCATTCTGGAATCATGGGATTAACACAAAGGTCAATTGAGTTTCCAATCACGCTATCTGGCAAAACGAACAAAATATGATCGTTATCCCATTCTTCAGTAATGATTTCTGCAAAACCAATAGTAAGTTCTCCAAGACTTCCCAAGTTGCTTCCTTGTATCTCGATTCGGTCACCAGCGCATCCTCTCCTGCTCACGCCTGGCCTACTTAAATTTGCAATATCATCTATTATTATACGTGGAAGGTTTTGTAATTTTTTAAAGCAACTGACCGCTTGCTGAAGTTTGAGCCCAACGTTCCGCTTGGCAAAAATCAAAATAGGGTGAAGAACCTCTGGGAAAAGAACCGATAGAAATTGATTTCATTGATATATTCTCAAATGACTCATTCGGTAAGTCGTCTTGAGAAAATTCTTCCAATGAAAAGTTTCTATTATAAATGCTCAGGCTGTTCAATCCTTGAGCGGTCCCACGGAAATATTTAATATCAAATAAGGTTTTGTTTCTATGTGGCAAGGACGCTTTATATAGTAGGTCTACTGGATTGAACGAAACAATAATATTGTCCACAGCTCGAAGATAATTTTGTGTAACAGATTCATCAATTCCGGGTCTTAAAAGTCTAAGTCTTTCTAAGGCGAAAAATAATTCTACAAAAGGATGGGGCAGAAAGAAGCATGGATGACTGCCAATTGGACGATTTGGATTTGGGATAGAAATAGATGAAAAACTACCCGAGATTGGTTTTGGATTTTGTGTATTATTGGGATTTGAGTGAAGTTCTCGCTTGAGAATGGAGTTTAGTTGAAGCAACATTCTTTCCCCGGCATCAATGTTTCCCCTGTTAAAATGAAAAGCATCACTAGCTAGATTGTTTAAGGTTTTTGCAAGATTTTTATATTCTTCAATTTGATAATGGATTTTCTTTCTTTCCTTAGGTTCGAAGTTAGCTTTCAAAGCGTTATTAATAACACTCCAGTTTTCATCAGAAACAAAGGGTCTTTTATTATTTCGATTTGAAATGGTATAAACTAAATCATTGAGTTTGTCTTGGCCAAAACCGTTAATTCCCTCTAGTTCAGAAAGACTTTTAAATTGATTTCCTTTCTGTTTTTTCCGCTTGTCAATAATCCTCTTTGCAACTGCCTCTCCAATTTTATATCCTTTACCAGGTGTCCCACTTTCAGGGTCATCTATTACAATTTTTGATATTAGGTCAACTTGCTGAACATTGTTTAAAAAGTCTAAAAGTTTCTTTTTTCTAATTGAATCTATATTCGAATAATCAAGCTTCCCCATGATGAAGTAAGTTTAATGCATCAATAGAATGGTGCGTTTTTAATTTTTTAAGTATTAACTCTAATGCTAAAACAGGATGAACGAGGGAAGAATATACTTTGGATACTCTCAAGAATTTTAACTTGTTGAGTCAAGAATTACTTGAAAAAATGTTCCATAGGGTCTATTCATCTTGTTTTATACTTGAAAATTACAATTAGAATACCAGTTCTATTTGAGAAATGTACGAATAGACTGATTAACTGTGCAGAATGTTCTTTAAAAATAATATGTGGATTCGGCTTCCAAATTTCTAACTGATGATTTCTTCACTCCAGTGATATATTACATAACATTCCCAAGTTTCATAAATTAAGGTTTTATTGAATTTGATAAGTATACTTAAATGACCGTTTAATTGAACTTTTAATTGTCCTATTGTTTATTGATTTTAGAAAGTTTAAATTGACGTACTAATTAATTAGTATGTATTTTTACCTTTATTTAAACTTTGGGACATGATTTTTGGATACGCTAGGGTAAGTACCACCGAACAGAACT
This sequence comes from uncultured Flavobacteriaceae bacterium, assembly GCA_963793365.1. Classification (GTDB taxonomy): domain Bacteria; phylum Bacteroidota; class Bacteroidia; order Flavobacteriales; family Flavobacteriaceae; genus Maribacter. Next base: position 593,474 of record CAWBZP010000008.1, on the reverse strand, counting down.
TGGATTTACAATTGGATGCTTTTTTGAAAGAAGGAATAGATAAGAAGAATATTTATACAGATAAGGTTTCAAGTTCTCAAGAAGAGCGCAAAAGCTTGAGTAAACTCTTAGACTATGCCCGAGATGGTGACACTATTGTAGTATGGAAATTAGACCGCTTGGCCAGAAGCCTTATTCATTTCACCAATTTCATTAATCAACTAAATGAGAAAGGCATCAAATTCCGGAGTATTACAGAGCCTTTTCTGGATACTACTGATAAGTCTTCGCACTCACAATTCATAGTAAACCTATTTGCTGCACTAGCACAATTAGAACGGGATATAATTATTGAACGGACGAAAGCTGGTCTGGCATCTGCCCGAGCTAGGGGCAAGGTATTTGGGGCACCCAAAGGACTTAGTAAAAAAAATCAGCAAAAAGCCATAATCTGTGAACAGTACTTTAAGGAAGGTAAGCTGACCGTTTCCGAAATCTGTGATCGAGTAGATGTTTCTAGAGCAACCTATTATAAATATTTAAGGGTTAGAGGGCTCAATGGGAAATTGAGAACTTATACAAAAGAATAAATATTTAAAACTCTTTACTAAAAGCGGATTTTGTAAAGAGTGCAACTTTTTTGGAGTCTGTTTCGGAGGGTTTAAATGCTATTCTGAAACCATGACCGAAAGGCATAATGTAAAGAGTGCTACTAAACTGTTGTAATTACTGCAAAAGAGCATGAAAAAGTGTCTTTATCTGGGGCCGAATATAGTTAAAAAGCTATTTTAGTATTTTTATTAAAAGTTGGGCAAAAGCTGAAAAACAAACTCTTAGAAATAAAAAATATGAACGGATACGATACAGAAGATATAGACGACCCAGTAATTGATGTTGAAGAAAATGAAGATTCAGCTACACCTCAAATTTATGGAATATCAAGTTATGGAGCTGATTATGATGTAGAAGGACTGGTAAAAAGACTTAAAAGAGGGGACATTTTCATCCCACCATTTCAGAGAGATTATGTTTGGAATCAAGCTGAAGCTTCTAGACTGGTTGAGTCCTTATTGCTTGGACTTCCAGTACCAGGAGTATTTTTAGCCAAAGAGAGTGATTCTAATAAACTTTCAGTAATTGACGGACAACAACGATTAAAATCATTGCTTTTTTTCTATGAAGGCTTTTTCAATCCCAAAGAAGGGGATACAAGAAAAAAAGTATTTAGGCTTAAAAACGTTCAAGAAAAATTCGAAGGCAAAACATATGAACAGTTAGAAGAAGATGACAGAATAAATCTTGATGATTCAATAATTCACGCTACAATAATTAAACAAGAGACACCAACTGATGATAACACCAGTATCTATCACGTTTTTGAACGATTAAATACAGGTGGAAGAAAACTTACACCTCAAGAAATTAGAGCAGCAATTTATATTGGGAAGTTGAATGAATTAATTGCAGAATTAAATGATTATCCCGCTTGGCGAGAATTATTCGGTAAAAAGAATAATAGGCTAAAAGACCAAGAAATGATATTGAGATTTTTTGCCATGTATAATTCGCTAGATAGATATAGTAAACCTCTGAAGGAGTTTTTAAATAAGTTTAATGGTCGTTATAGAAATCCAACAGAAGAAGAATTAGAAAGATTAAGTTCAATTTTTAAAAGAACTACTGATATTATACTTGAAAATATTGGTAAATCTGCATTTAGACCAGACAGAGTATTTAATGCATCAGCATTTGAGGTTTTAACGGTTGGAATAGCAAACAGAATAGATGAAATTATTGATTTTGAGGCATTTGCTCAAAACATAGACACTCTATATCAAAATCAAAATTTTGTTGATTCAATAACTAGAGCTACTTCAGATGATAAAGTAGTAGCAGAAAGACACAGATTGTTCAATGAATATATTAATCAATATGTTCAATAATCCAGAATTAAATATACAATATAATCGTATTCAGCAATTAATATTTAAAGCCAAAGAATTCGAGCCTGATGACGAATTAAGGTCACATTTAACGAAATATATTTGTGTTCTTTGTTCCGGATTTATAGAAAATTCTGTTTATCACACTTTTACTGATATTGCCGAAAATAGTTGTGAGCCTTCAGTTGTTTTGACTTATGCCAAATCACAACTGTATAAAATACAAAATGCTAATAGTGAAAAAATAAGATCATTAGCTAAGTCCTTTAATCCTGATTGGCACGACTTATTACGAGATTACTTGCAAGAGGAAAATCGTGGTGCAGCTATAAATTATATCTTAAAAGACAGACATAATATTGCACACGGTAGAGATTCTGATATTACAATAATAAAGTTGGAAAACTATTTAAATAAAACAACAGAGGTGATTAGGTTCATTGAAACAGAATTAAATCACGAAGAATCCAGTACCTAACAACTTATGTAAAACATAACTTTTACAGGCTATTCGAGAGGTTTTTGTGTGTTTGCGAAGATCATCAATTTTAAATTTGGCTTTGTATGCGTAAAATCTAGCAAACCCTCAAAATTCCATATCGAGAAGCCAGTCGGACAGTCAAGCTCTTTTCCCACCACCACCACTCGAATTAGAAATCACCAAAGATTCATTATATTTGTCAAATACTGACAAGTCTAAATATTCAAGTCAAATGAAACAATCTTTCGGAGAATACATCAGACATTTACGGACAAAAAACGAACTCACTTTAACCCAACTCGGAGCAAAACTTGATTTAGATTCTGCAAATTTGAGTAAAATTGAAAACGGAAAAAGAGATTTCGACGAAAAACGTTTAACTCTACTTGCCCAAGTTTTTGGTTTAGATTTAGAAGAATTGAAAACAGAATTTTTTGGCGACCTATTTGCTAAAAAACTTTATGAAAGTAGTTCCTCGACAGATGCACTTATTGTTGCTGAAAAAAAAGTTAAATACCTACGTCAGATTAATGCCAAACAAGAAAGTCTTAAACTTTAAAATATGCCAAATAGTTTAAAAAAATATCTAAATAAAGTTATTCAAGGCGACTGTCTTGAAGAAATGAAGGGGATTCCAAGTAAAAGCATAGATATGATTTTATGTGATTTACCATATGGAACTACTCAAAATAAATGGGATTCAGTTATAGACCTGGATAAACTCTGGACTGAATATTATAGAATAATCAAAGACAATGGAGCAATTGTACTAACATCTCAGGGTGTTTTTACTGCAAAACTAATATTGAGTAACGAAAAGCATTTTAAGTATAAAATCGTTTGGATAAAATCAAAAGCAACAAATTTTTTAAATGCTAAAAAACAACCATTGAGAAAGCACGAGGATGTTTGCGTTTTTTATAAAAAACAGCCAAACTATAATCCTCAAATGACAGAAGGAGAAGCTTATGATAAAGGATTCAGAAAAGACCAATTAACTGGTAGTTATGGAGACTTTAAATCCAATCACGTCAAAAGTAATGGCAAAAGATACCCGACTGATGTTATTGCTTACGAAGAACAATCCATTGATGATTATGTTTACATAAAAACAGCAGAATCAGAGGGAACAGTTTATCACCCAACTCAAAAACCTATTGAATTAGGTAGATATTTAATAAAAACATTTACAAAGCCAGGAGATGTAGTACTAGACAATGCTTGTGGTAGTGGTAGTTTTCTTATTTCAGCTTTACTTGAGAATAGAAATTTTATTGGTATTGAAAAAAATGAAGATGTAATGTTACATAAGGTTGATGTAACGGATTACATTGAAGTCTGTGTAAATAGAATAGAAGAAACAATCAAAGAAATTGAATTTGATAAAATTAACCCAAGACTTTTTAAAGAACCGATTGCAAAATACCATACTCTGAATTATGAAACTAAATGAACGTTCTTGGGCAGGACATATAATAAGTTGGATTAAAGAATCCATTAACAATGGAACTACAATATTTCAAGAAGCAACAAATGATGAAGGACTAAAAGTAACAGATGGAAAGACACGCTTCCCAGATGTTTTAGTTTTTATTGACAAAACTGCTGGTATTGTGTTCAATGGTTGGGAGTTGAAATTCCCTGACACTCTAGCTGATAATGAACAAATGCTGATTAATGCTCTTGAAAAAGCTCAATTTTTAAAATCAGATTCTTTTGTTACTTGGAATGCAAATCAAGCAATAATTTGGGGAATAAATGATTCTATCTATGACTTAGAGCATTTGTATGAAATAAAACGATATGAAGCATCTAAAAATATTACAAAACGTTCAGACGTAGATAATAGAATTTCATATCTAAAACACGAAGCTGAACTAAAGAAAACTCTTAATACAATTTTAGCTGACCTTGCCAGTATGTATAATCAAGGAACAATCAAGGAGGCAATTAATATTTCTTCAGATATTGTTTTGGGTATTAAAAATTCAGCAGACTATCTAATCCCTTTGTTTCAAGAGACAATCGAAAACCAAGTTAACTCGGATTTAGATTTTCAATCAGATTATGGAAGATGGAAGATTTTAGAAAAAGCAACATTAAACATATTAAAATCTTCTTCAAGACGAAGAGAAAATATTGTTGATTCTCAAGTCTTAGCAAAGTTTCTCTTTTATAAAGTTATAGGAAAAATACTTTTCTATCAAACCCTAAGTAAAAACTTACCACAACATATTCAACCTTTAGTTATTGAAAATGGTTCGTCTTTAAAAGAACAATTAAACGCATTTTTTGATACAGTCCGAGATATCGATTTTCAAGCAGTTTTTGACACAGATTTTACAGATAGTTTACCCTTCAATGATGCAATCGAAAAAGTTTTAAAGAGCTTAATAGAACTACTCAACGCATATGATTTTAGAATATTACCTTCAGAGGTAATTGGCACAATATTAGAAAATTTGGTTCCTAAATCTGAAAAGCAAAAGTTTGGCCAATATTTCACACCCACAACATTAACGTATTTGGTTTCCCTTTCAGCCTTAAGGACTAGAAACCAAATTGTTTATGACCCAACTTCTGGAACTGGTTCTTTTTTAGATACATTTTACAAAATAAAATTAAGGCTTGGACAAACCGACCATCAAACTTTGTTATCTGAAATTTGGGGTAATGACATTTCACATTTTCCTGCAATTCTTTCTGTTATTAATCTTTACAAGCAGGATGTAACTATCTCAAATAATTTCCCAAGAATCACAAGGCGTAATTATTTGGACTTAACGCCACAAAGTATTTTGTCGTTTCCTGACCCACAAAATGAAACGACATTGATAGATGAAGAAATTCCATCTTTTGACGCTGTAATAAGTAATTTCCCGTTCATTCAGCAAGAAGATATACAGAATGATTTATTAAGTATACAATTTGAAACTGAATTTGGAACAACCCAACCTTCACTTTTAAAAAACAACAGATTTGAACTTAACGAAAGGTCAGATTATTTTGTTTACTGTTTCTATCATTCTTTAAAGTTCTTGAAAGATGGTGGGTTAATTTCCGCTATAAGTTCAAATGCCTGGTTAGGTAAAGAATATGGCATTCAATTTAAACGCTTTTTATTAGACAACTTTACAGTTAAATATGTTGTGAAAAGTAATGCAGAACATTGGTTTAAGGATTCAAAAGTAAGTACAATTTTCACAACGATTCAAAAAGGAAATTCAGAGAACCCAACAAGGTTTATTACGATAAACTCAAAGTTAGAATTATTAACTGCTGGTATGAATGAGGTAGAAATAATTGACTTTTTCCGTGAACTATATTCCGAAATTGATAATTGTGAACTTGAAGGAAATACAAGTTGGAAATTGGATTCACAGTTTGAGAACGTATATCACAAATCGGACGGAACAATAAAAGTTTCAATAGTATCCCAACAACATTTAATAAACCAAATTGACACGCAAGAAAATTGGAACACAAATTTTACTGCAGAAAATCCATTACAGCAATTTCAGGATTCATTAATAAATCCCTATCCAGATTTAATTGATAGTGGCAGAGGAACTCGAACACCTTGGGATAAGATGTTCATATTGAGCATTGAAAATGCTACTAAAAATAAAATAGAGGAGGAATTTTTGATTCCAATAATTCAAAATTCAAAAAGTATCGGTAAAATAAAACATACTTTAGAAATCTGAAAAAGTATTGTTTGTATGTCATAAGTCGCTTGAGGAATTAAAAGCAAGTTATCCTAATTCATATAACTATATTAAAAAATGGGAGTCTCACCCAAATAAGGTAGGGATTTCCTTAGAAAAAGCGAACCGTAATGTTAAACCTTATTGGTACTCTGTCAAAAAAGAGTTTGCCGATATTTTACCTCAAATTAACATTAATCAAAGAGCTTTCACACCTTACAGCCCGACGCCAGTATTTGTAAATCAAAGATTAGTTTATATTAACGCAAGGGATAAAAATGATGCTGTTTTAATCTCTGCTCTGTTAAACTCAATTCTAAGTCTACTAAATATTGAATTTAATGGAATTCCAAGGTTTTTAGGCTCATTGGATTTGAATGCTAACTTCTTCAAAACAAAAATAAAAATCTTAAACCCTAATCTCATTAATGATGAATCAAAGGAAAGAATAATTAAGGCATTTATTCCTGTTTCAGAAAGAGACCAGTTAGATTATGACCAAGAATTCACACAAGCTGATAGAAAAAATTATGACGAAGTTGTATTCAGGGAATTTGGATTTGATATAGGCCTTGTTCCAAAGTTATATGAATTACTTATCAAAACGATGGTGGATAGAATTGAAATGAAAAATCGATAATGAAATATAAAGAGACACCAGACATAACGCTAAAAATGATTCTAGACGCAGGAATTATTAAAATCGGTACAAAGGTTTATTCATCGCCAAAAAATGAAATTGTTGGCACTCTGGATAAAGAAGGAGCAATTACATTCGAAATCGATAATGTAATGAAAACTTTTCCTTTTCCTAGCGGAGCTGGAAGAGCAATAACAAAAACTAGCATTAACGGTTGGAAATATTGGCGAATTTTTGACAATGGAATTTATAATGAATTGAGTTATTATAAGGAAAAATATAAACAGATTGAAAGCCAACGCTAAAAGCCATACACATTTGCAATTCGCTTCAGCCACCACATAAGCCAAAAATTGCAAAAGGGCATGTCTTTGCCAACGCTAGCAAGTTTGCGAAAAAAAGGCACTACTTACAATAACGTGTCCTATGGAAAGCCCTAGTAAAATTGTTAAAACTTGAAATTCAAGGAACTCTTTACAAAACGCACCTTTTGTAAAGAGTTAATAGAGTTTTACAAAATTTAGTATCTTCCTTTAAAGTTCAAATAAACGATCCTATAAATTGCCCTTTTATCCATTAATTCAATAGTATGGCTTCCTCTTATACACCGCATATAAAATCCATAACCTTATATCATCTTATGATCAAGGGTCAACAGATGATAGGCATCAGATTTTCTCCGGATAGGTTGATACAAAATTTAATCAAAGGTCTACCTGACCCCAGATGGAGTAAACGGTACAATATGGCCTATATTGAGAATACTAAAGCTAACCTTGGTATTATCTTTAACACATTTAAAGGTGAAGTTTGGATAAACTATAACCGATTCTTGACCAACAAACCATTAAAGACGACCAATGAGTCAATAGATGTGGAATGGTACCGCAAGAGAAAACCCATACCCCAATTTAGATGTTGTCCCGAAGAGTACCTTCTAAAACTTGAACTAAAAAAATATGCCAATAGCACCGTGCGCACCTATGTTTCGTTCTTTGAAATGTTTATAAATCATTATAAGCATAAGGAACTGAACGCCATTGACGAAAGTGATATCAGGGCGTTTCTTCAAAAGCTTATTCATCGTAACGTATCCAATTCTTATCTAAACCAGGCAATTAATTCCATTAAATTCTATTATGAGGTAGTATTGGGCATGCCGAACCGATTTTATGAAATAGAACGTCCAAGAAAGGAGTCCAAGCTACCCAAGGTAATATCAAAGGAGGAGATCATTTCAATTATCGAGAACACCAATAATATCAAGCATAGGTGCATTGTAAAGCTTTTGTACAGTTCAGGTCTAAGACGGAGTGAGCTTTTGAACCTGAAAATTTCGGATGTTGACAGTAAGCGAATGCTTGTAAGGGTAAAGGACGGCAAGGGCAATAAGGACAGGTACACCTTATTGTCAAAATCCGCTTTGGATGATCTTCGTCTTTATTACAGAGAGTGGAAGCCGCAAGATTACTTATTCGAGGGAAGAAAGGCATCAAAATATACCGCAGAAAGTGTATTGAACATCGTTAAAAAATCAGCAGCAAAAGCAGGTATAAGAGATACCGTTACCCCACATGTATTACGGCACAGTTTTGCAACACATCTTTTGGAATCAGGTACAGATCTTAGACAGATTCAAGTGCTTTTAGGTCATGGCTCCAGCAAGACGACCGAAATATACACCCATGTGGCGACCAATACTTTTAAGAAAATTAAAAATCCATTAGATTAGTATTTCTAAAATAGAAATATAGTAACTTGTTACTATATACAATTGTTGTAAGTAATTTGCCATCGCTACTGTTCTTTTTGCTGAGGATTACCTAAGTTATATTGTGGATATAAAAAGTCGGAATCTCTAAATGAGCAGAAAAAGTATTAAGGTAATATTCGACTCTTTCGGCGGATATTTCCCAAGTAGTTTAGCTTTCAGCGTTGAGAGTGCACTCTCAAAACGTTGACACGTTAAAAACTACTTGTAAAAGGACGGTAAAAATTTTGAGAAAGTCAAATTTTAAGCGGGATTTTATTTCTTTTCTGCTCATTTAGAGGTCTTTAAGTTCCGTTTTACACTAATCATATTAGCTATATGCATTAATATAAAACGGGAGTCTCAGCAAAAAGAGACCTTACTATTATCTTATGGCAAACTATCAATGGTATTTATCCCTAATTTTAGGAAAAGATAAAATTAAAATAAAACCACTTACAACAGGTCCTATAAGTAATGTCCTAAAAACAAATTAGCCTGAAAAAGGACACTACTTATAGCCCTGTCGTTAGCCTTCATTATGACCAACCTCTAAACCAATGATAAAATTCTTTAGAAAAATTCGTCAAAACTTACTTTTGGAAAACAAAACTGGAAAGTATTTTAAATATGCAATTGGAGAAATAGTGCTTGTAGTTTTTGGAATAATTATAGCATTACAAATAAACAATTGGAATGAAGAACGAAAGAAACAAAATCTTAAAAACGAATACTTGATATCATTAGAAAATGATTACAAAAAAGACACTTTACAATTAAACCAAAGAATTAATCAAAACAAAAAACGCCTTGAATTATTAGATCAAAGTTTTGACGAAATAGAAAACACAACTTTTACTAGACCAGAAGAGATCATTTCAATACTCAAAAACAAATATGGAAACGGACCAAGAGTGATTAACACTTACAATACTAATAGCTTTAATTTACTAATCTCTAGCGGACACATAGATTTATTAGACAAACAGATTCGAGAGTCCATTATGGAACTAAATAGACTTCAGGTTTTTGAAAATGAAGTTTCATCAAGTAATCGGGACTATTTTTTAGGATTTATGTCAAACTATTTCCTTAAATATCCGGCAGAATATTCAAATAAATCACTGAACCAGATTTTATGGAAAGGTGCAGATCTTAATGAACTACCAAAAGATTTAATAGCATTTTTTGACCAAGAAAGGTATACGATATATAGATATCTAGAACTTAGCGAAGATGTTTTACTTCAAACCAAATTAGTGTTAAACCAATTAGAAGACTATAAAAATTAATAATCTTCTAGAATTAAAAATAACGAAAGGCTAACAACGTGTATAATTAATTGCTAGGGTATGTGTGTAATCGGAAAATCCTACGGATTTTCCTCTGGTTTGTTTTCTTTTACTAACTTAGTTCCAGCCAACGCAACTAACCATACACGAACACGTTACCTGCAAGCTGAAAAAAATCGAATGAAGAAAACAATCCTACTTATTTTGTTGACAATATCAATTACTTCGTGCAAAAGTCAAGAGGAAATTGATTTTAAAGTTGGTTACTTACCAAATTACAACTATACGTTAACTCAAAAACAGATTTCGGAAAACAATGTAAAATATATTGCATCTGACGAAATACTTCAAAATTTAAAAAATAACGGAGTTGAAAATCCCACAATAACGAAAGATACAAGTCTTTTAAAAAGTATTTCTAAAACAGGTAAACTGAAAGGAAACGAATTTCCGATTGACATAGAATTGTTAGAATCCAATAATCCATCTTTAACAAGCGGAACCAAATTTTTCGGAAAATCAGTAGACGGAAAGACTAAAATTGACTCTATTTATTCTTCGACAATGACAGAAGAAAAAAAGAGAACTTTACTTCCTGCAATGGAATCAATGATGAATCAAATCAAGTATCCTAATAGAAAAATTAAAGTTGGAGAAAGTTTTGAGCAGAAAAACCCAATGTCAATGCCAATTGCAGATGTGACAATTGAAATGGAAATTAATTCAATTTACACTTTGAGAAAAGTAGAAAACGGAATTGGATATTTTGACCTTGACCAAGTATATGCTATAAAATCAGCAACTAAAGATTACGAAATGGAATTGGACGGAACTGGAAAAGGACAAATAAACTATGACATCGAAAAAGAATTCTTTACCAAATTCTATTTGGAAATGGAAATGAATTTAAAAACGGAATTAGAAGCATTTAGCATTGAATTACAAACGAAAAGTATAACAGACCAAACAACTGAAATAATAAAAGCCAGCAGGTAATCGAGTAGACGGGTCCGCCCCTAGTTAGGAACGGACTGCGCCTCTCACACCACCCAGCGTACGGGTCTCGTACTGGGCGGTTCGTTAATGATGCTTTACTTTCTTATAGTAATCCAATAGACTTAGATATCCTCGCTGCTTTAAGCGTGATACGGTTATGGTGGTACCCAGAATAGGACTCTGGGCTACTGCCCATCCTCCCATATTGGTTCTGCTCCATGCATAGGCTTGTCCTTGTTCAATACCTAAACGGATAAGGTTTTTACGCTTGCGCTCGGGTTTCTTCCAGTAATGCCAAATACAGTACCGTAATCGGTTTCGCAACCATTCATCCAGCTGCTTTAGCTTTGCTTGAATGTTCGCTAGTTTAAAGTAGTTTGTCCAACCACGTATCAACCTATTTATGCGCTGTATACGCTCATCAAAACTGGCAGGAACCGTCTTCTTGGTCAGGTACTTTAACTTTTGTTTCAGCACTTGCCATTTCGACTTTTCTACCACAAATTGATACCTGCCCCGTTCTCCTTTCTTATAGGTAGGAACAAATCCGTAGCCTAATAAATTGAAGTTGTAAGGGGTGCGTAATCCGCTCTTTTCTCGGTTGATGGGTAAGTCCAGCTTGTCTCGCAAAAACTTGAAAATGCTATTCCCTACCCTTTTGGCGGCTGGCTTACTGCGCAGGTAAATACTGAAATCATCGGCATAGCGTACAAACTCGTGACCACGCTTTTCTAACTCTTTATCTAGCTCATTGAGCAAGATATTCGACAGAAGTGGGCTTAAAGGTCGAACCTTGCGGTACCCCTTTACTGCGTTTGTGCAAGCTGCCATTGATTTCAATAGGTGCACGTAAGAATTTGCGTAGCAACTTTAGCGTTAGTGGACACCTTACTTTGTCATGTATCAAGTTGAGAAGCACATCATGTCTTACCTCGTCAAAGAAGCTCTTTAAGTCGATGTCCACAATATACTTTCTGCCCGAGTTGATTTCTGATAGGCTCTTCGCTAACGCTTGATGCGTGTTACGCTGAGGACGAAAACCAAAACTATAAGCATGAAAATCTTTCTCGAACAAAGGTTCTAACACTTGATGTAGTGCTTGTTGAAATACCCTGTCTACTACGGTAGGTACGCCTAAAAGGCGCGTCTTTCCGTTTGATTTCGGTATCTCTATGCCCTTTATCGCTGAGGGATAATACGTGCCACTTGCTATTTGCAAGGCGTACTGTTCGCCATAGTGCCCAAAGTGGCGAGACAGTTCATGGACTTCCATGCCATCTACACCGCTTGCTCCACGGTTTCGGTAGACCTTTAAATAGGCGCGGTTTAGGTTTTCTTTGTTGATTAATTCCTTAATCATCGGTACTATAAAATTGTTTAGGTGTCTCGCTTGATTTAAGGCTATTTAACTGCTGGAAAACTATCTGTAACACAGCTAAACTCCTTAGTTCATTAAAGACCATTAACGTTCAGTCCTTCATTCAGTATCACAACTGAACTACTATGACCTCTGCTGACTTCTCCATATAGCTACTCGTAGCTTGGGAGACCTCCCCAGGTAAGGGCATCTTCTTTCCTCTGATCGCTGCCCAATCTACTACTTTGGTCTGCTTCCAATTGCTTGGAGTTTGGGGCGTCACAGTTATGTGCCTGCTTACCCGACCTTATAGCCTCATATCAGGTTCCTATTCGTCAGTACCAAAGTTTGTAGGCTCGCTTCCTTCAGTCCTAGCTTCGCAACTAGCAACCTTGCAACTTACTAATGGTTAAAGGCGTTACCCCTGTCCATAAGGGACTTGCACCCTCTAGATTAATCAACTACTTTTCTGTAGTTAAAAAGATGCCCATGCTGGGCACACACAACGTGTATAATTCATTGCTAGTTATAGCCTGCTTACGAAAGTCCTCGCGGACTTTCTATCTGTGATTTATTTGCTAACTTTAGTGCTTAAACACGCAACGAAATCATACACAAGACCGTTGGCAGTAATTTATGAAATCCATTAAAGAACATAGAGAAAAAGTTAAAGAAATAGCTGATTTAGCTTTTGCCAATGCAGTAAATAATATGGATTTATCCAGCATGGTAAATTCACATCCAAGCTCATGGGACAAGGACCTATATAAGAAGTTCATTGAAAAAGTGCATGAAGGTTTTAAAACTGCGCAGAATTTGCTGATTGAAGAAATTCAATACTATCAGACTCTATTAAGAAATACAATACAAGAGTTAAAACAATTTAGGCGAGATAGAGATAAAAAAAGTGAAGAGATTACTAAGTCTAACATTGCAATAATTAAACAACGATTATCCACATTTCATCATATTGCTGATAGCATTGCTTGGCAATTAATCGGTGGAGAAATCCATATTGCCAGAAGATTTCATATTGGCGAGCAGGAATCAAAAAATTTAGATTCATCCAACATTAAACATGCAATTTCGGTTGTTAATCAAATTAACAAAAACCCTTTAGATTTCGCATTGATTTCAGATTTGACAAATTTCGTTCAGATTGGCGATGTAATCGCGAAGAGTAATGGACGAATTGGAATTATGGAACTTAAGGAAGGTTCTGTTAACGAACAAATCTCTGACTTTTTTGAGCAAATGAAAAAGGATGATAAGGAAATAACCGAGGATGTCCTAAAAGCAGAGTTTGATGATAAGACCATTAAACAAGTCAAACGAATGCAGAGGCAGATGATGAGAGCGGATAGAGCAACAGAGGTAATCAAAAATGATGAGGGCATTGACCCTGTTTCTGGAGGTAAAATAACGGTCTCAACTCCAACTATCCCAACCGAAGGTTATCACCAAGAAATATTAGCGTTAAAAGATAAGTTAGATACAAAAATATGGGCTTACACGGTAATTGAAAAGTGCTTACACCTTGGAATGTACAGAGACAAAGGGATTCTAATGGCTGGTGTAGCAATTGAAGCAACTATAAAAAGAGAAACAGAGAATTACATAATGATGGATTGGTTATCTATTACTGATAATTTATCTCAACCAATTTTTGCTAAACCCTTTGACCCAGAATTTATTCTCGACATTTTAACTGGAAAAATAAAAATTATTCTAGGTTTAAATCTCGATAGGTTGATTGAAGTTTTTAATGAATTAGGTATTGAAACTAAATGGTTGACTACTAAGGAAACAGCAAAAATTAAAAAACTACAGACTCGCAAGGATATGGTAGTTGTAAATAACCGAGGTATTTCTATGAAAGTTCCTCATCTTAAAGAAAGTGAAATGATATTAGGTGGTGGAATCATTTCGAAAATTTTGTTTGACAATATCAATCCAAGTAATATAGCATTGACCTTATTAACTCTTAACCCAACAATGGAATAAAACTACTGCCAACAATAGTAACCGTTGCACAAGCCTATAATTAGAAATAATTACTATCGATATAAGCCTCTTTAAGGGGCTTTTTTTATGCTAAGCTAGAAGTTGAACGTGAATTTTCCGTGCGCCGGAGAAAGGCTTTTCACGTAACGGACCATGATTTTTACGAATAATGGCAGGGCAAGCTTTCCTGCCCCACTTTTCGGGTGTTTGTTCTCGAATTTCAGGTACTTTTTGAGGTTGTAGGCGATCGCCGAGAGGTGCATCACCTTGTTCGCCTGTGCGAGCCCGATGGTATTCATCTTCCTCAGTCCCATGAACTGGGTCAAGGTTCCAAAAACGGGCTCTACCGTGCTCTGCCGCTTGCCCTTCATATACCGCCCCAGTGGGCTCTCCACCCGGGCGATGTTACGCAAATACTCCGCACGGTAATAGGTAACGCCGAACTTCTTCTCCTGTGCGCTTTTGCCCAGACAGCTACTGCGTATCGGGCACCCGGTGCAGATATGCTTTCTTGCCCGGTATTCCTTCTTTCTTGTTCCCGTGCGATAATCCCTGAACTCCTTGGTGAACGGTATCGTTTTCCCTTGGGGACAGCGGTAGCTGTCCGTCCCCTGGTCATAAACGAAACCATCGGGACCTCCCTTGAACGTTCCGTGGGCGGGTATGAAGCTTTTCAGCCCCCTGCTTTCCAAAAAGGCATAGTTCTCGCCACTGCTATAGCCCGTATCGGCCACGCAGTTCTCAAAAACGAAGCCCTGCTGCCATAGGCGCCGCTGTAGGCGCTTTACGATATCCTGTAACTGCTGGTTGTCCTTGCCATCGGCATGGTACGCCCTGATATCGGTAATTACATGATGGGCGGTATCCACGCTCAACTGACTGAGGTAGTTCAGCTTTCTTGCCTTGCCCGGCTTTACGCTTATTCTGGCATCGGGGTCGGTAGGACTGTAATGGGTCTTGTTGCTCGTATACTTCGCCCCCTTGTTTCCGGCGCCAGGTCTTTGATCCTGGTCCTTCGCCCATTTTTTGTTCCTGCCCTTTATAGCACCAAGTTCCTTAGTGTTGGCACTGATGCTACGCTGCCCCTTATCCGACCTGTCGCCCTTGCTCTTGCGGTGTGGCACTTCCTTGTCCATGGCGCTGATAGCACGTACCTTCCGTAAATGCTCGTCAAGTTCCTCTTCGGGCACCTTCAGCTCCAATGTATCCATACTCGCATTAGCCTTTACCGGGGCAGAATCTATTGCTTGAGTATGACCGGAAACCATCCCTTTTTCTACACACATACTCAAGACATTGGTGAATACTTCTTCAAATACCGATTCAGGAAAAAGTTGTCTACGAAAAAAAGAATATCCAAGCGCATCGAACAATGGGCGATAAGCTTACGGTCGCTGATGATGTTCTCCAGGTAGCCCACAAGGCAAAGCTTGAAGAAGACCACGGGGTCTATGCTCTTTTGACCACTCTCACCGTAATAGCCTTTGGTCAGATTATAGAGTAAATCCAAGTCCAGAACCTCTTTTAAACGCCTGTAGAAATTGTTCTTAGGTATACGCTCGCTCAATTGGAAACGGGCGAACAGTTTTTCCTGATAATCCTTTTTTCCCTGCATAACTAAAGTTAAGCAAAAACAGTATTTTTATCAAGGACTTGTGCAACAGGCACAAAGCCTAAACCTAATGCGGACTTAAGGGCAAAACCGAAAGGTCTGTGTATATTTATGAAGTCGCTAAATCTTATGGATTTAGCTTTGAATAAAAAAAGAAAAAGCAAAACAATAAGCTTTAGCTACGTCGGCAGACGGAAACGAAAAGTTTCCTTGCCTCCGCACTACACTTAGCCCAACCGTTACCCAACATTTGGTACCATATACAAACATCCTTTACAAAGTTATAGAAACATCGTTTACACTTTTTAAGTTGTATTTGAAACCAAAATTCAGATGCTATGCCTTGGAAAGTAACAACAACAATTGTAATAAAAATCGAATTTATCTGTAAATGGCGAACTGGAAAATAAATTATCCCAGAACTTTGCCGAGTCATTAAGATTTTAAGACCAACGGCTTAAAAAATCATATCTCGGTTTGAAAATTGAAGCTATCAAGAACTTTGAGAGCTCTCTAGAAAACCTCGCGGCCCATATCCTAATGCCACCAATGAAAAAGTGATGGATAGAATTCTTGAATGACAAGAAAAATATAAAACATGGGGAGCTAAAAAGTAGCATACTTTGGTGTATAAATATTTTCTAATGAAATCATTCTATCAACCTTGACCGTTAATTAAATCCTCAAAAAACACGATTTGGTATCGACTCATAATGACTCAGAAAAATGAAGCCCATATATCCTGTTTTCAACCTCAAAGAGTTCTATAAAGTGTGGAGTACAGACTATAAAGGAAAGTTCTTGATGGACAACAAAATCTACTGTCATATTTCATAGAACTAGTACTCCCATTCGTGATTGTTCTAAGCCTTGAAATATAAATAAAGCAGATAATTTTAAAAAGAAAGTAAACCTATCATTATTTACTAAGCAAGTAAATTAGATTACCTATTGCAACCATTCCCGTTAAACAACCTAGAATGAAATCCATTTTAGAAGCGATGAAACTTAATTTATGCTCAATTCTTTTGGCCACAATTGCGTATAGTGTGTATAAGGTGAAAGAACCAATAGTAGAACCTATGGAAAAGAAAAGTGCATTTGAAAAATTATATTCGAAATAATCGAACCCAATTAATAGTGATATAAAGGTAAAATAAAACGGAATCGCCATCATATTCAATAACGACATAAAAATTCCGTAAAAATAAGATTTAGATTTAGGAATTTCTTTATCCTCTACTTTTTCGTTTAAAGTTAAATGGACTCTAAAAAAATTAAAGGATAAGAGAAACAGAATACCTGTTCCTATTTGTTGAATTAAGGTAATATACTCTGAATTCTTCATTAAAACATTGGCAAAATAAGCACCTAAGTTCGCTTGAAAAAACAAAACTGTTGAATACCCTGCAATTATGTAGAGTGTACCTTTAACACCATTTCTTAAGCTATACTTCACCACTGTCAAATTTAGAAAACTAGGGGTAATACTACCTAAAGAGGCAATGCAAAAACCTAATAGCACGCAAATAAGGAAATTCATATTATCATATTAAATAACAAATAAATGCATAAACTCTTATATACATTAATATGTTTCCTTTTATTTGTAACTCTTCAAAGCCACGACTTAAACTCAAGCTTTGAATATTAGATTTACAATCTCTCGCATCACATGAAAATCCATTCTTATAATTTTATTTACCTCATTTTACAGATTGTTTACCAATGATCATCAATTCATTCCATTGTGTGGTAAATCTCGGGCTTCTATGCTCTTTGATCAGTGCCCATTCTTTACTGCGATTACCAACCGTAGCAACCTTAATTTTGTTCTTACCATACTTGCCATTTAGATTATCGATAAGATTGGTAATAACATCACTCTCACTCTTATGTGGATCATCGAAAATGTTTGTCTGCACTTCATTGCGGTGTACTAATTGAGTCAGGTTTACACCTACTTTTTTATAACGATATCCTGGTTTAAATATCTTTTGCAAACCTTTCAATGCTTCTTTCGTTAGTTTGATGGTACTATCTGTCGGTGTATCTAAATTAATACTAATGCTGTTTCTATATTGCTTATCAATTGCACTATGTTGATTGGTCTGCAATGAGATTTCTAATTGAGCGGCTAAACTATGTTGCTGCCGTAATAAATCTGCTACTTCTGCAACATAATAACTACAAGCTTCCTCTATAAGTGAAAAATCTGAGAGCTTGAATCCGAAAGATTTCGCAGTTCCTATTCCTTTTTTCGCATTTGCTTCTGTCTCCAATTCTAAACAAGGTACGTTATTCAATTCTCGCCATAATCGCTCACCTATCACTGTCATTTCTTTGCGCACCCATGCAACGGGCATGTTGGCAAAGTCTAAAGCGGTGTGTATGTTGTTGTTTTGAAGTCGAATAGCATGCTTCTTCCCTATTCCCCAAATATCCTTTACTTGAAGATTCCGTAATAAATATTGTCTCTTTTGTTCACTATCGACAACATAAACATTATTATTTTTAGAGATTTTCTTAGCGTATTTATTGGCCAGCTTCGATAATGATTTTGTTTCAGCAATACCCACCCCCACAGGTATTCCTGTATTCTTATGGACCGTATCTTTAATCGTATGTGCAATCGCATTGTAGTCATCAACCTTAATGCACCCTAAATCTACCCAACTTTCATCAATACTATATTCTTCTACCCTTGGGGAAAATGTCATTAAAGTATCCATCACCCTTCTAGACATATCACTGTACAAAGTATAATTCGAGGAAAAATAGGTAACATCATTCTCATCCAGCAATTTCTTAATCTTGAATATGGGCTGAAACATGGGGATGTCTGTCAACGCCTTTGCTTCCTTATTTGCCGCAATGATACATCCGTCATTATTACTTAGAACAACTACAGGTCTGTTAATCAAATCTGCTCTAAAGACTTGTTCGCATGAAGCATAAAAACTGTTACAATCTACCAATGCTATCATAGTACCGACTTTATGATATAGGTTAATACTCCCCAAATATTCAGTTCAATGTTATTGGTTTTATCAATTCGAACAATTTTAAAACTATCGTCTACAGTTGCTAAAACGAGTTGATTTAATTTAGGAGTCAACGATTTGTCGACAATTAAAACATCATTCGTAAAAGCACCGAACTCCTTAAATTCATCATCTACCACTCTAATGAAAAATGTCGACGAAGAATTCGAAACCAGTACTTCGTTCAAATCGATTCGAGGTTCACTATAATGCGTTGCCGGACTGGAAAATCCTGTTTGTGTCGGACTTTTAACCCTATGGTTGTTATCAGATTTTTTGATCAAATGTTTATCTCCTACAATCATAACTTTAAATCGTATTCCTATTTTTTCGTTCCCTAACCCAATGGTCATGCGGAACATTCCAAAAGCCTAATACCGGCATTATAAAACGAACTACCCTAGAAGGATATTTATAGTTCAGATTAACATCTTGGGTATCGGTCTCGTACTCCACAAAAAAACCATCCATAGTAATTGGCTTGCTTTCAAAAAGCCCAATATCTTTTAATGCAGCTTCATAGCGCTCTTTCCTAATCTCTTTGAGTAATGCTTTAATGCACTTTAAATCATAATTTCTAAACACTGTTTTGGACATTGTCCAAATTTCAGGATATATTCCAAATTATTTGACTCAATTTTAAAAATATTATTAACAATGGTGATAAAAACCAAAAAACCACCTCGAGCCGAGGTGGTTAATCAAATCCAACTATTAACCCTTCAAACTCGTTGAAGAGATTCAAAAACTTAATTGGTAAAGTATAAGTAGCTATTGTAAATAATGAAAATGAGTATATTTTTAACTCTATCAAGAATTGCCTGATACTTATGTAATATAATATTTGTTAAGCAATTTAACATTCTTAATGTTAAATATTTACCGTTATTTTTTTGAATCAAAAACTACATCCAATACGGCAAACGAAATGCTGTAAAGTCCATAATTTTAAGTATAATTAAAAACTAAAAATATGGAAACGAAAAATAGAACCTTAGTAAATCAATTAGAAGAAATTTTAGAAAAAAACCGTGATGCCCAAAAGGGATATGCGAAAGCGGCGGAGAATGCAAAAAATCAAAATTTAAAGGCATACTTTCAGAATAAATCTGGTGAGCGCGGCACTTTTAACCAAATATTAAATAAAGAGTTAGTAGCCAGTTATGATGAAATAGATAATGACGGTAGCTTTACCGGCAGCCTACACAGAGCTTGGATGGACGTTAAATCTTTCTTTACAGGAGATAATGACGAATCTATGCTAGAAGAAGCTATTAGAGGAGATAAAGCTGCTGTAGAAGAGTATGAAGAAGTTTTAAATGATAAACTATTGCCTTCAAATGTAGCGTTGGTAATTCGTGAGCAATTGGTGAAAATCAGAACTGATTTGAACAAAGTAAAATCAATGGAAGATTTAGTAAGTTAGATAGTAATCTCTATATCTGCAAAAGGCAGTTTTACTCTCGGGTGAAACTGCTTTTTTTTTGCAATTAATATTTAGAATTACGAATTCTTATTCTCCATTTTTATCTGCTTTTTTGCAGTGTCTATTTCATCTTTTGAAGGTTCTGCTAATTCTTGTTCTGATGATAATTCAGGTTCAAAACTGAATTTTGTATAAAATGGAAAATGATCCGAACCAATATCGTTGCCAATCTGAATATCGATTACTCGGAATTCTGCAGAAGAAAAAACATGGTCTAATGGCCAACGCATAATAAAACTATTAGCATTATACGTGTTATACAAACCCCTACCCTTTCTACTATCAAGCAAGCCACTAACCTTTTGAAATAATTCGGTAGTTTCTGACCAAGCCACATCATTAAAATCACCCATAACAATAACCGGATATTTTGAATTTCTGGTCAACAGGGCGACTTTCATCATTTCTGCATCCCGATCAACAGAAGATGGATTATGTGAAGGAGTTGGCGGAGCAGGATGAATAGCAAAAATTTGCACGGTATCTTCAGAAGGTAAAATTAATTTAGTGTGTATAGAAGGAATTGTATCTTCCACTATATATTTAACATTAGAATCAATAAGCTCATACTTTGAGTAAAGTAACATTCCATACGTATTATCTAAAGGAACTTCAACCTTGTACTTATAAACATTGCTAAAGTTATTATTAAGATTTGTTATCCATTTTTGGTCAGTTTCAGTAAAAAGTAAAACATCTGAAGTTTTATTCATTACATCTTCAACCAGTAGATTTTTATTATCGTTCTTTTGAAGAACATTAGCTGCATAAATTGAGAGCTTTGTTTTTGCATCTTTACTGGCCATGTGAATTTCATAATCTGCCAAAGGGGTGTATGTGAAAATTTTTTGAAGTTGAACTATAATGCAGACTAACAGAAGTATGATAAAGATTTGATCTACCCTATTCTTAATTTCAAACCTAAAAAAATAAGTCAGAAACGCTAGTATTGTAAGAACAGTAAGTTGAAGATGTGGAAAGTCAAATACCCTAACCACCCAAGTATTAAAAGGCACATAAGGAAAGATGGTAAGTATAATTGCAATAACTCCGAAAGCTCGTAGAAAGATTCTAAATTTTGACATATGTAAAAGATTAAATTGAAGTTGATTGTTATTTAACAATATAATTCAAATAACAAAGACCTATTATTTCAATAAAATTAAGGTTAACACATTTCAGTAACATTTTTTTACTATTTTATATATTTCTTAAATACTTAAATTTTAAATTTAAGAAGCATAGGTAAGTAGCACATAAAGGATTCTTTTGTGTTAAAAACGACGATAACCTTTAAGTACATTTACCAGTGTATTATTGAATAATCAATTTACTATAAGCGCGATAATAAAAGGGTCAAACGAACTTAAACAGTAATAAAATGAAATGGCAGGGAAGACGTAAGAGTGCGAATGTGGAAGATCGTAGAGGTCAATCTAATTCAGGTGGTGGTGGATTTAATCCTATGCTGCTGGCTCCGCTCTTGAAATTTGTATTTTCTAAAACGGGTCTAATAATTGTAGGTATCGTTTTACTGACATCTTTGGTGTTCGGATATAATCCACTTAATCTAGTCGCAAATTTCTTTACGGGATCAACATCTCAAAGTATTTCGCAAGAGGGATATAATGGTTCACCGGAGGAAAATGAGCAAGCACAATTTTCCGCAACTATTCTGGCCAGTACAGAGGATGTTTGGAATGGTATTTTAGAAAATTACAAGGAACCAACATTAGTACTTTATTCGGGGTCCGTTACATCTGCATGCGGTTCGGCATCTAGCGCAACCGGACCATTTTATTGTCCTGGGGATGAAAAATTATATCTTGATCTCAGTTTTTTTAAAGATATGGAAAATCAAATGAATGCGCCAGGAGACTTTGCACAGGCTTACGTGATAGCCCATGAGGTTGGCCATCATATTCAGAGACTTTCGGGGACTATGGATAAGGTCAATAGGCTGCGCGGTCAAATCAGTGATAAAGAGTTCAACGAGTATTCCGTGAGACTGGAATTGCAAGCGGACTTTCTAGCTGGAGTTTGGGCAAACCATGCACAACGAACTACAAACATTATGGAATCCGGTGATTTTGAGGAAGCAATGAATGCCGCCAATGCCATCGGTGACGATCGCTTACAGCGCCAGTCTACCGAACGTGTAGTTCCTGATTCATTTACACACGGAACTTCGGAACAGAGAATGAGATGGTTTAAGAAAGGATTCGATACTGGTGATATCTCTCAGGGAGATACTTTTAGCGCCAGTTCACTTTAATTACAATAAACCGTTCCTTGATATCGGGCCAAGAGGAATAACGTTAGCTATCTAAAAGTTCTATTAAAATTTAAACTATACTAATTATTGTAGGCTTCTTATTTTTAGGAAAGTTTAAATAAAGGATTAGTTAAGGCTTGAAATTGAAGTTTTTATTGAGTAGAAATATAGCAAATGGAAACCATATATAATTGCAGTAATTTTGAATTTACTATTTAAAATTAAACGAATCTTTTTTGGATACCACGGACAAGTCCTCACATTCCCAGTTCATCGTAAACTTGTTTGCCGCTTTGGCCCAGTTGGAGCGGGATATTATCATTGAGCGGACCAAGGCGGGCTTGGCCTCTGCACGAGCACGAGGAAAAATATTAGGGGCGCCTACGGGAATCAGTAAGAAAAATCAACAAAAAGCCATAATTTGTGAACAGTACTTTAAAGAAGGTAAGTTATCTGTTTCTGAAATTTGTGAACGAGTAAGTATTTCTAGAGCAACTTACTACAAGTACCTACGTATTAGAGGCTTAAAGGGAAAATTAAGGCCCTATAAAAAAGAAGTTTAAATAATTGAAAATATTAGTAATATGGCAAAATATAGAATTTCAGGAGTATGGAAGAACAGTAGTAATGTGATAACGCATTATGCTTTTCATACTGTCGGAGAGAAATCGATTACGAGAGCTTTAAAAAAATCAAAAGTAGATGCAGTCAATCTTTTAGAAATTAATGGAAATTCCGCTTTTACTTGGGTTTGGAACTATTCAATTGCTGGTTGGGAAATAGGAGAAAATGTAGAAATTGTGAATCGAAATAATGGTAAATATTTAAGGTCTAATCCTGACAATTCAATGACTGATAATTTAGCTCATTTAATTGATTATGATTGGATAGCACCATAAAAACTGTTACAAAATATAACTATAATTAATTGCGGTCGGATTTTCAGTTTGGTTTGGTACTTGCAAAGTTAAGTGCCAAACTACGCAACTACCCATAAAGAAGACCGAAATGTAGAATTTAGACCAACCAAGAAAAATTAAGATATGATAAGAAAAAAGGTAATTTTTATAGCTTTTGCAATTGAAGATGAACGGTCAAGGGATTTCTTAAAAGGGCAATCTTTGAATACAAATTCACCATTCGAATATATTGATATGTCTGTAAAAGAAGCATATAGTTCAGAATGGAAAACAAAAGTAAGAACAAGAATTCGTAGGTCAGACGGTGTTATTGTTTTAGTAAGTAAAAATTCATTGAACTCAAGTGGACAGAAATGGGAAATTGAATGTGCTAGAGAAGAAGGAAAACGAATATTGGGAATATACGCTTACACAGATGATAGAACTAATCTAGTAGGAGTAAACACTAAAGTTTGGACTTGGGAAAACATTAGAGTTTTTATTGACAGTTTATAAACCTTTGCTATGTGGCCATTAATTTTAGGTGCAGGGGCAGCATTACTATTGAATGAGTTATTTGAGGATAAACCTAAATCAAATAAACGAATTTTTATAAGTTTTGCTATCGAGGATGCAGAATACCGTGACCATTTTGTAGCACAAGCAAAAAAAGGTAATTCGCCTTTTTCATTTGTAGATATGTCAGTTAAAAAACCTTGGGACGAGAAAATTTGGAAACAGAAATGCAGAAGCAAAATAAAATCCTGTGATGGCGTGATAGTTTTGTTAAGCAAGAACACATATCATTCAAGTGGAACGAGATGGGAAATAAAATGTGCAAAACATGAAAATATTCCAGTAGTAGGAATGCATATTCAAAAAAAACATAAAAGAGGGATTCCACGAGAACTTAAAGGAGAAAAAATAATAATCTGGACTTGGAAGAATTTAGAGAAAGTCATTAGTAAAATTTAATATGAGAAAAGCTTTAGTTGTAGGAATAAATAATTATCCAACTGCACCTTTAAGAGGATGTCTAAATGACGCTTTGGCCTTTGGAAACACTCTTGAGGTCAACGGAGATGGTTCACCAAATTTTGACGTTAGATTAATAACTGATGTAGAAACAAAATCTGAATTAAGAGGTCAAATTAGAGAATTGTTTGCGGGAGATTCAGAGACCGCCTTGTTTTATTATTCAGGACACGGATTTTTTGATGATTTAGGGGGTGGTTTTATCGTTACACCGGATTATCAGCAGAATGACGAAGGAGTATCTATGGACGAAATTTTGAATATAGCAAATGAATCTAAAGCTAAAAACCGTATAATAATTTTAGATTGTTGTCATTCCGGTTCATTTGGATCGCCTCAAATGTCTGGTGGAAAAAATGCACAAATTGGAGAAGGAGTTTCAATTCTGACTGCAAGTAAATCAGATGAAGTCTCTTTAGAAATAAATGGTCACGGAGTATTTACAAATTTACTTCTCGATGCATTGCAAGGTGGAGCATCTGACCTACGAGGTCATATAACACCAGGAAGCATTTATTCATACATAGATCAAGCTTTGGGACCTTGGGACCAAAGACCAGTATTCAAAACAAACATTACAAGGTTCACATCATTAAGAACCGTAAATCCGCAAGTTCCTTTAGATGTTTTAAGAAAACTTACAAAATATTTTGAAACCGCTGAAGGTAATTATAAACTTGACCCTTCATTTGAATTTACAAATGACCCGAAAATTGAACATAATTATATTGAGCCATATGCTTCAGAGGACCGTGTGGCTATTTTTAAAGAACTTCAAAAACTTGCGAGCGTCGGATTAATTGTACCTGTAGATGAACAGCATATGTATTTTGCAGCTATGAATTCCAAGTCTTGTAGACTGACTGCATTAGGTTTTCATTATTGGAGACTTGTAAAAGATAAAAGAATATAAAAAACCACTCATGATGCAAGTATAAGCAATGGTCCAATATCATAGGCCTGACAATGGGCCGTAGCTCGTAATTGAAAGTTTTGGTCCATTTAATTAAACTCTCTTCAAACAAATAAAATGAACGAATATTTAGATAAATTAAAATACGCAAAATCTGAGTCACAAGTTGATAGTATCATAAACGAGATAGTTCCTATTTTAAAAAGTCGTGGGATTTCACCAAGTGAAATAATGATTTATTTCAAAATGGGTGGAAATGATTTTGACTTTGTACCAAAAACTCAAGACCATAGAAGTACAAATTCCAATGCAGGAAAAGCCCAAATAATATTGCAGAAATTAATGGCTAAACTAAAAGAATGATGAATACTGAAACCGATTGGATTTCTGCGATTTCAGGTGTATTGACTACAGTAATTTCTGCTGGAGTTTTATGGGTTGCATATTACCAAATAAAGCAAGTTAAAAAACAATTAAAAGGCTTGGCTGAAAATCAAAAGAATAGCACTTTAATGACTGTTTTGGAATTAGAGAGCGAATTAAATAAGAGGAAAGAGAATTTTGATAAAGTAAATTTTGAATTAAGAGAATACAATCTTGAAATAGAAAATTCAAAAAAGAAATTAAGTAAGGACCTTTTAGAGATTTATAAAGACAAAATTTCCGTAGCTAAAGAGAATTATTTAAATTCTCTTGACCGACTTTCTTATTGTATTATTCACGACTATTTATCAGACAGAGATTGGCGGACTGAATATAGAGATACAATCTTTGAGGCAGTCGATAGTTACAAAGAAAACTATGATGTAAGTTCGAGATACAGGAATACAATTAAAATATACGACAAATGGAAAAGCGAATAATTTTATGGAAGAAGCAAAAGAATTTTTGAAAAATTTAGATTTATTGAGCACTTTAATTATTATTGTTCCTTGGGTTTTTGCATCATTAACATTATTTCTTTCGTATAAAAATTCTAAAGATGTGTCCAAAAATGCGATGCTTAATATCAACAAAACAGTACTTTCTGAAAATAGACAAGCTTGGATTAATACTGTCCGTGAAACTATCTCGGAATATATGAAAGTTCATACAGCACTGGATAATCAAAGTACTGGAGAAGCAGCCACTTTACTGATTGACGATTTAGTCTATTTACAAACTAAAATTATTTTGCTTTTAAATCCGCTTGAAAAAGAAAGCGACGAATTAGTTAAGGAAATAGCAAAAATTACCAAACCAGCTGATAAGAGAACGGATATAAATACTAATGCGGTAAAAGCTAACATTCTGATTTTAACACAAGGAATTTTAAAAAAGGAATGGGAAAGAGTAAAAACAATCAGCTAAAACAAGCACCAAAACAAAGAACCAAGTAAGTTCAAAGTTTATATAAAGGATGATGAATATCCTCTGCAGAAAACATGTTGTAGCTTTTTTTCTTGTACTTTCTTTGTCCCTAACCCTTGTTTGTTGTGACAACGATGACGGTGAACAGGATATTTTTTATTGGGAACAGACTAAATGCGCCGATCCATGGGGTACTGGAGAAAATGATTCGAATCAGGTTACGTTTAGTGAATTAGAAAATTTTTTGGAGGAAAATGGTATTGAGGTTCTTGAAATAACCTTTGATAACGATTCTACGTTGGACACTTTTTGCGAATCCTGTGGATGTGGTACCGGTCAGAGAATCATTGTGACAGTAGCGGAATCGGATGTCATGGGATTATAGGATTCGGGCTTTAGAAAAGTTTAGTAAAACGATTATTGTAACCATACAAAAACCCGAATTGTGTCCTATATATCCAAAGTAAACATCGATTGTCCTCGTGAAAGGCCTTTCCCTTTTGATGTATCTGCGGTCAGGTATGCCAAAGACCTCGATTTTTCCAATCCTATAACCTTCATCATAGGCGATAACGGCACCGGTAAAAGCACCCTATTGGAGACCCTTGCATTACGACTGCAACTTCCGAACATGGACGGTTCTTCCTATGGAAAACGAGGGTTCGAGGCCGCGAGGACTTTAGTGGAATACCTTTCCATTGATTGGGCCATAGATAGACCTCGAGGATTCTTTTTAAGGGCGGAGGATTTTGGAAACCTGTTGAACGGTATACAGAACGAGGACAATAGGCTTTCCACCTTTTTCGATGACATTAAAGGGGAGGTGCCGGACGGCGTCCTAAAATCCATGCGCGATAATTCGAACTATCAGATTCGTGAAATGCGTAAAAACTATGGTCAAGACCTTCAAGGCTTTTCACACGGGGAGGCCTACTTCAAGATAATGAACGATAAGATTAATCAACGTGGCATATATCTATTGGACGAACCTGAGGCGGCACTCTCCCCCTCAAAACAGCTTTCGTTACTCTATTTTATCAAAGAACATCTTAAGAACAACATGTCCCAGTTCATCGTTGCCACGCACTCCCCTATGTTGATGGCGTATCCCGGAGCGGCAATCTACCAGATTTCGGATGACACCATGAAAAAGGTAGATTTCGAGGATACAGAACACTATTCAATAACAAGGTCTTTTTTGAATAATCCCGATGCCTTTCTTAGACATCTAAAATGAATGGTTAAATTTCAAATAAATGATTAACTTAAACAAGATAATAATGAGCCTTTCAAAAGTTTTAAGCATTTGAGTTGATGGTGTGTAGTGCTCATAATGTTGAAAAAATGAGAAGAACGCGAAATCCTGGGCATTATGTTCCCATGTTTATCCTTTCGATATTGAGCATAGGTTGCAGTTCCGTAAGCCCTTTCTTTTCACAAAACGAGTACATCGATGCCATGTATGGATATGTCCTGAACGACTCGCTAGAGTTTGTCCATAAGACTTTCGGCGATGTGGAATTTGAGAAGGACGAACGAAAGGTCATCAAATCCGTTCCGAATAACATCCGACCGGTCGACAACATACTTGCCTATGGGACAACAGGTCAATCCCCATTCTATAGATATTATATACTACTTGACTCCAAGAAGGAATGGAAGGATGGGCCTAGTAACTTTTACGTTAAGGATTCGGTCACGGACAGGCACAGAATAACATTTCTGTTTGTCGACCGTGATAGCGTTCCCGATGCCGATCTGGGATTTATAGTCCAAAACATTGATTACGGAAAGGATTTCAGGGAAAGCTTTGTTTCCCTGGAGGAATCCTTGAACGATTGTTTTCGTTTTTCGA
Source organism: uncultured Flavobacteriaceae bacterium (assembly GCA_963793365.1). Taxonomy (GTDB): domain Bacteria; phylum Bacteroidota; class Bacteroidia; order Flavobacteriales; family Flavobacteriaceae; genus Maribacter. Next base: position 564,856 of record CAWBZP010000008.1, on the reverse strand, counting down.
ACAACTATCTGGCCTGTCTTGACAAAATCGATTCCTATCCGGAAGGTTCCGAAAGGGACAGATTCTTCAAATTGCAAATGCAGCTGACTTTCTCCTCGTTCATGGGGAACAACTCAAGATATAGGAAGCTGTTAAAAGAATACGAGAATTTTGACATCGACAGCGTAACGATTAGAAAAATTTTGAAACCTAAAAATGCAAGTGTTACGTGGCAGGAGGAGATCTTGGCAATTGCCGAGAATGAAAAAATAGTCATGTTCAACGAAAACCATTTCTATCCCAATCACCGGACGGCACTCACAAAACTGCTTCCGGGATTATATGATTTAGGGTTTCGGTACTTGGCCCTTGAGGCGTTGGAATATGATGAAAACGATGATATCAATCTTCGGGAAGGTCTGAAAATAGAAGACGGGTTCTATACCCGGGAGCCACGATTCATCGAACTCATTCGCAAGGCCAAATCCTTGGGTATGAAATTGGTCTCTTACGATAACCTTGAAGCGGACGGAAACAGGGAGATAATTCAGGCCGACAATATCTATAATAAGATTTTCTCGCACGATCCGGAAGGTAAGACGATAGTCTTTGCGGGAATATCCCACATTTTTGAAACCGAGGACCGAAAGGGGAAGAGGTGGATGGCCAACCGTTTTAAGGAAAAATACGGGATCGACCCGGTTACGATATCGCAGACGGCTTTTAACAGATATCATGAATACATTGAAGGGGCCGCACTGTTCGAAGCGGTCTCGTTAAGTTCTGAGTATTCGGGTCTGATCGACCATATTCTGATCAATAATCTCAAACCTTCCTCAGGCAGGATGCTGGCCTATAAGAACCCCCACAATTTTGCAGTCCAACTTTCGGTCTTTCCCAAAGAGAAAATTAAATCAGGTAAAAGTTTTATGAACTTGCTTCCATACTATAACGACTACCTTAAAAAAGGGGAATCCACCAACATCGATCTCGATAATGGAGACTATATTTACTATGTGCTTAACGCCAAGGGGGAGGTTTTAAAGAGTGAACGGGTACAGATCAACTAATCGGTGCAATATTGTTTAAAAGTTCTATTTAACGATTAAATTAAAAATGACTAAACAATATATTGAAAATGGAACAATTAAATAATAAACATTGCATTATTTAACCGGTTTTGGCTTATTGATATTTGGGATATTCCTTATTTACGTTTCGCAAAGTAAGGGAAATAAAAAAAGGTCTAAATCAGATGACAAAATTTTTGAAAATCTCGAAAGCAGGATTGAACTTCATAATCGTGTAAATAATTTTGAATTATTGTTACTTGGTATTGTTTCAAGTCTAATAGGAATTATATTCCTTCTTGTAGAATTAGGATTGGTTGATATTCCTATCTCAGAATGAAACTATTGAGCGAAGAGCTCCTTAGAATCTGCTACCGTTGCGAAATGAGAGTGACCTCCTCCCGTATTTAGGTACCAGTCATAATTGGAGAATCTGGGCTTTAGGAAAGTTCAAAAAACGGATTTCCTAAAAACATCTATTTAATAGTTGCATGATTTTTGTAATTTTATTTTAAAGAATTAATATGAGCACTTCTGAATTAAATACTACAAAAAAGGAACTCGTTAGCTGGATACTGTCTTTAAAAGATGATACTCTGGTTGGTTTGCTAAACTCAGTGAAGCTTTCTAGTGAGGGTAAATCAAGCGATTGGTGGGATGAGCTTACGGAAAGCGACAGAGTGAATATCCTTAGCGGTATAAGGGATCATCAACAAGGCGAGACGCTCGATTCGAAAGAATTCTGGAACGAATTTGCCAATGGATAAACCCCACAAAGTCATTTGGACTAGGCGTTCACTGACAAACGCTTTGGCCATCAAAAGTTATCTGAACAAAAAATTCAGCAAGAAAGAGGTCGTCATATTCGAAAGATTACTCAGACAGTTCGAATTTACAATCTCCAACTTTCCGACACTATATCCAGAGTCAAACAAACAAAAGTCATTAAGAAGAGCTGTAATCCATAAGAATACCACCGTATTCTACATTTTCGATAAAAATCAGGTGACTGTAATTGCCATGAAGGATAACAGGCAAGAGAAGGCAAGTAAATAAAAGTTTAAAAAAACGATGGTAATTCACGGCCTAATCGTTATTTATATACACTTTAAATTAAAATCGAGCCTAGGACTTGAAAACATATGATACATCCAACAACGGAACTTAAGTATGTAAACGAAGAAATCGGATATGGCGTCGTGACCACCGCTTTCATTCCCGCCGGTACGATAACCTGGGCCCTCGACAAACTGGACAGGCAATTCAGCCCGTCTGACGTACAGTCTATGGAGCCCGTATACCAGAATATTATGGACACATACTCCTATAGAAACAACAAAGGAAACTTTGTCCTTTGCTGGGACCATGGCCGCTATGTCAACCACAGTTTCAGATCAAACTGGCTTTCGACCGCCTATGACTTTGAGATAGCCATCAGGGATATTGAAGCCGGGGAGCAATTGACGGATGACTACGGGTATTTAAATATGCAGCATCCCTTTCGCGGGGCCGACGAGGGCACAAAAAGAAAGGTCGTATATCCCGAGGACCTGACAAAGTATTACCGGGTTTGGGACAAAAAAATACTCAAGGTATTTAAAAAGATCATTACAGTCGATCAGCCATTGCGGCCACTTCTAACGGCCGAACTATGGGACAAGATCAAAAATATCGTAGCGGGGAGAGAGCAAATGGATTCGATATTGGTCAACCATTTCGATAGGACGGAATTCAACAACGCTCCCGAAAAACAATAAAGATGTAATTTGGTGCCAGAAAAGAAGTTCAAATAAATTATGAGTTAGGACACTATGTCCTAATTTTAAATTAAAATTAATTGAACAACTCCTTTATTGATTTTTAAGATAAAAAGGTAACTATATGAGTATTAAAAAACTTATGATTTTGACATCTTCTGTCTTATTTTTTACAACAAGTTGTGAAGAAATAAAAAAACAGGAGTCTGAAGAAACCGTAGACCAAACAACTGACATTGCGCAGGAAAAGGAAGCTATTCTGGAAACATTGAACAATGAAACCAGAGCTGCTTTTCAACGCGATTACGAATCTTGGAAAGAAAAATGGGTACATGACGAGGATATTGCTAAAACTTACATTGATTTTCCTGAAAACACATTCTCTGAATCTTTAGGTTGGAATGAAATAAGCCAATTCGTAAAGACCTTTATTGAAGAACATCCCGAACCTGAACCTGTTCCTGAATTACTAGACGAAATTGATGTTCGACTCTATGGGAACGGAGCATGGGTTACCTATGAACAACAAGATTCACTGAGAGGACTTAAACGAGAGACACGGCTCATGGAAAAAGTTGATGGGGAATGGAAAATTGCTGGCATGCAAACTACCATTTACGGATTCGAAACCAATGAAATCGAATAAGATTGAGGGCAGTAAAGATTTGAAACAAATCAAAATTTGAATAAACTATGGGTATGCTGCTGTGTCCTAGTATTTGTAAAGTTTAATTAAAGGAAAATGATTCACTAGGAGCTATACTAGATTAACTCCCGCATCTTTAAATGAGATCAACTTTTCATCTGTTGCTTCCAATTCAGTGATCATGGTGTTTATATCGCTCATCTCGCAAGTTTTATAGCGGTTTTTAGAGTTCAGTTTTTCCGAAATCGTTAGTAGCACTGTGCTTTTCGAGGCCTGAATTACCGCGTTTTTAACTTGGACGCTTTCCCAATCAAATTCCGTCAACCCATAATCTGCATCGACATATCCTGTTCCTATAAAACCGAAATCCGCACTAATCCTTGATAGGTTGTGAATCGCCTGTCCGCCAGAAGCTATCTGAGATTCTTTAGCCATTGTACCCCCGAGAAAGATTACCTCAAGTTTCGGTTTTTTGCATAGTTCAATGGCAACCGGCAAGCTTAAGGTAAAGCAGGTAAGACTCATTTTCTCCGGGATATTCCTAGCAAACTCAAGACACGTTGTTCCACCATGGATTATTATGATACTGCCATTCCTTAATAACTTTACTGCTTTCTGGGCGATGACCTTTTTCTTTTCGAGTGCGTAAACCTTGGTCTGTTCCGCGGTATTGTTGGCGTATCCCAGGGATATTGCGCCGCCATGAACCTTTTTTAGCTTTTCTTCAGTGTCGAGTTGGATTACATCCCTTCTTACGGTATCAATGGAAACGTTGAGAACTTCGGCGATATCGGTCAATAGGACCCGATTATGCAGCGCAACTTCGTTCAAAATCAATTGGTGTCTTTCCTCCTTGAGCATAGTTTCAATATTGGTCGGTTCAGTATAATTCTCAACAAATGTAGCAGGATTTTGCAATATCTATCAAAATAAATTTAGTATTTCGAGTAATTGCAAAATAAAACGGCAAAAAATTGCATTTTCTGTTTTTTTAATTATTTTTACAGGAAACAAACATCTTTCAAAAAATGTAATTTAATCTAGAAATCAATTAATTAACTCAGAACCTTATGGAAAAAATAAGTTTAAAACACAGTGAGATCATATCTGGACTGGCTATTTTTCTGATGTTGTTCGCAAGCACCTTCGGCTTTGCGCAAACATCGGATTATACTTTTAGCGGAACGGTTACGGATAGTAGCGATGGAACACCGATTCCAGGTGCGTCGGTATTTATAAACAATACTACAATTGGAGGAGTGACGGACTTTGACGGTGAGTATTCATTTACCGGAAAAATTGCTGGCGGGAGCTATCAATTGAAAGTAAGCTATTTAGGTTATTCCACTAAAACGGTACCGATTACTTTGGGTTCTGTCGAAGATGTGGTAACGGACGTAGCTCTTCAAGAGGACCTTTTGAGCTTGGACGAGGTCGTTGTCACCGGTTCCACGGTCGGGGTGAACAAACGTACATTGGGTAACTCCATTTCTTCGGTCAAATCCGAGGATTTGGTCAACAACGGTGCCACCGCCGTAGATCAGGCCATTTCGGGGAAGGTTACCGGTGCATTGGTTCAACAGAACTCCGGTGATCCTGCTGGGGGGATAAGCATCCGATTGCGTGGACCGAGTACTGTTTTAGGAAGTTCTGACCCATTATATATCGTGGATGGGATAATAATCAGTAATTCAAGTAATCAGTTGGTGGATTTAGGTGGAAACGCTCAGAACAGATTGGCCGACTTAAACCCTAACGATATAGAGCGTATTGAAATAATTAAAGGTGCCGCCGCCGCTGCTGTTTATGGCTCAAGGGCAAGTAATGGTGTGGTGCAGATATTTACGAAAAAAGGAAAATCTGGGGAACCAAGGTTTAGTTTTTCAACGAATGTAAAGATCAATGAACTTCGCGACAAAATTGATTATAATACGGCCCCCCTATCATGGGTCGACCCATTCGACAGAAATAACCTGGAGACAGTTCCGGCAACAAGATTCGATTATCAGGATGAATTTTTTGGTTCGGGATTTGGTGTTGAAAACTACCTTTCCATGAATGGAGGTACCGATAAGACCTCTTATTTTCTTTCAGCATCACACTTGGATAATGAGGGAATCATAGAAAGTACAGATTTTCAACGAATAGGATTTAAGGCCAATTTGACACAGAAAGCATTTGATTGGCTGACCGTAAATGCCGGACTTAATTATGTGAGAAGCCAAAGTAGCGATATTCCAAACGGGGGAATCAATGCTGCTTATGGGGCCATTACAGGTTTTGTATTCAGCGATAATTCAATTAGCCCGTTTCCTAACGAATCAGGTGTATATCCGGTTACGTCCAATTTAGTTCCTAGGACCAACCCTTTGGAAGCGGTCAACCGGTTTGATTTTGGGCAAAAGGTAAACCGTTTCATAACAAGTATAGGACTTGACGCCAAAATCACTGAAAAGTTGACTGCCAGCTATACCTTGGGACTGGATTATTTCAATCAGTCCGCTACAGCCTTTATCCCTATCAACAATACGTCACCGAACGGGAATGGATTTGCCAGAAGATCGGATATAAATAATTTTCAATATAACAGTGATTTGAACCTATCTTATAAAACGGATATAAACGAATCGATATCTTCAACAACCACATTGGGCGGTTCTTGGCAGTATGAGGAATTTGACCGTATAGGCATTAGTGCAGACGGACTTCCACCAATTGTTGAAACTGCTGAAAGTGGCAGTATATTGGCTCAAGGTGAGAGTAGATCACAGATTTCCTATTGGGGTGCCTTTATTCAACAGTCTTTTGGATATAAGGATAAACTTTACATAAACGGAGCGTTACGACAAGATGGTGCCTCTACTTTTGGTGAGGACGAGCGCAATCAGTTATATGCCAAGGCAAGTTTGTCTTATATTATGTCCGAGGAGGATTTCTGGAAGGACACGTTTGGGGATGCGTTCAGCACATTTAAATTAAGAGGTTCTTGGGGACAAGCGGGAAACCTAACCGCCCTAACAGCATTTCAGCGCTTTACTTTACTTAATCCATCTGCTATCAATGGTTCGCCAAGTTTAATTCCCAGTACCCAACAGGGGGATTTGAATATAGCCCCGGAACGACAAGAGGAAATCGAATTCGGTTTTGACGCTGGGTTTTTGAACAACAGGCTGGGTATTGAAGCGACATACTATAAGCAAGATGTAACTGACCTATTGTTACCAAGAGAGCTTGCCTCATCAACAGGTTTTGGATCTCGAATAGAGAATGTAGGTAACTTGGAGAACAAGGGTCTGGAAATACTCTTAAAAGGCTCGCCCATAAAATCAGAAGATTTTTCTTGGGACATTACTGCTACCTATTCTAAAAATGAGAACACGGTTACGAGCGTAGCCGGGGGAGGTCAATTTGCACTCGCCGGTAGTTTTTCAACAAATTTTGTAATTGAAGGGGAACCACTGGGAGTTTTCTACAGACAGTTCTATGCAAGGGATCCTGATGGTAGTATTTCCTTGGATGCAAATGGATATCCTTTTACAGGGGTAACCGAGGATGGTTTGACATCTAAAGTGATTGGTGATCCAAACCCGGAATGGTTCGGATCCTTGATAAATGAATTTTCCTATAAAGATTTTTCATTCAGGATTCAGCTTGATGCAGTTCAAGGGTTCGATGTTTTCAATTGGAACAGAAGACTATTGGACAATGTCATCTTTGGCGGAGGTTTTAATGTAGGCCAAGAATTATTGGGTAATAGACCTAAAGGTTTCGGAGGTGCACAGGCAGGTATTTTTGAGGAATTTGTTGAGGATGGCTCTTTTGTAAAGCTTCGGGAATTGGCCCTTAGCTACAATTTTAGGGAACCGTTCAAGGGGGTGGATAACTTAAAATTCAGTTTAGTGGGTAGAAACTTGATTTCTTGGGACGATTACAGCGGTTGGGACCCTGAAATAAATTCTGCAGGACAGAGCAACGGAGTTAGAGGATTTGATTTTGCCGGAGTACCCATTCCGCGCACGTATCAAATAGGTGTAAATGTCAACTTCTAAAAAAGAAAAAAGATGAAAAATAATAAAGTATATAGCACAGTATTCACATTGATGTCACTATTAATATTGGCTTCCTGTGAGACCAATTTCGATAATCCCAACGCCGCGACGGTGGAGGAGACCTTTTCATCGCGTGAAGGCATTCTCGCCGCATCCGTAGGGCTGCAACAATTGTACTCCACCACAGGAGTCCGGTGGGTCGTGGAAACTCCGGCGATAACGACCAGGGAAGGCGGTATTACTACAACCTTTCAGAATATGATCGAACTTGAGGACGGTGGGTCAAACCTACCAAATTTCAATTCTAATGTGCAGGGACTATGGTCTACCATGTTGCGTATTATCAAAATTGCAGAGGATATCGAGGCAAACGCCACAACTATTGATCTTGAGGCCGGTACACAGAGTGGTCTAATCGCCCATGCTAAATTATTCAAAGCCTTGGCAATTGGAAACTTGGCCCAGAATTTTGAGCAGGTTATCATTGTTTCCAATAATGACAACCAAGCTGAATTTGTACCAAGAGCGACCGGTTATGAAAATGCCATTACCTTATTGAACGAAGCAAGAAATGCTATTGATGCAAATCCGATATCCGATGAGTTTACTGCAGCCGTAACGCTCGGAAATATAGATATCCAAAATTCTATCAACACATTGCTCGCACGATTTAATTTATTTGTTGGAAACTACGAAGCGGCGATAACAGCTGCCAATAGCGTGGATTTGTCAAGCACTTCCACATTTGTATATGACTCCCAAAATCTGAACCCGATTTGGAGCCGGGTCTTTTTGAACGATGCACCTAACTTTAAGCCAAGGGATAATTTTGGACTCCCGACCGAGTTCGTATTCGATCCGGCCGATGGGCGCATCCCCTTTTATTTGGTACCATTGGACGAGACAAATCAAAATGGATTACCGATTGAAGACCTTGCAGGCTTTTTCAATGTGAATACCGGTTTTATTCCCCTGTACATTCCAGATGAGATCAATTTGATATTGGCCGAAGCAAATCTAAGAAAGTCCAGTCCAGACCTTATTGCCGCTACGGCCGCCTTGAACGAAGTGCTTACCGATACCAACGATCCTTTCGATATCAATGCAAATGTCGACCCCTATAGTGGGCCGTCAACGTCTGAGGCCCTTTTATCAGAAGTATATAGAAACCGTAGGGCAGAACTGTTTTTGACGGGTACAAGCTTGGAGGATAGTAGAAGGTTCGGTAGACCGGAACCCAGTGGTACTCAAATGATCTACACCGAGGAAAGAAATCGTAATTTCTATCCTTACCCTGATCTGGAAAGGAACAGTAATCCGAATACACCGGATGACCCTAATATTTAAACAAATTAAGAGTAGTAGTTTGAGTTAGTCTTAAGTTTCAAGACCTACAACGTCAGTTTTGTTGTAGGTCTTTTATTTCCAGCTAATGTTTTCACTTTATTTAATTTATAATTTAAGGATATGATGAACCAACGAATAATAGACTCATGGAACAAAAACTCCGAAGAGTGGATTAGGGTCATTGCAAACAATCAAATCGAGTCCAGGAGATTTACGAACAAGGCGATTGAGGGTGAACTAAAAAATATTGCTTTCGAGAAGGTAATCGATATCGGCTGCGGAGAAGGTTGGCTCACAAGGTCACTTACGGGAATGAAAAAAAAGCAGTCGGGATAGATGCTATTGAACCACTTTTGAACGCTGCCAGAACTAAAGGATCGGAGTCGTTTTACCAAATGTCGTATGGGGAACTAATGGAAGGAAAACCAATTCCAGAAGCTCCCTTCGATATTGCAGTATATAATTTTTGCCTCTATCAAAAAAATGGTCTTGCCGATCTTTTACGTGCTACAAAAAGTCAATTAAACGTTGAAGGGGTAATATTGATCCAAACGCTGCATCCCTTTTTTATGTTCGATAATGAGCTGGAATATAAAAGTCAAATGATCTCCAACTCATGGAAGGGTCTACCAGGGAATTTTACGGATGGCCATGAGTGGTATGCTCGCACTTTTGGGGACTGGGTCAAAATAATTACGCAGGCGGGTCTACATCTCACTAGCATCAAGGAAATAGTGAATTCGAATAAAAAACCGATTTCCATAATATTAAAAATCAACTGAAATGAAAATGTTTAAGGTTATTGGCTTGATGTCGGGAACTTCTTTGGATGGCTTGGATTTGGCCTACTTTCATATATGGAGAACTGAAGATCGGTGGGATTTTGAGATCAAAAAAACAAAAAGTATTGGGTATGGTCTTGAATTGAAGGACAGACTGAGGAAATCAATATACCTAAGCGCAATCGATCTCTTAGCTTTCGATGTGGAATATGGAATTTGGTTAGGCGAAAAGGTAAAGGATTTTGTTCAAAGCACGGGAAGCGAAGTGGACTTTATAGCCAGTCATGGACATACAAGCCATCATAGACCTGAACTTGGCTTTACCTATCAAATAGGTTCTGGGCAGTTTATGGCCAATACCTCCGGATACAAGGTGATTTGTGATTTTAGGAATAAGGATATATCCTTAGGTGGCCAAGGTGCTCCCCTTGTGCCCATAGGGGATAAATACTTCTTCAATGAATACGATTTTTGCCTGAATTTGGGAGGAATCAGTAATATATCTTTTGAGCATAAAGGAGAACGCGTCGCTTATGATATTGGTTTGGCAAATATGGTATTGAATCACATTACTGCAAAGATTGGTTTACCGTATGACAATGGCGGGCAACTAGCGCAAGTTGGAAAACTCATTAAAGACCTTTTAAAAGATTTGAACGCCCTTGAGTATTACAAGCTACCCTTTCCTAAATCGACAGGATATGAATGGTTCGTGGAGAAAGTTGTTCCTATTTTGGAAAAATATGATGACGATCCGAAGGATATGTTGCATACGTGCATTCAACACATCTGCGAACAGATCGCTGTACAGGTCGATTCAAATCGCACAAAAAGTGGGATGCGGATGCTGGTAACAGGGGGAGGTGCCTTGAACCACTATTTTATGAAGGTCTTACAGGAACGACTTGGCGATGACGTAAGACTTGTTATCCCAACATCTGAAATCATAGAGTTCAAAGAAGCGTTGGTATTTGCTTTAATGGGAGTTTTAAAAATAGAAAATGAACCTAATGTTTTGAATTCGGTTACAGGTGCGTCCCACAATTCGATTAGTGGAATCATATATGAACCGCAATAGCTAGCTTATTGTTAAACCGTTAAATAATTTTCAGTTGAATCTTACCCTGATTTTTTTCGTTATTCTGTCTTACTTTCTGGTGCTCTTGGCCATTTCTTATTTTACTTCGAGGAATAGCGGTGATGAGACCTATTTTACAGGGGATCGTCAATCCCCATGGTTTTTAGTAGCCTTCGGGATGGTAGGTGCCGGACTTTCGGGCGTAACTTTTGTTTCGTTGCCGGGAATGGTGGGTAATAATAATTTTCATTTTTTTCAATTCATACTTGGCAACGTCGTTGGTTATCTCTTTATAACATTTGTACTCATACCATTATACTATCGGCTAAATTTGGTGTCCATCTATTCCTATTTATCCGAAAGATTCGGCAATAGGGCCTACAAGACCGGCTCTCTGTTCTTTCTGGTTTCACAGTCGTTCGGAGCCTCCTTACGTTTATTGCTGGCGGCCAAGATTCTCCAATTTGTATTTTTTGATAAGATCGGTAGCCCATTTCCTATTACTGTCATAATCATTTTGCTGATGGTCTGGCTTTACTCCTATAAGTCCGGTATAAAAACAATAGTTTGGACAGATACCCTTCAGACTGTTTTTTTAATCTTAGGGGCCTTGATTACTTTTTACTATGTAATCAATACGTTGAACCTAACATTTACAGAATCGATAAGTGAAATCGTCACTCATCGCTATTTTGATATCTTTAACTGGGAAGCCAAGTCGGATAGTAACTTTTACAAACAGTTCTTTGCGGGTGTTTTAGTGGCGATAGCGATGATAGGATTAGATCAAAATATGATGCAAAAGACCCTAACCTGCAGGACTATCTGGGATGCACAAAAAAATACATTAAGCTATAGCTTGATTTTGGCAGTAACCCAATTTCTGTTTATGGGACTGGGAATTTTATTATATCTCTACGCCGAAAATATCGGAATAGTTCTGCCAATAGGTACGAATGGCGCCCTATTGGATACGGATACCTTGTTTCCGAATATCGCATTGAACCACTTAAGCCCTATTACCGGCGTGTTTTTTTTACTGGGTATTATAGCGGCCTCTTTTTCGAGTGTCGATTCAGCTTTGACGGCATTGACCACATCCTTTACTTACGATTTCTTGGATATTTCCAAGAAAACTGCAAAAAATCGTAAGCGGATAAAAAATATAGTTTTGATAGGTTTTTCAATAATTGTTTTTGGAATAATAATGCTATTTTCAAAAAGCAGGGGAGACGTTATCTCCTTAATCTTTAATGTTGCCGGTTATACCTATGGGCCATTACTGGGGCTCTATTTATTTGGGATGTTTACCAATATTAAAATTAGGGATAATATGGTTCCTGCCATATGTATTTTGGCTCCGATAGCTACCTATCTTTTAAGCCTTTTTCTTAAGGACAACTATAATTTTGATATGGGCTTCATTAATATTGCAGTAAATGGAAGTCTGACTGTTTTAGGATTGATTTTAATAAAAAGAACTAAATGAGTACTAAAAATTACATGACCGAGCAACCTTCAAATTATGACGGTCTAGAAAAAATGGAAACACTCGAATTGTTGACCAACATTAATAACGAGGACAAAGGGGTTGCTTTGGTAATTGAAAAGGCAATACCACAAATAGAGAGATTTGTCAATAAAGCGGTTACCAAAATGAAGAATGGAGGTAGATTATTTTATATAGGTGCTGGTACGAGTGGAAGGTTGGGTGTTTTAGACGCTTCGGAGTGTCCACCTACTTTTGGGGTTTCAGATGATTGGATAATCGGTCTCATTGCCGGAGGTGATAAAGCATTACGAACGGCTGTTGAAAATGCGGAAGATAACAGCAATCAGGCATGGAAAGATCTCGAACAATTTAATATAAACGATAAGGATATTGTGTTGGGAATCGCTGCATCGGGTACTACTCCATATGTCATAGGCGGAATAATAAGGGCTAAAGAAAATTCTATTTTAACGGGAAGTATATCCTGTAATGAGAATGCTCCACTTTCAAACGTTTCCGATTATCCCATCGAGTTGGTAGTGGGGCCAGAATTTGTAACGGGCAGTACCCGTATGAAAGCTGGAACGGCTCAGAAACTTGCATTGAACATGATTTCGACCTCTATTATGATCAAACTTGGAAGGGTTCGCGGGAATAAAATGGTAGATATGCAGCTATCCAATAAAAAATTGGTCGACCGAGGTAAAAGAATGTTGATGGAGGAATTGGATATTGATGAAAACTTAGCGGGCCAATTGTTGGAAAAGCATAAGAATATCAGAAAGGTATTAGAAGCACATGGTTCCCAAACTGAAAGAGGTAATAGTTGATGGATAGTTTTAGCAAAAAAAAGTTCAAAATAGATGAACAGTTCTTGTAAATATAAATTTGAAAGGTCTTGATATTGGTAGTCCTGCTCTTTAAATTATTTTCTTCTCCAGCGGCTAAACGTTTATTATAGTTAATTGGCCAAATTGTGCTTTGCATTTATTGTGTTTTTGACTCCGAATAAATAGATATTAGTAGATTGATTTAATGTGTTCAAAGTTAAAAGGATGAATTTTGATTTAGTATTATCCAATATAAAAAAGCATATATCGCTAACTAGTTCAGAAGAACAGTATTTCTGTTCGCAAATTAACTGTTTCGAAATAACAAAAAACGAATCCGTTCTTCAACAAGGTAGTATTTGTAACAATATATACTTCGTTGTTTCCGGCACATTGAGTGCCTTTTACCGGACTACCGAAGGCAAGGAGTCTACGATAATGTTCGCAACTAAAGACTGGTGGATTACTGATATGAACAGTTTTACGACCGAAACACCTGCCATGCTGGATATCGAGGCCGTTGAGGATAGTTCTCTTATGGCCATCAGTAACGATAAATTGAACTTGCTTTATGCCAAAGTTCCATCCTTCGAAAAATACTTTAGAGTATTGTTTGCGAATGCCTACATAAGGGAGCAGCTTAGAGCACTTGATTATATTACGTTCACGACCGAAGAACGTTATAATAGATTTGTAGATAAATACCCTCAAATTGTACAAAAAGTATCTCAAAAGCGAATAGCATCCTATTTAGGGGTTACCCCTGAATTTCTTAGTACTATCAAGAAAAAAAACAGGCGTCTTAAACTATCTTAATTTTTGCGTCCTTCAAAATCACGTTCTTTATCAAAACGTAAGAATATGATGATTTTAATAGCCGGGCCATACCGAAGCGGTACTGACAACGACCCAAAATTGATAAAGAAGAATATGGATAACCTAGAATCCATGGCGCTGCCAATATTTCGAAAGGGGCATGTTCCAATGATCGGGGAATGGGTCGCAAATCCATTGATCGAGCTCGCTGGTTCCAAAGAAGTGGGTGACGAGATTTTTAATGAAATCCAGTACCCTACAGCACATCGTTTATTGGCTAAATGTGATGCCGTATTGAGAATTAACGGAGAATCCAAAGGTGCCGATCAGGATGTTGTGATCGCTAAGAAACTAGGGTTAAAGATTTATTACGATTTGAACGATATTCCAGATGCGCAATAGCGGGATTAGAAATTTGAAGACTGAAATCCTTTCGGATAATTGGTATGTTCTCAACAAATGTATCTTTGAATATCAGAAGGAGGATGGTACTTGGGAAACCCAGGAAAGGGAAGCCTACGATAGGGGAAATGGTGCTACCATTCTATTGTACAACAAGCAAAACAAAACGGTTATCCTAACTAGACAATTTCGTATTCCGACCTACATAAATGGGAACGAAACGGGTTTGTTGATAGAAGCATGTGCAGGTCTTCTTGACAAGGATAATCCTGAAGATTGTATTAAGAAGGAGACGGAGGAAGAGACGGGTTATGCCATAGACCTGGTCGAAAAGATTTTTGAAGCATACATGTCTCCAGGATCGGTAACGGAAATCGTTCATTTTTTTATTGCCGAATATGATAGTTCAATGAGAACTGGAAATGGCGGAGGGGTAGAAAAGGAACAGGAAGAAATAGAGGTTCTTGAACTGAATATTTATAAGGCCATCGCCATGATAGGGTCTGGTGAAATCAAAGACGGGAAGACCATAATGCTCCTTCAACACCTAGCTTTGCTTGGTATTTTCAATGATTAGATTTTGCTAGGAACGTTCAAGATTCCTCTTTTTTCCAAAACCCTATAGGATAAGAATAAACCTTGATGTCTGATATAATCTTTGGGACAGGCCTAAGGTTCATTAAATTTATTCTTTGTCCATTATAAACGTAAACCCTAAGATTAATAATAATTTTATGAATTTAACAATGTCCTAAAACGGGTAAGGCTACATTGTATCCAAAAGCAAACACGAGCATTTTTTGATTCTATTATTATTTTCAATTTTTTTTAAAGAAATATTGTATTGCTGATATCAATTCCAGAATTATGGACCTCAGTAATTGAGCAAGCAATTTTGAAATATCAATCATAATCTTAAAAATTTCGGAGGGTCTCCAATATTAAAAGGGCGAAACCGGATACACTAGATGTACGGGTATTGTGTTTTGCTTCTTCGGAATTCGATAAAAACCCCAGTTCCAACAATACACTTGGACATAACTCGTTGGTTTCTCTGAGTACTTGAAAATTGGCCTGCTTTACGCCCCTATTTTTGAACCCTAATCTTCTGTTCAATCCCGTGGCAAACATATTGGCCAGTTGTACAGATTGTCCATTATCTTGAGTAATATACACCTCGATTCCCTGTGCTGCCTTTCGTGCTGCTTGATTGCAATGGATGGAAACGAAAACATCTACCCTAAGTACCTTGGCCAGTTTCGTGCGATTGCCCAGTGAAATTAGGGTATCCGAATATCGGGTCAAATAAATTTCCAAAGTATCATCATAAAGTTCCCGGTTTAAGCGGACAGTTTCTTTCGCTATTTTGAGTACTATATCCTTTTCCTTAATTCCATTAACACCAATAGCACCGGAATCGACTCCCCCATGGCCGGGGTCTATTAGCACAATTGATTTATTTTTTTTTTGCACCTGCCCAAAAACAGAATTCCAGATATTGATGAATATCACTAAAAAGAGGTAAAACCAAAATCGATTCATAACAGAAAATTTTAAATGCTTGTTGCACAATTTTCATCTATTTCTGCGATTCGGTCAGAATCCACGAAATTTTAACGCCCTAGAGTGTTAATTTTTAGTCGATTCCCATCGATTTCTTCATTTCGCTTCAAATTCGTCAACAGATTTAATAATCAAGTGCCGAAACCAGTAGGCCACAAAAACGAATAATCATGAAGAACTATCAAAAAACAACATTGCTGTCGCTGTTACTTTTAGCGACCGCAACTACTTACGCACAGATCGGGGGCATCGAGGATTCGGTCGCCGACATCTCGGATACCATCCGCACCGTTTTCCCCATAATCCTTGGGGTCATCTTCCTGGTCGGCTTCCTGTTCAACGCAGGGCACTTCTTTGGAGAGAATGCTGACCTGAAAAAAGGGATTACCAGGGTACTTGTCTTTGTTCTTATTGCCGGGGCGGTCGTGGGTATCTTCACCTATCTCATCACCCTCGTCGTCTAAGCCACGCACATCGTGCGATTTATTTAAAAAAACAATATGAAAAAATTTAAAGTCTATCGCGACATCCGCAGACGTGCGCTCATCTTCGGGCTGCCCATCGCCTTGTTCGCCCTGCAAATGTTAGCGGTCATCGGCTCGCTTTTGGGAATCATTTTTTCCTTCAGCTTTGGGGTTGTTATTGGGGCGATGTGCATCAACGGGCTATTATACGTAGTCCTGATCAAGCTGACGAACCGGCCCCAACTGCTACACTTTGCGAATATATTCCCTGCGGCAATTTCTAATAAAAAAACAAATACGTTACACTATGCGGACCAATCTTAACGACAGGTATCCCATTCTCGATATCGAGGGGAACCGGGTCTTTGCAAATAACGGGAACATTATCCTTTGCTATAAACTGGAACTCCCGGAAATCTATTCGCTTTCCGAAAAGGACTTTGAGGAATTACACGGTAGCTGGTTTCAGGCCTTGAAATCCCTGCCAGCGGGAACAGTGGTACACAAACAGGATATCTACCAAAAAAAACGCTATGATGCCTTGTCACTTCCGAACCGAAGTTTCTTGGAGCGGGCCACCCATGATCATTTTAAGGGTAGGGACTATATGGTGCACGAATCCTACCTGTTCTTTATCTGGCCCAAGAACAGGGGGCTGAACACTAGCAAGTATATCAATCCCTTTAGCCTTCTTCCCAAAACCATGACTGGGGAACTGTCGGAAGCAGCAAAGCATTTTATCTCAGCGGTCAAGGATAGCGTAGGCTTTCTTTCAAACGGCCATGGATTAAACTGCGTTCCCTTGAACCAAGTGGAGATCTTAGGTTTAACCGACAATTTCTTCAACGGGTTTAACGAAGGTTTCGATACGGATATCCTCTTGGGGCGGGACAGTACTCAAATCGGGGACCATTATTTTGAGGTGCTCGCCATCAACAACGAACGGTGTTTCGGGGAGACCGTCCAGAGCAGTTCCTCCGACCCGGTCTATACTTCGGACGATTTTAGTTTCCATCGGGGCTTTATCGATGGACTGGGACTGGGACTGGACGAAAACCATATTGTCAACCAGATCCTGTACCTAGACGACAGGCACAAATGGCGGAAGCTGTTGGAAAAACGCATCGAGGAGCTTTCCAAAAGTTCCAATTTCGGGACGCAGAACAAGGTGGTGCATAGCAAGATAAGCGCTATTCTGGAAACCATCAACCAGGACGATGCGGCGCGTATCGTCCGGGGACAGCTCAATGTGGTCTATTGGTCCCAGAAGGAACGACAGCTTGAACATATCGCGTCCCGGCTAAAGACGGAGTTCAAGGAACTTGATATGGTGCCCTATGCCCCTAAGGGCAAAGAACGTACCCAGTTCCTGCTCAATAGCTATTGGGGCTTTTCGTCGAACTTCTCGGATGCCGACCTTTATGTGACCGACCTGAAGCACGGCCTGTGCCTGCTCATGAACACTACGAATTACCGCTCGGATTCACAGGGCATCATCTTCAATGACCGCCTACATAATATACCGGTAGTGAAGGATGTCTGGGACGAAGGGAAGAAACGCATCAAGGCGCGGAACTTTGCCATTTTTGCTCCTACTGGCGAAGGCAAGTCTTTTTTGGCCAACAACATCCTGCGCCAGTATTTTGAGAGCGGGGTACGCTTAGTCATCATCGATCTCGGGGGCAGCTATAACAAATTTGCCAAGCTCTATCCAAACGATCATGCCGTACTGCGCTACGAACAAGGTAAGAACCTGGGCATCAATCCTTTTTATGTTGCCGATGCGGATGATGTAACTCCCGAGAGGCTTGAGGACTTGGCAGTCTTTCTTTTCGAACTGATGGGCCATGCCCAAAAGCCCAACAAGGCGGAAGCAGTTGCCTTAAAAAAAATCCTGAAGCATTTTTATAAAAAAACAGACAATGTCTGTTCCTTAAATGGGTTCTACGGTTTTATTAAAACCAATAGGGATACCCTTTTGGAATCATTGGGAATCGACGGTGACTATTTCAATACTACCAACTTTCTGCATATCCTATCCGAATATGTAGGGGACGGACTGTACAGTTTCCTCTTCGAGGTAAACGGGGACCAATCCTATAAGATAGAGGATAAACGGCTCATCGTTTTTGAACTCGACGAGGTCAAGGACAACAAGGAGGTGCTCTCGGTAATGCTAAAGCTTATCAAGTCCGCCATCCAGCGTACCATCTGGTGCAACCGCTCGGAAAAGGGCATCATCCTATTCGATGAGTTCGCCAAGCAGTTGAAGTTCGACAACGTACTGGAGAGCGTGGAGTTTTACTACCAGGCCATCCGGAAACAGAACGGGGCTATCGGTATCATCCTCCAGTCCATCAACCAACTGCCCAACAACTCGACATCGGCCAGTATTTTGGAAAATACCCAGGTGGTCTATAGCCTACGGAACGAAAAGGGATACAGCGAACTGGTCAAACGGCTCAACCTGTCCTCCCACGACCTGAACCGGTTAAAGTCCATCCGCAACGATCTGAAGGGGGAACGGAAGTACACCGAAATCTTTATCAAGATTGGCAAGGAGAGCAACATTTTCCGATTGGAGGTACCGCCCAAAGTGTATGCCGCCTACCTGACCGACGGCTCCGAATCCGACCGCATAATGCGGATTTATGAAAGGACAAAGGATATGGAGAAAGCCATAATCGAATTCGTAAAGACCCAAAACATCAAAAACAAATTCAACCATTTAAAATCGAAACAAAATGAAAAAAATGAACATCAGCTTATTGGTAATCATACTTAACTTAATCCTTTTTCTGCCCGGCCGTGCTACGGCCCAGGGGATGCCGGTGTATGACAATACAAGTTTTATCTCCTTGGTCAAGCAGTTGGTGGAGTCCGCCAAGCAGACCGCTGAAATGGTCAAGACGGTCCAATTTTTAAAAGATGCCAAGGAGACCATCGAAAAGGTCAATAATGCCGTACAGCAGTACGAGGCGGTCAGGGAGATTCATCGGAACAACGGGATGTTGGTGGACATGGTCAGGAACGACCTAAGGGAGATATTAAATTCCCCGCACATCCATCCAGATGAGATTGCTACTGTCTCCGATGCCTTTACCGGTATTATCGATGGTTCGTTGCGTAACCTGGAGTTTATGGAACAGGTGCTGTCCAGTGGTTTTTTAAAGCTGAACGATGCAGAACGGTTGTCCATTTTGGAAAAACACCGTGCCGATTCCCAAAAAATGGTAGCCGATATCACCCTAAAGAACAAACGGTACCGAATGATTATCTCCTTTCGGGAAATGCAGGACAAGGTTGCTAATCGAGAGACGAACCATTAACTCAGAAAACTATGTTGCTATCAATAGGATTGGAATATGTCGATGCGGTCTTCGAGACCATCAAGGACAGCGATTTCGCTACCTATGGCATTTTTGGGATGAAGGCTTTGGCCGTGCTTTTCTTCTTGATCAACATCCTGAAGAAATACTATGAGGGCGGTGCGAACTTACAGGGACTGACCTGGGGACTGACCCCGACCGACCTGATCAAGAATTTTGCGGTCGTGCTAGTGGTCATCTTCTCCACCGAGGTATTGGGTGCCTTCGATACTATTCTGGTAGCCATTGAAGGTGAATATCGCGGGATGGCCCCTGTCCTATTGCCCTTGGAAATACAGCAAATCGAGATTGAGGAGGAACTGGGGCTGTTCGATGCGACCGCCAAGGCCATGGCCTTAATGTACGAATGGCTGGCCACCCCCTTTTTAGGCATCCGCACCTTGGCCTTTGCTACGGGCATGTTCCTTTGGGTACTGGACTTGTTCATCTATCCCTTGTTCCTTGCAGAACGGTATTTTCTCTTAGGTATCATGCAGGCCTTTTTCCCATTGGTCATCAGTATGTCCGTTTTTGAGAAGTTCCGGGACATGGGCTATCGCTTCTTTAAGCTGTATGCGGCGGTCTATATGATCGTACCGGCCTTCTTTTTGGTCAATGTCTTTGTTAACGAGCTCTACCAAGAAATTACGGAAAACTTTTGGCCCAACCTGTTCGGGACGGACTTTGGGAGCGAGTTCTTCGCCCCGCTCATCGAACTGGCGGGGGTCGGATTTATCGTGCTCCTAAAATTTAAACTGTATAAGCGGGCGACCAGTTTTACGTTTCGCCTCTTCACAACCTAGGTGCCTAAGGCACATTTAATTTTAAAAAACTGATTTCTATATGAAAGCTAGCTACAAAAATATTACCGACATCCTCCGCCTCAACCGCTTTATCGTGTTGGCGGTGGTCATGCTTTGTCTTGTGTCCAGTGGGTTTTCGCTCTGGACGGCACACCGGGCGCACCGCTCCTTTTTGGAAAATGCCTTTGCGGTAAATACGGATGGGTCCGTTATTCCCCTGAAACTGGTCTCCGAACGGGAAAACCTGGAAGTGGAGGCCCTCTCGCACCTCCAACTGTTCCATAACTATTTCTACGGACTGGAGGAGGGCAACTATGAAAAGAACCTTGAAAAGGCCCTATGGTTGGGGGACAGTTCCGTGGACGAGGCTTATCGCCAGAAAAAGGCCGAGGGGGTCTATAACCGCTTGCTGCAATACTCGTTAGTGGAAAAGATAATCGATATTGAAATCCGTTTGGAGCTGACCAAAGAACCCTATAGTTTCGAGGTAACGACACTGTTCGAGATTGCCCGGGGGTCGGTCACGGACCAGTATCAATTGATGACCACTGGGAAGTTGATCCATGTGGACCGCAACTTTCCGCATAACACCCATGGATTGCTCATCACGGACTTCTTTGAAAACTCCCTACGAAAAATTGATGTTCAAGAATAAACCCAACAATTATGAAACTGGAAAAGAACAAGATCATTTTTATTGCAGCCATCGTTTTGGTCATCATCCTTATGGTCGGCTATTATGCCATGGTGGTTGCCGATAGCGAACACCCCGAACGGGAAGTACGGCAACCGACCGTGCCGGAACTGAAAGATGGTCAGAAAGAATATAGCTCCAAGCTTGAAGCGGTCAACGATGTTCAAAAAAAACGTGAAACTAATGCCCCGAGTCTGTACAGCGAAACTTATATCGATTCAACGGGACTATACGACCCCGACCTAGAGGAAAAGCGAAGGCAGCATATCGTGGACAGTATCTATAGTCATGGGCGTATCGATTATACCAACAATACCCTAAGGAACCCTAATCCCGGAATTGACGCTATTGAACCTAAACGAACAAGGGCGGAAAAGAGCAAACGTCTACAAGCTGAGACCGTGGATTTTTCCGAGGCCCATGCCGAATTCTTTTCATCCGCACCAAACATGGAATTGCCCAATACCATGGTAGAGACCCAAAATACCGATGCCTTTATAGTCGTCGAAGTGAACGGCGAGCAAACGGTACGCACGGACGGTCGTTTGGAGCTCCGCTTGGCGGTGGATGCCCTGATCGAGGGGCGAAATGTACCCAGAAATACCCTAATGTACGGTTTTGTGAACTTTAAGGCGAACCGGGTGCTGCTGAACATAACCAATATCGAACATCGCCCTGTAGACTTAAGGGCCTTTGACCTGTTGGACGGGAACGAGGGCATCTACATCGAAAACAGTTTTCGATCGGAGGCCAGTCGTGAAGTCCTTGACGATGTGGTACAGGATATCAATATCGCTGGGGTCCCACAAATAGGTGGCATCAAGCAGGTCTTCCGCCGTAACAACCGAAACGTTAAGGTAACCATTTACAATCAGTATCAACTCCTTCTAAAAGCTCATTAAAGCCCTAAAATTAAATACTATGAAACAACTATTTTTAATATGCATATTTATAAGTCTTTCGATGCCATCCATAGCGCAAATCGATACGTTGATGGCCAATGAGACGCATAATCTGACCTTGTTCTTTCCCAGTCCCATCCGGCAGGCGGTTACAGGTTCCCATAATTTCATCTTCAGTTATAACCAAGAAAACGCACAATATTTGGGTCTGCTTAAGGCAAGACCGAGTACTTCGAGTAACCTTCTGGTCATCACCAACGATGGGGCTGCCTATTCCTTTCTACTGGCGTATCAAAAAAATATCCCCGTAATTAATCGCTTTGTGAGACTTGATGAAAGCATCGGCAATGAAAAAGGGGAATCCGATGAAATAGATTTGGACTCGTTAACCGAACCTTTTTCCAATATACCTTCAACCGACCCCCCTTTAAAATTTCGAGACAAATACTTCGAGAAATTCAGTGCCTATCACCTCGGTGTAAACCATAGGCCATTGGCTTCCAAAAGAAAAGATGGAATGAATCTGCAATTACTAGATTTGGTATATGATCGTACCGAAGTTTATGCCATCTTCGAAATCGGGAACAATTCGGAAATCGACTTCGAAGTGGACACTTTGGACGTTTTTAAGGTCAATGGGAATAAAAGACGTAAATCGTCCTATCAAAAAATGCCATTGACACCGAATTATATGTATTCATTTCCGAAGACGGTAAAAGTCGGGGAGCACCAACGATTTGTTTTCGTCATTCCAAAATTTACTTTGGGGACATCAGAAAAATTTTCAGCTGAATTAAGGGAATTCAATGGGAGTCGAATACTTCGATTTCGATATTCGCCTTAATTTAACTATGTAGTAATACATACTGGGGCATTAGACCATTTTACTATTCCTAGCGTATATTGAACAAAGGAGCTCGATGATTCGAATCGAGATTTCACGAAAAAAATTCATTACTTTGCATATATCATGAGTCAATTCGATTTTATAAAGGAAATTGCAAGATACGGTCTGGAAAATGATCGTGAAAATTTGTTGTCTTCCTTGAATGAACTCATTGAATATTCGAAAAGAACCAAAAAAGTCAATTTTGCGATTCAATTGCAATCCATTCTAAAGGATGCGATTAATCAAAAAGGAAGCGATACGCTAACCAAAGTGGGATCTGATACCTACCATCAGCGTGTTTCAGATCGTGAGGTTGGAGACCTGATTTTAGAGAAACTGACTTCTGAATATACCTTTGATAACCTAGTTTGCAGTACCAAGATTAAAAATCAATTGGACTTTTTTATTCAAGAGCATAGATCTTTAGGTCTTTTGAGAAAATATGATTTGCCCGTTTCCAATAAAATCCTGTTACACGGCCCTTCAGGATGTGGCAAAACACTGGCTTCCTATGTAATTGCAGGGGAATTGAAAAAGCTGATGATTGTCGTCAATCTAGGGGCAATTGTCTCATCAAAACTTGGGGAAACCAGTAAAAATCTAGCTAAGATATTCCGAAAGGCAGCTTCCGAGGATTGTATCATTTTTATAGATGAATTTGATTCACTAGGTAAGGTACGCGACTATAATCAGGATCACGGTGAAATGAAGCGCGTCGTAAACACCATATTACAGCTTTTCGATTATCTTCCTCAAAGTAGTATCGTTATCGCCGCCACCAATCAGAAAGACATGATCGATGAAGCATTGTTACGAAGGTTTGATTCAAGCATCGAGTTTCCTTTGCCCGAGACAGAGAAAATCAAGGAATTGGTCGATCTTACCCTTAAAAATGGAGATTTCAAGTTTGATAAACCCAAATCGATAAAGAAGGCTATTGAGATGGCTAAAGGCCTGTCCTACTATAGTATTCAAAAGGCTTTGGTGACTGCCATCAAGCGGAGTCTTTTCAGTCAAACCGATAAAGTGAAGCCTATCAAGGCAACGATAAATCTCGCTATTTGGAAAGAATTACTCGAAGAGGAAAAATCATCCTTAGGAAAAGGATAATGGTCTTCTTTCTATCCATCCAACTCCAAATCGTTTTCTGCTTCTACCTCTAATTGTACAATACCCTCAAGTTCATTGATTGCGACCATTTCTGCATATAGCTTTCCTGTTTTTCGGGCATCGGGCAGGTTCTCATCAATGGATATGGCCATCGAAAAAGGGTGGCTCTTTTTATAAGGTACATCCACCAAAAGCTGCGTACTCAACTTACAGTGAACTGCAAGCTTAAAGGTAGAATCTTCATCAATCAAATCCTTTACGCTGATCGAGAATTTGATTTTTTGTGTGTTCGAAGCAGGTACGGGATTGGATATCCACCGATTGTTCTGAGACCAACTGTTTTTAAATTTTGACTTTATTGTATCCTCCTTTTCCAATATCTGTGCTCCCGAATGATTTCTAAACACTGTAAATGCCATTTCAACAGGGCAATAACTCAAATGGTTGTTCAGGACAGGTTCGAAGCTAAAACAGAGGGTTGCGGTTACTTTAAGAAGGCCTTGATGTTTGCCTAAATCATCGGTTGTCAAATAAGCAGGGAAATTTAGTGGGATAATCTTCATTTTATCCGGTTCAATTTCATCCTCGATGACAAACGTAACCGTGTTATCATTAGAGGTAATGCTTCTAGTGGGGTCGACCATGCCATGGCCAATTGATTTATTTTGTAATGGTTTTACCTGAGCATCAAAAGGCGTCTTTTCCAAGGAAGCCCCATTTACGATTAGGGCCTTAATAGTCTGCGCTTTCAATGCGGGGTATGCTTTTTGAATTTGAGCGGCGATATTCGCCACTAATGGTGTAGAAAAACTTGTACCCGCTTCTTTATGAAAACCAAAGGCTGGATTTGCAGACAATACCTCCATGGTGGCATTATCGCCTTTTCCAATAAACATTCCTGATTGTTCATAGTCTCCTCCCGCCTCAATGACATCGGGTTTGAACAAATTTTTATTTCGTTTGTTCGATGCAAATAGTTCCGTCAACTCCAAATGACATTTCCGTGTGTATAGGGCAGGAAACTCCCTACCATTGGAAACTCCTTGAAAAGGACCTTCCTTTAAATTATCCGCAGCCGCACCTACTATAACGTTGTTCCTACTTTCCGCCGGGGAACAGATATTGGTCACCTCTTCCGAAAAATAGTTCAGATCATACGACCATTGTCCGGCAGCATTATTATTGTTAGCCGTACAGATAAAAATCAAACAATCTTTTTCATGGGCGAATCTATCTAGTTTGTAAGCGTATGTTGAATAGTCCTCGTTGTTTATTTTATGAGCCGTAAAACAAGTAGTCAGTACAAATAACTTACATTCCGGATATTCCTGTTTGGCTCCTGCGAGCTGGTTAAGTACATCCGCTATGGATAAGTAGCCACTATTGGCGTCCAATATTTTTATGGAAAGTAATTTGGCATGGGCAGGAAAAGCTCCTGTAAAGTTGAAGGCATAGGGCGTTCTTCCCAGTGCGGCTAGGGCTGCGACTGACGTACCATGGCCATATCCGTCATTAGCATTATCCACAAATGGACTTGAATCGGTCAGGTTAAATCGATTATCATCCAAAAGTATCGCTGACAAGGGGGTTTGGTTGCTAATGCCTGTGTCCAAAATCCCAATCACAGGAAGGTCTTCATCCGCATTCGATATCTCGAACCCATACCCACGTTCCACGGTATTGACCTCTGACGGTCGTACCACCGTGGCAAGGGAAGAATTAACCTGCAAGAGGATATCAAAATTCCGAGCTATTTCCACGATTCCTTCCTCTGGAGCATTCCGTACCTCTAGGAGGTTCCCATCGTCCATAAAGTTGTAATCGTACGCCTTTTCTTCGAGGTATGCTGTAAGCCTTTCGTAAATCACCTCTGCCTCTTGTAGGCCCCCAGGGAATTCAATCAACTTGAAGTTCATCAGTTGGACATGCTCCTCATAATTCAAGATATCATCTGTCGTAAGTAATTTAAAATCACGAATGAAACGTACTCTATCACGGTATTCAACTTGTGGATCTTCGCCGGATTCTTTGATAATAAAGTTTTCGATATCCCTCAGAAAAGCAGTAAATAAATGCTGATCAACGACTGTAAATAACGCCTCCCTGTTAAACCGGGAAAAATTGACTCCCAACAAACCAAAGTTATTGTACCAATTTTGAAATTCTTTTAAATTGAATTGATCCTGGAAAATAATCTTGATATGGTCAATATGCGCAGGGATTTGTAAGGCTGCATTCCGTTCGGCTCTGCGGGTTTCTAGATTCTCATTCAAACGAATCAAAGAACCTCGGAACCTATCGACCATGGGCGCATAATTAGGTTCTTCCGTACTCTCATCATCACCCGCTCCACCAAAACCATAGTTAAAGTCCATGGTAATAGGATTCTCTTTTTGCTTTTGTGAATTGAGTTTTAGATGTGGTTTATTCGCCATTAGTAAAGCAATACCTTTGTAATACAATTCTCAAATATAGCCTTAACAAATTAAATATCAATCCTAAAAAGGTGTCTAATGGATAGGCTCGGCATATAAGCTCTTTCCCCATTCCGCCGGACCAAAAAATGCAAGATCTGGGTCGTGGAACAAAGCATCGAATTCCGCATCAATTTCTTGTATGGCATCGATATTCGTCACCCTAACCCGGGTTTCATAATTATATTTTGTGCCACTTTCCGTAAAGTTGAGCGAACCCATATAGGCCGTATGGCCATCGATACTATAGACCTTACCATGGATGAATTTATTGTTTATCCGGTTCTTGTCCGGGGCAATAAAAGCACGGAAGGGAAACAAGGCGGAATAGGAATACTGGTATATTTGTTTAGATCGTATTTTTTGTTTGAGGTTTTTCGAAATACCATACAGCAGTATCGGTAAAGCGAAACCCAATGAGAAAAATGGATTCTTGATAACCCAAAACAGCCCAACCAACACTATCGCGAGTAGGATACCGCCATACGTCAACCAACGTTCTAAGCTCATCCATCGTTGTCGTTTCCGTTGGGCATCCTGATCCAATGTCCGGAGTTGAACGACCAGCTTTTGTATGCTTTCCAAGTGTTTCCGGCTTGCGTTTCCCAAGGTGTCCGAAGTAATCAACCGGACTTTCACCCCCTTATTATGCAACCACACCAGTTCGGCTATCATTTTGGGCGATAGGTAAGGCGATATGATATTTACGGAATGCTGTGCATTGCCGATTTCCTTTAACAGTTTTGTACCGGCACCTGTCCCCATATAAATATCACATTTTACTTGATTATACCACATGAGATTTGCTTTTGGGATAACCTTTAAATTACTGAATTCCATCACCAATTGAAAACGGATAACATTCCGAAACTAGTAGTTATCCACAATTTATTTATTGGGTTTAAAGCGGAGCGAGGTACGGACTTCACTATGGATGCGTTCGTAATTGGATTGTATCTCGGCGGCGTTGAAAGCGTGGGTGGGTTTCGGTAATTCTTTGATAATAATAGGTGTTCTAAACCGTATTTTTTTATCCTTCCCGTCCGCAAAGGAAATGAACTCCCCCTGACGTAAACGAAAGAAAACATCGGAGCGGATTTTGCTCACCTCCTTCTCCCCCTTGGTCACCCGCACGTCCAGGTCCCAATTGCTGCTCTTGCTGACACTTCGGGTCGGTCTTTTAACGATCTCAAAAAAGCGTTCATAATACTTTGCGGTATCGGGATCGTTGGCCTTTCCGAAAAATTGGTAGGAGAGGTTGCTGAGTATGGCACGACTGGCCTTGTCGCCATACATCATGTCGTTCTGGGTTTTGTCCTGCAGCACATAGACCGTAGCAATATCATAGCTCCGCAATGTGGCAGGGATACGGTGCATGTTCAAAAGCCGAATGGTAGGCGCCTCCTCTATAAGCACGAACGATGATTTTCGGTTGCGCACGCTCATCTGTTTGGTGATGGTGTGGATGATAGTAGCAATGACCGGGGAATAGGCCATTTCAAACTTGGGGTTGTTGACGATGGATACTACAGAAGGATGTTTGGGATTATTGATATCCAGGGGTACTTCATCTGCCGATAACGCCATAAAGATGCGTTGGGTACTGATGCGCTTCAAGGCATTGGCGAGGGTACTCATCACCCCGGCGGTCTGCCTCTCCGAACCTTGGCCAGAGATAAAAGCATCCGCCATTCCCTTGGCCGTGATATTCGAGCTCAGGAACTTGATCAGGTTGTCCGTATCCAGATACTGGTAGGTCGCGATCAAGTGGGGCAAGGTACAATGCTCGGGGTAACTGGTCTTTAATTTCCAGATAAGGCCGCCCAGCAACCCTTCAACCGCATCTGTAAAGAATTTGGAAGACCCCATGGCGATGGACTCCCGTTGTTCAAGGAGGTTTTCCAAGAGGACCCGTGACACCTCGTTTACGCTTTCCTCGTCTGGCAGGTACCGTGGGGCGATGGGATTGACCCTTTTATAAATATCGTCGAAGGAAATGATATGGAAGGGAATGTCCTCATTTTTGAAAAGTGGATAGGCCATTTCGGTTAGCTCGAAATGCTTATAATCATGCATTACCCCGCAGAAACCGTGTTTATGGAAATGGTGCATTAAGTTGTAGACAACGGATTCGGTCTTTCCGCTGCCCGCCGATCCAATAATAGAGACGCCCCTCCGGATATTTTTAAGCTGCAACTTTCCCGAACGGGTGGCCAATTTTACATTGTATTTTTTATGCATGTGGGAATTGGCGTTATCCGGGTCATATATAAAAATTAGCAGCATATTGATTACTGTCAAGGGCAGGATGACTTTGAGCAGAACCCCGTTAAAATCGAGTTGCGGATGTGCGAAAAAGAGTAAGGTTAGGGATACCAATAAAACAAAATTGATACCGAAGCCGTATTGTAAAAAACGCAGGCAAAGGTAAAACAGGATGGTACCTGTCAGGTAAAGGAATAGGAAATGGACTAAGGTTTGTGCTGTCATGGTTTCATTATATACCGATAGCGCCAGCCCTTTGGGCTACCTGTACCGCTTTTTTAAGTTGCTTAAAAGTCTTTGCTGCAAGCTGTACTTTGGTGGTCGGAATGTTCAGGTTGGGCATGGGTACGCCCGCCTTTCCCAAGATTTTAAAGGCCGCACTTTTTTCACTGGTAGGCAGTCCGATCAATTTGGCAAAGTACTTGTGGGGATCTTTGATAAATGCCTTTTTGGCGGCATAGGTCTCCACAAAGTTCCGGTTGTAGTTAAAGAGTTTGTCAAAGGTCTTTTCGGCGTTCTCGTAAAACTGGTCCCGTTTAAAGCCCCGCTTTACGGTCTGACCGTTCAGTACGGATTCCGATTCCATATATTTACTGCCTGGGGACAGGCTAAGCCTGTTCGTGACATCTTTACGGCTGACAATGATATGGACATGGGTCTGTAATCCTGGTTTCTTCATGCCCTGTTGGATGATCTGCCCATCGATGCGGTGGGGAATCTCGGCCTTTAATTTGTTGATTTCCCGTTGCAGTCTTCGCGGATTCCCCTTCAGCTCCCCGCGTTCCGTTTTCCGCAGTTCATTTTCCAATTTGGCAATTTGGGCCCGATACGGTTGGTTTTCTTTAATCTGTCTGTCGAAGCCCTTAAAGGTGCGTTCGTGTTCAATTTTCGCGTAGTATTTGATACTGTCCACGGATACCGGGTGCTCCCTATAAAAGGAAGCGGCATAGTCCTTCATGGCTTCCCGAACGTAGCGGCGCAATAATGCAGAATCATTGTTTATCGCTTTGAGTTCCCGTTGGCTCGGGTTGATGGTCAGGGAATAGAACTTGGGTTCTTTCTTCTTTAGCTTGGCGGTATTAACGTCAATCTCTTTTATAACGTGATCTGGCTCCAGACGATCATTGTACTGATCAAAGAAATGTTCTTGAAGCTCGGGTGACTTTCCTTCGTTTTCCTTTTCCAGATAGGCCACAAAATCCGCAGCACTATGGGAAAAAGTGGCTTCCACGTGTTGTTTGGTAATACTGATGTACATGTTAGGGTTTGTTTTTAAACTGTTCCTTGAGTTGTTTGTATTCGTCCACGGTCAGGTGGAGTTTGAGCCGCTCTTTTCCAAAGCTAGGTGCGATAATTTCTATTTTGCCGTAGAGGATTTCCTCGAAGCGTTGTTCCATTTCCGCCAAATCCCGTTTGAGGGCATTCTTTTCTTCCCGCAGTTTGATGGCCTGTAGCGAACCAAAAAAATCCTCCTCTTTTTCTACATCCGTAATCCCCTCGAGCAGGAGCTCTGGTTGTTTTTCCTTGGGCGGTGTCCCTTCGAAGAGCAGTTGCAGCATGGAGGTGGTCGGCTTGGTCTGGTTTTTTTCGATATCCTTGATAATGCCGACCAGGGCATTGATACGTTTTTTGATGTTGGCCTCCATCCCTCGGATATTGGGCCCAAAATCCTGAAAGGGCGACAGTTGATATTTGGTAAAGAAGTCCATCATCCCTTCCAGCACGTCACTGTGGGTCTTTCCATGGGCCTTGGAAAAACTTCGGAACCGGGCTGCGGTTTCCGACCTAAAATTGATGCGACGAAATTGGACTTTCATGTTTCCGGTGTTGACTGGGACAGCGCTTAGTAATGGCTATGGGGCTTCCCAAGGGGACTGTCCTAGTGTGCTATTTTTCTAAAGTCAAAAAATCAGAAGAATCATTTTTAAATCGCTGTTTTACAGCGTTTTAAAAAACTACAATTACTACAACACTGCGTCAGCATGTTGTCCTCTTGCTCTTCCTTTTTTTCCGCGCGCGGAAAAATTTTCCGACCTATGGCTGAAGGTAATCGGGAGGTTTGCATTTGAAAAAAGGAACCCTAAATTTTAAGAGTTTTAAGCAGTGGGTTTTATGGAATTTTAGGTGATTTGCGCAAATGGTTGAGAATACTTAAATCGGTTCTGAAGATTGACCAAAAGAAATGATATTGAAACGAAAAAGTATGAATAAAAAACCCTTGGGATTCCCAAGGGTCTTAAGCTCATTTATAGTAGTGCATTTTTTTTACGATTATAGTAGTCCATTATCCGAAAAACTATAATACGTTCCCGTGGGTACGATAATGAGGTGGTCCAGTACCTTTATATCGAAAAGCTGTCCCGCTTTCTGAATTTTTTGGGTCAGTTCCTCATCCGCTTTACTGGGCTTTAAGGTACCTGAAGGGTGGTTGTGCGCAAGAATTATGGCTGTGGAAGCTGTCTTGAGCACTACGGCGAACAGGAGCCGGAGATCTACCAAGGTACCCGTGATGCCCCCGGTGGAAGCCTGATACGTACCTTTGACCTTATTGGCGTTGTTCAGTAAAAGTATCTTAAAGCTTTCCTGTAGTCCAATTGTGCTCTTGTCCCAATTTTCATAGAGCAATTTGGCGACGTTCGCCGAAACGGTAACGGGTTCTGAGTCAATTACCCCCAATTTTTCGCAATAACTTATTCTAATTTCGTTAACTTCGTTGTTCATTATTTTCTTTTAAATGGGTTAATGATGAAATAGAGGGCGTTACCGTATCAGCGGTCAACGCCCTCGACTATTTATTAATATTCGCTCGGTAACAAGAGTGTATTGTCCACAAAGAAGAGCCGTAGCTCGTCCAAGGGAAAATCGGTCACGTGGTAGTTATGTGCCTCAAAGATTTTCCCGTTGCCATCGCTGTAAGTAATGGCTGCGGAATACCCTTGACGTTCGGCTTCTCCGGGGGTATACCGCTTAAAATCCACCGTGATGAAACGGCTTCTATTCATAAGGCTTTTGGCGATGACGGAGGCATCCGTTACCAACCAATAGCAGTCGGCCGATTTGGCGAGGTACTTGATTCCTTCGGTGTATCTAGTACGAAGCAAGGGAATCCGGTACAAGTGTTCCGATCCGTGAAAGTGTTGCAATCCTTGTTTTATTTCTATAGCTTTCGCATTCATTGGTACTATTATTTAGTGTTAGTGAAAAAGGTAAAAGAGGGCGTGCAATTCGGGATCGCCCTCTTTTTTATACTTCTTAAGTATCGGATTTCCCGCCTAGCAATAGGATTTCGTTCGCTACTATTTCGGTAACATAGCGCTCGTTGCCTTCCTTAGGCTCGGTATAGCTTCTTGTCCTTAGCTTTCCGACAATAGCGATCTGTTTGCCCTTGGGAGCGTATTTCTCCACGATTTCGGCAGTCTTGCCCCATGCCACCACGGTATGCCAGTCCGTGTTTTGGACTTTCTCGCCCTTGGCGTTGGTATAGTTCTCGTTGGTCGCCAAACGAAAACGGGCCACTTTTTTACCCCCTTCGAGGTTTGTTACGTTGGGATCATCCCCGATGTTCCCTACGAGCTGTACATGATTTTTGATCGTACTCATAATTGAAAGATTTAATAAATGATTAATAATCCATCCGAACCCTTCGGACAGTTTGCGTTTATATCTTTTTTGACTGATTTACTTATTATATCCAGAGCGTTTTCCTTTTTTTGTTCTTTTAACTTTAATTCGGTTTCCATTTTGATGATTTTGTAAGATTTCATAAGATTCGTTTTAGATTTACTTCCCATAGTGCCGCCGCTGTTACCTTTTTTTGTTGCTTGTGGGTTTACAATATTCAGGCTTGGTAAGGCGTATAAAAAGCGTAGAACTGGGCGCAGCCAAGGTTTGCAGCGGCTTTATGCCGCCGTCCAAACCTAAATGTTGTTGTTTTGCCGTCAAAAAAAGGTGATAGTGGCTGTAAGGGAAGGGAGTTTAAATGGTGGTCCGAGAAATACGATACCATTGGAAACGGAACTAAACCTTAAGGTTCAAATCAGGTCAAGCGGACGCTATTCCCGATTTGGCTCGGTAATGGAGTGTCCTCTTCCGGCAGAGCGGAAGCGGTTAGCGCAATGGAAAGTCAATATAGGGAATTGTGTCCAAGATTTGTTTAGGGAAGCGCTTTTCTCTGAATGTAGCCCTTTGCGAAATGCAGGGGGAATGTGCTAGACCCTATTGGATTTTCTGGAACAACAATTTAAGTCATTCCGTGATCTAGCCTATTATTGTCAAAAGAACCCAATGAATGTGGAAGCCAATCGTCATTGATGAGTTCGTACCATCCTTCCTATGACCCTTATTGGAGAACAGGAACGATGCCAACAAGTGTAGAAAAATTATGAAGTGAACGATAGGAGGTGTGGTACTGATTCCATAGTTCAATCATCTCAAATATCTTCTAACTTTATGTATGAGATTAATTAGAATAAGCTTTGACTATTGGATTTCCCCATCCCTCGTCTTCGCCAACCACGTCTTTACCTCCAACAATTGGAACCTTGTTTTATCCATTTCACCAACATCTTTGTTTGGCCTCAGGCTATACTTCTTTTCATTGCCCTTAAGATAAACAACTATTGTTTTGAAATTGACCAAGGCCTGTGTAACTTCATGGACAGGAATCCTATGAGGTTTGCAAAAAGGATACAGTAACTTATACAGCTCATTCTTAGTATATATAGTCTCCCTCTCCAGAACCTGCGGCAAATCCCTTGAAATACGCTTCGCCAACTGCTCGGTGTTA
Source organism: uncultured Flavobacteriaceae bacterium (assembly GCA_963793365.1). GTDB lineage: Bacteria > Bacteroidota > Bacteroidia > Flavobacteriales > Flavobacteriaceae > Maribacter. The sequence continues at coordinate 531,290 of CAWBZP010000008.1, read as the reverse complement.
TTTAGGTTTTCGCCTGCTTCCTTTTTTTGCATAGACTAAAAATAGACTAATGCATCCAAGAAAACTTCTTTTTAACAGCTTTAACCTTAAAACAATAGGTTCCACTGAATTATGCCTTATATCATCTCTCTTTTTCTCTATAAAACCTTTCACAAAACTAACCTTTACCAATCCGATTATTTACACATTTTTAAGGTGTATTGGAACCAAGATGCACTTTGTCTAAAATTTTGGACCCATAAAGAAAAACACAGAAACATTCTGATGATTCCTTACATCTTTGCCCAAAATAAACTTCTCCAAAAAATGAAAACAGTTTTACTTATCAAAGAAATTTATTCCGAAAGTTTCAGGAGTATCCAAAACTACATCGTAAAGCACTATTTCAAGGCCTTTGCAATATTTACTTTCGTTATGTTCGCAGTCGTTTTAAACGTATTCATCTACAGATTATCCACCGGATTTGTGTTCTCCAATATTTAAAGATGCCCAAAAATGAAAAGGACAGGACATTTTTTGCCACGCTATTGTTGTATAGCTGTGCCCTTTTATTGTTGATCCTCATAATGACCTGTGGCTTCTAATGCGGACCCTCAATTCCTAACCCAATAATACATTGGTTTTAAGATTCGTAACTGTCCGCAAAATGCTGACAGTTCACCAAGTAAATTAGGCCGTTTGGTCGTTATAAAATTAGCTCGATGGTATGTTACATTTTATGGACTTTTATTAATTGTTGGAATTACTCAGCTTTGAGGTTTGGTAATTCTCAAAGAAAAGAATGTCATTGATTATGCTGGTTCACCCCTATAAACAAGCAAAAGACTACCTAGATATCTAAATTTTCGTTAATTCTTTACTCTCTGATTAGTTTCTTACGGCTTGCTAGTAGGTCAATTCGGATTTGTACTGGAAGAGTACGTATGAAATGACCCAAATTGAAAGGGGGGGGGCGGAATAACAACGGCTGGAGGCTGCACAGCTTAATAGAGGGAATGTCCTAATGAGTATGCCGAAAAGAATTAAAAAAAGCCTGATTCGTTAGTTATGACAACACCACTAATAATGGAGTTGGTAAAAGTCAACGATTTTATACTTCGCTATTGGAGCGTTTTTATGGATGTCCACATCCAGGCTCGAATTAAAATCGGACCAAATCTTTTTCCGCTTATTTTAAAATTAAGTTTACCACAGTATAGGATATGAGGAACTGAAGCGATTTAGATACACAATTGTAAACGTATTTTCGATGATTATGGCTAGGCCTTTCTACGATTACTTGATAAGAATATTTCTCTCAAAAATTTGTAAACTATCGTTTTGCAACCCAATCAATAGAAGCTCACGATTTTTTACTTTATTATCCAGTATTTTAATTTTCCGTGCTTCTCCTGAAACGTAAAAGCCAGTTCTAGGATGCTCAAGTTCGTACAAACCCCTTTCTTCATCCCAATCTAAGCATACCCCCCTACCTGCGTCATACTGCCCCGTCAATATTTCTGTTCCAGAATAATTACCAACGGCTAAAATTTCATTGTTGCCATCCCCATCCATATCAAAAGGTTCAAAATCAAAAATAGGAGACCATTGGGTTTTACCGGGCAAAGGGGAGGTAGTAAAGATGCCATCGCCTAAATTTTCAACAAAAAGCGAAGCCAGCTCATAAGTTTTTAATGAAAAAACCCCTTGGAGCTCGGAAGTGCTAAAAATATCTGAAAAAGTCATACCGCCATAAGTACCATAATCTTTAATTCGTTTTTCTGAGGTAAGGTAATTGCTTCGTTAAAGTACCCCATGGATGGATTGGATACTCTTTCCCTTGAATATATCGCGTAAATATTGCTTCGATATCCCCATTATTGTCATAATCTTTTGCATATATGCTCAATGGTTCTTCCAAGCTTGCTTTGAACAGGTTGTTTAATCCCCAGTTTCCAGCAAAAAAGTCTAAGTCACCATCTTGATCTATATCAATCATTTCCAGACAGTTCCACCACCCATTCGTATTCTCAAGACCATTTTTACTTAAATCTTTTTTGAATGTTCCATTTTTATTGTAAAATATTTCAATGGGCATCCATTCACCCACAAGAACTAAATCCACCCATCCATCTCCATCTAAATCCTGTGCAGCAACGTCAGTAACCATGCCTATGTTTTCCAATTCTTTTGCATACATGTTAGTTACATCCTCAAAATTACCATCGGTATTTCTTAAAAGAAACGATTTAGGAGAAATAGGATATTTTTCTGGAGCTATCCTACCCGCTACAAAAAGATCCAAATCTTTATCGTTATCGAAGTCCAAGGCAATTACCTTGCTTCCAGCTGTTCTGATTTCTGGCAAAGCTTTTTTGTCCACTTGAAAATTTCCTGAACCATCATTTCGATACAGCCGGTCTTGATAGAATTCCTTGTTGAAATAATGCTCCGAACTACCGCTTACACAATACAAATCTAAATCTGAGTCACCATCAGCATCAAAAAAAAGAGCAGCTGTATCTTCCATTAAAGAACCTAAACTATCCTTGACTTTTTGCTCTTCAAAATTTCCTTTTTTATTTTGAATGAATATGGATGCTGATAAATTAGAAGTACCTCCTACAAACATATCTTGGTAACCGTCGCCATTAACATCCCCCACTTCCATGACTGGGCCGGGTTTACTGTAAGACCTGAAAAATAACGGCCATTTTCTGAAATCGTCAAACATGTTCTCTTGATGAAAATAGGGTATTACGGAAGAATTCTCATGCTTTAAATACTTCGGGCGATTTTGAGGGTTCATTGTTTTAACTAAATCCAAACTAATGGAATCTTCAGGTGATACGAAAAGGGTTTGGTTTGAAACAATATTTTTTTTCGATGTAGTCGCCCCATTGGGCCATAAAATACGAAGAGAATCAATCATGGATTCTTCGCCTATGCCAAAGTGCAAATTTGAATCAATAGTAGAAAGATAACCTCGTTGTGGATAGTATTCGGAGTAGAGTTGCCCCCCATTGAAATATGCCCAAACCTTGGCGCCATAGGATATGTTATCTTCCGGAAAGGTTACTCTTAAATAATTATTGCCACTTTTTTTTAATGGGTCGATTTGGTTTTCAAATAACAAAACTGGGGAATTAATATTATTTACAACAATATCAAGGTCTCCATCCAAATCTAAATCAACTTGCACAGCTCCGTTTGAATATGAAGGTATATTTAGACCTGATTCAACCGTCTCATCACTACAAACTAAGCCTCCCTGGTTTTTAAACAAGATGTTTGATTTTTCAACACCATCCATACTGTTCAACTGTTTAATCAACATTTCTTGCCTTTCAGATGTACCTCCAAAAATACTGGCCTTGTTGTTGAAATCCATAAAATCCAGGTTAGTGATATCCTTAACATATCCGTTTGTGATGTAAACATCCCTTAAGCCATCGTTATCAAAATCGGCAATTAGTGGCGTCCAGCTCCAATCAGTAGCTGACAATCCCGCATAGTGCCCAATTTCACTAAAGCTTTCTCCTCCATTACCTATCTGAAGTACGTTTCTAACGTACTGCTTCTGGTATCCCTTTCTCAGAGATTCCTGATAACTGGAAAAATTGATATCTGCAAACATTGTTTTTTGTCTCATATTGTCCTCTGGAAGCATATCAAGGACCAATAAGTCCAAATTACCGTCATTATCGAGATCCTCCCCATTAATGCCCATACTGTTATGACTTTGATGGTTGATAAATTGTTCAATTTGATTACTAAAAGTTCCATCCTGTTGATTTATGTATAACAAATCATTGGAAATAAAATCATTTGCTACATAAATGTCCGGGTATTGATCTTGATTGAAATCAGACACTAGTACTCCTAGGCTCCAACCTTCAGTGGTAATACCGGCATTGGTGGAAATATTCTTAAAAAATGGAACTCCTTCGTTTGTCAATCCTTCATTGCGGTAAAGTTTATCGGTACTTTTACCTTTACCCTTATCATCTTGGAAATTTGGACGGCTTTTAGAATAATTCTCTAAGGCATTGTTAATCAAAAATAGATCCAAATCATTGTCTCTGTCATAATCTAACCATACTGCCTGTACTGCATACGTGGAGTCCGTTAGGCCCATTTGGGCTGACATTTCTTCAAAAACAACTTTATTATTTTTTGCCGTTCTATTGATGAAAAAGTAATTGGTCGTATTTTTTTTATCAATAGAAGATCCAGTGGAAACATGGATATCAGGCCAACCGTCATTATTTATATCAACTATCGAAACACCCGTGCACCACTTATTTGTCTCAACGCTAGCCTCCTTTGTGATGTCTAAAAATTTTAATTTTCCAAGATTCAGGTAGAGGCGACTGGTGACCATGTTACCTGAAAAGAATAAATCGGGAAGTCCATCTCGGTTGAAGTCTCCAACTCCCACGCCCCCACCGTTATAGAGGTACTCATAATCCAAAATATTGACAGAATCACTTTCATTAATTTGATTTACAAAATCTAAGCCTGAATATTTTGCAGGAATATTATTGAAAAGCTTAAAATCAGTTTCTGTGTTGCAGTTGCAAAGTAGTGTGATAAGGAAACCACAGAACAAGGGCATTTCGTAAAAAGCGAAAGATTTAAATGTTTGATTTTTGTTGCTCGTATTCCGTTGAAAGTTCATAAGAGTTTTTTATTAAACGTAGCCCAATTTCTAAGGTTTATTTGGTTGGATTTCCCCAAAACATTTATAAGTGTCTAATCTTATAAAATATAATAAGATTAACTATGAAAAAAATGGACACTCTTGCGAATGTCCATTAATTGAAAAAAACTAACTCAACAACTATGAAGTTTTAATATCCTGGGTTTTGGTCTCCTTCATCTATATTCGGATTATTATCTATTTCAGCTTGGGGAATAGGCATTAATTCATATTTATTTGGCACAAAATAAGAAAAAGGTTCAGTAGCTAATTTCCCTTCTTGTCTCCATCTTAAAATATCTCTATAGCGTATTTGTTCAGAGGATAGTTCCACCATTTTTTCGTGCATAATTGCGTCCATAATAGCTTCATTGTTATTTACAGGATAATTACTCGTCGGGTACGGGGGCATGTCCACACTTGGTCTTGCACGAACTTGGTTCAATAAATCAATGGCTCGCTGTGGAGACCCTAATTCCAGTTCACATTCAGCAAGGTTTAACAAAACTTCAGCATAACGTATCACCCTGTGATTGATTCCACCCTCATAATATCCTGAATTCATTTTATACATCGATGAGAATTTTCTCCAACTTATTTTTTGTTGCTCTCCTTCGAATAATATCGTATTTCCCTGCACTTGTTCATCCTGAAGTACATTTGCACCATTATTGTAAGAATCACCGATAAAATAAAAACTTTTTTCCAATCTCGGATCACGTTTTGAATCTCCTTTTTCTATAGTTTCAAATTCACTCAACAAGCGCTCCGAAGGTATAATATTTCGCCATCCAATCGCGGAGTATTGTTGTGTTCTTATAGCCCTTTCATTACCTACAGAATTTCCACCTCCGGATTCACTCCAATTAACACTGCCTATTTCTGAGAAGACCACTTCAAACAAGGATTCTTGGTTGAATTCATTTTCTTCTTGAAAGTTATCATCATATTCATCTACTAGTGCATATTGATTGGAATCTACAATATCATCCAAAACGGCTTTGGCACTGGCATATTCACCTTGAAACATGTAAATGCGTGCTAAAACAGCATTTGCCGCACCCTTCGTAAAACGGCCAGGTTGTTCTAATTCTGATTTTGTAGGTAATACCAATGCCGCCTCCGTTAAGTCTGAAATGGCTTGGGCAAAAGTTTCTTCCCTTGTAGATCTAGGATTACTCCCATCAGCCGAATTGGCCACTGTGGTGTAAATTGGAACACCCCCCCAAAAGAATCCTAGTTCTGCATAACTAAGTCCCCTAGCAAATTTAGCTTCTGCAATAAAAAGATTTCTTGCACTATCACTGATTTCTGTGGTAGTAGGGGCATTATCTAAAACAGTATTTGCTCTATGAATCAACAGGTAAAAATCAGTCCATACTTCACTCAGCATGGAGTTGCCTGGATTATGTACACCGGTTAAAATTTGGTTAGCAGAAACCGCTAGCTGAGCACCACCTGACGCATTTCCGTCTCCTCTCATATCGGCCATGAAAAAGTATTGGTTACCCCAAAGCCAAATTCTTTGAAAAGTTGAATAAACAGAATAAACCGTACTTTCCAATTCTGCCTCATTTTTAAAAAAAGACTCTACGACAACTTCGTTAGGATTTAGTTTGTTCAAATCATCCTCGCTACAGGAGATAATACCTATTGCAATTAAAATAATACTTCTAAAAATTAAATTCTTCTTCATCTTTTTTCTTTTTAATTAAAAACCAATTTCTAAACCAACAGTAACGGTCAAAGGTCTTGGAAATGATCCATTGTCAATCCCTGGCTCATTAAAATTATTAAAGCGAAAACCTACCTCTGGGTCATATCCTGAATAATTCGTAAAGGTTAACAAATTAGATCCTGAAAAAAATAAATTAAGTTTTCGGCAATAACCGTTACTAATATTATTTAGTGTTTTTTCAGGAAAACTATATCCTATTCTTAAGTTCTGTAGACGCAAGAACGATCCATCCTCAACAAATCTATCAGATGTCCGTGTGTTTCCATTGGGATCCGTATTTACTTGTCTTGGAATATTAGTATTGGGTTCTTCAGGTGTCCAAGCTCGTAATACGGAAGTTCCTGCATTAAAAAGGCGCAGAGAGCCTTCTGTCCAAACCTTAGTCGCATTATATACATCGTTACCTTGAACACCGTTCCAGAACATACTCATAAAGAAGTTTTTATAGGAACCTGAAAAATTGACGCCATATGTAAAATCAGGTATGAAATTTCCAATAACCCCGCGGTCGTCAGCATCAATAATTCCGTCATTATTTAAATCTTGAAAAATTAAGTCGCCAGGGGCCGCCCCTGCTTGATATGGCGACGTAGCATCACCGTCAATTGCATTTAGGTTATCTATTTCTCCTTGGTTTTGGAAAATTCCAGCTACTTTCCAACCAAAAAAAGAATAAATTGGATCACCTGCGGCGGTACGGTTAAATGGAAATCCTCCCGTATCATCAACGGCCTCATTAAAAATTGCAGCATTATCCGTATTTAATTCAACAACTTCGTTTCGGGTCAAACCAATGTTTGCAGAGAGGTCCCATTTGAAATCATTGTCAGGATGGGAATAATAGGTAGCCTGAAAATCTAGTCCCCAATTTTCCATGGCACCCACGTTGGCAATCGTGTTTTGAGAAAAACCTTGAGAAGGAGGCAAAGGGACCTCTAAAATAAGATTATCGGTATCCCTGAAATAATACTCACCCACGAATTGTAACCTGTTGTTAAATATTCCTATATCCAAACCAACATTCGTCATTGTTGTAATCTCCCATTCTAATTCTGGATTTGCCAGTTGATCAATAAAGGAACCTAATAAGAGCTGCCCATCATCGTCAAGAAGTGCAGAAGTATTGTTACTTATTCCTGCTTGACCAGCATAATCCCCTACACCTTCAAAGCCAACCTTACCCCAGCTACCCCTTAATTTGAGGCTTGAAAGCCATTCTACTTTGTCTAAAAAATTTTCTTCGGCAATATTCCAACCTACCGAAAGGCCTGGAAATGTCGCATATTTAAACCCCTCTGAAAATTTAGAAGAACCGTCTCTTCGTAGAGAGGCAGTCAAAAAATATTTATTGTCGTACTCATAGTTCAATCTTCCGACATAAGAGAATATGGTGTTATCGGAAATTGAACTTTGTGCCCTTTGATCAGAAGATCCAGAAAGCACATCCAAATCGTTACTACTACGTTGCCCCTCCGCTCGAACCAATTCAAAATTACTATCTTGGCGTTCTGCTATTGCTACAATATCAAAATTGTGTTTTCCTAGAGTTTTATTGTAATTAAGTTGGTTAGACAGGTAAATTCCCTTAAAATAAGTTGATTGATCCGCTAGAAACTTGAACTCACGTCCACCTCTACCGTCAAAATAAATAGGTTCTATTGTTTGATTCCTATTGTTGTTCCAATCGATACCAGCCGTAAATTTGTATTCTAAGTCCGGTAGTATTTCTATTCCGGCATAAGCCGTCCCAAGAACGCGAACGTTATTATCCAAATTACGGTCTTGAATAGCATTTCTAACCGGATTGGTTGGGTCCGAACCGTCTGAGTTGTCGGGTGCACGATAGCCACCTACTAACGTAGGATCTAATATGGGGATATATGGAACACCTCTAATGATATTTTGTATTTGACTTCTACCTCCAGTATTGGATTCATTTTCTCTAGAGCCTGTGGCCACGGTCAAATTTTGCCCAATGCGTAATCGATCTCCAAAAAGTTTATGATCGGAGTTAAACCTTACATTAGATCGTTTATATTCTGTCCCTAACATTATTCCTTCTTGTAAAAAATGTCCAAACGAAGCATAATAACGTGAGTTTTCAGTACCGGCACTAAGTTCAAGGTGATGTGTACCCGTTTGCGCGGTCCTAAAAACTTCTTCCTGATAATCTGTGTCTGTTTCTGCATAAGTCTGTGTGGCACCCTCATATATAGGAGTGTTCAGTTCGCTCCATCGGCTTGGGAACTCATCCCCATTATTAGATAACATTTCACGGCCATATTGCAGATATTGTTCTCTGTTAAGTAAGTCCAAACGATTCCATTCCTGGGCGAAACCAGTTTGTGTATTCAAATTAACCTCCAACTTTTTATTAAAACCTCCCCTTTTAGTTGTCACAATAACTACTCCATTGGCTGCTCGAGAACCATAAATTGCAGATGCACTGGCATCTTTTAAAACTGATATGGATTCAATATCATTATTATCAAAATCGTTAAGCCCCCCAACAGGAAAACCATCTACAACATAAAGTGGGTTAGGGGAAAAAGAGATTGATCCTATACCCCGAATACGAACCGCTGGGATTGTCCCTGGTGAACCAGTATTTGTTACTTGTACTCCTGGAGCACGCCCCTGCAGCGCTTCCGCAAAACTTGGGACAGGTGTTGCCGTAACCAAATCCCCGTCTACGGTAGATACTGCGCCTGTTACAGCCTCACGTCTTTGGCTACCATAACCAATCACGACAACTTCATCCAAAGTTCCGGAGTCAGGGATTAATGTAATATTTATGGTTTCATCTTCAATTTCAACCTCTTTAGTTATGTATCCTATATAGCTGAAGACTAATACGTCTCCACTTGCGGCATTAATGGAATACGCTCCGTCAAAATCCGTTTGGGTTCCATTTGTGGTCCCTTTCACTAAAATATTCACGCCCAATAAAGGAACCCCTTCTTCGTCTGTTACCGTCCCAGAGACCTGACTCTGGAGTACGTTATGAGAATAAGGGTCAGGCTCAAGAGGATGGGAAATAGCCAAAATGGGTTGCAGCCACAAAATAAAAAAGCCAAGGAAAACGCCCTTTGTAAGTTTAACTGAAATTTTTTTAATATTCATTGGTTTGATCCTTTTAGATTAGTTTTTTGTTTTCATGAATTACTACATATTCGCAAAGCCTCTTTAGAAAAAGGGCAAGTCGGTAGTGAATTTTGTTTAAAAAAATTTCTAGGTAGCATATTGATCAATAATATCTGTAAGTGCTTTCTGGGTTAGATTGACAAATCCTTTCCATAATTTCCATATAGATAAATAGCTGCGTTATTAACTTTCAATCAATCAAAATTATCCTTTGATACTTTTTCACAAACCGTAATAATTATCACACTAATTTAACTGTGTTTGGTTATGAAATACTTCATCCATATTGATGAATATTGATTTTATATTTGCATTAGTTATCATATTATAATTTTATGTGCAACTTAAAGCAATATTTATCAGTTTTATCCCTGAATAATAGATAAAATGTTAATCAGTAAAAATCTAGATTTTAGAATGAATATTTTTCTCGATAAACTGAGTACTCGTACTTTCAATATGTTCATAAACCTTTTTGATTTGTCAAAAAAAATCTGATTCCATTCTCAAATATTCCACACGCTGACCTTTAGCATAGGGCAAGTGAAACATATCCAATATATCATCAAGGCTTTATAATGAAGTTGCTGATGTTTTGAAACAATGTATTATTTCTGAATGCTTCTAGGCAATTAAAAGGCAATAACCTTAGGAAAAGATTTTGAAGAACTTCATTTCCATTTTGGTTAAATAAAGTACTATCTAAATTGGCATTCAAGTTTACGCACAGGTAGACAAACTTCGAATTTTATTCCAGTACAGAACTCACTTAAATAAAATCCTATTAGAAATATGTACAAATTTTGTTGAAAAGAATTCGTTTTTAATCAACTATTTTGATGCCTTCTCGTGGTTTTATTTCGTGTTGAAGTAAATTTCTGGTGCATTATCAATAGACTTTGAATTACTTGAATAAAATGAAGCGGTTATCGCACCTAAAGGGAATAAAGCTAAACCTTCCGTTTCCCCAGAAAAAAGTCGATTTAATACGGCCTCTGAAAGTGTGAAATAAACTTCTCCATTTATTGAGTTGGCAGGATTTACGTCTATAATCATTTGACCGTTAAAAACGGGGGCTTTTCCTGAAGTAAAGTTTTGATATGTAATTTCCTCTTCCTTCCAGACCTTAGGACCACCAATAATTTCAACTAGGCGAACAATACCAAAATCCTTTTTAAAATCCGATGAGTGCTCGAGATGGTGAAGTCGCACTTTTAACACACCCCAACCGCTAGGCCGATGGTTTTTGAATTTTGTGAAATCTCCCTTTAAGACAGCTATTTGGCTTTGATTTACAGACAATAATTTTCCTGCGGCTGATAGTGGGTCATACCAATTGTTAAAATTTTTATCAGGATATTGTTTGTCTAAGGTAATACTTTGCACAAGTTTTATTGAATTGGTAAATGTTTCCAATTTTGGGACAGGCGGATGATAGTCCTGAGGATTACCTAAATCAGCATCTACCCTATATTTATCTACAACATCAACTTTAATGTATTGAATATCGACTGTATATTTGTCCGTTCCCCAATCCATCAAAGCTAGTTGAACATTAACTCGATCTTCTCTCCTTACTTTAAAATCATTTGTTGTCATACTGATAATATGCCAGTTGGACGAGTCTCTAATATCATATTCTTTAAGATGGGAATGGAAGTCCGTAGTGCGAGTGTGATTAAAATGTAAATTTACCCGTCTGGGCGAATCACTGACTTTTATTTTAGCCTCAACCCTTAATTCATAATTGGGTTGTACTAACTTTTCCATGTCCAATTCAGGTACTTGTAGCCTAATTAGTGCCCACCATATGTTTAAATCATCATTAGTGGCATCAATAGAAATTGTACCAAATCCATCATGTCGTTCAAATTTTATTTTAGCATTGCCATCACCTGAAGAAACTTCCCACCCAGGGTCTATACTATTTGATTCGAAACTTTCAATAAATTGCGAAAAAACGGCTTGGGAAATACAAAGTAAAAATAAAGTAAGTTCCGTTTTACCGGTAATTGATTGCATCATTCTACTGTAAAATCGTAAGGTATTCCTAGTTCATCATACAATTTTTTTCGTACTTCTTTATCGATGTTTAATTCTTCGCGCGCTGCATCAGCAACTAAAACAACTTTATCACGAGGCACAACAATCACGCCATCAGAATCAGCTATTATTAAATCTCCAGGATTAATCAGTGTTCCCCCGATTACAACAGGCTGGTTGTATGATTCCAAAATATTTCGTCCAGGGCGAATGCCACGCCCTCGATTACTGTAATCAGTATACACCGGGACCTTTTGTTTTATTACTTCATCTATATCACGAATACCCCCGGATGAAACAATCCCCAAGGCGCCTTTGGACAACCAAATCAAGCTATTGTAGGAACCTACCGTTCCGGTATCTGTTTTTCCATCTCCATTATTTTCAATAACGATTATATTTCCAGGTTTTATTTCTTCAATGAAAGGTTCCCCCGAATCATAAGTATACCAGATATCACGCCATTTTTTATACGATTCGCTATCCGTTTTTTCCGGGACTTGTTTTTTTTGGGATGGAATATATTTAGCGGTAAGTGCAATTCCTGTAATTTGGTGTTCAAATTTATCAATATCTCTCCATAGTGGCGAAATAGCCTGGTTGACCAAACCAACATTCATTAATCCTATCATGTCCATTCCATCGCTAACATCAGCAACTCGAAGTCCCTTATACAAATTAATTATTTGTTGATCTGTTAGTTTTTCTTTATTTTGAGATGTAACATTGAGTACCAAACCTACAAACAGCAATATACTCATGGTGTGTTTAATTTTCATTTTTTCTAATTTAAAAGGTTGTTTTAATTAGTCCGTAAAGTAAATGACACTTTTTGCTCACAACTTTTTCTAGACATTAAAATCTAGGTTATTCCTATATGCAATTTAGATATCTTCAGGGCTTAGAAACTTCATCTAAATTGACAAATATTGATTTTATCTTTACAAATTTTTACGATTAATCCCTTTTAAGGCTTAATTATTGAAGATTTGATTTTTTAACATGCCGATTAACCCATCTAGAATTCTTATTAATTCTAAGATTTTTAAAAAATGTAGCCTTCCCTAAAAATGAGTAATTTTTATTGATTTTTTAAATCCGTGTTGTCTTATTTTGAGCTTATTCAGTTAATTAATAAGCCGAAAAATATACGCTGTTCTGACAGAAAGTACAGGAAAGTTTTCCCGATCGGTTTTACTACATTTAAGATAAACTACAATTATTATAATTTGAAAATTTTGAATTTCAATGTTTTATGAATATTCAATCTTTACAACAAATTATATTACTAGTTGTTAAAAATATTTTGTGTTTTGAAACCTAAATTTCTCAAAATCGTGCCCCCACCTGATAATTCCATCGTCATTAAAACGGACAGGTCGTTGGATACCCCATGGCACTATCACCCTGAAATAGAAATATTATATTCCATTAAAGGTAAAGGAAACGATTTTGTTGGAAATAGTGTGGAAGGAATTGAGGAGGGCGAATTGATTATGTTTGGCGAAAATCTACCTCATACCCGCTTAGCGGATAAAGAATTTTATGAAAACAATCCCAACGATAATCCTGAAGCAGTAGTGATTCAATTTAAAAGAGAATTCTTGGGAAGGGATTTTTTTTCAGTAAAGGAATTTGAACATATAAATACTCTTTTAAACAGAGCCGCTAAAGGATTACGTTTTTTTGGGGAAACACGGGAAAAAATAGGTGAAAAACTTATGGAAATTAGACAATTAGAGGATTCCGATGCGATTTTATCCTTATTGTCCATATTAGATAATTTAGCAAGATCTGAGGAATATATTTTATTCAACCGTGTATCCTATTTTATTGATGCCGATGAAAAATCATTTAATAAATTAAATAAAGTTTATACTTATACTTCAAGAAATTTTCATGACAACATTACTTTAAATGAAGTAGCAGGATTGACCAACCATTCTAAAGCTGCTTTTTGTCGGTTTTTTAAGGCCCATACTAGAAAAACTTACTTCAGATATTTGACTGAAGTAAGGATTGCAAATGCCTGTAGATTACTCAGAGAAGGAAGTCATGATGTTACTAGGGCATGTTTCGCTAGCGGGTTTAATAATCTTTCAAATTTTAATAAGCAGTTTAAGAAAGTTATCGGTACCAATCCAACTCAATACCTTCAGGAGACTTTAGAAAAAACAGGGTAATACATTTTAGAATAGCCTTAGTGCAACAGAATTCTACTTATAACCAATTCTAAAAAATTAACTTCACTCAATAATTTTTAAACAATTAAAACTTTCTACTGATGCAAAAAAATCATATAATCTTCCTGTTTTTAATCAGCATTAACGTTTTGGCTTCACAGATCAAGGTTATCCTTGATGCGGATACCGGAAATGAAGTAGACGACCTTTATGCATTGACGAGGATTCTTTTGGAACCTACTATAGAAGTAACCGCCATCAATGCGGCGCAGTGGCAAGCAAGTCATTGGGCCGTAGAGGAAACAATGGAAAATAGCCATAGATTGAACCAACAATTATTGGCTGAATTGGGAATCAGCATACCTACGTTCAGAGGAGGTTCGGCCCGAATGTATGATTGGGGCGATCGTGCCCAGCATTCCGCGGCCAGTTTTGAAATTATTCGGCAAGCAAAACAACTAAAAAATGATCAAAAACTACCTATTCTGGTTTTAGGGGCGTTGACAAATATTGCTTCTGCATTATTTATAGAGCCTTCCATAAGTTCCAATATTGAAATTTATTGGCTTGGTACTACCATAGATTTCAATACCGGCGTATTAAAACGAAATGATTTTAATTGTGCAATGGATCAATATGCCTTGGATTATTTGCTTGAGTCTGATGTAGAAATGAATATTTTACCTGTTTCCGTAGCTCAATTCATGAAAGTTGAAAGGCAATTTATGGAAAATGAAATTTCCGATAACCCCATAGGAAAATTTTTATTGGACCGATGGTATAACCATATTGATGGAGGAAGAAAAAATCGTGTTTTGTGGGATTTAGCTTTGATTAGTGCTTTTATTCACCCAAAGTTGGCCAAAACAAAAACCGTAAGGACTTCTAAGGATAGTGGAAATCGTGAAATCACGTTCTATTCAGAAATTAATGCAACCGAAATTTATCAAGATTTCTACGATACTTTGAAAATGCTTAACAAAAAAAATTAAGCTTCAGCATTTTATTTTTCCAAGGATTTTTTGATCTAATGTATACTTTAAAAGTATATGGAGTTTCTTTTAAAAAATTTAAGCTTAACTAGTGGGTTGAATAATTGGCTTTAAAAAAAGCATTAATCTCTTTTCTAAAGGGTATAGATGGCTGTGCTCCAATTTTAGTGACAGCTATTGCTGAAGCTGCGGTGGCAAATTTTATGGCATCCTTTAGTGATTGTCCCTCGACCAGGGCCACCGCGAAACTCCCACAAAAAACATCGCCGGCGGCAGTAGTATCCAATGCTTCTACCTCTAGTGCTGGATGATGTTCTATATTCCCGCCGTCACTGTAGAGCACGCCATCTGCGCCAAGAGTAAGTATAACCAGTTTTGGACCTAAATCAAGTAGTTTTTTTATTGCGATTTTACCCGTCTCGTGATTGGTTACCGACACCTTAGTCATAAACGAAGCTTCTGTCTCATTCACCACCAGTATTTTTATTTTGGAGCAAATTTCTGGATTAAATTTTTTGGCCGGAGCAAAATTCCACATAACAGGAATATTTGCCTGCTCTGCAACATTCAAGGCATGTACTATTGTTTCGGTAAGAATCTCATTCTGCATAATTACCAAGGCAGCACCTAATATTTCGTTTTTGGCTAGGTCTATATGTTCGGGCTTCAAGGCATAGTTGGCTCCAGGTGCTACGGATAAATAGTTTTTTCCGGAAGAGCCTATCATCACTAAAGCATGCCCGCTTACCATCTCTTCATTCTTAAAAATAAATTGAGAATCAATACCTTCGTGTGTGAAATTTTCGACCATCTGAGGGGTATGCGCGTCATTTCCAACACAATTGATGAATGACACATTAGCACCTGCACGTGATGCCGCAACTGCCTGATTTGCTCCTTTTCCACCGTAGACTTGCATAAAAGTGGCGTCCGTTATAGTTTCCCCTACAGACGGCAGTCGCTCCATTTTCATAATTAGATCTATATTCGAACTTCCAATTACAACAATTTTTTTATTCATATTGTTTAATTTAAACGAGAAAAAACAATCATTACCAACCCAATTATGAAACAAGTAAACATTGCGCTTAATAGTTTATTTGCTTTGCCTTTCGCGGTTGAAAATTCTTTCCAAACAAAAACACCCCATGCCGCTGATACCATTGTTGCTCCTTGTCCTAAACCGTATGAAATGGCAAAACCAGCCTTTTCCGAAGCAATTAGGTTGAACTCCATCGCTATACAAAAAATGAACCCACCCAAAATTCCAATAAGATGTAATTTGGGTGTACCTAATTTGAAGTAATCCACATAATTCACCGCTTTTCCGGTGACTGGCCTTAACATAAAATAAGTATTAAAAAGAAAGTTTGACAACATGATTCCCAGGGTGAAAACAAACATTGCCGAATACGAAGTAAGCAAGCCATTTTCAGGATTACTAAAATCTAAGATCATCGATTCAGCTACAAATCGATAGAAAAATCCCATTAGAATCCCTGAAAAAATTGAAAGTATTACTCCCTTTTTTTTATTATTTCCTCCGCTAGAAGGAAGTTTTCCATATGCCTTTGCATTAAATAAAATAGCAAGAACAACTAAAAGTAGTCCTCCAAAAAGTAAATATGGATTGCCAATCGGATCAGCAATATAATTCACCAGTACTCCTATGACCAACGCAAGACCAACTGCTATAGGGAATGCTACGGACATGCCAGCGATAGCGGTTGCAGCAACTATTAGTAAGTTAGAGAGGTTAAATATGATTCCCCCAATTAAAGCAGCTAAAATTGCAGAATTTTCCGCTTGACTCAAATCGGTCAAAAAACCTCTACCTGCTTCACCATTACTGCCCATTGTTAGACCCAACAACAAGGAAGTAAATACTAAGCCAATTGAAAAATCCCAGTAATATAAAGGAAATTCCCATTCTTTTGAAGACAGCTTTAACGTATTGGCCCAGGAGCCCCATCCTAACATGGTTACAATACAAAAAATGACCGCAAGACCATAAGAATCAATAATGAACATTTACTAACTTTTTAATTATACTTGTGATTTTAACTTTGAAATCGCTTTATGGCCTCTTCCATAATTGTCTCCGTAGCCGTGGCGCCACATCGAGAGCAACCTATCTCTTTTGCTACCAACAAGTGATCCAAAGTTCGTAAACCGCCGGAAGCTTTTAATTTTACATTGGGCCCAATATTATTTTTCATTAAGGTCAAATGGGGTATGGTTGCTCCTGAATATGTGAATTTTCCATCTTCCCCTTTAACAAAACCAAAACCAGTTGATGTTTTGACATAATCGACCCCTATATCTGTACAGATTTCGCACAATTTTATAATATTATCATCTTGATGGACATAATCCGTTTCAAAGATGACCTTAATTATTGCCCCATACTCATGACAGGCTTCTGTAACCGCTTTTATCTCCTTACTTACATAATCCCATTCCCCTTCCAATGCCTTGGCCACATTAATCACCATATCGATTTCAGTCGCTCCCTCCTTGCATGCTTCTAGAGCTTCGAAAGTCTTAGACGCAATTGAAGAATTTCCTGCAGGGAATCCAACAACACATCCTACTTTTACATCCGTTCCTTTTAAATAATTTATAGCATCTGATACCATATATGGTTTTACACAGACCGAGGCAACATTATATTTTTGTGCAACCTCACATCCTTCTTTCAAATCCTTCTTGCCATACATTGGATGAAGAATAGAATGATCTATCATTTTCGCTAATATTTTTATCATTTTATTTTAATTAGATTATGTATAATTTTTTTTACTTTTTAATCAACAGTAATTTATGGGATAAGGTGCTTTCTCAATTCTTCTACATTTTCGCAGCAGAGTTGGTCCATCACTTGTTTAAATTGTGTTTTAAGCATGCCAATGGTATGATCTCCTCCCTTCTTGCCCAAAGCTCCGGTACCATATACGAAAGAACGTCCCATAAAGGTAAATTTGGCACCACTTGCCATGGCACGAGCAATATCGGGGCCTAAGCGCAAGCCACTGTCCATCATGATTTCTATCTGGTCACTATACTTTGCAGCGATTTCCTGTAAAGAATTAATAGTAGATTGCGCTGCATCCAATTGTCTGCCACCATGATTGGAAACAATGATACCATCAAAGCCCATGCGTATGGCATCTTGGGTATCCTGTTCTGAAGCCACGCCTTTCAAGACCAGCTTTCCCTTCCATTTATCCCGGATCGGTTTTATTTTTTCCTCGTTCAAGCGACCTGAAAATGTTTTGTCCATAAAAGCCCCCAATTGCTTTAAGTTCAATCCTTCTGGAGTATATGGCTTCAGCGTTTCGAATGTAGGTTGACCGTATTTTAGGGTATTGTAGGCCCACGTTGGTTTCCCCAAGATTTGTAAGATATTAGCAAGCGTCATCTTTGGGGGTAGTGCCAGTCCGTTTCTAAAATCTCTTGGCCTATATCCAAAAGTGGGTACATCGCAAAGTAATACCAAAACTGGGCATCCCGAAGCTTCTGCACGGTCGATAATACTATCACGTATGGCATCGTCTACTGGATTGTATAATTGAAACCAAGCATTTCCCTCGGTCAGTTCGCTTGCCTTTTCTATATCCATAGTGGTCACCGTACTAAGGATAAATGGAATATTATGATTGAAGGCCGCCTCTGCTAAAATTGCTGGCGTATTGGGCCACATGAGTCCTTGAAGTCCCACTGGGGCAATACCGAAAGGGGCATCGAACTCCATCCCCATTATCTTGGTCTTTATGGAGCTGGCACCATAATTCCGTAAATATCTGGGCTGCAGTTGTACTTTCCGTATTTCGGAGGTATTTCGTCCGATACTTACATCCTCATTGCAACCGCCATCCAAATATTCGAATGCGAACTTGGGAATGCGTGCCTTGGCCTTGGTCCTTAAATCGTAGACCGAAGGATAATCTGAATCAAAACTCATCGCCATACTTTTATTCCATTAGGTTTTGTCACCAATAGTTTACATTCCGCCTTTTATTTTATTTATAATTGATTGGATACTATGTCTTTACAAACTATTTCTAACAACCATTTTAGCTGATTTCTTTACCGATTGCATTGGGATTTTTTTGGTTAAAAGTTTACCAATGAAATCTCCCATAAATTTAAAGTCCGTTGAAATAGTTGTTATTCCCTCTTCGAGTAACTCCTTTAGAGGAGTGTCATTAAACGCAATTAGACCTATATCCCTTCCCAATTTAAACTTTTGTTCACGACACTTCTTAACGATGAAAATCAAATCGGTTTCAGCAATCACAATATATACATCACCTTTTTTTAGCAGGTCTTGATCATCTATGCCATCGATGACTGTGCTATTGAAATCATTGAGGATACAAAACCTTTTAAACCCCTTTACCATTTCTGGTGGATACATTCTGTCTTTTGGAAAAATCAGCTTTAAGAAATTATACTTCTTTAACAGTTCAATTTCTTGGTTCAAGGATAAAAAAATATCCTCTTCAAAATCCTGATAAATACCTGGAAAGGTAATTTTATGATCGGTCAGCTTCCGATCTAAGATTATCAGTTTTTCTTTAGGAATTCTTTTGATTTGTTCATATCCGTTAATACAATTAAAGTTATTGTCAAAAAAATAAGGGGCAACAACAAAATAATCGAACTTATCTAGATTCTTGTTCAACAGCTCTTCAAAAACAAAAAGATTACAATGGTGTACGTCAATATCAATTATTACAGCACCTTTAGTTGCTTCGATGATCGAATAATAAATGATTCTTTTGTAAGGATTAAGTTTATTGAATAGCAAAAGGGCTTTTGGAGTATAGGAATTACTTTGTAATTTGCTGACGTAAAAACCTTTCCCCCTAACACTTGTTAGAACGCCGATTTCTTTAAGATGATTGTAAGCCTTTTCTACAGTATCTTTTGAAATTAGATAATCGAAACTTGTTTCATTGATGGAGGGAATTCTATCACCGGCATTATATTTTCCATTTTGGATTTCATCTTTGATTAAATTAACCAATTGCTGATGTTTTGTCAGCATCGAATCTTCGATAATTTTATCCATTTTATTTTTCATATCATTCTTCCATCACCACTATAAAAATAATTTTATATACCTAGGACCATTATTGTTTGGAGGGCCATTCCCAGATTTTTATTAATTTATTTTTTCCAAAACCGTTAGACTATTTTTCGGTAAGCTTTTAACTGAACTAAATGAATTGGTCCAAGGATTCCACTTAAAAGTACCTTTTAATTCATCAAAACCCTGACAATACTTTATGGGCCGAAAGCCTTGTGGAAAACAAGCTGTTATGGTTTCATTTGTCCAGTTCACGGCCATACATACACTTTTATCCTTGCTCTCGAGGATTATGGTGTTCAGAGACAACGGTCTACTACTGGAGGAAACCCTTACACGTGCCTCTTTAAAAACATTGACTTCTTGCATTAATTTAAAAATAGGGGAAAAATCAAGAACATTTCTTATACTTTTTTTCTCCATTACTAAACCATTTTCACCTACTAACTGGAAGTAGGTTACACCATCTATTTGAGATTCAGCTAAATATTTTAAGGAAATGAGCCACCAACAGGCCCCAAAAAATGAATATTGCCTAGGGTCCTCCAGATTCAATGGTTGGCGAAAAGGAATTGTAGCATCCGTGCTATTGGGGTTCCATCGCATTCGCAACGTAATCGGTGAAATCCTGATTCTTTTATCAGGGAAAAGCCTCTTTGCCGAATCAACAGTAAAGGATTGCGCTTCTAAGGTTTCGATTAGGGATGCATTATCAAACGCATGTACTTGGGGATTTATAGAATACGTAATACCGTCCAAATAAGAGCTTAAAATAGGCTGTCGGTTCAATTCTGCAAAAAAAGCATCAGTACCTCCAAAAAAATGCACATTTTTAAAAAGCTCGCGTAATCTGGGGACCTGTTTTATTACGGTATCCAATGTTGTCTTTCGTTGATCAGGTAAAAGAAGTATTGTCCTTACCATGGAAAGACTTTCTCTTATAGGTTTTAATTTATCCACAAAATCAGCATCGTCCGTAAAAATTGCCAGTTCAACATCAATATTCAATGGTTTGATACTATTCAAAATACTCAGCGTCTGTGATATATCCTTATCAATTTCCAAAGCTACCCTTACAAAGGATATGCCTGATATCTTGAGTTGATCCTTCAATTGATTGCTCGGAATATTTTTAATTTCTGTTCCTATTCTAGGGAACGGAACCGTATTCCTTACTATAATTTTATAGTCTTCCAAATCTGGTTTTTGGTCAAAACCCTTGGGAATGTCTGCTTGAAAAGTAATTTTCTGAGTAACCAATTCCCCTGCTTTAACCTTAATAGGGAAAGGTTCGGATAATGGTGTGCTATAGGTTTTAAAAGACGCATCAGTCCAATTCCGTTGATCTTCAGTTTCGAAAATATCGCCTTCGAAACTCAGTTTGGCACGACAACCCTTCCGAGGTTCCCAAGACATTTTTCGTATTTCCATAAAAGGTTGATCAGGACTTATTTCTGAAGGGAATTTTGTGTTTGATATGCTCCCATTTGTATGGATGATTTTTACAGGGGCTCCTATACATGTTGGAATGGGATGATGAACTAGTAAACCAATCCTATTTTTTTTAAAGGAATTCCGTGCCTCACCCTTGAAATTAAACGAAATTTCATTTTGAGCCGTACCTATAATTTGACAATCAGCAAGGAAATCTATACCATCACTTTTAAATTTTGCCGTATAATTAATTTCAAAACTTTCTGAATGTTCCTCTATTTTTTCATTTAAAATAAGTTTTGGCACGCTACCCCAGTTATGGTCCCTAACGGCATAATATATCAACCTTAAAACCTCGGTCTCTCCAAGTCTTATATACCTGAGAAACCCATTCTCATAAAGGATGTTTAAACTTCCTGCCTTTAGTTCCCTTGTCATCATTAATTATACGTTCGTTCACCAATCAGTAAAACCCAAGGATTCGTATCAGGGGCCATAAAGCTTTGTTCTACTGAAGTAACTTTTTCGGATTCAATAAAATCCCCTGTTTTAGGATTGTAAAACCTTACGGGAAGTCCTTTCTTCAAGTTCCTTACTGTAATTTCGCCCCCATCAGAAAGATAACTTGCATAGAAACTATCTTGCTTATAAAGTAATTTGTGATTGTTGGTAAGATGATGGCCGATTTCCATGTCAACTATATCGTAACCTTTTAGGCCTTTACCCAATAAGCCCGGATATATGCTACCTTCAAACTCAATCGCTTCCATAGCCGATGAATTGGTCGTGGACCAATCCGCAAAACCTGGTTCTTCCGAGCGCAGTTTCCAATTCCATACCCCAGCCGCACCATATACTACCCCCATGGTACCCCCAGACATCAATTGGGACCAAGCCTCGTGCCCTTGCCACCAACCTGTTGCTTTATCAGGGCTACCAATGCGTTCATATGTTGGTTCCCCGTTGGCAACGGCCTTGGTAGGTTTGTTGTAATACATCTTTTCCACTTTGTGGAGTAAATGCTCATATCCATGACCTGTTTGGCACCATTGAAAATCCAGCCAAGGCTCGTTTTGATAGGATTTATTTAAATGTCTATAATAATCATCTGGGTTGCCCTTGAACCAATCGGGAACATAATCATCTGCAGGAGAATAATGAAGGCCCCTTGGCTGATCATAACAGTCCCACTTGGCGAGCATTTCTCCAGTTTCTTTTATGCCTTTTTCTTTACCAGTTCCATCGGCAGAAATAAGATACATTACAGGTGCTGAACCATATCTTGCCAATAAATATTTGGAATAGCGAACATATTCTTCTGGTACGGCGCTTCTTCCTAGAGCTTCCTGTCCCTTCCATCCAAATCCTTGAAATACGGGTTGAAGAACAGGAACTATTTCGTAATCGTGAAGAATCCCGATTAGTGAGTCCAGTTCATTAAAGTAAAAAGGATTTAATTGATTTAGGTGCCCATTTTCAAGGTCGAAAAAAGCTTTTCCAAATCCGTAATCGGCTTCACGACTATCAGGGCCTTCCGCTAATTGGTCCGGCTGTACCGACATCAAAAGAGCGGTGTTATAGCCTTTTGAATGTCGATCTTTTGCATAGATCGTCACCGTTTTTGATGTCCCCCGGAAGGGTAGTGCCCACGGTGTATCCCCAATCATTAAAAAGGGAGTACCGTCGGAATGAACAACGTTTCTTTTACCCGGAGACATGGCTAAAAAACCCCTTTTTAGTAATTTATTGGTACCGCTGTATGGTAAAGACTGTATTTTTCCTCTTTTCCCTTCCAAGCCTTCTGTAGGAATATTGGTAAATGTCTGCCACGTATAGCTTTTATTCTCAGCAGGCGGTGCAAATCGAATTTTCCAAATATTATCACGAAACCAAAAGCCAGGTCTTACCAACGTGTCCCCAGTATCATCAATAAATTCAGCATACAATTCCACATCAGTATATGGATTAGTAAATTGTTGCTTTGTGGTAAGCGTTATTTCATGGGTTTGCCATTGCTCAACCTCCGCTGTAATTTCTTCAGATTGAAAAGACCCACAAGCAGTTACTAATAGTATTAGAAAGGTGTATGTTATTTGTTTCATTTCGTAATTGCTTGTATTTGTTCTTTAACGGATTCAGGTTCAAAAATTTCTTGCCAGCCTGTTTTGAAGATTTTATCCTTCCCAATTTCAATTGCCTTGATTGCCGCATCCGAAAATTTTCCACCTGGTAATTCATTAAAAAGAAGTGCTAACTCAATATTTATATGACCTTTTAAAAATTCGTACACTGCTTCTCTTGGTACACCTTTCTCAACCGCCACCTCAGCTCCTTCCTTTATTACAGTAATCATTGCCCCGCAAAAGGTTTCTGATAGAGCCGGTTCAAGGATTCCCATCTGCTCAATAGTTACTTTAATTGATTTATTAACCGGTCCGTAGATTACTTTGGCAAGCTCTTCCCCTATGAAATAATGTTCTTCCGGCCCTTGAATAAGTGCGCACACAATGCTCTGTTTGGCACCTATACCACCAAAATAATCATAATGGTCAGTTTCTAGTGGTTCCCAATTAAATACTGACGGATGGCAAGGATGAGACGCAAAGAAAGAAATATCAACTCTATCCGGGAGATGACCCGCTAATGGTGCGGCAGGGTCAAGAAAAATAGCTATGGCACCTTTTTTCATCATTGGCACATATTGCTCCGTTACTTTTCCAATGGATATATCTGGGACAGCGTAAATAACGATATCGGAATTGGGAATGCATTGGGTATCTACAGAAGGATGAATTTTAAGACCTTTCATTCTCTCTAGTCCTATTTCGCTTACTTCTAGGTAAAAAGTTTCATAGTTTAAGTTATCTTTTAAATTATTAGATAGTCGATAACCCATCTTTCCGCCAGCTCCGATTAATGTGACTTTTATCTTTTTAAGTTCCATGTTGATTATTATTTAATTAAATTCTGACTAATTAATTCCACCTTTTTGTGCAAATTCGAAATACTTAACAGTACCATTCTGCCCCCCTTTAACCGCTATTTCGAGACCGTCTACGGCGGGAATGTCGGAATGGGCAATACACAATGGTGCTCCAACAGCAATCACATTCTTAAATTCCAGTGCCTTAATCTCTAATTCTTTTAAAATATACCCAGATGTATCCCCCCCGGCCGTAACAAGCCGTTTTAAAGGAAATCTATTGATAATACTTTTAGTAATCTTAGCCTGACTAGTTGCTATGCGATGGGGTTGGCTTGCCTGCTCACTTTTATCAATTGTTAGCATCATGGGATCTTTGGGACCCATCGCGGAATAAATAGCTACATTCTTACCTGTATTCAAGTTTTCAATCGCATTCTCAATGATTTCATTTACATGAAAGTTTCCCTGATCTTTCTCAAATAACTTTGCAACATTAAGAGGTATCATTACGTGACCTAAATTGGCCACATAATTCAGCTGATCCGCAGTTGTTTGAGAACAGCTCCCCGCAACTATTAATGTCGGACTTATTTCCATCGTCTCATTCTTTAATAAAGTTTTGTTACTATGGGCATTACCCAAAGCATATTCGATGGCCGATGAGCCTAATAATAATTGATGGCTCGATTGGCTATTGGTTCCTATCCATTTACCAATATCAGATAAGTTTTTATCAACCAGGGTGTCGAACAGAATTAAGGGAGCTTTCCTATTATCCGGTACTGGGCGAATAATATCTTTTACTGAAAGATGCTTCAACCGCTCTAATGCAAGATAATCGACAAGTCCCATTTTCCGGTCCGTTTGTTTCGCTAGATGTAGTCGGATATCACTCTCCGACATGGGTGTAATTGGATGTTTCGACATCACTGGGTGTCGATCGAGCCGATAGGTTTCCTTATCGATACGGGCAAACAAATTTCCAAAAACCACAAACCTGTTTAACGCTGGAAGGCCAACTACCATTGGTATGAATGCAGATGGAAAATACTTTTCAGCCAACTCCAAAGCGGTTCCAATATTTCCTACTTCAGGAGAACTATCGAGAGTTGAACAAATCTTATAATGAAAAAATCTGCTGGGGATTTTACTTATTTGATTGAAAATGGGATCTAGTTCTTCTAGCATTTCAGAGACGTTCAAACTTCTGGATATACCCGCTACTCCAAAAGCAATTTTATCGTTTTCTCCTATTTCACTACATTTCCAATTAAAATTTTTGATTGTTGTCGATGAAGGTGCTTCTAAGAAAAGGACAGTAGGTATGCCCATTAGGCTTAAAGACTCCAAAACATCTGCCGATCCCGTGAAATCATCTCCGTAATAACTGAGTAGTATGTTTCTTTCTGTATTCATCCAAAAAACTTAAACGCTTGATCTACTGAATTATACTTTTTTCTGGCAGCTTCCACCTGAAGACCGTCCAAAGCAGCTTGCCAGGCATCTCTTACACTATCAATCCCTGCTCTGATTCCATGAGGGTGGCCCATTATTCCTCCTCCACATAGATACATCAAATCTGAATTACCAATTGCTTCATACGTATCAAAGGCTTGACCAGCCCACTGACCTGAAGAAATGACGGGTATAGCTCTATCATTATGGCTCCAAAGGGGCGTTTGACAGGCTTTGATAGAGGTAATTACAGATTCATCCGTTTCGCAAAATTTATTTCTAAGTCCATTGGTATGTAAATGATCGACTCCCGCCAATCTCCATATTTTCGACATGGCGGTATACGAAATTCCCACCGCCGAGTTTCTTGAAAAAATACCCCAACCGTTGCGATGTCCATGAATAGGTAATTGACTATGTCTTGAAATTTGCTCGATGCTACTCAATCCGGCCCAAAGCAAGTTTATCATTATACAGCTTCCGCCTTTTTCCAGAACGTAATCATGTCGCTTTAACATCTCTTCTGTAGTCCCACTAATATTAAATGCATACATCGGTTTCTTGCCAGTTGTTTGAGCATAATGGTTAATTACATCCATACAAGCGTCTACCCTATTCTCAAAAGAATTATTTTGTGTAGAACCCATTAGCTCATCATCTTTAATAAAATCAAGCCCACCTTCAATAAGTAATTTAACTTGTTTTGCCGTAGCTTCTGAGCCTAAACCAACACTGGGCTTGATTATAGTACCAATAATAGGTATTCCTTTTTTTAAACCAATTTTCTGGTAGGTTCCGTTTATACCATGTTTAGGCCCTGTGTAATGTTTTGAATAACTATCGGGAAACTCCAAGTCCAGTAATTTCAATCCAGAAAATGGCGCTAACTCGAATAAGTTACCTGCTACTGTTGCTAACAAAATGGGTATATTAAAGCCTACATTATCTATTGACCAACTAAGTGCTACACGGGCTTGCTTGATTGGTCCATTCATTTTTTTACTATTGCAGAGAGAAGGCTTACCGACCTCATCAAGCAGCTCAATACTTTCAATTTTGGCTGAATATCGTTCAACTAATTCTGCACTTTCACCGGGAGTTTTAACAAAAGTCCCTGTGGATTGTTCACCCGCCATTATCTTTACGGCTTTATCCAAAGGGAAATCTGTCTCTATCCAATAAATGGCTTTAAGTCTGTTCATAATAAAGTTTCCGATACTTGGTGAGTTTTTGCTGACTGGTAGGAAAGAAATACTAATTCCATAGTCTTTAGATTGTCCTGTCCTGTGTTTTCTGCTTGTTTTTTATCCATTAGGTCCAGCAATATGCTTTTATTGCATTCCACAATGGAGGAATGCACAAGTGCGTAGGCCGGATCGCTCCAACTGTAAATTTGGGAATCGACTTTTTTTGTAGTAGTCCCCTTGGCTTTTTGTGTCAATGTAATGCGATGATCCAAATCAACTTTTACGGAACCCTTATCGCCTTCTATTAATAGTAATGTCTCAGGAAAAGTTTCTTTTTCCAGATTTGAAGCGTATGAGATTTCAACAAAACAAACAAGTCCATTATCAGCTGTAAGCAAAATATTGGCCACATCTTCACCTTTAATGCCTTTATTTATTTTTTGGGTTTGACAATAAACCCTTTTCATTTCGCCAAATAAAAAACGTGTAACATCAAGTAGGTGGACCCCTAAATCCATAATTATAAATCGTTCTAACTCTTTAAGGCTAGGCTGATTGTCAAATACTGGGAAGCCTGAACAAAATGAAACTTTAGCTCGAAATGGTTTCCCGATTGCCCCTTGTTGCAATACTTCTTTACAAGCTCTTATAGGCCCTTGCCATCTAAAATTTTCGTGGATAAAAAATTTGACACCTTGATTTCGACAAGTTTCGACCATTTCTTTGCATTCCTCAAAATTTCCTGACATTGGTTTCTGACATATTGTATTCAAGCCAGCATTGGCAGCCTTCATGACCAGCTCATAATGGGAACCTACACTACTAATAATATCAACAAAATCTATTGATTCAAAGGCTAGAAGCTTATCGATGTCCGTATAAACACCCGGAATACCATGTTTCTTGGCAGCTTTTTGGGCTCTATCTTCATCAGTATCACAAACGGCTATAATTTCAACCTCTTTAAATTCTTTCCATGCATTGATTTGAAAATCTGCCCAAAAGCCAGTTCCAATCACGGCAAGTTTCAGTTTTTTATCCATGATTATATTTTTGACCAAACAATAAATATGAGCCCAATTAAGTAAAAAACAAACATGCCCGTTAGGAGCCAATTAGTATCTTTTCCTGAACTCTTAAATTCCTTCCAAATAAAAACACCCCATATAGCCGCTACCAATGGTGCGGCATTGCTAAGAGCATAAGAAATAGCAGGGCTACCGGCCCCGACGGCCATAAAGCTTAATACCATTCCTCCCATCCAAATAAAACCACCTACATAACCTGCGATATGGTTTTTTGCACTAACATTGAAAAAGTCTTTTATTGTAAGAGGGTTGCCTTCCAGAGGATACCTCATAAATAGTGGATTAACAATAATCGTACACAACAGCGCACCGATTGAAAAAAAGAAGACAGCTGTGAATGGAGTTAACGTCCCCATACCTCCGGACACAAAATCGTTGTCCATGGACTGTACAACGAACCCGTAAAAGAAAGCGATTAAAATACCAGCAATGACCGAAACTAAAATTCCTTTATTGGATTCTTTGGAATTAGGTCCTTCAAGTTTTTTATAAGCTTTACCTGAAAAATATATAGCCAAAACAACTAATAACACCCCAATCAAAAGAAAATAAGGGTTTCCTTCAATGTACCCTTTATCATTAATTTCCAAGAACAGATTATACACAATACCCAATACCCATGCGATTCCACCGCCGATTGGAAAAGCTACTGCTAAGCCTGTTAGGGAAATACCGGCGACAAGAAGTAAATTACCTAGGTTCCAAACTACCCCTCCTGCAATTGCCATTGTAATACTTAAAATTGTTGCCTGCCCAAAATCATCCCAAAAAGTTCTGCCGTCACTACCTAATGATCCTAATGTTACCGCTGCCAGAAAAGCGGTTATCATTATACCTAGAATGAAATCCCAATAGTAAAGTTCAAAGCGAAGGCCTTTTGCCATTTTCTGGGTATTTGCCCAAGAACCCCAACAAGTCATACAAACTATGAACGCAAGAATTGCGTAAGAATAATTCTCTATAAGTACCATGACTATCGGTTTAGTTGATAATCAAATATATTAAATAGAGCCTAGGGAACTTTCCTGTACTTTCTGTCGAAAAGAGTTCTGATTATCTGACCTGATTTTTTTAAAAATTTAGGATATTTTTCTTCATGAAGATTGAAAAGGCTATTTGAATTGTAGGCTTCACCAGAAGGTCAATAAGTTGCAAAATTTTGACCTAGACTTGAGTACTAGGCTTATTGGCAGAAATAAAATGGATGGGTAGTATGTTAATGGCTTTTATAATCCTAGACTCCAATGAATTATAATTATTTCCTATATTTATAGTACAGACTGGGATTATGAATCGGAAACAACTTGAGGAATACTTCCAGAAGCTACTAGAGGAGACCCCGGAAATCATCAACGCCATCTATGAAAGTTTGGATGATGCCGATATCGATACGACGAGGGAAATACTGCGAGAGCGGACGGGATGTGATATGACCGATATGTTCAACAGGGAGGATGCGTTATTGGCTGTGATTATTATAAAAACGTTATCAGGTATCCGATTTACGGAAGAGGAGCAAATGGCGTTAAATACCGCCCTGGCACTAAGGGAAGATCGGATAAAGGAAGGCGATTGGCATCCCAGTTTTCGTTGGAATGGTAACGGCTTCAGTACCGACGGAGCCGAAGACTACCTTTATTGACACAGGACTGGGTGAAACAGCGCTAAATTATATAGGTGCCTCTAATGTGCAAGTACACGGCTCAAACCAAAATTTAGCTTTTCTACCGCCAGGTATCCATATTGAAAATACAGTTGAGCCCATCCACAATCTTATAGGAATAGCCACATAGCAGCATGGCCGCAATCACCTCCCCGTTTGATACGTAGCGACCGAATTTTCTTTCGACCTTATGTTTTAGGCCATAACTGCTCTGCCTTTTATTGAGGTGGTGACGGGGCGGGTGAAAATAGAGTCGTATATAGTCACAAAGGTCGGTAAGCTCCTCGGTTATGATTTGGTCCTCCGTGCTGTTGGACCCATCGAAACCGTTTTTGCTGAGATTATATGGAAGATGTACAGCCATGCCCTTAAATTTTAATGTCGGCCCATAGTAACGGATGTTGGCTAGCGGCCTGTTCCCTCTTTTGGACCGAGGGGTACAGGGACCATTTGGCACGGCGTTCGGGCCACATTCCCCTTCGGTTCAGCCCAGATTCCGTCAACCCTTTAAAGAGTTTTGGGGACAGTAATACGTAGTCCTTTTGCCGAATATTGACACCCTTTTGGTAGGCCCCCATCCGAAAATAGCTAGCATCCCTTCCATGGTCTATATCCACATTAAAACTGGGATGCTTGGAACAATCCTTAAGGTCGGTATCACGTATCAGGGGCGATAGGCTATCGCTATAGCAGGCATCGTTAAGCGTGCCACATATTACGATGTGCTCCTCACCATCGTCAATTTTGGCCTCGTAGATACTTGCTACCGCTTCAGCCTGCCGTTTGCGCAGTATTTCGTCCTCTTTTGAAAATTGAACGGAAATGACTCGGACGTATTTTACCTTTGGGGTCATTAAAAAATACTCTTGGCAATCGGTCTCGAACAATGGTCCACCCGCCGTATCCTTTTCCGTGGCATGGCTTTTTACGGTATCAAGGCGGTACCCGTTCTTGGCCATGATGCCCATACCCAATCCACGATCATCGTTCCCCTCCAGCACCAGTGTCCGGTCAAACGGGCGGATGCCAAATTCGGGAAGGTAGCTGTTGTTGAAAAGATCCAAGGCAGCTTTGTCCTCTACTTCCTGGCAGATCAAAATATCGGGGTCGGCCCCTGCAATCAATTGGGCCTTGTTCCGTATGGAAGCGTTCAAAATGGGCAAGGTGCTTAATGGTATCCATCCCCGCCATTGGGTCCGTTCCGAGGCCAGTTCCTCATGGGAAGAATTACATTCCTTTAGGTAAAGGCCACCATTGCGTTTTCGAAGGATGCCATAAGCATTTGGTTCGGTGCGTTCAAACCCCAAGAGGAAGGAGAGTTCCCGGATGCGTTCGGTATCCCTTTCGGTCTTGAAATCGCCCCGCATAAGTGCGTCCAGTTCGACGACCCAATCCGTTGCACATTTGTTCCGGCCGGATTGAATCAGGTTTTTGTCCCGGTGGAAGAGGTTTTGGATGTTGATGCTCGCTATTTTCATTTTCTATTTGTTTTTAGTTTCATGATATTGCAGTTATTTTTTATTAAAATCAGGACTCGCTCACCGTTTGTCCTTGGTTTCCTTATCGAAGGCCAGCAAGTTGAACATTTTGCGCATTCTGCTACGTACCCGATTCCCATAAAGTTCCTCCAGCTCTTTGGCATT
The DNA here is from genome assembly GCA_963793365.1 of uncultured Flavobacteriaceae bacterium. GTDB lineage: Bacteria > Bacteroidota > Bacteroidia > Flavobacteriales > Flavobacteriaceae > Maribacter. Next base: position 500,018 of record CAWBZP010000008.1, on the reverse strand, counting down.
CAGGTTCGTGGTTCCATGCGTCGGAATTCCGGACTGTAGGAATAGCTCGTACCGGGACAGGATCACCTCGCCCATGACATTACAGTCCTTCCCGAAATGCCTGCCTATGGGCTCTACACCTAAGTCATCGAAACAATAGAAACGACCGTTGCCATAGTCCTCGATGATTTTGAAACCGAAATGGTTGAACCCGAAAGCCACATTGCGGGCCGGAATGATTTCATAGGGCCTACGGTGGGGAACGAGATAACGTAAGAGTTTCATCAAGCTTGTCTTTCCACAGCCCACTGGACCCGAAAGGAGGATTCCTTTGTCCGGGTCGATGCCCTGTTCCCTGCAGCTTGCAAAATCCCGTACCATGTAGTTACATAACTTTAGGACAATGTCCCTGTCCTCCTCATAAATATAGAAGTCGCTACCAAACAGAAGTTTGCCCTTGGCATTGAGGTAAATCAATACCTTTTGAAAATCGTACACTATTTTTTTACCGTCAAAAGTGCCCAGGGAATACGTTACGACACCTTCGGTTATCTTAGAGGGGTTCGTCATAGTTCTTGTCGTTTTTGGTCTTGAGGTTGTCCCCAAAATGGAATGCTCCCCTTGCCTTACTCTTTTTTTCAATTGCAATGGCCTTTAGCATCCAGTTGCGCGCCGAGGCCTTCCAATCAACGATAGGTATCTTGCCGCCAATCTTCCACCCGATGCTTTCATAATGGTTGAAGAATTTTTGTGCCTCGATATCGGGCCATCTGCTTTTTTTAAAGAAATCCAAAACCACATTTTCCGTTAGCTTGGAGCTGCCCATGGCAGCTTTATAAGTTTGTTTATGTTTCTTATATAAGGAAGCCGGTACAGTTTTGGGTCGGTAGCGTTCCATTAGCGTACTGGTTTGTCCCGAAACCGTACTGCAAGTGGTACAATAATCAGTCATCATGACCATGGTCTTCTGGTTGGGGTTCCTTGATGGGTAATAGGTGATATAGGACCAATCGTGGAGGTCCTTTATCAGCCTATGGTAGGTGGAGCGTGAACCAATCTTGGCCATGGCCATAAGTTCGGTACGGTTGGCGAAGAATATGGTCTCGAAACGATGGAGGTTCCAGTAGAAGAATAGGGCCATATAGAGTCCGATATGGCTGTTGTTCAGGCGGTCGTCGTCATAAAACATTGGGAACACGGCATTGAGCTGTTTGATATAGTTCATGCCTATTTCTTCTTTGGGTTTACTTTGTTGCGCAGCAGGATTTCGTGGATGTCCTCGGCATCGTAGAACAGGATGCCCCCGATTTTGGTGAAAGGCAGCGTTCCCTTGGAACGGAAGCTTTGAAGTGTTCCGGCGCTGATATGGAGCATTTCCATGACCTGGGTACTCTTTAGCCATTCTTTTCTGATGATTTTGGGGCTTTGGGAATCTAGCAATTGCCCTATCTCTTCCAAAAGCTCGGCTTTGAATTCTAGGAGGTCGTCCGATGTAATAATAGTTGCAGGCATAATAGAACGGTTTTAAGGGAAGGGGACACGTGTATTGCTTTCAATTAAATGGATAGCCCCTGACCTGATTTAATTCACGAACCTTACTGTTTTATAAAATGTGTTCGCGAATCTTCGATTTGACTTTCATTGTACAAAGTTGCATCGTCGTTCCGGATAAAATTCCATAGCTATGGTAGAGGTGGGGAATTTTTTTTTGATATTTATTTTGATGGGTTTTGGTGTATTTTGACACTTAAGTTTTCCCAGTTATGATCAAAATTCATAAAAATGGCGGACCAAAAGGCCCTAAATCAAAATCTCCCACCTTGGGATAGAGGTGGGAGATTTGAAATCAGTCGTCCAGGGCTTCCATGCGCTGCCGGAGCACCTCTATGAGCTTGTCCAAAAATTTGGTCTTACCGGTCTTTCGCGTGCGGATCTCGATAAAGGTGTGGTAATAGTTTCCGAGGTCCACATTGTAGAAATGCTCGAAATGTTCCGCAAGTTCTTTGATGTCCACGGTACCTCCATTGATGGAGTTACTGGCGTGCAGGGCGTAGAGCAATTCGATCAAGTCAGTCTTGCTCCCCGTCCAAAAAAGTTTTGAAGGTCGTTCCATAGGTTTATCTTTTAGGTCGTCGATGTTAGTTGCCAACGTATCGATTTCTCCTTGCAGGTAAACGATGAGCATATCATAGGCCATGATGGTCGCCACCGTACCGTCCTGACAGGTAGAAAAACGTACGTCGATGAAAAAATGAAAAGATTCAAGGGGGAGCCGAAGGTCGCGGTTCCCTCGAACGAAGTATTGCTCGTCCAAGGAAATCGCCCCGCGGCGATAGTAATTGTAAAATTCGAGGTTATCGTTAAAGAATATCTGTAGTTTTTTAATCTGGTTCTTTAGGTATTTGATTTGGGCGTCATTGCTGCCCCTGGGCCGTTTGCTCTCTAGATTGAACAACCGGCCGTAATAGATAAGCTTACTGAAGAACTGGGGCTTCACATGCTTGAAAAAATGAATTTCGTCCTCTTGGGTAGCAAAGGTTTTCCTGTCTATCTGTTCCTGAAGCTTTTTAAGGTATTTTTCTACCTGTGCTATCCCTGATTCCGCTTTGAATAGAATATCCCCGTCACCATGTTCCAATCGGTCCAGTTGGGTCTTGAATTCCGATACCAGTTTTTGGTACTTCATAGGGATGGTTCTTTATCATTGGCCTTCCATAATACCTAGCAGTTCCGAGGTATAGTTGTCCGCCGTCTGTAGATAGGCATATTTTTCAGTGATCTTGGCCCCTAGTTTCTTTTTTTCGAACGAGGCCGTCATGCCCATGTCGATTTTTGGATATCCCAAGGCAATCGCACGTTCGATGGTCTGAAACAACAATAATCGATAGGTTCCAAAATCATTGAGGCAGGTGTAATCCATCCCAACAAAGGCAGGTACGTATACCTTTTTCCCATTTCGGTAACAGAGCATGGCCCCGATAAGGGATTCAGGTCGTTCCTTCGGGGAAATCAGGATGAACTCCCAGAGCGGGTGGTCGTTCATTTGATCGAACAATTTTTCCGGGAAGGAAAAAGTATTGAGGCCTCGGTTGTGCCTGTTCACGTTCCCATACAATTTTTTAATACCTGCTATTTCCGAAACCGTGCAGTGATTGGTTATCTTCACTTTTACCTTTTCCAAATTTGGTTTGATGTCCTTTCGGAAATGCTTCCTGTTTCGGGCGGAAAGATTGGACGTATAGGTTTCAATATCCTGAAAGCCATTTAGTGTAACAACACAGGAATCGGGCATCTGAACCCGCACGAAACCTTGTCCCTGAAGGTTTCTGTGCCAAGAAGTAGTTTTCTGGAAATCACGTAGCACGATCATTTTCGAGCCTAGTTCACGTTGTCGGTCCTCCATCAGTCGGACCAGGGCATTCATTGCATTGTTCGACAGGGAATGTTCTTTATCCCAATACATATGGTCGCCCTCCGTAAACAAGGAACCTAAGGAGAGCACCATGGAGGTCAAATGATAAGGATTTTCCGCACGTTCTTCTTCCAATTGCCGTGAAACGTTTTCGTTGGCCAACATGTCGTCCTTCCAAAGGGAATGGGTCAAGAAGGTGGTCAGAATGACCTTACCTTGGACATCCCTAATAGTGATATAACTAAAAGTCCAATTGTACTCCTTTCGCTCGTTTCCTTGGAATACCTCTTCCAGGAATTGCAATCCGTCCCAATCATATACGCCTTGGCCCCCTAATAGGTTGTTCCACTCCTGTCTGTCCAGTGCATTTATCGTTTTCACTTCTTCGATGACAAGTCCTTCGTCCAAAAGGGTCTTCGCCTTGGTTTCAAGTTTGAGGTTAAAGGCATGGAAAACCCGTTCCGCCGTTGTTTGCGTCTCTTCCAAGGACAAGGGGAAATGATATGCCATTGCGTCCACCAGAGCCTTAATCTCCTCTTTTTGGTTGTGCCGAGAAATCGTTATCCGCACCCCTGTATTCTTTACGGGCACGGCAGGAAAAATCCCGAGGTTCACATAGAACCCTTCCTTCATCAATCGATTGACGAAATTGTATCCCGTTTTGGGCATACCCGTGCCAATGAAGAATACTGGGGACTCGTTATGGTCGATCAGTGGGATATCCGTCGTGGTCAAAAGACCGTTGAAATAGTCGATCCGTTCCCTCAATTCTTCCTGAAGGCCGTAAATGTCTTCGGATAGATGAATCTTGGCCGAAGCAATGGCAGCTGCAACGGAAGCGGGTTCCAATTGTGCCGAAAAGGTCAACGGACCGCCAAAGGTCTTTATCTTTTTGTAAAGTTCCCGATCCGAACAGGCCAAAAGGGCACCGCTGGCCCCGAAGGTTTTGCTCAAGGTTCCGAACAACAAAACATTTTGGGGCAGCTCCCCCAATTGGCTGAGTACGTAGCCCGTTCCATTTTTCCCTGCCCAACTCATTCCATGGACGTCATCGTAGTAGAAGCGCAATTGCGGGTACTTTTTGCCCAGCTCCATCAATTCGGCTACCGGGGCATAATCCCCGAACATGGAATAGATGCCATCGGCCATATACCAGATATGTTTTTTGGAAGGCATATACTTTTTTAGTTTATCCTCGAGCATTTCAAGGTTATTATGCCGTATCATTTCAATGGGCACACTACGGGTCTTCAACATCTTTGCGGCGTTCTGCACGCTCCAATGGACCTGATGGTCCAAAATGATGACGTCATCATCGTCCACGGCACTGGGGATAACCCCAAGATGGCCCAAGGTGCTGTTCTTGGTAATAATGATCGGAGCTCCGTACATTTCGGTGACGAGCTGTTCGAGTTCGTGGTATAAGGGATTTGAGATGTAGGATTTCGATAATGGGAATTGTGTCCCATAATTTTCGATGGCCTGGATAGCGGCCTTTTTCAGCCGCGCATCCTGCTCGAGTCCAAGGTACCCTGTAGTGCCAAAATGGAAGAGGTCACGGTTTTTGACCCTAATTTTCCTTCCTGAAAAAGAGCTCCCCTCGGCATATAGATGTAGGATTCCTTCCTGTTTGGCGTCCGTGAATACCTCGTGTACTGTATTCAAAAAATTGTGATGTTTGATCTTCGCCATACTGCATACATTTAATTTGATGTAAAATGTAGCAGTATTTGTAAGACTATCTATTATTTGTTAGTAGAGTACTCCGTTTCAGATAAATAATATTCCTTAGGAGATAACAAAATGTGCTTCTATTACGGGTATATACGAATCCATTCCAATAAAGGGATTTATTATTTTCGTAACTTAAGGATTGTTACCAGTTTGCTTCCTATGAAAAAACACCATGAAAACAAATTTGCAGTCTATTTATTTACCAAGGACTTGATGCATATCATTTATACCGCAAAAAGCATAGACCTTAATGCGGCACAGATAATAGTCAGGGATCGAATGATGGTCCAAGAAGGGCAGTCCATGCCTGTTCTATGCGATATTCGAGAATTGAGGATGGTGAATAAACAAGCAAGGGATTTCTTTGCGCTAGAAGGGTCTTTGTTAATAAAAGCCTTGGCCTTTTTGATAGCACCACCAATTACCGATGTCCTCAGCGAATTCTACTTGAACACGCAAAGAAGCGATATACCTTCAAAATCCTTTACCCTAAAATCGGAAGCCTTGCATTTCCTAAAAGGGACAGTTTCCATACTAGTCTTAGGGTGGGTCCTACCTCTTCTATTTAATAGTTAAACATAATTACATGGCCGAAAAGGATGACTTCCGTTTGAAGCGCATTAACCAAATGCTTATGGAAATGGCAAAAGGCAATTTTTTCTACAGCCTAGAGCCCTCCGATAAAAACGATACCATCGCTTCCTTGATTGTAATGATAAATATGGTCAATGAGGAAATTCAGTCGTCGTTCATCCATCAAGGATTCGTCAGTACAAATCACACTCCTCAATTTTTTATCGAGATGTCCCTGATCATCGACAAAGAAGGAATGGTTGAAATGGCCAATCATAAGGCGTGTATCATATTATCGCGGTTGAAAGACGATATCTTGGGAACACCGTTTACGGAACTTTTGATGGAAGATTCGCAAAAAAAATGGGTTAAGAAAATGAAGGAATTTTTGAAAAAAGACTATTTGGATACTTCTATACAACTTGATTTTAGGACGAGGGACGGTTTATTGATTTCAAAAAGCTGCACGTTAAGTAATTTCAGGACACTAAACGGAAATTCAAGCAAGATCATCCTTAGCACCGTCCTTTTTTCCAAGACCGAACCTTTTGGAAAAGGGCTTTGGAAAAATGCCATCAAACCAAAAAAGGATTCCGAAGGACCAAAAATAAAATTGAGCCATGCGGATATCCAGAAAATCAGGCAAGTGCATGATATGATCATCAACAATTTGGAGACGGACCCACCGCATCTCAAAGAACTTGCCCTGCAGATGGGAACCAACGAATTTAAATTGAAATATGGTTTCAAGCAACTCTATGGTACCACCGTTTTCAGGTTTCTGATCCAGGAACGTCTGCGCAGGGCAAAGACCATGATTCAGTATACGACGAAGTCCTTGAAGACCATCGCGCATATGGTAGGATTCAAAAGCATTCCTCACTTTTCAAGGGCCTTTAAGGAAAAATATGGACGGACGCCTAGTTCCTTAAGAAGTTGATCAGCCACTTCCCTTTATATAAATCCTTATCGGATAATCAATCCTCCCCCAGAAGTAAATAGGACCCTCTAAATTTACCATATCAATACAAACGATATGATTCAATTGGAGAAACTAAAGAAGAACATACCCTATATCATTAGTATGCTGTTCGTTCTTTTGTTCGTTTATGCGGCTTCTAGCAAACTCATGAATTACCAACAGTTCAAGGTACAATTAGGTCAATCGCCTATTTTGACAGCCTATGCGGAAACCGTTGCTTGGATGGTTCCTTTGATAGAACTGGTATTCTCCTTTTTACTTCTATTTGAAAGCTATCGTCTATTCGCCCTATACGCTTCATTCGGTCTGATGACGATGTTCACGACCTATATTATACTGATCTTGAACTTTAGTGATTCCATTCCCTGTTCCTGTGGTGGGGTAATAGACGCCTTGGGATGGAACGGCCATCTATATTTCAACATATTCTTGATGGCCCTTGCGCTTATTGGAATCTACTTCACTAATGGAATGCAAAAATATCTTTCTTTTAAAAATACTACGTAGTGTCAGGGTAAGCCGAAAACCTGTAGAATAGAGTAGGCATTAATTTTTAATTATATTCTTATGAAAACTAAATTTTTAAAGTTCATTTTACCGGCTTTCGCCATAATGATGGCCATAGGCCTTGCATTTGCATCGGAAGCCGAAACGGCTAGTCGAATAGGCTATTATGACCACCCCATCTTCGGGGTGCAATCCGCAATGGTGTCCGATGACTGCAATCCAGGCGGTGCAGTATTGTGTAAATTTAATGGATACCAATTGTATGACGAGCCATCGTTATCCACTGAATTGGGCAAAAACTAATTCTGTTTAGATTGGTTTCAATTCAAAAAGGTGCCTTGAACAAGGCACCTTTTTTTCAGCTAATCTAACAAACAACTCCCATTTCCGGTCAAAATTTGGTTCCGGATCAATGGTTTCTTTTCGTGACTTTATTAAGCGAGCCACAGTTTTAATCAAGTATTTCCTTTATCTTTTTTAGGCATAAGTTCCAATGTCCAGAAGAAGGACTTGTTTCATGTTTTTTAAGATTATTTTCAATATCCTTCTCAAGGGTTTTTAAATGGTTTGTCAAGATTCCCTTGGTATAATCCGTATAATCCCTGACTTTACTATCGGGTGCGATGTTCAACCGTTCCTGCGCGAATACGGACTTCATCTTATCCAAATAGGTCATCTGAATTTCCTGCTTTCTTCTTCCGATATTCCTCCTGTCTTCGTTCAATTCCCTGAACAGACCAGATTGAAGTGCTGTCATATAATTCGTAAGTGCTCCCTCATAGCCTTCAAGAGTTTCCATATATTCGAAACGTTTCATGCGTTGTGGACGTAATAGCTCCATCAACAATTTTTGCTGGAAGGCCAAAACCTTATCAGTAAAAGTGCTGTAATTGATTCTAGGACCAAATTCTGTGTCGGCCAGCCATTTAGGAGCGTCAAAAGCATCCTCCAAAAGAAAGTCGAGGGCTTCCTGTTGGGCCGCCCATGCCAAAGGGGTGTATATCTTGCCGGGCTGGTCCAAGGATTTATAGTGGATGTCATAGCCACCTATCACGGAGGTCACATATCTCATTTGGTCGTACCAGAGTTGTAATGATTTTTCATAAAGACGCTCCAACCTAACATTATCGTTTTGGTCCATGCATGCCTTTGGTAATAGGGCGATGGCCCGTTTCAGATTTTTTAAGGCCAATCGAGTACCTTTTACCGGATCATTTGTTTCGACCACCTCATTACGTCCAGCGGGGCCGATCACTTCGTGCCCACTTTTATTGAACCTGTACCATGGAATGGAATCCTGCAGCCTTACGATGCGCTCCAGCTGAGCTTTTTCGTTCGTACCTTCCGGAAATTCCATATAGCCCCATTGGATGTTGTAATGATCTGCCGGTCCCACTTTTTCAATTAATAGGGGGGGAGGTACATCATCCTCTGGCTGTGGTATATTATTTCGCCTGGAATAGTTCATGATACTCGGGCTGAAACCCATGGTTTCCAACCAGTCGATATCGTTCATCTTTTCAACGGGATAGGTGTATTCACCATAATTGCTATCCATAATTCCGAACGCATGACCTGCCTCGTGAGCTGCCAAGCTTTGGTACATCTGGCCCACAAGATCATCGGGGAAGGGAAATTTTTGTGCCCTATCGTCCAGTGGGGCCGCTCGAATAAAATAGCCATCTTCCAGATTTTGGGGTGAAGCACCCAAAATGATATCACTCCTTAGTATTTCTCCGGTTCTATAGTCCTTTATATGGGCAATCGTACCGCCATATTCCTCCTTCTCGTTACCTCGAAAATATTTTTTCGGTTGCCAAAAAACAATATTGTTCTGTATACTGTTCCTTTGCCAGTCGCTTAAGCTGTCCGTCTGTTCGACTACAATCGCATCCTTGAAACCTGCCGCCTCGAATGCCGGGAGCCATTCGCTTATTCCGGCCTTTATGTACGGTCTCCATTTTTGGGGAATTTCAGGGGCCAGGATGAAGGTGATCGGTTTGATCGGTACGCTCATTTTCTGATCCTTATACTTTTTTTCAAGGCGCCATCGGCCAATATTGGCGATGTCGTTTTTGGTACCTTCGGTATCGATACCAAAATCGATACCGAAAACTTCCTCGTTCCAATAGCCCATGCGGTAATCATACCTTCGTGACCTCATGGGCTCCCCTAGGGCATAGAAGCCGAAATAGACAGGGAACGAAACCTTGGATCCATCCTTCATCACACCACGACGTGTCTTGATGATGACCTCATTATCAAAGTCCTTGGACCCAAGAAGTAGGGATATATCGGGAATGGGACTCCCTGTAAAGCCAGAAGGCCACTGGGACCATTCAATATCCAGGCCCATAATGAGCTTGGTAATATTGATGCAGTAACTTCCTATACTTCCGCATTTTTTTTCCACCGGAAATATGGCTAGGATATTTTCCATTAAAGGAATATTCCTTTTAAATGGGATGATTATCCCCGCGGTGGACTTAATGCTTTGAGGCTTGAGAACTAGTTTGTCGCCATGTAATGACCAAACGACCTGCATATAGCTCCGTCGAGGTTTTTCCTCATAACGAAGGAACAGCATGGGCTTTTCCAATAAGTGCTGCGGAACGTTCAAATAAAGTTGGTCCCCTTCCATGAACGAAGTCAGAAAGGAACCATTTTCCATCGGCTCGAAGGTTATTGCTGGGTTTACAGTTTTGTTCGTACCCCAAGAACCGTATCCGAGGATAGTTAAAAATAAAAAGCAGATAACAGTTATATTTTTCATACTATTGATTTTGATAGAATCGATTCCGTTAATATCCTGGGTTTTGTGGCAAGAGGTTGGGATTGATCTCCAATTCCGTTTCAGGAATCGGAAGCAATACATCCGTCGGTTTCCAGTTCATCTTCAATTCTGTGAGCACCTCCCCTGCGGTTCCGGTCCGTTTGAGGTCGAACCAACGGAGGCCATGCTCGGTAAAAAGTTCGACACGGCGCTCACGGAGTATGGCTTTCAATAGTTCATTCGCGGTGGCGACATCGCTATCCGGCAATCCTGCCCTGTTTCTAATGGTGTTCAAATCCGACAAGGCCCCCGAAATATCCCCTAAACGGGCGCGTGCTTCGGCACGGATCAAGTATTGTTCGGCGAGCCTGAACAGGATGAAATATTCCAAGGATTCCGTTTCGGTAAGGGTTGCCTTGTATTTGTGTGCATACCGTAGGGTAACGGTGCTGTCCGTATCGGATTGGGTATCGGTCCAATTGATTTTTCGTAGATCATCCGTCTCAAATGCACTTGACAGTGCATCGGTCAAGCTATAGGTCTGGCCGGGAATAAACCGGATGACCAATTGGTTGGCCACTTGGGTATTTTTCGGGTTATCCCCGTCCTTTAGTTGCCAAATGGTTTCGGGGGATTCCTTTAGGAACACTTTGTCCAGTTCAGTTTCCAAAATAAAATTATCGATCAGTTCCGATGCCGTAGATGCCGCCTGTCCCCAGTTTTCGGTATACAGGTACCTTCTTGCCAGCAATGCCTTTGCGGCCCATTGGTCCGGTACGACCCTCTCCTCGGATGCTATTTCCGCGCCTTCCAAAAGGTCTACCGCCAATAGGAGGTCGGAAAGAATGTTTTCATTTACCGTAGCCTCAGGAGTGCGTAACGCTATATTATTTTCCAAATAGTCGGTAAGCGTAATAAAGGGCACATCCCCAAATAGATCCGTTAAAAGACCGTATATATAGCTCCTGACCACTAAGGCCTGTCCCTTGAAGCGGTCTTTTTCAACGGCGGTCAGTTCATTGGAATCCTCGATTCCTTTGAGCACATCATTGGCACTGTAAATGAGGGTATAGGCCTGGCTCCACCAACCCGTAACGACCTCATTGCTTGGTAATACGTTATGGAGGTACAATTGTGAAGTCCCGGCATCGAAACCGTAATAGTCCAATTCGTCGCTATAGATACCCATTCCCGTGGTAATCCCGAAATTACCTGAAACCATGCCCTGTTCGCGCATCTTAAAATAGATGTTGGCCATCGCGGACTCCACTGTGGCCGCATTGTTGAAGACCGTTTCGGATACAAGGATATTTTTAGGAGGTCCTACCTCCACGAAGTCCGAACATCCCAAAATTACTATGGAAAGGAATGTGATCGTGATATTTGGAATCCTGAAAACCTTACAATTTAGGAGATTTTTTCTAAAGTATTCCCTGCTGCTAGTTATGTGCGTTTTGTTTTTCATTTTCTCAAAATTTTGGTTAAAAGCCTATTTGAAGTCCGAGGGTTATCTGCCTTAACTGTGGCAGTCGGGAATTGGAGGGTTGTTCGGGGTCCGGCCCCTGATAATCGGTAAAGGTCAAGAGGTTCTGCCCTTGAACATAAACGTTCAAGTCAGGCCCGTTTCCTGAAGTCGGAATTTTATAATTGAGGGAAACATTCCGTAGCCGAACAAAAGAAGCATCTGAAACAGCGGCATTGCTGCTTTGCTGAAGGGTGCCCGTATCCTCTCCAAACGATAGGCCGCCCGAAGCTCTTTGAATCGGGTTCATATCACCCGGTTCCTGCCATCTGTCCAACAGGACGGTGCTGGAATTTCCCCTGAAGCCCGGGGTGGCACGGAACGCTATTTCATTGAAGGCATTCTGCTTTTTGAACTGAAAGAAAAAGTCAAAGCTTAGGTTGTTAAAGGTCAGGGTGTTTCCCAAACCTCCATAGTACTCTGGACCAAAGTCCTCTACCCACTGCCTATCCTCCAATCCGCTGATGGTTCCGTCCCCATTATAATCCTCGAATTCGTAGACCCCCGTTTCCGGATTGACTCCCAAGGCGTTGTAGAGTTTTGCGATGGTCAATGGTTCCCCTATGATCAATCGGTTGGCGAAGGTTGAAGATTCCAGCCCATCGAAAGCGACCAACCTGTTCTTGGGTACGGTCAGGTTAAAGGTAGTGGTCCAAGAAAAGTTCTTTTTTTGAAAATTAACGGTTCGCACGTCCACTTCAATACCTGAATTTTCAACAGTTGCATCGAAGTTACCCGTTAGTTCGGAAAAGCCCGTGGTTGCGGCCAAGGGGATTCCGATCAGCTGGTTCGAAGAACGGTTCCGGTACCACGAAGTGTTTACAAGGAGACGGTCCTTGAAAAAGCCTAGTTCCAGGGCAGCTTCCAATTTTTTGTTCGCCTCCCATCCGAAAAGGGGATTGAAAATCCCGGTCGGCTCCAATAGGGTGGTACCGTTATAGTCGAATCCGGTGACGTTATAGGTATCCAAAAAACGATAGTCCCCTATGTTATCGCTTCCCGTGGTACCAAAGCTACCCCGCAATTTCCCAAAACTTAGAATGGAGCTCCCTTTCAGAAAATTTTCTTCCGAAAACAGCCACGCCATACCCAGTGCGCCAAAGTTGCCGAACTGTTTCCCTGGTCCAAACCGGGAGGATCCGTCCCTGCGACCGGTGAGATTTAGGATGTACCTTTTCCGGAAATTAAGGTTCAGGCGGCCGAAGATTGCATTGTACCTATATTCGCTATCGGCATCCTGGAGCACTTCCAGGGTGTTCGCGGCCGTAAGGTTCCTTAGGAGCTCATCATTGGGAAAACCTGTTCCCCGTTGGAGGAACTGTTCCGTGTTTTCCTCTTGGAAGGTGGCCCCTACCAGTATATCCATTTTAAAAATGTTCCACTGCTTCGTCCAATTCAATTGGGGTTCTACGATCCATGAGTTTCTTTTGGAACCGTTGGTGGTCAGATTGGCATAGTTCTGGGGTGTTAGGCCCAAACTGGGGTTCCTTGCCGAACTGGGCAGCGTTCTGTAGGAATCCAGACGATATGTATTAAAGCCCAGGCTGGATTTAAAGGTGAGGTTCTCCAAAATTTCATAGGATATAAGTGCATTGGCGATAAGGGTATTCGTGGTTAACTCAAAATTTTCTTCCAATGCGGCCAAAGGGTTGTTCCATGTATTATTTTCCCAATTAATGTTGCCGTCCTCATCGAGAAGTTCCGGTGCGTTTGGCTCAAGGGTATAGGCCCTACTGGTAAAGTCCGATCTGGGGAGGCCATTGTTCTCATTGGTGTAGCTCGTGGAAAGGTTGAATTTGAACTTATCGTTGTTGGATTGGTGGTTCAGGTTGCTGTGCAGTGTAGCTTTCTTATAGTTGGCATCCCCAAGAAAAACTGTTGTTTCCTTATTATAGGCCCCGCTGACCAAAAATTGGGTCTCTTGATTGCCCCCGGAGACGGTTAGCTGCGCATTGTTCCTGTACGCGGTACCACCGATAAGTTTTTTTTGCCAATCCGTATAACGACTATTGTCCCAGGATTTGATATCCGGCCATATAAAATCGAAGGAGGGATCTTCCAAAAAGGGACCGAAACCGTCGTTTTCGACTCCTTCCCTCCGTAGTTCCAGATACTCTTCCGTATCCAATAGCTCTAAGAAATTCGACACGCTTCCCAAGGACGAACTGAGGTGGGCATCGAAACGTGTCTTGCCCGCTTTCCCTTTTTTAGTGGTAATGAGGACCACCCCGTTTGCGGCCCTTGAGCCGTAGATGGCAGTGGCATCGGCATCCTTCAACACCTCGATACTTTCAATATCATTGGGATTTAGGGCGTTCAAGGGGCTTATGTTTCCCCCTAATATCTGTCCCGAAACCGTCGATGATCCTAAGGACTGGGAATTGTAGGGAACACCATCTACAATGTAAAAGGGATCGGCAGCACCATCGATAAAATTCCTACCCCGGACCTCGACATTGAATCCACCTCCGGGAACACCGGTATTCTGTACTATATTGACCCCGGCCAAATGCCCTTGCATAGCGGCCAAGGGGTTACTTACGGGTTGCTTTTCCATGGTCTTGGCCTCTATTTTTGCAATGCTACCGGTGCGTTCCTTTTCCTTGACCGTGTAATAGCCAGCATTTAGGACTACTTCGTCCAGCTGGGTGATATCCTCCTCAAACGATACGTTGATTTTTTCCCTACCATTAATTGAAATAGTTACGGTCTTGAAGCCGATGGCCGAAAAGATAATTCGCCCATTTTCAGAGGCAATTATTTCATAGGTACCGTCCATTTTTGATATGGCACCATTGTTCGTTTGCTCTTCAAGTACCGTCACCCCTCCAATAGGTTCCCCATTGGTATCGGTTATTGTTCCCGAAACGGTGGATTGTACTTCTTGAATGTAAAACAATGTTTTTGGTGTTCCAGTTTCCGCTTGCAAGGGTGTTGATGGGAAAAGGGACAGCATAACGGTCATGGAACAAGCTAGACCGTACATAAAAATTGGGTTTTTTTTCATAATTTAATGTGTTTGGATAAACAATGGTTTTGTGCCAAGCGATACCTGTGAGGAAATGCTTGGACTTGTTTTTTAGGAAGCCTTTGTAATAGGGAAGGAGTGAACAATGGTCCAACCACGCTAGGCAAAGGTTTTCCTGTCCAAATCCTAAAGGGACTTGGAATTGATATTATTTAAAATGGGGTGGCTGGTAGTGCGTAGTATGGCCGGATGCCATAAAATGAAAGAATCGAACAGTTTTGGGTATCAGCGTTATCGTTAACCGGTAAAAAGTAAATCAGTTCCCAAAACTACAGCCATGAGCAAATTAGACTGGGTTTTTTGGTTTTATCTTAAACAGGCGGTCGAATGCCGTATACTGCATCCCATAACGTAGGATGAGTGATAGCTTTCTTAGCTGTTTTAAGTGTCCAAATAATTGATCAGCCATAATTGCCTAAATGGATAAGCGATACAACCTAGAAATGGTAAGAATTTTAGGCTTTGAAAAAGATGGGCGTGACACTCAACTTATTGACCTGAGGTACTGGTATACCTTGCAACAATAAGCGAGCTCACGCCCGGGTCGTGAGCAAACTGCTTATTCTCTCGTTGCACAAAAATTACCAGTTTTCAGATCGAGATTCAAAGCGAATGCTTCTAATTTTTTCTAGTAGAAGAATCGCAAAAATATGCTATTAATGCTAAGGTAATAAAATTATTTCAATTGTGGGTTTTAAAGCCCACATTATTTCAAAAATTAACTGACAACTTGCTTTTAATAATATGCCTTATCAAAACGCAAAGTTAAAATTTCAGTATTTACTCGGTTTGCGGGTGAAAAAAATACGCTTGGATAAAAAACTAAGCCTCAGAAAACTTTCTCAAAAATGTGATTTGGACTTCAGTGATATTAGTAAATATGAAAAAGGAGAGATAAACTTACAGTTATCCAGTATTTTTGAACTCGCAAAAGGATTAGAAGTACATCCAAAGGAATTGTTTGATTTTGAATATGATTTTAAACAAGAGGATTTTACCTGATAAAGTCTTTTCATCAATCCACGTGAACCTTTCATTTACCACTATCCACATTCGTCAACTAGAACTATTCTTTAATTTGAACAACCTTGTTACATTGTGTCATTTCTATCGTAAACATCCGGAATTAGAAAGTCAAAAAGGTTATTTTGATTGGCTCTATTTTTTAAAACATTCTCAGTTGTCCCATACTGGTTAATATTCCTTCAAATACCCTATTGCGTTAATCCGTGCATCTAAATAGGATCACGGCATTCCAATTATTTTCTTAATTTCGAGGGAACATAAGCGCAAAGTATGTGTTACAATACGCGTCTCACCAGAAAGAAAAAAGACCTGGAGGAATTTTATCAGGTAAAGGCGCTTATGGGTGACCTACAGGAGGAAAATGAACTCATCTATAACAGTGCCAACGGTTTCGCACATCCCCACCTTTGGATTATCCCACAGGAGAGGCCTAAAAATATGATACCGGTCATGTGGGGGCTAATACCCCATTATAAGCTGGGAAAAGAAGCAAAAGAATACTATAGGGAAACCATACGTTACGGTTCCGGCCTTAATGCAAAGTCCAAAAAACTATTTGATTCCAAAAATTATAAGAATAGTGCGCTGAAAAGGCGATGCGTCATTCCCGTTGATGGTTTTTTTGAGCCCCACCGGATTGAAACCGTAAAGAAGCCCTTTTCCGTGCCTTTTTATTTCGTACGGAAGAACGGCAGGCCTTTCAATTTGGCTGGTATTTATGAGGTTACCCCAGACGAAATGGTAACTTTTACGATTTTGACCAAAAAGGCAACCCCCCTATTTGCCAAAATCCATAACAAAAAAGAGCGTAGGCCCGTTATCCTGAATAATGATGATATAAATCTTTGGTTGAACAACAGCTTAAGTCAGGAAGATGTGACGGGCTTTATTAAGAATGACATGAAGGATGAGGATATCAATACCTATCCCATAAGTACCGACCTTTATAAAAGAGCGGGGGAGGGGAATAGGTCCGATATTATAGAACATGTGAGGTACACAGATCTAGAAATCACCTATTAAATTAAGGAATGTACGTGCCCAATAATATGATATTTTAGAATCACCTAAACTTACCAAGAAATGTCCGAAGCGGAGCTGATAGCGGGTAGAAAGTTCTACTATACCGACCAATATGAAACCATAGTGGTCAAAGTGCTCTACGGTAGGACCCTCGAAGGTAAACCTGCATTTAAAATTTGGGTAAACGACAAACCTGTTCTGATCTCCGGTTCCTTCGTTCCCGTTTCCGAAAGGCTTAACGGATTAACGAAGCGATACGGCCTACGGCAAACTGAATCGAAATAGAATAGTGCGGATTGTTTGTATATTGGCACTATGAGATTTTCATGGCCATAGAAAGGAAAACTATATTAGATTTAAAATAGTATAGCTTTTGGATAATTTGAATCATTTCAGTTTTTTTGGAGCGGTCGTAAACTTTAACTATTCAACTTGATTTGAAACTAATGCTTAAAAATAAAGAACAACACTTTTCATCGGTTTTATACCTATATTGGAGGTATATAGATGTAAAATACATCTATATAAACAAGTTGTCATTAATTAAAATCGCTTTAATGTATTTAAATAGGTTTTCCATCATTTCACTCATGTTTATTTTAATGATTGCTATATCCTGTAAAAGGGAAAAGTCCCAATTATCGACAAAAGAAACAGTTAAAGTGAAGGATAGTTTTTCCAACAAAAAAATGTACCCGTTAATTAACGGATGTGAGACAGCAGAGAAGCCAACATGCTTTGAAAATAATATTAGCGATCTTATTCTAACTCAAATAAAAGAAGAAAATCTATTTTTTGAAAATGATACTTTACAGGTAGGTGTTCAAGTTTCTGAAGATGGAATTGTAACTATTCAAAAAAATGAGACTAAGAATCCTTTGCTCGAAGAAACAAGTTCAAGAGCGTTAAATTCATTACCAAGAATAGAACCGGCATATTCACAGTTCACAAATAAATACGTGAATATGTCATTGTCGTGGTTTATTATTATTAAGAATAATGAAATAGTTAACAGGTTCGAATAATAAAAACTAATGACAACATCGGTAACCGTTGCACAAGCCCCTAATCGGTCATATAATGGATGAATATTAGCCTCTCTACGGGGCTTTTTTCTTGTTGGGTCAGAATGGGAAAGCTAAATTTCCATGCTCCCTAGAAGCTGGAAAAAGGTGTCTGAGGACATTTTTGAGCGCTGTCGCCAAAGTAAGTTTCCCAGCCCCGCTTTTTGCCCGTTTTTGTTCGAATTTCAGGTACTTTTTCAGGTTGTAGGCAATGGCCGATAGGTGCATCACCTTGTTCGCCTGTTCGAGGCCTATCGTATTGATTTTCCTAAGGCCCATGAACTGGGTCAATGTGCCGAAGACCGGTTCCACGGTACTCTGCCGCTTGCCCTTCAAATACCTGCCCTGTGGACTCTCGACCCTTGCGATGTTCCGTTCATATTCCTCGCGATAGTAGGTGACGCTGAACTTCTTCTCCTGTGCACTTTTTCCAAGACAGGCACCGCGTACGGGACAATCTGTACAGACATGCTTTCTTGCACGGTACTCCCTCTTCCTGGTTTGGGTGCGGTAATCCAAAAACTCCTTGGTGAACGGGATTACCTTTCCCTGTGGGCAAAGATAGTGGTCCGCCGTTTCAATATACTCGAAGCCCGTTGGCCCGCCCTTATAGGTACCGTGCGGTGGGATGAAACTTTTCAGTCCCCTTTGTTCCAGCATTGCGTAATTTTCCCCGCTACTGTAGCCCGTGTCGGCCACGCAGTTCTCCCATACAAGGCCCTGCTTCCACAACCGTTTCTTAAGCCTATCGACGATATCCCGTAGCTGTTGGTTGTCCTTCCCGTCCGCATGGTAGGCCCTGATATCCGTTATGACATGGTGCGCCGTATCCACGCTCAATTGTGAGAGGTAGTTCAGCTTGCGCGCCTTGCCCGGTTTTACGCTTATCCTGGCATCGGGGTCCGTGGGACTGTAATGCGTCTTGTTGCTAGTGTACTTGCTTCCTTTGTTCCCTGCACCCGGTCTTTGGTTACTTCGACAGGCTCAGCACATGCCTGGTCCTTGGCCCATTTTTTGTTGCGGCCCTTTATCGCGGACAGTTCCCTATCGTTGGCGGTCACACTGCGCTGGCCCTTGTCGGACCTGTCGTTCTTGCTCTTACGATGCGGTTCCTCTTTGTCCATGGCGCTGAGCGCACGCACCTTTCTTAGGTGTTCGTCCAGGTCCTCCTCCGGTACTTTCAGTTCCAAGGTATCCATACTGGCATTGGCCTTGACAGGGGCCGAATCTATGGCCTGGGTATGGCCGCTCACCATCACCTTTTCTACACACAGACCCAAAACTTTTGTAAATACCTCTTCGAACACCGGTTCGGGGAATAGTTGCCGCGTCCTACTGATGGTACTGTGCCAGGGCAGTTCCTCGTCGATATCGTAACCTATGAAGAACAGGATGTCCAAGCGCATCGAACAATGGGCAATCAGCTGGCGGTCGCTGACGATGTTCTCCAGATAGCCCACTAGGCACAACTTGAAGAATACCACGGGGTCGATGCTCTTCTGCCCGCTCTCGCCATAATGATCCTTGGTCAATGCATAAAGAAAGTCAAGTTCCAATACACTTTTCAGTCTTCTGTAAAAATTGCTCTTGGGTACCCGTTCGCTCAACTGGAAATTGGCGAACAGCTTTTCCTGGTATTCCTTTTTCCCTGCATACCTGAAGTTACGATCCTTTTGTGGATCCGCAAGATCTTTGGGAGGCTTTTTTTCATAACTTGTGCAACAGGCACAATGGCTATAAGTAATTGCTTGTTCTCGCCTACCTCTGAGAATCCTTGCGGATTTTCAGCTTGGTGTGTACTTGGTAAGTTAACCGCTAAACCACGTAACTACTCATAGCCGGAGCCGTTGTAAAACATTTGAACGAACCAACAAATATGGAAATAGACCACATATTTATATTTTCCAAAAATGGCGGAAATGAGGCTGACAAATTAGTTGAGTTTGGTTTAACAGAAGGAAGTAGTCGCATTCATCCAGGACAAGGAACAACGAACCGAAAATTCTATTTTGACAATTTTTTTCTTGAAATTTTATGGGTTGTTAGCGAAAAAGAGATTCAAAGCGAATTAACTGCAAAAACGAAACTTTGGGAACGTTCTCAATTTGATGTAAACGGAAAATCACGATTTGGACTGTGTCTAGTAAATTCAGAATCGACCGATAAACTTTTCAATAGAAGTGAAAATTATCAACCGAATTATTTTCCAAAAGGTATGTCAATCGATATAATAACAAACGAACAAAATCCAGACTTACCTTGGACTTTTCGACTTCCATATCGAGGAGAAAAAAAGGAACAAAATGAACCAACAAATCACAAAAATGGAATACGAAAGCTAACTCATACGGAATTTGAAATACCGTTAAATAAAGACGAGAAAGAATTTAAGACCCATTTTCAGAGCTGTGAAAATATTGATTTCAAAAATGGACAACGAAATCATTTAACTCTTGAATTTGATAATAAAAGTCAAAAGAAAGAAATGGAATTTGACAAACTGAATTTAACCATAAAATACTAAATAAAAACGTTTTACAACAATGGTAACCTTTGCACAAGCCCCTAATCGGTCAAATAATGGATGAATATTGGCCTTTTTACGGGGCTTTTTTCTTGTCTGCTCAGAAGTTATAGCCCAAATTTCCATGCTCTATAGAAGCCGGGTAAAGCCATTGAAAGGTTCTTTTTACCAATGCCGCCTAAGCAAGTTTCCCAGCACCGCTTTTTGCCCGTTTTTGTTCGAATTTCAGGTCCTCGAAAATTTCCTCGAAGAAAAGTTGTCGCGTTCTGCTTATGGTACTGTACCTTAGCATGACCTCCTTCCATATTTAGGTACCGGTCATAACTAGAGAATCCGGGCTGTTTTGATTCATTTCGATGTACTCGTTGGGGACATGTCCCCCAACGAGCTGTGCGGCCTAAAGCTGTTGTAATCCTCTCTCCAAATATCGAACTTTTCCTGTACATCTTCCAAAGAAAAGAACCAGTTGGCATTGAGACAATCATCCCTGAACGAACCGTTAAAGCTTTCGTTAAATGGATTGTCTGTTGGTTTTCCTGGAAGTCCTTTACTTAGGCTCGGCTCAGCACGAATTTTACTTGCATAAACTAAAGTTACAATCGATTCCCAGATCAGCGGCAATTGGCAACCGATTTTTCGCTAACTTGAGCATTTGGCATACCACGTATATTGATTTGGTAGCTTTAAGGAAACCAATGGCAGTTGTTTATTCGCTAGCTCCTGATTTTTCTTCGGAAAAAACTAGCACCTAAACACGCAACTTTCCAAAATACACCATCAAGTTAGGTCTTATGCGTGATATGGACTCAGAATAACTTCACAGCAACGATATGCAAAAAGTAATAGATAAACTATTGACAGATTATGGTCAGCAAAAGTTAATTGATAGGGATTCCATCTATATCTCACAAGGCCAAATTTTTAAGAGAATTTTCCTGATTAGAAAAGGAATTATACGCAGTTTCTACATCAATGAAAAAGGTGAAGATAAAACGATATTATTTTCTTTAGAGGGAATGTTTTACGGGGTTGTAGACAGCTTGTTTTTTAATCAGCAATCTACCAGGTTCTGGCAAGCTATGGAAGATACGGAGTTAATAGAAATCGATTTCAATCAAGTTGTTGAATCATCAAAAAATGATGTCAACTTATTGAATGTGCGTATATACTTCTTGGAATTACTACTGGTGGATACCGTTAAGAGGTTGGAAAGTTTTGTCAGGGACTCATCTGAAGAAAGATATCTTAACCTGCTAAAACAGAAAAATGACTTGGTTAATCGAATACCAGATAAGTACTTAGCTTCTTACATTGGAGTTACACCAGTGACCCTCAGTCGCATTAGAAAGAAATTGGCATACCCGAAAAAATAGTAGCAATATTATCATTTGATATTTTACTTCTCTTTCTTATCCAATAGTTTTGATCTTGCAAATTGGGACAAATAAAACATAATTATTAAAGGATAAGTCAATGTACAAGATATTGACCATCGGTTGTACTGGAAAAGTAACAGGTTTGTTCACAGATGGCTTTTTGGACCTCAATGTCCACGTGAAGGTATTATCGAGGAATAGTCAAAAAATTTCTGATCATTTTCCAAAGGCTCAACCTGTAGTTGGAAGTATGTACAACCCTAATGATGTGGCACAAGCCATGAAAGACGTAGATGCGGCATTTTTCTGTAGCCCTATGGGAGTCCAAAATAATATTTCCTCAGAAGTGGCCGCGGCAAAAGCGGTAATCAGAGGGGCAGAGCGAGCGAATCTAAAACATTTGATTTACGTCTCCGTGATGAAAGTAGATCATCCTGAAAGTGTTGGTATCTACCATGCAAAATATGAAATTGAAAAATTACTGGAAGAAAGTAGCATTCCTTGGACAGCTATACGGTGTGGCTCTTATATGGAAGATGTGTTTGACCCTCGACTAGATTCAATTAAAAAAGGAATTTTCTTATTCCCAATCGCTAAAAAGAGAAGATTTACGTATACTTCTCAAAGCGATGTTCCGCGATTTGTGGTTGAGGAATTATTAAAATCGGATACAGTACTTAACAATGGATTCAATTTTACAGATTCCCAATCTTATTCAATTTATGAAGTAGAAAAAATCTTGTCGGATACTTTTGAAAGAAAAGTTAGGGGTATAGGTACATTTCCAATGTATTATGTTTTGTGGCTTTTATTTCCATATTTCTATTTCACAAAGCATCGTTTTTCATCAGTGATTCCACTATTGTCTAATTTTAATAAGTATGGATATGTATCAAAAGGGGATACGACGGTAAACCTGTTTCCAAACTTCAAACTAACCTCACTGGAGAATTATTTAAATATGAAATCTCAATAATTTCAATAATGGCAGTGAACATAAAAATTCATGTTTTGCATTGCGGAAAAGTTAGAGTAGACAGGTCACTCCCTTTTCATGAAAAAACATGGGTACCTTTTTCTTACACGGGGATATTCAGAAGTAACAAATACCAGATTTGGTTACCCGTTTCAACATACCTCATAGAGCATCCTAAAGGGCTCGTATTGATTGACACAGGTTGGCATACAGACGTGAGAGTAAATCAAAAAAAACATTTGGGACTTTTTCATTATATAATCAATAAGGCAAATTTACCAGCAGGTAAGGCCATTCATGAGCAATTGGAAACAAGGGGAATCCAGCCTTCGGATATTGATTTTTTGGTGTTAAGTCATTTGCATTCCGACCATGCGAGCGGACTGAAGCACTTAAAAAGTGCAAAGAAAATAATGGTGAGTGATTTGGAATGGCAAGCATTTTTAAATGATAAGAAAAGGTACATTCCATCTATGTGGAATGGAGTAGCTATTGAAAAATTCTCTTATTCAAACGCCGATTACGGTCCACAAAGATTAGCATTTGATTTGTTCGGTGATGATTCCGTGGTCTTTGTCAATACACCTGGCCATACGCCAGGACTTTCATCAACTTTAATTCAAAGCGAGAAGAAAGCAGTGCTACTTTGTTCAGATGTGGGTTATGCGGCAAAATCATGGAAGCAAATGATTATGCCTGGTGTAATGGTAAACAGAAAGCAATGTCGTGAATCGTTGCGCTGGGTAAAAAACATGAGTGAGCAGGAGAATCTTCTAGAAGTTTTGGCCAATCACGACCCTGCTGTTTTGCCACATACTATTGAACTATAAGTGGAGTGATTTCCCAATCAATAATCCATTTTGCAAAAACATTCAGATTTTAAAAAGTAGAATGTCAGGCTATGCAGAAAACCGGAACAATCTATAAACTTCAAATAGGATTGGAAAATATACGAAGACCTATTAAATGCCAAACTATATAAGTTCATTGAGCTACTTACAAAAGCCTGATTGACAAACTATTTTATATAATTTTGAAAAGTTTAGACTAAGTAGTCTAGATATCCGTTGTATATCTTTTAAAAAAGGTTCAACCACCAAAAAATTGGTATGAAAATGTTACTATAGGTCTTTAATTTGATGGGAAAGTCAATTGGATTAGCTTTAATCTAAATAATCTTGGCAGACTTAAGGATTTTGTTTATTCTGTCCCACGCCCTACAATACCATGCACGACCTTTTTAATATTGGAGAATTCCATTTTCACATAAACAGTACGGGAGAAAAAAAACCAGCCAACTATTGAAGTTGAAGTTGGCAATGGGATGGCGACGGAATTTTACCATTGGCTACGTAAAGGCCTTAAAGACTATATACAAGTTTTCTGTTATGACCTAGCTTGATCAAGCGCATCGAACAATTTCCATGGACTTGCAATCGCCAATAATGTGCTCCTTACAGAGCTTAAAAAAACAACTGGGGCGATGCACTTTTGGCCGTGCTACCTGTAATGGCACTTTGCCAGTTGATACAGCAAATCCAGGTCCAATACTCCTTTCAGCCTCCTTTGAAATTATTGTTGGGTACGCGCTCGCTAAGCTGGAAGGTCGCGAACAGTTTTTCCTGGTAATCCTTTTTTCCCTGCATACCTAAAGTTACGATCGATCAACGGATCTGCAATCATCACCAGCCGATTTTTTCGCTAACTTATGCAACAGGCACAATGTATATAAAAAATAGCGCGAGTCGCTGCTAAAACAATGGTTTGGGGGTTTTTAGGAAGTCGCCAAATTTTTAAATTTGGCTATCTGGAAAAGAAAAGATAAATAGAAAAATTTAAAAATTCGGATCGTGCTCAATCCGAAAGTAATTATTTAATTTGTACGCTACGAGCCATATACAGAGACGTTGTGCGGCATATAAAAAATACCAATGGAAAACTTTAAAGGCGAAAAACTAAAAAAGGAGACGACTACTCAGAAAATCTATTTCTTTCACGATACTGAGAACAAGATTGAGCAGAAATCTAGAATCGTCTATAAGAAGAAGGACTTAATAGTTCATTTCCCACGTGGTTATGAAGGTGGTGAAAAGTATCGGACGATAAAAAAGTTCAGTTTTATTGATTTTAAGGGAAAGCTACCAATTGGGATAATTAAATCCGTAAACTTTGGGTATGGTTTTACTAAAGGACTAGGGCCTTTTGCCTATTATGTAAATGACAATTATGATATTGAAGAAGTAATAGTACAGAAAAATGGAAAAACTGAATTAGATATCGGAAATAAGATATTGTATTTATCTGACTCTTCCTTACAGAAATTGAGCGACTCATTCTCATTGATTTTTAAAAAGAATCGTGCTGAAGTCAACACAACATTAGACTCAGTTCTATATGAACTGTTCCCAAATGAAATAGACAAACCCAAAGCTGAATATATTCCTAACACAATTGCAACTTCCCTTTTGAATTGGGGTCATTCAATTGATGAATTCTCCAAAACAGATAAGCAGGCAATTCTTGACCTTTTTGACAAGCTTTCTTTAACAACAGACTTTCTCTCAAATGAATCATTAGCAAAAACCAAAGAAATTGTTGATTCAAAATATATTCAAGATATCATAGAAAAGTACAAAGAGTTAATGGAACTGACTACTGATGGTGATTCTCTTGAAAAACGATGGCAACAATTTTTAAAATCTAATAGTTGGATTTTCAGTTCAATCTTTGCTCAACCCGTTATTTTATACAAGGATGAAGCCTATGTGGGTGGAAAAAACATAGATAATAAGAATGGGAAGTTTAATGACTTTCTTATCAAAAACAGCCTGAGTGATAATGTCTCTTTTTTAGAAATTAAAACCCACAAAACGAAACTCTTAGACAACAATGCTTACAGAGGAGCAGACGTATTTAGTGTAGGAAAAGATTTAACAGGATGCATAAATCAAGTTCTTAATCAAAGAGACAATTTTCAAAAAGAGTTTTATCAAACCAAAGTTAAAAGCAAAGCAGAATTTGAAACATTCAATTCTAAATGCGTTGTGTTAATAGGCAGTATTAGTGCTTTAGATGACAACCAAAAATACTCGTTTGAACTGTTTAGAAGTAACAGTCGAGATGTCGAAATAATCACCTTTGACGAACTTCAAAACAAGATAGAAAGTTTACAATCATTAATGAATAAATGATAACCACAATAATCATATTAAGCATTCTACTCGTCTTCGGTATTGGCTTTTTTCAAGTTTATTATCGCAATAACAGAGTTGTAAAGAGAATAAACTTTGCAGGCGAGTATAGAAATAAATTCATTGAACTTGCTAATAAGTATTTCGAAACTCACGACCGATGGAGTCGTTCACGTGATCTTGATAGCGAATTGTACGTCTGGCTCACTATGAACGTAAGCAAAATACAGAACTATGTGGGTTCATTTGGTATAATGTCATATAAACCAGCTTTTCAAAACTATATGATTAACAATTATCAAATCATAATCAATACAATTCCAAAATTTAGAGAAGGACAGGTTGAAAGTTTTGATGTAGGATCCTTTGATGATTGTTTACTGCGATACATTGGCCATTTAGAAGAATACCAAAAAGACACACAACAAAACTTGAGAAATCCGATTATTTGGTTTCGTGAATTATTCATGAAATCTTAAGTATTCCAATTTTTGTTCTTAGCTGGTTCGGTATTATCAGCAATAGAACTTTGAACTCAATAAAAGACAGTTTTATTTATAAAATGATTTCAGGACTTATAGCTCTAGTAACTCTAATCAGTGGAATTGTAACAATAATCGTAGGTTATGAGCAAACTTTGAAAGTTATAAATAAGGTACTAGGGAATGAATAAAGAAAAATTAAAAAATACGACCGCTCAACAAAGAACTGAGGTAAAAAACAAACGAATTCTTCCTTAATTTGAGACATTATTATTTCAGGCTCATAGATTCAATAACTTGATTCTTTGAGCTTTTTTATTGTATTTACTTTTTATTTATCTAGACAGAATCGAAACTTTACTTTCCTCGTACGGCCTTCCAGATTTTGCGATGGCAAAAGACTGTTTGAGTACCTTGTTTGAAACGGCTATCAATGCCAGTTTTTTGCTCTTGCCCTTGTTCACGATTCGCTCATATACCTCTGTAGTTTTAGAAAACCAAACAGTTCTGATTAGGGGAAGCTTACAGCCCATAATTGGGTCCCCATGTATCGCCTACTATGCGGCCCTTACGCACTAAGCATATGGGTCCCGTACTTAGCGGTTCAGTAATGATGCAGTTTTGTGGTATTCGATTAAACTTGTATAACCCCTCATTTTTAATCGTTTTACGGTTATTGCAATTCCCAGTATAGGGCTTTAGACTACGGCCCATCCTCACATTCTTGTTCGACTCCAAGCGTATGCTTGTCCCCTTGAAATCCCTAACCGTATTAAGTTTTTACGATTGCGGTCTGGTTTCTTCCAGTGATACCAAATACAGTAACGTAACCGATTCCTAAGCCATTTTAACATGTTCAACCCTATTTTGAGACAACAAATGAAATATATTATATCTTATAAATAGGTTATTTCATTAGTATTGTTAACTATTTGCACCATCAAAAACCGTCACCTTCTTATTCTATAAAATAATATTGTCCAATTGATTGATTTGATTCATTTTAAATCCTGTATAGGTGGATTCATCTATATTCGACATTGCATCTGCCATTACAACGGTATTCTGGAAAATTAAGCCAGTTTGCTGTTGAACAAATGAAATGGGAACCTGATAGGTCTCATATTCACCAAACATAAATTCAATATCATCTAACCACTTTTTTTGGCTTAAAATATAAGCTGTGGCATAAATTCCATGAGCACCCTTATTCGCAATAACGACTTTCCAATAACTTTCAGGAATCTGGATATCCCTGTAAAACATATCATCTTCAGAAAATATCGGTCCGTTGAAAACCGATATTTTCATCCCGTTATCCACTGTCTTGGATAAAATATACTCCTCTAGGCCCAACCAGATTTTTTGATTCAAGTTCTTGTGCTGTGGTGCGCAATTGGTATAAAAAAATGTGTCTTCGGAAGCATTCTTGGCTGCTTCATAGTTCTTGCCCCACGCAGGGTCCAACCGTCTTACCAAATGCCCCCGATCAAAGTTGTTGTATTTATATAATTCATTGCCAACCTGTTCATCCGATTTTATTCGTGGATCTTTTTGCCATCGATCTGCCCCCCTTACGATCTGTCTCCATTGAGTACCATCGATGTTAACCGCAGTAGCCAAAGCAAGCCTTTTCTCTTTACTCATTACCACTGAATAATTGATATAGTCCAATCGGTAATCCTTACTATTTGAAGGCTTTGCAAGCTCCTTCTGTATTTGCGGGGAAAAACTTGGAAAGGGAACCTCTTGATTCAAAAACTCTTGATTGTAACCATTTCTATTTTTCAACTCCTTTATCGTTACCGTTTCTTCATTTTCAATTATACTTGAAGTGTTCGAAAGATTGAAAAACTGTTGATTTTGAACGGTGCGCTTAAATATTTGGTGGATTATACGGGCGGGAACGGCAAAATTTCCTTGGCCCTCCTTGCCTGCAAAATGTAGTCCATACACTTTTTGAGTTTCAATGTCAACAACCGGGGAGCCCGAATTGCCGCCTAGTGTCGTACAGTCATGTACGAAAAATCGATTGTTGGAATCTATATAATCAATTTCTCCTACGGCCAATCGCTTCTTATTGAACATATTCGAAAAAATCCGTATTTGATCATCCACTATGTTGGTGCGAGAATCCCGCGCGGGATAACCAATGGTCGCGACTGTTTGGTCTATTTCCAATTTTTCGGCCAGTTCCAAAGACTGGAACTTAGCATTATTTCCATTCCATATGACCTTAAGTATGGCCATATCGTATCCACTATCCGGCTCTATATGCAAAATTTTTCCGATGCGATACTCTTTAATTTCCTCATTATCGAGTTCCTCTTTAAAATCAATGGAGCAATTGAATTCCTCATTTAAAAAATTCCGTCTGAAAACAAAATTATCACCTGCTCTTTTGGCAAATTCAGTAGCCACATGTCTATTTGTAATAATGTAATTTTCTCGAAAAAGCCATCCAGTGCCCACCCAATCGATACTGGGGTGACCTTCCAACTCAATTCGTCCTACAGAAGGGATAACGTTGGTTAGCCCTTTTTTGTTTTTTTTCAAAATATCCTTCCAAAAATCCAACTCAGGCTCGTTTACATCAAAAGAGTCATTACGTATCTCGAGCACCGGGCGACCTAATACGTTGATAATGGCCTCCTGGGCGTGATTTATATCGAAATTACCCCTTGCCAATTGCCTTCCAAGATCTTCAAAATCAACATGGTCATTGTCCCCAATAATAGCGGTCGTACCCAAATTTTTAAACTTGGAGGAATTCAACTTACTCTCCATTTCAGCCAGGATTGTCTTGTTCTGAAATATTCTTTGAGCTATTTTAAAATTTTTCATGAAGTGGGTTTTTATTGGTACTAAAATTGAATTCTTAGAAAGAAAGTAATTGTTTAAAGTTCTTTTAGGGTTTAGTCCTGTATTACATACCTCTTGATTTGAAATCCTTGACAATAGTTTCCATTACCCATTTGGTAATTTTTCCCGATAAAATTGATAAGGCCCATCCTATGCAAACTCTTAGGAACCAATTTGAAATTTTACCTTTCAACTCAGCCTTTAAAATCGCCTTTATTCTATTTTTAATCGGTTTCTTCAACAAGTTGAAATTTTCATCGTTGAATTGGGGAAATTCCTGAATTTTGTATCTAGAAGGGTTGGATTCATCATTTTCGTCCAATTTGCTTATGTCTGGGATTATTGGCATAAAAATCTTGCCATCTACCTTTTTACCGAATTTCTCAACGGCATCACTCGAAACACCATAAAACAGGCTATCTTTATCGTTCGCATCATACTCCATAAAAAAGAGTCCTCTCAGGAAGTTTTTAGCATTTTTACGTCCAAGGAAAAAGTCATGTTTTCTAAATTCGATATCCAAAAACCCACCGAACCCCCCTATCCCACCTGTGGCCAGTGGGGGATGTTCAACTTCCTGAAGCGTTCCAAGCTTTAATTTCCTTGGAAATGCCATAAGCTTAAAGAGTCCGATTCCATACGTATCGGTCTGCTTATTTCTTGCTTGATTGAGCACGGTCGGAATTAGGTATCCGATTATATCCATGATACTGGTCAACCTGTAGTCCGATGATTTACTTCCCTTTTCCTGTTCAAAATTTGGGAAAGGATCTATCAATATTGTGCCATATTTTGGGTTTTCAGAGTCGGGCTCCCCATGCTTCGCAATGAGACACCTTAAAACTTCATCGAAAGGCTCGTTATTGATTGCACCCCCATCGACCGCGGTAAATTGGAACTTAGCACTTCCGTCGTTTTCGAACTCAATATCCATTTGGGAATTAAATGCCTTTCTTTCCGATAAATTATTATAGACATATTCCTTTGGAAATTCAGCATCGAAATAACGTGGTGCAAGGCCTAAAGGAAAAGCCCCCGTAGCCTTGGTTACATTGATTAAAAAATCCCTATTAGATCTTTGCGCCGCAGATTCGGAAATTCCCTTATCCGAATTCTTAAGATTGGGATTAAAGGGCAAGTATTTGTTTTTATCAAGCTTCTCATCGTAGTTAATCTTAAAATGTGCCACGATATCATGGTTACTGACCTTATGACCTGGTGTGGAGTCCAAAAATTTTGATTTGAGTTTACTCAACTTCACGGTATAGTCCAACGGCCGTAAGCTTGTTACCGTGAGAAGTAACCTAAGATCTTTAGAAACATAAGTTGGGAAATTTGTACTCCTGGCATTAAGGGGTATGTTTTGGAATACCGATTCTGCAATGCTATCGATAGGTTGGGAGTTAAGCAGTGACGGTGCACCAGTTTTAGGATTAAGGTCCGTGGTAGAAAGCATCTTCTCAAAGGTTGAAAGGCCCTTTTTATGACCATCATACAGACTCTCATCGTCGTCCAAAAAAACCCAACTATCGTATAAAATATTTCCGGTTTTTATATGGGAAACTTCCTTTACTGGTATTAATTTACCCGAATAGAGCGCCAAAGTGGTAATCATACTCACCATACCCCCAGCGGAGGCTCCTCCCAGCGCATCGATAATGACATTATGATGAGGGATTTCCTTAGTATTACCCTTCTCTGCATCAGCCTTTTTTGCCTTTTCCCAAGCCTCAAGTGATTCAAGTATATAATCCATGAATCCTGCAGTGTAGGCTCCTGCAGAAACAGCACCTGCCATTGTAATCCCTAAATGGAACGTATTATTGTTAGTGTTAGACATATGTATATATTTTTTGACGAATTACAGTTCACTACTGTGAACAATAGCACCCGAATAAGGGGTGAATTTCACTAATTTTTTTCTGGGGGAGCTGAAAGGCAAGAAGTTAGTTGAGTTTTTAAAGATATATATTCCACAATTAAAATTACCATAGTAAAACCTTATAAATTCGGAGGTTATTCTGTTATTTGAATTAAACCTTTGGTTTTAATCTGTAAGTGGTCCACTCAACCTAATTTTTCCCTAATTTTTATTTTCCAAGGCATATTGCATTATGGGTTGGCAGCAATTATTGCCCCCGAATAAGAAATTTATGTCCTACTGAATTTAATCTATATTTTATTGATGGTCTTAAGAAACATTTTTCATACTAAAATCAAATCGACTATTGGATTTGATTTTGGATGATGTACTCTATAAGTAATAAATAACTGAGGAAGTGGTCAGCATAAAAAATACAATCTGCTTCGGGGGTTTTTACTCCATTCTTGTTCTATATTATAGAGAACTTATAAATTCATACACTACCCAACAACACTACTCAGTTTAAACATCGGCAAGTACATGGATACTAAGATCACTCCTACAAAAATGCCAATGACTATAATAATAATGGGTTCCATCAAGGTGGAAAGTAACTTGGATTTCTGCTGTACTTCAATGGCATACTGCTGACTTAATCGTTCAAAGATATATTCAGTCTGGTTCGTTTCCTCGGCCACTTTTACCAAGGAAATCATTTTGTTGTCAAATATTTTGTTGTTGGCCATACTCCCATTCAAACTTTTACCCGCCGTTACGTCTTTTTCTATATTTTCCAATGCTTCGTTCAAGGGATGGTAGTTGATCATCTTTTTCACCAATTGTATACTATTCAACATCGGAACTTTAGATGCTGTTAATAAAGAGACAGCTTGGGTGAACTGCGCTAAATAAACCGAGGTAACGAAATTTCCGATATATGGTATTCTTTGAATGAATGTGTCGCTGGCCGTTTTATACCATTCTTTTCTTGAAAATACTTTTCTCAAAACGATAAGTAACGCCATACAAATAAGAACGAACCATCCATAGTCCTTAATAAAGTTAGATGCACTGATAATCATCTTTGTAATACCTGGTAATTCCACTCCATTTTGTTTAAAAATATCCTCGAACATCGGTACCACCATACGCAACATAAAGACTACCACCAAAATAGCTGTACAAAGAATGATAATAGGGTAGGTCAAAGCGTTCATCAAGCTTCTTCGCTGCTCGTTTTTTCGTTCATAAAACTTCCCCAGTTCTGCCACTATACGCGGAAGGGTTCCTGTTTCCTCCCCTATTTTAATCGAATAATATTCATATTCAGAAAACTCGTCCTTATTTTTTAAGACCTCAAAAAAGCTTTGCCCTGCTACCAAGGCATTTCCCATTTCACTGAACAAAAAAATCTGCTTCTCTTTTTTTTGATTTCCTTGGATCAAGGCAATGGCATCCTTTAATTGTATACCCGCTTTTAACAATACCGCTAATTCAGAGTAAAAGTCCTCCTTTTTCTTATTCCCAAAGGGTTTGCCCAACGTAATCTCCTTTTTCAAAAGATTGTTCAACCAATCCCTCTCAGAAGAAATCTGTTCATCCGTAATGGCTTGGTCTAATTTAAATCCACTCATTGGGGTTGGTTTATATAGGTAGATGGCGTGTTCTCCTTAAAAACGAAGATTTCTTGATGCCCTGTTTCGAGACTTGTACGTATCGAAATGGCATCTATCTCTCCAGAGGTAACATTACGATTGTCAAAATAAAATTCGATGGATTCAAATGCCATTTCCAAATTTTGGGTTCTGATGGCATTATCCATTACTTGATAGGTCCTATCACCCATTTCGTTGGAAAACTGTAAGACGTTTGCTATGGGGTCATAGGTAACGCGGGCGTATCGATTAAAATCTATCCAAAGAGATTGGCGTAATTGATTTACACCCGTTTTAATAGCATAAATGGATTCAATACTTCCCATTTGTCGCTGTACTAAATTTAAAACGGCAAATGCCATACCTACGACCACACTTGTGATAATGAGTGCCACCATCGTCTCCTGTAGTGAAAATGCCATTAGTTTAGCCTGTCTAATACGCATCTACTATAGATTTTGAAAAAGTCATGTTCGTTTTAATGTTCATTGCCTCCAATACTATTAGTCCAGTTTTCTTGGAATCATAGACCATGCTGATGTGCCAGGTTTCAAAATCTTCCCGATACGGTAATTGAATCGCTTGGTTTTTAAACTGATATTCCAACTTGTTCATTCGCTCCTCAATTCTATCTGTGTTCTGCCTGATATTCCGTGCTATGATATTGTTCAGGACCAAACTGGAAATCATAAAAATAATTACGATAAGGACCGTAGCTACCAAAGTCTCCATCAATGAAGAAGCTCGGATTTTTTTTAATACAACCATTTCATGACCTTTTTGTTATCCTCTCTGGAAGCCAATAAGATACCTACATAGGAAGCGGAGAGATCAGTACTATTGATGATTCCGTTATAGATATGGTTTTGATATATGTTGCCGTTTTCCAAGGCAAGAAATCCATCCGTTGAAACCATGCCGTTTACCGTTCCTTTTAGTTCTACGTTTTTGGTGCAATAGACTTCCCCGTTCACAACTGTGTTGGTTTCGATTTTTAGTATAGGAATATATTGTTTAACCAGCGATTCGTCCAAGACTATAATAATTCCACTGAACCTTGTATTGGTATCTAAATAAATATTCGACTTCTCATCGTAAATTGTTTGGTTTCCCCTTTCAACGTTTACAGCTTTATTTTTTTTCTGGACCACCAATGCAGAAGGATAGTAGAGCTCACAGTCTTTACCCACATGGATGGATTCGGTTGCTATGGCCTGAAAAGTCCCTTTTACTCGGTTCTCCAATACGATTTTCGGTGCTAGCAATACGATATCGTTTAGCTTCGCATTTTGTCCAGCAATAATTATTTCATCGGCAACGACAATTATGTTACCGGTTAACTCTATATCCTTCAATGCAACCAACCGGTCCTTGTAAATAATCGTCTCTTCCTCAAAGGAATTTTTTAGCCCTTCCGGTGGCAATCTGCTTAAAAGTTGCCCATCGGGTACATAGTCTCTATTTGCTAAAAGATTGACCTGACTTGCCAACTCTGGCGAAACCTTGGGCAAAATAGAATCACTCTCCATGCTACGTCCAAAGAGCAATTGGGTACGATTGTATGAATTACCATGGATATTGCCCATTTTTAAGCCTTGCTTGGGTAAAAATGCGGTTCCCGAAATTTTAGCGTTCCCAGCAAGTACTACGGGTCGTTGATGATCATTGACATAAAGGGCCGGAAGCTCCCCTGTATCTTGCCCTCCGATCAGTGCTGTTTTACTATAACTGGTACTATTATGTGAAGTAAGTACCGTTCTTTTTTCGAATACGCCCCAGAAATCGCGTTTTACGGAAATTGTAATAGGGATATCAGTTTGTCTACCTTGAGACAGGTCAACCCTTTGATCAAAATTCTCCCCCAAGGATGCTAACATTCCATAATCCGCACTTCGAATAACTTCCATCAGCACATCTGTTTTTTTTTCAAAATGCCGATGGGTATAGGTCAGTAATAGAAAGGACATCAACAATACCGCTATGACAGCTCCTACGAAAAGTACGAACTGGAGTGCTCCCGCCCTTATTTTTCGTAGGATTATCATGGGTTCAATGAAATTTTTTCGGAGCTACCGTTATACAAAACCCTTATGTAGCTTTTTGTCCCCTGTACCAATTTCACATCCTGAAAAGTTTCGTTAAGGCTCATCATTTGTTGTTGACCTTCGATTGTCACAAAAAAAATATTTGGCTTAGTCCCTTGGTCGCTTATAAAACCCGTATATAAAATATTCTTTTTAGGAACTTCTATCTTAATGGGTTTGGACACTATCTTCTTTTTTTCAACTGTTGGAGTTTTTACAGTTCCTAAAAAAGGATCACGATAATCGGCAACAATGGTAAAATCTTCACGTTTCTTTATTCTTTTTGGAATAAATTTTTCATTGGCCGTAAGCACTTGAGGGTTTTCTTCGGATGGGTTTATAGCATTCACAAACTTATATACTATAATGCCCCAGACCAGTAGGACAAAAGCAAGAAGTAGATATGTTCTATATTGCTTTTTCATATGTAATACTAATTGCCGGATGTGAGAACCGTAAAGGAATGTGTGGTGTATTCGGTCTCGAAGTCACTGTTCAAGGCCTTTACCCTCCATTCATAAGGACTATCCAATAGGTTTTTTTCTAAACTTGGTCCGATATACGTACTGTCCACCGCCACCATGGTATCCAAAACGATTTGCGAGGCTTCCAAAAAACTAGGTTGGGCCACTTGGACACGGTAACGCGTTGCCTCGAGGATTTCGTTCCAAGTGAAATTGACATTGCTCTGTGTAACTTCGGAACTGTCCGATGGGGCCAATAATATCATCCGCTCATCCGAAATATCCTGGACCTCCAACAATTCCTCGCAACCGATCAAGGCAAATACGATTATTAAAAATAGGGTTGAATTTAAAATGCGCATATTATAATTTTAAATAGGATTGCTCCCTCTTCAGTTTTTTAGGATTTCGCTCTGTACCCGTTGGGCATTTTCCATCCTCATTTAACGTAGCTATCATTGGCTTCCCATAGATATCCTCTTCCCAACAAATTCCCATCAGATCATAATCGAAAAGCTCCTCCTTTGGAATATGGATATAATTCCTTTTATCCCCGTTTAGGGCCAAAATCTGCACCGACCCGTGCACTCCATTTGTTAAAAAAAGTCCATCGGCATTGATTAGCTCATTGGCCATTTTTTCATTCAGGACCAAGGTGATTTTGGAAACCAATTTGCTATCCTGATCCTTTTGGAGATAGTTTTTGATTTCCAGATTTATTTCATTATTCAAGGCTTCCTTTAAACCAACTTTGTCGCTGATACCGAGCTGAATAAAGTTAGGTTTGGACTCGAGGGAGTCTATATAGTTTATGGAGCTTTCCGCACCTTTTGTTTCCCTAACGTTTTGATATTTTTTGAATGTGTTTTTATCAAAAGGTATTGTTTGTAGTGAGATTGCAATCGGGGCACTAAAGCTAGGGTGCCCTATCGACTCGAACTCCGTTTTTAAGATGCCCACCTGCTCCTTTCCAATGGTTCCAAGGACCGGAAAGTAACCTTCTTTGACGGATAAACTTTTGAGACCGGAACATGAAATTAGGGTATGGCTTAGGAGTATGAAAAGGTAGGTTCGCTTCATAGGATTTGGTTTCATTTGAGAAAACAACACTGCTTAAAAACGCAATACGGAATAATCCTTACTGTGTATAATTTTCCTACAAATTATAACGATGTAAAATACAAAGTGTTGTATTCTGGATACAAATAGGTCAGCGTTTCAACGAAAAATGGCCGGTGACTGTCTTTTCGTTGGAATAACTATAGCTGAACCAATAATCGGATTCAGGCAAAGGGGCACCGTTAAGTCTTCCGTCCCATCCTTGGGAATTTGGGTCTATCTGGGCCAACAGTTTCCCGTACCTGTCATAGATAAACAATTGCGATTCCGGGTATAGCTCGCCTCCGATAATGTTCCAATATTCATTGGACCCATCGCCATTAGGGGTAAAAAATCGTTGATAGCCCATAGCGATGATTTCTTCCGATAAAATCCTACACTCCAACATATCCCTTACGGACACCGTATATTTTCCCGGTAATACGATGAATTCATTACTCACCTGATAATTTTCCCCATCCAAGGAATACTCGAAAGGTCCTGTCCCCGTAGCGGTTATGACTACATCGATTTGGTCCGAAAACCCATTGGTCTCCACTGCCATGCTTTCCGGTGCGCCAGAAGAAAGTACCTCGAAAGAAATAGAGTTCGCACAGGTTACCCCGTTAGAGGTTTGTGTTACGCTCAAACGGTACTCCCCTAGGTCACTAACATCAAAAGTTCTGGCACTACTAAGTTCTGTTCCATTCGCATTTTGCCATGACCAAGTCTCAAATTCTCCCCCATCGATTACCAAGGCAGGACTATCGGGACAGATGACATACCGTTCTTCTACATCCGGCTGTGGCAATGGATTAATTATGAGGTTGAAGCTTGATACATCATAACAACTTTCTAAATCGATATGTTGAACCCTTGCCCAAAGGGTTTCGTTCAGGTTTGTATTTTGGTAATCAGCCTTTGAAACTGGCGTCAAGTTGTTCAAAGCATTATTCTCGGAGCTATGGTAGCTGACATTATAGTATAAAGGGTCTTGAACGTTCAATACTTCATCGTCCTTTTGGGAAAGGTCGAAATAGTAACTTCCCGTTTCATCATAATCACAAATGATAATATCCGACGCCAAATAAGCTGTAGGAGTATCGAAAACTTGTAACTGAAACGAGGCCACCGCAAAGCATTGGGAGTTACCTGTATTTTCCAATCGGATATAAACCGTTTGAGGATTACCAGTATTTTGATAATTTCCAGTAATGGCATTTTGCGATGCTTCCGCATCTGTTTGAGAATTATAAAAGGAAACATTAGTTCCTGCAGCTCCGTTGAGAATTTCATTTTCTTTTTCCGATAAATCGAACAAATAGAATCCGTCATTATTATCGTCACACACCTGCCAATCTGCCAGTTGCGGTACTGCGGGCGTTTCGTAAATGTTCAAATCAAAGGAGGTGGTAGCGTAACAAGCCGTATCCGAAGCATTTTCCACTCGAACATAAATGGTGTTTTGGTAGGAAAAACTCAAATAATTAGCTGCATCAACAGGATTGCTCTTACTATCGGCATCGTCTTGTGATTCGTGATAGGTTAGGTTCAATCCGCTAGGATTCTGGAATCCTATGATTTCGGAATCTGTTTGGGTCAGGTCAAAGATGGCTTCGCCGTCATTGTTATCATCACAAATCGACAGGTCGCTTGGTTCGTTGGCCGTTACCCCAGGAACCACTTCTAAGGTAAAACTTCCAGTCCGGTAACAGTCAGTATACATGGTATTTTGGAAGCGAATAAAGATTTCCTCCGTAGTCATCATATTGGTATAGTTTGTCGGCAATGCATTGGTCCCTGCATCCGAGTCCCCTTGGGAGGCGAAATATAGAATTTCAAACTTTGTTTCATCCTGACCGTTGAAAATCTCCGCGTTCTTTTGGGAAAGGTCAAAAGTGAAAAATCCGTCCGTATCATCATCGCAGACCGTCCAATCGGTAATGGTGTCCACTAATGGGGCTTCCATAGCAATGATATTGAACTGGGTGGTGTCATAACATTCTTGGTTGTTGATATTCGTGACCCTTACAAAAACAGGGGTGGTCCCATAGTCAAAAGAATGTAGATTTTCCAAAGCATCGACATTGGTATCCGCATCGGCCTGACTCAAAAAATAGGACACGCTAAAATCATTTGGGGCCTGGGCTCCCAAAACGGTCGTATCAAAAGAAGGCAAATCAATATTGTAACTACCATAAGAGGTACATTCTATCAAATCCCCTAATGTATTGGCAACCGGGGTTTCGTAGATGGTGATATCCTTTGTTTCGGTCTTTGTTTCGGTGGCGGTATTCACGGTAACACTTACGGTATAGGTGCCGGCTGCCGCATACACATGTACCGGTTCTTCATCAGTCGACGTGTTTCCATCCCCGAAGTTCCAAGTAATTGAAGTAATAGGATCGGACGTTTCAATGGAAAACCCGGTCTCGTCACCCAAACAAAAGTTTTCCGCTTTAAAAGTGACCAAGAAATAGGATTGGATAAAGGGCGGGAAAGCAAAAAAACTGATTCCCGTATCCAAATCAACGGCCTGGAGTTGAAAATCGCAGCCCGCACCCACAACATTGGGTTGGTTCACCGCGGCCACATAGGGTACAAAGTCAAGTGCAATGTACATTTTACCATCTATACCCAACTGGAGACCAAAAATCAAAGGATCATCTGCAATTTCAAATTCACTCCCCGGTATATCCATTGCATTTAAGTCATATTGTAATAACTCACCTTTGCTAATGGAGATATAGAGTACCTCACTATTTGGTGAAAATTCCACCCCATAATATTCTTGATCATCCTCCCTTAAACGTGTAGGGTTACTTACCTGCCCGGTGGCGGCGTCAAAATCAAATACTTCTACCCCAACTTTATTATGTGAAATGGCCAGCTTTGTACCATCAGGCGATATTTTTATAGCTCCCATGGACAATAGAATATCTGGTCCAACCGTACGATAATCCATATCAAAACCCGTATTGCTAATAATCGGGGTGGTATCAAGGCCTGCCGCCGTCACCCGATAGGCAGCAAATGCATCATTGCCCCAATGGTGGGTCACCACCCAAATATCCGTGCCATTGGCGTGTTCCACAGCCGTTACCTTCTCGGGTACAGGGGCATGGATTAATACATTTTTAGTGCCATTGATATCACCCAAACCTCCATTTAGGGTCATATCAACTTCCGAATAACGAAGGCCTGGGTCTCCGAATAAAAATGCCGCGGGCGTTGTAAATATGTAAAACAGATCCGGGTTCCCAGGGTTGGGAACTATAATGGACGATTGCGTACTACTGTCGTGGCCCCCAAGAAAATTTCCGTTGGGCATAATATTATGGTTTCTGTCCCAAACCGTATAACCATTGGTATAGAACAAAAGGTTGCCCATGGCATCTGATATGGTTGCGCACCCCTCTCGCGTATCCAGGGCACCATCTGTAAGGGCTACGGGATTTCCACCTCTAAAATCCAAACCCGCGTTTCTACCAAAATACCAGACGGATGCCTCTAATTGGGCATTACCATAGGCACTAGCAAATAAGATTATCGTAAAAATGAATTGGCGTAGGTTCAAGGTTTGGTATGGTTGTGTTATTAATGAGCTCTTCTAAAATACCCCAAAAAGGTTCAAAGTCCCAGCTTTTGTTGCGAAACGACCTGTTTGTTCGTTGTATAGCAAAGTATTTAATTAAAGGTTTGAAAACTATTTAAAATTTGTTCTTATCGCCAATAACTACCTCAGCTTCATAGAGCGATTAAAGCAAGATTGCCAACATACGCTAGAAATCAAATATATTTAGAAACCTAATGACACACCAATTCCATTACCATTGGCTACAAACTTCCATTGCGGTTTGTTCTCGTTGAAAGTGGCTGTACCCAAAGAGGCATTATAGGTTTCCACGGCTTCTTTCGTTTTTTTATTGGCACTAGAGGAAAGGGGTATACTTACCCCAATGAGCCCGGCACCAACACCGGCCAAGACCCAATTGGCATCACCCCCGCCTATGGCCGTTCCAATGGGCCAACCTACCAAACCGCCCCCTACCAAACCGATTACCGAAGCCAAAGATTGGTTTGTTTGTGCCTTTTTGATCATTTCAAAGGCTTGCTGGTTGCTTTCCATAGTTTTGACCAGATCCCGCATTTTCAATTGATTCCCGTTTTGAGTGTACTTGTAACCGCCTGAAACCTTTTGCATTTCAATCCTTTGTGCATGGCAAAAAGTCACTGCTAACAAAGCAATGAATACTGTTATAATTGTTTTTCTCATTATTAAAAGTTTACTTATTTCTCTAGATTTTAAATTTTACAAATCAAATTATAAGTAACTCAATTATTTATAATTTAACATACTTCATTAAATCATTTGCCCCTATAAAAAAGGACATGTTTTGAAACTATTCAAGTTCTGTGAAGTGGAAATTGATAATTTTGTTTAATCTTTAATGCTAAGTTTAATGTACGGAATACCATTTGATGTTTTATTCAAATTACCTTTCTTGTGATTTTTAAAAAGTGAATTTCTTTTTTTGTCGTTTAGCTTTCTAATCCAATTTTTTCCATATTCTTCTCGAACATACTTATTTATCGGTATTTGTTTGTAACTATTATTATAAACTTCAACAACAAAAATATTTCCATCTTCTAATATACAATCAGCATTTATTTGAGGAATTCTAAAAGTAAAAAAGTCTTTTGTCAATTTATAAATTTCGATATTGCCGAACTGACCATCAATTATCTTGGGACCAGTTTTGTTTTGAAATGAAATTCTATTTAGAATATCATAGCCATTATTACTCCTTGATTTTTTTTCTTCGTAAAAATAATTAGTTAGAAAATAACCCACTATCTCCTGTTTGTATTCAAGAATAACTTTAAACCTATCAGGTTGAATATTAAAATCAACATATCTTTCTACCAAATCACCGCAATTAAAATCAGAAGCTTTATCCATCTGAAGTGATAAAAGAGGAATGATATAAAAATTCAAACTATCTAACGGATAGTGATAATCAATGTCGGGATAGGTAGTTTTTGTTAAAATATATCTACTTCGCAAAGTATCTTTTACGATTTCTCTAAAATAATTTTTATCATAATCTATAAATAAAGTGTCCCCATCTTGACAATGAGATGGTAATACTGTAATACTGTAGAGAAAAATTAAACATATTAACTTCATAATTATTTGTTTATCTGAAATATTCCAAATATACTTCTTTCATAAAAATTATTTTGATTTATTACTTTTTGAAACCCTCCGTTTGCTGGGTCCCATAGGAATATTTTGTATTTCGAAAAGTCCGAAAGATATTTCACTTTATGAGCTACGCCGAAGTGATTTCCAACAGAATTCTTAAATGCGACATGTACTAGTCCCTTTTGGGTAAATGATTTATTTAAAAATGGAAGTACCTGTTCGTGTTTGTAACTATAATTGAAACCATTTTTAAGTGGAGTAACCGTATATCCACTTTTATCATATAGTCCCATAATAGTTTTAGAGTCTATACCTCCCGAGCTACGTGCTAAAATTCTCATGTCCGAATATTTTACTACAGGGTTCTCTCCAAAATGATTATTTACAGTTTCCATGCAAGCGACACCACAATCAAATTGTTCTGTCTGAGGAACTCCTTTCAAATCTCCTCCTATTTCAATATCCCATTTCGCATCAAAATCTACTATTCTTTCACCAATTTCCGAAAATATTTCTTCATAATTTGTTCCAGCATAAAGCCATTTTTCTCCGCTCCAAAATTCCCTTCCATTGGAAGACGCATTGATTCCGCCCAAAACACCACCAACAGCTGCCCCGCTTAAACCTCCAACGGCACCTGAACTAAGACCACCGCCCAAGATTTCACCAAAATTCCCTCCGCTAAATGCTGAATGAAGACTACCTGAGGTAAAACCACCTGCAAAACCGGTCGCACCGCCCACAGCGGCTCCGTTCCAAAACCCAGTGCCTGTTATCACCGCATTGGTGCCACCAGTTAAAACCGCTGCGGTACCTGCACTGGCTAGGCCGGCCAGACCACCAATGAGCATATTTCTACCAATATCATTGATATCTCC
This sequence comes from uncultured Flavobacteriaceae bacterium, assembly GCA_963793365.1. Taxonomy (GTDB): domain Bacteria; phylum Bacteroidota; class Bacteroidia; order Flavobacteriales; family Flavobacteriaceae; genus Maribacter. Next base: position 457,732 of record CAWBZP010000008.1, on the reverse strand, counting down.
ACCCATGACCGCAGTGGTCGCCGCACCAAGCCAAGCGCCAATTACGGCACCTGCGATTAACGCGGTCGCCAACTCCTCTCCATTGGGATCCACAAAGGTTACTGGGTTATTGCCCATGGCTGCAAACGGCGACATCGCCATATACTTACCAGCTTGGGGGTCGATGTTCATCCAACGTCCCAAAGCGGGATCGTAATTTCGGCTGCCAAAGTCCATCCAGGCCAGATCACCACCCTCTTGCAGTTCCTTACCATTAAAGCCATAGGTATAGCCCGTGCCCAAAGGATGCACTAGACTCATATTGCTCTTATGCAACATACCAAAGGGATAGTAGTTGTTTTCCTTAATGATTTCCGTGGTAGCATCAATACTACCATTATCGTCTACATCACTATAACTTAGGCGTATGTTACTCAAATGGTCCGTATACTGGTACACATAGTCAAAGCTACGTTGAGCAGCCGTTTCCCCTACGGCCACATAGCCTTCTGGCTGGGCAAAGAACTGTAGCTCTCCCTGTAGGTATTGAAACCCGTTCCAGTACTCGGTTATATTGGGAGGGTTATTGCTAAGTACAACCAATTTTTTCAATTTAGTGCCCATGGCATCATAAAGGTAGGTGATATTGTCACCATTGGCAAAAGTAATTTTAGTGGGTAAATCCAGATAGTTGTACTCAATCAAGTCTATGCCCTTATTCGAATCCGATACCATATTCCCATTAGCATCAAAGGCGTAATCTACGGCAGCACCTGAAGTATATTTGAAACCTTCAGCAGTGTTTCCAGTATCCATTACTTTCAATAATTTGTTACCATCATAAGCGCTATAATTTAGGATATCGATATCTCCAAAGGCATTGTTCCCATTGAAATTGCCCCAACCCTTTCTATTCAAGGTCAAGAGGTTTCCGTTCTTGTCATACGAAACATTTGAAATGTTGTAATTGCCCGTATTGTCCGTGGCCCCTTTAATGCGGCTTAAGGCATCGTAAGCATAGCCATAGCCCCTTGGGCTTCCATCGTTTTGGGTCCTCCATTGTACCTCTGCAACATTACCATTGTACATAGGTGACGCCCCACTACCGGTAGTGGGGTCATCATAATGCATGCGGTAGGCAAAAAGATCGTTTTGCAAATCGTCTATATCATTGATTTGGGTCATACTGCCACGAGCGTTGTATTCATAATCCACCATCTGTAACGCAGGTACATCCCTATGTGCCAAACCAGAGTTTGGTAGCGGTAAGGTGGTATTTGATACCATATTGATTCGGGATGGTGCAAAGTTACTTTCTGTACTAAATGTTCCGTTAGGCGAAATAATGCTGAGATCGACCGTATACGTACCCGAGACAGCAGCCACAAAATTGATGGCATTGCCTAATTCTGTCGCCGTAAGGTTTTCACGGTATACCAATGTTGAACCTTGGCTTATTGCCATTACTATGGAATAGGATACCCCAGAGGTATCACCGGAAAAATCGTAATCCACATCGTAAATACCGGCATCACCCAAGCTAAACTCACGGCTCACCACTATTCCAGGATCATTAGTACTGGGTGTTTCTAAGGCATTCGCTGAATCATCAAGGCCTACACGCCATCCAAAACCATCAGATGCTGGCTCTACGTATTTTTTGGTCAATTGCCCAAGAGCGTCGTATAGGAACCCGGCCACAAGCTTATCCTCAACAGGTGTTCCAGTGGCAGCCCCATTGTATAGAGCTTGGAATTGTGTATGCATCCGTTCCATATGGTCATAGGTATAGCTATCCTTGATACTTACCAATGGGTCCAAGTCATCTTTTTGATGTTGGGTAATACTATTAATTACCTTGCCCCTAAAGTCAAGCTCGTTGTCGAGTACAGTATACCCCTGTTGATAATTTTTGGTATATATCCTTAGGGTACGGGCCTTAACATCATAGTAGGTATAGGTCTTGTTCCAACTGTTGGGTTGCCCATCCAAAATCTTGACCCATGATATGGTGGCCAGGCCTTTGGTATTTGAGGTCACATTTTGACCCATTACCGCTGTAGGGGTTGTGGGTAAATCACCGTCTGTAATGGTGTAGTCGTCATAATAATTTATCGAAAGTAATTCCAAATTCGCATTCGGAAACGCCTCATTACTATAATTAAACGACGTACCGCCCACAGTGGTGGTCGCCACTGTACGCTCTTCATTATGCGTTTTTTGGTCAACATCTACCCAATTATCGGCCAACTGCTGTAGTTGGGCCCTGTTTTGGGTACTGTTGTATAAACCTGTATAAAGAGACCTACCAAACTTATCGTATTTTGTAAATAACCATTCGCCGTTTAGGGCCATATTGGCATCTTGGGCCAATATGGGTCGGTTTTCATAATCATATACGATGCTTTCCCAATCATCAACCCCGGGATTTCTTTTCTCTACCTGTCTGCGCAGGGTATCATAACGATACTGGAACGCCAATGAGTTGAGCAAGGTCGTTGTTATCGTAGCTGTATCCGGTTCCATTTTGGGAGGCAAGACATAGGTAAGATTGCCATAATCGTCATATACGTAATAGGTTGAAAGGGTTGTCCCATCCACATAAGTACGTTTTAGCACTGTTTGCCCATCTTTGTTCACAAATTCCTCTGCGGTATTTTCCGGTCCGCTCGTCCAGTTTTCATCGCGAACCACGGTCTTAACCAATTCATTCGCAGCATAGTGCCCATCTACCAATAAACTAGGTATTAAATCATTGGTCAAGGACACCTTAAAATAGCGTACTTCATCTTGCACGTTGAAAAAATAGCCCATACTTACCACATTACCAGAAGCAATACCCCAATTATCCCCAGGGCTTGCCTGCCGTATGGCCCTGTTTCTGGGTGATCGGTCAAATACCGTTTCACTAAACGGATTGGCCGTATGAGCAAAAGAATTTTGAATGTTACCCGAGGCATAGAATTGTGTCTGTTCAGCCTTGGCCTCTGGCTCAAAGGCTCCAGCAACTGTCTGATCAAGCTTACCATAGGCAGAAAAACGCTTTACGGTCCGTCCAAATCGATCGTATTCGATATAGTTCACAATATCATTTCCGGTATACCCTTCATAACTGATACCTCCGGCATGAAGGGCAACTTCTTGAATAGGTCTTCCCAGACCATCATAGTAGACACGCGAAGCCATCTTATCATTGGCAGGAAGGGCCTCTATTTCGGAAAGCGTTGTTGTTGGTGAATACGGTTCAACGGTAAAAGTAGTATTCATATCTTGGGTATCAAGCCCTGTAAGGTCGGGTAATGGATCTTCGGTAATTGGGCCATCAACATCAGGGGTCAGCACGAAGCCAGTTGGCTGCTGGCATTGTACTGAGTACACATTAGGATTACCTAAGCCATCTCCATCGGTATCTTCGTACCATACCGTATCGGGATTTAGTATTTCGTCAGTATCGTCACAGTCACCTGAAGCTGTAATAGCTGCTTCTGTCACATAAATCGTTGGATCCGGATTCGTGCAACCCGTAACCGTGCTTATATAAAACCCATCACGATCTTTGTCTTCATAGAATGTTATTTCATTGGTAAGAGATACCGTTGTACTTCTTGTATCGGAATTACCACAATCATCAAAAGTCGTTACCGAAATAATAACATCCCCAAAAAAGGCCGTATCCCAAGTTACCACACCGTTGTTGATACCTCCTGCGGAAACTGGATCCATGGCCCATGCATAACTTGTTGAATTTTCTGCATTTATCGAATAGGTAGATGTTGTTTGAACACCTTGACATACCGTTATAGGACCCGAGATTTGGGATATAGTGCCAAGACCCGAGTTAACAGATAGGCTCACGGAGTTGCTCTGTGGGCTTATACCACAGTTATTATTGGGGTCTTCTACAATCACATAGTATGCCCCCGCTTCCGATATGGGGTTCCAATCTATCAACTGTCCAAAGCTTGCCGCCGTTTCCTCTGCGAGAAAGGTTCCGTTACGGAAGAGTCTGTAATTTAAGCCCTGAACGGTACTGGTCGTACTGACCCTGGTTGTCTGGCCCGTACAAATCGTTGTGTCGTCTATGCTTACCGTCGTTGAGGAAGGGGCGCTGATCGTGGTAACATTTGCAGTACGGTTAGTATTATCTCCGCACTGGCTCGTAATGGTAACGGTCACAGTGGAGGTCCCGCTCACAGAAGATGGCCATGTAACCGTAGCGTTCCTTCCCGAACCTGAAATCGTTGCACTACCACTGACGGACCATGAATAGGTATTGCTACTGGAACCGCCGTTCAACTGGAAATCTGTAGTACCATTACCTTGGCACCTGCTTGCGTTATCCAAGTTTGTCAAAGATATTCCAGAACCAAGACCTAAGTTAACCGATAAGTTCACAGCGTTGCTTTGTGGGCTGGTACCACAGTTGTTATTGGGGTCTTCCACGACTACGTGGTAAGTGCCTGACTCCGATATGGGGTTCCAATCTATCAATTGGCCATAACTGGTCGCCGTTTCCTGGGCAAGAAAAGTACCATTGCGATAGAGTTTATAGATAAAGCCTTGAACCGTGCTGGTCGTCTTGACCCTTGTTGTCTGTCCACTACAAAGTGTAGTATTGTCTATACTAATCGTCGTAGCGGACGGGGCACTGTTCGTGGTTACATTTGAAGTACGGGTAGTACTTCCGCCGCACTGGCTTGTTATTGTAACGGTTATCGTAGATGTCCCACTAACACTCGATGGCCATGTAACCGTAGCGTTCCTTCCCGATCCTGAAATCGTTGCACTTCCACTGACGGCCCAAGAATAGGTATTGCTATTTGAACCCCCATCCAACCTAAAATCTGTGGTACCGGTACCTTGACACCTGTTTGCGCTATCCAGGTTCGTTAAAGATATCCCCGAACCAAGGCCTAGGTTAACCGCTAGGGTTACCGGATTGCTCTGTGGGCTGGTACCGCAATTGCCGTTTGGGTTTTCTGTAATCACATGATACATGCCTGCTTCCGATATGGGATTCCAATCTATCAACTGTCCATAGTTTGCCGCGGTTTCCTGAGCAAGGAAACTCCCATTGCGGTAGAGTTTGTATATATAACCTTGTACTGTACTAGAAGTCCTGACCCTAGTTGTCTGGCCACTACAAATAACAGTATTGTCAATGGTAATGGATGTAGCCGAAGGAGGACTCTCAACTGTGACCGAACGATTCGTTGAAGAGCTACTACTGTTTGGACCGTATGCTGTTACATTAACTGAGGCGGTACCAGAATAATTACTACTCCATGTCACGGTCCCGTTACTACTAATATTACCTGCCGAAGTAGGAGTTATAGCCCATGAATAACTTGTGGCATTTGATGCACTTGCGGTATATGGAGAGGTACCACTACCTTTACACCTGAAGGTTAAACCGGAGTTAATTGTTACCTGACCGACTATTACTTGCCCAGCGGCCTGAGAGACTGAAAATACCCCTATTTGTGAGCCATTCTTCACAAGTTGAACAGTGCCATATCTAGAGCCTCCAGTATTGTTGGAGACTGTAACCACAACGGAACTTCCCGAACGATATGCACTTAACCAACTTGGTTTTGTCCCCACTTGCCAATCAAAGGAGGAGCCATCAGAACATCCCCCTTGAATTGAGGAACTTTGAGAACCGCTCGGAGTAGCGGAAAATGACAAATTAGTTCCAGCTGCATAGCAACTCCCTTGGGCAGTGCCTTGCCAAGATATCGTTAAGGTTAGTGCAACTATTAAAATTCTTATGATACTTTTTATACTATCCATCTTCTTAGTATTTGTAGGTATAATTTATTTCGTTTGATTTTTTAGGTTCACCGCATCAATTGCTCATTTCATCAATTACATCACTAGTGCCAAGGCATTATTTTTTATCAAAGCCTAGTTAGACCTGCTCATTTAACTATTAGATTTTATTGCGGATTACAATTAGAAGCCAAATATGTATGGTTCAAAGTATTGCTAATAGCTATTGTTTCACCCGAACTATTGACCGCCCTGACCGAAACGGAAAGAACACCATCATTACAATTGGGGTTGGTTGAGCTCAAATTGCTACCCAAACCACCAATGGTATACGGAAAATTTTGTACGTTCCCGGAATTGGTGTTGTAAAGCCATTCAAGATTATACGAGGATGGCGCACTTCCACTGGTACTCACTTCGAAAAATGCGCTTGTAGAAGTACCAGATGATTTGACTAGAGTTAATTTGAAGGGTTTGGGTTCCTCGCCATTTGGGTCACCAACAATTTCAGTATTGATTAAAGGGCAGTTCAATATTTCCGTTGGTTCTGAGGTGTATGAAAAAGGTGCTTCACGGTATTGATATTCATTCTTTTTAAGAATATGACCTTCATGATTAATCACATGGCTCAAGCGATAGAAATTGTCATATACATAACTTGTTGTACGTCCACGAGCATCGGTCATTGAGGTCATGCCAATTGCGGGTTGATATGTATAGGTGGCCACAAAAGCATCAGGTAAGCCTAGTCGGAGTTGTGCCAATTCGTTGGTTAGGGTATCGTCGCTATTGGGGTCATTAATTATGGATGTATTAACCAATGCGATTGCCTCGTCATACGTAGCACCTTCTATTTTAGCTACCAGACGTTTATTACCATATCCATAGATATAGGATGTGACAACAGCAGAACGATTCTTTTCCTCTAAAATATTTCCTAGAGCATCAAGCTTGTTAATTTCTTGGCCTTCCCTAAAGTTATTTGGAGGATTATTGAAGTCATAGTTTACCGAACCTTGTCCATTCCAAGCATAACTATTTTGGGGATAGGGTATACTGGTTAGATTCCAATCTACAGCTGTAGCTGTTTGGTTAATCGTAACATTTTCACTGGCTTTATAAATTTGGTTTTTTGTATAAGCAACAGGTTGCAAGAGATTATAATCCAATACCTCTGGATATATTTCGTACAGATAATCTGTTTCAGAAATGTGCGTATTCCCTTCGCTATCCTCCATTCTATGGCTCATTAAAAGGCCATTTTCGGGTCTATAACTGTAGTAATCATTCGTTATCAGCTTTTTATTCTCTTCATAAGATGTAGTTTCCTTTGAGCTCAGGTTGATGTAATAACTACCAGTATCCGAATAGGTTTTTACAGTCCAGTTATTTTCTTGTTGTAATAAAATATTATTGTTGACATCTAAGGTTTCGGTTTTTACCGGCAAACCTTGTCTTCTTATATCTATATCCCCTTTGTCATAGAAATTTGCAGTAGTACCAAGAACTCCGTTGACATCATTTTGTTGTAATACCGTACTATAGAACACGCGCATGTTACTCTTGTCTATCTTCGGGTTCGAAAAACAGAAATACTGTCTTTGTTTTCTCGAGATTACAGGATCAAAGGTCTCTTTGGCAATTACAATGTCCTTTTGTACAGTAAGCCCTGTATTATTGTATTGTATTTCACCATCAATAAGCTTGTAAACCAAGTGGTCATTTCCTGTATCATCTTTTAAAACAAAGGTGCCGTACCCCAAAGCATGGCTACTGAAATTCTTGTAGGGATTTTTCCATAAATAATAATCACTGGGCAAACTAACTTCTGCGATACTATTCTTATGTGTGGCCGATAATAGCGTTGCAAAAGCATTACCATTGCTGCCATTTCCATTTCGAGAGGAAATATAAAGACCATTTATTCCATCCGTTTTGGAGAAGATGGTATTAGAAGGGTAATCGGCAATCTTTGTAAAACTTAAATCACTATCTTGTTCATATAATCTATATTCCATAAATGCATATCGTTTTCCAAAAACATCATAAGATTTTTTATTACCATTTTGTTGCGTAGTGGACAATTCCTCTGTTTGCCACTGACCAAAATTGGCATTAAAGACTCTAAAAGTGTCATCTTTTAAGTATTCACCGCCAGAAAGGTAATTATTCGGATAAACGAAAAAATCATTTCCAAAGCCAGCAAAGTCATCTCCGGATATTGACACAAAACTTCCGTTTGAAGGCGTAGTCCAATTTCCGTTTCCAGAATATCGGGATGTATAGACCCGCTGTGTAGTAAAATTCCAGGCAAGGGTACTAGCAAAATAAGAGTTATTAACGCTATATGTATTAGAATCATCTGGAATGGCTCCAAAGGGCGCGGTGTCCAATGCTAATAAATTATAGTTTTTATCCCATCGCATAAAATACTCCGGGTTACCATTTGCATTCACCTGGGCAAAGGAGTTGGCCCCATACCAAAAACTTGGATAATTACCACTACCCGTAGTTTCAAGTCCCGTATTTAAAAGTTTCTGTTGTACTGCTTTGGTGATGTCATAATAAAAAAATTTCACGGTATCTGGTGAAGTATCTTCATGGTGTTGTATTACATAATTATTTGCTGCGGTGTAGTAGTAATCTCCGGGAGTATCGTTGAACTGGTAAAATTGTTCCCAACTGTTGCCATTCCAGCGATTCATTTCAACTCTATCCTCCTTTGGGTTTCCTATGGCATAAAAATCATCACCCCCGATAAGTTGTAGGGCATCCAGGTTACCAACACCCGGGGCACTGACGATTCCATTTTTGAAATCATCCCAAGTAATGCCATCGCTTTTGCGACCGTAGGCCCTTTCCCGATAGACACTTGTATTTGACCTATATAAAATCACAAAGAAATCTTCCCTGGCCAAGACTTGGGCATCCAAGTAACCATTTGCCTGTTGTATACCAGATACATAGCCCATATCAGTTTCGTTCCATGTATGGCCATCCCAGTCATAACGTGTCATGTAGAGGAGTTCATTGGCACCTGACTGTAAAAAAGTGAACTTTAAGATATAATCCTTTTGTACTATGAAGGAAGAATTGTCATTTGCCGAAATACTAAAAACCTGGTCTACTTCTATTTCCCTTGTGGTATATTGATAACTTATACGCCCCTTAGTAGGTAATATCTGGTGTAGCATCATGCCATAAAACTCCGAAAATGTGTTGGTATCATATTGAAATTCCCGGTAAAGCTGAGTGTCATTATTCGCGTTTACAAAATTAATATTGGTTAATAAACGCTTACGAAATTCCGCCTGGCCTATGAAATCATAGTTCAGGTCATAACGATACAAAAAGTTATTTTTTGTGTCGAATGCCCTAATCGAAGAAAGGTATTTTGTCTCGTACATTTCTTGATAGGAATCAGGCTCACTGATATTTGTATTGGGCTCATAATACTCTTCAACGGACTTGTCCCCGTAGATAAGTTCAACACGTTCACCCATGCTTCCCGTAATGCTTTGTAAATAGGTAGCCTCAGTATGTTGCAAGGAAGGCGATGAAGAGCCCGAGAGATTTTGTAGTATCGAAAAATAACTGTAAGTGACTTTGTTTCCGTATAAATCGCTTACTTCAGTAAGGCTCCAACCAGAACCCTGTCTCTGTGCACCTGATTCATTGGAATTACCAATCCAATTGTCCCAGTATAGTACCCAATCCACATAATCGTAAGTATACGTATAACCGTTTTCTTTAATAACCTCCCATTTTTCCTCTGCTGGGTAAAAAAGGATTTTCCAAGGCTTGTAAATATTGCTTCTAAACTCTACTACATTATTGTCTAGGACTATAGCTGTCAGTTTATTTAGGGTACCTCCTTCAAAGAAATAAAAATCATCATCGTCCCTCGCTGCCGTAAGCTTATTGTCGGCTAAAATCCTTGGCATTTGCATGCCCCAACCAAGTCCGAGTACACCTGAGGGAATTATCTCATTGGAAGCTTCTGCGTGCTTGGCCACTTGAGAGCCATCATAAGCTATCCCAAATCCTACGTTTAAATCCTTGTATCCTTCCAAGGAAACCAATTGAAGAGGAAAACTAAGTTTTCCATTCGACATGTTGACTGCCGATTGCGAACCCACACCCTCATCAAAACTAGTTACATCGGGCACCGTTATATCCTTTTGTGCGAAGGCAGTAACAAACCCTAATAGTAAAACGATTAATATATTTTTTTTCATGATATGTAAATATTAATTGTCATAGTGTTCCACCTGAATAGGTCCAGAACTAAATTTTATGTTTATTATAATTCAGCAGCATCCTGTAGTATGAATATTAAAATTGAATGCAGCCTTTTTAATCTTACTACAATCGAAGTAATTGTTTACCGACCAATTATGGCGATGTTTTTGATTTTGACTCTAAGACAATTATTCTTTTTTCCTGCTGAATTATATAAAGAGTCAACTCTTCTATTTTTTCTAAAAGCAACCTGTTCATTTCACCCAATTCTAGACCATTGGCCTCTATTTCCTTGGCGGATGGAATATTGATTAAATGTCCCTTTAAATCTATATGGCTTTGAACTTCATCTAGACTTGGTAACCTATGCTCTTTTTTGAAAATATAATCCGGCCAGTTAGCTGCTTCTACTCTTACCTCTTTGGCCCTAACCTCTCCGTTGACTGCTAGCTCATAGTTTCCAGGGGTTGATGTACCGATACCTACTTTCCCATTCATATAGTTAATATCAGATCCAGATTGGGACCAAAGGCTCGATCCATTGCCACCTGTTCCTGTGCCTCCGCTTAATGCATCGATAGAATTGCCTTTCGTTGCAAAACCTGATGCGTTAAATTGATTGTTTTGTTCTGCAAGTAACCAAGCTATAGAACGGCTAAGTGGTGTTACTCTTATTTCATCTATCCAACCCGAGAAGTAGGCCGAGTTTCCTTCCGACCCTATGTGAGTGAAAGAACCTGTATTTATAGTATTTGTTCCGCCTGTATCTGCTATTCCAGCGTAAAAGTGTTGGAAATCTCCATTAGTGGCTACAAAATCATATTTTGTGGCGGCGTTAGAGGTAAATAGCCCAGCGTTACTGAACACTTGAGAAACTCCATCGTAGAAAACAGTTCTACCACCCCCACCACTATTAACCCAAAATCCATGATAAGGAGAATTATTTGCCAATATTCCATTGTAGTCACCATTTCCGGACCAATTAAATATCGATGAAAACGTAAATGAAGAATTATAAGGTAAAGATGAACTCAAAATCAATTGGTCATCAATTCCGTCAAATAGTACGGCCCCGCCTATAGCTCCTGATGTAAGATTAACAGTACCCATAGAACCGGAGCTAGACAAATTATGACCCTTGCCAGTAGCATCATATATAATTCCTGCCGGAGAGGAATCCATATGCCATACAGCTTCATAATCCGACCAAACCGCTTGACTACCATATGTAGACGAACTTATAGGTTGGCTCTCTCCTGTCTTGTTGTACCAGATGTAAATAGTTGTGTTTATGGTTGATGAAACTGAGGGAACTTTTACCCAAATCTGACATTTTCGATTGGATGGATTAGAACTAGTTACAAAATTCACGATTTCAATTGCAAGCGGATTATTACCATTGGCATCACCAGAGAACCTGATATCCCCACCCCCGTTAATTGCCGAATATGCTCCAGCATCGATGACCTCATCATTTAAGTGTTCTAAAGTGATTAGAACTGGAAAGTCTAAAAGATTGGCAGAAACCTGAGATGCATTAATAGTTATAGCTTGCTTTCGTCCCCAACCCTCAAAACCAAAATAATTCAAAGTATTTAACTTATTGGAAGCGCTGAACTTTGGCATTCCTTCATTCGAAAAACAATTCATTATCCCAAAAAGAGCGATAAATAAAATCAGATATTTATTTCTTTTCACTAACATGTTGAAAAAATTTAATTTTTAATAGTAGCCTTCAAAAACTCTATTTCAGCTTTATTTTCAATAATATATAAGGTTAATTCCTCAATCTTTTCCAGGAGCAACCGGTTCATTTCACCAAGTTCAATACCATTTGCCTCAATATCCTTAGCAGACGGAATATTGATTAAGTGACCCTTTTGGTCAATATGTTTTTGAACCACTTCTAGACTAGGTAAACTATAGTCCTTGGTAAAAACATAATCTGGCCAGTTAGTTGTCTCTACTTTCACCTCTTTGGCCCTAACATTTCCATTCACGGCAAGTCTATATGTTCCCGGGCTATCTGTTCCAATTCCTACATTTCCATCATTATAATAAGCAATCGTGCCGTTCGAACTCCATAAACTTGTCGAACTTGGTGGAGGAGGGTTTTGTTCAAAAGTAATGCTGAAATAATCCGTATTCTGGACCACGCCGTTTATCAAATATTCTACTGTAAAATCAAGTACACCAGTTTGTGGCATCCAACCATGGTAAATGGTCGGGGTGGCCGCAGCAAAACCATAATCCCCGTTGGAATCTCCTCGGTAAGCGTAAGGCGCGACTCCCTCGGTTTGAACATGACCGTCGCTCGAGGTAAACCTTACATGGGTATAATTCGTTGCAAAAGGTTCTGCTACTATATTTAGACTATCGACTTCACTGAGATAATGCGTAAAATCATCCGTAAAGGACCGTATTTCAGTATCAGCATTTGCATTTATCAATTTGAAGGTCCCATATTGTGCCTGCGCCAATGTGAACTGGGAATATCCCAAAATCATGCAAAGTGACAACAGAGTAATTTGTAATCCTATCCTTTGTTTTCCGTTTTCCATTACTTAATCGTTTTAATTTGTTGTTTCAAAGTTTCAATCTCAAGATGAACCCTGTTATAATTTTCTTGTTGCTGCAGGATATAGAGCGTCAATTCCTCAATTTTTTCCAATAAAAGGCGGTTCATTTCACCAAGCTCAATTCCGTTGAGCTTTATTTCCTTTTCTGAGGGTATGTTTATTAGGTGGCCGTTCTCATGGATATGTTTTTTTACCTCTTCCAGAGTGGGTATCGTATGGCCAACATCAAAAACATAGTCAGGCCAGTTGGAAGTTTCCACCTTTATTTCCTTTGCACGTATATTTCCATTGACCGCAAGTTTGTAAGTTCCAGGGGTATTTGTACCGATTCCCACATTCCCTGAATTATAGTAAGCCACAGGTCCATTAATGGACCAAACATCAGTACCGGAAGAAGTTGTCGTAAAATCCGAATAGCCCAAGTTTTCGTCAATAAGGGTATTCATTTCGGCCGTGGTTAAGGCCCTGCTCCATATCATGACATTATCAATGTTTCCCGTAAAGCTTCGCGTTACGGCCGGTGTTGGCACATCATAGGAGCCAATGGTTAAATCCCTTCCCGGATTTACAGTTTGCGTACCCGTATACGTAGTTGCTTCTGTTTCACTACCACTATTGATTCTAATAATCCTTGGTTCTCCCGATTTCCAAACACATATTACTCGCGACCATGTATTTAAGGGTGCGATTATTGTACTTATAAAATCTCTACTGATACCATCTATATTATTCCTGAACCTTATCTGATTTGTATTTGTGTAGGATACAGAATATACATTGTCGCCAAGATTCCCCCAGCCCTTTTGTAAAATGACACTTTTACCGGATTGGCCAATGGCAGTAGGGTAAATATCCACCATAAAGCTTGTTTCAGTACCATTTAGGTCAAGGCTTGAAGAACTGGGTACTGTAGCCATCGTTGCCTGGGAACCCGTAAAGTTCAATGCGCTACCTATATTACCCGTCACAATAGTGGCTCCATCTACAATACCATTGTTCAGGTCCAACTCATCCGTCAGTGCAGAGGAACTTTCCAAAGAATAAGCAGAAACCAGCCCATTTAAAAAATTAGAATGATCGGTCGTTTGAGCTAAGACATAGGAGTCTATCAATAAAATAAATATAATCCCGACCAGTAATTTTACTTTATTCATAGTTAATTGAATTTGAAGTATTTTTTTACATTGTTCAATTCTTATCTCCACGGATTCAGAATTTCCAAGTCAATTGAGTTTTTTAAATTTAGGGAGGCAAGTGCTTTTCGATGAAGTGCATTAAAAAGTTTCAATTCTTTACTTTTTATAGATGAACGACACTATTTTTAACTTTTTAGAGCTAATTCTAGATTAAGAAGTAATTACTATCTAATAGCTATATTGAGGGTAAAACCATTATTTTGTAGTATTTTTCTTACATTAATTATTTTGATATTATCATCAATCGGCCCCATACCTTAACGAATTTTCATATTATTTTCAATACTCTGATTATTTGATAAAAAAATGAATGTCAGATCAAAATATTTAAAAATAACACTCGTTATCTAGGAACATTTTCTGCCTCATGAAAAACGCCACAAAAATCCTAATCGTTGACGACCATCCAATAGTGCTTCGAGGGTATCAAATCTGTCTTCAACAGATCCAAGAAGACCTTAATCTAAAAATTGACTTGGCTTCAGACTGTAGCAGTGTGCTATTGGCAATGGAACATTTCCCGAATGATTTTTACAACCTTATCCTTATGGATATAAGCCTCCCCGCATCGGATTGCAAAAAAGCAAGTAGTGGTGAAGACCTTGGGTTTTACATAAGAAGGAAGTTCCCGGATACCAAGATAATAGTACACACCGGACTAAATGATATGCAATACATATCGAACATATTCAATACGATAAAGCCTGAAGGCTTTTTAATTAAGTCGGATATAGACGAGGATACCCTTATTTCATCGGTATGCTCCGTTTTGAACAACCAAACCTACTATAGTGAAAAGGTAAAGTACCTGTTGAGCCCTGATGATTTTAATGATATCTATTTGGACAATTGGAATAGAAAAATTTTGTTTCATCTATCCTTAGGGTATAAAATGAAGGAGTTACCGGAACATATCCCTTTATCACTACCTACCATTGAGCGAAGAAAAAAGGAACTAAAATCCTTATTGGGAATACCCTTGGCCGGAACCAGGGAACTTCTAGAAGTTGCAAGAAACAAAGGTTTTATATGACTAATTATCTATAACACAATAATTATGAAAAGTAATCTACCCTTAAATAATTTCGATTGTCTTACCACAAAAACAGCGATACGCTTTTAATATATGTAGGAAAATACCCAAAAATATATACTATTCATCCTATTTTTTAGTTATGATAAGATAGGATTTTAATTACAAAATTTATGATTTCAATTGTCCTAAAGAGAAAGATACCTGCCCTCAACCTTCAAGAGACCCTTATCGTACTTGCCATTATCGGTATTCTGTTGTTGTTGGCACTCCCGAACCTTATGCCCTTGATTACCAAGGCGAAGAGCATAGAGGCCCAGACACAGCTTAAGGCCATCTACAATGCCCAGACCACCCATAATTATATGTACAGCAAATATTCCAACGACCTGAACGAACTAGACTTTATCGCCCCAAAAACGGTGAAAGAGAATGGAACTGCCAATTACCGATATGAAATCGTATCCGCAGAGAACGGCTCCTTCAAGGCAAGAGCGGAGGCGGTGACCGATTTCGACGGGGACGGAATCCTTAATGTTTGGGAAATCGATGAGAACGGTAACCCAAAACAAATCATAAAGGATTGATCGTTACAACTAAAATCATAGTATTATTGGGACTCGGCCTTGTCGTCTATCAGGATGTAAGGGAACGGATGGTCCATTGGGTACTATTCCCGATTTTGGCAATGGCCATGGGCTACCTCTATTCCGAAAGGATTGGGACCCATCAATATGCCCTGATGGTTTTCGCAAATTTGTTGTTGGTCACTTCCATACTTTCCATACTGTACCTTTATACGAAGTATCTCCGTGGAAAGGAATTCCTCAATGTTAGTTTCGGCCTGGGCGACCTACTTTTTTTCCTTGCCTTCGCCCTTGGTTTTCCTACAATTACGTTTCTAATCCTGTTCACAAGTTCCATCCTTTTTTCACTTTCCATTTTTTTGGCGATGAAAAAAATTAATGGGGAAAAAAACGCTCCACTGGCAGGACTGATGAGCTTTTTTCTCATTATGATCTACATGATAAGTTTCCTCCCATCATCGCCCTCATTATATATTCATTAGGACATGAAAAAAGACCGTTATTCCATAGCCCCCGATCTGCTCCAACGTATATCCTCCGAACAAGCCTTTCATTATCGAATCGTGCCATTTAGTAGCACTGAAAAGGGAATCGTTCTTAAAACGGATTGTGACTCCCTTTCAAATCTTTTGGCCGAACTCCAGATCGTGTTGGACACCCCTGTAATCCTGGAGCCCTGCGAAACGGATGAATTCCAACGCTTCCTGACGTCGAATTACAGGGTTTCATTAGACAGACAAATCAATCAACTTAATTATTCCGAGGACTTTTTGGAGAAGACCCTGATCGATGCCAAACATATGGGGAGTAGCGACATTCACTTCGAGCCTTATGAAAAACGCTGTAGGGTCCGGTTTCGTTTGGATGGAAAGTTGATCGAACAGTTTACCATCCCTTTGGATAAATACCCTACTATGGTGAACAAGGTCAAGATCAGGGCCAATCTCGATATATCGGAGAAACGGCTACCACAGGATGGGCGGATTTCGATAAATACCCATGGAAACGAATTCGACATCCGTGTGTCCACACTACCCATTCTAGATGGTGAAAAATTGGTGCTGAGAATCCTTAACAAAGATAGTACGATTATCGACCTCGAACGTCTTGGCTTCTCTTCAAAAGAGCTTGTGACTTATAGAGAGGGCCTTAAAAATTCCAGTGGCATAATCCTAATCTCAGGTCCTACAGGATCAGGCAAGACAACGACCCTATATGCCACCCTAAAGGAACTGAATACCGAGGAGGACAATATCCTCACCTTGGAGGATCCTATCGAATATACTCTGGACGGTATCAATCAGGTCCAGCTAAAGGAAAACATTGGGCTCGATTTTGTGAGGACCTTGAAGACCTTCCTTCGACAGGACCCGAATATCATTATGATCGGTGAAATAAGGGATGCCGAAACTGCTAATATAGCCATACGTGCCGCCCAAACAGGCCATTTGGTACTCTCGACCATACACACCAATTCCGCTTGGGGCACCATTTCAAGGCTTATCGATATGGGGGTACCTTCCTTTCTTATAGCAAGCACACTGAATATTAGCTTGGCCCAACGTTTGGTTCGGAAATTATGCGAAGGATGTAAAAGTAAGGAAGCCATCGGTACTGCGCGCTTTCCCTCGGATTTTCATATTCCCTCAAACCTTGACCATCATTATGTATCCAAAGGTTGCAACAATTGCCATTATACGGGTTACCAAGGTAGGGAAGCGGTCTATGAAATCATACCGATCGACAAGGAATTAAGGGTATCCATTCGTGAAAACCGATTGGAAATCGACGATATTCTGGAACGTTCCAATATTTTAACGCTACGTGAGAATGCACTGGCACTTATTGAAAATGGGGTAACCTCCGTGGAAGAGGCCTATCCACTATTGACCCATTAGCCAGTCCGATAAAGGCATTGACCCGAAAAACCATGAAAAACCTACTCTATATTTTTTTCTTTCTTATCTGCCTCGGCCTTTCAGGCCAAGAATCAAACCGGGTAGAAAGAATAAGAAATCAGCTCGAACTGCTCTCCCTTGAAAATGCGGAGCTAAAGGAAAACCTAAAACTGGAGTTCAATGTTGCCAACGTCACCCTGCCCAATTTTCTATTGGCAGTATCCAAGGTGCACGATCTAAATCTTTCCATTTCTCCGGATATCGCCAATATCACTATTGTCAATAACTTTTCCAATGTTACGGTAGGCGACCTCTTGGTCTATCTTTGTAAGGAATACGAATTGAACATCGAATTCACGGGAAATATCCTATCGATCAAGAAATATATTCCTCCGGTTCAAATCCAAAAAGAAAAGGAAATTGTTGCCACTTATGATATTTCCAACGATTTACTGAGTTTGGATCTACAAAACGATCCTTTGGACAAGGTTTTCCGAAAAATAATGGACATTTCAGGGAAAAACCTACTGTTTTCCACTGGTATGGAAACTAAAAGCCTTAATCTTTATCTGTCCAACGTACCTTTTGACATGGCCATGGAGAAACTGGCATCCACAAATCAAATGGATTATTCCAAATCAAAAGACGGATTTTATCTCTTCGATACCTACCTGAACTCGGCAGGAAATAGTTTCGACCAAAAAAAGCGTTTGGTCTTCAACAACTTGGGATATCAAGTTTTGGATACCCTTCGACGAACGCTGGATGTGGATTTTAAGAACAGTTCGATAGCAACGGTCCTCAATGGACTTAAGCAGGATCTGAAATTGAACATCTATACTGCAACTCCCCTTGAACAGGCAGGAAACATCACTTTTAATGCAAAGGATATCCAGTTCGATGAACTATTGGAGCATATCTTTACGGGGCAGGCCGTTTCTGCTTCGGTCGAAACAGTACCTACCCTAAATAATAATTCTCGGAACCTTCGCCAAAACGAGTCTCAAGGTTCGGTCGCTCGTCCCACAAGTTTCACCTTTAAAAAGGAAGGGGACATTTATTTCTTTGGTACATCCGACCAGTTGAGCCTTAGACGGGTCGAAGTAGTACAGATGATGCACCGCTCCGTGGAATTACTCGGAAATCCCTCCCAACCAAGAACCTCACGTACTTCCGGAAGGACCTATGAAGGTAATATCAACTTCTATGGGAATTCAGGGCAGCAGTCCGGCCTACAACCAAATTTGGGAAGTAACCAAAGAAATCTGGATACCCGCCCCAATACAGGCTTTGGGGAATATCAGGATGGAGCTGAAGCAATAGTGAGCATCATCCCCGATGAAATAAAATCCGATCTGGATATCCGGGTCGATTACGAGCTCAACAGTTTTTTCATCAATGGGCCCGCATCCAATATTAACAGGTTTAAAAGCTTTATAAAGGAAATCGACAAACCGGTCCCCGTGGTATTGATCGAGGTAATGATTATCGAGGTACGGAAATCCGCAACAGTTGAAACCGGGATAAGTTGGGGAATAGGTGATGGCCCCGCGACGACGCAGGGCAGACTCTTTCCGAATGCAGATGTGACCCTTGGTGCCAATACGGTAAACAAGATCATCGGCGGGTTCGATGGTTTTGGGTCCTTTAATATGGGCAAGGTGATTCCCGAGTTCTTTGCCAACATCAAGGCAATGGAAGCGAACGGCAATATAAAGATTCGATCCTCCCCAAAATTATCGACCTTGAACGGCCATCGGGCAAACCTTTCCATTGGCGAGACCACCTATTATGTCGTCACGAACCAGAGTTTTTTCGGCTCACAGATACCGACTACCTCCGAAATACGAAATTACGTTCCTATTGATGCGGAACTTGCGATTGGAATAAAGCCCTTGGTCTCAGGGGATGGTCAGGTCACTCTGGACATAAATGTCATCCAATCCGATTTCAACGGGGAGCGGATAGAGGAAGATGCCCCACCTGGTCTTACCTCCCGGGAATTCAGTTCCATTATACGGATGCAGAACCAGGATCTTGCGATATTGGGAGGACTGGAGGAAAAGGTGAAGAACGATTCTGGCAGTGGTGTTCCCTTACTGGCCCGGATTCCCGTAATAAAATGGCTCTTCAGCGAGCGTAAGCGCGAAGATTCTAAACAAAAATTGACCATACTTATAAAACCTACAGTGATATACTAATGTTCGATACCATGCTCAAAAAGATAACCGAAGGTTCGTTTTATTGCGGGTTGGAGATTGCACAATCCGAGCATGGTGAAACCTATAGGTTATTGAAATTGAAGAAAACCAAGGATGAACTATCGATTCATAGTGCTGTCGAATTAGGTTCCTTGGATGAGGTAGTGGGGCATGTAAGCTTGAACTTACCGCTATTTTTATGCGTGGATACCAGCAATGTTCTATCAAAACAATTGGAGAATATTCCATCGGCACTGGATGCCGCTCTTGTAAACGAGGCCTTTCCGAATCTTGATACCAGCAACATTTATTGGGAACTGACCCAAAAGTCCTCCCTTCCCATCGTCACGATTGCACGAAAGGAATACGTCGATTCGTTGTTGGGGCAATTGGAAAAATGTAACATATATCCCTTTCGGATTTCCTTGGGATTATCCAGCATCAATAGTATTACTCCTTACACCGTTGAAAAAGAGATATGTACGGGAAAGTACCTCCTAAAACTAAATGATTCTGCAACGGTTACGATTTCGAGGTCTGAAGGGTCCTTCCAACCAATAGAATATATGATCAATGGTCTGTCCATCTCCAATCAATATTTACTAGGTTTTGCACAAATTCTTAAGTACTTCGGACGAAAGCAAAGTATCGGTAATCTTAACACATTGAACGACCAATTTAATTCGTCCTTTAAAAATAAACGCTTGTTCCAAATGGCAAGTCGTGTTTTCCTCCTATTCTTTGTAGGGGTTCTATTGATCAACTTCTTGTTCTACAACCATTATTTCGAAAATGTGGATACTCTAAACTCGGAATTGTTGGCTAACGGCTCAAAAAAAGAACAATTCTTACAATTGGATGCTACCGTACAAAAGAAACAGGAAAGGGTGGAACTTTACACGGGCACCCCCAGTTCCAAGGCTACCCTCTACCTCGACCGGTTCGCACAAAAGGTTCCCGGATCCGTAATATTGGACCAGTTGAATTTTCAACCCTTGGAAAAGACCGTACAAAAGAATAAGCCTATAGAATTGAGCCGTGGTGTCCTATTGGTTTCTGGTGTATCCACGGATATGAATGTTTTTTCAAAATGGATGACTGACCTTGAAACGTTCGATTGGATCGAAAATTTAGAGATATCGGACTATGATTATCTTGATAGGGAAACTTCACAGTTTTTACTAAAAATCGAATTTAATGAAGATTAGCGGAAAGAACAAGCTATTGGGAACAGGTATACTGACCTTGTTGGTATTGAGCTATATGCTCGCTATCAAAAAAACCATATCGCTTAAAAACGAGTCCAAGCAATTGGAAGAACAGGTAACCCGATTTAGCGACATACCCAATAAACTGATGGTGTTGAACCAAAAAAACGAGTATTACGATTCCATACTTGGTTCTATGGACTTCAACGATACTTCCCTACAGAACAATCTGATAAGGACCATTACAGCGGAAGCGCAAAAAAACAAGGTAAAGGTTATGGATTTTAATGAGCCCCATATATTTCCAATTGAAGAAAGTGTTCAACATACTTATAATTTTATGCTTGAAGGTAATTTTGCCGACATCTTGAAAGTTGTTCATGTGCTGGAACGAAAAGGAAATTTTGGGGAAGTCGTACACCTGGATTTTGAAAAAAAGAAGGATTACAGGACGAACCGTGAATATTTGAGCGCCAAGGTTATGGTACAACAGTTACAATAGTTCTTATTACTCTAAGTTTTTGGCAATATCATAATTGTCAATTTCACAGAGGCTTTACCTACTTAGATAATTAACTAATTCGTATACATCTGAATATGAAGATTACTATCTGCATGTTATTAGAATTCCCTATCAAAGATTCTTATTTTGGGCCAATGATTTAATCCGAAATTTTGGATTTGTTTATTATCCTCTTTTTATGAAAAGTTCTAGCTTATTTGAAAACGAAATAATTTAGTCACTTTTCCATTCTGGATAACCTCTGATTTACATGTTCAAACTATATTATTTGAATCCAAATAGGCACAAATGGATGGAAAAAATTGTTTGTATTGTTAAACTATGTTAAAGTTCAACAACCGAGCGTAAACCGAGCGTTTTTTGGAAATGAAAAAGCCTTCACATCTGTGAAGGCCCGTGTTTACTGGTGGAGAATACCGGAGTCGAACCGGTGACCTCTTGCCTGCCAGGCAAGCGCTCTAGCCAACTGAGCTAATCCCCCTTTTTTAGGAGGGTCAAAGGAAATACATTTTAACAAGGTATCAAAATCCTACCTAATCTTTCTTTACACTTAAAACCAATACCGGTATTGGCGCGTAGAATTCAGATTTGGAAATGGTACTCTTCTCCCACAATTTCTTAAAGAATCCCCTCTTTCTTCTAAATACGCATAACAAATCTGGGTGCTCTGCCTGAAAGTGCTCCAAGACACCGTGGTAGGTCGTAGGATTTTCGGTCAACTTTAGTTGGGAGCTAATGTCCATTAAAGCGGTGTTTACCTTTAAATCATCATCAGTATAGCCCGGGGTTTTGACCAACAAAAGATGCACCTCGGCCCTGTGCTTGTTCTTTATGGTAATAAGCGGGTCCAAAATTCTTTTTCGTTTAAGTATTCCAGATTTGAAAGCTACCAAAATTGAAGTAAACTTTTTATAGCTCGTTCCCTTTGGAACAATTAAGGTAGGTATATTGGTTTTTTTGATGATGGCCCCGGAGGTATGCCCCAAATAATACTCCTCTTGAATATCGTGGCTTCTGGGCGCCAAAATAATGAGGTCTATTCCTAATTCTTTATCTATTTCTATAAGCCCATCCGGCAACTCTCCATTAAAGCTAACAATCTTCAATGATTTCTCCTTTACCTTGACTTTACTAATAACCTCCTTTAGCCGTTCCTTACCGCTTTCCGCAATTTTTTGACTTACATTGGTCAAGGTCCCGGTTTTACCCGTTGCGTTGAAAACCTCCATTACATATATTTGAGCCCCAAAATCTTCTGCAAAATCCGTTGCATACTGCAAGGTTTCATGTGCGTTTTCAGAGGTGCCTATCGGTACAAGAATATTCATCATAACTACTAGTATTGATTATTACTCTAAATTTACAATTTATATAAATTGCTTGTATGATTCAACCTGCAAAGATATCCCAAATAAATGATATTCTAAGCATGACCAAGGCCTGTAGAATAGCGATGGAAGCAAAGGGTATCTATCAATGGACGTTGGACTATCCGTCTAAAGAAGCCTTTGAAAATGACATTTTACGAAATGAATTATTCGTTCTAATGGCGAATGGTACGTTGATGGGCTGCATCGTTATTTCTACTTTAATGGATACGGAATATGAAGCCGTTTCTTGGCTAAGCCCCACAAAGAACAATTACTACATTCACCGCTTAGCCGTACACCCAGCGGTTCAAGGTAAAGGTCATGCCCGCCAACTGATGGATTTTGCCGAAAAATATGCCAAAGATAACAAGGCGGTTTCTGTACGGTTGGATACCTTTAGCCAAAATAAACGAAACCAAAAATTTTACGAGCAACGAGGGTATGTAAAGCTAGGGGATATCCATTTTCCAAATCAAAGCGAACATCCTTTTCATTGTTACGAATTGCTGTTGTAGAAAATCCAATTTTTTTGAAAAAAGAGGTCAATTTTAAGTCCATAAACAACTTGGCAATTCCGGCCACTGTAGCCGGTATTGCGGAACCCTTGCTGTCGATTACCGACACGGCAATCGTTGGGAATATCCCCGTAGATGGGCTCGAATCCCTTGCGGCGGCAGGTATCGTAGGCTCTTTTTTGTCTATGCTTATCTGGATTTTAGGGCAGACCAGAAGTGCCATATCCGCCATAATCTCCCAATATCTTGGGGCAGGAAAACTGGAGGAGGTAAAAACGCTCCCGGCACAGGCCATCTATCTTAATATCGGACTAAGTATTCTTATCCTCTTGGCCACTATCTTTGTAGTACAGGACATATTTGAGCTCTTGAATGCCCGTGGCAAAATTTTAGACTATTGCATTAGTTATTACTCCATCCGCGTTTGGGGATTTCCCTTGACCCTCTTCGTATTTGCTGTTATGGGTATATTCAGGGGCCTGCAAAACACGTATTGGCCCATGATGATCGCCATTACCGGGGCAGTACTGAATGTGGCCTTGGATTTTGCGTTGGTCTACGGGATAGAAGGTGTCCTAGAACCCATGTACCTAGACGGTGCCGCATGGGCCAGCCTTATTGCACAAGGTGTTATGGCGCTTATGGCTTTTTACCTTTTGTGGGCCAAGACAGATATAAGCCTAGCCTTAAAATTTCCCATACACAAAGAATTGGGGAGGTTGGTCGTCATGAGCCTTAATCTTTTCGTTAGGGCCATAGCACTCAATACGGCCCTGATTTTAGCCGTACGGGAAGCAACCTCCTTAGGGGATAAGTTTATTGGAGCCCATACCATCGCTATCAACCTTTGGTTGTTCTCCGCCTTTTTTATTGATGGGTACGGGGCAGCAGGTAATATTATGGGAGGACGGTTATTGGGCGAAAAAAACTATGATGCGCTGTGGGACCTTGCAAAAAAAATTACGAAGTACGGTCTGGCCGTAAGCGCCTTCATCATGTTGGCTTCCGCTATTTTTTATAAACCTCTTGGCGCTCTTTTTTCAAATGAAACTATAGTGCTTACTACGTTCTATAGTGTCTTCTATATCATTATCCTAGGTTTGCCCATAAATACAATCGCCTTTGTACTGGACGGGGTTTTTAAAGGGCTGGGAGAAATGAAATATTTACGAAATACCTTATTGGCAGCCACATTTCTGGGCTTTGTGCCAACCCTATTTATAGGGAAATATCTTGATTGGGGGCTTGCCGGTATTTGGCTGGCGTTTACAGTATGGATGTTTATACGTGGAGGGGCGCTGGTTTGGAAATTTAGGCGAAAGTTTAGGCCTTTGTTACAAAACCCTTAATTTTAGACAAACAAAAATTGAGATGGTCACGACAAGAAAAAATGGAAGTTTATATACGCGGATGGATGGTAAGGTTGCTACCGTAGAATTTGGCCACCCGGCCAGTAACTCCTTTGTTGCGGAATTGCTTTTACGATTGACGGACACCATAAACGAGCTCTCGGAAAATAAAGGTATTTCGGTCATACTCCTAAAGTCTGAAGGACAAAAGGCCTTTTGCGCCGGGGCCTCGTTCGATGAATTGTTGGAAGTCTCCAACTTAGAGGAAGGAAAAGAATTCTTTAGTGGTTTTGCCCACGTGATCAATGCCATGCGCAAATGCACGAAGGTCATCGTAGGAAGGGTTCACGGCAAAACCGTAGGCGGTGGGGTAGGCCTTGCGGCAGCATGCGACTATGTGTATTCCAATGAAAATGCAGCAATTAAACTGTCTGAATTAAGTATTGGAATCGCTCCACTCGTAATTGCGCCTGCGGTGCAACACAAAATTGGCACTGCCGCTTTGGCGGAGCTTTCCTTGGCGCCAACCGAATGGAAAAGCGCCTATTGGGCACAAGAAAAAGGACTTTTTTCAAAAGTGTTCAGTACCCCGGAAGAAATGGACAAGGAGTTGGATTTTTTCATCCATCAATTGGCAAGTTATAACCCAGATGCATTGACCGAATGGAAAAAAGCACTGTGGCAAGGAACAGATCATTGGGACAACCTCCTTACGCAACGTGCAGAACTTTCCGGTAAGTTGGCGCTCTCAGAATTTACTAGAAACGCACTCTCAAAATTCAAAAAATAAGCAATAACACATTTTTTGTACCGTTATCGTTCTAAATTATTTGTATGGATATCCTAAAATTCCTAAACGGTGATATGGTCTTCCCAATGCTGGCTCTCCTTGTAGTGGTCATTTATTTTGTGAATAGGGTACGGACCAGGAAAAAATTTAAAAGATAATAACTCCGCACACGCAACCTTTTACAGAACCTGCGTCATTTGAAAAAATGGTATTATGTTCGAAAAACTGGTCCTAACTTTTATGACTATATGTTTTGTTGGTTGCACAAGTGACGATAGCCCCAAACCGCCTAATTGCAGTACTACAATCTGTACACAAAATTTCGTCACGCTTTTTGTTACTATCAATGATGCTTCGGGAGTAGCAATACCGTTGGATAGCTTTAAAGTGGTGGATACCCAGACGGGCGAAGACATCACCCTTACTGCCAGCGCTGAAGAATTTGAAGCTTATCGAGACCAGGGCACTTATCCTATTTTTAACGATGCCTACCGCATGCAATATCAAAACACGAATACCACCATCTCCTTTAAAGGTTTTATATCTGGCGAAGAGGTCGTAAGCGAACGCTTTGTGGTAGGAGCAGATTGCTGTCATATTCAGTTGATCTCTGGGTACACAACTATCATTATCGATTGATTTTCCAAGTTATAATTACTTTTAAAGATTCGCTACCTTTGCCCAATATTTCATTCCAATGGGCAAAATACGCATCACCAAACAATTCAATTTCGAAACGGGTCATGCCCTCTATGGTTATGATGGGAAGTGCAGAAACGTACATGGCCATAGTTACAAATTATCGGTAACCGTAATTGGCACTCCTATAGATGACAATACCCATGTAAAATTAGGGATGGTAATCGATTTTGGGGACCTCAAAAAAATTGTCAAAGAGGAAATCGTGGATAAATTTGATCACGCCACCGTATTCAATAAAAACACGCCCCATGTAGAGCTTGCCAAAGAATTAACAGATCGTGGCCACAATGTTATTTTGGCCAACTACCAACCTACCAGTGAAAATATGGTGATTGATTTTGCTGAAAAAATCGCCGCTAGATTGCCCAAGACTATCGCGCTTTTTTCGCTTAAACTTCAGGAAACGGATACCTCATTTGCAGAATGGTACGCCAGCGATAACTAAACAGGAGCGTACAGTCGCTAATTAGTATATTTACAGCCTAGATGACCACTATAGAGCTTCCACCGGGTAAAAAAGTTTACTTTGCAAGTGATAACCACTTGGGCGCTCCTACTATGGAGGCCAGTAGGCCAAGGGAAAAAAAGTTCATTCGTTGGTTGGATATGGTAAAGGCCGATGCCGGAGCCATTTTCTTAATGGGCGATTTGTTCGATTTTTGGTTCGAGTATAAAAAAGTAGTGCCAAAAGGCTTTACACGAACCTTGGGAAAGCTCGCCGAACTTACCGATGCAGGTATACCCGTATATTATTTTGTTGGAAACCATGACCTTTGGATGGACGGGTATTTCGAGGAAGAACTCAACATTCCCGTATTCCATGAGCCCCAGCGTTACGCCATTGCCGGCCAAACTTTTTTTATTGGTCATGGGGATGGCCTAGGTCCGCATGACAAGGGCTTTAAACGCATGAAGAAAGTGTTTACAAATCCTGTATCAAAATGGTTTTTTAGGTGGTTGCATCCAGATATTGGAGTGCGATTGGGGCAGTATTTTTCGGTTAAGAATAAACTGATATCTGGCGATGCGGACGCCCAGTTTTTAGGGAACGACAGAGAATGGCTGGTGCAATATGCTTTACGAAAATTAGAGACCAAGCACTATGACCACTTTATTTTTGGTCATAGACATCTTCCGTTAGAAATTGATTTGAACGAGAATTCCAAGTATACCAATCTGGGGGATTGGATTCATTTTTACACCTATGCGGTGTTTGATGGTAAAATACTTGAACTAAAGACCTTTAGCCTTTAAACTCATAGGTAGTGGCCAACGCAACCTTTATTATTTTTCACATCTATAATTGATTAATACCGGAAATGAAAAATATTCTTAAAGGTGTATTCCTATTTGGCTTTATTTCGATGGGAATTATGAGTTGCTCGAGCAATGACGATACGGTTGGCTACAAGAACAATATGTTAAACGGAATCTGGCATTTGACACAGTACGGTGGCGGATTTACAGGGCAGTTTACAACCTACGATAAAGGCAGCGTTACATGGAACTTTGACACCATTAATACCACGGTTTCCGTAAAAAGCAAGAAAAATTATTTTGGCCCTGCTTCTGGCAATTATCCGTATGAACTTCGCCAAAATGAAGAAGCGGTAATTCTGTACTTAAATGATTCGGTCATTGGACGTTTATACATTGAAAAAAATGAATTGTTTATTGAAAAGATTCTTATCGCCACTTTTAAAAGGGAATAGGAAGTGACTAGTCATTTATTCAAAACTTCTTAGGCAGCTGATTACCATAAATAATATGTAATCTTTTTCTTACAACAAGAATTGCGCAATACACAACAAAAATTATAAAATGGTTTTGTTGTATTCTATATTTATCCTGTTGTTACGATTGATTGTTGACCCAAATATTTAGCATTACCTACGCTAATCTAAGGCCCCTTTTGTAAGGGGCTTTTTTAGTTTACCCATCAATTGCTTTCATGGTCCTCAACATCTTTCTGTAAATCCAATTTTCTAAATTTCGGCGAAACCAAGGCTGTAAGTCCTACGGTCAATAAGGTCATCGTACCCCCAAATACTACAGCCGTAACCGTACCCATTAATTTTGCGGTGACCCCGCTTTCAAAAGCTCCCAATTCATTGGATGACCCTACGAACATAGAATTGACAGAGGCTACCCGGCCGCGCATATTGTCCGGCGTCTTTAGCTGTAGAATGGTCTGGCGTATAATCATGGACACCCCATCTACCGCACCGCTTAAAAACAACGCTATTACAGATAACCAGAAATACGTGGAAAGCCCAAAAACAATCATACAGATACCGAAGCCGAACACTGCCAGCAACAATTTTTTACCTGCATTTTTATGTAAGGGGAACCGTGTTGATCCCAACATGGTGATCGCCGCGCCTACTGCCGGTGCCGCCCTTAGAATACCGAATCCTTCCGATCCAACGTTCAAGATATCCTGTGCGTAGATAGGCAATAAAGCTACGGCCCCACCAAATAAAACGGCTATCATATCCAAGGTTAGAGCTCCCAAAACAGATCGGGTCTTGAACACAAAATTAAGTCCCTCCCTTAAGCTTTGAAAAACCGGTTCCCCAATTTTAGGGTTTAGAATTGGTTTACGTTTTATTTTCTGGAGAACGGTAAGTGCCAATACCGAAAATCCAAAAATGACGCACATGGACCAATGAACGCCAATAAGACTAATAGAAAATCCTGCCAGTGCAGGACCCAATACAGAAGCCAATTGCCATGTAGAACTACTCCAGGTAGCAGCATTGGGGTAGATTTTCTTAGGTACTATAAGTGCAATCAAGGAAAAAATAGTGGGTCCTAGAAATGCCCTTACCAAGCCCCCCAGAAAAACCAAGCCGTAAATACTGTATAAGATTACTTTGGTTTCATAGCGTTCCAAAACGCTTGGTATGCTCAAAACAAATAGGCCGAAACTAATGACGGAAAAGCCTAAAATGCACTTTACCAAGAGGTTCCGTTTCTCTTTTTGATCCACAATATGGCCGGCAAAAAGTGCCATTCCAACGGCGGGTATTACTTCCATAAGCCCAATTATACCCAAGGACAAAGGATCTTTGGTAATGGAATAGACCTGCCATTCTATGACTATAAATTGCATAGACCATGCAAAGACCATGGCAAAACGGACTACTAAAAAGATATTGAATTCCCTAAAACGTAAGGCTGCATACGGATCGGTAACACTCATAAAAACCCACTTGAAAGGGACAAAGATATCTAATTCGGTAAAGGTTACTGGTTACGACACCACTAATTATGGTTTCCCATGAAACCATTTTTAGATAAATAAGTGGTTAGGTTCAATTGGAACAAGGTATTATCTATCAAATCTTTTAGGTCGACTACCTCATTATAACTGACCGCAAATGTTATTTGACTTACTGGTGATTCTAAAAGCAATGACCTACAGGTGCCCTCATTTTTACAATCCTTGCAAAGTACTTGCTGGCCTTTGCCCATAACGCAATCTATGTTCCTTGAAAATAGTAGCAGTTCCTCTTTGGATAGTAAGAGTCCGGTATCCCTAAATATCACTTGTACCTTATCGGTTGTTTTGTTGGAATTGCTTTTCCAACGGAAGGCAATTCCCAACCGGTTGTTGTAAATCAATTCAATATCTTCCATCAGTGGTTTATTAATGATAGCTTAAAGATATAAATTTATTTAGACTAAATATAAATAAGGTAATTAAATTGTTATCTCTATCCTGTTCCCCTCAGGGTCTGCGACCACGCTTTCGTAGTACCCGTCGCCCGTTGTCCGAGGAATCCCTAATACCTTTAAACCATTATTACCCAGACGCTCTGTTAAAGCATCTACTTTTTCCTTTGAACCCACGGCAATGGCAAAATGGGTTAACCCGACCCTTTCTTCTACATTTTTTAAACGTTGCGCTATCTTAGGATTGTACATCAATTCTAGACGGCATCCTTCTGAAAAACTTAAAAAGTAAGACGTAAACTCTTTTGCAGGATTTTCATATTTGTCACCGGGCACGGCTTCAAAATAAGCGATATAGAAATTTCGCATAGATTCCAAATCCTGCACCCAAATGGCCAAATGCTCTATTTTCATTTAAGGTCTTTTATTTTTAATTGCAGATTTACCGTACCCTGCCATTCATTTTCGTCAATCGTAAAAACGATATCAAAAGGTCTTCTACCCGTAACGAGGGGTAATTTATCTCCCATATTAAAACCAATACCATCAATTTTGTAACGATTATCCTGTACCACCGCTATCTTGAGATGGGCCTGTTCCGCGCCTACTCCCTTTGCATAACCGGTATCGCTAACATTTTCAGCCATGAAAGTGGGTGTCATATTCCCGGGGCCAAACGGTGCAAACTGCTTTATAATGCGCATTAATTTTGGGCTTATCTCCGCTAACGTGATAACCGCATCTACCATAATTTCCGGAATCAACAATTGCGGATCAATGCTCTCAGCAACCACTTTTTCAAATTGATGCTTAAAATTGCCGTACTGCTCCTCCAGCATTGTGAGTCCCGCTGCATATTTATGTCCCCCAAATTGCTCTATATAATCGGCACAGCCTTCTAGGGCATTATAAACATCAAAACCACGAACCGATCTTGCCGATGCCGCCAATTTATCCCCACTCTTGGTAAACACCAATGTGGGCCTATAATAGGTTTCAGTAAGGCGTGAGGCCACAATACCTATAACTCCCTTGTGCCAAGAATCGTGATACACCACAGAGGTAAATCCCTCCTCTTCTTTGTTTTGCTGAATTTGTAGCAACGCTTCCTGGGTAATTTCCTGATCTAGTCCCCTCCTATCCGAATTGAATTTTTCGATTTCCGCAGCAAACTTAACGGCCTTTCTCCTATCTGTTTCCGTTAGCAAGTTTACCGCATGCTGTCCATGCTTCATTCTACCGGCAGCATTTATTCTGGGGGCAATGATAAAGACAACATCGGTTATAGTCAACTCGGTTTTGTTTAGTTGATCTATAATGGCCTTAAAACCGGTTCGAGGCTGTTGATTGATTACCTGCAGGCCGTAGTAGGCCAAAATCCTATTCTCGCCGGTTATGGGCACAATGTCTGCCCCAATTGCGGTAGCCACGAGGTCTAGATAGGGAATTAAATCGTTGGTCGATTCGCCCCTTTTTGATGCCAAAGCCTGCATTAATTTAAAACCTACACCACAACCACAAAGTTCATCATAAGGATAGAAGCAATCTTCCCGTTTTGGATCTAAAACCGCCACGGCCTTAGGCAGTTGGTTACCGGGTCTGTGGTGATCACAGATAATAAAATCGATTCCTTTTTCCTTGGCATAGGAGACCTTATCCACTGCCTTCACACCACAATCCAATGCAATAATAAGGGAGAATCCATTGTCTTCGGCAAAATCGATTCCTTTATAGGATACACCGTATCCTTCATCATAACGATCAGGAATATAGGTTGCCACATTTGGGTAATAGCTTAAAAGGTAAGACGATAACAGGGCAACTGCCGTAGTACCATCCACATCATAATCACCATAAACCAAGATATTTTCATTATTGCCAACGGCTGTTTCTATTCGGTTGACAGCCAAGTCCATATCCTTCATTAAAAAAGGATCATGCAAATCTGACAATTGTGGCCTAAAGAATTTTTTCGCCTCGTCAAACGTAGAAATACCCCTTTGTACTAATAACCGGGCTACCAAATCCTCAACGCCCAAGGCATTGGCCAAGCGCTCAACATCCTTTTGATCCGGTTTTGGTTTTAGGGTCCAACGCATTTCTCTAGTAATCAGTTTTCAGTAACCGTACTCAAATTCTTCTCCGTACGAGGCACAAAGCAATCTCAAACCAAATACACTCAATAGTCAATTTTCCTTTTAAGTCGTATTAAAGTTTATTCAGAATGAAAAACCGTCTTAATCTCCAAGTCCGCAAATTGCCTAAACATTTCCATTACGCCACAATACGTTTTTACGGAAAGGTCCACCGCCTTTTGCAACTTCCGTTCTTCTAGATTAGGGCCATGAAAATGGTATTCAATGACAACTTTATCGTAGTATTTGGGATGTTCATCCGTAAGGTTTGCAATGGTCTCGATGTGAAATGCATCTACTTCCAACTTCATCTTTTTGAAAAGTGCCGCTACGTCCAAACCGGAGCAACCTGCAAGGGAAGAAAGCATTAAGGCCTTTGGTCGCAAGCCGCTGCCATCACCGCCATCTTCCTTTGCAATATCGATTTTTAAGGAATGCCCGGACGGGTTATTACTTTCAAAAGCCATATTCCCCAGCCAATTTGTACTGATATGATTTACTGTACCCATAATCTTTTTGTATTGTAGTCTTTCAAAAATACAATAAACACAGCGGGAAAATGAAGCCAAATGGATAACTTTAGCCAGATAGCCTTTATTAGGGCTGCAGCAAATCAACCCTTAACGAACAAGGTATGCCTTTAGTAAAACCCCTAGATGCCAGTCATAGTCCGGAAACGGCTGAACTCGCAAAATTTTTCAATGAAACCTTAGGTTTTTGTCCCAATTCCGTACTTACGATGCAGCACAGGCCTGCAATTTCAAAGGCCTTCATCAACCTCAATAAAGCGGTGATGGCCAATGAGGGCAGGGTAACTTCCGCCCTAAAACGAATGATCGCTTGGGTAAGCAGCAACGCCACGGGCTGCAGGTATTGCCAAGCGCATGCCATACGCGCTGCGGAACGTTACGGTGCGGAGCAAGAGCAATTGGATAATATTTGGGAATATAGAACGCATCCCGCGTTTTCAGAGGCGGAACGGGCAGCCTTGGATTTTTCCCTACAAGCATCAAAAGTACCCAACGCCGTGGATGCAGAAATTAAGGAACGGCTCCATACCTACTGGAACGAAGGTGAAATAGTTGAGATGCTTGGGGTTATTTCCCTTTTTGGCTACCTAAACCGTTGGAACGATTCTATGGGGACCTCCATTGAAAGCGGTGCTGTTGAAAGTGCAGACCAGTATCTTGGAAAACATGGCTGGGAGAAAGGGAAACATGATGGGTCTGTTTATTAGTTGATGGCTGATGGCTGATGGCTGATGGCTGATGGCTGATGGCTGATGGCTGATGGCTGATGGCTGATGGCTGATGGCTGATGGCTGATGGCTGATGGCTGAATATACAATTTTCCACAATTTGAATTTTATAAAGTAATAAAATTACTATTATAGTTGTCATAATGTAAAGTTTTATATACATTTAGAATAAAATAATAGCATTATGAATTTTCAAATACTTCCTAACTGGTGTAAAAAACTTGGGCTAGTCATTTTTTTTGTTGCAGAGCTACTTGGTGCTGGAGATCCATTTATGGACGGCTTTAATAAGGTAGAATTAGGCACAAATCATTACTTCCAAGATGTCTATGGGCCAACGCTCTATTCCATTATATATGTTCTACCAATGTTTGGCCTTTTGATTTATTTATTTTCAAAGGAAAAAATAGAAGATGACTATATTAACATGTTGAGGTTACAATCCTACCAGATAACAATTACTGTCTTTTTAATCATTGCATTTGTAATTTACTTAATAACACGAAATATTAACCTTGGGCTTGAGATGACTTTGGAACTATTTATGATCACATATCTCATTATTTTTTGGACAAAAAAAAGAATAATTCTAGACTCATGAAAAATCTAGTTAAAGTAGAACGTGCTCGATTAGATTTGACCCAAGCAGAATTGGCCGAGAAACTTGAGGTTTCACGACAAACCATTCATGCCATCGAGAAAAATAAGTTCAATCCGTCTGTAATATTGGCTATAAAAATGGCGCAGCTTTTTAAGCTTTCAGTTGAAGAATTATTCTTTATCGATGAAGAATAATATTACGGACAATTTCTTGCAACTCCCCAACAACCTCATCTTCAAACCAAGGATTCTTCCCGCGCCAAAAATGATTTACAGGCGAAGGGTGCGGCAGCGGAAAAATACGGGGAAGAAACTCCTCATAACTCCTAACGTTTTCCGTTAAATTTTTTTTCGAATCCTTTCCCAGATACTGGTCTTGGGCGTATTTACCGATCAAGATAATAAGCTTTACGTTGCCAAAATGTTCCCAAAGCTTTGGATGCCACAAGGGGGTGCATTCCCTTCTGGGTGGTAAATCGCCCGTTGCCCCTTTACCAGGGTAACAAAACCCCATGGGCAACACGGCAAAGTTATCGGGATTAAAGAACTGCGCATCACTCACCCCCAACCATTCCCTTAATTTTTTACCACTTG
The DNA here is from genome assembly GCA_963793365.1 of uncultured Flavobacteriaceae bacterium. Classification (GTDB taxonomy): domain Bacteria; phylum Bacteroidota; class Bacteroidia; order Flavobacteriales; family Flavobacteriaceae; genus Maribacter. The sequence continues at coordinate 423,523 of CAWBZP010000008.1, read as the reverse complement.
GGTCATCCCAAGCTTTATTTTGGTCGTGCGCTTTTCTCCCAGGAGCCTGGCTCACCAATATAATCTTGGATTGCAGGGTACCGCTTACGATTGGTCGCGGTTCCAAAGGTAAATGTGCCTTACAGACTTCACACGCTCTTATTTCCGATAATAATTTCTGCATCCTTTAGACTACAAAAGATTTTAACAACCAAATGGTAAGCATACCCCAAAACGTACCGGTGGCCATGCTAAGAATAGCGAGCACAATGGCATGGGGCATCCACTTTAGATTGTACGCTGCCGTAACTGCAGGTGCCGTAGCGATGCCCCCAACATTGGCCATACTTGCAATTGGGACCCAGGCCATATTAACATTAAGTAGTTTGGCGATACCTATCATAAACACAAAATGACCTACCAACCAAATACTTAGAAAGCCAAGAAATGGGATATTAAACCCTAGGGTTGCCAATTGAAGCTTCAATCCTAAAACGGCCATGACCACAATAATCAATATGCCTCCCGCTTTTAGCGCAAATGCAAAATTCCAGCGAGGTATAAAATTACTGATGGCAAGCCCTATAACCGATAGCACCACAACTTTTACAACAAAACTTTGCAACAGAAAATTACTTAGTAGGACAAGGAGTACTAGTGCTACTGCACAAAACCAAGGAGACAATTTTAACCCTTTTTCTATGCGTATGTCTTCTGGAAGCGCAATATCCGTCACTTTGAACCACTTATTGAGCCAATCGCTCTTTTTTATACTTTGAAACATGAGAATCGTCCAAGTATTTACCAATATATTGTCCATGACCAATACGGTAAGAAAGATATTTTCTGGGCATTCCACCAATTCCTTCAGTACCAGTTGGCTTGTACTACCCCCGATCCAACTTCCCACAACAGGGGGAAGCCCCATCCAATACCCTTCGCCTATCATCGTGTTAGAGATGAGATCCGTATCCAAAAACAGCAGCATCAATACCACCGGGAACACCGCTATGAATAGGGAGCCCGATAAAAAAACCAAAAGCGGTTTAAACCCAATGGCCTTTAACTGACTAAGCGACAGACTGCTCATAACGGCAATAATGGCAAGCGGAATGAAATAGTCCCTGCTAAAATCGTGGATGCCGGCTTGGGAATAATCTGCATTTAATACATAGGAAATAAGGGCCGGAATGATATAGGCCAACAGGATGGCAGGGACCCAATCGAACACCGATTTTATGTGCTTATTTTCCCATCGGTCCAAAAAATAAACGGATAGAACCGTAAAGGCAGCAATAATCCATGGTGTTAACATGGCCTCAATTTAAGTTATTTTTTACCACCAACGATAATCACAATTTCACCCTTTGGAGGTTTTTCAGTAAAGTGTTTCAAAACTTCTTCTGCTGTGCCCCTTACCGTTTCCTCATATAGTTTTGTCAATTCCCTTGAGACAGTTACAGGCCGATCTGCTCCATAATAGTCGACAAAGTTGGTCAATGTCTTTAACAATTTATGCGGGGATTCATAAAAAATAAGGGTGCGGGGTTCTTCTGCCAATATCTTTAGCCGGGTTTGCCTTCCTTTTTTGACCGGCAAAAAGCCTTCGAATACAAATTTATCATTGGGAAGGCCACTGTTCACCAAGGCGGGGACAAAAGCAGTGGCACCGGGCAAACAATCCACTTCTATCTTGTTTTCCACACAGGCGCGAACCAATAAAAACCCTGGGTCTGAAATCCCTGGTGTACCGGCATCTGATATCAAGGCCATATTTTCAGTGCCCTTTAGCCGGCTTACCAAATAATCTACCATAGTATGCTCATTATGCATATGATAGCTTTTCATGGGCGTATCAATTTCAAAATGCTGTAGTAACTTTCCGCTTGTACGGGTATCCTCCGCCAGTATTAAGGCAACCTCCTTAAGAACGCGTATGGCACGCAAGGTCATATCCTCCAAATTTCCGATAGGTGTCGGCACCAAAAAAAGCTTTCCCATAATTAAAAGTAAACTACCCCAAAGCAGGCTGACCAAGGCTTATAAAGTAATTTTAATTTATAGTTCAAAATAGGCAATCAAGCGGTATACAGCGCTATTACCATGCAAAAAACCCAACACAAGGGTTGGGCAAATTACCTATATGTTTTTAGGGCTATGCAAATCTACGGGCAATGACTTCCAAGAAACGTGCTTCATATTCTTCCTTTCCAGCCCATTGGTTATAGTCTGGCTTTACCATATTCTCAATAAAAGCGATGGAGCGTTCCTCAGAATCTATCGTATTCAATTGGGATAGCACCCGGTTGTAATCCTCCATATTTCCACTGAACAAATGCTTAACGAAAGCGAGCCTATTGTTAAGATCAACCTTAATGTTGCTCTTGCCCAAGCGGTCGTTCAAAGACTTTGGTTTTTCCCCTTTGTTTAAAACATCTTCTTTAGATGGCATAAACAACTCCTTATCGTTCTTTAAGTAATTGGGTTTGGCCATGAATTCTGCCAAAACATCCTCGAGCTCTTCCGTATTGGGCATTTCGGAAACCATATCCTTAATGGTATCCATACCGGGAATAATAATATCGTCTTCATGCGGATTGCTTTCCGGCACGGTTTGGTTTGACCGCAATATAGCACTTGCCATTTCCTCAAATTTGGCTGCTATGGCATTCTTGGACACATCAACATCCATATCGTTCAACTCTTCCTCGATAAAACGCAACACTGCCAATTTTTCATAAAGTTTTTTGGAAACTTCGTAAAGACCAGAAATATCATCTAGATTATCTGCAGTAAGGATATCCGTAGATAACTTTTTTAACTCTTGTTTCAACTTTCTTTTCATCACACAATTTTAAGGGTCCTGACCTGTAAGGTGGCTTTTTTTAATAACTTTATCATTCTTAAATAATAACGAAAAACCCCTTATTTTCGTCTAAAATTACAAAATGTTTCTTGAAAACACGGTCAATCATAAAGAACAATTCGGATGGATAGAAGTCATCGCGGGATCTATGTTTTCTGGAAAGACAGAAGAGCTGATCCGTCGTTTAAAGCGTGCCCAATTTGCCAAATTGAAAGTAGAGATTTTTAAACCGATGATCGACACCCGGTATAATGATGAAATGGTGGTTTCGCACGATGCCAATGAAATTAGATCCACCCCTGTACCGGCCGCGGCCAATATTCGTATTCTAGCGGATACCTGTGACGTTATAGGTATTGACGAGGCGCAATTCTTTGACGATGAAATTGTAACCGTGTGCAACGATTTGGCAAACAAAGGAGTTCGCGTTATCGTAGCCGGCCTGGATATGGATTTTAAAGGAAAGCCATTTGGCCCCATGCCCGCCTTAATGGCAACGGCTGAATATGTAACCAAGGTGCATGCCATCTGTACGCGTACCGGCAATTTGGCGAACTATAGCTTTAGAAAATCGACCAATGAGAACCTCGTACTATTGGGGGAAACCGGTGAATATGAACCGCTAAGCCGTGGTGCATTTTATAAGGCAATGCTAAAGGAACGAATAAAGACAATGGACGTAAAATCCGAAGAAATCAATGCTGCCAAAAAAGACGCGAATGGTTAAGACAACCGAGACCATTTTGGAGATTGATCTTGCCGCACTTGAGCATAATTATCGATACCTACGCTCCAAGATAGAGCCAAACACCAAGTTTATGGGCGTGGTTAAGGCCTACGGCTACGGCAGTGATGCCCAAGAAATAGCGTTGCGCCTGCAAGAATTGGGAGTCGATTATTTTGCCGTGGCCTACGTTAACGAGGGCATTCATTTAAGGGAAGCCGGTATTGTAAAGCCTATTCTAGTGCTCCACCCACAGCAAGTACATTTCAAGGCACTGATCGAGCATTGTTTGGAACCAAATATCTATTCCAAAAACATTTTGACGGAATTTATTGCCATCGCCCAAGAGATGGAAATCACGAAGTATCCGGTACATTTGAAGTTCAATACAGGGCTCAATAGATTAGGATTTTCTACGAAAGAAATCAATGAAGTTGCTGAATTGATAAAGGCACAGAAGGTTATAAAAGTTATTGCCATACTATCCCATCTGGCCGCAACGGAGGACCCGAACGAAACTGAATTTACCTTGCTGCAGTTGGCGCGCTTTAAGAAAATTTGTGAACAAATGGACGCGCTTTTTACGCCGGCACCTTTTAAACATGTGCTAAATACATCGGGCATTATAAACTACCCCCAGGCGCAATATGATATGGTGCGCAGTGGCATTGGACTTTATGGCTACGGAAACCACCCCGGTATCGATGCCCATTTAAAACCTGTAGCGACCCTTAAAACCATTATCGCCCAAAAACATACCATTCCAGCTGGTGAAACAGTTGGTTATAACCGTAAATACAGGTCTGATCAGGAAACGGTGAGCGCTACCTTACCGCTAGGCCATGCAGATGGTATAGGACGTGAATATGGGCGTGGCAAAACCTACGTGATGGTCAATGGCAAGAAAGCACCCATTATTGGCAATGTCTGTATGGACATGGTGATGGTCGATGTTACCGGGATTCAATGCAAGGAGGGGGATGAAGTTATTATTTTTGGGAAAGGCTTACCGGCAACGGAGTTTTCGGCTACGGCAAATACTATTTCGTATGAATTGCTCACCGGTTTGTCTCAACGCATCAAAAGAATAATTACGCAATAGGGCCATCCTTAGGATTTTATAAAGCGTCGTATTTTTTAGTACTTTGCAGTATTAATAAGTAATAACCATTAATTAAAACACCAAAACATGTTAAAAGAATTTAAGAATTTCATCATGACGGGGAACGTCATTGATTTGGCCGTGGCCGTTATTTTGGCCGGTGCCGTTGGCATGGTCGTAAATGGATTTGTGACCGACATTATGATGCCCATCGTAGGTCATTTTAGTGGCGGTGTCGATTTTGCCGACATGAAAGTCGTTCTTTCAGAAGCAGTGACTGCAGCAGATGGGACCATTACAAAACCTGAAAATGCAATCATGTACGGAAAATGGGTTAATGCCATTATCAACTTGATTATCGTAGGTTTTGTATTGTTCCTTATCGTAAAGGCATACAACAAAACAAAAACACCTCCCGAACCAAAGAAGGAAGCCCCAAAAGGACCTACTGCTGAGGAGCTTTTGATGGAAATACGCGATGCATTAAAAAAATAAATTTAAGACATTCCTTGGAACGTTCCAGGGTACCGTTGCACTGCAACAAATTTTAACCAAAGCCGTCAATCTGGTCTCGCTAACCGGTTTGACGGTTATTTTTTTCCGGTTTTCCCTTTTTTAATACGCTTTCACTTTAGTTGGACAAGGGAGCTCAATGCATTGGTAACAGCTTCATACACTACAATCTAAAGGCCAAAACCTATCCCTTTAAAAGTAAAAAATCCATCTTGATAATTATTTTTATAACTTTTTGTTATATTTTTATTAATCCATGCGCTTGTCGTTGCGGGCGCACTACTATTCCTTATTTTTGTCCCTCAATTTTTAAGATATACTATAATGAAAGTAGCAGTTGTTGGGGCCACAGGAATGGTAGGGGAAGTGATGCTAAAGGTTTTGGCAGAACGTAATTTTCCATTGACGGAGTTACTATTGGTCGCCTCTGAGCGTTCAGTAGGGAAAAAGATGACGTATAATGGCAAGGAGTACACAATCATTGGGCTGGCAGATGCAGTTGCCGCCAAACCACATATCGCCATATTCTCTGCAGGGGGAGACACCTCTTTGGAATGGGCGCCAAAATTTGCGGAGGCAGGAACCACCGTAGTAGACAATTCATCGGCTTGGCGCATGGACGCCTCCAAAAAATTGATTGTGCCTGAAATCAATGCACACGAACTTACTGCCGCTGACAAGATTATTGCAAACCCCAACTGTTCCACCATACAATTGGTCATGGCCTTGTATCCGCTTCACAAAAAATATAAAATGAAACGTGTTGTTGTTTCCACCTATCAATCTGTATCCGGTACCGGCGTAAAAGCTGTAAAACAACTCGAAAATGAAATTGCAGGTGTACAAGGAGAAATGGCGTATCCATACCCTATTGGAAGAAACGCCCTGCCACACTGTGATGTGTTTTTGGAGAACGGCTATACCAAAGAAGAAATGAAATTGGCACGCGAACCCCAAAAGATATTGAATGATAGAACGTTTTCCGTAAGTGCAACCGCCGTTCGCATCCCTACCGCCGGAGGACATTCCGAATCCGTAAACGTAGAATTTGAAAATGATTTTGAACTTAACGAAGTACGCCAATTATTGAACGAAATGCCCGGCGTAACCGTTCAGGATAATCCGGATACCAACACCTATCCCATGCCTATTTATGCACATGATAAAGATGAAGTTTTTGTAGGGCGTTTACGCAGGGACGAAACCCAAAGAAATACCTTGAATATGTGGATTGTTGCAGACAACCTGCGCAAAGGGGCCGCAACGAATGCAGTTCAAATTTCGGAATATTTAATTGCCAACGCCCTAGTCTAAATCCACCTAACAGAACGTTAAAACCTTCAAAACAACCCTGTTTTGAAGGTTTTTTTATAGTAATTTAGGCGGAAACCAAAACGCCATGAAAAATGTATTGCCCTGTCTATTCATGTTAATTCTAATTACTTCGTGCAAAGACATTCCTAAATCAGAAACTACTATTGTGAATTATCCCGTTACCGCCAAAGTTGATACCGTTGACACTTATTTTGGAACTGAAGTAAAAGATCCCTACCGCTGGTTGGAAGATGACCGAAGCAAGGAAACCGAAGCCTGGGTAGAAAGCCAGAACAAAACTACGTTTGGCTATTTGGAAAACATTCCGTTCCGCAATGCCTTAAAGCACCGACTAGAGAAATTATGGAACTATGAAAAATTAGGCTCTCCCCAAAAAAAAGGAGACTATACCTATTTCTACAAAAATGACGGCCTTCAAAATCAATATGTCGTGTACCGTAAGAAAGGTGATGAAAAACCAGAAGTTTTTCTTGATCCTAACACCTTTTCTGAAGATGGCACCACGTCACTTTCTGTATTAACTTTTACAAAGGATGGCTCTATAGCCGCCTACTTGATTTCTGAAGGCGGTAGTGATTGGCGAAAAGCAATTGTAATGAATGCGGAGACAAGGGAAATTATTGAGGACACCTTGGTAGATATCAAATTTAGCGGGGTCTCTTGGAAAGGGAACGAAGGTTTTTACTACTCCAGTTACGACAAACCCAAGGGCAGTGAGCTATCGGCAAAAACAGACCAACATAAAGTGTATTATCATGAATTGGGCACTCCCCAAGCAAATGATGCGCTGGTTTATGGTGGTATCCCTACAGAAAAACACCGTTATGTTTCCGGGTCTGTCACAGAAGACAATAACTATTTGGTTATTAGCGCCTCGGTCTCTACATCGGGCAATAAACTGTTTATTAGAGACCTCAATGATCCCAACGGCCTACTTGTTCCCATTGTAGAGGATACGGACTCTGACAATTATATCATCGATAATGTAGGTTCCAAACTCTATATCGTAACAGACAGAAATGCACCCAATAAAAAAATAGTTACGGTAGATGCCAAAAATCCAACACCTGAAAATTGGACGGATTTCATACCGGAAACGGAAAATGTGCTTACCCCAAACACCGGTGGCGGTTATTTCTTTACGGAATATATGGTGGATGCCATTTCTAAAGTAATGCAGTACGATTATGATGGCAAACTTATCCGTGAGGTAGACTTGCCCGGTGTAGGTAGTGCTGGCGGTTTTGGCGGTGAAAAAGAGGATACTGAATTCTATTTTTCTTTCACCAATTACAACACCCCCGGATCCCTCTATAAATATAATGTAGAGACAGGTGCCTACGAATTATATTGGAAACCTGAAATTGATTTTGATCCTGCCGGCTATGAGTCCAAACAAGTTTTTTACACCTCCAAGGACGGTGCCAAAATACCAATGATCATTACCCACAAGAAAGGCTTGGAGCTAAACGGTAAAAATCCCACTATACTTTACGGGTATGGTGGTTTCAATATCAGCCTTACGCCTTCCTTCAGCATTACCAATGCAGTTTGGATGGAGCAGGGTGGCGTTTATGCGGTACCCAACCTTAGGGGTGGAGGCGAGTACGGCAAAAAATGGCATAATGCCGGTATAAAAACAAAAAAGCAGAACGTCTTTGATGATTTTATTGCCGCAGCCGAATACTTGATCGAAAACAACTATACCTCCAAAGACTTCCTGGCCATTCGCGGAGGCTCCAATGGCGGGTTATTGGTTGGGGCTACAATGACGCAACGTCCAGACCTGATGCAGGTAGCATTGCCTGCCGTTGGTGTAATGGACATGCTGCGCTACCATACATTTACGGCAGGAGCCGGGTGGGCCTATGATTATGGTACCGCGGAAGACAATAAGGAAATGTTCGAATACCTTAAAGGATATTCTCCCGTCCATAATGTAAAGGAAGGGACCGCTTATCCTGCAACTTTGGTTACCACAGGTGATCATGATGACCGTGTAGTACCGGCACATAGTTTTAAGTTTGCCGCCGAGCTTCAGGAAAAACAAGCCGGAGATAATCCTACCTTAATACGAATAGAGACGAATGCGGGGCACGGAGCAGGAACGCCCGTAAGCAAGACTATTGAGCAATACGCAGATATTTTTGGATTTACCCTTTACAATATGGGCTATACAGAATTACCAAACCAGGCCGTTTTAAAGGATTTTAAAGAGTAACCGCAATCCAAATCAATAATTTATTGAAAAATCCGTTTCAAATAGAAGCGGATTTTTAAATTTTGTCCTCCAAATACCTTAAACATGTTACGCGTAGAAAATCTCTCCTTTTCGTATGGCAAACTGCAAGTTTTAAATCAAATCGATTTACGCATCCAGCGTGGGGAGCATATTGCCATAGTAGGTGAAAGTGGTTGCGGTAAAAGCACCCTGTTAAAAATAATTTATGGCTTGATGGATTTGGAACAAGGGGAAGTATTTTGGGAGGACGAGCCTATTCTTGGCCCAGCCTATAACTTGGTTCCAGGTCCAAAATTCATGAAATATCTTTCCCAAGATTTTGACTTGATGCCCTATATAACCGTTTCTGAAAACATAAGTCAGTACCTGTCCGTTTTTTATCCTGATGCGTTAAAAGAACGTACCCAAGAATTACTTGAACTGATAGAGCTTACCGATTATGCCGATAAAAAGGTGAACACCTTAAGTGGTGGCCAGCAACAGCGCGTCGCCTTGGCAAGGGTGTTAGCACAAAAACCCGAAGTACTGTTACTCGACGAACCCTTTGGCCATATTGACAATTTTTTAAAAAATAGCCTAAGGCGAAATATTTTCAATTATTTAAAAGAGCAGCACATCACCACCTTGGTCGCAACGCATGATGTGCAAGACGTTTTGCCATTTGCGGATCGTGCGGTTGTTTTACGGGATAAAGAAATTATTGCTCGGGCAAGACCTACGGAGCTCTATAGAAATCCAAAAACCTTATATGTCGCATCCCTTTTTGGTGAGGCCAGCTTAATTTCAATCGATGTTCTAAAGACCTATGCAAACACGAAAAGAAAAATAATAGTGTACGCGCATGAATTTAGGGTGTCCCATTCTTCCGGCTTAAAGGTCACCGTGGTAAAGGCATATCCTATGGGAAATCACTATTTGACCGAATGTACAGGTCCGGAGAATGAAACTATTTTCTTTAATGCGGAGCGATTATTTCCGAAGGGAAAGGAAGTATTCCTAAACGTGGCCATTGAAACCATCAACCAACGTATCCAAGAAGCCCCATCAGCCCAAGCAAATTAAAAAAAGCGCTTAAACGATTTATTTCAGCATTTTATCAAAATAGTTCAATCAAAATGAACTAATGGTAGCTTCATTACGTTACTAGGTTGAATTTTTAATCAAATGCTATGAGAAGATTACATTTTATATTGGCCGTTGTAGTTTTTACAATGATTCTTTTGCCCATTCTTTAAGTAAGGGATACAACTTTCACGAATTTTTCAATGTTCCTGTTTAGCTTAGATAAAACAGGAACATTTGTTTTTAAGTACTTTTGCTTAAATCATTTTTTTGAACCAAGCTCAAATTCTTACGGAGTTACAATTTAAGGCTATACGTAGTAGTGGGCCCGGTGGACAACATGCCAATAAAGTATCCTCAAAAGTGGAATTGGCGTTCAATATCCAAGATTCTAATGGGCTTACAGAGCGAGAAAAAAATAGAATCAAACTAAAACTCGATACCCGGCTTACCAAAGAAAACGTTTTGCTGTTGCAATGCGATGAATCTCGGAGTCAACATAAAAATAAGGAGCTGGTTACCAAACGTTTTTTATCCCTTCTTGAAAAAACCCTGCGCGTACCTAAAAAAAGGAAGGCAAGCAGACCTACCCGCTCATCCATAGAAAAAAGGTTGAAAAGTAAAAAAATAAACTCCTTAAAAAAGTCGAACAGGGGCAAACCGGATATTTAATCCACCTTATTCGCCAAGGTTCCTATTCCATCAATGGAAATTAACACCGCATCCCCTTTCTGCAGCGTAAAATTGGAAGGCGGAATGATTCCCGTACCCGTCATCAACAAGCTGCCATAGGGGAACGAACATTCCCGGTATAGGTACTCCACTAGGTCGCCTAACTTTCGTTTCATCTGATCGATCCCTATACTTTTTTCAAATACGCTGGTCTCGTTTCTATTGATGGTCAAACTTATTTTGGTGGTAGTTGGCAGCACTTCATTGGTTAAAAAAATACACGGGCCAAGCGCGGCACAGCCATCATAGGTTTTTGCCTGCGGCAGGTACAATGGGTTTTCGCCCTCAATGCTCCGGGAGCTCACGTCGTTCCCAATCGTATACCCAATAATCTTTCCACTAGAGGTAATGGCCAAGGTAAGTTCCGGTTCCGGAACGTTCCACTTGGAATCTTTTCGTATCCGTACCTTACCCCCATGCCCAACCGTGCGGTGTGCCGTCGCCTTAAAGAACAACTCTGGCCGTTCCGCCTCGTATACTTTGGCATAAAAACTGCTACCTCCAGCATTTTTGGATTCTTCTTCCCTACCAAGCTTACTATTAAAATACGTGACGCCGCTTGCCCATAGCTCTTGACTGTCCATAGGGGGCTTTAGCTCGTTTTTCATTAAATAGGCAGCATTGTTTATTTCATTGTCCGTGCTAAGCTTGGTAAGCGTATTGGCGATAATGGCCTCGTCATTTATAAATTCATCCCAAGGCTCCTGCTTTAAAAGATAGAATTTGGATTGATGCGCTACTAGTACTCCGCTATGGGTATTATATGCCTTCATATTCAATAGGTTTAAGCAAAAATGGAATAAAAAACAAATACGGCAATTGCCCCGGTAAGTCCCAAAAGTCCGCTTCCCAAGCTAAATAATCGATATCCTGTTTTTACGTTCATCCCGCTCATTTGTGTAACCACCCAGAAAAAACTGTCATTGGCATGCGATACCACGGCAGAACCGGCTCCAACAGCAATTACGACCAGTGCTTTCTGTATCTCGGAATCAAAACCGAGGGAGGGCATCATAGGCATTAGGATGGAAGCGGTTGTTACCAATGCCACGGTTGAGGATCCCTGTGCCGTTTTTAATGCGGCGGCCAATACGAACGGAAGAAAAATACCCATGTTATAATCGGTTAGGGTTTGTCCAAGAATATCGGCTATTCCCGAATTTTGTAAAATCTTTCCGAATATCCCTCCTGCTCCGGTAATCAAAATAATAGAAGCCGCATCCTTGATTGCCTTACCTACCCAGCCTGTTGAGGACAGCATATCATAATTCAACTTTTTGGGTAAGAGCAAACACAAAAAGATACCGATCAATAAGGATATTACCGGCTCCCCCACAAAATTGATGAATTCGATAAAACCATTATCCAATCCGGTCTTGGCAGGGTTTAAGACAGATTTCAAAACAATCAACGCAATAGGTACAAGAATGGGAATCGAAGATTTGAAGGCGCTTGGCGGATTTTCAATTTTTTTTTCGGCCTCCAATGCATCCGCCACATCAGGCTCAATATAGGTTTTGGCTGCATAGTTACGGGCAAAAATGATACCTACGGTTAAAGCGATGAGACTAATGGGAAAACCAAATGCGATCACGAGTCCCAGATCAGCCTCCAAAATACCTGCGGCGGCTATTGGGCCAGGAGTTGGGGGTACCATCGTATGCGAAGCCATTAACCCTAAACCTAGGGCAATGGCCGGACCTGCAATTGAAATTTTTGCTTTTTTGGAAAGACTTTTGTTCAAAGGGTGCAACAGCATAAATCCACTATCGGCAAAAACCGGAATGGAAACTATGTAGCCGATGATACCCATGGCAGTAGGTACCCGCTTTTTTCCTATAAACTTCAATACTTTTTCGGCAATCGCAAAGGCGCCACCCGTATTTTCAAGAAATGCGCCTATTATTACGCCCAAAACAATAATAAGGCCTATTTTCCCCAGAGTTCCTCCAAAACCTTCATTAATGGAAAGAATGATGGCAGCGTACGGCATGCCGGCAAATACGCCGTAACAGATAGAAATAATAAAAAGTGCCAGAAAAGCATGCACTTTAAGCTTGGTCGTCATCAAAATTATGGCTAGAACCGCGATAATCAAATAAAGTATTTCCATAGTCTAGTGTAAATCCCGTTCTACTGTTGATCCTGAACCTCCTACCAAAAAATCTAGATCGGCACCTTTATCGGCCTGTTGTACATGCTCAATGTACATTTTAACATAGCCACGTTCCGCTACCGGATTTGGTGGTCTCCATGCTCTTTTACGATCAGCCAAAACTATTGCGTCAACTTCTAAATTCAACAAGCGCTTTTCAACATCAAGTTCGATCAAATCCCCATTTTGTACCAATGCCAAGGTGCCCCCTACCGTTGATTCTGGCGATACATGTAAAATAACGGTCCCCGCCGCGGTACCGCTCATGCGACCGTCTGAAATACGCACAATATCCGTAATCCCTTGGGCCAACAATTTCTTTGGAAGGTCTACATTTCCCACTTCGGGCATTCCGGGATATCCCTTTGGGCCAACGCCTTTTAGAACAAGTATACTGTCCGCATCAATTTCAAGATCGGGATCATCTATACGTTCATGATAATCTTCCATACTTTCAAATACCACTGCTTTTCCCTTGTGCCTCATGAGTTTAGCCGTAGCGGCTGAAGGTTTTATAACGGCTCCATTTTCGCATAGATTTCCCTTCAATACCGCTATACCCGCTTCCTTTAAAAAAGGTGAGGCCAACGTTGCTATTACATCCCCATCGTAACAAACTTCACTTTTATAATTATCCGTTATATTCTTTCCATTGACCGTTACGGATTCTTGCAATAATGGTCGGATTTCCTTTAGAACTACCGGCAAACCCCCTGCATAAAAGAAATCTTCCATTAAATATTTTCCTGATGGTTTTAGGTTTACCAACAAGGGTATTTTGCTCCCTACTTTATCAAAATCATCCAATTTTAAATCTACTCCGATCCTACCTGCTATGGCAGTTAAATGTATAATTAAATTGGTAGAACCCCCAACGGCGGCATTGGTAACGATTGCATTATCGAACGCGGACCGCGTTAATATTTTGGAAAGCTTTAAATCCTCTTTAACCATTTCAACGATGCGCCTTCCAGATAATTGGGCGAATAGTTTCTTTCTGGAATCCACCGCCGGTATGGATGAAAAACCGGGTAAGGTCAAACCCAGTGCCTCACACATGGTGGCCATGGTAGAGGCTGTGCCCATGGTATTGCAGTGACCAATGCTACGAGCCACACATACTTCTGCCTCCCGTATATCCGCGGCGTTGTATCCGGCCAGTTCCTGCCGCTCCTTGATCATCCAATTCATAGAACCAGAGCCTATCTTTTCTCCCCTAAAGCGACCGGTGAGCATAGGGCCCCCGGGAACTACGATCGTGGGCAGGTCTACACTACAGGCGCCCATAATGGTAGATGGAGTGGTTTTGTCGCAGCCTGTCAATAGTACAATACCGTCCAACGGATTCGCCCTGATCGATTCTTCCGTATCCATGCTGGCCAAATTTCGAAATAACATGGTCGTGGGTTTCATTATGGTCTCGCCCAAGGACATTACAGGAAATTCCAGCGGAAAGCCTCCCGCTTCCAAAATTCCTCTTTTAACCACCTCGGCAAAATCCCTAAGGTGGCCATTACAGGGTGTAAGTTCAGACCATGTATTGCAAATACCTATAACAGGCTTACCTTCAAAATAATCATCTGGGTATCCTTGGTTCCGCAACCAGGAACGATGTACAAAACCCATTTTGTCATTACCACCAAACCACTCGCTGCTGCGCAACTTTCTTTTTTTATCCATAATTCTAGCTTGACAAAAAAGATTTGCCGACTTCAAGATAGCCAAAAAATTATGTTTCTTAGTGAATAGCTACAATGGCGATTGTTTTTCCATTGAAGTCAAAAGTATGGCCGATGGTCTGGCCCATAACCTTTTGCGCAATGGGGGTAGCCGCGGAAATACAATACACGGACTTGTTTTGGAGCTTACATTCCCCGGCGGATATCGCTATATAATAAACTAAAGTATCGGTGACCACCAAACTACCAAGACCTGCGGTAGGGGTATTCCTGTCTCTAGGAACTTTGGAAAGCAGGTGTTGGGTTTTTTCGACCTCCGCCAGCTGCTGCCCTAGTTTTTCGCGCTCTAGCTGAATCATGGCCCTACCTGTTTCGTGCTTATCGCCTGCACTGCTTTTGGTTTCTGAAGTCAAAGCCGTTTCCAGCTCAGTTATCTGCGACCTTATCCGTGCTAACCTATCCGTTACAAACCCGATACAATAATCATGTGCAACCTTTTTTAAGGACTCATAATTTACACTATTCTTCAACGTGGTAAAGATCGGCAAGTTTATAAATAAGGTAATTAACCATTGTATTTTCAGATTCCCCTTCACGTATCATTTTCTGAATGGCCACCTTGTTCTCAAGTTTAAAATAATCCAAATCCCCGGTACGATTCTCACTAAATATATTCCATGACTTCAACCCACTTAACATGGCCGTATGTGCCTTATACTTCTTCGTAATTTCAGAAATATACTTTTTACTCCCTCTTTCTTGCGCGTTCTTGTTTTGAAGTAATTGGTATTCTGCCGCAATACGTGCATCTGCCTTTTCGGCTTCCGTGATTATCTTAAAATAGGCTTTGGAAACCAATGTCTCATATTGATTGTCAAAAGCGATACTTGCTTTCGCATCGTCCACAACTACCATCTCCTCTTCCGAACTCGCATAAAGATTGTCGTCACCATAGTCATTTCGGGCCATAAGGGATTCTTTCCATGCTTGGGTTTGGATCAGTTCTTTCCATACTTTGGCATATTCACGCTGGTATTTGGTCTGTGTAATACCACATCCATTCAAACAAAGCACCACGAGTAGGATACACGCTTTTATCGTAAAATTTTGTAAATCAACTAATTTCATATACTGTTCAACACGAGGCCATGGCAATTGGGATGTTTGCTGTTCTAAGGCAAACAAAAACCAAGTAGTTGTGTAAAGGTAAGTTGTAGGGGATAGGCAATATACTGATAAATATGGGAGATACTACGTCTTGTGGATAAGATTTAAAAAACAGAAAATAGCGTTAGGATTTGTCAAAGCTAGAGGCCAATTGCTTGCCTATGGTCGTACCGATAGCAATGCCCATTCCACCCAATCGTACCCCACAGGCCACATTATTGGATAGTAGTTCTAGGATGGGTTTCTTCTGAGGCCCTACTCCCATAATACCACTCCAGCCATGCGCTATTTCAACAGGCTGACCCGGTAAAATAACGGTTGCCAGAAGTTCCTTAAGTTTATCCCGCACCAATGGGGTTACTCCAAATTCCGTTGTTTCCTCGGTCTTAAAGTCCAAATTTCTACCGCCGCCCAAAAGAATACGGTCATCAATATTCCGAAAATAATAATAGCCTTCTTCCAAATGAAATGTTCCCTTGATATGAAGATTCTTTATGGGTTTTGTAATAATTACCTGGGCCCTTGCCGGTTTTAAGCTTTCCGGCAAGAGGTTTGCAGCAAACCCGTTTGTGGCCAAAAACAGCTTTTTTGTTTGAAATTCAAAACCGTTCAATTGTACCAGTACAATATTCCCATTATCCTCATACGAAGTCACCGTTGCGGCATTTAAAATGCTAATATCCATTTTCAAAGCCAATTGCACTAAGGATTTCATCATCTCCCCGGTATCTATCTGCCCTTCATACAAATGCGTTATGTAGTTTTTCTGAGAACGATTGAAACTGAATTTGTTTGCTGTTTCTACAAATGCATTTCCTTTAAAAATAGGGTGCAGCAATTCATTTATATACCTCATTTTCTGTTGGCATACGCTATAGATTTCCGCGTCGTTTTCCAGAAAAAGCTCGTGTCCGCCCCATTGCTCATACCCTATTGCCGTATCCCCCAAAAGATTTCTTAATTCATGGATGCCATTATATCTGTCCCATACCAGTTGTACAAGTTCCTCTTCTGAATGGGTCTTTAAATCGGATAGGATTTCAGAAATACTCCCAAAACAAGCAAAGCCGGCATTTTTAGTGCTGGCCCCTTGGGGCAAGACGCCCTTTTCCAAGACTAAAATACTAGCTTTTGGATGCGCTTTTTTTAACTGAATTGCACAATTTAAACCCACAATTCCGCTACCAACAATGGTAAAGTCAATATTGGTAAACCAAGACTTGCGTTCCCAGTAGCTAAGGTTCATTTCGTATTCTAAATTTAAGGATTTAGGCGATTCGTTCATAGTGATAAGGCACCCCTTTTAACGGTCCTAAATTACTGATAATATTATTCTGCTTACGCATAAAAGAAATGGTGAAGGCTATTGCGCTTTTACTATGTAAAGGATTAGCTGTAGGTTTGTCTTTTGGATTATCCAAGATAAGGAGATCTAAGGCATTTCGATGAAGACAAAGGGGACAGAAGAAAAAAGAACCAAAACGCCTTGGCCCACCAAAAGGGTGATGGAGCAGATTTACGCCGAAAACCTCTGGGGTGGAACTCAAGGTGAATTTTATTCTGGTATTGGCTCGCATCACCCAGTTATTACGAAGCCATATGTGGATGTGGTCACCACCTTTCTCGGCTCTTTTAATAGCCCCCTAACGGTCTGCGATTTTGGTTGCGGTGATTTTAATGTTGGTAGGGAATTGGTTCCTTACACAAAGCATTATAACGCAGTTGATATCGTACCGAGCCTTATTGGTCGGAATAAGAAACTTTTTAAATCTGAGAATTTAGAATTCTTTTGCCTTGATATTGCAGAGGAAGAATTGCCTTTGGGCGACTGCGCGCTTCTACGACAAGTACTCCAACATCTATCGAATGCTGAAATACAGAAGATACTCCCCAAATTATCTAATTTCAGGTATATTGTTTTAACGGAACACCTACCCGCAGTAAATTTTGAAGCCAATAAGGATATCATTTCCGGCCAGGGAACCCGATTGAAAAAACAGAGCGGTATAGACCTTTTACTACCTCCTTTCAACTTGAAGATGAAAGCCGATAAACAGCTTTTATGCATAAGTGTAAATAATGGAAAAGAGGTTATTGTAACGACACAATATCAATGGAAAGATTCTTGGAATTCTTTTTAGTCTAAGAACGGGTAAAAAAGTATTCCTTATCTTCAATACCAAAGTGGTGAATTAGTCAAAAAAAATGTACTATGGCTTTGGGAAAGAGGTCTTCTTCGAGGCCTAAGGTATATAAGTTCGTTCATCTCCAAGATGAAACTATACAAACCAACATCAAAGGTATCGAGTACCGTAACGCGAGCGGTTGGCTGGAAATCGATAAATCGGGAAGAATATCCCTTTATGCTTCAAATCATGATGGATATGCTTGGGATGGCTGTACCCCTAAATTCGTACTTCTTGACTTTTTGATCGGCACCCCAGATGGAAAATTGGACTATGGTACAGAAAAACCGATTACCTATTTTGCTTCCATGACCCATGATATGCTGTATCAATTTAAACGTGAAATACCATTGTCACGTTCAACAGTGGATAAACTATTTTATCTAATGCTCAAGGATTCAGGCTTTATTTGGTCTGGGTTCTATTACATAATCGTCCGTTTGTTTGGCGGGGCATTATTCCCCGGGTGGAAGACCAAAAACCAAAAAATAAAACTACACATTGAGGAATGCTCTTGGATTAAAAGAACTAAAGAAACGTTCAAAAAAATCAATATGCCCAGAGGCATGGAACATCCCTACTTGAAAAAATAATTGAAAATGAACGATACTAGTAAGGAGAGTTATGCGAGCCTTAATCTTCCCGTGCAGTGGGGAGATATGGATGCCGCCCAACATGTGAACAATACGGTTTATCTACGGTGGATGGAATCTACAAGGATAGTAATGTTTAAAAGGATGAATGGAAAAACCTTGAAAGAACAAAAAATAGTTCCCATTTTGGCCTGGCAAGATTGTAAATACATCTATCCTGTAACCTTTCCAGATCAGGTTTCCATTTATTTAAACGTTTTGGAATTGTTTGAGGATAGGGTACTGTGCGAAGGTAAAATTTTTAGTAGCTCACATAATCGCCTTGTTGCTATATCAAAGGCTATTTTAATGGCTTACGATATGGAGGAATTAAAGAAACACCCGTTTCCGCCAAACTGGAGGCAATCCTTACTTGATTTTTACGGAGCATCTATTTTGAGACCTTGAAATAATCTTCAAATGAAGAATGCAATGCGTGAGCGCCACGTGTAAGTAAGCTCTAGAAGATTGGGTTTTGAAATACCCAAAGTCTCAAAAACTGGTGGTAGTTATATTTCGCTGTAAATCCGGTGAGGTACTGCCTATATCGCTATCCCCTTCCCCATATTAAATGGCGAATACCTGAATTTGGGGCGTTTGGGGGGGGTGCGCTGTCAACTCAAGGGGGATTAAAGCAATTGAAATATGGGTACTGAATGTCATAGCCCACATATATGATAAAATAAGGTTCTAAAACGTTTTGGGATTGAATCCTATGGATGCCTATTTCCAAGCGACCGCGGCATGGAATGATTCCCCGATCGTGGTTGATGGGCCTCCACATTGTTTGTCAAGGTTTTAGGCGGTTTTGGTCAACATAGCAGGTCTTTTGTAGGTGTTGAACGGCTGCCTACCGATTTTAATGTTGGGGTGCCCATATCAATTTGTATTCATGTAAAATGAATTTACTTCCATAAAAAAACTCCAACATTGCTGTTGGAGTTTTCTTCTATTCTTCTGGTTGTGGGTCCATTTTAAAATCGTTCATAAAGGCCGTTGTATAGTTTCCGGCCAGATAATCTGGATGATCCATAAGCTGTCTATGGAACGGAATCGTAGTTTTTATTCCCTCGATAACGAACTCGTCCAAAGCACGCTTCATCTTATTGATGGCCTCTTCCCTTGTTTGGGCGGTGGTTATCAATTTAGCGATCATCGAATCATAATTTGGTGGAATACTGTAGCCACTGTACACGTGGGTGTCCATACGTACTCCGTGGCCACCTGGGGTGTGCAAAGTTGTTATTCTTCCCGGTGATGGCCTAAAATTATTATAGGGGTCTTCTGCGTTGATCCTACACTCTATGGAATGCAATTTTGGGTAGTAATTTTTTCCCGAAATAGGCACTCCTGCAGCGACCAATATTTGTTCGCGTATTAAGTCATAATCAATGACCTGCTCCGTAATAGGATGCTCTACCTGGATACGGGTGTTCATTTCCATAAAATAGAATTTGCGATGTTTATCCACCAAAAACTCTATGGTACCTGCGCCTTCATATTTTATATATTCTGCGGCTTTTACGGCTGCATTACCCATGGCCTCCCTTAGCTTATCGGTCATGAAGGGTGAGGGAGTTTCCTCGGTCAATTTCTGATGACGACGCTGAATGGAGCAGTCCCTTTCAGACAAATGGCAGGCTTTCCCATACTGGTCGCCTACTACTTGGATCTCTATGTGCCTGGGTTCCTCTATAAGCTTTTCCATATACATGGCTCCGTTACCAAACGCAGCGGACGCTTCTTTTACGGCACTATTATAAAGCTCCTCCATCTTATCCTCGGACATTACGGCACGCATTCCTTTACCACCTCCACCGGCTGTAGCTTTTATCATAACGGGATATCCCATCTTCTTCGCTACTTTTTTGGCATCGTCCACATCTTTCAAAAGACCCTCGGAACCAGGAACACAAGGTACTCCTGCCTTTTTCATAGTCTCTTTGGCCGTAGCCTTATCCCCCATACGGTCTATCTGGTCGCCTGAAGCTCCAATGAATTTGATTTCGTGTTCTGCACAAATACGTGAGAATTTTGAGTTTTCAGACAGGAAACCGTATCCGGGGTGAATGGCATCTGCATTCGTAATTTCTGCAGCAGCAATGATATTAGGTATTTTTAGATACGATTCGCTACTTGCGGCAGGACCAATACAAACGGCCTCATCTGCGAACCGCACGTGTAAGCTTTCTTCATCTGCCTTACTGTAAACGGCAACGGTCTTAATACCCATTTCCTTACAGGTACGGATGACGCGCAACGCGATTTCTCCCCTATTTGCAATCAGTATTTTTTTAAACATCTTTTAAATTTTAAGTTCTTGGTTCCATTTTGCTCTTAAATCCCGTCCTAAATATAAGCGGCATCTAACAATGACTACTCAAAATTTAGTTAGGCAGGATCTACCAAAAACAAAGGTTGATCAAATTCTACCGGGGAAGAATCATCTACCAAAATCTTAACGATTGTTCCAGAAACCTCAGACTCTATGTCATTGAAAAGTTTCATGGCTTCGATCACACAAAGCACATCCCCTTTTCCAATGGTATCCCCTACTTCTACGAAGACAGGTTTATCAGGAGAAGGTTTTCTATAAAACGTTCCAATTATTGGCGACTTGATCGTAATATATTTCGCATCCTCGGATTTTTGTTTTGCTTCTGCATCTTCACCATCCGATGCGGCTTTTTGTTGTTCTGTCTGTACAGGAGCAGCGGGCTGAACCGCGGGCTGTGCCATAGGCATCGTATGTACATAAGTTGGTTCCGCATTTCCACTGGCTAGACTTCCAGTACGTATGGTAATCTTAATATCGTCCGTCTCCAATTTCACCTCGCTTGCGCCAGATTTGGCCACGAACTTGATAAGGCTTTGAATCTCTTTTATATCCATAGTTGTTTAAGTTATATTGGTAGTTTATGTTAGTTATAGGCCCATTTTAAATAAATTGATCCCCAAGTAAAGCCACCGCCAAAGGCAGCGAATACCAAGTTATCTCCCTTTTTCATCTTACTTTCAAAATCATTGAGCAATAAAGGTAGGGTAGCCGATGTGGTATTACCGTAACGCTCTATATTCATCAACACCTTGGAATCATCTATTCCCATCCTTTTGGCCGTAGCATCGATTATCCGTTTATTGGCTTGATGCGGAACCAGCCAGGCCACATCCTTTTCGGTTAGATCGTTACGCTCCATTATTTTTGCGGCCACGTCTGCCATATTGGATACTGCAAATTTAAATACCGTTTTCCCGTCTTGAAAAATGAAGTGCTTTTTATTCTTTACACTTTCCAGCGTTGCTGGCATCAAGGATCCGCCACCTTCCATTCCCAAAAATCTTCTACCATTACCGTCCGATCGTAGGTACTCGTCCTGTAACCCTAAACCTTCCGTGTTTGGCTCGAAAAGTACCGCACCTGCCCCGTCACCAAATATAATACAGGTCGTACGATCTGTATAATCTATAATGGAAGACATTTTATCTGCGCCGATCAACAGCACTTTTTTATATCGTCCAGATTCTATATAACCTGCCACAGTTGACATACCGAATAAAAAGCTGGAACATGCCGCCAATAAATCATAGGCAAAGGCATTGACCGCTCCAATCTCAGATGCCACAAAAGCGGCGGTTGAGGCCACCATACTATCCGGAGTTGCCGTCGCTACAATAATAAGGTCTATTTCTTCCGGCTTCAGGGCTTTCTTGTTCATTAGGTCCCTTGCCGCTTTGATAGCTAGATACGAAGTACCTTCCCCCTCTTCTTTTTTAAGTACCCTACGCTCTTTTATACCCGTTCTTGTGGTTATCCATTCATCATTGGTTTCCACCAAATCCTCAAGCATTTTATTGGTTAGTACAAATTGGGGAACATATCCACCCACAGCGGTAATTGCTGCCGTTATTTTGGTCATACTTTGTTGCTTTCTTGTGAAAAACTTAAAAAACGAGTCAAAAGTTATGAAAATTAATGATTTTCAACGACTTTTCTCTGAAAGTTGTCTGGTTTTTAAAAATTTCCCTTCACCCCACGATTTTCTGATACCAGCCTGTTCTTTTGAAAGTAAACGGTGATAAACAATTTGGGCTAAAAAAAACTCCCTACTTCTTACGAAGTGGGAGCCCAGTATACTGCAATAAGGTCTTACGCCTCTGCTTCTTCGGTCTTATCGATCAATACTTGACCTCTGTAATGCAATTTACCTTCGTGCCAGTGTGCTCTATGGTAAAGGTGCATTTCTCCAGTGGAGGAATCTGTAGCCAATGTAGGGGCTACTGCCTTATAATGTGTTCTTCTCTTGTCTCTCCTTGTTTTGGAAATCTTTCTTTTAGGATGTGCCATTTAAACCTTATTTATCCGTTAATAGTTTTTTTAATTCATCCCAACGGGGATCACTTTCTTCTTTATCAGATCTTTTTTCTTTTGGTTGAAGCTCTTGCAATTTCTTCAAAGCTTCAGACTTTAACGTTCCATCCTCAATGCCGGGATGTACCCGTTTTTGTGGAACTGCCAATACGACCATTTCGTAGATGTACTGGGCTATATTCAACTGATGTTCACCATGGGGAAGGATTAGGATGTCGTCATCCTCATCATTATACGCTTCTCCAAATTTTACCACCAAGTGCAATACAGCTGCAACAGGTTGTTCATAGGGTTCACTCGTTATATCACAATCAACGTTTACGGTTCCCCCCGCTTCAAAATCAAGTTCCAACATGGTGCTTGTTTTATGCATTACCACGTCTAGAGTGATATTGGCATCGTTGAATTCATCGTATCCAAAAGAATCAAAGAACGTATTATCAATCTGGTAATTAAAGTGGTGTTTTCCTTGCTTCAATCCTGAGAAAGGAATATTGAACTCCTTTTGCTTCATCACGTACACACTTAAATTTTCACAATCGGCCCATAAAAGGCGGGTGCAAAGATACTATTATTTTAATAAAAGCCAATAGTTATCAACTAATTATCTCTATAACTTTTTAAGCATTAAAAATATTATCGTTCCCGCTTTAAACGTTGCTTTTTTAGCACGTTGCTCGTTAATTCCTGGTATTCTGTCCTGTTCTTGAATATCTTCAAGGCCATGAATACCGCTTCCTTGAAAGAGCTTTCGTCCGCCACCCCTTTTCCTGCTATCTCATAGGCCGTGCCGTGGTCTGGAGATGTTCTTACCTTATCGAGGCCTGCGGTAAAATTGACACCCTGCCCAAAGGAAATAGTCTTAAAAGGTATCAATCCCTGATCATGGTATGCAGCAAGGACTGCGTCAAATTTCTTATACCCATCAGAACCAAAAAAACTATCGGCGGAGTAAGGTCCGTATACCAAATGCCCCATATTGAACATTTCCCGTATTACCGGTTTTACTATTTCATCATCTTCCTTGCCAATGACTCCGTTGTCCCCGCTATGTGGATTTATGCCCAACAGTGCAATCTTTGGTTTACGGATACCAAAATCCATCATCAGCGATTTTTCTATTGTATTGATCTTGTCCCTTATCAGTCGGGGAATAATGGATGAAGAAACGTCCTTTACCGCAACGTGGTCCGTCAACAAGCCTACCTTCAATGTTTCCGTTACCATGAACATTAAACTTTCCCCATTTAATTCCTGCGCTAGATAATCTGTATGCCCCGGAAAATTGAAGTCGTTGGACTGGATATTGTTTTTATTAATGGGTGCCGTTACCAAAACATCTATTGCGTCACTTTTAAGCGCTTCGACTGCAGCTTTCAGTGATTTTATGGCGTATGCACCTCCTTCTTGGGTAGATTTCCCGAATTGAATATTGGGAATTTCCTTCCAAACGTTGACAATGTTGAGCTTGTTATCAATGGCCTTGGATGCCTCTGGTATACCGTTAAACACAATGTTTAACCCCAGCTCCTTTAATTGATGGGAAATGGTTTTGTTGGACGCGAAGATAACAGGGGTACAAAAATCCAACATTCTACTGTCCTCAAAGGTTTTTAGGGCAACTTCACAGCCTATTCCGTTTAGGTCACCAATTGAAATACCCAATCTAATTTTCCTGTTTTCCTCCATGATAATCTGTACCTTTGACGTCCAATTTAAATATCAAAATTACTTAATTTAAACGACACATGTTCACCGGTATTATTGAAACATTAGGGAAAGTAAGCCACCTTGAACCAAATGGGGGCAACTTGAATATTACCATTGCATCCAAGCTTACACCGCAATTGAAAATTGACCAAAGTATCGCACATAATGGTGTCTGCTTAACCGTTGTTTCACTTTCCGATGCAACCTATACCGTTACCGCAATAGCGGAAACCTTAAGTAAAACAAATTTAGATCAGCTGGAAGTCAATGACGTGGTTAATTTGGAGCGTGCCATGATATTAGGTTCACGATTGGATGGCCATATTGTACAGGGGCATGTAGACCAGACCGGAAAATGCATTGGTATAAAGGAAGAAAATGGCAGTTGGATCTTTTCTTTCTCCTATGATTTGGCTATGGGCAACCCGACCATTGAAAAAGGGTCCATCACTATTGACGGCACAAGCCTTACCGTGGTAAATTCTGGCCAAAACACATTTGATGTCGCAATTATACCCTACACCTATGAACACACACGGTTTAACTCCTATAAGGTTGGTACAATCGTAAACTTAGAATTCGACGTGATTGGGAAATATGTAGCCAAATTGATGGGTTCTTTTAACCCCTCCTAAGGCAAAAGATTTTATTGGCCATGTCATTCTTTTTGGCTCTAGTGTTAGCTATACGGATTATTGTTCGAAGAAACTTATGGAGGACCCTATCCACGTTTCATTGACTTGATGCGATACATTGATCATTTCCCCCTTGCTCATACGGGTAAGATTGATGACAGGCTCTAAGGCCTCTTTTTCTTCATCCCAAACAAATAACATACGCAACTCTACCTTTGAATTTTTAGGGGTCTTGGTTTTGATCAATGACGCATAGTTCACTTTTCGTTGTAAGATATAATTCTGCTTATCAGGGATAGCGTCAATGGTCTCCTTATCTGGATGCAGGTTAATTCCCTGACCTGCGAAAGAGAAGAGTGGCTTTAAGACATACTCGCCCAAATCTAAATCTGCGGGGAAGTCTGTAAGATAATAGGACTTTGGTATGTTTTTATGTTCCAAAAGCGGCATAATACATTTAGAGATCATAAAGAACCAATCTGGGTGTGTAACCCATTCTACTTCCAAATCATCATTTAGGTTGAAATTGGTTTTCAAATCCTTGATGCGCTCCAATTCGTCGTAAATAACCCTATTGTATATTCTGTGGATGGGTGTCTTGGTGCCCTCCTTTATATAAAAAAGTTTTTTACCCTCTTTCAGCACTTTCGTCATGCAGACGATTTCTATTCCCAAAGCCTCTTTGGTAGACCAAAAATCGATTCTGGTCTTCTGTTTTTCTGGGAAGAGCTCCAAAAGAATGACGTTCTCGGGCTTTTCATCGCCTAAAATTACCTTCTTTACCTTTTGTGTATAGGTTTCTTTTTCAAGGCCATTTAAATAATAGTCAAATCCTTCCTTCGGCATGTTGGGATAATATTCCATAAATGCCTCTCCCAAAAAGGGTTGGTAAAAAAAAAGTGTTGGAAATGCTTGTAATTCGATCAATTGCGGCACAATACCCCCTTTTCCATCCTCACACAAACCAAAATCTATAGCCAAAAAATGGGGATTCCCCATGGGTACCGGAGATTGGAGCGCTTCTGGGATAAACTTCCGTCTAATTCCAGAAAAATCTATCTGCCATACCTGATCTATAATGGCGGAACATGCGGCTTCCAGTTCTTCCTTTATTGCTTTACTGATAAAAACAGGGGTCTCTGAAATTCTAAATGCACTAGGCTCCTTATATCGATCAATTATGTGTTGCAAAAGGTTTTCGTAGTACGATTCTTTAAAGGTAGCGTTGAACGCTTCTCGTATTTTTGGTATCATACCGTTTGTAGTTTTTGACTATCGATGGCCTTTGCGGCCAATTTTAGAAATGTTGGAATTAATATCCGGTTGGTTTTGTAGATTTTGACCTTATCATCCAACTGGGTAATCATCTCCTCATATTTCTTTTTGCCGTGCCTTTTTATAATCTGCTTTCTTTTCTCCTCTTTTGCAAAATACCGGAGCATTCCTTCTGCATCAGCTTCTGGATGAAACTGAACCCCAAAAACCTCGTTGGAAAACCTTATGGCCATTACCGCCCGTTCCAAGGGAACATTGGGCCTTATTTTTTCCCTACACAAGACTTTCCCGGCCAGGGTATCCAATTTCCATTCCTTTGGACCAACCACTTGATAGTCCCTGGAATCCACGGCATAAAAAGGGTCATCCAAATCATGGAACAACACCTCTTGTTCCCCGCTCTTTGTTTTGTAAATTGGAAAAATGCCAAATGATGTGGAGCGCCTTTTCGTAACTTTTGCGACATCCCAATGTAAACATGCCAATTGAAAGGAGTGGCATATTAGAAATACATGTTTTTTCTGCGTATTGGACAGGTTATGGAACAATATACTGTCTAAAAATCGAAAGTATTTGGCTTCCCAATCGGCTCCTGTTTTTAACGGTGAACCTGGTCCGCCCGAGGATACGAATATATCGTACTCGTTAATATCAGGAACTTCTTCTTTATTGCGAACTTCAAATACATCATAATTTCCTTTCACACCATCTTGCGTCAAAAATTCACCCATAAGGGTAGTAATGCAACGCATTCCCTCATTGGGTGCTCCCGCATTCATATCTAACACAGCTATTCTATAATTCCCCGTCATCTTTTTCAAATAAAATTTTTTTCACGTGAACTAAATGAACTCACGCGCCATTACTTCATAACTCCCATTAGAGCCCTTTTCTTGTCTGCTCTACGATATATTTGGTTACCTCCACCAAATCTCCCGTATCGTTGAACACCTGCAATTGACGATCAGCGCCAGATCCGGCCTCCAGAATTTGGTATACATAATTGACGTCTGATCTGCAGCCAAGTTCATCCACAACATCATCGATAAATTCTAACAACTCGTTAATCAACTTTGCAAAGGGAACTTCTTCCTCTTTTCCAAAATCGATTAATTTAGATTCTATGCCCCACCTGGCAGCACGCCATTTATTCTCGTTCAATAGTAAACGCCTGTAATTCTTAAAGGTTTGGTTCTTGCGATTCATCTTATATAGTTTCGCCACCAGACATTGCATAATTGCGGAAATACAGGCAACCTCATCTACCGTCATGACCACATCGCAGATTCTAAACTCAATGGTAGGATAGAATGGGTGTAAGCGTATGTCCCACCAAATTTTCTTGCTGTTATCCAAACATTTGGTCTTAACCAAGATATCCACGAACTTATCATACTCGCCCACACTGGCAAAAAATGGGGGAATCCCCGTTCTAGGAAACTTATCAAAAACTTTGCTTCTATACGACTTAAAACCCGTGTTACGCCCTTCCCAAAAAGGTGAGTTCGTAGACAAGGCGTATAAATGCGGTAAAAAATAACGCACGGTGTTCAGAATTTCAAGCCCTTCTTCCCTACTCGGAATGGCGACGTGCACATGCATGCCAAAAATGAGGTTACCCCGCGCCACATCTGCCATTTCTTGAATGATTGCATCATACCTAGGGTTGGCGGTAATTAACTGTTCGTTCCATTCCGAAAACGGATGTGTTCCTGCAGCTGCCACTTTTAGCCCTTCATCATCCGCTAATTTAATGACCTGCTGCCGCAAATAAGAAACCTCGTCCCTAACTTGGTTTATGTTTTCACAGACATTGGTGCCCATTTCCACCATGGACTGATGCATTTCCTCTTTTATCCGCTCTTGTAGGAGGACCTTCCCATCATCTATGATTTTGGACATTTGGGAACGCAGTCTATACGTGTCACTATCCAATACCTGAAATTCCTCTTCTATCCCTAGGGTAAATTTATGCATGTACCTACCTTTTTATCTTAATATTTAATAAGAAACGCGCCTTTACTTTTTAGGCTTTGCTGCCGACTTGGCTTTTGCCGGAGCTTTTTTTACCGCTACTTTTTTTGCCGTAGACGTTTTTTTTACTGCCGGGGCTTTCTTTGTTGTGGCTACTTTAGTCTTAGTTGAACTTGCCTTTGCCGGACCTTTTTTTATCGCTGTTTTCTTTACCTCAGCTGCAGACTTTAAACTAACGTTCCCAGTTTTAGCTTTGATAGGGGTTACGGAATTTCTCACGAATCCACCCCAAGAGGTATTGTTCTGTTTTGGCTTATGCGCTTTTGCTTTTTCGATTGCGTATTTAGCGGAATGCTCCACAATCCATTTGAAATTTTCCTCACCTACGGAGTGGATATCCGCATCCGGTGCAGGATTACAGAAGTCAATGGCGTAAGGTACACCATCACGTACGGCAAATTCTACGGTGTTGAAATCATATCCCAAAGCTTGGTTTAATTTTAAGGTGTAATCATGTACCGTAGCCAATAATTTTTTTCGCTCCTCACCGGTCGCCTTAATATCGCTTACGTAACGCTCATGAAAAGGTTTTCTAGGGTCATAGGGCATAATATGAACATATTTCTGTCCTAAGCAATAGACTCTAAAATAATCGTCAAAAACAATTTCTTCCTGTAACATCATCACCAATTGCCCCGTTTCTTCATGTTTGGCAAAAAGGTCATCCGCATTGTCTACACGATATACGTTTTTCCACCCACCACCATCGTGCGGCTTCATGTAAGCTGGAAAGCCAATATAATCGAACATGTATTCCCAATCCAATGGTGCAATTAGGTTTCTAAAAGACTTTTCACTTGTATTGTCCGGTCTGGCATTGGAAGGTAAAAGGACGGTTTTTGGAACGGGTATTCCCATTTCCATGGAAAGACAATTATTGAAAAACTTCTCGTCCGAACTCCACCAAAAAGGATTATTGATTACCGCTGTTCCCATTAACGCCGCGTTCTTTAAATACGCACGGTAAAATGGAACCTCCTGTGATATACGGTCAAAAATTACACTGTAGCCATAATCGATACCTTGCTGAACCTTATCAATCTGTACCGCTTCGGCAACGATTTCACCTTTTCCCAATTCGTTTACTTTATCTATGAACGCCCATGGAAAGGTGTCTTCCATCCCAAATAATATTCCTACTTTTTTTGCCATGATATGTTTTTTATTGTTTATTATTATCTTTAAAAAAGGTACAGTTTTTATTAATGAATCCTTGGCTCTATTACAAGCATCACTAGCTTATATCAACCAAAATAGGCCCCCAAATACTCTGGGAACATCATTTTCCATAAAGGCCAATCATGCTCCGCCCATTTTTTCTCATCATACCAATGGGCAATGCCTTTACTTTTCAGAATACCGGACATGTGCCTGTTCTTGTCCAAACAGATATCCCAATCAGAAGTGCCCAAAACAATCTGCATATGCTCATATTTCCAACCTTCTTCGTGCCGCATAAACTCATCGGGGCAATTGTAATAGATTCGCATATCATCAGACTTTGGGGCCATGGTCCTCATATTAAAAGCAGCGCTCATTCCTATAAAATGGGATATTAGATCCGGGAAGCGGAAAGCCGTATTCGCAGCATGATACCCTCCAAAACTTACGCCGGAGACCCCTATTCTATGGGTATTACATTCTTTTTGAATGTAGGGAATCAACTCGTTTTTCAAAAACTGCATGTAGAGCTCATAATTATGCATCTTGGTGCCGGTATCCATATGGTCATCATAGAACGATAGTAGATCAATCGTTTCTACATTGTAAAGTTTTACCTTTCCTTCCTCTATAAAATTCATAACAGAGCCCACCAATCCAAAATCCGTATTTTGGGTAAATTGCCCGCCCGAAGAAGGAAACATGAGAATGGGGTGACCCCAATGTCCGGTCACCTCCAAATTAATATTACGCTGAAGGGTATGGGAATAGTACTGTATGTATTCAGTTTTTGGCATAAGGGTCAATATAAATAAAATGTTTAAAAATCAATGGTTTAGGGCCGGCAAAAGTAATTTATTTTAAAATATGTGACTATTTATTTTAATGGATTGCTATACTTGCACTCAGATTTAAAAAAACATGCAGTTTCAGATTGAAAGCATCCGCATAAAAGGTAGTTATTTTTCCAAGAACTTGGACCGTTTGGTACAATTTCATGTGGTTGTACCGCCCAATTATTTAAAAACAAATGGCACTTTTCCTGTATTGCTGATGAACGATGGGCAGGATTACGAGGCCATGAACTTAGAGAAAACCTTATCGGCCGCATTTGTCTCCAAAGAGACCAAACCCTTCATTTATGTTGGCATTTCATGTAATGAAAATAGAATCCATGAATATGGTACTGCATCAACGGCAGACTTTAAAGGTAGAGGTGGCCAAGCTTTAAAGTATTCTAAATTCATAATCACGGAATTCATCCCGTTCTTACAAAAAGAATTCAAGGTTTCAAACGAACCTAAAGAATGGGTATACTGCGGAATGTCTCTTGGGGGGCTTTCCGCTTTTGACATCGTTTACAACCATAGCGCTTATTTTGGCAAGGTTGGGGTTTTTAGCGGCTCTTTCTGGTGGCGCAAAAAGGTCTATGTAAAAAATGACATGGTGGACCGTAGTCGTATTGTATTGGATGTGGTCAAAAATGGATCTTATGCACAACATCTAAAATTTTGGTTTGAATGCGGAACCTTGGATGAGAAGGCAGATAGAAACAGTAATGGAATTATCGATGCCATCGACGATACCTTAGACCTTATTAAAGAACTCGTAAAAAAGGGTTACTCCTACCCTGGGGATATTACCTATGTACAGATTGAGGGCGGCAAACATGATTTGCCCACTTGGGGGAATGCATTTCCCGGGTTTATTAAATGGGCATTTACGTAACGCATTCCAATTCCAAGCTTCTGCTTTTACTTGGAAATGTTTGTGGCGACGTCCCCGATAAATTTTTATCCTTCTAGTTAGTCAAATTAAAAATCCAACACGATGCCTATGCTCGGTATGGGTCTTCCATTATCCTGCATTAGGGCCAGTAAACTCCTTGGCTCAATTATAGCTCCATTTTCCTCCCTGTTGAGGCCATATTCAGGAGGTTGTGGATTGTTTTGAGCCAAAACATTCTGAACTTCAAAGAAAACATTCAACGACAGTCTGCGAAAATTCCATTTTTTATCTACACGGACATCCAGTTGACTGAATATGTCCAGTTTTTCTTCGCCCAAACGCGTATAATCCAACACAATATCCGGATAAACTTCCAAGGTCCTTTCCAAATCTGTTGGTACAAAAGGCGTCCTACCTGCAAATCTATAGCGCGCACTAACTTCCCAATTGCGGTTAAGTTTATACCCCCCTACCAAAGAAACCAAATGGCGACTATCCCATACAGAAGGTAAAAACACGTTTCTGTCAAACCCTGTAAATTCACTGTAGAAATAGGTATAAGAGAAAATACCGTAAAAATTGTTGGTCAGTTTCTGTTGAAATTGAAGTTCAGCACCATAGGCCCGCCCACGACCAACTGCCGCTATTTCTTCATTACCCAATACTTCAAAACCACCACCTTTGTTGGCAATGGAAACACCGTCTATCACGGAAACGGGGTAATCGTCATAATCCTTGTAAAAACCTTCTATTGATATGCTTGCGGCAGGACCTAAAATACGCTGCACTCCCAGAACGTAATGATCACTGCGGGTATACTTTAAGTCTTGATTTACAAGTTCAAGTTCATTATTACGGAAGCCTAGCATCGTGTACGGTGGAATTTTAAAATAGCGCCCTACGGATGCATTTAGCTTCCAATCATCTTTAAATTCATAGGATATCGCAATCCTTGGCGAAAGGGTGCTTGCCAAGGTGTTTCCTTGAGTGAAGGTGTCCGCATCAGTTCTTATACCAAAAGAAACATCCAGGGTATTTGCAAAAAATGAATTGGTGGCATTGGCAAAAAAACCATATTTCACAAAATCAATCTCGGTATTAAAAAGGAAGTTGTTCGTCGTATTCACGGTTTCGTTAGAATAATACGATTGTTGCATATTTAAACCTCCGGCTATTTTCCATTCACCATAAAATTTAGTAATCTGGTAGCGTAACTTAGTTTCTGCCTCTACCGCATCATTCCTAAAAATTACCCCGGTCCTGTTCTCCCCGTCCTCATACCGTGTAAATATATTCGCCAAACGATTATTGCTTAGCGTAGTCTGCATAAACCCTGTCCCGTCCTTGAACCGGTTTTTCCAGGTTAGACCAATTGTATTGGACTTTTGGTCTATAAAAGGTGCTTGCTCCAACTGAGCCTGCTGTCCAGAATCAAATTCATCCGGTGGGGCCAAGGTAAAATCATCTATGGAGCCAAGGCCGAGCAATGTTATGGAGTTATAATCATCCAGTTCATGGTCAATTTTATATTGGTAATCCCAATAATTCGGGCGAAATGGCAGCCCGATCAGTGCAAAAAGTGCCTGTAAATAACTTCTTCGGGCCGATACTAAAAACGAAGTTTTAGATTGTTCCTCATCTTTTTTAAACAAGGGCCCTTCCAGGGTTAGTGCCGCTTCACTGGCACTTACCCTAAAATTACCTCCAAAATTACGATTGTTCCCATTCCTTTGTCGGAATTGTAAAACTC
The DNA here is from genome assembly GCA_963793365.1 of uncultured Flavobacteriaceae bacterium. GTDB lineage: Bacteria > Bacteroidota > Bacteroidia > Flavobacteriales > Flavobacteriaceae > Maribacter. The sequence continues at coordinate 390,487 of CAWBZP010000008.1, read as the reverse complement.
CGGAAAGCGGATTATCGTATTGCGCACCAAAAGCGGAAGTTGAAAGTGTAACATCTTCAATAAAGGAAACATTCAATAGACCTACCGGGCCACCAGCACTCCCTTGCGTACTGAAATGATTGATATTCGGGACTTCCATACCGTCCAAATAATACACCGTTTCGTTGGGAGCGCCGCCCCTAATTATCAAATCGTTTCTAAAACCTCCTATGGAGGGCGAAACGCCCGGTAGGGTTTGTGCTACTTGTACCACATCATTATTACTGCCGGGATAGGTTGCAATCTCTACGGCGGACAATGTTTGTGTTGAAAGTGGGGTTTCTTTGGGGCGACCTATTTTGGAATTCGTCACCACTACCTCATCTAAATTCTCGGTAGACTCCGTAAGGATAAAGTTATACGCTTGATTTCCCTTCGATTTTACTAGTATATTGAACTTTGTTTGCGTTTCAAAGCCTAAATAGCTAACCGTTAAATTATAAGATCCCGGAACTATTTCTGAAAGTAGGTATTGGCCATTTTCATCCGTAATCGTTCCTTTCTCGGTGCCGTTCAAAAAAATAGAAGCGCCAACTACAGGTTCTCCAGACACATCCGTTACTTTACCGGATAAGGTTCCAGCCACTTGTGCGTTTGTAAAACTCGCTACCATTAAAAAAATAAGGAAGGCTAATTTTGGAACTGCATTTAATATCAGTAAAGGAGATTTTAAGGAAATCATATTAGTTGTTTATCATTTTTATTCAAAGATTAAACATAAAATGATTTCAGCCTAAAGGTACTGCACTAAATATCTGTTAAATCAGACTATTCAATGTCTTCTGATTTAAATTCCAAATCATAAGATGAACAGAAAGCAACTATTTAATCTGGACTACACCTTAATAAAAATCTTTCTTTTGTAAAGTACATAGCCTAAGAGGGCATAGAACAATACTACGGTTAACCCATAGAGCAATGAAGATGCTTGAAGGCTCAAAAATTCATGCACATATACCTTTTGAAATAGCCACCCATGTAATGATGTATCGCCAACTTGGATTTGACCCATGACCTTACTAACAAAGCTGGATAGAAAGTAGATAATGATGGCATTGGCCCCTGCATACCTGAAAATAGAACCAAACGCAATCTTTTTAATATCGGTCAAATAATAAATCAAGGCAAGTATTAAATTGGCCCACCCCGCCGTAACCAATACAAAACTACTGGTCCATAAGGCTTTATTAATAGGAAATATAATATCCCACAGATGTCCAATAATCAAAAAGCTACCTCCCAGCCCCATAAGAATAGTTGCTTTTTTTTCCTGTTTGGAAGTAAGTATCAGCCCTGTGAAAATACCCATCAAGGCACTGGCAATAGAAGGTATGGTACTCAACAGGCCCTCTGGGTCATAATCAGATTTGTAATTATGGGAGCCAAAAACAGTTACATCCAACCAATTGGCCAAATTATTAGGAGCCCTTTCCAAGGTAGACTGCACCCCTTCAACCGGTACCAAGGTCATTAGCAACCAGTATCCAACCAATAAAAAAACAGTAATCGCAACCAGTTTTTTCCAATTCAAATGAATAAAAAGGAGCGCCGCAAAAAAGAAAACGACCCCGATGCGTTGCAGCACCCCGGGAAAACGGATGTTTTCAAAGTCCTTAAAAAAAGGAAATTCAATCGTAAATGCGCCTAAAAAGATTCCTAAGGCAATCAGTTTCAAGGTCCTTATACCAATTTTTTTATAGGTCGTAGCTTCTATAGGTTTGTTTTTATAAGAAAATACGATGGAGGTCCCTACAATAAATAGGAAAAATGGGAAAACAAGGTCGGTCGGGGTATACCCATGCCAATCTGCATGTAGAAAAGGTGCGTACACAGCAGACCACGTACCGGGCGTGTTCACCAAGACCATTAACAGTATGGTTACTCCCCTAAATATATCTACGGATAATATTCTGTCTTTCATCATTCCCATACTATAAAATGTTACCCCTTAATCTTTTCCAGGCCCTTATCAATAATACTGCGGCAATTAGGGAAACGATAGAGAGTACAAATGCCTGTGTTGTTCTGCCATAAATCCAATAACCGGTAGCGAACATAATAGAATAAATCAATACTATACCGATCAACATAGCGGTAATTCCTGCCGGTACGCTCCAGACTTCCCCAGGTTTTGATACCTGCTCATTTTCCGCTTTTGCCTCATTAACAACTTTGCTCCATCCTGGGCCACCAGGTTGGGTCTTTCTGTAAAAAGAGCGCAAGGTTTCCTTTGATTCCGGAGGGGTTAAAAACGTAGCGGTCATCCAAATTACGGTGGTTACCACTACAATGAAAGGGTAGGTGGCCCAAACCGGGAATATCCCAATTTCTGGGGCAAAAAGCAGATCACCCAGTTCGGTTTTGGCCAAAAGGATAACGATGATTCCTGAAGCGAACATGGCGGTTATCTCGCTCCACGCATTTATACGCCACCAAAACCATCTTAATATGAATACCAAACCGGTTCCTGCTCCAAACTGGATCAAAAGATCAAAAACTTCAAATGCGTTTTGCAGGGTTAGGGCAAACAATGCACTTAACACCATGAGCACTACCGTAGAAATCCTACCTACCGCTACCATTTGTTTCTCTGTTGCGTTAGGATTGATCTGTCTTTTATAAAAGTCAAAAACAATGTAAGAGGATCCCCAGTTCAATTGGGTAGATATGGTACTCATATAGGCGGCGACCAAAGAGGCCAATACTACGCCCAATAAGCCGCTGGGTAGTTTTGTAAGCATTGCGGAATAGGCCAAATCGTTCCCTAGTTTACTCTCCGCAACATTGGGGAACGCCTCAGCGATACTTGCCACATCTGGATAAACGACCAAAGATGCCAAGGCCACTAAAATCCATGGCCAAGGCCGCAAGGCATAATGCATTATATTGAAAAAGAACGTGGCACCAATAGCGTGGTTCTCATCCTTGGCGGCCAACATACGTTGTGCAATATAGCCCCCGCCTCCCGGCTCCGCACCAGGATACCAAGAGCTCCACCACTGTACCGCGATAGGAATGATGAACAGCATGATGAGTACTTCCGTATTGTCAAAATCTGGCAAGATATTCAGCTTGCTGACAACGTTTTCATGGCTCATTAAAGCCTGTATTCCACCAACTTCAGGAATGTTGACCAGATAATACGCCGCTCCTATAGCCCCGGACATGGCCACGAAAAAAAGTAAAAAATCCGTATAAACAACGCCTTTAAATCCGCCAAGTGCGCTAAAAATTACCGTAATTAACCCAGCACCAACCACGGTTTCCCACGGCTCCAGGCCTAGCATAATTCCTCCAATCTTTATCGCCGCAAGCGTAACGGATGCCATGGTAATAATGTTGAATAGTGCACCAAGGTAGATTGCCCTAAATTTCCTTAAAAAACTTGCCGGTTTTCCCCCGTAGCGCATTTCATAGAATTCCAAATCCGTGTTTACATTAGACCTCCTCCATAGTTTTGCATACACAAAAACGGTCAACATACCGGTAATTAAAAAACACCACCAAACCCAGTTACCGGAAACCCCGTTGGTACGAACAATATCCGTTACCAAATTGGGCGTGTCCGTAGAAAATGTTGTTGCAACCATTGAAAGGCCCAACAACCACCAGGGCATCGTTCTACCGGAAAGAAAGAATTCTGATGAGCTTTTACCTGATTTTTTTGATACGTATATTCCTATGCCGAGCACAAGGGAAAAGAAAACTATGATGAAGCCATAGTCCAAGGTACTGAGTTCCATAAATTGGTTTTAGGTTGATGGCTAAAGATATGTTTTTTTAGGATATTTTTGCCGCTAATACGCTAAACGTAACACGTGTTCCTATCAACGACTTCCCCTATTCCTATAACCGTTTGGATTCTCGCTTACGCCGCCGCCTTTATTATTGGACTTTCAAAAGCCGGCATCAAAGGAATTGCGGTGATGAACGTTACGTTGATGGCCTTGGCTTTTGGTGCAAAAGAGTCTACCGGTATGGTGGTTCCGCTCCTAATTCTGGCCGATATTTTTGCTGTAGTCTATTACAACCGCTACACCCAATGGCGTTATGTTTTTAAGGTTCTTCCTTGGATGGTGTTGGGCGTTTTAATTGGTGTTGTGATTGGTAAGGATTTGCCAGAAAAGCTCTTTAAAATCGGGATGTCGATCATAATAATCATCACCGTATTCATGATGTATTGGTGGGACCGGAAAAAGGTAAAACAAGTACCAACGCATTGGGCATTTGCAAGTTCTATAGGTACCATAGCGGGCATAACAACCATGGTGGGCAACTTGGCCGGCGCCTTCTCCAATATTTATTTTTTGGCCATGCGCCTACCCAAAAATCATTTCATTGGTACTGCGGCATGGCTTTTTTTATTGGTAAATGTGTTTAAATTACCGTTTCATTTCTTCGTTTGGGAAACAATCTCGTTAGAATCGCTATCCTTGAACCTACAGCTTCTGCCGGGCATTTTATTGGGCTTTTTTGTAGGAGTGCGTTTTATCAAGTTTATCAAGGAAGCATTTTTTAGAAAAATGATCTTGGTATTGACGGCCGTTGGGGCCGTCCTGATTATGCTGAGTTAGACCCTCGTTTGAGGCACTACAAGTCTTTCCAAGAAACGAATAAGGTCTATTTCTTTTAAATTTGGGCTATTCTTTATCCTGCGGATACACTACTTTTAAGCCTTAAATCTGGAAATATAGACGGTATGAATATTATTGGTAATTTCATTAAGGGAGTCATTAACGTAACGGACAAAATTACCGGAGAAGACAATCCTGTTGAAGAACAAAAAGAGGTGCTGAAAAAATTGCTTGAAACCGCAAAGGACACGTCTTTTGGCAAAGCCTATGAATTCAAGACTATTTTGGAACAGAAGGATGTGGTCGCGTCCTTTAGGAAGCGACTGCCCTATTTTGACTATAACGAGATTAATGAAAAGTGGTGGCATAAATTGCACGAAGACCACTCCAATGTTACATGGCCAGGACATCCAGATTATTTTGCACTTAGCTCAGGTACAACTGGGAAAACCAGCAAACGAATTCCCGTTACCAAGGAGATGGTCGATGCCATACGGAATGCAGGTATAAAACAAGTGCTGGCGTTGGCCAATTTTGATTTGCCTGCAGATTTCTATGAAACAGGCATTCTAATGCTGGGAAGTTCAACGGATTTAATTGAAAATAACGACCATTTAGAAGGAGAGATCAGCGGAATTAGTGCCAGTAATATTCCCTCTTGGTTTAGTGGGTACTACAAACCGGGAAAGGAAATAGCGAAAATAGATGACTGGGACAATAGGGTGGCCAAAATTGTTGAAAAAGCTCCCGATTGGGATATAGGTGCATTAAGCGGCATCCCTTCTTGGATCGAGTTGATGCTAAAGGAGGTTATCAAGGGGCATAAGCTCAACAATATCCATGAAATATGGCCTAATTTAACCGTTTACACATCGGGTGGCGTAGCTTTTGGCCCCTATGAGAAAAGTTTCAAGGCCCTTATGGGTAAACCGGTAACGGTAATCGACACCTATTTGGCGTCGGAAGGTTTTATCGCCTTTCAAAATAGGCCCGATACCGATGCCATGAAGTTGGTCACCGATAATGGGATTTACTTTGAATTTGTTCCTTTTGATCCAGATTATATCTTGGAAGATGGCTCCCTATCCCAAGATGCTCCATCCCTAACACTTTCCGAAGTAGAAAAAGGACAGAATTATGTACTTATCATTAGCACCGTTAGCGGGGCTTGGCGTTATTTGATCGGGGACACCATTGAATTTACCGATGTGGAACGGGCAGAAATAAAGATTACAGGGCGTACCAAATTCTTTCTAAATACGGTAGGATCACAGCTATCGGTCAATAAATTGGATGACGCACTACAAGATTTGGAAAAGATTTTCGACATTGAAATACCGGAATATACCCTCTGTGCCAAAAAATATAAGGACGGGTTTTACCACACCTGGTATTTGGGAACTACCACAGGCGTGGATGCCAAAGAGGTCGCAAAAAAATTGGATGAATCCTTAAAGGATGCCAACAAAAATTATAAAGTAGCCCGATCTAAGGCCCTAAAAGGGGTAAAAGTGTTTCTGGTTGCCCCAGATGTGTTCTATGCATGGAACGACCGTAATAAAAAGAAGGGTGGCCAAGTAAAAATGGAACGGGTCATGAACGAGGAGAAATTTGCGGAATGGGAAGATTTTGTCGAAAAACAACATTAGTCAGCATTTAGCTATTGCTCCGTTACCGCATCACGCTCCTCTACCAAAAGCATGATTTCCTCTGGGGACAGATACAGGTTTTTAATACGGTTGATATATTTTTGTGAAAGCCCCGCTTTTTCCAGGATAAATTCTTTGGTTGCCAAAATATAGTGTTCCATACCATGGTTTACGGCATAGGAATCTGCACGGCGCTCCGCACCTCTTATATATTTTTTTGAAGTCAAATACCCTATTCCAAAGCCAATGAGGTTTAGGCCGCTGCGCTGTTCAAAATCTACAATATGGCCCAGCTCATGACCCAGCCAGCCAATCATGATTTCAGACGGCATGTCCTTGGTATAGTAAACAGAATCCGCAATCTTTATCTTTTCGCTTATCAAAATTTTATAGGACCTGTGTTTTCTTCTTTTGAAGACACTGGAAAATTTTGGCTGCGCCTGCATCGTGGATTTTTTTATCTTCTTTTTAAACTTGAATTCAATGGGTATGGAGGCTAATTCTGGATAATAGGAAAGGGCCTTTTTGGCTTCGGGCGCTATTTCATGAGGTATTGTATGCTGTGCAGATGCAACCATAGTAAAGCTTAATAGTATGAAAAGTAATTGTTTAAACACTGGTGTACTAAAGTTATTGTTAAAGCAAGGGACTAAAGAATTTTGCCAGTCCTTCCAAAAATTTTGTGAATGGGGATCTTTTCTTGAAGCTCTCCAATTCTAACTGGATTTCCTCTTTGCAATGGGCGTTAAAGAGTTCTTCTATTTTAGCCGCTAATTCTTTGTCGTAAAGAATGGCATTAGTTTCAAAATTATGCTCAAAACTTCTATAATCGAAATTTCCGGAGCCTACAGAAGCGATTTCCCCATCTATAATGATGACTTTACTGTGTGAGAAATCTGGCCTTAAAAAAATATCCGCCCCAACCTGAAGTAAAGTCTCAAACGTTGAAAACATGCTATACTTCGCAATTAGGGAATCAGATTCCTTAGGTGTAAGCAAGGTTACCTTTACGCCGCTTAATGCCGCTATCCTTAAAGCTTCCAGAACAGGCTCTCCCGGTATAAAATAAGGATTTGCAATGCTGATTCGCTCCCTTGCAATATTGATCATTGCCAAATATTGCTGCATAATTGCAGGATATCTTGAATCAGGACCGCTTGAAATGACTTGGGCAACAGCGTTTCCATACGGTTCAACTTTTGGAAAGTAACGCTCCTGCAACAATAGATCCTCTTCACCTGCAAAGTGATAGTCCTTGACAAATACGCGCTGTAAACTATTTACGACCGGGCCCTCCAACTTTAAGTGTAGATCTTGCCAAACCCCCAGCTCCGATATGGGCTTCATGTACTTATCGGAAACATTGAAGCCTCCCGTAAAACCTATTTTACCGTCAACAATTACAATTTTTCGGTGGTTTCTATAGTTTAGGGTGAACAAAAGGTTCCCAAAGCGTATGGGCATGGAAGCATAAGCTTTTACGCCAATTTCATTAAAGCGCTTTACTACCTTTCCGCGAAGGGAATTACTACCCAAAGAATCATACAACATGCGTATTTCTACCCCTTCCTCGGTTTTCTTCTTAAACAGCTCATAGAAACGATCTAAGAGCATACCCTCCTCTAAAATGTAATACTGTAGGTGTATAAAATCCTTTGCCTCATCTATCGCCTTGAAAATAGCATCAAATACTTCCTCCCCATTGTTCAGCAGGGTAACCTTATTTCCTTCGTAAGGGGCAAAGTAGCTATTGCTGCGAATAAGTGATGCCAATTTATCTTGCTTGTAATCCTCAAAATTGTACACACTTTGCTCCCCTCCCTTAAGCTCCTTATACGTTTCTGAGTATAATTTTCGCTTCTCGGTTTGTTTAAGTTTAAATAGCTTAAACTTTCTTCGGTTTATCCCGAACAAATAATACAAAAGTGGCCCTATAAATGGTAATACGATAACCGACAAGGTCCAACTGATCATCTTGGAAGCCGTTGACCCGTTAAATATTATATTTACAATACTCCATAAGGTAACCGTTAGATAGGCAAGCCACAATAAAGTATACATTGGCAGTTATTTCGTTAAACAACAAGATACTATATTTTATTAATCTGCCCGATTCTAATTCTATTACAGGTACTTTTCATTTGATACGAGTTAATTATTAAATTAGTGGAGAATTACCTTTAAAAAAAAGAAATGGGAGTGATTGCTATGGATAAAAAACAACTTACACTTTATTATAGTTCTGAAAATTCGTTGGGCAAACAAGTGCTTGCCTATGTGAAATCTTCAGGTAAAGATCACTTGACGATAGATATTTCCAAGACCAATGTTACCGGAACCCAATGGGCCGAATTGGCGGGGGGACTCGATAAGGAACTTTCCGAATTAGTAAATGTCGATCATCCAGATTTTAAAGAGAAATACGGGGATACAAATGCAAGCTTGGACCAGGATGGTTGGTTAAAGGTTCTGGACAAAAATCCGAGTTTATTAAAATATCCTATTCTTGTCAAAAACGAAAAGTTTATTGAATTGGAAAGCGCATCGGATTTTAAACAACATATGGAACCGGATAGCGCAGGTCTTGACAAACCGTATAATAAGGAAAAATAAATACCGCTGCACCAAGTTATTACATACCTTGGAATCGTGCCTTCGTTCTATAAAGGAGCTTGAAACGCCGAGAGGCATGAGTAAAACCATACTGTTATTTCGTTTTATGCCTTACAGGTTAGCCCCTAAGGTAATTTAAAACTCTTATTTTATTCCCATGACCCGTATCCTCAAATGGCTCCTGCTTTTACTCGTTTTCATTGCAGGCGGCTATTTTGTGGCAGAGTGGCGCATGAAAATTGAGGTACAAGAATTTTTAAACCAAAAAGTTCCAAACCACATCGATTTCTCCTATGCTGCACTTCAAATTAATTTGCTAAAAGGCCATCTAAGATTTCAAGATATCGAGGTGTTTAGTCGTGGCAGGCAAACTTCGTCCTGTGAAATACTTGTAAACGCCAAGCAATTGTCCATAGACGGCTTTAGCTACCGCAAACTTTTTTTTGATAAATCCATCTACCTAAAAAAACTCTCCCTTTCCAAACCGCAATTGAATTTTAAGACATGTCCAAAGGATACTGCGAATAGTGTTTCTGCGACCAAACCCATCAATCTTTTAAAACCCATTTTTATTGAAGAACTAGTTTTCGACTCTGGTGCCGTAGCAATTTGGAATGCAGCGGAGGAAATTGAGCTATTATCCGTTAAGTCTATTGATTTAAGCTTTAAGGATATTACAACCGACCCCAAAATAATTAACAAGTATGTGCCTTTTGAATTTTCTGATTACACTATTGGAATCCATGGTTTAAAAGCTCCCTTAGGCGAATTTGAACAGCTAAAAATGGGCAGTATGGTCTTGGATACAAGTGGAATTGAGCTAAAAAATGTCGCTTTGGCCACTTTACTTTCAAAAACGAAGCTCAGTAAAAAAATAAAAGTAGAGCGTGATCATGTCAACTTGGTGATTCCAACCATTTTTATCAAAGAACATGCGTATACAATGGAAAACGATACGCTAAATGTCCTGTATAATTCACTCACCTTAAGCGAGCCTAAACTGGAACTTTATAGGGACAAAGCCTTGCCAAACAATCTTGAACGCAGACCATTATATTCTGAAATGCTTCGTAAGCTTCCATTTAAAATAGCAATTGATTCTGTTTCCATAGAGGAGGCTACTGTACGGTACGAAGAAGAAGCGCCAAATATTAGTGAAGCCGGTATTCTTACATTCGAACATTTAAATGCAAAAATTACTAATTTATCCAACCGGGTCACCAGCACGGCTAATTTAAAGACTACTATTACTGCGGAATTAATGGGTGCCGGTCTTTTTGAACTGGATTGGGAGTTTGACGTGCAGGACAAAAAAGATGCATTTAAAATATCTGGAGCACTTTCTAACTTAAATACCGCCTTGCTCAATGATTTTCTTGTACCCAATTTAGGGGCAAAGGCCCACGGTGAAATAGATCAACTTTATTTTACGATCAGCGGAGACCAGTATGTGGCTACCGGCGACATAAAGATGCGGTACGAGGACTTCAAATTTCAAGTTCTCAATAAGGATAGAAGTCACGTGAAAAAGGTGCTATCCTTTATAGGGAATCTTTTTGTAAATGATGGATCTAAAGCGGATGAACATGGGTACCGCTATGGCGATATTGCTACGGAAAGACCTAAAAACAAATCGTTCTTTAATTATCTATGGGTAAATTTGGAAGATGGTTTGTTGGACGTACTCACTGGCAATGGAAAAAAAGAATAACGTAAGTATACTTATCATTTTACATAAAAAAAGTCCGGCATACTAGATGCCAGACTTTTTTTGTCAATTTGTCCCGTCCTGAAATAAGTTGACACAAAATCGACTTATTTATGAAACATTCAATTATTAAGGTAAACAAGCGTACTCAACGCGATTATAATCTGGGCTTTAAATTAAGTGTTGTCCATCAGGTAGAAAAAGGCGAGATGACTTATAAGCAGGCGCAAAAGGCTTATGGTATTCAAGGCAGAAGCACGGTTTTGGTTTGGCTGAGAAAACATGGTACATTGGATTGGACTGAACCAATACGACGTCAAATGCCAAAATCAAAAGAAACACCTGCCCAAAAAATCAAACGCTTGGAGAGAGAGCTTTCCGATGAAAAATTGAGAAACAAAATTCTCAACACCATGATCGACATCTCGGATAAACAGTATGGTACAGCTATCAGAAAAAAGCATTCGCCCAATCAATCCAGCGCATCCGACAAGAACAAGGATTAAGTTTATCCCGTTGTTGTCGATTGTTTGGGATAAGTAGACAAGCAGTCTACCATGCAGAAAAACGTATCATAAAAAGAGAACAGGAGTTTATAAAAGTAAAGGACTTGGTTGAAGGTGTTCGCAAGGATATGCCCAGGCTCGGTACACGAAAGCTGTATTACTTGTTAAAGGATGAATTCGCAAGGCACAATTTAAAAATAGGAAGAGATGCCCTGTTTGGATATTTACGCTCGGAATCGATGCTGATAAGGCCAAGGAAGAATTACACCAAGACAACAAACTCTAAACATTGGCTTAGAAAACATCCTAATCTGATGAAAGAGATCAAAGTTTGCGGACCGGAGGAGTTCTTCGTCAGTGATATTACATATATTAAAAGCAGGGAGCGGACACATTACCTATCCTTGGTAACCGATGCATATAGCAGAAAAATAATGGGGTATCATCTTAGTGATGATATGAGTGCCGAGAATGTGGTAAAGGCAGTAAGTATGGCGAACAACAATAGATCGACAAGCAAAGTTCTAATTCATCATTCCGATAGAGGATTGCAGTATTGCTCTGCCATTTACCAAAAAGAACTAAGGCAAAGTAATATGACACCATCAATGACAGATGGTTATGATTGCTACCAAAATGCATTGGCAGAACGAATCAACGGCATACTGAAAGGGGAATTCCTGATCTATAAATGTAACAGTGGCGAAGAGTTAAAAAAGCTCATAGCAGAATCAATAAGAACGTATAATAACAAAAGACCACATTTGAGTCTAAAATATAAAACACCTAACTTTATACATAACAAAAAACCAGAGAAGCTAATTTCTCTGGTTTAGTATCAATTATTTAAAAACTGTCAACCTATTTTAGGACGACTCAATTTTTAAAAATTAATGGTCGTCCGTTGCATCATCAACGGCATCCTCCACATCTTCAGCGCCTTCTTCAATCTCATCTCCAACATCTTCAACGCCCTCTTCAATTTTTTCTCCAGTCGTTTTTTCTTCCCTGCAACTCATTGCTACCCCAATGGTCATAAGTGCAAAAAGGAACATTACTATTGATTTTTTCATATCGTAACTATTTAATAATTAGGTTATTGTTTAATAAATTTAAGCATATATGACGAAAGTCATAACACCCATGGCACAAAAGTGCCAAAATTTGGCTAAACTAATTGCTTGAAAAGCATGAAATATTGACCCATCTAAACAAATAAGGTTAAATACTGATTGTCATGTGGTTATGTTTTACCCACAATAAATACCTACCATCCCTGCTAAAAAAAAAATCCATAATATTGCGGATATCTATCTGTCATATACCATGAGCATTAAGCGGGAACTAAAAGAATTGAATGTCATTGATGTAGTAAAGGATATCGCCAAACGATTGAAGGTTGACTACGAGGAAGAAAACAATGAGATTTGTATCGATATCCCTGAAGAAGCAGGCACGGGACACATTAAGGCTATACATTTTTCCCACGGTGTAGGTATTATGGATGTGGACATTCGCTTAAAGAAAGAAGTTAGGTTCATGCTTAACCAGTCTTTGGTGCAGCCCTTGGAAATCATTTTTAATCGTGAAAAAAGCCTATATCATGAATTTTCCGGTCAGGAAAAAGGACATGAAATTAAACATTTGGAAAGTGCCATTTTTTCATGTAACGGCAAATATGGAAACGTTCTTACCATGAAAGCGAACGAGCCCATTTGCTTTTTTAATCTTGAAATAAATCGAAAGTCTTTCGAAGAAAAAATAGAGACTTTTCTCCCAGAAATGGATGAGGATCTCGAAGCCTTGTTTAGGGATGTCAATGGTATCAATCTCTTTTTTCACAAAGGACATTATAGCCTAGCTATTGCCCAATGCATAGAAGAGATAAATGAAAGTGAGGATACCGGGTTTACCAAAAGTGTTTTCATAGAAGGAAAATGCTACGAAATACTGGCCCATCATTTACGACAATATGTTGATGATACCTCCCCAGAAGATAAGCGAACGATTTTAAGGCAATCTACCGTAGTTAAGATAGAGGAAGCGGCAGACCTTATAGCGCAAAATCTGGAACAAAATACCAGTATACTCGCATTGGCCAAAAAGGTAGGGCTTAACCAGAATACTTTACAAAATGGCTTCCAAAATCTATTTGGGTTATCGGTAAAGGAATATATCCAAAACAAGCGGATGGAGTTGGCCCGTCATTTAATGGAAAACACAGAATTGAACATTACGGAGATAACCTACAGGATTGGCATCAATTCCAGGAGTTATTTCTCAAAGTTATTTAAGCAGCGCTACGCCATGACGCCAAAACAGTACATGAAAAAATTAGAGGCCAGTGGTATTGAAAATCAAAAAATAGGCTAACCTACCCTTCTTATATTCCTATAAATCAATCATTTAACTTTATTTTAAAAGGCAAAAGTGCCCATTTGTGTTAATTAAGGTGTCAAAATTGTTAATTTAATCCTCTCTATTCCAATTACTTTGTAAGCCACAATTTTTCATGGGCTACAAAATAGATGTATGAGAGAACTTGTATTAAACAGTTCAGATCCTGAGGATATTTTCCGTTTGCTGTGTACGCATTTTAATGGTGAGATAAAGGAAGAATGGGGAGAGCGCATTATGCGTTTCAATAATGCAAAAGGCAAGGGAGTCTTTAGAACCATAAGCTTTGACTGGGGCGTTTCCTTAATCGATTGCGACATGATTTTGTTTGAGGAAACAAAATTTATTTTTGATACAAAGGATGTTTCGCCAATAGAATTTATTTACATAACCGAAGGAACTTTTAAATACAGTGAGAACAATTCTGACGATTATACGGACCTGGAGCAGTTTCAGAACATTATCCTTTCCCCAAAACGAAATTCAAAAAAAACATTTCTGTTTCCTAAACAGGAGCATCTAAAAATAAACTTTATTCGCATCGTTCGTAACGAATATTTGAAAAAGAAAAACAATAATGTTAATTTTTTGAACGAGCTTTTGATATCACTTTTTAATGACCGCAAGGGTAATCTGGAATATCAACATGGTGGAAGCTACAGTTTAAAGATTGCGGATGAGGTTAAACGATTGAACGATGTGGACGATAACGGAATGCTCAGAACCTTATCTTTGGAGGGTAGGTTATACTTGATTATTGCACTCCAGCTCATGGAGCATCATAATTTTCAAAGAAACACAAACCTGCCGGAGTCCCTATCGAAAAATGATATTGCGAGAATCCATAAGTTAACGGAATATATTCTGGAGCATATTTCGGAAAGTATTTCCATCAATAGGCTTTGTTCTGAATCTGGCTTGGGCCCTAAAAAATTACAATTGGGCTTTAAGCTGCTTTATTCCAAGACCATTAACGAATATATTAGGCAACTGAAGTTGGAGATTTCAAGGGATTATCTAAAAAATACCGATTTGTCCGTTTCGGAAATTGTTTACGCTATTGGCATTAAAAGTCGTAGTTATTTTTCCAAAATATTCTATGAAACCTACAACATATTGCCAACAGAATATAGAAAACAGTTAAAAAGGAATAACAAGGCGTACGTGGAGAGCTAATCTTCAGGAAAGTCAAAAGGCATCAACATACTATCATAAGATATATCTTGGTTGAATAAACTTTTAGCGATAGGTTTCGCTTTCAGGTCCATTCCATGGGATGTACTCAAAATTTCCATAGCTCTTTTCTTTTTCGTTTCGGTCTGCAACCATTCGTCCTTTCTGTTTTCGGGAATAAGCATGGGCATAAAATTGACCAGGTTTTGATATTTTCCGAGAAATGCGTCCATAGGACCAGTAAGAATTGTTGACGTAATAAAACCATCCTCGAGAACGGAATAAATTCCAGCTAAATAGAGCGGTCTACCGTCTTCAGATTCAATGAAATAAGGCTGAATTTCACCATCTTTTAGAACAGAGGTGAAATACCCGGTAACAGGCAATAAACATCTACGGTCTTCCATTGCATTGGCGTACCATAGTTCAGAATTCAAAGTGTCTGTATGAATATTTAACGTATTGGTCAGGTTCTGAAACAGCTCCCAATCATCCTGATAATTACTGGGCAACAGGCCCCAAATAGATAAGGAAATTACGTTGGGTTCCTGCATGGTAATGATTGGAATAGAAACTTCCGTTAATCCGCTAATTACTACTCTGGGCTCATAAAGATTTGGATATTTAAATAAAGCGTTCGCCTCACTCTCCAACACCTTCATATCCGCTGTATTCGATAACTTAAAATACATATGAATCTCTCGCTTTTACAACGCAAGTTCGCCAAATACAAGCGTTACCCTTGTTGCAAACCAATAAAATGCTAACCCATTAAAGGCAAGGCCTTTACTATATTGTACGGCATTTCCTCAATTTTGTTAAACATTTACTGTATACCGTTACCCAATGTCCCATATCGGCACTAATTTTAACCTGAACACGAACCCCAATATATCAACTATGGAAACGAGAAGACGAAATGCACATAATGAGTTACTTCTTTTGAAGGACTATTTGCAGGGAACAATACTAAAAAAGAATGGATTGCAATTACTAGATCTTGATACAACAATAGGTTCTGGGCAGGTACATGCTGTTGTTTTGAACAAAGGGCTCACCGCTTTTGAGTTCGACATACGGCTAAAGGATGATCATGAGCTGGTGCTCGATGCCGTGGACAATCACATGGTATATCTATTTTATTGCCTTAAAGGCAGCTGCTTCCATAAATTTAAAGGCAATGAGATAGTACACAAATTAGAGCAACTGCAAACAGCAGTACTTTTCAATGACGACGAGAATAAAAGTAAGTTTATCTTTAAAAAAGAGGAGCGCACAATTCTAAATTGTATCCGAATCAACCTGTCCGTGTACGGAAATGCGAATAACACGAATGAGGATGATTTGGATTTTATGGCGCTACTAAAAAACTATAATAAGAGCTTGGGCTGTTTCCATTTCGGAAAGTTCAATCTAGAAATTGGTGAGCTGATCAAGAAATTGGAAGATGCCAAGTATGCAGATTCTATTTCCAACCTTATGTACTTTCAAGGCATTTGCCATATGATTATGGCGAAACAATTGGACCAATTTGAATTGGATCTTTCCAATGGCTTAAAATCCCCCACGACTTTGTTAAAGAAAGAATTGGAAATGATCAGTGAAGTAGGGGACTTTATAAATAACTATCCAGAATTGCCGCATACCATTAATTCCATTTCTACTAAATCTGGACTTTCACCATCAAAACTCCAGCAAGGCTTTAAGTTTATGCATGATATGACCCTTGGAGAATATATTAGGGAAGTACGATTAAAAAAATCTGAGGTGCTGATCAGGACAACAGATTTAAATATTTCGCAGGTAGTCTATTCTATCGGCTTTACCAGTAGAAGCTACTTTTGCAAGATTTTTAAAAAGAAATACAATTGCAGTCCAAAGGCCTACAAAACGCAGGCCATGGAAATGTCTATCGCATAAAAAAAGAGGCCAAATGGCCTCTTTTCATTTTTTAAATTCTGTAAGAGAATCTAGCTTAAATCCTCCAAGGATTTAATATTGGAAAGTCCATTTTCAATAGCCTGTCTTTGACTTTTTAAGATTGTTGATGTGCTAGAAGGCAGTGAAGTTTCTTTTAAAACATCCTCATATTCCTCCAATGCCGCTTTTTCTCCCCTTATGGCTTCCTCCAACGTAGCCTCATCATCATCAGACGAAAAAAGTGCTTTGACATCCATCCAAGCCCTATGCGCCTTGCCGGTTAAGCTATCACCCTTATCCACTTCCTGACCAAACATTTTAATTTCAGATTTTAAGGCATGGCCAAAGTCATACCGCTGTTTTGCCTTGTTTTCAAAATAAGACCTAAGTCCGCTGTGGTCTGTATTCTCCGCAGCTTTTTTAAATCCCTTTTCTGCATCATACGTTTTCTCTAAAAGTCCGTTCAATTTTTTTCCTACTTTCTCTGTATATGTACTCATTGTCTAACTTATTAAATTATATAGTCTCTTGATTAAGGATGTGGACTATTGTTACATCTTATAAAATCTATTTCGCTGTTTAAATTTTTGTATTTTTTGTTTTAACGCTTCTATATCCATGGGGTTGGATTGGTCCATGTTCCTAACTAAATACTCCAAATCTATATCGCAAAAAGCCTCCTCCACTATACCTTCTGCAGTACCTGTGGAATTCTTAAAAACAGAATCCCTAACATAAAGCACTATAAAACCCGCCGTAATTAGTATAGCGCTAGCTGAAATAAATACCATCATAGTTGCCATTCTTCAATTGTAATATTTTATAAAAATAACGCAGAACCTTTTCATCTATTAGCCTGAAAAACAGAACAATTGACTCCTTTCGATTGTGTTAATTTCCAATTCGTTTGCATTAAAAAAGAGACGGATAAACGTGGTGCTTTCACCAATTTTTTAGAAATTGTAACAAACAAAATATTCTCAAGTTTGTGCGCCTAGTTAGGTGATTTTCCATCACGCTGTTCTCCAAAACTTCTATGTGTGATGGAAAGCACAGACTTAAACTCAGTTTTTTATGATACGAAAGGGTACTACAGTAAAATGGTCGTGGGGCAATGGCACCGCAGAAGGAACGGTACAAGAGACTTATACCTCAAAAATTACCAAAACCATCAAAGGAACAGATGTAACGCGTGAAGGGGAAGAAGGCGATAAGGCCCTCTACATTAAACAAAAGGATGGTGACTACGTGCTAAAAAGTGAAAGCGAAGTTGAACGAATAGGGTGATTATTTTTTTTCTTTGCCCTTCCTTGATTCGATTTGTACAGGTTTAGGAAAATCCAAGGTCCTGATCGGGAAAGGAATATTGATGTCATTTTTGTCAAACGCGGCTTTTATAGCAATCATCGCATTTGTTTTTGCTTTCGCCACTTCCAATGCCGAGGTGGATTCTATCCAAAAACGGGTTTCAAAATTTATGGAGCTATCTCCAAATTCTGAATAGAGGAAAATGATCTCCTCCTTATTTTCAATGGATTCAAAATTTTCCAAAATAGTTTTCTTTACCAAATCCTTAACAAACTCAAGGTCTGACGAATACCCTACCCCACACTCCAATATTACTCTCGATTGGGCGGTGGTTGAATAGTTCTTGATCGGGTTTTCTATAACCAATTTATTTGGCAAATAGACCAGGTTGTTATCCGGTTGTTTCAAGGTCACAGACCTGAGGTCCAAATCTACGACCTCTCCTTCATAACCGCTGCTTTCAATCCAATCCCCAAATTTAATATGCTTTACATAGGATAGCACTATGCCAGAATAGGTATTTGCCAAAGCTCCCTGTAATGCGAGACCAACGGCAAGACCAACCACGCCAGCACCTGCCAAGACCGTATTTAGGGCTTTGCTTAAGTTTAGAATTCCTAAAATTAAAAACAGCCCTAAAATCACAATTAGTATCGCCGCAATTCTAGACAAGAGCGTTTTCATGGATTCTTGAAGCTTGGTCTTCTCCAATAACCTAGAAACGCCACTACTTATGGCTTTTGAAATTATAATTGAAAGTGCAAATACTACGATTGCAATTAAAATGTTGGGTAAATTGATAACCAATGAGTCTAACCAGGAATCCAGTTTCTCAATCATTTTTGACCATGCTTCTGCAAATTGTTCTTTCATGCTATTTTATTTAGGCCTGCCAACGGATTAAAATTAGCAATAAGTTTCAAAAGCGCTGCTTCCGCATCTGTTTGGTGTTCCAATTGTGAAGAGCCTTCAACGGCATCAAAAATGGAATAGAGTTCCTGTTCTTCATACTTCCTCACCACGAGCGGGTGCACATAGTATTTTCTACATACATTCCTGGAATTTCCCAGGGCTTTTGCGGTCTTATCAAAGGCAGCCAAAATGTTTTTTTTAATGCGCTTTTCATCCGTTACAAAATCCTGTTCCATGAGTGATTCAAAGAAAATAAGGGTGCCAGACCACGTCCTAAAGTCTTTGGCCGTAAAGAGTTCCCCGCTCACCTCCTGAAGGTATTCGTTTACCATTCCGCTATCCACACTGGTCTTATTTCCATCCTCATCAAAAAACTGGAACAATTCCCAACCAGGTATTTCTTCGCATTGCAGCACCAGTCTTCTTAAGCGTTTGTTGCGCAAGGTTATATTGTGTTTCTTACCCTTCTTCCCCGTAAACTGAAATCTCAATTTAGCTCCATTCGTTTTTAAGTGTTTGGTTCGCAAAGTAGATAGACCATACGTCTTGTTGCGCTTAGCGTATTGTTCGTTCCCAATTCGTATATGGGTTTCTTCCATTAACCTTACAATGAGTGCCAATACCTTATTTTTAGGCCAACCTTGCAATTTAAGGTCTGCCTCAACTTTTTCCCTGAGTGCCGGCAAGGCTTCCCCAAATTTTAACATTCTTAAAAATTTGGTCCTGTTCCTAACTTTGAGCCAAAGATTATGGTACCTATACTGTAATCTTTTTTTTAGATCATAGCCCACTGCCTGTAAATGCGCATTGGAAATGGGGGCTATTTTTACCTGATGCCAGGCTGGTGGAATCACCAATTTCTCTATACGGGACAGGTCCTCTTTTCTGCGTAATGGTTCTGTGCCGTTAATATAACTAAACTTATCCTCGTTTCTAATACGCGCAATGGTAAGCTTCTCCCGCGGCACATATTTCAAATGCATGTGAGCGGCGGCATCTTCGGGCTCACTGGCAAGAAGGTTTAAATAATCCATTGACAAATTCCTTTCTCTCATTTTTATTTCGGAAAAAATAGCGAAAATATTATAGAATTATGAACCCTTTTAAAAACAAAATGGCCCTGACCAAGCGGCCAGGACCATTCTAACAACCAACCAAAAATTATTTCGTATAAATAACGGTGTAGCCCTCCATTTTGCTCTCAACATCACTCATGGCAGTCATGTAGTTATATTTTGTGTTGAACACACGGTCTGGTTTTTGCCCTACGATTACATATTTTACGTTCATATCAGGGGCATTTAGAACTACCTGGTCAGATACCCGCATCTTTTTATCTCCAATACTTTTGTCCAATGCCTTTAATTCAGAAACAACGTATAGGTTATTGTTAGAGGCATATATTTTTTGAATTTCCAAAGCATGCTCGGTATCTGTTACCTCTGCCTCTACCATTAAAGTACGTTCTTCCATTTCTGAAGTGTCGCCCTCTGGCATTTCCACATCAATTACAGGTACCTCAACCTCTTCTTCCTCCATGACAATGACCACTTTTGGTACACTTACCATTTTTGTGGTCGTCCCCACATTTATATCTGCCCAGTTAACTTCATATTCGGGTAATTCTCCTGAGTCTGCAGTCACATCAACATCTACCTCCGGCATTTCTCCCTTTTCCTCTTTTTTTACATTACAGCTCGCTATCAGCGCAACTGCTAGTATTAAAATCGATAATTTCTTCGTATTCATATTATTTACGTTTAGGTTTTTAATTAGGTACAAAATTAAGGTGTTTGGAATGGGCTGTTTTGTTATATCCAATCGGATATTGACTGTAAACATGATTGATTTTCAATAACTTAGGTAAAATGGGGTGTGAAACGTATTGTAGTATTTATTTTTTTGAACGAAGCATTATTGGTATGTAGAATACACTACCTTCCACGCCAACCTATTTCCAAATTACTATGAAAGGAGCTCCAATGCTATTATGCATACCCGATATAAGTGGTTTTACTGAATTTATGAGTGAAACTGATTTTGATTTGAGTTCAAAAATTATTCCATCACTATTGAACCAAATTATATATTCCAATGAAATTGGATTGAAAGTATCTGAAATTGAAGGGGATGCGGTCTTGTTTTTTAAAACGGGTAAACTGCCCGACCTCGAAACCCTTATCAACCAATGCAAGACCTTTTACATCGAGTTCTACAAGCAGCTTGCAGATTTACGGGAGAACTATAAAAAGAAAGACCCAGCTGCAGTAATCCCGGATATCTTGGGCTTAAAAATCATTCTACATTACGGAAAAGAAGTAGCCTTAACTAAAGTAGGTACCAGTATTAAACTATTTGGCGAAGATCTAATTGTTGCCCACAGATTGCTCAAAAACAAAATTAGAATGGACGAATACCTACTGTTGACAGAGGGTTTGACAACCTATTATAAAGAGAATGAGCTAGACGCTAAATTTGATTGGGGAACCCTAAAAGAGAATGCTACCGAATACGACCATGTGGGGAAAATTAAATACTATTATATTAATCTGAAGCCGCTGATCAGTTCTTAATTCTTAAGTTGATTTAAAGCGCAAAAGCGTTCATCAATATGGGTTCTGAGTTAAAGCAGGGCCCTTATAATCGTTACCTTTATACTGAAATTAAAAAACAAAAATTCTATGAGTTACTTAGATATTAAATCAAAAGATATTGCCCCCATCGTGGAAGAGTTGAATGTACTCCTTGCAGATTATAATATATATTATCAAAACCTTAGGGGGTATCATTGGAATGTTTTAGGTAAGAACTTTTTTGATTTGCATATAAAATTTGAGGAATTGTACACGGATGCACGCATTAAAATTGATGAGATTGCAGAACGTATCCTTACCTTAAGACACCATCCAACGAGCGAATTTTCAACCTATTTTAAGCTATCTTCCATTAAGGAAACCTCATCACTTATATCAGATAAGAAAATGGTAGAACATATTCTTGATCAGCATCAACATTTATTGAAACAAATGAATAAGGTGGTCAAGAAAGCAGAACCGGCAGGAGACGAAGGTACCATTGATATGATGGGCGCCTATATTGGAGAGCTGGAAAAAGTAAGTTGGATGTTAGATGCTTGGTTAAAAGATGGCAGGGATTAACATTAAAAAATAATAAGCTATACCGACACCTCTTCTTAAAGAGGTGTTTTTTTTGACTTTATTTTGTAAAATTAAAGTCATTTCCATACCATTACGAACAGTTCAAATAATCCATATTTTAAAATTTTGACCGATATTTACAGTCTAATGGGAAAAGAGATGAATGTCATAGAGGTACATGCCACCGACTTACAGGACACAATAAAGCAGATGCAGCATGTTTTAGGTGGAGAAATCAAGGAAAGATGGGGCGAGTACACCTATACCGTAAATAATGAAAATGCAACCGGAAGTATCCGCTTCGTAATGTTCGAGTGGGGGGTTGATTTATTGGAATATGACATTGTGTTCCATGATGAAACTACACTTATCACAGATACCTCAACACACAATCCTATCCATTTTATTTATTGTTTGGAAGGTTTTTGCAGCCATCGCTTTGGTCATGACTCCATGAATGATATGAAACGCATAGAGCAATTTCAATCAGTAATCATTACCAACAAAAATGGGGGCAACAATTATACGTACTTTCCAAAGGGCAGCAAGATGGCCATCAATATTGTGCAAATAACCCGCAAAAAGTTTTTAAAGAAAAAACTGAATGGAGTTGCCTCATTGAACGAAAAACTTCACGAGGTTTTTATGGACACAGATCATGAAAATAGGTTTGCCTACTATGGATCTTATAACTTAAAGTTGGCTAACAAAATAAATGCTCTAAGAAAGGTTCCTTCTAAAAACGGAATGATTCGTATTATGCAAATGGAAGGGATGGTCTATGAAATACTGGCCATGCATATTAGCCAGCATGAAAAGGATAGTCACAATCTTTTTCCAGAAACCAACCTTCTAAAACGAGAATTAAAGGTCATCCGAAATATTGCCAAAAAAATTGTAACCAATTTCTCGGTGGATTATTCTGTTGAAGGACTATCCAAGGAATCCGGTCTGTCGCAGGCAAAATTACAAGAAGGCTTTAAATTACTGTATACCAGAACGGTAACAGAGTATATACGGCATATTCGCCTAGAAGCTGCAAGAGATTTTATTAGCACTACCGATATGAATATATCACAAGTAGTTTACACGATTGGGTTTAGTAGTAGAAGTTATTTTTCCAAGATATTCAAGGCCAAATATGGTCTTAGCCCAAGTGAATTTCAGAACAACGCCAAAAGAAGTACTGTAGCAATGGAGGTCGCCTAAGTAACTTATTTTACTATTTTTCGAATAAGGTATAACATGCCATATTTTTTCACGGCAGAAAGAATGGTAGACAACCAACTATAGGGACTTAAATCTTCTTTAACATCTTGCTTTAAGCCTTTAATCTCTTCAAGGGCAATCTCACGTTCCAATTTTAAGCGCTTTAAATCGAATTCTATTTCGTCAAAATTTCTGTACATGCTCCTCATCCTAATTAAAAAATTTAACAGATAGTTTTCGCACCAAAATATTATCTATCCTTTTTCTCAAGATATAGGCAATAAGAACAAAAAACAGAAAAAGCCCACCTGCAATTAAATAGGCGGCTACCATACTATCCAACTTGTTGCCTAAAAATAGTATGCCGGCTACCGTAAGAAAAATAAGTGCCAAGAAGGCAAGACCACCAATTACCGCTATTTTTAGCAGCATACCGGTGGTCATTGTCAATTGTTGAAACACTTTAAGTCTATAATACTCTTGCGTTTTCTTGTAGTAAATCTCTCCTACGTCTACCGCTTTGTTAGACGTTTCATTAAGTGAATCAATAATACCCATTTATGATGTTTTCTGCAATTTCTTATTTTTTGCTTTAAGCTCAGCTAATTTTTTCTCTAAAGTACTGATTACATCTTCTGTCTTATAACTTAAATCGGTTACCAACGATTCTACGCGTGTATCCAAAGTCTGTTTTTCGTCTGTTATTCTTGATGCTACCCGATTCTTTAAATCTACCGCACTTTCAGAAAGACTATCCCTAGTTGCTGCAGCTTGATCTGCTATCATTTTTCTTGTATTCTCTCCCTTATCCGGTGCGTAAAGTATTCCTAGGGCAGCTCCTATGGCTGATCCTACTATTACCGCTAATAAGGTATTTCCGCTATTGTTATCCATGATTTTTAATTTTTTATTTCGTTAATTGTATTGTTTGATGTCTAACATCGTACTACTACAAATCTCGGTAATTTAAGGCGAATCCCTTAACTCAAACCAATGAAATATTAACGGTAACAAGAGGCTAAAAGGGTCAAGATTAAAGCGGAACGCATTAAGGGGTGAGCCATCTAAACCATAAATTTGTAAACATGAAAACTATACAATCAAAAAATCCATATAACGGCACTATTCTGAACTCCTACACCAAGGACACGAAAAGTGCTATTCGTACCAAATTAGAAAAAGCTGAAATCATTGGCACCTCTTGGGCTACCCTACCCGTGGAGGACCGTTGTGAACTGCTCTCAAAGGTGGCAGATTTGCTATTAGAACGTAAAGCGGAGTATGCGGAGTTAATGACCAAGGAAATGGGGAAACCCGTTTCGCAAAGTATTTCTGAAATTGAAAAATGTGCTTGGGCTTGTGATTTTTATGCCCTGAACGCTGAAGATTTATTGGCCGATGAGCTTATTTCCACGGACGCCGACGAAAGCTTTATTAGTCATGACCCCCTAGGATGTATTCTTGCGATAATGCCTTGGAACTATCCTTTTTGGCAGGTAATCCGCTTTGCCGCGCCTACACTAACGGCTGGGAATACGGCACTATTGAAACATGCTGAAAATGTAACCGGATGTTCCTTGGCCATACAACAATTGTTCTTGGATGCCGGCTACCCAGAAGGATGCTTTCAAAGCATTATTGCCGGTCATGAGGAAATAGAGGAATTGATTGCAAGTGAGGGCGTAAAGGCCGTTACACTTACCGGTAGTGAAAAAGCGGGTAAGGCAATTGCTAAAACCGCAGGGGAACAGCTTAAAAAAACGGTCCTTGAACTTGGCGGAAACAATGCCTGTATTGTTTGGGAGGATGCCGACCTCAAAAAATATATGGAGACGATGGTCACCGCCAGAATGCAGAATACGGGGCAGAGCTGTATTGCCGCCAAGCGATTCATTGTTTGTGCGGAAATCTACGATACCTTCTTAGAGCAATTTACGGCAAAAGTGAAAAGCCTTACCATTGGTGACCCCATGGATGATGAAACCTTTATTGGTGTTATGGCCCGTGAAGATTTGGCAGACACCCTGCAAAATCAAATTGATGGTTCCCTTAAAAAAGGGGCTAAGGTTATTTTAGGAAATGAGCGTAATGGCGCGTATTTTGCCCCAACCATTTTAACGGAGGTTACGCTAGACATGCCCGTTTTTAAGGAAGAGACCTTTGGGCCGGTAGCGGCCATTATTAAGGCCAGAGACCGCAAAGAGGCGATTGCCATGGCGGCAAATTCCAAGTTTGGATTGGGGAGTATGTTGTTTACGGAAGATATTGAAGCGGCCACCCATATAATTTCAGAAATACCGGATGGTGCATTTTTTATCAACGATATGGTAAAGTCTGATCCTAGATTGCCTTTTGGAGGCACAAAAGCATCGGGTTATGGAAGGGAATTGTCCCGTGAAGGAATTCTGGAATTTGTCAACAAAAAAACAGTCTACATAAAAAAGTAAAATCAATGAAACAAGGACCAGAGAAAACACAGTTTGTAAAGGAACCGGAAAAGAACACCAATAAATACATTTTTCAAAAGAACAGGAAGACTAAGATAGGGGCCATAATTCTTATTGTCTTTTTGGTTTCCTTATTGATTGGCCTGCTCGTTTCAAGTTCGTTCCTAAGTACTTAAAATGAATGGTCATCGCTGTAGCCATGCAGATGCAACTCGTAAAATTTTTTTAGGAATCAATGCTTGAAAAGCTTGGGGCCAAGCTTTTTGGCCTATATCGCTTACTATCGTTAGAAAGATGAAGTTTTGGTATTGATTCTTAATTACTTCAACTATTTTAAAATTCTTAAATTCATGGGTGTTTAGCCCTTTAAAAATAAAATATGTCGACCATAGTAACCAAAGCAGCGGATTTTGCAACCTCCAAATTGGCCTCTAAATCCGGTCCAAACTATTTATACCATAACCTAAGACACACGCAGCGTGTGGTTGAAAGCACAAAAGAGCTCATAGAAGGAGAGGAAGTCCAAGAGGGCGACGCAACGATTTTAATAGTTGCGGCATGGTTTCATGATTTGGGTTACACCGTATCTTACGATAATCATGAGGAGCAGAGTTGCGAACTGGCCAAAGCATTTTTAACCGAAAATGGATGTGACAAGGATTTCATAGCAAACGTATGTGAACTGATTATGGCTACCGTTAAAGAACACAAACCAAAGAATAAATTGGAAGAGATTATACGCGATGCAGATTCATCCCATTTTGCCGTTAAAGGATTCTTGGCTACCTCAGAACTATTGCGCGAAGAACTTGCCTCTTTGGGCATACAGGACTATTCCATTACAGATTGGCGCAAGGAGAATGTGCGCCTTTTGCGAAACAAACATCGTTTCTATACAGACTACGCAAAGGAAAACTGGCAAGCCGGTAAGGATAAGAATATTAAAAAGCTAATAAAGGCCAAGAAAAAAAATAACAAGCTTGTTAAAAAGGAAACCCTAAAAGCCAAATTTAAGGGGGAATTACCAGATCGAGGCATACAGACACTCTACCGGGTAACACTAAGAAACCATATGAAGTTGAGTGATATTGCAGATACCAAGGCAAACATTCTATTATCGGTAAATGCCATTATTATCTCCATGGCCTTGGCCAATCTTATTCCAAAGCTGGACAACCCCTCCAATGATTATCTTTTTTACCCCACCTTCCTCTTTATAATTTTCAGTATCGCGTCCATGGTAATGTCTGTTTTGGCCACGAAGCCCAATGTAACTTCCGGCCAGTTTACGGAGGAGGAGGTAAAGTCCAAAAAAGTAAACCTTCTTTTCTTCGGTAATTTTCATAAGATGGAGCTGGCACAGTATAATTGGGCCATGACACAACTGATAAAGGACAAGGACTACATTTACAGTTCGTTGACCAAAGACCTCTATTTCTTGGGAATTGTTCTGGAACGGAAATACCGCTTGTTGCGTTGGACGTATACTATTTTTATGATCGGTATGGTACTTTCAGTAATCGTTTTCGGAATCGCACTAAAATTTTATGGCCCAGATCGTGTTCTTGAAATTCCCGAAATGCAACCCTAATCGGTTGTTTTGAGTCTTATTGAGATAAAAGAACTGTTTCTATAAAGAGGATTTATTCCCAAACGGCCACAGCCTCATCTGCCAATAGCTGTTCCAGCTTAAATTCACGGTGTCTTGCGCCTTTGTCTGAAGTATAGAACATGTTGGAATAGATATAGCCGTGCTCTTTGGCCTGTAGTGCGGAGGCCCCATAATAAATCTTTTGGAACTTGGCCCAGTAACTCGCCCCCAAACACATCATGCAGGGTTCACAGCTCGTGTACAGAATACATTCTTCTAAGGTGGTGGATTCTAGTTTTCTACATGCCTTTTGTATGGTAAGCAGCTCGGCATGTTGGGTGCAATCATGTAATGCTTTTACCTTATTGAAACCTTCCGCAATAATTTCGCCATTTCTAACGATAACCGCACCAAAGGCCCCGCCGTCGTTTTCCTTTCCCAATTTGGCCAAATAAATGGCTCTTCTCATAAAGCGTAAATTATCGGTATCCATAATAAATAAGAATTCTTAAAAAGATTACTACGCGGAACTTGGTATAAAAAGTAACTGCTGGGTTGATTTCAATTTCCTGTGGCCAAGAAAATGATACATAGCACCACACCTATTGCTGCGAGAACAATCGTGAATTTTATGGTCTTCATTAGTGGTGATTCTTCACTAATTGGTTTTGAGTTTGTTTTGGATGGTGCCATAGCAGACTTTTATTAGGGATTTAAAATACCTTTATAAAATGGGATTTTTTAACTTGACAGCTTTATTTTTTGACTGCATGCATTTTGCTTAACGTGTTGATTGATTGAAAATTACCGCAATCTCGAAACCGTTACTGCTCCAGGATTTTATTTAACTGGTGCTTTGGGGCGGTTAACTAAATTTTTGGCACAAGAAAGCTGACTTCTTGCTTCCAACTGCCAACCAAGTACAAATTGCCATTGCGTATGTAACGTTTTCTGAATAGCTTTGAACATACCTATTAGTTATGGCCACTACGGATAAATTGCTCCATGCTTTTCAACATTTTGATGCCGCCAACAAAAACGACCCGAATACCGAAGTTTTTCAAGGAAGGGCCTATCCTAAAGAAGTGCTCTATGGCATACGTATGACAGACCGGCTGAATTCCTTCGCACCAAATGCTTCTGAAGCGTTGCGTCTGGCAGCACGTTGCCAACATATTTGCAGGTGGGAAATACCCAGGGAGTCTTATGACAAGACCCGCGAAGGTTATTTGAAATGGCGCCAGACCTTAAAGAAATACCATGCGCAAAAAGCTTCCACGATCTTGATCAAGGTAGGTTATGACCAAGAAACTGTCGATGCCGTTTGCTTTTTACTCGAAAAAAAGCAGCTCAAACGAAATGCCGATACCCAGACCTTGGAAGATGTCATCTGTTTGGTATTTTTAGAATATTATTTTGAAGCATTTGCACACAAGCATCCTAAGGAAAAAACCATCGATATCCTTGAAAAAACCTGGAGGAAAATGTCAGAGAAGGGCAAGGAGGCGGCCTTAAAATTACCCTTATCCAAATTTGCATCGGATTTGGTGACCAAAGCCGTTGCAAGATAGGTGCTGTTCATGCTTGGCGGTAACGCAAAATAAACTAGTTTAAATGGAAAGGAACGAGCTTTATCCCGTGTTTTTAAAAGTATCCAATCTTCAAATTCTAATCGTTGGGGGTGGTAATGTAGCCTTGGAGAAATTGACCTTTTTATTAAAATCCAGCCCAAGTGCACAAGTGGAAATGGTTTCTCCCATGTTCAGGGAAGAGACCGTGGCCCTGGCGAATGAATTTAAAATAAAAATGCACCTGGCCCCTTATGATAAAAGCTATTTGGAAGGGAAACATATGGCAATTGCCACTACGGATAAGGTGCCCGTTAACGAACAGGTCTATCATGATTGCAGGGCAAAGCAGATACTCGTAAACGTGGCGGACAACCCTCCGTTCTGTGATTTTTATATGGGAGGGATCGTTACCAAGGGAAATGTAAAAGTGGCTATTTCCACCAATGGTAAATCGCCTACCACGGCCAAACGATTGCGCCAATTTTTTGAGGATGTAATCCCGGAAAATATCGACGATCTCGTGAAAAACCTCAACGCGTACAGAAAAACCATAAAAGGGGATTTCGAGGAAAAAGTAGAGACACTCAATGAGTTTACCAAGGGGCTCGTAGGTAAAAAAAAGGAAGACTGATGCATTCAGCTTTCCTTCAAACATCCTTTGGTAAGCCTAGGCATTTAAGGAATTGCTCACATTTGATTCAATTTATCCAACTAAAAACGGGCCGACCTTATTTGCCGTTGCGTTTAGTTTTACCAGTAGTTTGGGAATGGTACCCATTGTTATATCTACAAAATTTAGGCGGTTAAAAGCTGAAAAGGGCAAGGTTTAGGTACTTTTGCGAAATTCTAAACTGGCAAGCGACATGTCCAAATCCCAAAAAGAAACTGCACGCAACAAATTCCTGTTGATCGCTGGCATAATCTTTATAGCTATCAACCTACGGCCGGCTTTGGCCAGTGTTGGGCCATTGGTAGAGGACATACGTGCCACGACCGGCCTGTCCAATACGCTCTTGGGGCTGCTGACTACACTTCCATTACTAGCTTTTGGCGTAGTTTCTACCCTGACACCGCTCTTTACAAAACGCTTTGGAATTGGTGGTACCTTATTGGGGGCAATGCTCCTATTGACCATCGGTATTGGCATTCGTTACATTGATTGGGTTCCTGCGCTATACATCGGCACCCTTTTATTGGGAGTGGCCATTGCATTGGGCAATGTGCTTTTGCCCAGTCTAACGAAACGAAACTTTAATGAAAACTCCGGTTTTATGACCAGTCTCTATTCAAGTTTTATGGCCTTGGGGGCGGCAACTGCAGCGGGGCTCAGTGTGCCCTTGGCCCATGATGTACAACTGGGTTGGCGCGGCTCGCTGGTAGTCTGGGGAATTCCAGCACTTTTAGCATTTTTTGTATGGATGCCCCAGGTTACAAAACTAACCAAGTCTTCCAGTACCCGTAGTTTTAAGGATGCCATGAAAAAATTGGGAAGCTCTAGGTTAGCGTGGAACGTAGCCCTATTCATGGGTTTACAGTCTATGGTCTTCTATATTATTTTGGCCTGGTTGCCCGTTATTTTACAGAGTAGGGGCTATGATGCAGCTTTCGCCGGTTGGATGCTTTCCCTATCACAGGCTACGGGAATCATTGGGTCTTTGGTCATCCCCTATGTGGCCGGAAAGCAAAAAAACCAGCGCACGATCGTAACCCTTCTTATAGTGCTTGAAGTGATAAGTCTATTGGGGATACTGCTACCGGAATTTGGGCTTATCGCCGTATGGGTTTCCCTTTTGGGGATAGTTCTAGGCGGTACCTTTGGTCTGGCCTTGCTGTTTCTTGTGCTGCGTTCACGGGATACCGAAGGGGCGACCGAACTCTCCGGGATGGCACAATCTGTAGGATATTTGGTAGCCGCCACCGGGCCCATGCTCTTTGGGGGCATCTTTGACCTTACTAAAAACTGGGACTATGCCCTTCTTTTTCTTTTCCTTATCGCCGCGGTTAAATTGTATATGGGGCTAGGTGCTGGTAGAGCAGCACGGGTCTAATGCCCAAAACTTGAACCTTTTTTCTAAAAAACCCAGTTACCGATCTGCAGTAGCATGGTCTAGGTCATGGTTACAGCTATAGTATGCAAAACCGGCCGCATAGGCAGCGGCATCGGCGGAGCTCTGTGCCCTGATTATCATCCGCTGTGCCTTGCGCATATGGTACTGTAGATTACCCAGGTTATTGGCGGTAAGTGCCGCTTTCACATTGTGGAAGGCTTCGCTGGCAAAATCGCGCGCATCAATGGCGTGGGTTTCGGCATCTATGGTATAACTAATGGCTTCGGCCAGACCGCAGCGGTCGGAGTTATACTGAGCTTCCGAGACCATGGCAACGGCATCATCGGCAGCATTGACTGCTTTACCCATGAGTACTTTTACTTTTTTTGCATTGTAACGGGCATTGCCCAAATGCGCATCGAAAGCGGCTATTTCGGTTGCGGGCCGTAAGGAGTCCGTTAATCGGCTTACCTGCTGCATGTAGGTTTCAACATCGGTAAGTTCACTTTTAAAGACCTCACATTGGGCGTGGCCATACCCTATAGCGCCCAGAAATACAAGGATTAGTTTTAAGTAGGAGTTCAACATAGTCATTGGGGGATTTTCGAATTCTCTTGGGACCGTCCATAATTGGACACAGGTATCCAAAACGGATTTTTGAAAGACTTCATTTTTAGCAAGTGTTGCAGTTTAAATTTATATTTGTACGAAACTACCTACTAACGAATAAACATCATGTACTATTGCCCTTATGTCCTCCTAAATAACCGCTTTTATCACCCCCCTACCCGTAAAGATTCACTTAACCGAATGATAATCAAACCAATAATGGATAATAGTCATTTTCATAAAATGAACTCAATCGTTTTTGAAAGCGAGGAAAGGGGACCACAGACGTGCTGCAAACACACTATTCTGATAGAAGGCCATCTAAAACTGCCCTGGTAGCGGTACTGTTCCAATCTGCCGCACCGGTTTCCTTAATAACGATAGTACCCTGCGCATCAATGATGTAGTTGGTGGGGATGCTATTCTCCTGCAAAACATCCGGCGGTGGCATAAGTGGAAAATATACGGGCAAATCGTAGCCCTTTTTCTCCATAAAACGCTGTACCCTAGTCACCTCTTCCTGGGTAAGCAGTATAAAATTAATCCTGTCCTTATAGTCGGTATAGAGTGCTTGTATACCCGGTAGCTCGGCAATACAGGGTGGGCACCACGTGGCCCAATAACTTAAAAATGTAACCTTCCCCTGTGCAATCCCTATATTTTTAGAAACACCGTTTAAATCATGCACGCTGTAGGTAAAGGCCTCTACCTTTTCACGATCTTCCACGGCCTCTGCCCTTGGCGACCATACCAATACCTTCAGCTTGTTAAGGGCTACCTGTATGGGAGTACGCGTTTGCGGAACAAGCAATAGGGCAATAAACACCACAAACAGTATATCACCGATTTTAAAGTTGCGTTTTTTCATGGATAATGGACCAAGGTACCTATCGTTTTTCCGGGCATCTCAAAGCGTAACAATTTTTCCCCAACCTGAGCTTCAATGGCCATTACTTCCGTCTTTTTGTTCTGAAGAATGGTTACGATTTTACCATTCTTAGTTTTGAACGCCACGTTGGGCAATAGCTCCAAGCTGTTCGATGCAATACGTACGGACCCCGGCGGTACAAATTTTGAAGCCTGTGCAATAGTATAGTAGGCAGGATTTCGAACAATGGAATCCCCACGAATTGTAAGTGCGCCCAAACAGCGATCACATCCGCCCCGGTCTGTATGGGGGTCCTGGTTTTCATCGGCCGCCAAGTTCCATTCCAGTACGGTCTTGCACCAATTTCGGGTAGCGCCAATGATCAGCACCTCATTGTGCCACGCTACATCTTCCTCAAAATTTCCCGGGGCTCCCACCCATTGCTCGGTAAAATAGAGGTTTTTTGTAGGATGTGCGTCATGCACTAGGGACAAGGCCTCAATTTCACCTCCGTACATGTGAAAAGCGGAACCGTCTATGTATTGAGCCGCATCGGCTTTGTCCAAAATAGAAATGGGATAGTCGGGCCGGTCCGCGTTATGGTCGTAAATGACAAGCTTTGTTTTAAGGCCCATTTCCTTAAAGGTTGGCCCTAGATCTAACGCGATAAATTCCGCCTGCTGGTCTGCCAGCATCAACAGGCTAGGATTGTTACCGGGATGCAGGGGTTCGTTCTGTATGGTTATGGCATCTATGGGAATACCTTGTTTGGCCATCTCCTGTACGTATTTGGCAAGATACTTCGCATATACGCCATGGTATTTTGGTAGGAGGCTTCCGCCACGCGTGTCCTCATTGTCCTTCATCCAAGCCGGTGGTGACCACGGGGAACCCATTAATTTTAGGCCCGGGGCCACTTGCAGGATTTCCTTGAGTACCGGTATCAGGTAGAGGGTGTCATAGGCAAGGGAAAATTGGGATAATGCCTCGTCCGTAGCCCCTTTGGGCAAATCATTGTAGGACCAAGGGCGCTCATCCAAATCAGAACCTCCAATACTTAACCGAAGGTAACTTACCCCGATACCGTCCCCTTCCGTCCCAAAAAGTTCCTGCAGTAGCTTTGCCCTTGCAGAAGTTGACATCTTGCTTAGATGCAAAGCACTGCCACCGGTAAGGGTATAACCAAACCCATCCATTTCCTGGTAGGTGGTCTTGGGGTCTATTTGCAACCTTACGTCCGGAGTTAACGTAGTATTTTCAATGACCTCGTATTCCGTTAACAACTGCGATTTGTCCAGTGCGGTAATGTAGACTTTGGCCGTTGTGCGATTTTTTTCGCTGTCCGTTTTTTGTTTTGGGGAACAGCTAGGGAGCATCATTACAAGCAGGGGTATAAGAAAGACGGAACGGAAAAAGGTGATTTTCATAATCGTTATAGTATACCTAAATATAGGGAACTCCTGTTTAGTTAGAGAAACCGTACATCAATTTAATATAACTACGAGCCAAAGCTGTGTCGCCGTAAAAAGAATACCTGAACCCAAACAAGACAGCATTCGATTTTATACAACCAAGACTATTTTTTCTATTTGTATACTTTTGTAGTCCAAATTAAATTGGGGCAAATAAAAAATTTCTTGAAACTGACTGTCCCCGGGGCAAGCCACAGGGGTATTTCGCCAGTTTCATTTTGGCCAAAAAGGGCCAAAAACCGAAATTTTGTATTTTACCCCACCCGAAATTGCAAAAAGGCAATTCCGACCTCCCCCAAGGGGAGGTAAGTTCGGAAACCCCGAGGCAGAGCCATCGGGGAATTATTTAGATTAACCAAACGGCGACGTAACAAAAAAACCAATATGGCAACTACCACGTATAGAACCTGTCAACAATGTGGCACCGTAAATATGAACCGGGATTATTGTGAGAACTGCGGTAAAATCATCAATACAAACCTAAAACGAAAGCTGGAACGGGAGCAAAAGGCCAGGGATAGGACGGAGGCCGAAAGCGTAAAGAAGAAAAATAAAGTCACCCTTTTCTTTGAGGACGCAAAGGAACATGAGAATTTCCTCATCCGGTATAGCGCAAAGTTCTTCTATTCCATTTGGGTCATCGTTCTCGCCATAGGCTCTTTTTTAGCCCTGTTATTTGGGTATATTGCGGCCTAAGGTTTAAAAAAACACGCCCATGAAACGGACATTTTCTACGGTATTGGAAACCACCAAGAAAAATTACTTCCCCGTTTTCATCATTCTTGCAGCGACCATATATTTTGCGCAGCACTTGGGGGTTACCCTTCCAAAACCGGTCAATAACCATCTTAACGATTTCCTTTGTATGCCCTTGGTGCTTAAAACGTGTCTTTATAGTGTACGCTATGTAAAATCCGACGACCGTATTCAACTTCCGTTGCTGTTACAGATTTCAACCGCGCTGTTGTTTATTATCTACTTTGAAGGGGTGCTTCCCAGCTTTGATGCGCGCTATACGGCAGACCCCCTGGATGTAATCACCTATATTGCCGGACTTTTATTTTTTATGGGTATCGAAGGTTGGGAGCGGTGAGCTTATAGATTATTTGAATTAATTCTAGTGCCAATTCGTCGTTTATCCCTAATCAAACCCAATCCGGTCGCGAATCGTGCCATCCTCCCGATGTATAATGACATCGGCCTTGTGCTTTCTGGCGAGTCGCTTCGCTTTACGAATGGCTGTTTCCTGTAGCCGGTGGGTTGAACTAACGCGTTGGTTGCCCTCCCTGCGCACGGCCCAACCCTTTTCGTGGGGCACCACATGTTGGTGCCATGTTCGTGGTCTACTTTGCGCACGCGAGGTCTTCAAAAAGACCTCGACCAATTCAATTAAAATTTTAATCCAGGATTTAGAGGTATTGTTTGTGGCCATAGTACGCTAATAGTGTGTTACCCAAGATACTGTTTTTGTAGGGACGGGTAGTGGATAGGCGCCTATTTTCCCCGCTTAAAGACTGCTGATAAGCGAAAAAATCAACCGCTATTTGAACTTTTGGATGAGTAACCCAAACTTTTCAGCATCTGTAATGGAGTGGTTTCCAAAATCATTCACAACGGAGAATTTTATGTTGTTATTGACCAAAAAGGTACTTATTCGCTCAAGTTCTTCCGGGGAACCATTTATTTCAATTTTAGCCATTGTTCGCTATTCTTTGTATTTGGTTGTTATGTAATTCTTTGAAATTAAAAACGTATCCTAATCCCTTTTCTTACATTCTGTAGTGAAAATAAGAGTCTACGGTATTTACTTCTTATGTACCATGCTTTACTTTTCCCCAATTTCTATTTCTTAGTGCTCCCGCTTAGGCTTTGTACTAAGTGGTTTTTTAAAAGTTCATTGTTAGTCCAATTCCTTTTGCGTTAGCTATAATTTGAAATTCTGGCTTAAATTGATAATATGATGTTAAATTAAGAGAAGAATTGTATAATTCTACCGCTTGTTTCGCTTTTTTATTAGCACTCGAAGAAATAGGAATGGCAACTACAATTAGACCAGCTCCTATACCAGCCAAAGTCCAATTTGCATCTCCACCACCTAGAGATTGTCCAATTGGAAATCCAATCAAAGCTCCGCCAGCTCCACCTAAAATCGAAGCGATGGTATTATTGGTTCGAGCTTTTTTAATAAATCCTAATGCGTTAGCGTTGGATTGCATAGTGTTCACCAAATCCCCCATTTTCATTTCTTTTCCGTTTTGAGTGTATTTGTATCCCCCAAATACCTTTTCCATCTCAATTTTTTGGGCGTTGCAAAAAGTCACTGTTGCTAAAGCGAAAATTAGGGTCAAAATCGTTTTTTTCATTTTCTAAAGTTTATTATGGTTTAAATTACTTACGACGTCGTCACTGTATGGCTGTTAAGGGATTGCGGGCTACGTACATATCTATCGTTTTAATTGTTGAAGCGAATTGTTGAGCTTAGAAAACCACTCAAACCCGTATTAGTTATACCGTTTCTGGGGAATTGTTGTTTTTTAATGTTACAAAAAAATTAGTCTTGATATTCTATTGTCCAAATCGATTTTGAAAGGATGCGATCGAAAGTTTTTTCAATTCTCGTAGGCAATCCATCAGAATTAAATTCATATTCCCTTTGCAATTGACTTCCGACACTAACAATATATTTACTTAAATCAACGGTGTCCTCATAACTTATAAGACCTCCATTACTTTGAACTATTTGGTTGTTGAAACTTCCATAAAAGTTGCTCCAAAAGTCTTTCCATGGTCCTTTTGGCGAGGTATTTTCTAAATAAACATGGTCAAATTCAACTGTATTTGAAGAGTATTGAACAACTTTTGAGATAGGAACTCCTCCTTCTAAAGTAACCTCGGCAATATTTCCATTGTCCGACCTGTATATAACTCCATCACTATTTAAAAAGTATTTTGTCGAAAATGCTCGAATGCCATTCGAATTTACGAACTCATTTTCGATAAGATTATTTGAATAGGTGATTACATTATACACAGTATCAGGTACGGACATGCTATTTCGGATACGTTCTACCAAGCTAAGTTTTTTGTCCTGGTAACTAAAGTTGTTTACATAGTTTATGCTACCATCCGAATTATAGTAAGTAAGCTTTTTTAGAAGTTCATTTTCATTATATTCATAAGTAGAATAGTTTTGTAAAGTTCCATCAGGAGTAAAACCCTCTCGTCGAACAACCTTATTATCCTGAAATTGGAATTCGACAAGAGCCGCCACCGCATTATCTATAAAATTTTCATAACTGATTCTTGAAAAGAATATAGACTCACCCTCTTCATTAGACTGTTCTTCACTAGTATCTGGCTTCTCCGACTGCTCTTCATTTGGGTCACTCACTTCATCTTCTTCCTCTAATGGTGAATCAGAATTTGAACACCCAATAAAAAGCGATACAAGCAGAATAATCGAAATTTGAAAAATTCCTTTGGTCATTTTTAAAATTGCTTCGTACAACTTGTTTTAATTTAGGTCTGGAAAGTACGACGTTTCCTTTTGGCTGTAAAAACATTTCGATTAAAAGTAAGATTTTTCTTTAAAAATTAAGCCGCGTCTGAATTATAGGATTTTTGAAAATCAAAAAGTAAAAATATTTGGATGATAAAATTGCGAGTTAAGTAATTAATAGTAAGAAAATTCTAATTTTAAGCTGTCCTATTTTTAGGGAAGCTTACAGGTTACATATTTTGGTATTCTGGTCGGGTTACTGATGACATAATCCCATTGAGCGCCTTCACGGTTAAGGATATCGGTTATTTTCGCCACGGCCTGCGCACCGCCATAGCCAGATACTACTTCTTGTATTGCCACAATATCGGCATCTCTCAAAAGTTCTGCTATTTGTTCTAATTCATCATAACTTTTGGTCTTTCCAAAATCTTGAATGTTCCAGGAGACAATGGTGATTTCATCCTGTTGTGAGAAGGTTTGTAATGAAGTTAAGACGAGTACTAAAAGGAATATTTTCTGAAACATACCTTATCGCTCAATTAAATGCAAAGCTATTGAAAGTTAAGGTTACAGTTTTACGTAAATCTGTAATCAATACTTGAATGAGCCAAATAATCTACTTAATCAACTCATAATAATACTATATTTGAGCCGAATATATGATATAATCGGCTCATGAAATACAATTGGCAGCAAAAAGACTGGCCTCATTTTCAGTATGAAACTAAGGCTGTTGAAGATTTACTCT
Source organism: uncultured Flavobacteriaceae bacterium (assembly GCA_963793365.1). Taxonomy (GTDB): domain Bacteria; phylum Bacteroidota; class Bacteroidia; order Flavobacteriales; family Flavobacteriaceae; genus Maribacter. The sequence continues at coordinate 352,465 of CAWBZP010000008.1, read as the reverse complement.
ATGATTTTGCAAAGCGTACGGGGCGCATTAGTGGTGTATTGGATGGTTTTTCTGAATCCGAACAGACAGAAGCTATGATAAACTTAATGGTTTCCGAAGCTATAAAGACCTCGGAGATAGAGGGAGAGTATCTGAGCCGAAAAGACGTCATGTCCTCTATAAGAAGGAATTTGGGCTTGAATCCTGAGCTACCTGTATCCAAAGACAAAAGAGTTGAAGGAATAACCGATTTAATGCTGGCAATCCGTAAACACTTTACGACGCCTCTTACAGAAAGGGTGCTTTTTGATTGGCATACCATGCTCATGAAAGGTAGTAAAGGAATAGAAATAGGCCAATGGCGTTCACATGAAGAACCTATGCAAATCGTTTCTGGTGCAATAGGCCGTGAAATTGTCCATTTTCAAGCCCCACCTTCCAATACAGTTCCTTTAGAAATGAAACGATTCATAACATGGTTCAATGAATCCCGGGACTTGATTCAAAAACCTATCATACGGTCCGCTATCGCTCACCTGTATTTTGAATCTATCCATCCTTTTGAGGATGGCAATGGCAGAATAGGACGAGCAGTTGCCGAAAAAGCCCTTTCCCAAAGCATGGGAAGACCTTTTCTGTTCAGTCTGTCCAAATCTATCGAGGCAAATAAAAGTGAATACTACAACGCTTTAAAAACAGCTCAACGTTCCAATGAAATTACGGAGTGGATAAATTATTTCGTGAAAACAGTCTTAGATGCTCAAATCGATGCGGAAAAAGAGGTTGAATTTACCTTAAAGAAAACGAAGTTCTTTGACCAACATAAAAATGAACTTAATGAACGTCAACATAAAGTGGTTCGTAGAATGCTTGAAGAAGGTTACCAAGGTTTTGAAGGAGGCATGAATGCTCGGAAATATGTTTCGATCGCTAGCACATCGAAGGCAACCGCCACAAGAGATTTACAGGATTTAGTTCAAAAAGGGATTTTTAAACCCCTAGGAGGTGGTCGGAGTACCAGATATGAAATAAGTTTTAGATGATGATACGGACTAAGATTCGCCTGCAATCTGCGTGCAATTCAAAATTAAAAAAGCACGCCAAAAGCACGCCATTAAATAAAAAAGCAGCTACAAATTCTTGTAACCGCTTAATTTTACTAGTGGTCCCACCTGGGCTCGAACCAGGGACCACCTGATTATGAGTCAGGTGCTCTAACCAACTGAGCTATAGGACCCGCGAATTGCGGTTGCAATATTACCACTTATTTTTATTCGGCACAAGATTTTTAACCTTACTTCAAAAATACTTTGTCTCCCGCTACCCATCGCAAAACCTGGTCAACCTCAGCGTACCATCACTTTATTTCTTGACAGAGTTCTACCAACACCCCATTGGCACTTTTGGGATGCACAAAAGCCACCCATTTATTATCGGCCCCCTTTTTAGGTTCCTCGTTTAAGAGGGTAAAGCCTTCTTGTTTTAATCGGGCCATTTCGGCCTTAATATCGTCCACCTCAAAGGCTACATGGTGTATGCCCTCCCCTTTTTTTTCCAAGAATTTGGCAATGGGTCCATCGGGCTCGGTTGCCGCCAGTAGTTCTATCTTATTGGGGCCATTTTGAAAGAAGGACGTAAGCACCCCTTCCGATGCTACCGCCTCCTGTTTATAAGGGGCTACCCCCAATAATTTTTCGAAAAGCATATTGGAAACGTCCAGGTCGTGGACGGCTATGCCCAAATGTTCAATTTTTTTCATGCCTTATTTGCTTCCGGATGCATCCCATAGCGGTCAAGATACATTTTTCTATGTACTTTTGCAGTATGGAAACGCAGAGACAACGTAAAATAGCTGGGATCATTCAAAAGGATATTGTAGACATTCTACAAAGGGCCGCTATTGACGGCGGATTGCGGAGCACCCTTATTTCCGTCTCCAAGGTTTCCGTTACTACAGACCTGTCCATCGCCAAGGTGTACGTGAGTATTTTCCCGAATGATAAGGCCAAGGAATTATTGGAAGGCATACGCAGCAACCAGCCCTTGATCAAACACGAGCTGTCGCAACGCACGCGCAACCAATTGCGACGCGTTCCGGAACTTTTATTTTACTTGGACGATTCCTTGGATTACATCGAAAATATCGAGAAATCGCTGAAACGCGAGGAGAACCCTATTGAGAACAGGGAATTGTTACCGAAACGAAAAAAGTCTTGATCGTTTGAATTTTCCCCTCTATATCGCCAAACGGTATGTGCGTTCCAAAAGCACCCAGAACGCGGTCAACATCATTAATTTTATCACCTTTCTAGTAATTGTCATCGGTTCTGCAGCGCTATTCATTGTGCTTTCTGCTTTCGCAGGATTAAAGATGTTCAGTCTTTCCTTTACCGAATCCTTCGATCCGCAATTAAAGGCGCTTCCCGCTACCGGCAAAACATTCGCCCTCACCCCCGATCAGGAACAAAAAGTGAAACAGGTAGACGGCATTGCTTTTTACTCCAAGGAGTTGGAAGAAAAGGTTTCGTTGGAGCACCGTAGTAAAAACCATATTGCTTATATAAAGGGTATTGATAGCAATTATACCAAAGTCATTGGCATCGATAGTACCATTTACATAGGGGACTGGACCATAAATGATACGCAAGTAGTTTCCGGTTTGGGTATTGCCAATATTCTAGGGGTTACCATCAACCAGTTTCGGAGTCCGGTGCAGATATATGCCTTTAAGCCCGGTAAGGGTTCCATTTCCCAGCAAAGCATTTCATCGCTTTACAATCAGATACCCATGGTCATTGGTGGTGTTTATGCCGTAGAGGCCGATCTGGACAATAAATATGTGTTTGCCGACCTACGCTTGACCCAGGCCTTGTTGGAAAAGGATTCGCTACAAATTTCAGGCATCAATTTTAAGATGAGCGAAGGAGTTGACCCAAATTCCGTAAAGCCAGAGCTTTTGGGCATATTAGGAACTGGGGTACTACTAAAAAACCGTGAGGAATTGAACAGCACATTGTATAAAATGTTGAATACTGAAAACGTGGCTACCTACCTTATTTTTACATTGGTGCTCATTATTGCCTTGTTTAATGTAGTAGGTGCCATCATCATGATGATTCTGGACAAACAACAGAATTCGAAAACACTGTATAGTTTGGGTACGACCATTGCAGAATTACGGCGTATCTATTTTGTACAAGGTGTTTTGGTAACGGGCTTAGGGGGTTTTATAGGCGTGCTGCTTGGAACACTGCTCATTTGGTCGCAACTGGTGTTTGGTTGGTTGCGGATAACCCCTTCCTTGGCCTATCCCGTAAAATTTGAACTGATCAACATCGCCATTGTTCTGGCAACCATCGTTATCCTGGGAATAATTGCCTCTAAGATTGCAAGTAGCCGTATTAACCAGAAACTGATCGCTTCTTAGACCAAGCTAAAATTGTGGTCGCCAAATTTTTCAAGCACTTCGTCAAAAGCTTCAAATACGGATGCGGAATCATCGCTGGTTACCATTTTCATGCGGTATTCCTTAAAGTTAGGAATGCCCTTAAAGTAATTGGTATAGTGGCGGCGGGTCTCAAAAACACCCAAGGTCTCGCCCTTCCAGTCTATGGACATCTGCAAATGGCGGCGTGCTGCATCTACCCGTTCCTCCATTGTGGGGGGCTCTAAATGTGTGCCTGTTTTAAAATAGTGTTTAATTTCCCTAAAAATCCATGGATAGCCAATACTGGCACGGCCGATCATTGCTCCGTCCAATCCAAATTCATCCCGCATTTTTAGGGCAGCTTTTGGCGTGTCCACGTCCCCATTGCCAAAAACGGGAATATGCATTCTTGGATTATTCCTTACCTCAGCTATAGGATGCCAATTGGCATTGCCCTTATACATTTGTGCCCTGGTACGCCCGTGGATGGAAATGGCCTTGCAACCAACATCCTGAAGCCGTTCCGCTACCTCAACGATTTTTATGGAAGCGTCGTCCCAGCCTAAACGCGTCTTTACGGTAATGGGCAGTTTGGTATGCTCGACCATCGCCTTGGTCAAGGAGACCATTAAATCGATATCCTTTAAAATACCGGCGCCGGCTCCTTTCGATACCACCTTTTTTACAGGACAGCCAAAATTGATATCGATGATATCCGGATTCGATTTTTCAACAATTTCGACCGACTGTAACATGCTCTCCAAATTGGCCCCGAATATTTGGATGCCCACCGGGCGCTCCTTTTCGTAAATATCCAATTTCATGACGCTTTTGGTCGCATCGCGGATCAAGCCTTCCGAAGAGATGAACTCGGTATACACTACATCGGCACCCTGTTCCTTACAAAGGGCACGAAACGGTGGGTCGCTTACATCTTCCATAGGGGCAAGAAGCAACGGGAAATCAGGTAGTTGTATGTCTCCTATTTTAGGCACGGCAGTATTTATTTTTGGGTTGCAAAGTTAACTAAAAATTTGGCATGGTCAAGAGGCGTCTAGGTGGGGTAGATAATGTCATCTAGTTGAATGGGGTACCCTTTGATTAACAGGTTGCATCGTCGCTTTGGAGTTAGCAGCAAACAGTATAAATTTTGCACCCCGCTTCTCGCAAAGACGTTTTTATGAAACGTGATTTTCTAATTCCCCATTAGTACTAGAATGTAATTTCAGCAGATACCTTTTCTTCTTTGCGCTTTACTACGACCTTAGTGGTATCCCCTTCCTCAAAACTGGACAAAGCCCGCATATAGCTCATCATATCGATGACCGTGCTGTCCCCTAATTGAATGACTATATCTCCTTTCTGGAGCCCGGCCCTTGCTGCGGGCCTATCCTCGGTAACACCATCGATACGCATTCCTGCGCCATCAAAAAGATAATCGGGCATGACGCCCAAGGCTACTTTAAACCGGGGCACTTCCTCACTTTCGTTCTTTGTCTTGCGGAATGCCAATTTGGGGTCGTCGTTCAGTTCCAGAATAACAGCTTCTATGTATTCCTTAATTTGCCGCATGCCCTCATAATTAAGCTTGTTGGCGTCATCACTGGGTTTATGATAATCTTCATGCTGCCCTGTAAAAAAATGCAATACGGGAATGTCTTGCAGGTAAAAAGAGGTATGGTCCGACGGGCCAACGCCGGATGCTCCCAAGACCAGTTTAAAATAGGTATTCGAAGCATTTAGCACCTGGTTCCAAATGGGGCTGGTGCCCGTGCCGCTTATGGACAGCGTTTTGTCTTCCCGTAAACGGCCCACCATATCCATATTCAACATATAGGTTGCATTGGAAAGGTCTATCGTGGGATTTTTACTGAAATAATTGGACCCCAACAATCCCATTTCCTCGCCAGAAAAGGCCATGAATAAATAATTATTTCCGGTATACATTTCCTTTTGAAGTTCTGCGGCCAGCTGCAATAGTATGGCCACACCGCTGGCATTGTCATCTGCGCCGTTATGCACTGCTTCACCTTCTGCGTACAGAGAACCTTCGCCACCCATCCCTAAGTGGTCATAGTGGGCCCCAATGATAATTGTATGGGCGGCCCCGTTATCCACATGTCCTATGACATTGGTTCCCGTAATCGTGCTATCACCAGCTCCAAATTGTACTTGGCTATGCGGGTCTCGCTTGGGCTTGAACGTAAAGGTTTGGAAATAGGTGCCCCTATTTCCCTTGGGCGCCAACCCCATTTGTTCAAAGCGTTTTTGAATATACTCCGCGGCAGCCACTTCTTGGGGCGTTCCCGTTTCCCTGCCCCGTAAAGCATCATCCGCCAAAAAAGCGATATCCTCCTCAATTGTAACTTGTATCTGTTTTTCCTGCTGACAGGCCATCAGTAGAGAGAAAAAAATAGGAATTAGAATTTTTTTTGCCATTTTTGAAGTGTATTTGCCTTAAAATTAAGCATCCTATGAGAATATATATCCTTCTAAGCCTTCTATTTCTAGTGGGTAGTTGTAAAAACGAACCTAAGAGAAGTATGGATACCCCGGCAGAACGACCCTCACTTATGGCCGGTACCGATACGCTCATCTACCCTGAAGAAAAGTATTTTAAAAGCATACGGCAAATCACCTTTGGCGGCGATAATGCGGAAGCGTACTGGAGTTGGGACGATACACAAATGATATTCCAATCAAACAATAAGGATTGGGGCATGAATTGTGACCAAATGTTCTTGATGAATATTGAAGAATCCTTTCAAGACTCCGTTCCGCCTATGGTAAGTACGGGAATGGGGCGTACGACCTGTGCCTATTTTCTGCCAGACAACAAACACTTTGTTTATGGCTCCACCCATTTGGCCAATGCGGAATGTCCAGAAGTGCCCTTGCGCAAAAATGGAAATTATGTCTGGCCCGTCTATGATTCCTTTGATATTTTTGTGTCCGATTTAGAGGGGAACATTACGGCGCAACTCACCAATGAACCTGGTTATGACGCAGAGGCCACGGTATCGCCCAAAGGGGATAAAATAGTATTTACCTCTACCCGTAGCGGCGACTTGGAGCTCTATACCATGAATTTAGACGGCACCGATGTAAAACAGATTACCAATGAATTGGGCTATGATGGCGGAGCCTTTTTCTCACCAGATGGCAGCAAGCTTATTTTTAGGGCCTCTAGACCAAAAACCCCGGAGGCCATTAAAAAATATAAGGCCCTCTTGGCAGATGGTTTGGTAGAGCCTACGGAAATGGAACTCTTTATCTGTAATGCAGATGGTAGCGAACTACAACAGCTTACGTTTTTAGGCAATGCCAATTGGAGTCCGTTTTTTCATCCCTCCGGGAAAAAGATTTTATTCTCCAGTAATTTTGAGGCGGAAAAAGGTTTTCCGTTCAACCTTTACTTTATAGACATCGACGGAAAAAACTTGGAACGTGTAACCCATGGCGAAACCTTTGATGCTTTCCCGGTTTTCTCCAATGACGGCAAATATTTGGCCTTTTCAAGCAACCGTAATAATGGGGGAACGCGAGATACCAATCTCTTTATAGCGGAGTGGCAAGAATAAGTTGAAATACACGGTTAACTAGGGTTGATCTATTCTAGACGCCGACCTTCATCCGTATTTTTGTTCTTCTGATTGTCCTTTATTTGGGTATTTCCAAACTTATACCGGAAACTAAAAACAAAGAGCCTATTCTCAATCCTGGCAAAAGTGCTGTTGTTCTGCTCCAGATAATCACGGGTGATAAACCTATTGCCATTATTAAAAATATCCTCCACGGCTATCGATACAGTGGCAGCTTTGTCCCATAGCGATTTCCTCAAGGTAAAGCCCAGTTTGCTGTAGGCCTCGATTCTGGAATTACCCATTATACGGGGCGAAAAACGGGAATAGGTAAGATCTGCAAACATGGACTTATCACTTAAAAAATTAAAACTATTGGTAGCGCGTATATGTGTGGTCCAGATTGAATTCTCCACAACGGTATTCGTTCCCAAATCGGTAAAACTGTCCTCGTCATAGAAATGGGTAATCAGAAAAAAGGTGTTCCAATAGTTGGTAAGGTCTTTGGAAAAACTGGCGTCCGCTCCATAATAGTAATTGGTCGCCAGATTGATATACTGCAGCCTTAAAATGTTGGCTTCATTGTCCTGAAACAGTTGTTGGGACTGCTCGTTGGATTGTTTCCCTCCAAAAACTACAAATTTATAGGCTTTGTCATAGACATAGTCCAACTGAATATAGTCCCTATACGCGGGTTTAAGATTGGGGTTGCCTTCCTCAATGGAATTTGCCGTTTGGTAAAATTGAAACGGATTAATGACATTGTATTTGGGCCTTACAATACGCCTGTAAGACTTAAGGAAAAATCCGTTTTTCCCCTTGACATGGGATAGTGATAGGGATGGGAACCAATCCAAGTATTCCGTGTTGTTGACAAGGTTCCCCACATCTAATTTGCCACGCGTATCTGTATACTCTGTTCGTAGGCCAAGGTTCATGTTCCAATTTTTCCAGCTATTATTCAAACTTATATAGGCGGCATAAATAGCCTCATCATAATTAAATATACCTGCCTCGGTAGGATCGACCCCTTCCCTTATTTGGTCAAAACCTGTCTGCACAATGCTGGACTCAGAATTGATGGCCGCATACCGAAGCCCTGTTTCCATCGTGGAGTTTTGGTTCAAGGGAAACGTGAAATCCGTTTGAAAGCTATAAAGGTTGATAATTTGGTCTGATGAAACGGTAAATTCGTTTTCGGTAATGAACTGCGTGTTTCCATCGATTATGGTATTGTTCAATTCTTGATTTTGCTTAAAGTCATAATACGTGTAATGCGCATTAAACGCCACCTCTGCCCCTTTATCGTTTAATTTATGAATCCAATCTAGATAATAGGCAGTATTGAACACATCATTATCAGATTCGTTCATGCTCTCCCAGCGTGCGACAGCATTTCCGGCTGTATTGGTGATGTCCGTTTCAGAATCAAAATTACGTATCCTATTGGGGGATAAACTGGAGTTGGAGGAAAGGCTTATCGTGTTCTTGCTATTCAGTTCAACATCAAGAAAAAGGTTTAGGTTATGGTTTTTTCTACGGTCAATGGACTTCTGTTCCGCGGCCCAAGTCTGACTGGGTGCGCCATTTTCAAAGAAATTGGTTATTTCTGTATATCTGCTCCAATCCAAATCGTTGTTTACGTTATAATTGGCGGAGAAATCAAATTTGCGTCCCTTAAAAAAATGGTCCATTCCCAAGGTATGTTTGGGCAACACACCCTGTGTATAGCGGTTAAAAACCGAACCATTATAACCCGATACCAAATTTTTCTTCATCGTAATATCGATCAATAATCCTCCCTCGGCACTGTATTTGGCGGGCGGACTGGTAATTACCTCAATGGATTCTACATTACTTGCGGAATTACCGGAAAGCAGATTGATCAAATCTTCTTGAGGGAGGTTTATCAGCTTGCCATTGATCATGATGTTTACGTTTGGGCTACCGTTAATAAACAATCTATTATCCATGACCATAACCCCAGGTGTACGTTTTAAAACATCCCAAATGTCATTTTCTGAAAGTGCCGTGTTGGCAATCCTAAAAACGAGCCGATCGGCCAACTGTTCCAAAATGGGTTTTTGCCGGGTTACGGTAACCTCATCCAATTCTTGGGCGCTATTCAAAATTAGTGGCGCCAAGGCAAGGTCCCTATTCAATTGAATGGGTGGGCTTTCAACCGTATTGGCTACATAGCTGGCGGCGACGAGATAAGAGCCACCAGTTAGGGAATTGAATTCATAAAAACCTAAATCGTCCGTTACCGTTCCCTTGATAAAATCGCCCTCTTGAGTAAGTAAGAGTACATTGGCCAAGACAATGGGCTGCTCTTCTGCGTCCAAAACATAACCGGTTAGGCGTAACTCTTGGGAAAACGCGAGGGAAAACGTTAATCCAAAAAGTAGGCAAACAATAAAATCCCTCTTCATTTGAGAATGGTATTTCGCTAAAATAAAAAAGTAAATCGGAATTATCTTACAGCCGTATAACTATTTAACCTTGTACATTATAAGAAATTGATTATGAAATAGTTGCCTTACTCGATAATCGAGATTTAAAATAATCCAAGGCCTGGGTCGAAATTATGTTGATTCTCCATGCAGTGCCGCGCGAGCTTGACCCCGAGGTTCTTTACTCCAATCGCTCGCGCTCTATTTTTTCAATACCCCTATTATTGTCCTCTAGGCGAAAATTTCCAAAATTATAGGTAAATCCAAACCGTACATATTGGGTCTCGGGTACCGATAAATAGCGGTTGTCTTGATTTAAATAATCGGAATTTACATAGGCGTTGTACTTGCCCAGAAGATCATTGGCGCTTATACTCAATACGGCACGGTTGTCCCAAAACGATTTTCTCAGGCCTACCGTCAGATTAGTGGATTCCTCTTGCAAGAAAGAAGCTTGCAAATAGCCAGACATGTATACAAATCCTAGTTCTCCCTTGAAGGTACCGTCTTTGGAGAGCGTTAGGTAGTTGGTAAGGTCTATATAGGCCCCGTTGATTTCATTTTTAAACGAAAAGGCATCGCTTTCCAGGGCAAGAAACGTTTCATCTTCGTGAAATAGGGATATATAACTGTACAGGTACCAACTATTGGTAATGGATTTGCCATAGGTAAAATCGAAACCATAAGAGGTACTTTCCAGCACGTTTTGGGTTATGTCCCGTAGCACTTGGTTTTCATTATCTTGAAAAGTAATGGTAGAAATATATCTGCCATTGTCCCGGTAGTAAAAATCAAAGAAAAATTCTTGATTCAGCGTGTAGTTAAGGTTAAAGGTGTTGCTAAAGCTCGGCAATAGGTTGGGGTTACCCTCTTCAAAAGTCCGTTCGTTGATGTAGGTTCGAAACGGATTTAAATCATCATATCTAGGCCGTTGTAATTTTCGGGAATAGTCAAAGGAGAGGCTATGGTTTTCATTTATCGTGTGCAATATATAGAACGATGGAAACCATTCCAGGTAACTTAATTCATTAATCGTATCCACGTTTCTAGAATTTCCGGTACTCTGGGTCTGTTCTGCCCGCAAACCCGTTTTAATGCTCCATTTTTCCCAATCTTTTGAAAGACTGAAATAGCCAGCATATACCTTTTCGTCATATCTAAAATTATCGGATAGGTTGGGTACGAATTCCGATCCGTTATTAAGGAGGAAGTAGTCTAGAATACTTTCAGAATTTATGAACGAACCCTTGGCCCCGGTTTCAAAAGAAAGACTCCCGAAAAGCGCATTATAATCCACTTGGGCCGTCTTAATGTCTATCTGTTGGTCTGCATTGGTAAAAAAATTGAAGTCGCGTATAAACGTGCCATCTGGCAAGAAATAGTTGGAATTTACATCTTGGCCGCGTGAAAGTTCAAAATAGGTATAATGTGCGTTGGCGCTAAGTCTTTCTTTGTCATTGAAACGGTGCCTAAAAGTCAAGTCCCCAGACAGGTTGTTTTTTGTTTCATCCAAAAAACTGCCCGTAGTAAAGGTCGAATCCAAAACACCCGCACCGTTCCTCATGGTCGTATTCTGAAAAAAATCTGATTCCCTTTTGGGCTGTAACTGTGCATTGGAAGTAAGACTGACCGTATTCTTGTCGTCAAATTCATAATCCACTACAAGCCCTGCGCTATGGCTAAGGGTTCTAATGACTTGGTCAAAATCCGTATCCCAATTAGAAAAAATACCGGTTTCATCAATATAATTAATCGTGTTCAACGTGTTCTTGAATTCTTTTTTGGGAGCGAAATTATAGCTTGCATTCACGTTCAGCTTAGCGGTCTTATAAAAATGTGAGGTTCCAAAATTATATTTTGGGAATATCCCTTGGGTGTAGCCCGCGCTTAAGTTTCCCTTATAACCCAGCGAAACATTTTTACTGGTAATGATGTTTAAGATTGAACCTCCTTCCGCATCATAACTTGCCGGTGGGTTATAAATAACCTCAACCGACTTGATGTTTTCCCCTTGGTAATTTTCCAAAAGGTTGCGCACCTCTTCCGGCGAGAGTTGCACTTTACGGTCATTGATGTAGACGGTCGTTGCTTGGTTCCTCACCTGTAGTTCATTGCCCATGACAATGACCCCGGGGGTCTGTCGTAGAATATCCCAAGAATTGTTTTGTGAAATAACCGTATTCTCTACATTGAAAACGATGCGGTCCACCTTACGGTCCACCACCGGTCTAGTGCTCGTTACCGTAACCTCGTTGAGTTCCTCGGCCATTTGTTCAATAATCAAAGCCCCTATTTTAGTGTCCTTGATGATTTCCAAGGCTAAATTCTCAGAAGTTTGTCCCACATAGGAAGCTTTTAGGAAGTAAAGCCCCTCCGTAATCCCTAAAATCGTAAAATTCCCATTTTCATCTGCAGAGGTGCCTTTTACCAAGGAAGAATCCGTTACGGTCAACAAAAAAACCGATGCAAAAGGTATCGGCGCACTGTATTGGTCCTTAACCTCGCCTTTAAGCTCAAAGGTTTGTGCTAGAAAGTTTTGGGAAAAACCCAAAGCAACACAAAAAATAGCAAATCGTAGTTTCAATTCAAGTTTGGGTTGAGGTTCAAATCTAACAAAAAATCCGTTGTTTTCGATTACAAAATATGTAATCCATATAAAAACCGCCCTCAATAAATTGGGGCCACCACCTAAGCAAAGCGCTATAAATTAGATTATATTTGCAGTTGCTCTTTAAAGCCTAACTTTGCAAAGGTTTTGAACAGTAATTATTAGTACCGGTACCGCTATGAAAAACATTAGAAATTTCTGCATTATTGCACATATAGACCATGGTAAAAGCACCTTGGCAGACCGCTTGTTGGATTTTACGGGGTCTGTGACCGAACGTGAAAAAAAGGAGCAGTTATTGGATAGTATGGATCTTGAAAGGGAGCGTGGCATTACCATTAAAAGCCATGCGATACAAATGGACTATACCTACAAAGGCGAACAATATGTGCTAAATCTAATAGACACTCCGGGCCACGTCGATTTCTCGTATGAGGTATCCCGTTCAATCGCGGCTTGCGAGGGAGCGCTGTTGGTGGTAGACGCTGCCCAGAGTATACAGGCGCAGACCATATCCAACCTTTACCTTGCCTTGGAGAACGATCTTGAGATTATACCCGTATTAAACAAGGTAGACCTACCCAGCGCAAACCCCGAAGAGGTTACCGATGATATTGTAGACCTATTGGGTTGCAAGGCAGAAGAAGTTATTCCTGCGAGCGCAAAGACCGGTATCGGTATCGAGGAAATCTTAACGGCCATTATAGAGCGGATTCCTGCTCCAAAGGGAAATCCCGATGAAGCGCTACAAGCCCTTGTCTTTGATTCTGTATACAACCCATTCAGAGGTGTGGAAACCTATTTTAGGGTTATTAACGGTTCCATTAAAAAAGGACAAAAAATAAAATTCGTTGCCACCGATAAAAGTTATTTTGCCGATGAAGTAGGCACCTTAAAACTCATTCAACATCCTAAAAAAGAAATTAAGGCGGGCGATGTAGGTTATTTAATTACCGGTATTAAAGATGCGCGGGAAGTTAAGGTGGGGGACACCATCACAGATTCTGCAAGTCCTACCAAAAATCCTATTGCCGGCTTTGAGGATGTAAAGCCAATGGTGTTTGCTGGTATTTACCCGGTAGATACCGAAGACTTTGAAGAGTTACGCTCCTCCATGGAAAAATTGCAGCTCAACGATGCCTCCCTGGTATTTACGGCAGAAAGTAGTGCCGCCCTAGGGTTTGGATTCCGTTGTGGGTTTTTGGGTATGCTGCATATGGAAATCATTCAGGAGCGCTTGGAACGTGAATTTGATATGACCGTTATTACGACGGTCCCTAACGTTAGCTACCATGCCTTTACCCGCAAGGATGCTGAAGTTCCCTTGATTGTCAATAACCCAAGTGACTTGCCAGACCCCTCTACCATTGACCGTGTTGAGGAGCCGTATATAAAAGCTACCATCATTACAAAATCTGATTTTGTGGGCAATGTTATGTCGCTTTGCATCGAAAAAAGAGGGCAGATTACCAACCAGACCTATTTGACCACAGAACGTGTTGAGCTTAATTTCGATATGCCGCTGGCAGAAATTGTTTTTGATTTCTATGATCGTTTAAAAACGGTTTCTAAAGGGTATGCATCCTTTGATTACACACCAATAGGCATGCGGCAATCCAAATTGGTACGGGTAGACATTCTATTGAACGCACAACCTGTGGACGCCCTGTCCTCCTTGATTCATTTTGACAGTGCCACCACAATTGGTAAAAAGATGTGCGAGAAGTTGAAGGAACTCATTCCTAGGCAGCAGTTCGACATTCCTATACAAGCCGCGATCGGTTCCAAAATCATTTCCAGGGAGACCATAAAAGCGTTACGAAAAGATGTAACGGCAAAATGTTATGGAGGCGATATTTCACGTAAGCGTAAACTTCTTGAGAAGCAGAAAAAAGGGAAGAAACGAATGCGCCAAGTTGGTAACGTGGAAATTCCACAGGAAGCCTTTATGGCCGTTCTTAAATTGAACGACTAAGGTTTGAACGCTAATTGCGCTGACGGGCCAAGCCCTCAAACGCTGGGGCATTGTTTGGGTTGTCTTCCAGTGCTTGCACTGTATCCTCCAAACTTAGGTTTGCAGTACCTTTAATTGGTTCCCCGTCCAGGGTTATTCCTTTGTTGGTTTACACACATTAAAATCAGTACCATTGGGACCCATGCATTCATAGCACCCGCCGGCCAAACCTACTTGGGCGTTCAATTTCTGCACCTAACTGTTGGGACGCATCAGAAAATTCAAGATTACTTGGTAAGGAAATAAGCGCTCCCCGTTCTTCACCATTTTCAAAAATCCGTATCTGGCCGGGTTCCACTTCGCAAACCTCAACACCCGCTACATTGCAGGCGGTACAATTATTTCATCATTTTTTGAACAGGAACCTGCGATTGTAATCATTTTCGATAACGCACGAAACTTTCTTACTTTTTTAATGTCATTCATTCTAAATTTATTTAGAGTCTCTTTAGAAAGAATAAAACGATATCCTTATGAAAGGGTAAACACTACCATGAAAGGCGTATTTCTACCTACTGGTTTTCCGGTAGAAGAAACAGTTCATGCGCAAATAGCGCTTGCAGGGTCTAGGGTTTTTAGGCGTAGATAGGTGTGGCCGAAATTGTGCTGTGACTATTCCAAGTTAGGAACACTTGATTCCAGAGGGCAAAAAAGCAGCCCTAGGAGCCAAATAAAGTTTCAATCAAAAGGCAATGATTGAGCGTTAATCGCCCATTGGCAAGCAAAATTAATTCTTAGGCTTCGTTTTCCGCTTCCTGACTATTTATTTCCTTCTCTTCCTCGGTAGGGAACATCTTACCGAGATAGGCTAGTTTATAGCCCTCTTGAATGTCATTGAACTCTTTACTAAAAGCGGTAATTATTTGGATATTGCCTTTGGGGTTCTTCAAAAACAAGGGAACGATATCTGCATCCGCTTTTGTAATTTCTATCAGTCCCTTATAATGTTCAGCGTCATTAAGTTCAATTTCATGTACAACGGGATATTTTCTCGCCGCTTCCGTCAGCTTGATAAAATCATCTGTATGGGAAAACAAACCTTCTTTTGGGTTGTTTTCGGGGTCGCCCATTTCATCGGCATCCACCAATCTAAACGAGCCATTTTCCCCAAACACATCCTGGAATTTATCAATAGCGTATTTGTTTATGTCCGAATTACCCGTTAAGGCCATGAGATATCCTATGTCATTTAGCTCTATATTATCCGTTAAGGTGTCTGAATAAATGTTGGCGGAAAGAGCTTCCAGACCCAATTTTGAAGCCTTATCAATATTGGATTGGTTGTTGTCTATCAGTACCACGTGGCGGTTGTTTTTATGCAAATAGTTCCCAATAAGTCTAGAGGCTTTTGAAGCGCCTAATATTAGGATACCTTCAGATTTATTTAGAAAGACCCCTACCATTTTCGCAAAAATTCTTGCGGTGGTTGCGTTTAATAAAACAGTGCCCAGCACGATCATAAATACCAAAGGGGTAATGAACTCCGCCCCAGGCTCACCTTTGGCAAGTAACTTTGACCCAAATAGCGATGCAATACCCGCAGCAACAATACCCCTGGGGCCAACCCAACTTATAAAAAGCTTTTCCCTTAATTTAAGATTGGAGCCCGCCGCACTCAAAAAGACCCCCAGCGGCCTTATAATAAATATAATGGTAGCGAATAAGGCCAACGTATTCCAATTATAAATCAGTTCTAAATCTGAAATATTAATGTTTGCCGATAACAATATGAAAAGAATGGAAATCAACAATACACTAAGCGATTCTTTAAAATAGAGCAATTCCTTAATGTTTGGAAGGTTCATATTGCCCAGCACCATTCCCATGACCACCACCGCCAATAGGCCGGATTCGTGCGCAAATATTTCTGACTCCACAAAGACCAGTAAAACCACAGATAATGAAACGACGTTCAATAAATAATGAGGTATTAAATTCTTTTTTATGGCAAACGATAACCCATGAGCGAAAGTGAAACCAAAAGTAAAACCAAAAAGTAATATTTTTCCGAATTCAATAAGGGCTGTGAAGGTATACCCGTCGCCGCCGCCAACACTAATAAACTCAAATACCAATACGGCCGCCAAAGCACCAATGGGGTCGATTAAAATGCCTTCCCATTTCAATACGGTAGATAAGTCCTTTTTTAAGGGGATGTTCCTTAAAATTGGAGTGATAACAGTAGGCCCCGTCACAATGATCAAAGCAGAGAATAAAAAGGATATTTGCCAGCTAAGGTCAAAAATAAAATGTGCCGCCAATCCTCCTGCCAGAAAAGTTACCAAAGAGCCCAGGGTAATCAATTTGGTGATGACCGGCCCTACATTTTTTATTTCAGCACGTTTTAAGGTAAGGCCCCCTTCAAACAAGATAATGCTGATGGCAAGGGATACGAAATAGTAAAGTCCATCGCCCGGGAAAAGACCTTTTTCGCCATTCCAAATAGGTTCAATTATTTTAGCCCCATCTGCGGTATATAAAGTGGAAATTGGACCTACCAAGAGCCCTATTAAAATTAGGGGTAAGATAGCAGGTAATTTAAAACGCCATGCCACCCACTGTGCAATTATTCCCAAAATTATGATTCCAGCAAGCTCTAGCATTTTCCTTATTTTGGATAAAAATAGGAATTAAAGCGCATTTTAGGCCATAAAGTTTTGGCTTGGGCGATGAAATGGAAAATGGGATATGCCAATTACTTGTCCTGATACTCCTTCTGCTATATTTATATACCCGTTTGCCAATTACGAACTTTAACCCTCTACGCTAATTCAACAAATTAAAAAGTCTTAAAACCTACACGAATTGCATCTTACATCAAGGTCCTTTTTTGGGGCAATGTTGAATCAGACGGAGCTGGTTGCATAGTTAAAGAGCCTGGGAAAAGGAGCGTTTGGCAAATCAAGTTTCTATCCTATTTTTTTATAATGAACTAGCTATTAAACTTGTTGGGGCATAACTACTATAATTATGGCTTTAAGAACATTAAACTACCGGGCTCTCCAGACGAAAATAAACACTGCTTTATGGAGAAGAAGTCAATTTATCTGTCTGAAAAAAACCTTGTACGTACCCGCGAAGGAAAAGGGAGGTGCTATCTTGAAAAACATTACAAACGACAAAATTTTGGAATCCCCTTGTTTCATTGAACGAATAAACCATAATATAAGGTAAAGCCTTACATAAAATCTAGAAATTATTTGCAACTTTGTACGCCATTTAGTCCTTATCCGAAAAGACTGCACCAATACTTAACCTTAAGTACGCTGAAAATTTACTAAAAATGGAAGTTTCACAAAAAAAATCGCTATTCAAACATCCGTTTTTTGTGGCTTTCATTGTGTTTTCTCTCGTTCTTTTGGTTTCGCAGTACCTCACTTATCAACGTTACTTGTTATTGGAAATTACGGAGCAAAACAAAACCGTAAATCACGCCATTGAGGTTGAGGAAAAACTGCAACAGGTTTTTAATCAAAGCTTTGCGGCCACTAAAACGCTAGGGTTTATTGTGGAAAATTTTGGTATTCCACAGAATTTTGATAGTGTTGCAGCCCTTATTATGGATTCAAACAAAAACATCGATGCCTTAGAATTGGTTGATGGTAATGGAGAAATAACCCATGTATATCCTTTAAAGGGCAACGACGTTAAGGGGTTCAATATCTTGGAAGATTCGATAGCCAAAAGCGGGGCGCTTACCACGATCAAAAGAAAAGATTATTTCATTACAGGTCCAATTCCGCTTAAACAAGGGGGTATTGGATTTGTAAGTAGGACGCCCATCTTTGCGAACGATACCTTTTATGGTTTTACAGCTGCCGTAACAAAACTTCCTACCCTTTTAAACGCTATAGACATAGATTCTATACAGCATGGTCCGTTTTTGTACCAACTATCAAAAATAAATCCGGATAATTCAGAATCTGTATTTTTTGGTTCAGAGATTAGTGCTCCCTCCTATCTTCATAGCATCCCAATAGAAATATATAATGCAGAATGGAAATTATATGTGATTTCCAATGAGAGAATAACGTTCGCCTCGGTAGCGCTATTCTCAGTTGTTGGACTGATACTTTCCTTACTTTGTGCATTTTTAATCTGGCAATTTTTACGGCTACCAGAATATTTGAGTGAGGTCGTACATCAAAAAACAGCGCTTTTAAAAGAGAGTAACCTTAAATTTAAGACATTAGTTGACCAAGCGACGGACGGTATTTTCCTAACGTGTCAAAAAGGGGTGATTTTGGAAGTGAACATGCGAGGGGCCAGTATGTTGGGCTATACCGTTGATGAACTAGTAGGCTTAACGTTGTTGGGTATTTATGACCAAGAAGAATTAAAGGATAAACCCATTAGGTTTAAAGAATTAATAGAAGGGAACGCTATTTTGCACGAACGTAGAATGGTTAGAAAAGATGGTTCCTTTTTTTACGGTGAAATCAACGCTAAAATGACGGCTAATGGCAGCCTATTGGGAATTTTAAGGGATATTACCGAGCGGAAAGAGGCCAGAAAAATACTTGAGCAACAGAATATTGAGCTTACAAAAACGAACTCTGAGCTTGACAGTTTTGTGTACAGCGCCTCGCATGAACTCAGAGCGCCCCTTTCCTCTGTTTTGGGGCTTATCAACATTATGCTGTCTGAAGAAACCAGGCCAGATACAACCCTGCAACTTAAAATGATGGAGCAATCCATTCAACGCCTAGATAATTTTATTGTGGATATTATCGAATATTCTAGAAATAAACATGTTGAGGTTAAGGTGGAACCTATAAATTTTTCTAATTTAATAGAAAATTCCCTTGAGAGTCTTTGGTACCTTGAGAATACCAAAAAATTGAGCATACATACCAATATGAAGGACAAAACTGAATTTTGGTCGGACAAGAAAAGGATTTCAATTTTGTTGAATAATTTCATTTCCAATGCGATCAAGTATCATGACCTGAAAAAAGATTCCCCTTCCATTTGGATCAACATCACCACCTCCAACAAAGAGGCTTTTGTGCAGATAAAGGATAATGGTATAGGTATGGAGCCGGAGCAATTGGATAAAATATTTGATATGTTCTATAGGGTATCCTCCAATGTTATGGGAACGGGCATAGGCTTATTTATTGTTAAAGAGGTTTTGCTTAAATTAAATGGAAGTATTGCGGTAGAATCAAAACTAGGGAAGGGTTCACTATTTACTTTAAAATTACCAAATGAATCAAACAGTGGAAACAAATAAAGATGCCGTCAGTGTACTATTAATAGACGACTCGGAAGTGGACAACTTTATCAACAAAGCCATCTTATCCAAAGAAAACAGCATATCTGGAATAACCGTAAAAAGTTCAGGTTTTGATGCATTGGAATATTTGGAACGTATTTTGGAGCAAGATAGTTCTTTTCCAGATTTAATCTTTTTGGATATTAGAATGCCACGAATGAACGGTTTTGAATTTTTGGATGCATACTCGAATTTTCCCGAAAAATTGACGTCGCATTGTAAAGTATATATTCTTAGCTCCTCATTAGATCCATTGGATTCTGAAAAAAGCAAAAAATACGCCGTAGTAAGAGGCCATTTGGTTAAACCGCTAGCGCACCATCATGTAAGAAAATTACTTTTAGAAGAATAATTCGGCGTTATCATCCAAAATCCTGATTATTGATAACTGTCCACTTTGCACAACTTCCTCCCCAAATATTTTCAATGCGTCCTTTTCTACTTGGTGAAAAGCAGATAAATGATAATATATTCTTAATAAATATAGGATTCCGTTCGCTTTTATTATTTTGCCCCTTATGAAAATTTACCCCATAGAAACCGGTAATTTTAAATTAGATGGTGGTGCCATGTTTGGTGTAGTGCCCAAGACGATATGGCAACGGTCCAATCCAGCAGATGAAAAAAACCTCATCGATATTGCCGCTAGAGGCCTATTAATTGAAGATGGCAATCGTCTTACCTTAATAGATACGGGTATGGGGAACAAACAATCCGATAAATTTTTTGGCTACTACCACCGTTGGGGAAACTTCGATATCGACACCTCCCTCAAGGAAGTCGGCTTTCATAGGGATGATATTACAGATGTATTTCTCACCCACTTACATTTTGATCATTGTGGTGGCGCAATACAGTGGAACAAAGATAGGACCGGCTATGAACCGGCCTTCAAAAATGCACGTTTTTGGTCCAATGAGATGCATTGGAAATGGGCGATACAACCCAACCCCAGGGAAAAAGCATCCTTTTTAAAGGAGAACCTTCTTCCATTGCAGGAGAGTGGACAATTAATGTTTGTCGACCATCCAAACGAGTCTTATTTATCAGATTCCCCATTGGGGTTTGATATTCATTTTGTTGATGGCCATACCGAAAAGCAAATGCTGCCCCAGTTCACATATCAAGGTAAAACCATAGTTTATATGGCAGATTTGATACCCACTGTGGGTCATATTCCATTACCTTATGTTATGGGCTACGATACACGACCTTTGCTTACAATGAAAGAAAAAGAACGCTTTTTACAACAAGCCGTTGACAATACGTATTACCTATTTTTTGGGCATGATGCCCATAATCAGTTGTGCACCTTAAAACAAACGGAAAAAGGAGTGCGTTTAGATCAAGTCCATACCTTTAACGAACTTTTTAGTTGACGAAACCATTCCGTTGGCTTTTATGCACATCATAACATAAACATTCAAAAACCCCTTAAATTAAAATTAATTAGTACCTATGACACGAACATTTTTTAAATCGATAATCCTATTTGCATTAGCGGCAGTACTCTACGGTTGCGGTGCCTCTAGCCTTGGGTCAAGTGGTGGGCTTATCCTTACGCCCGTTGAAAATATTGATGCTACCCCATTAAAAATAGAAGACCTCACAGAGCGTGAGAAAAAGAATTGGGGCCATTTGGATTTGGTATCGGATACCATTCCAGGTATGAGCGTCGACAAGGCCTATAACGAAATCATTAAAAATAAAAAAGGAACCAAGGTCATTGTAGCCGTATTGGATTCTGGTATCGACCTAGACCATGAAGATCTTGACGGGGTTCTATGGACCAACAAAGACGAAAAGGCTGGCAATAATATAGACGATGATGGCAACGGATACATCGACGATATTCATGGATATAATTTCTTGGGAGAATCCTATAACGAACAATTGGAATATGTAAGAATGTTGCGCCTAAACATAGGTGATGCGGCCACATTGACCAAGGCAAAGGTAAAGTTGGATGCGGAATACACAAAAGCCTTACAGAACAAACAGCAGTATGAGCAAATATTACAAGCGGTCACAGAAGCTGATGCGGCAGTAAAAAAATACCTGAATAAAGAATCCTACACGACAGAAGATTTGGTGGGTATTGAAACTACAGATGAATTTATGCGGCGAAATGTTGCGGTGCTCAACCAAATGTTCGGCATCAAGGATAGTATCCCGGAGGTATTAGATGAATTGGGAAAAGGGGTCAAGTATTTCACGGAACAACTCAATTATAACCTTAATAAGGATTTTAATGGCAGGAAGTCCGTTGGGGACGATGCCTATGACATCACGGATAGGGATTACGGCAATGGAAATCCAAAAAATAGGGTGGCCGATGAAAGTCATGGCACTCATGTAGCGGGAATTATTGCAGCAGAACGCGACAACGGCAAAGGTGCGAACGGTGTAGCCAACAATGTTGAAATCATGAGTATAAGGGCCGTCCCCAATGGGGACGAATATGACAAGGATATTGCTTTGGGTATCCGCTATGCCGTGGACAATGGTGCCAGAATCATTAATGGTAGTTTTGGCAAGTCCTTCTCCCCTAAAGCGGAATGGGTTTATGATGCCATTAAATATGCGGCTGAGAAAAATGTGCTGTTCGTACATGCGGCAGGAAACGATGGTGCCGATTTAGACGACCCAACAAATGCCAATTTTCCTAATGATCAAGTGAAAAACGGTCCAGAAATTGCAAACAATGTAATTACGGTAGGCGCAATAGATCCAGAATATGGTTCAGAATTGGTTGCTTCGTATTCTAATTACGGTAAAATAAACGTAGATATTTTTGCTCCGGGAACGGATATTTACTCAAGTTATCCCAATAACGAGTATGAATATTCTCCTGGCACTTCTATGGCGGCACCGGCAGTGGCAGGAGTGGCGGCCTTGGTAATGTCCCAGTACCCATCATTGAGCGCGGCACAGGTAAAAGAAATTATTTTACGCTCAGGTTTGCCCATCAAGGCCAATGTAATTTTGGCTGGTGATAATTCTAAAAGTGCTTCCCTTTCAGAAATTTCCACCTCAGGAAAAATTGCCAATGCTTATAATGCATTAATCATGGCGAGCAAGGTTGCCTCAGGACAGTTACAATTATAATTTTAAACAATACACATGACTAAATCAACAGTTACTTTTCTTATCGTACTATTCTCTTTTGGGTTATGGGCCCAAAACAAAACGGATTATTGGCAGCAACATGTAGATTACACCATGGAGGTGGATATGGATGTTGCCACGTATCAGTATACAGGAACTCAAAAGTTGGTGTATACCAACAATTCACCAGACGTATTGGACAGGGTTTTCTTCCATCTTTATTTTAATGCTTTTCAGCCTGGGAGTGAAATGGATATCCGGTTACAAACTATCGATGATCCAGACGGCCGTATGATTACCGAGGATAAAAAGAGTAGGATTGCATCCCTCACGAAAAGTGAAATGGGATATTTGCATGCCAAGGCCTTGACGCAAGATGGCAAGGAAGTTACATTTTCGGAAGAAGGTACCGTCTTGGTAGTTAACTTGGCCACACCAATACAGCCCGGTGGCAAAACCACTTTTAACATGGACTTTGAGGGTCAAGTTCCCCTACAGATCAGAAGATCTGGTAGAGATAGCAGCGAAGGTGTTGCGCTTTCAATGAGCCAATGGTTTCCGAAATTGGCCGAATATGATTTTGAGGGGTGGCATGCCGACCCTTACATAGCAAGGGAATTTCATGGCGTTTGGGGAGATTTTGACGTAAAGTTGACCTTGGACAAAAACTATATTGTTGGAGGTACGGGTTATCTCCAAAATCCTGATGAGATTGGCCACGGTTACGAAACACCAGGGACAAAAGTGAAAAAACAAAAAGGGAAGACCTTGACCTGGCATTTTAAGGCGCCCATGGTCCATGATTTTATGTGGGCCGCAGATCCAGAATACGTTCATGACACACAGCAGGTTCCTGACGGTCCGGTTCTACACTTTTTTTACAAAAACAATCCGGACATATTGGAGAATTGGAAAAACCTACAGCCAAAAACCGTTGAGGCCATGGAGTTTTTCAATAAAAATGTTGGCCCCTACCCTTACGAACAATACTCCGTAATACAGGGAGGCGACGGTGGCATGGAATATGCCATGGCAACCTTGATTACCGGGGAAAGAAAATTTAGCAGCTTGGTTGGCGTCATGGCGCATGAGCTAGCGCATTCATGGTTTCAACATGTTTTAGGCACCAACGAGGCCAAGCATGAATGGATGGACGAAGGCTTCACCTCCTTTATCTCAACCCTATGCATGAACAAAATTATGGATCAAGGCAAAGACAATCCGTTTGAGAACACCTATAAAGGGTATCGAAACCTAGCCCTTTCTGGAAAGGAACAGCCGCAAACCACCTATGCAGATCGCTACGCGCTCAATTTTGCCTATGGTATTTCTGCCTATAGCAAAGGTTCTATCTTTTTATCCCAATTAGGCTACGTAATAGGTCAGGATAAACTCATGGAAACGCTTCGTAAGTATTATGCCGATTTTAAATTTAAACACCCCGTGCCAAACGATATTAAGCGTACTGCGGAGAAAGTATCAGGTATGGAATTGGATTGGTACCTGACCGATTGGACCCAAACTACCAATACCATAGACTATGGAATAAAAGAGGTGGTGCCCAGTGAAAATTCCACCAAAGTTACCCTTGAGCGTATTGGTCTAATGCCTATGCCCATGGATATTTTAGTCGTGTACAATGATGATACCCGGGAAACTTTTTATGCCCCATTGCGCATGATGCGCGGTGAAAAGGAAAATCCCTATGAGGGAATAGAACGCACCGTAATCGCAGATTGGCCCTGGGCTTACCCAAGCTATGACTTTGTTATCGACAAGCCCCTATCCTCCATTAAGGCAATTGTATTGGACCCTTCGCAATTAATGGCAGATATTAACTTGGAAAATAACGTCTGGCAACAGGAATAAGCTTTTGAAGAATAACTGAAAATAGAATTGACCCCTATAGGCCCAGCAATGACTCGGCCATAGGGGACAATTTCAATACGCTCACCAACATGGACGAATCTTTTGGGAAAACGGAAAAACTTAAGAGCGTCAAACGCTTTGCCCAATTGTTTGAAGAGGGCAAAAGTATATCCGGCTACCCCTTAAAATTAATATATGTTCGTATAGAAAACCAAGAGGTATCCATAAAAGCAGGTGTAACCGTACCGAAACGAAATTTTAAAAGCGCCGTAGATCGAAATAAGGTCAAAAGGCTTTTAAGGGAGGCATATAGACGTAATAAAGCCATTGTTTTTAACAATACGGATGCCAACTTTGCGTTTCTATTTTTATACCTTGGTAAGGAGATGCCTTCTTTTGGGCAGTTGGATGAGAAAATGAAGCAAGTCTTGAACAAATTTAAGGTCCAGAATAATGAAAAAAATAATCAGTAAAAAAGTTCTTATCCCCATTTTGGCTATTGCCTTTCTATTTGTGGGAAGTAGTTATAAGAGCGATTTTTTTGAAATAGCAAAGCAAATAGAAATTTTTACTACGCTTTTCAAAGAGCTGAATATGAACTATGTAGACGAGACCAATCCGGCAGAGCTGATGGATACCGCCATCAAGAACATGTTGGAAGAGTTGGATCCCTACACCAAGTTTTTGAACGAACAGGATGTTGAAACCTATAGGATAAATAACGCTGGTGAATATTCTGGCATTGGTGCGTTGGTGCGTTCCTATGACGATCGCTTGCTTATCGTTGAGCCTCATAAGGATTACCCTGCGGATAAAGCGGGATTAAAAGCGGGTGATGAAATCATTCAAATTGGGGATATAAAAGTGGCTGATTTTGAGGATAATGCCAGTGAGCTTTTGAAAGGGGCCAATGGATCTGCTGTTAATGTTACCTATAAACGACAGGGCAAAACAAACACAACTACAATTACACGTGAGGGAATCGAGGTAGATGCCGTACCGTTCTTTAAAATGATCGACGCCAAGACCGGATATATTGTACTTTCCAAATTCAATGCAAAGGCATCGGAACAGACCAAAGCTGCTTTGCTTGATTTAAAAGGAAAGGGCGCGAAGAAAATAATTCTCGACCTTCGAGATAATCCGGGCGGTCTTCTTTCGGAAGCAATCAATGTTACTAATTTATTCGTTCCAAAAGGAGAATTGGTGGTGACCACAAAATCAAAGGTTAAAAAATTCAACAGGGAATATCTGACCAATGATCAGCCTGTGGACGAGGACATTCCATTGGTAGTTTTGGTGAATGGCAGCAGTGCTTCCGCCAGTGAAATTGTATCGGGCAGTTTACAGGATTTAGATAGGGCCGTAATCATGGGTGCGCGCAGTTTTGGAAAGGGCCTTGTTCAGCGTCCTTTAAAACTTACCTATGGTACACAGCTAAAGGTGACCATATCACGCTATTATACCGCATCTGGCCGCTGCATTCAAGCCCTTGATTATTGGAACAGGGATGAGGGCGGAAATGCCGTTCGAAATACACAATTCAACGATTTTTCTACCCGCAACGGTAGAAAGGTACAGGATGGTGGTGGAATTTTGCCCGATTTGGAAGTAGCTACCGTAAAAACGAACGACCTTACATTGGCATTACTGCAGAATAACGTCATTTTTGATTATGCCACTAACTACCATTATAAGAACAATGTAGAGAACGTATCCGATTTTAAATTCTCGGATTCCGATTTCAATGCTTTCAAGAACTACGTAAAACAAAGTAATTTTTCCTTCGAGACCAAAGCCGAGAAAGCGATCAAAAAGGCCTTATCCGGAGATGAAAATGACTTTTTGGGTGCTGAGGTAAAGGATAGTTACAAAACGCTTTTAGCAAATATTGAAAAGGGTAAAATAAATGCATTGGACAAGTACCAGAGTGAAATACAGAAAAATCTTGAGGACGAGATTGTAAAGCGTTATTTCTATAGAGACGGTCTGTACCAATACTATTTAAACAATGACGATGCCATTCTTGCGGCAACGGAATTGCTGGCCAATGAATCCAAATACAATGCTATCTTAAAATAGTACCTAGGCATTTTCGGGCTTGTAAATAAAAAATTTCTTGAAACTGACTATCCCCGGGGCAAGCCACAGGAGTATTTCGCCAGTTTCATTTTGGCAAAAAAGGGCCAAAAACCGAAATTTTGTATTTTACCCCACCCGAAATTGCAAAAAGGCAATTCCGGCCTCCCCCAAGGGGAGATAAGTTCGGAAACCCCGAGGCAGAGCCATCGGGGAATTATTTAGATTAATCCCCTTTAACGTAAGTACAGGAACCAGGATCTGAGATTTTGTAATACGCTTTATAATTTAGAGCATTGGGATTCATACACCCTTTTAGATTCCTGATTTTTATGTCCTTGAAATCTATAGGCTGACCTTCACTCTGTAGGGCTATGAAACCTTCTTTCAACGGTTTTCCATCTACTTTAATTGCCGGGTCATAGCCATTGGCCACGCCCCCACCAATTTGCGGCTTTGTGTATTCCAAAACGGTTTTGCCATTTATTTTATGCGTCACCAACGAGTCGTTAAATACAATAAGTTCTGCCCTTACCCACTGGTCTCCAAAAAAGGTGTCAGAGCTAGAATCAATACAATGTCTTGGGTCAATTCTACCGTTATAAACTACATCTGTACCCGGGGAACACATATTACCCGTTGGCCGCTCCTTTCCCTGCTCTATTCCTGCCAAAAACTGCATTTCAACAGAAATTGGCCAATCTTGTTCTATGAGCATCGTTCTTGGGTCTTGGGAATGAAACATGATTCCGCTATTCTTCAAAGTATAGTTTGGCGCGCCCTGATAGAGTTCCCCAACAAACCGATATTGCATGGTTAAATGAAAATCAGAAAACGGTTCGTCAAAATATAAATGTGAAAAGCGGTCATTAAACGGTCCTTCGTATTTGTCATACCGCACCTTTACCATTCCATCCTCCGCCCTAAATGTATCCCCATAATTATCACCTACTTCGTAGTGATGTATTTTCATCGTCCAACCCTCTAAATTCTTACCGTTGAACATGGTTTGCCACCCATCAGCGTCTGTTTGTGCCTGACTGCTTGCGCCTATAGTTAGGAACACATAAAACAAATGGCGATACTTATGAAAATTTATCGAATCTCTTTTCAATAGAAAGTATAGTTGTTTTACCATGAGGCTTGCTCTGTTCAGTTAATACCACTTAAATGTACTTCAAATTCTTAAAACCAAAATCACTTCAAAAATTATCCCTACTTTTAATTTAACAACATAAACAATTTAAACCAGCTATTAAAAACCATGCGTACTACTTCCTTTTTTATTATTGGCCTTTTGCTAAGCACCATGGCACTGGCCCAAAAAGAAACAACAGAATCCATTGTAAAACCAATTCCGAAGGCAAAATCATTTGTTACCAAACACCAAGGTGTATTTGGTGGTAAAACGATTGATTACACGGCAACGGCGAAAGAAACTTTCCTAACAGATAAAAATGGCGATTCCATTGCTACTTTTTGGTCCGTAGCCTATACAAAAACAAGCATGGGCGACGTAACCAAACGCCCCGTTACCTTCGTTTTCAATGGTGGTCCCGGTTCCGCTTCCATGTGGTTGCATATGGGGTTCTTTGGCCCTAAGATCGTAAAAGTAGACTCTGATGCAAAAAGTGATGACGGCGCTGCTCCCTACGCGTTAAAGACCAACGAACATGGGTTATTGGATATCACCGATTTGGTTTTCATAGACCCCGTAGGTACGGGTTATAGTAGATTGGTGGGCAAAGGCGAGGGAAAGGATTTTTACGGTCTTAAAGAGGACGTTGATTCCTTTGCCCAATTTATTCGTACTTGGGTGACGGAAAATGAGCGCTGGTTCTCCCCAAAATATCTAGCTGGGGAAAGTTATGGTACTACGCGCGCTGCTGCGCTTGGAAACGCTCTGGAAGAATCTGGCCAGAACATGGCATTAAATGGAATGGTATTGATTTCACAGGCGCTTGATTATGCTGGCTCCACTTCCGAACCCCACAATATAACATCGTTCATTACCTACTTGCCCAGCATGGCCGCAACGGCCTGGTACCATAAAAAAGCCGGAGTGGGAAAATCTTTGGAAAGCTTTACGCAAGAATGTAGAGACTTTACGTATTCCACCTATATCCCAGCTCTTTATAAAGGGAGCTTGCTAAGCGCGAACGAAAAGAATTCCATCGCAGAAAAAATGGCATATTTCACGGGGCTGGACAAAAGTTACATCCTTCGCTCCAATCTGAGGATATTGATGGGCCGTTTCCAAAAACAACTATTGATGAACGAAGGCCTTGCCATTGGTAGGCTTGACGGAA
The DNA here is from genome assembly GCA_963793365.1 of uncultured Flavobacteriaceae bacterium. Lineage (GTDB taxonomy): Bacteria > Bacteroidota > Bacteroidia > Flavobacteriales > Flavobacteriaceae > Maribacter. Next base: position 323,760 of record CAWBZP010000008.1, on the reverse strand, counting down.
GGTTTATGGGAGAGGAAGAGGATCAAGTGGCCGAACGCCCACACTTAGGGGATGCGGCCAGTTACCAGATAAGTGCTGCCTATACGGCAAGCCTAAACCACTATTTTGCATCGCAACTCAAAGTAAAAATGGATCGGCCCTATATTACCTCGGGTGGTGGTTCCAATTGGCGTTGGAGAACCGTACCCGATAGTCAGTACTGGGAACCTATGCCCGTAAATACCGCTCCGCAATTGGGAGAAACCATGCGAAGAAATACCGCCATGAAAGTTCTGGTCGCCTGCGGCTACTATGATTTGATCACCCCGTTTTTTGATGCGGAATATACCTTTGCCAGAAACGGTATTGTGGCCGAAAGGGTGGAAATGAAATATTATGAAGGGGGTCACATGATGTACACCCACGAACCTGACCTTATTCAACTAAGCAAGGATATACGGGACTTTATGACCATGGATTAACCGTTATAAATCAATTACGGCAATACGCCCTTTTTAATTTCTTACCTATTTGAACAAAAAGCTTCTTGACCATATTTCGTACCTGCTTTGCGTAAAAGTGCTCAACGTAAGTCCGTTACAGGGTGGGGCTATTTCCATGGTTTATTTATTGGAAACTGAAACCGAACGTTTTGTCTGCAAAATGAATGAGACGGATAGTGCGTTGAAATTATTTCAATGTGAACGGGAAGGCCTAGAGGCCATAGCGGAAACCAAAACCATTGCCACACCCAAAGTGTACCATTGTGAAGCGATGGAAAAAGGAGCGTTTCTACTAATGGAATATCTTGAAAGCAAGCGCCCCGTTCCTAAGGATATGGAATTGTTAGGGCACCATTTGGCAGCCATGCATACCAACAGCGCTAAAAAAAGGTTTGGATGGGACGCTCAAAATTATATAGGGAGTTTAATTCAGCCAAATGACGCCAGCGCACAATGGCCCCCGTTTTATATTGAACAGAGATTATGGCCACAACTTAAACTTGCCCAGGGAAATAGTTTATTGATGGCAGAGGAAATACCATCCAAAGAAACACTTTTAAAGCGTTGCTCTGCTTTAGTAGGCACCGATGTAAGGCCGGTACTTCTTCATGGAGACTTGTGGGGCGGTAATTTTCTTATAGGCTTAAACGGTGTTCCCTACTTAATCGATCCCGCCGTTTATTATGGTCATAGTGAGGTAGATCTTGCCATGACCAAACTCTTTGGTGGATTTTCAAATCGTTTTTATGATGCATATTACGAACACCTTGCAGTTCCTGGGAATACAAAAGAATTGACAGGTCTATATCAATTGTATTATTTGCTAGTTCATCTGAATTTATTTGGCAAAGCGTATTATGGACAAGTAATTGCGCTTTTAAAACGTCTTTTTAGGTGATTTTGATTAGAAAATCACACTACTGATGTCTTTTTCCTAATTTTAAAAAACACTTCGCATCATATGAAATTAAAAAGACTTATTGCAATCACAGAAATTTTTGGCATTCTCTTCCTTATTGGCTGCACCCCTACTTCCGAAACCAAAAAATCCGATTATACCAAATGGTCATCGTATTTAGGCGATGCCGGAAGAAGCCACTTTACAACACTTGATCAAATTAACAAAGAAAACGTTACCCAATTGGAGGTGGCCTGGCGGTATGAAGCGCCAGATTGGGGGCAGATGCAAATGAACCCCTTGGTCGTAGACAGCATTGTATACGGGGTTACGGCGGCATTACGCGTTATTGCACTTCACGCAGAAACCGGAAAAGAGCTGTGGCAATTTGGTGATTCTGTTCAAGTTTGGCACTCTACGAGTAGAGGGGTTTCCTTTTGGCGAAATGGAGACGACAAGCGAATTTTATGCACACGTGGGTCAAATCTTTTTGCATTGAACGCACTCACGGGGGAACCAATCCAATCCTTTGGAAATAATGGTAAAATAGATCTGCGCTCCGGAATGCCGGAATCCGCGAAAGATAAATTCGTGATTTCAAATACCCCGGGCACCATTTTTAAGGATTTGATTGTAATGCCACTGCGTATATCTGAGGGTGCCGATGCCGCCCCGGGTGATGTTATGGCCTTCAATGTGGTTACGGGAGCCTTGGCGTGGGTGTTCCATACCATTCCACATCCTGGCGAGCCCGGTCATGAAACCTGGGAAGATCCAAATGCTTATAAAAGTCCTATGGTAGGCGCGGCAAACAATTGGGCCGGTATGGCCCTGGATGAAGATACTGAGATTATTTATGTGCCCACAGGTTCTGCAGCTCCAGATTTTTATGGGGGAGACCGCTTGGGCAGTAACTTGTATGCCAATTCTTTAGTGGCTTTGAACGCTAATACAGGGGAACCTATTTGGCATTTTCAATTTACGCATCATGATATTTGGGACCGTGACCCACCCGCACCGCCAAATTTATTGACTGTAGAACATGATGGTAAAAAAATAAAAGCAGTCGCGCAGGTAACTAAACAAGGTTATGTCTATTTATTTAATAGACTGACGGGAGAACCCTTGTTTGACATCAAAGAGGTACCCGTGCCCGCATCAACATTAAAGGGAGAGATTGCTTGGCCAACGCAACCCATACCGGTAAGACCAAAGCCATTTGCAAGACAATCAAACGAACTTGGAGAGGCAGATATTAGCCCATATGCAGAAAATAAGGAAGAGCTGCTTACTTTGTTTAAAAAGGCTTCAAAAGAAATATACAGCCCACCCGGGCTTGGGCCAACACTTTTATTGCCTGGTTATGATGGGGCGGCAGAATGGGGTGGTGCAGGTGCAGATCCCGAAGAAGGTATCCTTTATGTAAATGCGAACGAGATGGCCTGGAACCTGACAATGAAAGAGAGTGGACAAACTACAGGCGAAATAAGTCTTGGAGCAAAACTCTATGCCAACAAATGTGCTTCCTGCCATCAAAAAGATAGGCAAGGAATCGTAGCAAGTGGCTTTCCTTCCTTGGTGGATATCGGTCTTAAAAAAAATAAGGCAGAGGTTTTGGCCATTATAACCCAAGGAAAAGGAATGATGACGGGCTTTCCAACACTTTCCGAAGTAGAAAAGGAGGGTCTCTTGAAATTTCTCTATAATGAAGCGGTTGATTTAGAGACGCAATCAAAAATGGAGGTGGCAAGCGCCTTAAATGAAACTCCATATATGCACGGCGGTTACACTAAATTTTTAGATCGAAATGGATTGCCCGGAATCTCACCTCCATGGGGTACCCTTCATGCAATTGATTTGAACTCTGGAGATTTTCTATGGTCTGTTCCTTTCGGAGAAACCCCAACGCTCAAGGAAAAAGGGTTCCCAACTACGGGCACGGAAAACTACGGTGGTCCTATTGTTACCCAAAACGGACTCCTTTTCATTGCAGCTACCAAGGATGGGTATTTTAGGGCGTTCAATAAACATACAGGTGCGGTGCTTTGGGAATATGAATTGCCGGCCCCGGCTTTCGCCACGCCTGCTACCTATAGCTTTAAGGGTAAACAATATATTGTTCTTGCCTGTGGAGGTGAAAAGTTGGGGACCAAGAAGGGCAATCAGATTATCGCCTTTTCATTGCCTAATTCAAAATAGTATCCGCTTTCTTTAAATTGAGGACATTCCCAATACCTGCTCTCAGGATTCGTTTGGAGCGCAAATAACGCCCAACATTGTAGGCGTCATAATTTACCTTATCGGCATCCACACTGCTAATACGTACCCGATCTGAAGAATGAATAAACTCATTATTCCCTATCCACATCCCCACATGAACGACTTTTTCTGTACTGGTATCAGTTGCTTTTCTTCCAAAAAATAATAGATCTCCTTTCTCCAGAGCATCAAATTTCGCAATGGAATCAATGAATTTTCCCGTATGTACCTGTTGAGATGCATCCCTTGGGATAATCATTCCATTCAAATAATATATGGTCTTGGTAAAGCCACTACAGTCAACGCCTTTGGTTGAGGTGCCTCCCCATAAATAAGGAACGCCCATCAAGGTTTTGGAAGTCTCGACCAAGGCATCCGCCTCCAGGGTTAATTTGGATAGCCAATTCCTATATTCATCCGCTTCCGTTTTAGGTACAAAGGCAGACCTACCATCCGGAAATTCAACCTCATAGAATGCTTCAGTAGCATTTATTAATTTCAATAAATTTCCGGCAACTAAGTCGGAAACTCTGTTGAGGGTGCTTATGCTATCGTAGGCATGACCATAGGTATTTGTATAGATAACTTTTTCAGAGGCGGTCCAGTTTTCAAGATTTTCGGGCTCCATTAATTCTATTCCTCCCGCATCTACCCAAGCTAAATAATCGTCTGGGGTTTGTATCAAATACCAGCTGTTTTCTTTCTTCAATACTTTTACGATTGTACCAAGGGTGGCCTGGGTGGCCAATTCGGCGGAATGTTTTGGGTCGCTCCGCAAATTAGCGACAGAAATATTGATTACAGCATTGGTCTTGCCCTCCAGCTCTTCAGCAGGCAGCATTCTTATTTCATCCTTAAATTCTATAGCATCTGCTTTAAGCCTCGCCTTAAGGGAATCAATGGCTTTGGGCAGGTTACTTTCCCCGGTCAAGGTAAAGTCTGATGGCCCCTCCAATATAATAATATCGAAAAGTGCGGTACGTTTATCTGGGGCAAAGTGGGCTTTTGTGTTCTCTATTGCGGTAATCAGCACCTCCTTTTTTTGAATATTGGTACCACAGGCCGTTGATAACGCTATGAACAGCAATAGTATTCCTTTTTGAAACCTCCTCGTCTTCATCCTTTAAATAATTTTTGATGGGATTAGCCCTATGAATTTATGTAAATTTAGCGCAAATGAAGAAACTTAAGGTCATAGAGCTTTTTGCGGGTGTTGGTGGCTTTCGATTGGGTTTGGAAGATACTGGCAAATTTGAGGTCGTTTGGAGCAATCAATGGGAACCTAGCACAAAAGCACAACATGCATCAAAAGTATACGAAGCAAGGTTTGGGAGTAAAAATCATAGTAATGCCAATATAGCTGCGGTTGAAACCGGAGAAATTCCGGATGCGGACCTATTGGTGGGTGGGTTCCCCTGCCAAGATTATTCCGTTGCTACTACCCTTAAGAGCTCCAAGGGTCTAATTGGTAAAAAGGGCGTACTCTGGTGGAGTATCCACCGTATACTGTCCGAAAAAAAACAAGCGCCAAAATACCTGTTCCTAGAGAATGTAGATCGTCTTCTAAAATCACCTTCCAACCAAAGGGGTCGTGATTTTGCCATTATGCTTAAAAGTTTGGATGCCTTGGGCTACGCCGTAGAGTGGAGGGTTATCAATGCCGCAGATTATGGAATGCCACAACGCCGTAGGCGTATATTTTTTTTAGGCTATCACAAATCTACCCTACTCTACAAAAAAATTAAAAACACCGAGGCAATGGATTGGGTTTTAACATCTGGAACTGTTGTAAAAGCCTTTCCCGCTTCCCCTGTTGCATCTCAATTAACTTCATTTCCGATCGATGACGATTTGGTTACACTATCCAATAGTTTTAATCTCGGCGAGAAATTATCCCCTTTCCAAAATACGGGGGTATTCATTAACGGAATGGTACATACCATTAAAACGGAGGCAAGTTTTGACGGACAAAAAACTGTTTTGGGAGATATATTGGAAAAGGGGCCTGTAGCAGATGAATTTTACATAAAGGAAGAGGAGTATCCAAAATGGGAATATTTAAAAGGGTCCAAAAAAGAAATGCGCACTGCGAAATCTGGCTTTTCCTATAGTTACAGCGAAGGCGGTATGGTTTTTCCCGATGCCCTGAACAATGCATCCAGAACCATCATAACGGGGGAGGGTGGTAAAAGTCCCTCCCGGTTCAAACACGTGGTTCAAACAAAAAAAGGATTACGAAGATTGACGCCTGTTGAACTTGAACGTTTAAATATGTTTCCAGACAACCACACGCAGCTTACTGGTATATCTAACACCAAGAGGGCTTTTTTTATGGGGAACGCCTTAGTGGTTGGTGTTGTACAAAAAATTGCGGAATCGCTTTACGGTCAAATTTCCAAAGTCAATTAGAGGAATTGACCTTTAGCATATAGACCTGGGTTTTAGATGCGAGCTTAGACCCGTTTAAGTTTTGAATATCGAGTTAAATTACTACCGGTGAAAAGCAACTTCACATCCGATTTAAAAAAGGAAAAACAACTCTGTAAACTTATAGATGCCTATTACCAGGACCATATTCTATTTTACACCACTAAGCGGGTAATGGACCTCAAGAACCAAATGGCCGGTGTGGATGTAATTTTTATCCACAAAAAAAAGAAAACAGTTTTTTATATTGATGAAAAAGCCCAATTGGATTATGTGAACGAAGATTTGCCAACATTTGCTTTTGAAATAGGTTATTACAAAAACAAAGCCTATAAAGAGGGTTGGCTTTATGATTCTCGTAAAAAGACGGATTTTTATGCCCTTGCCACCGCAATTTATGAAGATGAACCTGGCATGTATACTAGCTGCAAAATAACACTTGTCAATCGTAAAAAATTACGTTCCTGTTTATCCAATTATAAAATAACGAAAACACTTTTGAACGAATATCGCTTATCAAACAAGAGCCATCAGGGCAAATTAGAGCTCAAGGAATTGTGTCCAAAAAGTGAAGGTTATCTGTATTTTTCCAGTAGTAATAAATTAGAGAAACCGGTAAACCTAATTTTAAAACTTCATTTTTTAGAAGAAAACCAGATTGCCAAAAGGTTGGTTTAGCCTTAAACCATAGCGTGAACAAATTGCATTTATCCGTACTATCTCGCGGGTTTAATCTTAACATATTGTTAATCAACCCTTAAAATTTGGAATTCTCCTTTTTTTTGCTATCTTATCAGGTATGGTAAAAGTAGAAAAGTCAGAAAATATAGAATTTTTAGAAAAGTCAATCCAACATTTAGAAGCTACCGGTTTTGAGAATATAAAGGCCGATATGGAGGGGTACGAAACCCCAAAATCCTATTCAAGAAAAGGAAAGGATGATAACATAACTCCGGATATTGTTGCAGTAAAAAATGGTAGGAAATACTATTTTGATATTAGTTTAAAATCGCCAAAAACGAGATTACTTAAGACAAAATGGTTGTTCTTGGATACATTGAGTAGAATGAATTCCAACAGATTTAGAATCATTACCACAAGAGGACATTATAAATTTACGGATACCATGTTGGAAGATATTAATTTGAGTAACAAAAAACCAATTCGCATCTAATACAAACATTCCAATTATAAACTAAAAATGTCCTCCAAGTTGGAGGACATTTTTAGTTTCGTACCATTTGTATATGCGGAATGCCATCTTCTAGATAGGTTTCGCCGGTCTCCTTAAATCCAAGGTCCTTATAAAATTTTATTAGATAAGTTTGGGCAGACAATTTTATTTGCGTTGCGTTGAAATTATCCTGAATGGCCTTAATGGAAGCATTCATTATGATTATTCCATATCCATATTTACGTTTTTCTTTGCAAACCGCTACCCTACCAATGCTTGAGACTTCAAAATAATCGCCGGGTTTAAAAATACGGGTGTACGCGACAACCTTTCCGTTTTTGGTTCCTATTACGTGTAATGCCTTACTGTCTTTACCGTCTACATCTTGGTAAACACAATCCTGTTCCACAACAAAGATTGCGCTGCGTAATTGTAGTATTTCGTACAGCTCTTGCACCTTGAGCGCATGAAATCGTTTTACTTTTGTTTCCAACATTAATCTTGGGCAATTATTTGTTTATCATCACACCGTCCAAATTCTGGTTGAATATTAATATGATTAATTCCAAAGTTATGATAAAGCTCTTCCTGTATCTGTTCTAAAACTACATCGAATTTGGATAGTGTAATATCCTCTATAAAGTCGATATGGGCTTCTAAATGAATTTGGTTTTCGTTCAATTGCCATAAATGCAAATGGTGCACGTTGTCTATGGGCTCTATTTTAGCAATGGCCTCAACAATACTGTTGATGTTAATTTGATTTGGTGTAAACAGCATTAGAACCTTGGTAGAATTCTTTAACAAGCTATAACCCATATAGATTAGATAAAGCGCTATGGCCAGGGTAAGTGCGGGATCTACCCAATAAAGGGCATAGAACTTCATTAAAAGGCCTCCAGCCAAAACAGCAACCGAAGCCATCATATCTGTTAATAAATGCAGATAGGCAGATTTCATGTTCATATTACGATCCGCATCTTTTTTAATGAGAAAAACACTAAAACCGTTCGCCAAAATTCCTAAAAGTGAAAGCCATATCACTAAATCGGATGCTACCTCTTGTGGTTCTATAAAACGTTCCACTGCCTCTTTGATCAAAATGATTGCCACGACTATCAAGGTGGCAGAATTGACAAAGGCGGCAATAATCTCTGCTCTTTTATATCCAAAAGTTTTACCCAAAGAAGCTTCTTTCTTTGAAAGCACATTGGCAATATAACTTACGATTAAGGATAGAACATCGCTAAAATTATGAAGTGCATCTGAAAGAAGCGATAAGCTACCAGACAATATACCCCCTATCGCTTGGGCAAGGGTAATGACCACATTCAATAAAATGGAAATAGCGAGATTCTTACCTTTTACTTGAGGATGTGCATGTGCGTGCTCATGCTTATGTCCATGACCCATACATAAAATTTATTTTAAAGGAATTTTTTCTATTCTTCGTTCATGCCGTCCACCGGAGAAAGACGTGCTTAAAAAGGTAGATACCATTTCTAATGCCTGGGGCAATGCAATATATCTGGCTGGTAAACTTAGAATATTGGCATCATTATGTTCCCGGGCCAATTGTGTAATTTCCTTATTCCAACAAAGCGCTGCGCGTACATTCTGTTGTTTGTTCGCGGTCATGCAGGCACCATTTCCGGTACCACAAATCAAAATACCATAATCTACAGTTCCTTCTTCCACATCGCGGGCCACCGGATGGGCAAAATCTGGATAGTCCACACTGTCCGTGCCGTCTGTTCCGTGATTACTTACCTCGACTTCCATAGATTTAAGCAAACCAATAACGGCTAATTTATATTCTGTTCCGGCATGGTCATTGCCAATAGCTATTTTCATGAGCATATTGTTATTAGGTTAAAAGTACTAGGTTTTCTTTAGGGGGATATAAGTACTTAGTTAAAGGTACGATAATCAAGTATTGACAACAAAAATTAAGCAGTTCACAACAAAAATTAGTATTTGTACGTTTAAGGTTGTTAATTTCCTTGTTGTAAGCACGGGAAAGACTTGCATAAAATGTTTAAAAAAAGTGACTTAAAAACTTGCTTTTTGTTTTTCTGAACTGCTTACGGCTTTATGAGGAATCAAAAGAATTAAAGTGTTAGAAACTATTATCAAGTTGTGATTCCTGAATAGTATTCCATTAACATTAATTTCACATTTAGTTATCAAAGAATTCATGTTGATAGCCTTTGTTAACGGTTGCTTATAACTCTCCAATTTTCTCATTTTCAATAGGGATAGGAATTCATAGCCTGTCAATAACTTCTGGTATGTAACAAAGGCAAGTATCTTTCCAAAAAGTTATACCTGCTATCAACAAACTATTATAACCATCAATATTTAATTTAATTAAAAAGAAAAAATGTCTATACTATTATAATTGTTGATAACTGTTTTTGTTTGCAAGAGATGAACAAGAAGTTGTCTTACAGGTAGTGGATTATAATTCGTAATTTTCCAACAAATAAAAAGTTTAATGTCGAAGAGAAATAAGAAAGCTAATAATCATAGAAAAAATGAGATTACGAAGGGAATTTTCACCGTTTTGGAACGGGAACCCAGTAAGAGTTTCAATTATAAACAGATTGCTGCGAAGATAGATGTTACGGAAGCTCAGGATAGAAATATACTGATCAAACGCCTAACGGAATTAAAAGAAAAGAAACGTATACAAGAGGTTGATAGAGGACAGTATCAAGTATTGGATAATCGTAAAACATATCACGAAGGTGTTGTAGATCTTACAGGTAAAGGAAATGCTTATATTGTCGTTGAAGGTATGGATGACGATATCTTTATACCCTCCAATAAATTGAATAAAGCCTTCCATAAGGATAAGGTTGAAGTATATATTTATCCAAGAAAAAAAAGCAAGAAGTTAGAAGGAGAAATTGTAAAGATTTTAGAACGGAATAAAACCACTTTTGTGGGTATTGTTGATTTCCAGAAGACATTTGCTTTTGTAAGACCTACAGATTTTAGGATGTATACTGATATATTCGTTTCCAAGGACAAGCTGGGTGGCGCAAAAGACGGAGAAAAGGTATTGGTAGAAATAAACGATTGGCCAGATAATGTAGATTCACCATTTGGTACTGTTACGGAGGTTTTGGGTATACCCGGAGAGCATGATACGGAAATTCATTCCATATTGGCAGAGTATGGGCTACCTTACTCTTTTCCAGAGGAGGTACAACGTTTTGCAGACGGTTTGGACACATCTATCAAACCAGAGGAAATTGCCAAGCGAAAAGATGTTAGAAATATACTCACTTTTACCATAGATCCCAAGGATGCAAAGGATTTCGATGATGCACTATCGTTTCAAAAGCTGGATAATGGTAATTATGAAATTGGTATTCATATTGCGGATGTTTCCCATTATCTGGAGAAGGAGACTCTATTGGATGAAGAAGCTTACGAGCGGGCTACCTCTGTTTATCTTGTAGATCGTGTGGTACCAATGTTACCAGAAGTATTATCTAATAATGCATGCTCCCTCAGACCCAATGAAGAAAAATATACCTTTTCAGCCATTTTTGAATTGGATAATAATGCGGTATTACGGAACCAGTGGTTTGGTAGAACGGTCATCAATTCCAATGAGCGTTTTGCTTATGAGGAAGCACAGCATATTATAGAGACTGAAAACGGCGTCATACCCAAAGAGATATCAATTAGGGATAAAGGATACACGGTAACTGATGATGTGGTGGAGGCTACATTAACTATGGACCGGCTGGCTAAAATAATGCGCGATAAGCGTATGGATCAAGGCGCTCTATCTTTTGATAAAGTTGAAGTACGATTTAATTTAGATGAAAATAGCGAGCCTATTGGGGTTTATTTTAAAGAGTCAAAAGATGCTAATAAATTAATTGAGGAATTTATGCTTTTGGCCAATAGAAAGGTCGCTGAATTTATAGGTAAAAAGAAGCCTAAAAAAACATTTGTGTACCGGGTTCATGATGATCCAGATCCAGATAAATTGATGGCCTTGAATGGTATTGTCTCTAAGTTTGGACATAAGCTGGATTTTAAGGACAAAAAGTCAATCAGTTCGTCTTTGAACCAGTTATTGCAGGATGTTAAAGGTAAGAAGGAGCAGAATATGGTAGACACCTTAACGATTCGTAGTATGAGTAAGGCTATTTATACAGTTGATAATATTGGCCACTATGGTTTGGCATTTGATTATTACACACATTTTACCTCACCTATTAGACGCTATCCAGATATTATGGTACATAGATTATTGCAGCATTATCTAGATGGTGGTTCAGCTGCAAAAGTCGAGGAATATGAGAAGAAATGTAAACATTCTTCTGATATGGAATACCTGGCGTCAAGTGCGGAACGGGATTCCATAAAGTATATGCAGATTAAATTTATGCAAGATCATAAGGATGAGGAATTTAGAGGTGTTATAAGCGGGGTAACGGAGTGGGGAATCTACGTCGAAATAATTGCCAACAAATGCGAGGGAATGATACGTATTAGGGACATCAAAGGTGATTATTATATCTTTGATGAAAAACAATATGCAATTATTGGCGAGCGTACCAAGAAGAAATATCAATTAGGTGATGAAGTAACGGTGATGGTTAAGAGTACGGATTTGGTAAAAAGACACTTGGATTTTGCGTTGATACCAGATACCGCTAGTTAATTTGGAATGAATTTTGGTACTAAGAGCCTGAAATAGGAAAAGACGTTTTCAATAGGGTCTTTTTTAGAAACGAAATTATACGTAAAGAAATGAAACAAGCTGGAATTATACTGTTTCTCTTCGGATGTGTTATGGTTTATGGGCAGGATACTAAAGTAACCCAAAATCTTGAGACGTTTAATGAAGTCAAAGGTTTTGATGGTCTATCTATTAATTTAATAAAGTCCAGTGAAAATAAAGCGGTAATTACCGGTGAGAATACACGTAGTGTAGCCATTGTTAACAATGATGGAGTTTTAAAGATACGAATGCAAATCACCAAAATTTTTAGTGGCTACAAAACATTTATTGATTTATATTATACGGGTTCGCTGGTGGTTATAGATGTGAATGAGGATGCTAGGATTACTTCCGGTGGTACAATTAAACAGGATATTTTGGAGTTGAAAGCGCAGGAAGGTGGGGAGTTGGTTGTAAAGGCAGAGGTGGAACAGCTTTTGATAAAAGCCGTAACTGGCGGTACAATAAAAGCTACGGGTTTTTCTAATTTACAGGATGTCCAAATCAATACGGGAGGGGTTTATGAAGGTAAAGGATTTGCCACTAAATTTTCAACCATAAATGTAAATGCGGGTTCACGGGCAGAAATTAGTGCATCAGATTATGTTAAGGCTTCAGTAAAAGCCGGAGGTGAAGTTTTGGTGTACGGAAATCCCACCAAGGTAGAGGAAAAGACTGTTTTTGGTGGAACGATAAAAAGAATGTAAACATTCATGTTAGATGATATTCAGGCAGCGATTCCTTTGGGCTTTTTTTTAAGCTTTATGGTAGGGCCTGTTTTCTTCGTTCTGCTTCAGACAAGTGCGCTTAAAGGATTTAGGGCTGCCGTATCTTTCGACTGTGGTGTATTGGTGGCAGATATTTTATTTATTCTTTTAGCTTATTTCACCAGTTTTCAGTTGTTGGAGAATTTAAGTAATCAACCTGGTCTTTATGTCTTTGGGGGCGTAATTCTTTTAACGTACGGACTTGTAACCTTTTTTAAGGTCGAAAAGAAGAAGGAGTTTACAGAAGATTCTAAAAAAATAAAGAAGGCAGATTTTTTAAGTTTGTTCATTAAGGGGTTCCTATTAAATTTCATCAATATAGGGGTGCTCGTGTTTTGGCTTGGTATTATTATTATTGTTGGGCCAAGTTTGGATAATGAACCAAACAGGGTCTTTGTTTTTTTTGGCACGGTCTTGCTTTCTTATTTTGTTACAGATATCTTCAAGATATTATTGGCAAAGCAATTGAAAAGAAAGCTTACTTCCTCTAGAGTACGATTGATAAAAAAGATAATAGGTATTATTCTGGTTATTTGTGGTCTGGTTTTAGTAGTCAAGGGATTCCTACCAAAAAATCAACTGAGTATTGAACGGGGGTTGGAGCAATTAGAGGAAAACATGTTAGAATAAAAAAGGACACTCAATGGAGTGTCCTTTTTAAGTATGCACTACTTTTTTAATTTTTGTATTTGTCGTTCAATAATTTTACGATTTCATCCGTAAGGTCATTTGCTTCCTTTCCGTATAGAACGCTACCACCATCACCACCTCCTAAAATGTAAGAGTAACCGTTAGCTTTACCGTAGGCTTTGATTTCTTTTTTAACAGTGGATACAATACTATCCATTTCTGTTTGCCCTTGCATTTGTAGTTGTTGATCTTGCTGTTGCAATTGCTGTCCTATAAGTTGGCCTTTTTGTTGCATAGCAGCATATTCTTCCTGGGCACTGGTTTGAGACATTGATTGCGCCTTTGTTTGAAAAGCCTGTGCTTCCATTTGAAAGGCTTGTGATATACTATCGCGTTTTTTTGCTAATGCATCTGCTTTTACCTTAAATTTTGATTCAACATCAATTTTTTCCTGGTACTCATCCATCAATTTTACGTTGTCAACAAAACCTATTTTTTCTTGTTGGCAGGAAGCTAACAGAATAATAGCAAATACTAAAACTAATTTTTTCATTTCTTTCTTTTTAAAGTTGCGCAAAAGTAGTAAAGCTTTTTTATAAAGGGAATTGTTTTAAAAAGGTTTGTATTGGTATTTAGGAATAATAGTATATATAAATTGAAATTTGGTAATCAATTGTTTTTTCTTATAATAACCAGCCATTTTTAATGGAGTTTAAAGACAGTTTTTTATAATTACCTTGGTCAACATTATATTAAATTTTATTCTTCCGTAAAGGGCCTTAATTTAAGTTTTAGGTCGTTGCAGGACGTAAATTAGTGAAGAAAATTCCCCCGTCTTCGTGGCTTCCAAGTTAGAGCGCAATCCACGGTAAAATGCCGATATATAATTTACCTTGCCTGTTTTATATTTTTCGGATAGTAATGAAACATAAAATGAATCAAATAGCATTGGAATAGTTCTTACGACCTCTAAGCCATGTTTTTCAAATAATTTCGCAATTGAGTTTTGGGAGAAATGCCAAAGGTGTCGTGGTACGTCGTAAGCAGCCCAATAGTTTTTGTAATATACGGCATCGTAGGATTTATAGTTAGGAACCGCAATGATAATAGAACCTTCTTCATGTAAACAGTTGACAATTTTTTCTATCTGCTCCTCAAGGTTTGCAATATGTTCCAGTACATGCCATAATGTTATAATGTCAAATTTGGTTGCGGGAAGTTGCTCCAAGGTTGTAATTATGGAAATCCCTTTCTCAAGTGCCCTGCTGCTTGCCGTACTGTTTGGCTCTACTCCTAGTGTTGTCCAGCCATTGTTTTTAGCTTTACTTAAAAATTCCCCAGTTCCGGCCCCTATATCTAACAACTTTTTTTCTTTAGAAGCGTAATTGTTTATTAATTGTAATTTTCTCTTTAGTGTATAGGATTTTACAAAGCGATAGATTTTGTCTATTAACCCTTTGCTTTTATCCCGGTGTGAAATGTAAGACGAACTGTCGTAATAGCGTTCAATGCTCTCTGGTTTAGGACTCGTTATGAGCATATCTGTTTTAGGATTGTATACCAGCTCGAACTCTTCTTGGCTAAGGAAATAGTCTTTAGTTTTTAGGATTGGTTTTAAGGCACTCATTGTGAAGTTGTTTATTTTACCAAAGGTCGATCGGTCGAATTATAGAAGCTATGAAACCCAGATTACTTAGAGAACTGTATTAAAAAATCTAGATACTTTAGACTTGAACAACTAAAATTAATTGTTCCACGTGGAACAATTAATTTTTAGCGCCCTAAAAAAACCAATAGTACGCTTATGTCACTCGGGGTTACCCCGCTAATTCGCGATGCCTGTGAAATTGTAACGGGTTTGATTTTAGTAAGTTTTTCTCTAGCCTCAAAAGAAAGACTTTTTAATTTTTTGTAATCAAAATTACTAGGAATTTTTACGGACTCCAAACGGTGTAGTTTGTCCGCATTCACTTTTTCCTTGGCAATATATCCGGAATATTTGATTTGAACTTCCGCTTGTTCCAAAACTTCATTGTCCAAATTATTTTCAGAAACGAAAATTGAGACGGGTTCTAGTTTTAACATATGGTCCATGGTAACATTGGGTCTGGAAAAGGCCTTATACATTTTGTCGGACTGCTTTACCGGAGAGGAATTTACGCTTTCCAAAATTGGATTTATGTCTTCTGGCAGAACGCTGGTTTCCTTAAAGAAACTAACGAGGGACTCAGATTTCTCAAGTTTTTCTTCCATGCGTTTCATGCGTTCTTCTTTGGCGAGTCCAATCTTATAGCTCATAGGGGTAAGTCGTAGATCGGCGTTGTCTTGACGCAGCAAGGTTCGGTATTCCGCTCTTGAAGTAAACATTCTATAGGGTTCTTCCGTTCCTTTAGTTATTAAGTCATCTATAAGGACTCCAATATAAGCCTCATCCCTTTTAAGGATTAAAGGTTCTTTTTCCTTTATTTTAAGGTGGGCGTTAATACCTGCCATCAAGCCTTGGGAAGCAGCTTCTTCGTAACCCGTGGTGCCGTTAATTTGTCCCGCGAAATACAAGTTGGATACTAGTTTGGTTTCCAACGTATGTTTTAATTGGGTTGGTGGAAAGTAGTCATATTCGATGGCGTAACCGGGTCGAAAGAATTTTACATTTTCAAATCCAACAACAGATCGCAAAGCTTTGAACTGTACATCTTCCGGTAGCGAAGTTGAAAAACCATTGACATATACCTCTACGGTTTCCCATCCTTCAGGCTCAATAAACATTTGGTGGCTATCCTTGTCGGCAAATCTATTTATTTTATCTTCAATTGATGGACAATAGCGCGGGCCAATGCTTTTTATTCGGCCATTGAACATGGGAGACCTATCAAAGCCTTCGCGCAATAGGTCGTGAACTTGAGCACTAGTATGGGTCATATAACAGTCACGCTGCTCTTTTAAAGGACGGGTTGTGCTATACGAAAATTTCTCGGGTACGGCGTCTCCTGGCTGTACAATCATTTTAGAGTAATCCAGTGATCGACCATCTACGCGTGGGGGCGTACCCGTTTTCATTCGACCACTTTCGAAACCAATTTGCACGAGTTGTTCCGTTATTCCGGTAGCGGCCTTTTCACCCGCCCTGCCGCCGCCAAATTGTTTTTCTCCAATATGGATAAGACCATTTAAGAATGTGCCATTGGTTAAAACTACAGCCTTGGATTTTATTGGAATCCCCAATGACGTCTCCACGCCACAGACCTTACCCCCCTCAATCAATAAGCCGGAAACCATTTCTTGATAGAAATCCACATTAGGTGTGCGTTCCAGCATTAAACGCCACTCTTCTGCAAAACGCATCCGGTCATTTTGTGTTCTAGGACTCCACATTGCGGGCCCCTTGGATTTATTGAGCATCTTAAATTGAATCGCTGAACGATCCGATACGATACCGCTATACCCACCCAAGGCATCAATTTCTCTCACAATTTGCCCCTTAGCGATTCCGCCCATAGCGGGATTGCATGACATTTGCCCTATATTTTGCAAATTCATGGTAACCAAAAGCGTTTTTGAACCTAAATTGGCTGCTGCAGCAGCTGCTTCTGCCCCAGCGTGGCCGCCACCAACTACTATTACATCATATACTTCTCCAAACATAATATCTATTGTTCCACGTGGAACAGCTTTATTTTTTCATCTTCTTTGTTTCGCATTTCAGCCGTTGCTAAAGCGGTCTTGTCCGTAAAGCCCATGAGGTGCAAAACACCATGAACCATTACACGTTTTAATTCATTTTCAAAAGTGACCCCAAAGTCTAGCGCATTTTCTTGTATCCGCTCAATGGAAATATATAGGTCTGCAGAAAGACGCTTTCCTAACACATAATCAAACGTAATTATGTCTGTCAAATAATCATGTTGTAAGTAATCCTGATTTATTTTTAAGAGGTAGGCATCTTCACAAAAAATATAATTTAGCTCAGAAATTTCATATCCTTCGCTTTCGCAAACCTTCCTAAGCCATAAATCAAATGAACTCTCTTCAGTTAATTTAAAATCAGTGAGATAATTATAACTAATCATTGCCTTTGAAGTACACCTTTACCTTATTTTGAAAATTTTGGCGCAAAGGTAAGGCTTGTCGATTTAAAATTTCTATTTCATTACGATAATTATCTAATAATGAGGGTCTAGTAAGAATGGGGTTCTTAAAGTCCTTTTTGTTGCTATTACTCTCCCTTTCAGATTTTTCACCCTGCTTTAAAGCTGCGTTTTCAAGCTTCAAGAGCTCGTATTGAATTGTGTTGGCTTTGCTAAGTGTGCGCTGGGTTATGCCGTTTTCTAGAAGATCATTTTCAAAATCCTCCATCTGACGAATTAGCTTTTCACCTAATTTTTTATCACCCGCATTGATCATATTTTCCAATTGCTTTTCGAGCTCTTGCCTTATTTTTTGCTGTTCTTGATAAATTTCATAGACCTCCCTTAATTCTGTTTCGGTCATTGAACCCTCTCCCTGGCCAGCATCCCCGCTATTACCGCCTTTACCCGAACCATTTTTACCATCACCATTAGGTTCTCCATTTTCTCCGTCTTGCCCTCCTTTTCCACTTTTTCCTTCCTTTCCGCTTTCACCATTACTTCCCTTCTGCCCTTGCTTACCCTGGTTTCCCTCGCCGCTCGCTCCTTCATTACCCTGTTTACCCTGACTTCCAGATTGGCCTTGTTCACCCATCTTTTCGCCCAATTGCTGCTGCCCTTTAATAATGTCAGGTAATTGAAACCCACCCTCACTTTGCCCAGATCCTTTGCCCATCTGCATGCTTTGTTGCATATTGTCCATCACCTCTGCAAGAAAATCAGCAAGACTGTTAGCGGCGGTCAACACATATTTTTGGTGTGAGATGCCTTGGAATAGTTGTCCGTCCGCCATGGTCTCCAAAGATTTGTCTATGTTGTAGTACACTTCGGTGATTTGTTCATTAACGAATTCGGACAATTCCGCCTGTCTTAAGGACAGGGCAAAAAGGCTATCGTCAACATGTTCAAACAACCCGCGCAGTTCTTTCTGGTCCCGTACGGTTTCAGAATATTGAGCCGCATCTTGATCTTCCTGTAGGTTTAGGTTGTCAAGTAATGCTTCTTGTTTAAAAGAAAATATAATGAGATTATCAAGAATTTGGCGCAACATCTCTGCATCTTCCGCCACAGACGAACCACCCCCTCCACTTGATGATGAACCATCCAATTGCTCACTTATTTCCTTCATTTTATCCGCAGCAGACTTTTGTTTTTGACTTGCTTTCTGGGCTGCATTTTCCTTTGACTTTTTTTCCTTAGCCTCCTGTTGTGTTTTAAGCTCGTCCATTGCTTCCTGTTGGTCGTCTTTTACCCCTTCCTTTTTTTCTCCATCCATTTTTAGGCCCAACGGTTTTTTTAAGGCCTCATTATCTTTTTTCAGCGCCTCCATTTCTTTAGAAAGCTCATTGAACCTTTCATTGAGCTCGTCTTGTTTCTCGGAACTCTCCAAAACTTTTTGCTCTTTGGATAAGGCTTCTTGTTTAGCCGCCAATTGCTCTAAATCCCTAGCGAGCTGCGATGCCTTTTCTGTGACATAATACCGCTTGGTCAATTCCAATAATTGCTCAAGGCTTCGTTCACTATTTTGTTGTTTTTTCCCAAGTTCTTCAAGCCGTTTGGTAAGTTCCTCCTTATTGATTTTATCAGCTATCTTATTCAACTCGTCTAGTAATTTCTCATTCTTTTTCGCCTCTTGTTCTTGTCGCTCCAAACGTTCTTGTAACAGTTGGTTTAATTTATCGTTCTTTTCTCCCTTGCTTAGGTTCTCCTTTAGTTCTTTGCTGAACTTTTGCATTAATTGTTCTTGTCGCTCCTGTTTTTTTAAGAAATCCTTAATTTGATTCTGATCATTGAAGTTTAAACTGTTTTTTTCCTTTTGGTTTTGGCTCAGCTCATCTAGGGCTTCTTTTTGTTCCTTAGCCTTTTCCAATGATTTATCCAAGCCCTTGATTAAGGATTGTTGGGACTCCAAATCTTTATTTTTCAGCTGATTCTCATCCAATAATACCTGTTGAAATACCTGACTTTTTACAGATTTGCCGCCATGAATGGCGTCATTATCAGTAGCTTGGAAATAAAATGCATAAGATTTGCCCGCGTCAAGCTCCAGACCAGATGGAAAAGTGTAGTAGAATCGTTCAAAAGAGCTATTTGGCTTGGAAAGAGAAATTGTATTTTCAACTTTTTCGTTGCCAATCTCGTAATAAACAAGATTAATTGTGCTTAGGCCATAGTCGTCTGTTGCGCTCCCTGTATAATAGGAGAGGTTTGGATTTAAAGAATCCAAGACTTGTCCCACTTTAACGGTAGGGTATTCATCCTTAATTACTTTAAAGTCATACGCTAGTTTTTCATAGTCAGCAACGTTTTTATTGGTAGTAGTCAGTTGATAGTTGAGGTCATTGAAAATACGATTGTTTAATTGAAATATTCCATTACTATCTATGAAAAGCAATGTAGTGTCTTTTGTAATCAGCTTCACCTCATCTGTATTTCTGCCTGTAATATTCCAAGTTACTTTGGTGCCTTCCGGTATTAGGGCGTTCCCCGTACTTTTTACGGTCTCGTTCTTTTTTTTCAAATACGCAGGATAAGTCAAATCCATGGTAAAATCCGTAATAGAGGGTGTTTCTAGGGCAGTAAGGGTGTACTCCCTTGATTGCACTTCGTTCGCACTAAAATAAAAAGCAGCAGATTTTAAAGGAGGTGAAAATGTGTAACTGAAAAAGCCATCCTCTTGCTGTAACATAATTTCTTGCCCGGCTATGGTAACGAATACATTCGCTGGTTTAATTGTGCCTTTGGTTACCACTTGGAGCGTAAAGGCCTCATCTTCCAAAACGGCCAAGTCTGTAGTCAATAACTCAAATTGAAATGGAGCAGGTCTTTCATAGGCTGTGTCGTAATTGACGACACGTGTATAACTGCCAAAAAAAGAATTCCATGTACCGGAAATATAAACTGCAACAAAGACAATGAGCGGTATAAGTATGTATTTGCTATAAGAAATTGCTTCCTTATAAGTAACCGCGCTGGTAAAGGGAATTGGACTGAGATCCTGCGATCTTTGGGAAATGCTTGCCATCAACAACTCTGTTTTGTCTTTGTTTCCAGCGAGATCCAACAGATTGATAAGTTTGTCGCCAACCTCTGGAAAATGGGTTCCAATCATAAAGGCGGCATCCTTGTTGCCAATACCTTTTTTAATTCTAAAAAGGTAAAAAATTGGCTTAACTACGTAACGGAAAAGCAGAATTAATTCTACTGTCAAAAATATACCAAAAAGTATCATCCTGCCGTTCTTGCCCATCCATAAAAAATATTCTAGGCCCAGAATCACTAAAAAAAACAGTACTCCAAAGACAATGAAAAGGAGTATTCCCTTTAGCAAAACCTGCGTATAATGCTTGCGGATGAATGCTCTTAATTGTTCTAGGATTTGATTGTATTCGCGCAATTGTATCTTTTAACCACCAAGATAACGGATATCAACCTCCTTTGTTGGGAAAAATTTGTTAAAAGAAGTCCTGGTATTTTTAAAAATTATCACTTGTCCTCGAACGGGCCTTGGGGATAAGACCCGGCGTTATGTATCTTTGTGCTTTTAAATGAGAGATATGCCCAAAAAAGTTCGAGTTCGTTTTGCACCAAGTCCTACAGGACCTTTACATATTGGCGGCGTACGTACGGCCCTATTCAATTATCTATTCGCAAAGAAACATGGAGGAGATTTTATACTTAGAATTGAGGATACCGATCAAAACAGGTATGTTGAAGGCGCAGAACAATATATTGTTGATGCTTTAAATTGGTGTGGAATTCCTTTCGACGAAGGTATAGGTAAGGATGGTGGCTTTGGACCCTACAGACAGAGTGAGCGAAAGCCAATATATAAAAAGTATGCGGAGGAATTGGTTGCCAGGGGCAAGGCCTATTACGCTTTTGATACGGCCGAGAAGCTCGATGAACATCGGAAAAACCACGAAGAAAAAGGAAAGACGTTTATTTATAATTGGCATAACCGATTAAAACTTGATAACTCGCTGTCCCTTTTGCCAGAAGCGGTAGAAGAAAGACTGCGCAACGGAGCAGATTATGTAATACGGTTTTTGACACCACCTGATGAAAAACTCCATTTAAATGACATTATTAGGGGCGCTATAGAAATTGACACCAATGTGTTGGACGATAAGGTTTTGTTCAAGAGTGACGGCATGCCCACATACCATTTGGCGAATATTGTGGACGATCATTTAATGGAAATAAGTCATGTGATTCGTGGAGAAGAGTGGCTGCCATCCTTGGCCTTACATCAGCAGCTTTATGATGCATTTGGATGGACCGCACCAAAATTTGCCCACCTTCCGTTAATAATGAAACCTGTAGGCAAAGGCAAATTGAGCAAGCGCGATGGAGAAAAGATGGGGTTTCCTGTATTTCCCCTTTCGTGGAACGACTCCGTAGGATATAAGGAAGCCGGATTTTTCCCAGAAGCGGTCGTCAATTTCTTGGCGATGCTTGGTTGGAATCCGGGTACGGAGCAGGAGCTGTTCTCTTTAACAGGCTTGACGGAAACATTTACCCTGGAGCGGGTAAACAAATCCGGAGCCAGGTTCGACCCAGAAAAGACCAAGTGGTTTAATCAGCATTACCTGCAGGAAACGCCAGATGCAAAACTGGCCGATATGTTCATTCAACAACCTATTTCCAAACAGAAAGCACTTAGTGCCAACTTTTCCAAACCCTATATTGTAAGCGTAGTATCCTTAATCAAGGAGCGGGCCGTATTTGTTTCGGATTTCTGGGAACTGAGCGATTATTTTTATGAAGCACCAGAAACATACAACGAGAAAGCCGTGAAAAAACAGTGGAAAGATGAAACAGCAGCTATCATGAAGGGTTTGGTCACCGCCCTAGATGCCATTTCTGATTTTTCTTCCGAAAATATTGAAGCGCATGTAAAAACGTGGATCAGTAATAATGAACTATCCTTTGGCAAGGTCATGCCTCCACTCCGCTTGGTTTTGGTAGGCGAAATGAAGGGCCCACACATCTTTGATATTATGGGACTCATTGGAAAAGAAGAAAGCATTGCTAGGATAGAGCATGCACTTAGCCAGCTGTAAATACTCCTCCACTTAGCGCTACAACCGTGGTCTTTCGAAATTCGTAAACCACTTTTCGGGTTTTCAAAAAAGGGATTTGAATGTTGTATAATCAGCTTAAGAATGCGCACCATGATGCGTTATCCCTATTTTAATCTAAATAATTCCCCGATGGCTCTGCCTCGGGGTTTCCGAACTTACCTCCCCTTGGGGGAGGTCGGAATTGCCTTTTTGCAATTTCGGGTGGGGTAAAATACAAAATTTCGGTTTTTGGCCCTTTTTGGCCAAAACGAAACTGGCGAAATACTCCTGTGGCTTGCCCCGGGGATAGTCAGTTTCAAGAAATTTTATTTCGTGTTACATTTTAGGACCACAATTGTTTTCATCTGAATTGAGCAGAAGTTGTGTTGAAGGAAGCTATGAATCATCTCCCCACAAAGTATTCGCCAAGCCACAAGGAATTTTTTGGCTTGTTGATAATCAATCCTTCGATATTTTTGGTTTTTGAACTGCAGTTGAAAAAAAATCGAAGCAACGGCGATAGATTACGGCACCAATCGTTTTAAAATCGAGGCCAATGACGCGAACGCCCAAACACCTTCTAGGATAACGAACGGCAGGTAGTCAAGTAAAATCGATGCCACACAAGCCATGGTAGCGCCTATAAAATTGAGCATAAGAAATAATAGGCTTTTTGTACCCGCTTTTCCAATAAGATTTAGAATATAGGCCAACAATATTTGAAAAACCCCTATAAAACCAATCCAGTCAACTTGATTCATTTTGCTCAAAATCCTTTAAAAACCAACTCCAGATAACAAAACGAATCGAAGATAGTCGTAGTCCATTATAAAGCATTTCTATTAAGGCTCCAATTAAGGACTACAAAACGGATTACAATAAGGCCCTGCCTAAATTTGCTTTGGTAATCATATTCCTCAATTGGAATTGGTTTACGCACTATTCCACCGCTTTTGCCCCCATGCCTGCATTTCATTGGCGCCTAAGAAGGTCCATGAAATCAAGCGACTCGTTTTATTTCCTTGGCCCATTTCTTTTGTTTTGTGCATGCTAGCTCCTATATACTCTATGCGGTCGTAAAATGTTTTTAAGTTCGATTGCTTTGATACTAGCGTAGAATACCACGCACAACTTTTGGGGTACTGTGCGCTTTCGTTAATTAAATTAAGTACAAATCTGCGCTCACCACCATCGGTCCACAATTCCCCGCCTTTGCCGCCAAAGTTTAGTTGTGGTTGTTTAATTTTTTTCTTCTTAAGGTTTCGTAGTTTGCGTAAGGTCCCCGCTTCGGCTTCGGCTTGGGAGGCATGAAATGGAGGATTGCAGACCACAAGGTCAATTAATTCATCCGGTTGGAAAACAGTCTGTAATACGCGCAAAGGGTTTGGTTGTAATCGGAATTCGACCTTGCCTTTTAATTTTAAGTTCGCGTCGGCGATATGCCTTGCCCAATCCAGTGCTTTTTCATCAACGTCAGTACCAATAAAGGACCAACCGTATGCGTTGTGTCCAATAATGGGATAAATACAATTGGCGCCTACCCCAATATCGAGGCACTTTATGTTGCTGCCGCGCGGAATGGTGCCGGCATTACTTTCCGCCAAAACATCGGCAATATGGTGTAGGTAGTCGGCTCGCCCAGGGACGGGCGGGCACAGATATCCTTGAGGAACATCCCAAAAATCCAAACCGTAATGAAGAATAAGCAAGCCTTTGTTCAAGGCCTTTACCGCTGAGGGATTAAAAAAATCAATGGATAGATTTCCATATTTATTTTTGGCCAAAAAAGGTTTCAATTCAGGGTTGGCCCGGCATAGCGCCTTTAAATCATAACGGCCCTTATGGGCATTTCGAGGATGTAAACTGGGTTTAACAAAACCATCTTTCTTTGTATCTAACATTTATGAATATTACCACTTGGTATTTCTGGCCACCTAAGCTATAGTTAATTTTCAAGCTTTGCCACTATTTGCCCGCATCCTTTTGGGACCATACCAAAGCCAAAAGCCGGTAACGGTAAAGACAAGAAGGGCAATGCCCATTACAGAGGTATAAAAAACCTTGATTTGATTGTCGCTCGTGCCCAAATAATTATCTAGTATGGAACCGTCATGTACATTTTCTATTAAATCGGAATATCGGCGCTCTACATGAAGTAACTTACCGGTAGCACCATCCAATTGTAGGCCCCAAATATGATCGGTATACACGAATTTTACCATTCCCTTTTCTTTCCGAATATCAATACGGTCGATTTCCGTTGATAATTCCGTGGACACTGAGCTCAAAAGGTAGGTATTTGCCAATGTATGAAGGCTGTCAATAGGCAGCCAGTCTTGTAGATTGGTTGATGATCCGGAATAGGATTTTGATAGAAGGATGTCTCCGCTATGTTTTTTCCAACCCAAAAGAAGACCGGTAATGGAGATAAAGAAAAAAAAGAGGAACAATGCCGCACCCGTAGTACGGTGAACCTTTCTGAAAATTCGTAATAACTTTGCCTGTTGTTGTCTTTTGGTCTTCGCGCCCATCAAAGTCTAATTCTGTTCATTTTGCCAAAAAATAAAATCGGCTTGCAAGATAATCAGAACCACAACGTATGTGTGGCATAGAAACGTTAAAAATTCCCATTAATGCCACCAGCCATTTTGCTTTCTATTATGGATAATCTGACCGGTGTTGTAAGCGGTATGTGCTGCCAGATTAAGGATTTCCGAATTCCATTTGTTCAATTTTTTAGCTGAAGCCGCTTTGACACTATGCTCCCAAGCCACTTGCAAACTATTCAACCTGCTAGTCGCCGACACCCAATTTGTAGACGTAATTGTAAAATCATTGTTATTATCAAAATTTGGCATCGGTTCGCCTTTGAACGCCCTAAGCAAACGTTCATTCCAAAAAGACAGATGGGTGACGAGCTCTGCGAAACAGTGGTTTTCCGTGCTGCCTGTCCAACAGGCTTGTTTTTTGGTAAGCCCTTCCAATGCTTGTTTTGTTGGAACAAACCAATCCTGCTTATCGTGGGTGTATTGTAGTTGTTGGACCAATAATGACTTGGCACTATTTAACCTACCAGTCCTGGAGCGGCTTGTAAGAAGCAGGGGTAGGATTAAAATAAAATTTACTCTTTTCATGGCCATGCAATTAAGGCTATTCGGCTATTCTTAGCATAATTAATTATACACATCCTAGTTCAAAGAAAAACAAAAGCGGTCCAGAAGGAATTCAATATAGACAGGCTAATTGACTTTAAAAATACGGCATAGTTTTTATCTATTAGAATTAAGTTTTTAATAAACAGAATATGGGTAACTTTACTATTCGTAGAAAAATCAACACTAAAATAAATAGAATCATGAGCGACAATAATGGAAAAGGCGGCGCATGGGAAGCAAATAGCGATGACATTGCAAACTGCCCATTTCTGAACGGAGAAATGAACAAAGCCGCCGGAGGCGGAATGACCAATAGGGATTGGTGGCCAAATATGTTAAACATCAACATTCTTAGGTTACATTCCGAGAAGGCAGACCCTATGGATGAGGATTTCAATTATGCCGAAGCGTTCAATTCATTGGACCTGGCGGCAGTGAAAAAGGATATAGCCGATTTAATGACCGATAGTCAGGATTGGTGGCCTGCGGATTACGGGCATTATGGACCTTTTTTCATTCGCTTGGCTTGGCACGCTGCGGGTACGTACCGTATTGCGGACGGCCGTGGTGGATCGGGATCGGGCAATCAACGCTTTGCTCCCTTGAATAGTTGGCCAGACAATGCAAATTTAGATAAAGGACGATTGTTGCTCTGGCCGATTAAGCAGAAATATGGAAATAAAATTTCTTGGGCAGATTTGTTTATCCTTGTAGGGAACGTTGCACATGAAACAATGGGCTTGCCCATGTTTGGGTTTGCAGGTGGACGTGAGGATATTTGGCAACCGGAAGAGGACATTTACTGGGGCTCCGAAAGCGAATGGTTAGGAAGCAAGAAGCGCTATGAAGATGGGGTTGGAGAGCTTGAGAATCCATTAGGTGCTGCCCATATGGGACTGATATATGTAAATCCCGAAGGACACAACGGGAATCCAGATCCCAAGGAAGCCGCTCATTATATAAGGGAAACGTTTGGCCGTATGGCAATGAACGATTACGAAACGGTTGCCTTGATTGCCGGGGGCCATACCTTTGGTAAAACACACGGTGCAGCCAGTGACGCTGAATATTTAGAGCCAGAACCAGCGGGTGCCGGTTTGGAAATGCAAGGCCTTGGATGGAAAAATAATTTTGGAACCGGTGTAGGAAAAGATACCATAACAAGTGGTCTTGAAGGCGCTTGGAGTCAAACACCAACCCAATGGAGCCATAGTTACTTTAAGAATTTGTTCGGGTTTGATTGGGAACTTACTAAAAGTCCAGGAGGTGCTTGGCAGTATAAGCCAGTAGGTGATGCTGGTGCGGGTACTGTTCCAGATGCACACGTAGAGGGCAAGACACATCAACCATTTATGTTGGTAACCGACATATCATTACGTGAGGACCCGGCTTATGAAAAGATTTCAAGACATTTCTTGGAAAATCCAGCGGAGTTTGCTGATGCATATAAACGTGCGTGGTTTAAATTAACGCATAGGGATATGGGGCCGGTTTCACGCTATTTAGGACCAGAAGTACCTCAAGAGGAACTGCTATGGCAAGATCCAGTACCTGCGGTCGACTATGAATTGATAAACGACAGTGATGCTGAAGGGCTCAAAAAAAATATTCTTGCTTCAGGTTTATCGGTTTCGGCCTTGGTTTCTGCAGCATGGGCTTCTGCTTCTACCTTTAGGGATTCTGACAAACGAGGCGGGGCCAATGGTGGCCGTATTCGTTTAGTTCCCCAAAAGGATTGGAAAGTTAATAAACCGGCCCAATTGGCCAAGGTAATCGACACCTTAGAGCGTATCCAAAAAGAATTTAACGATGCGCAAACAGGTAATAAAAAAGTTTCATTTGCAGATTTGGTCGTTTTGGCCGGCGCTGCAGCAGTAGAAAGAGCCGCTAAAGATGCAGGGCATGATACTAAAGTACCATTTACGCCCGGGCGTACCGATGCAACCCAAGAAATGACCGATGTAGAGGCCTTTGAGGCATTGGAACCGCGTGCAGATGGTTTCCGTAATTATGCCAAGCAAAAATTCTCTATCAAAGAAGAGGAATTGTTGGTGGACAGAGCCAATCTATTGACCTTAACCCCAGCTGAAATGACCGTATTGGTAGGTGGACTACGCGTTTTGGACACAAATTATGATGGGTCTGACCATGGTGTTTTTACCAATAAACCTGGAGCACTTACTAATGATTTCTTTGTCAATTTATTGGATATGGGGACCACTTGGAAATCAGTTTCTGAGGATGACTCCGTGTTTGAAGGCAGCGATCGTAAATCAGGCAGTAAGAAATGGACAGGGTCAAGAGTTGATTTGATATTCGGTTCAAATTCTGAATTACGTGCAATGGCAGAAGTGTATGCAACTAGCGATGCAAAACAGAAATTTGTTCGTGATTTTGTTAGGACTTGGGCCAAAGTAATGGATCTTGACCGTTACGAGGTAAAGAAGTAAAAGTAAACTTAACCCCACATAGAAAAAGGCAGCTTAGGAATAAGCTGCCTTTTTTGTACCGTACAGCCAGTATCTAGGCGCAGAGGGCTTTGGGCGTATACAAGACTTAAAAAATGGATACAGTGCATTCCTTGCGGCTCAGGCAATATGTTGGCCAAAGGTTATTAGATTGGTGTCTGGGTCTAGCAAAGAGAACTCCAATTGCCCCCACGGTTTTGCTTCCAATTTTCCGTTCGGGTGTATGGAAACATTACGCTTTACCAATTCCTCATATAATACTTTTATATCTGTAGTGCGAATGTATATCTGACCATAATTTTTTTTTGGATTAAGGGCCTCAAAAAGAAAGAAATGCAATTGAATATTTTCTTTTTCCAGCATTAGGTATGCTTCGTGATGCAATGATCCAAATACAGAAAAACCCAAAGTTGCCGTATAATACGCTAGTGTGGTTTTTTTATTGCGCATGGGCAATTTTGGATGTACGGTCGTTAGCACAATTTCAAATTTAAAGGGTAAGGTAGGCTTATAAATCAAGCGAATGTAACAAAAGCATTCTTTTTGCTACAAATGAACAAGGGGTTTTGTACCTTAACTAATTCACACTAAAACGTAGTTACTATGGGCGCATTTATTTGGATTCCAATATTCTTTTTTGTCATTATAACCATTCTTTCAGGGGTGTTTATCGTTAAACAACAAACCGCAGTGCTTATTGAAACCTTTGGTAGGTTCACAAGTGTGCGCAACTCTGGATTACAGTTCAAGATTCCTTTTGTACAGCGAATCGCTGCAAGAATAGGGCTCAAAATACAACAGTTAGATGTTATTATAGAAACAAAGACACTGGATGATGTTTTCGTAAAACTTAAAGTTTCTGTTCAATATGTTGTCATTAAGGAAAAGGTATATGATGCATTTTACAAGCTGGAGTACCCACACGAACAGATTACATCCTATGTATTTGATGTGGTACGTGCCGAGGTACCCAAAATGAAATTGGATGATGTGTTTGTTAAGAAGGACGACATCGCTATTGCCGTAAAAGGTGAATTGCAAGATGCAATGTTGGATTATGGATATGACATCATTAAAACATTGGTTACGGACATTGATCCAGACGCACAGGTTAAGGAGGCCATGAACAGGATTAACGCATCTGAACGCCAAAAAACTGCCGCACAGTTTGAGGGGGATGCCGCTCGTATATTGATTGTGGAAAAGGCCAAAGCGGAAGCGGAAAGCAAACGGCTACAAGGACAAGGTATTGCAGATCAACGAAGGGAAATTGCACGGGGGCTGGAGGAATCCGTTGAGGTATTGAACAAAGTGGGCATTAATTCGCAGGAGGCTTCTGCGCTTATTGTGGTAACACAGCATTATGATACGCTACAGAGTATAGGGGAAGAAACGAATACGAATTTGATTCTGCTCCCCAATTCGCCTCAGGCGGGTAGCGATATGCTAAACAACATGGTAGCCAGCTTTACAGCAAGTAACATGATTGGGGAAAGCATGAAGAAGACCAATAAGCCTAAAACCAAAGACTAAAAAAACGTGTTGGAGTTGCGCCATGCACCATAAAATTGCGAGACTAATTGGTATTTTATGAAAAAAGGGCTCGTAGACATTAATTCTACGAGCCTTCTTGCTGGGGTGCTATTTAGAAGCAAAACGACCTCACTTTTATCCTAGACCAGAGTGAGGTCTAATTCTGAAAGCGGAATCAGTTTTTGTTTTGAATTTTAGCCCAAGAATCACGCAGACCTACGGTTCTATTAAAGACTAGGTTTTCCGTTGTGGTATCTTGATCAACGCAAAAGTAACCGATACGTTGAAATTGAAAACGCTCCCCGGGTTTTGCATTTTTAAGTCCAGGTTCAACATAACCGGTAATGACTTGGAGGGATTCCGGATTTATAAAATCCAAAAAATCCTTGTCTTTATGCGTATCTGGGCTCTCATCGGTAAACAAGCGGTCGTAAAGACGTATTTCCGCTTTAACGGCATGTTCAATCGAGACCCAATGTAAGGTTCCTTTTACGCGACGCAAACTCTCCTCGGTTCCACTGCCGCTTTTACTTTTTGGGTCATAGGTGCACTGCACCTCTATAATATTCCCTTCGGTATCTTTTGTGCAGCTTTCAGCTTTAATGATATAGCCGTTTTTTAGACGTACTTCGCCTCCTAATTTTAAACGAAAGAATTTTTTATTGGCCTCTTCTTTAAAGTCCTCCTGCTCAATAAAAAGTTCCCTTGAAAATGGAATTTCCCTAAAGCCGGCCGCGTCATCTTCTGGAGAGTTTTCCGCTTCAAGCAGTTCTGTTTTGTTTTCGGGATAATTGGTAATCACCAATTTTAATGGATTTAAAACGCCCATTACCCTATGTGTGGTTCTGTTGAGGTCTTCGCGAATGTTGAATTCCAACAAGGAAACATCAATAAGGTTATCACGTTTTGCGATTCCAATGGTATCGACAAAATTTCGGATAGACGCTGGGGTATACCCCCTTCGTCGCAAACCTGAGATGGTTGGCATGCGGGGATCGTCCCATCCGGTAACATAGCCTTTTTCAACCAACTGCAATAGTTTACGTTTACTAACTACCGTATGGCTCAGGTTTCTACGGGCAAATTCCCGCTGTTTTGGCCTAATCTTGGCAGGGTCGTAAATTTGGTCCAAAAACCAATCGTAAAGTTCGCGATGCATTGCAAATTCTAGGGTGCATAGGGAATGGGATACCTGCTCTATATAGTCACTTTCACCATGGGTCCAATCATACATCGGATAAATACACCAATCGGTATTTGTTCTGTGGTGCGCCTTGTGCAAAATACGGTACATGATGGGATCTCGCATAAGCATATTAGGGGAGGCCATATTGATTTTGGCCCTTAAAACATGACTTCCTTCAGGAAAATCCCCAGCTTTCATTTTTTCGAAAAGCATTAGATTTTCCGAGACGCTCCTATTTCTGTTTGGACTATCTGTACCTGGTTCTGTAGGGCTGCCTTTTTGCTGCGCCATAAGCTCAGAGGACTGATTATCTACGTAGGCCTTACCCTCTTTTATCAGTTGAACCGCCCAATCAAAAAGTTGCTGAAAATAATCAGACGCGTACCGCTCGGTATCCCACTGAAATCCCAACCATTCAACATCGTTTTTAATGGCGTCAACAAATTCCTGTTCTTCCTTAGCGGGATTGGTATCATCGAACCGGAGGTTAACTGGTGCATTATACCGTAGACCAAGGCCAAAATTAAGACATATGGAACTGGCGTGTCCAATGTGCAGGTAACCATTGGGTTCTGGTGGAAATCTAAAACGGAGCTGGTCCGTGGTATATCCATTTTTAAGGTCTTCCTCAACAATCTGTTCAATAAAATTTAAAGACTTTGATGTCTCGCTCATGTCGTTTTATTTCTGGCCACAAAAGTAGCAAAAATGCCGTAATTGGGAGGTTTAAAATAGATACACCTTACATAAAATGCATTTCACAACAGAAATGTTCCTTCCGACAACAATAAATTCCTTTTCATCGTGATTAATAACATATTTGTCTATGGTTATATGGTGAAATAAAAAGTTTAGGAAACCGTTATAGTCAACCGTAGTGGCCCCATAACTACACATACTTATGAAAACCTTTACCAAAAATTACGTTTTTAGCGCAATCTTTATGCTGTTTGGCCTTGTTCAATTATCGGCCCAAGCTATTGTAATCAATGCGCCCCAACCTGCAGATAACCCCAATCTGGCAGGAAATTCTCCCTGGACCGCTATATGTGCGGGCAATGGAGGCTTTAATGAATATTTTGTCAACATTACCTGGGCGGGAACGGCGAACACCGGAAATCAATTTATTCTGGAGCTTTCAGATGGTAGCGGTAGTTTTTCAAGTCCGCAAACATTGCAGACCATAACTGATAAAAATTCGGTGAATGATTTTGATATCAGTTTTTCCATACCAACCGATACACGGGGTCAAGGATATAGAATGCGGGTACGTAGTACGGATCCCGTGAAGATTGGAACCGCTTCCCCAGCCTATAGCATGTACTTTATGGATGTTACCAGCAATCTTAATATTAGTGAACTTGGCAACGGGGTACCTCCGGGGAGTGTTTGTAGCACAAACCCGATTACGCTGCAAGTTGATAATATTAGCAACCCGGAAACCTATCAGTATATTTGGTACCGGAGCGGAACCGAGTTGGCGGGGCAGAAGGGGCACACCTTATCCGTTGCCCAAACCGGAATGTATAGTGTCTATATTGATTATGGTCCAATTTGTACCGGGTCTGGAAATACAGATTCGAATATTGTCGATGTTACCATTGGCGCCTCTGGCAATGCCATAGCGGTAACACCGCCAACCAAGACAGCGCTATGTAGTACCGAGAGTGAAACCTTAAGCATCAATCAAACAAATGCAGCATGGAACTACCAATGGTTTAAGAATGGCACCGCCATACCTGGCGCCATTGCTACATCGTATACCGTTAATGGGGCAGTTGTTGGTTTTGAGGGTGAGTATGCCGTAGAAATCTCTGGGACGGGTATTTGTAAAGAACGTTCAGAAGCCGTGAACATCACCAACTCCGATGCCTACACAGTAACCGTCGATAATGAAACGAACATGGTATTGCTTCCGTTACAAACGCAGGTACTATCTGTTTCCACAACCGCTAATAATCCTAGCTTTAAATGGTTTAGAAATGGAGTACAGCTTAGTGGCGAAACCAATAGTTCATTAACTGCTAATCAAGCTGGATCATATTATGCAGAGGTAACACAATCTGGCGGAAGCTGTGCTTTAAGCTCAAAAAATTCCGAAACGACGACTATTGTTTCTCCAACTTCATTTGAACTGGTTATAGATTACACGGGTGCGTACACCTCCTGTACATCAACCAGTACCACCTTAGGGGTGCAAACAATAAACGCAATAGCTTCTGATGGTTCAAAGACCGATGTTACTACGGCCTTGATTGATTCTTTCACCTACCAATGGCAGAAAGATGGAGCCGCGGTTTCAGGCGCCAATGACAAGAATATAAGCCTTGCTTCCAATTTGGAGAACGGAGATTATATTTTGGAGGGGACCATAGAAAGTTTCAACGAAACATCCAACACCCTTACGGCCCAATTATTGACCAGTGAAACAGTAAGTATTAGCAGTTCTTCTACGGTATATTGTAGCGCCGGCGAAACGATTACCTTAAGTACGACCACAGATTTAAGTACAGCAAGCTTCCGATGGGAAGTAGACGGCACCTCCATGAACACCACGGACAGTACGTTTACCGTAAACCAAACAGGAACATACCGGTTGGTCTTGGACAGGGACGGGTGCTCTTTAATATCCAATGAAATTATAATCACTCCATTGGATGAAAACTTGATTACCCTTGACCCCGGTACTGAAATCGTTTTACCGGAAGGCACGTCAAGAACGGTAACAGCAAGCGGGGGAACTGCCTATAGATGGTTAAATACGGAAAATGTAGAAATAGCCAACGCTAGTAGTGTTACATTTTCTGAGGCGGGTAATTATACCCTGATCGCTTCTATCGACAATTGTGAAATCATACGCAGCGTAGCGGTAACTTTTCTGGACACGTTTAAAGTTCCTAATGTAATTACCGTAAATGGAGATGGTATCAATGACCAATGGATTATACCTAATTCTTATTCCAACAAGGCAGATGTAAATGTGATCATTTACAATGAGCAGGGACAGGAAATCATTAATGAATTCAATTATAAAAATAACTGGCCGCAGTCAGCTACTGCGTTCACAAAACAAAATATGGTGTTCTACTATAAGATAAGGAATGCCAGTGAGGTGCTCAAACAGGGCACTATCACAGTAATACGTTAAGCCCACCATGCTAAAGAAAAGTGTTTTATACCTATTGTTATTTTTGTTGGCGATTTTCAAGGTCGCTGCACAAGAGGAAAATCCGTTTGTATCTTATGACGTTCCAGCACAGAACCTCTTAAAATACAACCGTTTTTTAATTAACCCTACCTTTTCGACGGTAAGGGAAGATAAGTCCTACATCAACCTGTTACACAGAAACCAATCGGTACAGTTTGATGATAACAATCAAAACTACTTTTTAAGCTATAGCGGTCGTATTAGTGATAGAACAGGTCTCGGTCTTAGTTTATATACCCAACGTAGGGGAACGTTAAGCAACTTTGGTCTATTGGCCAACTACGCATATGGTATTAAACTCAGCGATAAGAGTAATTTCACTTTTGGCGCCAACGTTTCGTATTACAATAGCGGCTTTGACCTAGGCAGGGCCACCACGGTGGAACAAGATCCCTTTCTTGCGGGATTGCAGGACCAGAACCTAATATCGTTTCAACCCGGTTTCAACCTTTCTTATGGGAAGTTCGATTTTGGATTGTTTGCCGAAAATCTTTTTGATTATAATCTCAAAACCAGTGAATCGCTCACAGAATTTAAGGACAAAACGTATTCAGGGCATTTGCAATATACCCATCAGTTTGAAATTCAGTCTGGAATTTTTGAGGAAGGACGCTTAATGCCTTTGGCACGCGTTCGAAAAGTGGGCGAGGAAGATATTACCTTGGGCGGGAGTTTAATATTAGACCTTCCCAAATTGGGATGGTTACAAGGGGGCTATGATAGTTTTTATGGTGCCGCCGCCGGTGTAGGCTTTAATCTAAACCGTAGAATTTCATTAGGGTATACCATGGAAAAAGGCCTTTCCAACAATTTCGATAATTTTGGGGTTACCCACGAAATTTCGGTCGCCTATTCGTTTACTCCCAATCTAACGGAAGATCGTGTCATGTTAGAGGATGATTATGAAGATGATTTAGTTGATAACCTGTCGGAGCCAGATAACATTGCTACGAATGAGGAAATAGAGGAATTGAAACGGAAATTGGCCGAAAACGACGCTATCATCGAGGAATTGATGTTCCGTCAAGATTCTCTTGAAGCAATTCGGCAAGGCGATTTGGAACGGCGTTTTGAGATGGTAATGCGTATGGTACGCAACGAGACCAATGGGGACCGACCAGATCTTGAACAACGGGCAAAAGAACTCTTTATGGATAGTGATTCAGAGACTGCTATAGCTGTAACTCAAAACCCTTCCAACGATGGTGGTGCTAACCCAACGGTACTTCCTGGAAATCAAACAGAGACCGATCGTTTGGCGGCAATAACAGCAGACAACAAAAAACAAAATAGCATAAAAAGCAAGGAAGTTGCGGCAGTGAAGACCACAGTCCAGGACGCCTTGGTGACGAACAACACAAAAAAGGCACAGGATAAGGTTAAAAGTAAAAAGTTTAAAAATTTGCCAACTGCTACAGATGGCTATTATATTGTGGCCAACGTGTACAAGGGTGGGCAGTATATGGATAAATTCCTCAACACCTTATCCGATCAAGGATTTAACCCAGATTATATTGACAATCCGGTGAACGGTCTAAAATATGTTTACCTACAACGTTACGATTCCTTTGCGGAAGCGGAAGCGGCACATTATTCCAATTTAAACGGTTCGTACGACGGGGATACCTGGATTATGAACGTGGA
Source organism: uncultured Flavobacteriaceae bacterium (assembly GCA_963793365.1). Classification (GTDB taxonomy): domain Bacteria; phylum Bacteroidota; class Bacteroidia; order Flavobacteriales; family Flavobacteriaceae; genus Maribacter. The sequence goes on along the minus strand of CAWBZP010000008.1, from coordinate 287,989 downwards.
CAACACCTACACCAATGAGGCCTATGTAAATAATGTTAATAAACTTAAAGAGAAGTCCGCAAAGTATGATGCCGATGTGCTCCGTAAAAATGTTGTGGTAAAGGATAAAGTTGCCGCCAATGAGGCCGAGCCCAAAACCTATGTCATAGAAGGCGCAGGTTCTGGATATTATCTTATTGCCAATGTATTTGCCAACCCTAACAATGCAAATAGGTTTGTAAAGCTTTTAAACTCCTATGGCTTAAGCGCTAGTTACTTTATCAATCCAAAGAACAATTATAGGTATGTGTATCTCAAAAAACACGATTCGTGGACAAATGCGCTATTGTCGTATTACTCCAAACTCAACGACGCTTACAATGACAAAATGTGGATTATGCGTGTAAGCGACGAACAAATGGCATAACCATAACCTATACCCAATTCATAAAAAATGAATCATAGGCCAGGAAAATAAATACCAACCAATTCAATTTTACGCTTGCTTTGGTTCAGGTTATCCTGATTCGTCAATAGCATGCAGTTAAATGTTCCCGCTATTGCTTGCTTGATTTTTATTAATACTTGGAACAGTATCCAACTCTAAAATGAAATGGTTCTAGAAATTTTCCTTCAATGATATTGAAGGAATTTTTACTTCTTATTTCTTTACATTAATTGTAAAAATAGGTTTTGTAGGTGCACCGGTCTGCACAATTTTAAGTGCATCCAATTGCTATCTTCTAGTACATTTCTTACTGGATTCCTCCAGAAAAAAAGAAATAGCACTTGAAATTAGAAGCTGTAAATGGCAATGAAATTAGGCTGTACAAAGAATACACACCTATTCTAATTGGTGTTTCACAACAGAAACCCATCATACCACAACATTAAATTTTCCACCTAGTACCTAAGACCAATATTTGTTATTGGAGAATTCCGTATGAAGCGATTTCAGCACATAATCGCACAACTTGAAGGCTCCACTAAGAAAATAGCATGACCAGACTAGTTATAAATACTTTTTTTTCCACACCACTTAGCATAGGTAAAATGACCCAAACAATTTTAAAACGAAACTTTGCAGTTTTATTTTTTCTTTTTATTGCAGGTATTCTATATACAAATGCGCAAGAATATGTTCCATTTACGCCCAGACTTGCCGGTGGTAATATTGAGGTTCGTGGCGATATTATTTTTGTTGGGAACAACATTTTAAATAGGGCCTCACAAGCAAATCCTAGTGAAGCTAACACACCCTATAATGGCAATGCGAATAATAATTCGTTGTGGATGGAGTATATCGATATTGATAGCGACCCTACCACATTTAGTTCAAGTAGTGCCGAGCTTACTATGGCAGACCCAGCGTGTTCCCAAGTCAGGTACGCCGGGCTATACTGGGCCGGAACCTATCCCAACGAGCGCAGTACGGATGGTGGCGCACCCTTTACCGGAACGCCAAGAATAGAGGAGTGGAACGAGATAAAATTTAGGGTTCCTGGAGGTGCGTATGTAGATTTGGTTGCTGATGATAATCCAGACCCAGTAGGGCAGGAGGATGATATTATCATGAATGGTTATGATCCGGCAAACCCAACCAATTTTGTAAAGGACGCTCCCGTAATTTGTTATAAGAACATTACGGATTTAGTGCGTTCAAACCCAAATCCAAATGGTGAGTACACCGCTGCGAATGTTAGGGCTACGAGAGGGAGAAGGAATGGTTCAAGCTCTGCGGGTTGGGTCATGGTGATTATATACGAAAACCCGAATGAATCTGGTAAGTTTATTTCCACCTTTGACGGTTATGCGGGCCTCTCCGGTTCTGTTGGCAATGTTGATGTGGATGTCAATGGTTTTAGGACGCTTCCAGCGCCTTTCCCGGTGCGTGCAAGAATTGGTGTTGCCGCTTTGGAGGGCGACAGGGGCATTAGCAATGACCGCTTTTTTATGCGCGCAGACCTAAACTCAGCTTCTGGCTTTACCAACCTTACAACGGGATTAAACCCTGCAAATAATTTTTTCAATTCTACTATTTCTACCAACGGGGCCCAAGTGCCTACCCGTACCCCTTATGGAACAAATACCTTGGGAACGGATTTGGACCTTTTTAACCTGAACAACCCCAATGAAACTATTTTGCCGAATGGTGAAAGTGGAGCAACCTTGCGCTTTACATCCAGTGGGGATGGTTACGGACCTTTTCTGGCTACATTTTCAGTTGAAATAATCGAACCCAATATTGTTCTTGAAAAAAGAGTGGAAGATATTGCGGGTAATGATATTACTGGAGCAGGCGTTAACCTGGGCCAAACATTGGACTATGTACTGTCTTTTAGAAATTTAGGAAACGATGATGCCGTGGGCTATACCATTAGGGATGTATTGCCGATTAACACAGAATTTGTAAGTGTGGATGTATCGGGCGCCCCAGGGGTAACCCATGTGGTTGATTTGGCCACCAATGAAATCACGTTTACCATCCCGGATAATTTAGTGCGTATGGGGAGACCAACCTACTCCATTCGAATGCGGGTAGAGGTGGCGGAAAACTGTTTTGACTTCGTTGATGCCTGTACAGACCTTATTCAAAATTTGGCATATTCCACCTATCAGGGTGATATAAACAGTGCAACAATAACGGACGACCCCAGTGTGTCCGATTTTGATAACTGTGGCTTCGTTACCCCCGGCGCTACCAACTTTTTATTGGATGATCTTTCTTCCTGTAATTTCTCTAGAACGGCGCAACTCTGCGGTGATAATGTTGTTTTGGATTCTGGGGACGGTTTTGATAATTATGTTTGGTATTTGGACGTAAACGAAGACGGACTCATTGATGCAGGGGACATAAATATTACGGGCCAGGATGGAAATCCGGATAATGACCCCAGTACAATCTTGGTAACCGAGGTTGGGGTTTATATCGTTGACAAACAAATCGCCGATCCATGTAAAGGGTTTATGGAAATTATTACGGTAGAACGTTTTGGCACTACACAGACCAATCCAATTATTGATTTCTTCAATGCAAGTAATACAGACACAGATCCAACCAATGATATTCAAGGTGAAATTGTTGTAGATTGTAACGACGGAACTACCCAGTTCCCTAAAATTGCACTTTGCGGCATCAATGATTCGCAATTGCTGCAGGTTAACATATCCGATGCCCAAGGCTTGTTTTGGGAACGTTTGGATGAAACTAGCTGCGCTGTACAACCAGAAAATTGCTTAAACCGAAATTTGACCTGTACCTGGAATCAAGTAGGTACGGGCAGTGATTTTACGGCAGATACCGCGGGGAAATATCGTTTATCCATACGGTATCAAAATGGTTGTGTGAGCCGTTTCTATTTTGATGTATTTCAGAATAATCTGGACATACAGTACAACACCCGTAACGTAGTTTGCGAAACGGAAGGAAATATCACTATTACCAATTTAGGCAACGCATATGGATACCAATTAGTGGATGTAAGCTCCAACGCCATCGTAATTCCATTTAGCGCCAATAACGGTCCTAGTTTTGATTTCACCAGTAATGGTGCCTATAGGGTAGAAGTTGTACAATTAGACCCATCAACACAAATTCCTATACCTGGCGCCTGTATTTTCAGCACTCCGGATATTGGGATTTTAAACAGGACATTGCAAGTGGATCTTATCACTACAGATGCGAACTGTAATTCATTGGGTAGCGTACAGATAAACGCCAACAATGTATTGCCCAATTACGCGTATGAGCTTAGATTGGACGACGGTACACCACCGCCGGCATCACCATCCTATGTAGGGCACCCGGGAGGTACTTTGGTAGATAGCGAAACAGCCCAGCCCAGTAATACCTATACGTTCAATAACATAAATGCCGGAAACTATTTTATAGTAACCAGAACGGATGATGGTTGTGTGGATGTACAGTCCATGACTATTGATCGTATTCCAGACCCAACACTTTCCGCTGTTACGATTGCGGATATTGGTTGTACTGCGGGAAGTATAGAATTAACACGTACCGGAGGTCAGGGAAATCCAGATTTTCTATTTGCCATTTGGAGCAAGGACGGTACGTTGCTACATAGCCCTGGAGGCTCGCCTACGGAACAGGAAATCATCGATAATATAGACCCAAATGCCTATCAAGTGGATACTACATTTTCCTTTGGCTGGAGGGATACTGACGATGATGGGACCGATGAATATTTCCCAGGTGAGAATGGTACATACCAGTTCATCGTCATTGATGCGAACAACTGTTATTCCATTTCAGCTCCAGTTACTATAGATGACAATGGAGGCTTGACGATAGATACAATTGCGGAAGTTCAACCGTCATGTACCGGAGATGCCGATGGCGAATTAACCATTAACGTAGTTGGTGGCGTTGGTCCATTTCAATATAGCATCGATGGGGGCACTAGTTACCAACCCACAAATCAATTTGTAAATCTTTCAGCAGGAAATTACGATATTAGGGTATTGGATAGCAGCGGTTGCGATATTTCGCAACAATATGTGCTAAACCAGCCTTTTCCATTAAGTGCGTCTGCCGGTGTGTCTAGGGACGCCACTTGTGACCCCAATGGTGCAGAAGTACGTATTACCAACGTTGTGGGCGGGTCCGGGACTTATGAATATAGCTTTGATGGCGGTACTACCTGGGGCACTAGTTCAACACAGTTATTACCACCGGGAGATTATACGGTATTTGTACGAGATGGTTCCTGTTCGTTTCCTATGGATGTTACCGTAGAAGGTTTGCCGACACCTCCAAATGTTACGTTGACACCAGAGGTTTCCTATAACTGTGATGGGACGGGGACGATAACCGCATCTCCAAGTATTGCAGGATATAACTACAGGTACGCTTTGGACGGTACGTTTAATACACCCGAAGACAGCAATGTATTTGGTAATGTAGGACCAGGCACATACACCGTAACAACCTATTATGCCTCACAAACACCCCCCACGCCCAGTTTATTGCTTTCAGAGGACTTTGGGGTAGGTAACGGAACTATTCCAAGTCCCGATACTAGGGGCTATGCCTACGAGGACCAAACGACAAGTACTGCCGGCGGAGGTGATAGTAATAGAAACATAAATGATTTCCAATATAGCGTAACCAATAGAATCGTAGCTCCTTTCGGAGCTTGGGTGAACCCAAATGATCATACCAACCCTTCTGACCCCAATGGCCGATTTTTAGTAATCAATGTGGGAACTCCTAGCCCGGGGCAAATAATTTATACCAAACCTATCAACGACGTTATTCCCAACCGACCGTTGAGGATAAGCCTTCACATCTTTAATCTTTTAAATGGGTTAACCGGCAATACACAATTAGACCCAGATCTGACCATTGAAATTAGAACTCCGGGAGGAGCTGTCATTCAATCGATCCGTACAGGGGACATTCCTAAAAATACCGGGCCAAATGACTGGGAACTTTTTACAACAGATCTTGACCCCGGAGCAAACACGAGCTTGGATTTCGTAATAAGAACGGAAAAAATAGGAAATAGCGGAAACGACTTGGCGATAGACGATATAGAAATTTTCCAAATCCCAGAGGTTTGTGAGCTATTTGTTGAAACGCCTGTTACCGTAGTTGCAGGTAATGTATTTGCGAGTTCAATAGGAGGTTCCACCAATGTATCCTGTAACGGGTTATCCGATGGGACCATAACCTTTGAGGTCGAAAATTTTGATGCTACGGCAGGTTTTGAATATTCCGTAGACGGCGGAACTACATGGATTCCTTCCCTAAGTTCGCCTGTAACCACAAACCCGGTTTTTGGGGCGGGAAGCCAAACCGTCCAGATACGGAAAGCGGATGAAATTACATGTACCACTTCGGTAACCCAAACGATAACAGAACCTACCCCGCTTTCGGTAGCTTCTACGATAACCACGGCATTAAGCTGTACCACTGATGCGACCATAAGGGCGACCGCCACTGGCGGGACACCTGCCTACGCCTATCAATTGGAGGATACCAGCGGAGGCATCATCGGCCTTTTTGACTTTGCCACCAATGGGAACAATCGATTTTTCTCAGGGCTTTCAGCTGGAACATATGTTGTGAGGACTAGGGATGCCAATTCTTGTGAGGAAACCGCAGCACCATTAACAATAGCACCATTGAACGCAGTTGCCTTCAATGTCACCGAAACATCTTGCTACAGCGGAGGGAATACAGCATCGATACAAGTCGATGTAACCGACGGTAACGGGGGATATCAATTTAGAATCAACGCAGGGCCATGGTTGACACCAACCCCCGTGACAGCAACGAGCTACACGTTCAACGGACTTTCTAGCGGAAGCTTTGATATTGACGTAAGGGACCAATCTGGCTGCCCTGTAGCCTTGGCCACTGAAACGGTCACTATTGACCCTCAACTTACGGTATCTGCAACAGCGCAAAATATAACCGCTTGTGGGACGGATACGGATATACTCATTACGGCTAATGGCGGGGACCTCAATTATGTATACTCCATAGTACCTAGCGGCAACACTCCTGCGGATACCTCTTTTAGCGTTACGAATCCTATATTAGGATTTACACCGGGTACTTATGATGTTTACGTACGCGATAACAATGGTAATTCCGTTTCAGGTTATTGTGAAGCTATGTTTCCAATAACAATAACAATGGATGCTCCTTTGGCTTTCACCCCAACCCCAACCGACGTCTCTTGTTTTGGGGGTACTGATGGTAGCATCGCCATTACATTGATTTCTGGGGGACAAGGCCCTTATACCTACAGTTTGGATGGGGGTTCCACGTATGTAACGGGAACCAATTTTTCCAACCTAACTGCGGGGACGTATCCGGTTAGGATACGGGATGCCAATTTGTGTGAATCTACCGTACAGAACGTAATTGTAAACGAGCCGGCACAATTGGTTGCGGAAGCATTACAAACCCAAGAGTATACGTGCGCGCAATTAGGACAAATTACCGTGGGTAGTGTAACCCCTACATCGGGTGGTTCTGGAAACTACCAGTATAGCATTAATGGAAGTGCGTGGACGGCAAGTACAACGGGGGGTCATGTGTTCACGGATTTAGATAATAATACCTACTCCGTACGGGTGCGTGACGCAAATGCAACAGGGTGTTTTATCACGCTGCCTACGATTACGATCAATCCATTGCCAGTTGCCCCTATTATTGATTATACGGTAGATTACAACTGCGATGGTACGGGCAATGTGACGATTACGCCCTTCGACGCTTCGTATATATATATAGTGGATGGATCCGCTCAGGGTCCGAGTGCTACAGCCAACGTTTTCAACACTTTAGCTGTTGGATCACACATCTTGCGAGTTACCTATGGTACGGATTGCCATGTGGACACCACTGTAATCATAGAAAATGGGAATGCCTTTGAAGCTGCTGTAACCGCATTTGACAATTTAGACTGTAACAGCGATGGTACAGGGACCATTACCATAAACGCGGATAATTTTGGTATTGGCGGCTACGAGTACAGTGTAAATGGAGCACCTTATAATGGACCTTTTACAACGCCTCAGCAAATAACCGGCTTAAATGCCCAAGCCCATGCGATTGTGGTACGGGATGTTAACAACCCTACGGGATGTACAGTTTCCTTGAGCCAAACACTCACAGAACCGGCCGCAGTAATCGCTTCTGCTACGGTGACCACTCAAATCACTTGTAACACTGGCGCAACAATTACCGCCAGTGCCGCTGGTGGAACACCAACCTACAACTACCAATTGGAGGATGGTTTAGGCAATATCATTGCAGGATATGATTTTTTAACCAATGGTAACAATCGGGTATTCAATAATATTACGCTTGCCGGGGACTATATTGTAAGGGTTAGGGACTCGAACAATTGCACGGATGCCATTGATGCTCCTATTACGGTTACGGCTCCCGCGACTATTGTTTTTACAGCAACGCCAACGACCTGTTATACAGGAAATAATGATGGGACAATTGCCATAAATGTAAGCGCTGGAAATGGTGGTTATCAATTTAGAATCAATGGAGGGCCGTGGAGAACGCCTACACCGGCAACGGCAACTAGCTATAACTTTCAAAATTTGGTAGATGGAACCTATGCTGTTGAGGTACGGGACCAATTTGGTTGCCCACTGGCATCCAATTCGCAAACGGTTACACTCAATCCAAGCTTGAATGCCTCGATTGATGTAGTTGATATCAGTTCCTGTGCAGACGGGAGTATTACGGTCAATGCCGTAGGTGGCGACGGTGATTATTCCTATGCTTTTATGCCCACCGGTTCTGCTCCAGTATTTGCTGATTTTGGGGCTTCCAATAGTTTCGCAGTCACAACCGGTAATGAAGGGGATTATGATGTTTACCTGCGCGATAATTTTGCTGTTGCACCTGATGCCTGTAATTACATGGAGACGGTTACGGTCAATCCTGCGGTAGCCTTAGTTTTCACGGCCACACCTACAGATCCTGAATGCTATAATGGTCCGGGATCGATTGCCGTAAACATTACTTCTGGCGATGCACCCTACACCATTCAACTTATAGATTTGGATAATGGCGGTGCAGCGGACCAGACCAATACCAATGTAGTTAGCTCCACAAGAACCTATTTCAATCTTACTGCCGGAAATTATACGGTAATTGTAACGGATGCCAACGGTTGTGACATCACAGAGACCCCGGTAACCATTAATAATCCAGATGAACTTACCGCAGACATAAGCCCCATCTTACCTCCAGGCTGTGATCCAGACCCAAATTTATACGGGTTTGAATTTATCAATTACCCAGCAACATTGGGCACCTTGGAATTTAGCTCGGATGGCGGTACTACTTGGGGATTATCAGACACCTTCGTAGGGGTGAGCTTTGCCTCTGGGACAGAAGTATTCCCATCCATAAGGGTGCAGGGTACAAACTGCCAAACAGACCTACCAAGGTATACCATACCATATCCTTTGGATGATTTGGATATTACCATTGCAGCCATTATTATTGATTGTAACGACCTACAGGTTACCGTACAAGGTACTGCTGGGGTTTCTCCTTATGAATATACTTTTTCCGAAGACCCGGTTAATTTCAATCCGGCTACCGCTGCGTGGACTGCGCCGACGCCTGGAAGTCATGTTTTTGCTGGATTGGTTCCTGGACGTACCTACGTGTTTTACGTTAGGGATTCTTCCGGACCCCCAGGATGTGTTCGTCAAAGTAGCGTAAACGTTAATGACGTAGCACCGCCTCCGGTACAAATCGATGGCGTAGCCACGCCAACTTGTGACGGACTTACCAACGGTCAAATTACCTATACGGTTACCGAGGATACTCCTGGTGAATTAGGAGGAACCTTTGATTGGGAACTGTTCAGGGTAGGTAGTCCGGCACATACTTCTGTAGCTACAGGTACTGTAGCGGCATTTACTTCCGGGGATAGTTTTACGGTTCCAACCCCCGCAACTTTAGGCGGTGGCGACTATTTTGTAGAGATTAGGGGTGCCGCTCCGAACAACTGTGTAATTGGAAGTGAGAACGTTGAGGTTGAGGTATTGGATCCAATCACCTTTACACCCAATTTACTAAGCGACGTTACCTGTGCCGATGCAGGATTGATTGAAATACAGAATCCACAAGGTGGGGGCGGTAACTATACCTATACTTTGAGCAGTGCTAATTTTATTGCACCTATTGTAAGTACAAACAATCCTATAGCAGTTCCCATTACCAATTTGGTAGACCCAACCGCAACACCTTTTAATGTATCGGTTTTAATTGAAGATCAATACAGTTGCCCCGTAGCTAGTTTGCCATCGCACACGGTGTCGATGAATATTTCGCAAAGCCCTACGATTACAAGCGTTGTGACAACCAATTGCGCCACCCCGTTCAGCATTGCCGTCAACGCAAGCGGAGGATTGGCCCCATACCTGTATTCTATCAATGGAGGTGGTACCTATCTCAATAATGGAGGTGTTTTCAATAATGTTCCCGTAGGATCATATGCTGTTGCCATTATTGATGCCAATGGATGTACCGCTACGGATACCGCTGAAATTTATCCAACCTTACAGGCAAGTGCGGTGCAGACCAAACTTTTGGACTGTACGGTAGTTCCCAATGCTGAAATTACCATTTCGGCAAGTAACGGTTCCGGTGCTTATGAGTATCAAATTACAGGACCGGTAAATCAAGCAAGAACCCCGCTTCCTTCCCCGGCAAATTCAACCGTTTGGAATCTAGCCTCGGTAGCAGGAACCTATACGGTAGAAGTTTTCGATACCAATAGGCCTTCTTGCCCCGCAAGAAGCTTTAGTATCGAAGTAGCACCTGAAATTATACCCGTAATCGATGCAATTAGTGCTACGGATGTTACCTGTATTGGTGATGCTGACGGAACTATTTCAATATCCGTATTGGATAATGCTACCGGTCCTTATACTTTCGAGATAACTTCGTTGGATGGTACTCCGGTTTCCATTACCCCAACAAGCACTTCCAGCACTTCAGCTACGTTTACAGGACTTGCCCCAACAACCACGGCTGTTGGTTATGAAGTTACGGTAACAGGAAACACGGCCACAAATGATTGTAGTACCACTAGTACTGCAATCATAATAAATGAACCCAATCCTATCGTGGTTACTATGGACACCCCTATAGAATTTGGGTGTACCATAGGAAACAATCCTACCAATGCCCGTATTACGGTTCAAAACGTTAGCGGCGGTTCAAGTACATATGTACGTTATCAATTTATCAATGACCTAAACCCCGGAACACCGGTTCAGGATGGTACCAACCAAACATTTATCGAGACCAATTTTGTTGGAGGTAATTATACCATCAATGTATTTGATGATCAAGGGTGTGTAGGCACTACAATGGCAAGTATTGCTCCGTTCGATGTACTTCAACCCGCTACAATCACGGTAGATCAAACGATATCATGTACCAACGGTGGCGAGGATATAACCGTAAATGCATTTGGTGCTATTACGGATTCAAGTACGCCAGCTGGTTTGGCCAATTATGAATTTAGGGAATTACCTTCCGGTGTGTTCACGGCATCCAATGTATTCACGAATTTAGCCACGGGCACACATGATTTTGAAGTTAGAAATGTGAACACCAATTGCGTGGTCACCGTTCGCCATACTGTTGGTGAGCCCAATAATTTTGAGATTACAAGTACCACTACAGATGTGATATGTGATGGCACTGATGGCACGGTGACTTTTACCATTAATGATCCCGTTAACCCATATACCGGTGGTTTTTCATGGCAAATTTACGATTCGCAAGGAACGGTTGCTGTTGGGGACGATGTATTGATTGGTGGAGCAAATGGAACATCCGTTAATGCAGGACCAACAAGTCCATTTGCCATAGGCGAAGGGGAATATCGGGTAGAAATAATACAGGATTCAAATCCAGATTGTACCGCAAGCGACTACTTTACCATCGCCGGTCCTAATGGACCAATAACGGCAAATACTCAGGTTACCCCCGTTACTTGTGCTACAGACCCAGCCTTTAATGACGGGGTTATCGAAATCATAAATACCCAAGGCGGTTGGGGCGGCTATGAATATTTTGTGGCCTTGGCATCCGACCCGGCGCCAACGATGGCAACAACCTTTTCAGTCAACCCAAGGTTTACAGGCCTGGCAGGAAGTCCTTCCCCGGCGGGAACAGATTATCAGGTATGGGTCAGGGACAATAGTGGTTGTATGCTTCAATTACCGAATGTTAATCTGGTTCAGCCAGACCCCATTACGGCAGATTTACAGATAAATCAACCTAACTGTACCGATTTTTCAGGGGAAATACAGCTTATCAATGTTTTAGGAGGCCAAGGCAGCAACTATACCTATCAATTGTTGCGCAATGGTAGTCCGTTCGGACCACCACAATCCACAACTATTTTTAGCGGATTGGGTGCAGGTTCCTATACGGTTCAAATTTCTGATCAGTTTAGTTGCACTGGATCAACGAGTGCTCCAATAACACTTTATGAGGTAATTGCCCCTAGAGCGTCCATTGTGAAAACAATCGATTGTAATTCAGGAGGGGAAATCACGGTTACGCAAACGGGTGGTTCAGGTGCTTTTGACTATGAAGTTAGGTACCCGGGAACTTTAATTTCAGACCCTGCCGACGATACCAATAGTACGGGGATTTTCACCGGACTCAACTTTGTTGGCGACTATATCTTTACCGTAACGGACACGGCTACGGGCCATGGATGTAGCGTAACGGCAACCCAACGTTTAGAAGATAGGATTCTGCCGAACATTAGAGTTGATGATTTTACAGACGTAACCTGTAATGGTGCGGACGACGGCACCATAAGCGTAAGCGCCAATCCAGATAATGGAATAGGCCCCTATAGCTTCACAATAATTTCTGGACCAGGAAGCGGAGCTACGTTCCCAATTCTTCCAACCAGTACAACGAACGCCACAGCGGCTTTCACAGGCTTGACAGGAAGTGTTGCAGGGATTACCTATACGATACGGATTTCTTCTCCCAATGGTTGTACGGACGATATTACACAAGTAATTATGCAGCCCAATGTGATATCAAACTTTACTTTAACTAAAGAGGAGTTTGCTTGCACAACAGGTAATAATGCCAATACGGCAAGTATCACCGTAGATACGGCTACATTAAGTGGAGGTTCCAATACGTTCATTAGATACAGGTTCGTGAATACCACCTTGGGTACTGTAGTACAGGATGGACCTAACGCCACGTATATTGAAACCAATTATGCCGGTGGCGCTTATGAAATAACAGCATTTGACGATAATGGATGCGCAAGTCCGGTGGAAACCGAAACCATAGCTCCTTTTGTTCAAATTAGTATGCCAACAGTTGTGGATACGGCCGATGTTACCTGTAACCCGGGCAACGATGCTGAAATTGAGGTTGGCGTCACCTTAAATCCGAGTACGGCAACGCCTAATTTGGAGTATACCGTTACAGGAATTAATGTGGCGTACACCCAAACGATGGCATCTACAAATACCACAGAATCATTTACGGGACTTGGCGCCGGAAATTATAGCATCTCCATAACCAACTTGGATACAGGTTGTATAATCAATACAGTACATACGATTGATGAACCAATTGAAATGGATGTCGTAGCTACCAAATTATCAGATGAGGAATGTTTAAACAACGGTGTGGATGACGGTAGTTTCAGTGTAGCAATTTCGCCTTATACAGGTGCGTATACCTATCAAGTATTTGATGCTGGCAATAATGCAATTGCAGGACAAGCAGGTGCTGGGGATACAACATTACCGTTAATCATAACAAGCTTGCCTGGCGGTGCTTATTACGTGAGGATAACGCAAACTCAAGCTCCTTTCTGTGTGGAAAATTCCAATGTCATAACAGTAAGGGCGCCACAAGCGCCAATTACGGCAGCGGTAGTACAACAGGCAAGTGTAAGTTGCTCCAATGACCAAGGTAGTTTATTGGTTGATCCAATAGGCGGTCAAGGCCCTTACACGATTGTCTTAAGCAATACCGCCACAGGACAGGCATACACACAAAATAACGTATCCGCATTTATTTTCAGGAACTTGGCGGCCGGCGATTTTGATATCTTGGTAACAGATGCCTTTGGTTGTGATTTTACGGACAACATTACCTTGGTAAGACCAGATAATATTGTTGCCACTTTGAATGCGAGCACACTGGTTTGTTACGGAGACAATGATGCTTCCGTTACGGCAACCGTTGGTGCGCGAAACGTATCCCCCGTGTATCGTTACCAATTGAATGTTTATGCCGATATGGCTGCGACAGTTCCCCTACAAACATCTGTTAGAAGGTCTAATCCTACTTTTACAGGTCTTGGTGCAGGCTTCTATAGTGTTTTGGTAACCGATGATATTGGCTGTTCCACAGAAACGAACAGGATTCAAATTACCGATCCGACCGAAGTAGCGGCACAATTGATTCGATTGAATCCGCTGACCTGTACCACGGATGCTGTGCTACAGCTTACGGCGACAGGAGGTACGGCGCCTTACAGGTATAGTGTTGATGGTGTTACGTATGTACCAATGAATGGTGTCAACGGTCCAAACACACATGTTTTCAATTCAATAACCGCGGGCACCTATCGCTACTATGTACAGGACAGCTTTAATTGTGCTTCCATACTAAGCAACGAGATAATGGAAGACCCAATAGAGCCACTTACCCTTGTGGTAGATAGTTCTGCTGCATTTATAAATTGTACTGCGGAAAGTACGGCCATTATTTTTGCCGAGGCCGATGGTGGATTGGGTAATTATGAATATGCGCTATACACTGATGTATCCTTGAGCGCAGGCTCTAGGATTGCAGGTCCGCAGGCACAAGGCGTTTTCAGGAATCTTTCGGCCGGCACTTATTTTGTACAGGCAACCAGCGAGGACTGCACAGTAAGTGCGGAACGCGTAGAAATAATGGAGCCTTCACCGCTGGCTTACACGGAAGAAATTCTAAATGTAACCTGTGCCGGTGAAAATGATGGCCAGATCACGGTTACGCTTTCTGGGGGTGCTGGCGGATATCAATATTCGATATCCCCTAACTTGAACAGGTTTACGTCCACAAATACATTTACGGATCTTTCTCCGGGAGATTATACGGTAATTGCCCAGGATCAAAATGGATGTTTTGAATTATTGAACTATACCATTTCAGAGCCTACAATGCTTTCAGTAACCGCAACCACCACGCCTGAGATATGTGTTGATAGTGAAGACGGAACCTTATCACTCCAAATAAGTGGAGGAACCGCACCGTATAGCACTGCGCTGAACGCGAATGCCGATTCAGATTTTGTGTTGGACCGAACGGACTTCTTTGACATGGCTTCAGGTAATTACCTTGTATTCGTGCGGGATGCCAATGGATGCGACACTAGCCTTGTTGTTGACATTGAAAGAGGTGTCAACCTAAACGCTACGGTAGAGCCAGTTTACGAATGTTCTGGATCAGTTCCTTCGAACTTTGTGAATATTACGCTAGAGGATGAAACGGTAATTGGCGATGTGCTTTATGCCTTGGATTCCGTTGACCCAGCAGATTTCCAACTGAATCCAGATTTTAGGAATTCAGCCCCGGGCAATCATTACATTACCATTGCGCATGCCAACGGATGTATACAGACCATCGACTTCGTTATCGAAGCTTTTGAACCGTTGACCCTCGCATTGGAGCAACTCAATATCAACCAGATTACGGCTACCGTAGGTGGTGGAAGGGAAGGATATACCTACTTCTTTGATGGGATTGACAATGGTAATGAAAACACCTTCTATATCTCCAGAACGGATACCTATGAAGTTCGTGTGGTCGATGAAAATGGCTGTGAAGTTGTAGCGAATTTATTTATGGAGTTCATTGACATTGAAATTCCAAATTTCTTTACACCTGATGGAGATGGTCAGAATGATTTTTGGATTCCTAGGAACATGGAACAGTTCCCGGAAATACTAATTAAAATATTTGATCGTTATGGTAGGGTGGTTTCCAGTCAATCTTCCGATTCCCAAGGTTGGGATGGTACCTATTCCAGCAAGGAATTACCAACGGGAGACTACTGGTACGTGATTAAACTGAACGGAGAGAGAGATGAACGGGAATTTGTAGGCCATTTTACCCTATATAGATAAAACTTAACCTAAGATGATAATGCGAAACAGTATATTGACCTTGGCCTTTTTTATAAGTGCCTTTGCCCTAAAAGGTCAAGAGCTCACCATACCCCAATTATCGCAGTATTTGGCAGATAATCCTTTTGTGATGTCCCCAACCTACGCCGGTATTGGAGACCATGTAAAAATACGTTTGAACGGTCTAACCCAATGGGTGGGCATTAAGGATGCCCCAGATACCCAGTCTTTGGCGGCAGATATGCGTATCGGTGAAAAATCGGGTATAGGAACATTGCTTTATAACGATAGCAATGGGGAGACAAAACAGCGTGGTGCACGACTGTCCTTTGCCCACCACTTAACATTGGATCGGTATGATGACGAATTTCTGTCCTTTGGCCTATCGTACAACTTTAATCAGTTTCGAATAGATATACAAAATTTTGACGCTTTGGACCCATCCGTAACGGATGATCGGGCCACCACGAACCATAATTTTGACGTGGGCATGCTTTACCGCTTAGACAAGTTTTACTTTAGCGTGAACGCTTCCAATATTTTGAACAAGGATTTAAGCAGGTTCAACCCGGTCTTTGAGCCTAACACCTTGCGAAACTATTATGTGTATACCGGATACCGATACATGAAAAATAGGAACAGCAAAGTAGAGGTAGAACCTTCTGTTTTCTTTCAATTATTTGAAAGTGACGGCCGTTCCGTAACGGATTTAAACTTGAAATTCAGGTTTTACGATTTTGAGGATTACTACTACGCAGGTATCAATTACCGCTTCTTAAACGATCAAATAGGAAGCCCGCTGTACATTGCCCCAATAGTGGGATTGAAAAAGAGTAATTTTTACTTCGGTTATTCGTATCAGGTCATACTTAACGAAATTCTTGGCTACAGTTCGGGAACCCATGTCGTTACCATTGGTGTAGATCTTTTCCAAGGCATCAGTAATTGTAGATGTACCTATTAAACCTTCTGGAGATTGATTAAGTTTGTGCTCCAGAATTAGGAAAATGGGTAAGATACTTTTACAGAATATTAAGGCATATGCCTACCATGGATGTTTGCCACAAGAAACGAATATTGGAAGTGATTATTTGGTCAATGTTTCCATTACCGCAAATCTTTTGAAGGCCTCTACAACGGATCAATTAACGGATACGGTAGATTATGTACAGCTCAATAGGATAGTGAAACAAGAGATGGCCATTCCATCCAAATTATTGGAACATGTGGCCAAACGAATTGCCGATCGTATTTTTAAGGAGGTACCATCCGCGGAAAAATCAACGGTTTCCGTCTCCAAAATTAATCCTCCTATCAACGGGGACGTGGAAAGGGTTACCGTCACCTTAACATCAAATAAAAAGGATTGAATTTTGTTTAACAAAAGCTAGGGTATTACTTTTGTGCAATAAGATATAGGGCATTGTGGCTGAATTGGATAGGCAAAGTCCCGCAAGGATTTTTATGGTGGTTCGAGTCCACCCGATGCCTCAACAAAATACCTTTATGGGTGGTTTACCTATCAAAGAAATTCTTTGAATATGGCATAATAAACGGATTATTGTTTATTTTTGCCCCGCTAAAAAAGGGCATCGTGGCCGAGTGGCTAGGCACAGCTCTGCAAAAGCTTGTACAGCGGTTCGAATCCGCTCGATGCCTCTAAAACCTTCCCTCTCAGGAAGGTTTTTATTTTTATAGGAATATGATTTCCGTGTTTATTCTAAAATGAAAGTTATTAGCAATACGTGTCCGGATTCTTAGAACTGCAGAAGAATGACCAATAAAATGGAAGGTATAAAATAGACCGCTATGGTTTTTGCGCCTTCGTAATCTTTGGCCACACGCTGGCCTAAGAGCAGCATCAATAACGCTAGGCTCGATACAATAGCACCATACAGCGCCATGGTTTCATCACCCGCACTTAAAAGCCCGTAGATACCCACTATACAAAGTATTCCGGCAACTACTTCGGTCACCAAAATAATACCTACCAATAGGGGCACACTGTTTTTAAAAGGTGTTTTAGAAAAATGTTCCCTTAGCCAAGAGACATTTCCGTTCCAATCCATTGCCTTGTCCAGACCACTCTGTAGAAAGGTTATCGTTAGGAATAGGAGCAATAGAATTTCGGCAGCATGGTTTAAAATCGTTTTCATAGGTTGGTTGGTTTAGGCTGCGGATTTTCGATGCAGCAATCGAGTTAGTTTAATGGATAAATCGGTGAAAATAATCTTTGCATTACCATTTCGTTCAATGTGATAAATTGCCTCTTCCAGTTCGTTGGTGATGTCCAAAATATTGTTCTCATGAACGAACGGCGCAAATTTTTTGAGTTGAAATCCGTCCGCATGGATTTTTAAATACGCAAGCTCATCCGCACCATAATTTATCATAAGCGCCTGTCGCATGACAATGATACAATACTGTAAAAATTTCTTTTGGGTTTCCCGTCCGGTCTTGGCCACCTCCTCGCTCCAGAGCAGCAGTTCATGAATGGCCGCTTTGTTTCCCTTTGCCTTGAACGCGCTTCGCACCCATTGTACGAACCAATTTTCGAAAACAAGATCTTCGGAATCGTTGTTGAGAAGGTCTAGCGCTTTATTAAAATTGCCATTGGCTTCATGCGCAATACGCATGGCTTCGGGCGTTGCCGCTCCCTTTTCAAGTAGGGCATTGGCAATGGCGTCTTCCGCCAAGGGAGGAAAATGGACCACTTGGCACCTGGACCGGATGGTCTGGATAATCTGCTCCTCATCTTCGCAAAGCAATAGAAAAATAGTCTTATCCGGCGGCTCCTCAATTAACTTGAGCAATTTATTGGATGCTGCAATGTTCAATTTTTCGGCCATCCAAATCAGCATCACTTTGTATCCCCCCTCGTAAGATTTCAAATAGAGCTTCCTTACTATGTCCTGTGCTTCATCAACGCCTATCTGCCCTTGTTTTTTCTCAATTTCTATTAAGCGGTACCAATCGAAAAGATTTCCATAGGGCTGTTCATTCATGAATTGCCTCCATTCTTTCATATAGTGATCGCTTACGGCATGGCTTTTAACTTTATCCGAATTGGCGACAGGGAACGCAAAATGAACATCAGGATGTGCGAAAGAATTAAACTTTAAGTTACATGCGGCATTTCCGCCCTCATTTTCCCCGCCTACATTCTGGCAAATAATATACTGTGCGTATGCTAGCGCCATTGGCAAAAGGCCACACCCTTCCGGACCAACGAAAAGCTGCGCATGTGGAATTCGACCGGCATCGGCACTTGAGGACAAATGGTTTTTAATATGGGAAAGCCCTAAAATATCCTTGAAAAACATAGCCTCAAATATAGTTGTTTTAAAGCATAACAAATTTAATGGGATTGCGCTTAAATTAACCGGTTTAGCACTTTAACCAAAACCTATTAATCTTTACATTTGTTACTTAACAAAAGGAAAAGCACATGAAAGTATTGAATGACTTTAATTTCGAGCATAAAAAAGCCTTGATAAGAGTGGATTTTAATGTTCCCTTGAATGACAAATTTGAAGTAACGGATACAAATAGAATAGAGGCAGCTAAGCCCACCATAATAAAGGTTTTGGAAGATGGTGGAAGTGCCGTATTAATGAGCCACTTAGGTAGACCGGACGGCAAACGCAATCCAGACCTTTCCCTAAAGCATATTTGTGCAACGGTCTCCGATATTATTGGGGTATCGGTAAAGTTCGTGGAGGACTGTATTGGTGAAAAGGCGGAACAGGCCGTAGCAAATTTGCAGGATGGCGAAGTGCTTTTACTGGAAAATTTACGGTATCATAGTGAAGAAGAAAGTGGGGACGATGCTTTTGCCGAAAAACTATCCAAACTTGGAGATGTATATGTGAACGATGCTTTTGGTACGGCACACCGGGCACATGCCTCCACCACGGTTGTTGCTAAATTTTTCACAGGCGCAAAGTGTTTTGGGTATTTATTGGCCAAGGAAATAGAGGCAATCGAAAAAGTTATGGCAACGGGGGAAAAACCGGTTCTTGCCATTTTAGGGGGCGCAAAAGTATCTTCAAAAATAACGATTATCGAGAATATCTTGGACAAGGTCGATGACCTTATAATTGGAGGTGGAATGACCTATACCTTCATTAAGGCCCAAGGGGGTAAGGTGGGTGATTCCATTTGTGAGGATGATAAAATGGAACTGGCCATGGAAATCCTGGACAAGGCCAAGAAAAAAAGGGTTAATGTCCATATTCCCGTTGATGTTTTGGCTGCCGATGATTTTAACGCTTATGCCGAAACACAAATAGTGGCAGTGGATAAGATACCGGAGGGCTGGCAGGGTCTGGATGCCGGTCCAAAAACATTGGAAAATTTTAAAAAAGTCATTCTGGCCTCCAAAACCATACTATGGAACGGGCCAATTGGGGTTTTTGAAATGGAAAAGTTTGCCAAAGGAACAATTGCTGTAGGTAATTATATAGATGAAGCCACTAAAAACGGTGCTTTTTCATTAGTAGGAGGAGGAGATTCCGTAGCCGCAGTCAAGCAATTTGGGTTTGAAGATAAAGTAAGTTATGTTTCTACAGGCGGAGGCGCCATGTTGGAAAGTCTAGAAGGTAAAACCTTGCCAGGTATTGCTGCAATATTAACGTAGTAAAGGCGTTATCGATAAACGGGCAATCATGAAAATTTGTGCATTTTAAGAGAATTTATTTTATTCTCAAGTAAAAATGTACGATTTTCGTTTGTTCCGCTAAGAAATTTTGCCGTAAATGAAAAGACTACCAAATACTTGCTTTTACTTTTTAGGATTGATGTTGATTCCCTTATTGGGATCGGCCCAAAAATTGGATAGCAACAAGGGCGCGTCAAAACGTTCCAAAAAAAATATAACTATCAGTAAGGACACCATCGTTTCTGTTGTTCAAGACACCCTTCTTATAGACGTATTGGACATAGTTACAAAGGCGCCGGAAGAAGAACTTACCCTTTTTAAGCCGACGGAATCCTCAACCTATAACCTTGAGGACCATGATCTTGCCGCCAAATTTGACAGCCTATGGATGAAAGAATTGGTTGATGCAGCACCGCTATTTGAAGAGATGTATCTGGAGGTTCTGGAACTGGATACGACCACTACCTATACCTATGATTTGCCTACGGATACTTTAAAAATGCGGCTGGCTCGTTTAAATGAAAAAACACCTTTTAACGTAGAGTATAACCCATCATTAGAAAGCGTCATCAAATCTTTCCTTACCAGAAAACGGGATTTGATGGAGCGTATGCTTACGGTAAGCCAGTTTTACTTTCCAATGTTTGAGCAGCAACTAGACAATCACAACATTCCCCTAGAGATGAAATACCTTTCCATCATCGAATCTGCCTTGAATCCCAAGGCACGTTCTAGAGTAGGGGCAACAGGGCTCTGGCAATTTATGTATGGTACGGGCCGTGAAATGAAATTGGATATCAACAGCTATGTAGACGAGCGAAGCGATCCTATTAAATCTACGGAAGCCGCATGTAATTACCTGAACAGGTTATATAGTATTTACGATGATTGGGACCTTGCCTTGGCGGCCTATAATTCTGGTCCCGGCAATGTAAACAAGGCCATACGGCGATCAGGGGGGCATCGTAATTATTGGGCCATAAGAAGAAATTTACCAAGGGAAACAGCTGGTTATGTACCTGCTTTTTTAGCTACTATGTACATTTTTGAGTACGCGGAAGCCCATGAATTACGAACAAAACGCGCGGAAAGGGCTTATTTTGAAACCGATACCGTACACGTCAAAAGCATGATTACGTTTGACCAGATTTCGCAGTTGACTGGAATAGACAAGGATGAAATAGCGCTATTGAACCCTGCTTACAAATTGGATGTTATACCTTTTGTGGAAGGTAAGACGTACGCATTACGCCTGCCCGTTCATCAAATGGGAAAATTTGTCGCCAATGAAGAAGCAATTTATGCCCATGTGGAAAAGGAATTGAAAAGTGAGGTTAGTGCAATGGCAGAGATTGTGAAGCAGGCAGAGGAAAGTAGCATACGCTATAAAGTAAAAAGCGGTGACTTTCTAGGAAAAATTGCGGAATATTACGGTGTAGGTGTGAGCCAAATCAAGCAATGGAACGGTCTTCGCAGCAATAATTTAAGGATTGGGCAGCGTTTGACGATTTACCCAAAAAAAAATGCAGTAAGCTCCGTAAAACCTAGGGAGACCCCTACTAGAACCGGTGTTGCCGGTAATTCAAAATTACACGAGGTACGTAGTGGCGACTCCTTATGGACGATTTCTAGAAAATATCCTGGTATTACTATTGATAATTTACGAAAATGGAACGGTATTAGCGGTAACAATTTAAAACCGGGCACAAAATTGAAATTGTGCGATTGTTCATCGTAAATTTATAAACCAAATGAAAAAAAGAATTCTAGCTTGCTTT
The DNA here is from genome assembly GCA_963793365.1 of uncultured Flavobacteriaceae bacterium. Taxonomy (GTDB): domain Bacteria; phylum Bacteroidota; class Bacteroidia; order Flavobacteriales; family Flavobacteriaceae; genus Maribacter. The sequence continues at coordinate 265,876 of CAWBZP010000008.1, read as the reverse complement.
TTAGGAATACTATTCACTACAATTGCTTGTAAAGACGAGGGTAAACAAGATTATCTTCCAGATTCCGTTGGGGCAATGAATACCCTAACTATTGTAATTGAAAATGAATTATGGAAAAGTAGTGTGGGAGACGCTATTCGCGAGAACTATACTGCCGCCGCTCAAGGCCTTACTTGGGATGAGGCACTTTTCAGTGTTACCCAAATACCACCACAAATATTCTCCGGTTCGGTACGTAATACCAGTTCTGTTCTGTTTGTCATGGAGGACAGTTTAAGTATTGCGCACATGAAATCGAATATGTATGCCAAACCGCAAAAAGTAGGCGTAATAAAAGGCAGGAACAAGCAAGAAATCATTGACAATGTCAATAAAACCGCGCCTGAATTCATCGATGAATTCAAGACCCTAGAAATACAGAAAGCGCAGCAACGTTTCACCAAATCCTTGAACAAGGAAAAAGCACTCCAGGAAAAGTTCAATATTTCAATGAAAATACCTTCTATTTATAGGGTAGGCCGCGAGGAAGATGGTTTTGTTTGGATCGATCGTGAAATTCAAAAGGGGAATATGAACATTATCGTTTATGAGATGCCTTGGGATAGCTTTCAAAACGATTCCACTTTTGTACAGGATATTATTCAAATGCGGGATTCTATTGGAGGGCTCTATATTCCGGGTGAGGATATTCCTGGGAAAAAGAACCACATAATCACGGAGAAAGCATTTTCGCCTTATGTATTTCCTGCTGAAGTTGCCGGCAAAAAGGCTGCTGAAGTTAGAGGGATTTGGGAAATGTCAGCATATCCAATGGCAGGACCATTTTTAACCTACATTATCAATGATAGGGAGAACGATAGAAAACTGATTCTTGAAGGTTTTGTTTTTGCCCCTGCAACACGCAAACGGGACTATATGTTTGAATTGGAAGCGATATTAAAATCGGTTCAATTTAATGTAAATGAAACCGAATAAGATATAAAACGGAACACCAACAAAAAGGCCCAAGAAATTCTTGGGCCTTTTCATATTCTTGTGAATGCTAATTTAATGCATCGCACGTTTGATTACTATAGATTGCTAAACGAAAACCCTGTAGATATTCTAAATATCAAGGCATACATAGCAATTGCAATCAGTACAAAACATATCCATGAAAATAACTTGAAGTAATGCTCCAATATATAACTCCTCCAATTTCTAAAGGCTTCAATGTAAATTTCTTTAACGAGTATAATTTTTTCCATATTCAATAATTTAGGGGTTTTTGAATACTGTAAAGGTGTCAACTTAATAGGTTGATATTGAAAAGATCAGTTCAAGCGTACATATTTACTATGAAAAGTATAGGGCAATTCATTCTGTCCACAACCTGTTGCATTAAGCCGTTCAAATGCAGGGGTAGTTTACGTCCTAGACTCGGTAAAAGGTCCTAAACAAGGGTTATGGGGCATAAGGATAGATGTAATGGCACTAGCATGGCTCATTTTATCCAACTACCTTCAATCAGGTAATCAATTTGAAAATAACTTGCCACAAATGAAAAACACCGCCATCTTGGGCGGTGTTTTCTATTGGATTTAGGTTGGATGCGTTTTTTACATAGCTACGATTATAAATTCAGACCTACGATTCAGGTAGTGTTGTTTCTCGGTACAGCGCGTAGTGCCGTCACATTCATTAAGGAGCCGCTCCTCCCCATAGCCTATGGCGCTCTCGATCCGTTGGGGGTCTATGCCCTGGGCAACGATATAGTCCCGGGTCGATTTTGCCCTTCGGTCAGACAGGTATTTGTTGTAAACGGCGGGACCCCTGGAATCTGTATGGGATTCTATTTTTATAACCATATCCGGTGACTCCTTCATGACGGCCACTAGTTTATCAAGTTCCTGTGCGGCGTCCGTACGTATAGCGTACCTGTCAAAGTTGAAGTGGATCATTTCGGTCTTCAGTTTTCGGATACCGTTCTCGATCTTGATCATCTCGTTCAGTTTCTTCATGGAGACCTCCACATTTACCATTTCATTGTCCACTGTTTCCACCGCTTTATGATTTTCATAATATGCGTCTTTGGTAGTCCGCAACACATACCGGGTATCCCCTTCAAGGTCTTCGAAAATGAAAGTCCCCTCTTGATCGGCAACCGTTTCCTTTATCTTGATGTTGTTCCCATCCAATAGTTCTACCAGGGCATTAGGCATGAGCTCACCGCTTACCATTTCGGTAATTATACCTGCAATCGCATTTTTATTTACCGGAACCTCTTCCAATTGAAGTTTTTTGAAGGAGTAGATATCATCGTCCCCTTTTCCTCCGGCGCGGTTAGAGGCAAAATAACCCTCTTGCGTTTCTTCATTTACGATATAGGAAAAATCGTCTTTTTTACTGTTGATCGGCTTGCCAACATTGCGTACTTCCAAATACCCGTCCTCATCGTTAAAGGCGACCTCAAAAACGTCAAGGCCTCCCAAGCCCACATGGCCGTTGGAGGAAAAATAGAGTTTCCTATCATTGATGAAGGGAAACATTTCCTTTTGCTTCGTATTGATTTCCGGCCCAAGGTTTCTTGGTTGTGAAAAGGACCCGTTTTCCAATACATCTACAACAAAAATGTCGGTTTCGCCTATACTTCCCGGCATATCCGATACAAAATACAGCTGCTTGCCATCCTTGCTAAGGGCAGGGTGCCCCGTGGAGTATTCATCGCTGTTGAAGGGAACCTCCTCGGCCTCGGTCCAGTCGCCATCGATTTTTGTAGAGCGATAGATTTTAAGGTTATTGATTCCATTTTTGTCCCTTTTCAGCTTTTTGCCATAGTTATTGCGGGTAAAGTACATGGTCTTATTATCAGGGGAGAACGCTACCGATGCCTCGTGGTATTTGGAATTAATTTTTTTTGAAAATTTGATGGCGTCCTTGAGTTCCTGCGAACCCTCATTTACTTTGGCAACATAGAGGTCTAGATAAGGCTGATTGTTCCATTTGTACCGTCTGGTATTAAAGACGGAGGAATCCTTTGATGAAGCGTACACGATTTCATCGGTATTGAAATAAGCGGGGGAAAATTCCGAAAATTCAGAATTGATATCAAGATTTTTTAGTTGGAACCGGTCCTTCATTCGCAGAAGTCCATCCAAGACTATTTCGTTGCGTTCATGATTGGTCCCAACTTTTTCTCCCTCGAGCTTTTTAGAGTAGACCTTCATCAATCGTTTGGACCTACCGTAGTTGCCGGTGCCTTTTAAGGTGTGCGCGTATTTAAAGATATTGTCCGAGGACATCTGGCTCTCGTATTTATCATAGAGCAAGCTATACCATTTATGGGCTTGTTCCATGTCCGTGTTAAAATAGTGTGCGTCACCGGCCTTCCGAAGGACATCGAAAGGGAAGTCCTGGCCATCCTTTTCAAGTGCCAGCTCATAAAGTCTGGCAGCTTCGGCATACCACATCTTATCAAAGTTTTCGTCTGCCATTTGTATAAGCCTGCTTTTAGAATCCGGATCATTGACAGGTTTAGCCATTGTACCCTTTGACTCTTGCGGCAGAATGGGCTCTATTTCTTGTAATATCTCATAGGTTACATTTTCCAAAGCTATGGTTTCATTATCTGACACTCCGTTGTCAATCCTAAGCACCCATACATCTTCGTTGTAGCGGTTTTCAAAATTTGTTTCGCAATTGGCAAAAGCCTCTTGCCACGTAGGATACCGATTCAGGTATAGGTAATTCAGTTGTGTCTCCGGGTTTTGGAAATAACCTGCATCGAACCCTTTAGCATTCAATTTCCTGACTTGGGCTTTTAAGTGCTTGTCATTCTCGAATATTCCTGCAATTACATAATAGCCATCTTTTTGGCTTTTTATAGTAGTGAAAGTCTTATGCTGTAGGGCATATCTTTTTGCCGCTTTCTCAAATGTATACGGTTCAACCGCTTTCGTTTCATTTGCAATTGCTACCTGCTCATCACTGAATTCAGAAACGGCAGCAGTCTCGAAATCCTGCGCCTCTATAAAAATGACGAAGAATAAAAAATAAAGTTTAAGTAAATCTTTCATACACCTATTTCTTGGTCGAGCAATTTGGATTAACGACCAGTTAACGAATAGTATAAGTTTAATAAGAAACAAATACTACTTGTCTCATACCGAAATTAGTACTTAAGGGTTTTCTGTTCTATTTTTTGTTGTGAAAGAAGTGTTTTTTGTCGTGTATTCAATAAATCCGGTTACTTTAAAGGCTTGAATACGGCGCTAGAAACTTGATAATTTTGGAAATTTGAGGTTTAGCTTTACTTACGGCTTAGGCCAATTCTGGTTTTAAAATTGAAAGGCATAAAAAAACGCCTTTCATCAAAAGGCGTTTATACTATTTATAAGGGTAAAAGATTACTCTTTTTTCTTTTCTTCAAGTTTTTCGTCCTCTTTGGAGGCATCCTTAAATTCTTTGATTCCACTACCCAATCCTCTCATAAGTTCAGGAATCTTTTTCCCTCCGAACAACAAAAGAATTACGACCACTACTAAAATAATCTGGGGAGCGCCTATGGCTAAAAATGTAGATAAGATTGTCATAAGACATTAATTTTAATTGGATATCAAAGATACTAAAAACTAATATATAAAAACTTTAATGGCGTAAATTGCTTTGGTTTCGCTTATATTTTAACTATAAATTAGACAAACGGACCTTTTTGGCTCCAAATAATGACCCTATATTGCTCCAAGTATACGATGGAAGTTTAAAAGGTAAGTTTATCTTTGTTAAGATGGCAAAAAAAGTCAAAAAGAGAAAGGAAATAAAACGGAAGCTGCTGCACAAGTATCGCTTGGTGATCTTGAACGAAAGTACTTTCGAGGAAAAGATTTCCTTCAAACTAAGTAGGCTGAACGTTTTTGTAACAGGTTCGCTTTTTATGATTGCCCTTATAGGTTTAACGACCTTATTAATTGCGTTTACACCCTTACGGGAATATATCCCAGGCTATTCCTCTACAAAACTTAAAAGGGAAGCCACAGAGCTTACGTATAAGACCGATTCCTTAGTAAGAACCTTAAATTATACCAATAAGTATTTAGACAATATTCGTATGGTGCTTAAGGGCGATATTGAGAACACGATAGTAAATAGGGATTCACTTTTTCAACAATATAAATTAGATCCCGCATCTGTTGACCTAACACCAATTAGGGAAGATTCATTGCTTAGGGCAGAAGTTGCCTTGGAAGATAAATACAACCTTTTCGAACGTGTCATAGACAAAAAGAATTTGGTCCTATTTACGCCCGTTTCAGGCCCAATTTCAATGGACTATAATCCAGAGGAAAAGCATTATGCCGTTGATATTATTGCGGAAACCGATAGCCCGGTAAAAGCAATAGCCAATGGGACCGTTATTTTTTCAGAATGGACCGCAGAAACGGGCTATGTGATCATCTTGGAACATGAGGGCGGATTATTGAGTGTCTATAAGCACAATGGATCCTTGTCTAAATTTCAAGGGGATATCGTTAGGGGCGGTGAGGTTATTGCATCGGTAGGTAATACCGGGGAATTTACAACCGGTCCGCATCTACATTTTGAAATTTGGGATAATGGAACGCCCATTAATCCATTGAATTTTATCGATTTTAACTAGACCAAGATGTCTTTAAAGACCTACGCCGCTAAAATATTCGCACACCGTGTTGCCAAAAGAACCGCGAAGTGGGTGACTAATCCTATTGCTACGCAAGACAAGGTTTTTAAGCAACTTATTAAAAAAGCAAGCGAAACTACTTTCGGAAAAGACCACGCTTTTGCTTCCATTAAAAATCATTACGAATTCGCCTCCAGGGTACCCATTCGGGATTACGAAGAACTAAAGGACTATATAGGATTAGTGGTTGCAGGGAAAGAGGACATCCTCTGGCCTGGAAAACCTATTTATTTTGCCAAAACCTCGGGCACAACTTCAGGCGCAAAATACATTCCTATCACAAAGCTTTCTATTAAGGAACAGGTAAAAGCTTCGCGAAATGCAATTTTAAACTACATCCATGAAACGGGAAGGGCCGACTTTGTAAGTGGAAAAATGATTTTCCTTCAGGGGAGTCCTGTTCTGGAAGAGAAAAACGGAATTAAATTAGGGCGCCTTTCAGGAATATCCGCGCATTATGTGCCAAATTATTTGCAAAAGAACCGCATGCCCAGTTGGGAAACGAATTGTATCGAGGATTGGGAAACTAAGGTAAATGCCATTGTGGCGGAAACTAAAAACGAAGACATGACCGTAATCGCCGGTATTCCTTCTTGGGTTCAAATGTATTTTGAACGGTTAAAGGAAACGACCAATAAAAAGGTTGGTGAGCTCTTTGAGAATTTTGAACTATTTATTTATGGCGGAGTCAATTATGAACCGTACAGGAAAAAGTTTGAGACGCTTATAGGAAGAAAAGTTGCCAGCATTGAACTTTTTCCGGCAAGTGAAGGGTTTTTTGCCTATCAAAATTCCCAAAAAGAGCATGGTATGCTTTTGCTATTGGATGCGGGTATCTTTTACGAATTTGTAAGGTCTGATGAGTTTTTTGACGAAAACCCTAAGCGTATTACGATCAGGGACGTGGCATTGGGGATTGATTATGTCATGATTATTTCTACAAATGCGGGCCTTTGGGCCTATAATTTAGGAGATACCGTTCGGTTTGTTTCCTTGAGTCCTTTTAAGATTGTAGTTTCCGGGCGTATTAAGCATTTTATATCAGCCTTTGGCGAACATGTAATTGCCAAGGAAGTAGAGGAGGCAATGCTGGTTGCCGTCAAAGAGACCAATGCCAGCGTTAGTGAGTTTACCGTGGCCCCACAAACAGCAACCGAAAACAACGAATTGCCGTACCATGAATGGTTCATTGAGTTTGAGGAACTCCCAAAGGACATGGCTACTTTTATCCAGCATTTAGACGAGGCGCTACAAAAGCAAAATAGTTATTACTATGACCTTATTTCAGGCAAGGTCTTGCAACGCCTAAAGGTCACAACCATTAAGCCGAACGGATTTAGGGAATATATGAAGTCCATCGGAAAACTTGGAGGACAGAATAAAGTGCAGCGCCTGTCCAATGACCGCAAGCTGGCAGAAGCACTGGAGAACTTTAAAAGTTAAAATTCCGACGCTTTAAAGCAAATTATTAATTGTAATTTTGTTCGAAATTTTTAATGGGAAAAACAATTACAACTACCCGAGCACAAGAATCTACGAATGCAATAGAGCGCTTGTATATTACGATGCGCCACCTTTTTAATAGGGGTTTTTATAAGCCAAACGGTGTTTCTGGGGAAGCGTTAAAGAATGCATTACTGCAATTACGACCTGAAATTTATGGGTCTGTTGGGGAGCAAAAAGCGGAATTGAGCGGTCTCATTTATGTATTGGAACGTTTGCCCGAGGGAATAGAAGAGTGTAGGTATATTAACCTTACATCGGATGAAGGCTATGGCATATCGCACATTAACCCCATAATCCCACCCAAACGAAGAAGGAACTGCTACCGTATCGATGATGAGCAGATGAACATTGAAATAACGCGGGGCCGATCGGATATTTACGACATTCTAACGCACCTTACATTCTTATTTATTGAATCTGAAAAGATTTGTAATCGGGTATTGATACCGGATACGGAAAAAACAATCCGGGATTGGTCCAAACTCGAAGCTGCGGTAAAGAAAGAGGAACTCTCACAAGAAGAACGGGAAATAGCCCTAATACATACCGCTAATATTTTAGGGAGGTCATTCGAGGAAATCCTTGAAGTTCACAAGAAGTTTAGCACTAAAAAGACCCCGGAAAGGTTTTTAACGATAATTTATTGGTTGGGTAAATTGGCTTTGGAAGAGCAAATTACGGGCGAGAAAAGGGCCATAACCTTTAGTGCCCTGTTACGCGAACGTTTGGGCCATCATATTCACGGCGACCGTTGGGCCAATAATATTAAAGCGGTCTTGCAAAAGAACGACCTATTAAAACGACCCATCCATATTATTTCTGCGAACATGCATAGCGTCATGAATTCGTTGTTTGCAAAGTCTGCCTTAAAAGATAAATTTCCCAATAAGGACTCCTTGGGCATTTATGAAGCACTTAGTAGTTCGGGAAGTGTCTCACTGCGCGCCCTAGTGACCGAGGTGGCGGAGAAGAACGGCATGATTTCAATAAATGACACCTCGGGGACGAATATCGATGTACAAATATTCGATACCGCTAAAATGGGGAACAATAGCTGCGCCTATGATTTTCCAAATGTGCCAGATGCAGAAAAACCTGTTATATTTGTAATGGATTACGCCTTTGGGGAGCAGGCTTATGAAACAATTGATGAGCTATTAAAACCGTATAGTGCCAAAAAGAGTAAGGAAATACTGATGAATGTTTGTTCGGTTTCAATCATGGGAAAGGCTGGAATCCTAGAGGGAGGAAAGGGTGATTTAATGATACCATCGGCTCATATTTTTGAAGGTACGGCAGATAACTATCCTTTTAAAAATGAATTGTGTGCCAAAGATTTTGAAGGGCATGGATTAAAGGTTTTTGAAGGCACTATGGTAACTGTTTTAGGAACTTCCCTTCAGAACAAGGATATTCTCAAGTTCTTTCACAGGTCTACGTGGAACGTAATAGGATTGGAAATGGAAGGGGTACATTATCAAAAAGCGATACAAAGCGCCTCCAAGATTAGAAAAAGTATTCGGGAGGACGTAAAAGTAAGGTACGCCTATTACGCCTCGGATAATCCGTTGGAAACAGGAAGCACTTTGGCCTCAGGAGGCTTGGGAACCACGGGTGTAAAACCCACCTATCTGATAACCGATAAAATTTTAAAACAAGTATTTAATTCATAATATGGCCGAAAACCAAACACCAGTGAACCAAAATAATTCCGATGAAATCGATTTGGGACAATTATTCCATATGATTGGCCGTGGGTTTAATGCCATTTTTCGGTTCTTCCTAAGGGTATTTCTATACCTAAAAAAGAATATATTTATATTGATTGGCCTGGTCATTATTGGTTTGGCGGCGGGTTATGGCTTAAACAAAATTTCGACAAAAAGGCTTAAGGCAGAGGTAATTGTTGAGCCCCAAACGGAGAGCAAGAATTATTTGTATGACGTTATCGACGAAATACAAGCGAATATCAAGGCTAAGGACACTGCTTTCTTTAAGTCAATAGGAATCGAAAAGATTGATTTTGATGGCTTGGAAGTGACCATTGCACCCGTTGACAACAATAAGGAGAGCTCCGAAAGCGAACTGAAGTATTTGGAGCTGCTACAAAGTTTCGAAAATACCGGTGCCATTGCCGATATCGTTCGTGCGGAACTTCAGAATAAAAGCTCCTTCAATCACCGCATTACATTTTATTTTAAAAATGCTCAACTAGGAAAGCAATTCGCAAATCAGGTATTGGAATATATAAATTCCAACCCCTATTTTGAACGATTGATCGAGGTGAATCGAAGTAATGCAGAAAGTAGGATCGAACAAAATCAGACCCTGCTCAACCAAGTGGATGAAATTATTGCGAACTATACGAGCGGTCTAGCGTCAAAGGCAAATACAGCTGTTAGTGACCGTATCGTTTTGGACACCCAAGAGCAGGTGAATATTGCCGATTTATTTGAGTACAAAAACCGGCTGATTCGTGATATTGAATTAAAAAAGCTCGAACTGGAAGAACAAAAAGAACCGGTGAATATTATCAATTTTGGAAAAACACAGGTGGTGCAAAAATCGTTTTTCGGGAAGAATATTATACTGATACCGGTTGTGCTGGTAACCTTATTTTTTGTGATTTCATTTTTGGGGTATCTAAACAGGAAATCCAAGGAATTAAATTGATTTTTTATGAAAATATTAATTACCGGAGGCGCAGGTTTTATTGGGTCTCATGTTGTAAGAAGATTGGTCAAAAATTATCCACAGTATCATATTTTTAATTTGGATAAACTTACCTATGCAGGTAATCTAGAAAACCTTAAGGATATAGATAAACTACCGAATTATAGTTTCGTAAAGGGAGATATTGTTGATGAAGACTTTATAAACGATTTGTTTAACAATGAAAAATTCGATGGGGTTATTCATTTAGCCGCTGAATCTCATGTAGACCGCTCTATAGAAGACCCATTGGCATTTGTAAGAACCAATGTTTTAGGCACAGTCAATCTTCTAAACGCCGCAAAAAGTTGTTGGAAAAACAATTTTGATCAAAAACTTTTTTACCATATAAGCACCGATGAAGTCTATGGCAGTTTGGGTCATGAGGGTTTGTTTACAGAAACGACAAGTTACGACCCAAATTCACCTTATTCGGCATCAAAGGCAAGCGCTGATCATTTTGTAAGGGCTTATGGTGAAACCTATGGACTGCCTTTTGTTATCAGTAATTGCTCCAATAATTACGGACCATATCATTTTCCTGAAAAATTGATTCCCCTATTTATTAATAACATTATTGAAGAAAAGGCCTTGCCGGTATATGGCGATGGGAAATACACCAGAGATTGGTTGTTTGTCGAAGACCATGCCGCTGCCATAGACCTTGTATTCCATAGGGGTAAAAACCGCGAGACCTATAACATCGGCGGGTTCAATGAATGGCAAAATATAGACCTTGTAAAACTACTCTGCAATGTGATGGATAAGAAATTGAAAAGGGAACCTGGCGCTTCTGAAAAGTTGATTTCTTACGTGAAAGATAGGCCAGGGCACGATTTAAGATATGCCATCGATGCATCTAAAATTAATAAGGAGCTTGGCTGGAAACCATCGGTCACTTTTGAAGAAGGCTTGGAGCAAACTGTAGATTGGTACCTGTCGAACACTGAATGGCTCAACCATGTTACGTCTGGAGATTATAAGGAATATTATAAAAAAATGTATCACTAGGCCATTGGTAATTAGAAAATGAAATAGCAAGGTCGCATCTGCTCAAAAATGATGTGCCATGATTTTCTGAGAATGGGCATGCTAAAATAGCTGAGAAACATATCATTTAACGAATAATAACATGAAAGGAATAATACTCGCGGGAGGCTCAGGAACTAGATTACATCCATTAACCCTTTCTGTAAGTAAGCAATTGATGCCTATTTATGATAAGCCAATGATTTATTACCCCTTATCTACTTTAATGTATGCTGGGATTAGGGAAATTCTGATTATATCAACCCCAAAAGACTTACCATTGTTTGAGGATTTATTAGGTGATGGTAAAAAATACGGCTGTTCGTTTTCATATGCAGTACAAGAAGCACCGAACGGTCTGGCCGAAGCATTTATTATTGGGGCTGATTTTATAGGTAAAGATAAAGTTGCTTTAATACTCGGCGACAATATTTTTTATGGTTCAGGTCTAGCCAAATTATTGCAGTCTAATAATGACCCAGATGGGGGTATAATCTACGCATATAGAGTTCACGATCCGGAACGTTATGGAGTTGTAGAGTTTAACGAGGAAGGAACGGCTATAAGTATTGAGGAAAAGCCTTTAGAACCTAAATCGAACTATGCTGTGCCTGGTATCTATTTTTATGATAACAACGTAGTTAAAATTGCAGCAAATATTCCTCCAAGTCCAAGAGGGGAACTTGAAATAACGGATGTTAATAAAGTTTACTTAGAAAGAGGAAAACTCAGCGTTAGTATACTTGATCGCGGAACTGCTTGGTTAGATACGGGTACTTTTCAATCCCTAATGCAAGCTTCGCAATTTGTTGAGGTAATTGAGGAGCGGCAAGGGCTTAAAATTGGAGCAATAGAAGGAGCCGCTTACGAAATGGGATATATTAATAAAGAGCAATTTAAGGAATTGGCTGAACCATTGATGAAGAGTGGTTATGGTAAAAATCTGTTGGGTATTTTAAACAAGAACCAATGAAATTCATTGAAACTAAGCTCAAAGGATGTTTTGTTTTAGAGCCTTTAATCTTTAAAGATGATAGAGGCTATTTTTTAGAATCTTATAACGAAGAGAGATTTAATGAAGGAATAGGTAAAAAAGTAAAATTTGTTCAGGATAACCAATCTTTTTCAACCGTAGGGGTAGTACGTGCACTGCATTATCAAACAGGTGCTCATTCGCAAGCAAAGCTTGTGAGAGTATTGCAGGGTGTAGTATTAGATGTTGCCGTAGACTTAAGAAAGGAGTCACCTACGTTTGGTGAACATGTAACTATAGAATTAAGTTATGCTAACAAAAAACAATTGTTTATCCCGAAAGGTTTTGCACATGGTTTTATAACACTTTCCCAAACCGCTGAATTCCTTTACAAATGTGATAATTATTACAATAAGATGGCTGAAGCCGGTATTATTTATAACGATAAAGAATTGGGAATAGATTGGAAAATCTCTGATAATGAAATAATTTTATCTGACAAAGACTTAGCGCTGCCTTCGTTCAAAAATGCAAAATTGTGATAAACATACTTGTAACTGGCGCTAAGGGGCAATTGGGTAGTTCTATACGTGAATTAGTAAAAGATACTGAGCAGTATAAATTCATTTTTACGGATTCTAAGAGCTTGGATATCACGGTTGAAAAGGATGTTTTGGATGTGTTTGAACATAACAACTTGGATTATTGTATAAATTGCGCCGCCTACACCGCCGTTGACAAAGCGGAGATAGAAACAGATTTATGTTACAGGGTTAATGCGGATGCCGTTAAAATCCTTGCTAAAGCCTGCGCAGCAAAACATTGTATCCTTATTCATGTCTCAACTGATTTCATATTTGACGGTAGTAAGAAAGAGCCTTATTTGGAGAATGATTTGCCAAACCCGCTAAACGTCTACGGAGCTTCCAAATTAAAAGGGGAACAATGGGTAGAGGAGCATTTGGAAGATTTTTTTATTGTTAGGACATCTTGGGTGTATTCTAAATTCGGCTACAATTTTGTAAAAACAATGTTGAAACTGGGTGAGGAAGGCCGAGAACTTAATGTGGTTTCTGATCAGTATGGAGCTCCTACTTACGCTATGGATTTGGCTAAATTTATAATGGTACTTATCGAAAAAAAATCAGAGGCTTTTGGACTATATCATTTTAGCAATATTGGAAGTATAAGCTGGTTCGATTTTGCCAAAGCAATTTTTGAGTTATCCGAAAAAAAAGTAGTCGTAAATCCTATAAGGTCAAGTGAATATGAAGTAAAAGCATTAAGGCCTAAATACTCTGTTCTGAACTTAGAAAAGGCAAGTAAGTTGCTATCCCAACCTATTAAAAAATGGGACGATAGCCTTGCTCAATGTCTTGAATCCATTTTATTATGAAATTGTATATAATTCTTCTTCTTTGTCTTTTTTTTACTAGTTGCAAGGATAAGTTAGCTGAAACTCAAGAGTTGGTTATAGGAATTACCTTTAAAATAGTTGAGGATGATGAAATTAAACTGTATTATGTACTGGAAGAAAAAGGCACTTTTAATGAAACGGATTCCAAACAAGTTCAAGTCAATGGGTTAACTGAATTTCAGAATGTTGATTTCATTCTTCCAGGAACCCCTAAGAGGTTTAGAATTGATTTAGGTGAAAAGGGAAATGAAACACCGTTTTATATATCATCCGTAACACTTGTCCAAAAAAAGAAAATTATAAAAATCAATGAAAGCCAGATAAACCGTTTCTTTAAGGCCAACATATATGCCACAAGATTTGAAAAAGGTTATGAAAGGAAGGAGGTCTTATCCAGATATGACCCATTTATTGAATCGACGGCTTTATTGAGTAAAAAAATGGAATTAATATTTAAATAATAAATCAGATACTATGAACTTAATTAATAATTCTGTCATAGAAAGCAGACGTTTTGGAGCAAATATTTTTAGATATAATAATCAAGAATTTAATCCAAAGGAGCTAAAAGATCAAATACTTGAAAATGAGGTAGATGTTTTAATTCTTAGATTACCGACCATTTCAAAAAGCACCCATTCAACATTATTTAAAATGGGTTTTCCAATTTTACATGCAGATAGTTTGGTCTATTATTTTGCCGGCTTAAACTCTTTAGAGATAAAACCCTTTAAAAATGATTTGGAATTTGAAATAGTAGATGATAAAAATATCAGTACTATCAAAGAGATAGTTCCAATCATTTTTGATGAATATCAAAACCATTATTTTTCGAATCCTTTTTTTCCATCTGAAAAAATAAGTGCAGGTTATGTAGAATGGGCTTTATCCTACGCTAATGGAGAGTATGGTAAAATATCATGGTTGATTAAAAAAAATCAAGAAACAGTAGGTTTTGCCAATTGCTCCTTTAATTTAGAAAGTAAGGAATGCGAAGGTGTTTTATATGGTGTAATGCCCAATTTTTCTGGCCAAGGAATTTACTCCGATATAATTCGTTTTACTCAATCATATTTTAAGAAAAAAGGAATGACTAAAATGTGGGTCTCAACCCAATTGCAAAACTATGCCGTGCAAAAAGTTTGGTTAAGAGAAGGGTTTTTCCTAAAAAAATCGTTTGAAACCTACCATATTAATTCAATGCTCAATTACTCAATTACTGAGGTCAAAACATTTGATTTTTCCTGTACAGAAAAAACTGTTAAAGAGTTTGCGGCGTTTAGCGGAGATGTAAACCCACTTCATTTTGATGATAAGTTCGCATCAAAATTGGGATTTAAGCAGAAAATAGCACATGGCATGATTTTTCAATCTTACTTATCCAAATTCTATGGGGTTAACTATCCGGGAAATGGGACCATATTTATTGAAAATGAAAATCTTTTTTTTATGCCTATTTATCTTGATGAGAAATATAAGTGCATAATAAATACAATAAGCCACAATACAAGAACAGGAATTCTTAAGGTTTTAGCCAAAGTATTTGACCCAGATAGAAACTTAGTTTTAGTCTCCTACAACACCTTGGTAAATAAATCTATTCATATTAAATAAATCACGTGAAAATTCCATTTAACAAGCCACATTTAACGGGTAAGGAAGTAGACTATATAACTGATGCTGTGAGCACTGGTAAAATATCCGGTAATGGAAAGTATACCCTAAAATGTCATGATTTTTTTCAAAAAAAATTTGGTTTTGGAAAATGCTTATTAACGACATCATGCACAGATGCTCTGGAAATGGCGGCTATTTTACTTGATATTAAGGCAGGTGATGAAGTAATTATGCCGTCTTATACATTCGTATCTACGGCAAATGCCTTTGTATTACGGGGCGCTAAAATAGTTTTCGTTGATAGCCGATGTGATCACCCAGGAATGGATGAAGACAAAATCACAGAACTAATAACTAAGAAAACAAAGGCTATTGTTCCTGTCCATTATGCTGGTGTAGCATGTGATATGGACAAGATAATGAAAATTGCCGCTGAACACGGTCTTTTCGTAGTAGAGGATGCGGCTCAAGCCGTGGATAGTTATTTTACCGGCAAGGACGGGGTAAAAAAAGCGTTAGGCTCTATTGGTCACTTGGCGGCATTCTCTTTTCATGAAACTAAGAATATAATTTCTGGAGAAGGTGGAATGCTGGTTATAAATGACCAACGATTTGAGCATCGTGCGGAGATTATTTGGGAAAAAGGCACGAATAGATCTTCCTTTTTTAGGGGAGAAGTAGATAAGTACGGTTGGGTAGATGTAGGGTCATCCTTTCTACCGTCAGAGATTATTTCTGCATTCTTATTTGCTCAATTAGAACATATGGCTTCCATACAATCTCGAAGAATACAAATATATAATAGATATTATTTGGGCCTACAGAAGTGGGCTATTATAAACAATGTTAAGTTGCCAAGTATTCCTCCATATGCCCATAATAATGGACATATGTTTTACATGGTTTTCCCAAGTTTTGAAAAAAGGTCAGCGGTAATAAGCAATTTAAAAGAAAGGAATATTTTATCTGTATTTCATTACTTGAGTTTACATAAAAGCGAATTTTATAGGCCCCTTTATGAAGGTGAAGACCTAGTAATGAGCGATATCTATTCGGAGTGTTTACTCAGATTGCCATTGTTCCATGACTTAAAAAGTAGCGAAATTGATTTAATTATTGACTCTGTCAAAAAAGTAAGTCTGTAATGGTTTTACATTTTGTTAAAGACGAAAAAGTTACCGATCAAATAATTGAGAATTTTGGTAAGGCTTCGAAACGGAGCCATTTTTTAGTTTTTCTTGAAAAAGGGCAAAAAAATTTTGATTTTATAAAGTCTCAATCAAATAAAATAATTGCATACGATCAATCTAGTGGCGATATAATGCAACTGATTAATAAGTTTAAGCCCCAGGCGATCGTATTACACTCGTTACAATTGGATTTTGCGAAAGCAATTCTTTCGATTAAAATAAATTTGAACATTGCTTGGTACCCTTGGGGTTTCGATATCTATGGTTTGCCAAAAATAAAGCCAAAGACTTACGCACCCATGACTAACAAGTTTTTGTTAAGCGTAACTCCTTCTTTATTGGCTAGAAGGATTATTCTAAAAAACGCAAGGCTCAGAAGATTATATTTTTATTTTATAACTAAGGACGAGAATAGATATGAAATAATTTTCAAGGCTATTGATAAAATAAATTTTTTCGCATCGTACCTTAGGGAAGATTATGATTATTTTTCAAAAACCTATCCTAATTCGTTAACATTTTTGTACAGTCCTTTTAGCACGATTTCCCAGTATTTGGCCGGTAATAAAGCTGTAAGGATAAAGGAAGATGCCAGTAGCATATTGATAGGTAATTCTAATACTGCCGAATCTAACCATTTAGATGTTTTTGAAACGTTAAATTGTTGTCTGGATTCAACAACTCCTAATGTTTATGTGCCACTTAGCTATGGCGGGGATTTGCATTACAAAACAAAGGTAATGGAGTATGGGACTAAGAAGCTCGGATTATTTTTTAAACCCTTACTGAACTTTATGGATAGAGAAACGTATATTTCAATACTCACCTCTTGTTCTACGGGAATATTCTATCATTATAGACAACAAGCTATGGGGAATATAATAGCTATGTTATTTATGGGCTGCCGAATTTATTTGTCAAAAAAAAACCCTGCTTTTACTTTTTTCGAAAGAAATAATATAAAAGTTTTCGATTTCGATTCCGAATTTAAATTATATAAGAACGCAAAATTAGATTGTAGGATTGCAAATGGGAATAGGGAAAAATTAAACTATATTTTTAACGAAGACACGGTGTTAAAGGCTTTGGAAGACTTGTTAATCACCATTTCAAAATAATTATGTCTTTAAAAGGCCAAGTTCTACTAGGATTGAAATGGACAACTTTGTCAACAATAATAGTTGCGGCTGTAGCCATTCTTAAAATTAGTATTCTTACTAGATTCTTGGAAAAGTCGGATTTTGGTTTAATGGCGTTGATTTCTTTCCTTATTGGGTTTATGAATCTTTTTTGTGACATGGGACTTTCAACAGCAATACTGCACAAACAAGATATTGGTAAAAAAACATATGCCAGTCTGTTTTGGTTTAATTTGGCTTTTTCCATTTTTCTTTATTTAGCCTTGGTTTTATTTAGTCCTCTAATAGCAGGATTTTATGAAACTCCTGAGTTGGCACATTTAATAGCTATATTAGGACTAAATCTCGTTCTTTCGGGAATCGGAATCCAGTTTAAAACTATTGAGATTAAGAACTTCATGTTTAAGATGATTGGTATTGTTGAGATAATTGCCGCTTTTGTTTCCTTGATAGTCGCAGTTTACCTTGCCATAGAAGGGTATGGGATATTGTCTTTAGTCTATTCTGCTTTAGCACAATATATTGTATCCAACATATTATACTTTATTATTGGTTTTAAAAAGTACGGGTTGCTCTTTTATTTTAATTTTTCGAAAACCATTCCCTTTTTAAAAATTGGTTCGTATCAAGTAGGGGGGCAGGTAGCGAATTACTTCAATCGGGACTTGGATATTCTTTTAATTGGAAAGTTTTTTTCTACTGAGATTTTGGGGGGTTATAGTTTGGCTAAGCAATTGGTATTTAGACCATCGCAAGTTATCAATCCCATATTAGTTAAAGTAGCTTCACCGGCTTTAGCTAAATTTCAAAAGAATATAATAGAGTTAAAGAACAATTATTTACGCCTGATACGAATAGTTTCTATGATAAACATACCCGTTTATCTATGCATTATACTTTTTGCCCCTTTGGTAGTTCAAATATTTTATGGGCCTGGTTTTGATAACATAGTCAGTATCGTTAGGATATTGTCTATTTACATGATTTTTAGGGCCCTAGGAAATCCTATAGGTAGTTTGGTTATAGCAACCGGAAGAACTGATTTGGAGTTTAAATGGAATATAATGAATTTATTGACAATCCCATTATTTATTTATGTTGGTAGTTTTTTTGGAATTAATGGAGTAGCATGGTCATTGACAATTATAATGATTATTCTATTTGTACCTAGCTGGAAATTTTTGGTTTATAAAATGACTAATTCTAGTCTTAAGGAATATATTAAGGCTATTTTTGTATTTAGAATTGCTAATATAAAGGATAAGTAGGGCTATCATGGAATGAGGTATTTTAGATTGATATATATCTTAAGTTTCTATTTTATTACTCTTACAACTTTTGTTTTTGGAGGCACCTTACAATTTCTGTTTGGGGTTTCAAATACTATTTTAACTTTTTTGCTAACGGCCATACTATTTGTAACATATGGTATTTATGCGTTTTTAAAACGAAAGTTAGTTTTCAATAAGATTGTCTTAGTATCATTAGTGTTCGTGTTTGTTATTGTAGGCACCGCTGCTGTGCGGCAAAGTTCTTTTGTTCTTAACATAACGTATCTAATTTTCCCTCTACTTCCGTTGGCGGTCTATCTTTTTTCTTTTATAAATTATAGGGAGGGTTACGTCTCTTTTTCTGCTGTCTTTAGGCTTTTTTTATATATTGCTTTGCTTCAGTTGCCCATAATGTTGGCACAAAAATATTTCTTCTCTTTTTTGATACAATTTAATAATAGCGGTCAAATCATAGAATGGTTTGATTTTATGTTCGGCAGCTTTTTTATTAAGTCAGACCATTCCCTTGGAGTGTTCCTATTGCTAATAATCGCTACTATTTTATTTAAGGGAAATAGTATAAAGGGTATAATAAAGTTTCCCAAGCTGGCTTTAGTATATCTAGTAATTACACTATTCCTAACAGAGTCTAATATTTCCAAACTTTTTGTAATGGTTCTAATATCCACATTTATAATCGTACCCATATATAAGAAATATAAGGGAACACTTGTTTTTAAAATAAGCGTTTTAGCCCTAACCACATCCATTATAGTAGTGGGTTATAGTTTAAGGGAAAAGCAGTTTATTCAAAATAAGCTTGGTGGAACCTTAGAGCGACAATTTTCCATGGAAAGTGCAGAGAAATTTTATGAATTGGGTACTGCAAAACGTTTTCAGATTGTTTTGGTAGCCGTAAAAAAAATAAAAACTAAATACTTGGGAGATGGCCCCTATTCCTATTTTGATATTCGTACAGGAAAGTTTACTCAGACAAGACACTTTTCCCAACTTATTTGGACGTATTATGACCTAGGTTTGTTAGGCCTGTTCATAGTCTTGTTTTACATCATATTTCTCACACGGTATTTGAGCATTGAACCAGGGATTCCTTATATTTTTGCATTGGGCCTTTTTTCGGTGTATGCCCTTTACACAACAATATTGTCTGACATTGCAATTATGTTTGCCCTGTTTACCTTATTTAACCGCAAGCCAATTTTACGGAATACAAGAGCTTAAATAGATTAGGATTTCCCAACACATTTGATATTACGCAGCTATGGTTTTTAGTTCAACGGTTTTTCTTTTTCTTTTCCTGCCCTTTGTAATTCTTGGAAATTTTCTGCTAAAGAAAAACGTTCGTAACCTTTTTTTGCTGTTCAGTAGTCTCTTCTTTTATGCTTGGGGAGAACAGTATTTGGTTCTTTTAATGATTGCCTCTATATGCGTAAATTATTTAGTTGGTTTGTTAATTCAGAAAGCAGTGAATCAATGGATGTCTACCTTAATGCTAACTATAGGGATTACGATAAACTTATCTGTCCTTATCTACTTCAAGTACACCAATTTTATTTTAGATAATCTAAATACTATCAATATTAATATTAGCTGGGATTTAAATGCTATTGCGTTGCCAATTGGAGTTTCTTTTTTTACGTTTCAAAACATTTCCTACTTGATAGATGTCTATAGAAAAGAGGTAGAGGCACAAAAGAAACTAATACATTTAGGACTGTACATTTCCCTATTCCCACAATTGATTGCAGGGCCTATTGTTAGGTATATTGATATACAGAAAGAAATTATAGAGAGAAGAATTTCCAAGGTATTATTTAAGGAAGGCATAAGAAGGTTTATCCGGGGATTGGGCAAAAAGGTGATTATTGCTAACACGGCTGCTCTTATAGGGGATAAAATCTTTAATATAGCTCCTGAAGACATATCTACCCCCGTTGCATGGCTTGGAATTATCTGTTATACGCTCCAAATTTATTTTGATTTTTCTGGCTACTCAGACATGGCTATAGGCCTAGGCAAAATGCTAGGATTTAATTTCAAGGAAAACTTTAATTATCCGTATATCGCCAAATCGATTCAAGATTTTTGGAGAAGGTGGCACATTTCACTTTCTACTTGGTTTAGGGATTATTTATACATTCCACTTGGGGGCAATAGAAAGGGAAAATATAGGACTTACCTAAACTTGATTATTGTATTTTTTATTACGGGACTATGGCACGGCGCTAGTTGCAACTTTGTTATTTGGGGCCTCTTCCATGGGTTTTTTCTTTTATTGGAGCGAAATATTAATATTAAGATTCCAAAAAATTTAGCTTTTTTAAAGCATATGTACTTATTGTTTGTTGTAATCATTGGGTGGGTATTTTTTAGAATAGAAGACTTTTCGCAAGCCTTGCTGTTTTTAAGGAAAATGTTTTCATTTACAGGCGGCACCGACTATTCTCCACTAATGTATATGGATACCTATAGTATTATCGTTATTCTATTAGGATTTGTCTACGCTACCCCAATTAGAAAACTTATTTCTAATAAGTTTAATAGCATAATCAAAGTATACTTTATCAATACATTCCTTAGAGATGCGCTTTATTTGATATTCTTTATTTTTGCTATTATGGAACTTGCCCAATCTACGTATAACCCTTTTATTTATTTTAGGTTTTGAAAATTGTAAACAACCTAATTGCTTTTGTAGTAGGAGTATTGTGCTTTTACCTAGTTGTCATTTTTCTTAAAAGTCAACAGGTAGAGCCTACAAACATAATAGTAGAAGTAAGTGCCAAGGTGCCAAAGAATGATATTTTTTATGTTTATTATTTGCAGGAAGGTATTAAAAATTGGAGTGATGACAATAGCTCCTACCTTAGGATAAAAGGGAGTAACGAAGCACAAAATTTACAATTTACTGTCCCAATCCAAAAGAAAATAAACAAAATTAGAGTAGACATTGGCGCGAATAAAAAACAGCTTCCGATTAAAATAGAATCGATTTCATTTACCTCTGAAACCGGTAAAATAGTGTTGACAGATGCTATAGATAGTATTTTCAAACCAAATATTTATACAGTAAAAGACAAGGGTGTCTATTTCACAAGGGAAGTAGACGGCAGGTATGATCCTTTTCTAATTTCAGATATAAATTTTGGCGTAAGACTTGATAAATTAAGCGTCCCAGCAAGGATGATAGCAGATAAATGGGTTTATTTATTTTCCGTTATTTTTTCATTGGCCATTGTTCTCACTTTGCTTTATTCTTTGAAACAGGTAAAAATCCCCTATTTTTCGTTGGCTTTCATGACCATTATCCTTGCGCCTTTATTAGTTCAACAAACAGGAATACAAAAACAACAAGCCAATTTAGAAAAAAGAGAATTGTCTAAATGGCCAGATACGGAACCCATTATTGAATTCCCTAAGAATTTTGAGACCTATTACAATGATAATTTTGGGCTTAGGCCACAAATGATAGCAATTGCAGGCCAGATCAAGACTAATATTTTCAGATCTTCCCCTAAACCGGAATTGGTTCAGTTTGGCAAGGATAATTTTTTATTCTATAACTCATTAGAAGATGAAATATATTCCAGTTACACGCATAATGACTTATTTTCTGAAGCTGACCTAGAAAAATATTATAAAATATTTAAAACTAGGAGGGATTCCCTAGCCAAGAAAGGAATACAATATGTAAAGGGATTTTGGCCAAACAAACATACTATTTATTCAGAAAAGCTGCCTACTAGTATGAGGTTACAAATTAATGGGGATAGTAGTCTAGTGGATCAAATTGTTTCATATTTTAAATCTAAAGAAGAACAATTTTTTGATGTTCGCCAACCCTTACTGGAAAAGAAGAAGGATAAATTATTATATAGAAAGTTTGATACGCACTGGAATACGGATGGTGCTTATACCGGCTATAGTGCCTTTTGTGAACAAACGTATTCAATTTTAGGATTGACTCCCTTTAAGCCAGATAAGTTCAATATCCGTTATGATAATCTGAAAAATGGGGACCTAACCAAGCAAATGGGAGTAGATCAAATTTGGGGTTATAGCGAGTTAGTACCAACATACACATTAAAAGACCAAACCCTTAACTTTAATGTCATTGTTGATTCTCGGTTTCCGCCAAATTCAATCTTCACCAAGAACCCTAAAGCTACAAATAATTATAAAGTCTTGATATTCAGGGATTCGTACACTACACAGTTGGTGCAATTTATATCGTTACATTTTGCAGAGGTTGCTTATGTAAACGAAATCTATAATGAGAACACAATTGATATGTATAAGCCTGATGTTGTTATATCATGTAGGGTTGAGCGGTATATTCGAACCATGTAAATCTTAACTTGAATTTAATTAAACTAATTGCTGATGGATGTAATAGTTATTCCTTTTCATGATTGGAGGAAAAGTGAAAAAGAGGGATTTAGGACAAGGGACGTGCATTTTATTAAGGCTTTGGCCAATAAAGCCCTTTCGAATAGGATATTGGTCATAAACAGGCCTATTACAAAACTAGAGCTAGGCTATAAAAGATTTAAAAAGCAACTTAAGGGAGAAATCCTTTTAAAGGAAGGAAGATTCACCCTTACAGAAGTAGACCATAATATTCTTGTCGCTGATTTCCATTCAAGAGATGTCATAGGCCAGGCCAGCAATAGATTTAAATGGTTTATTGATGCCTATAATACGGAATCTTACAAACGGTTTATTGAGGATTGTTGTAGGCATTTGAAATTTAAAGACCCTGGACTACTTACCCAAAATATTTTTGCTTATAAATTAGCTGCTTCTCTAACTAATAGCAAAAAAGTTTTTGACGCATGGGATAATTTTTTAAAGTTTCCAGGCTATTCCCATATAAAGGAAGATTTACAAAAAGGCTATGCGGTAATGGCCAATGAAATAGATGATTGGACTACGAATTCCAACGAAAACATAGCTTTTTACAAAGATAATTTCAATGTTAAGCACATTCAATTATTAAAAAACGGAGTCAAAACTACCTTTGCTGAGGGAGATTTAATTGTGCCGTCGGATTTAAAAGGCATAAAAAAACCTTGGATAGGTTTTGGAGGAAAAATATCCTATTTGATGGATTGTGATCTGATTAATTATATAACGGCAGACAACCCCAAATCTTCCTTTGTTTTTGTTGGGCAAATTCTAGATAAGAAAGTATATCGAAAAATAGTTAAACGGGAAAATGTTTTCTTTTTAGGCGACAAAAAATACGACGTATATGCCAATTACGTAAAAAGTTTCGATATCTGTATAGTACCTTATAATATAAAGAGCAAACAACATGGTGGAGACTCCATGAAAGCGTACGAATATTTATTGGCAAAAAAGAAAGTGGTTGGGACAAATGGCAATGGCCTAGAAGATTTAAAGGACTATATTTATGTTGAAGACTCTAAGGAAAGTTTTTCAAATCAATTGAAAACCTCCATTAACGAAAAATTAGAATTACCACTGGAACAACACTCTTGGTTTTCAAAAGCTCAGAAACTACAATGTATTTTGAAAAAATAAAGCTTTGCCACGAACAAATGTCAAGTAAACCCTCCATTAATGAGATAGTACTAGCCGTGATGATTTTCGGCATTCCCTTAACAGTTAATTTGGGGAATATTGTATTGATAATCGCCTTTTTATTTTCGTTGTATCAATTGTCGGTAAATTTTAAATCAGCTGGAGTTGTTAAAACTGATTTCTCATTAATTTTTCCAGTTATTTTTTTTTCGCTTGTTCTGATAAGTGCGGTATTAAGCCGTGATTCACATGCGGGTTTCATTCAAGTAGAAAAGAACCTTTTAATGTTAGTTATACCAATAACACTTCATCTTCTTTGTAAGAATAATAAAATTGACTACATTTTTTTACTTAAGGTGTTTGTTCTGTCCAACATGGTTGCAACTTTGATTTTACTTTCTGCTGGATGCTTAAGAATGTTTCATGGAGGAACCTCTGAGGTGTTTTTTTTTCATGAGTTTACTTCTTTTTTAGATTTGCACCCGGTATATGTGGCCTTAAATATTAGTTTGGTAATTTTTTTTATAACGCAATATTATTTAATTAAAGCAATTCAATCTAAGAAGAAGTTTTTTACTCTAATTGCAATATTGGTTTATTTTAATATCATTTTGTTCTTATGTGCTTCAAAAGGTGTTATTCTTTTTTTTACCATTCTCTATGTGATTCAACTTTGGTTCATTTTTAACAAAATGAAGTTTAGACTCATTGCCTACTCTATGGTTTTGATTGTCTCCTTTAGTTTATTAGGTATTCCACAGGTGTCCAAAAGATTCTTCAATGGTCTTCACTTTGATATTTCTAATTTTCAGCCCACACACCAAATAGAAAAAGCAAAAGTTTTTTCCAATAAAGAAAAAGAAAAAATAAGCGATCTTGAGCTTCGATATCTAATGTTTAAGATTGGGACATACCATATCTTTCATGAAAATAGATACCTCTGGGGGTACGGAATTGGTGATGTACAAAAATATACGGATTACCATTATATGATTTATGGCCTCGCCCCTGGTTGGTTTGAAGGCTATAATCTCCATAACCAATATTTGCAATATTTCGTTAGTTATGGATTGTTTGGAACGCTCTTATTTTTGGTTTATTTAGGGTATAGCTTTACTATTGCAGTCAAGGGTAAAAATAAGCTACACCTATTGTTCCTAATTTTGATTGTATCTGTTTTTATTTTTGAATCCTTACTATCGAGAAATAAGGGGATTGTTGTCTTTTACTTTTTTAATACCTTATTTTTAATAAAAGAAATTAATGAAAATTGGCATTTTAGGAACACGGGGTATTCCAAATAATCATGGTGGATTTGAACAATTCGCAGAATATCTTTCTAGATATCTCGTAAAAAAGGGTCATGAGGTATATGTATATAATTCCCATTTGCATCCTTTCCAAGAAAAGATTTGGGAGGGTGTACATATAGTTCACAAATTTGATCCAGAGAATACAATAGGCACGGTGGGTCAATTTATTTATGATTTCAATTGTATTTTCGATATTAGAAAAAGACACTTCGATGTTATTTTGCAATTAGGATATACCAGTAGCTCTATTTGGAGCTGGTTGCTTCCTAAAAAGTCAGTTATTGTTACAAATATGGATGGTTTGGAGTGGAAGAGAAGTAAGTACACTCCAAAAGTCAGAAAATTTTTGAAGCATGCAGAAAAATTGGCCATCAATACCAGTGATTATTTGGTTTCGGACTCAATTGGTATACAAATGTATCTGCATGAAGAATACGGTAAAAGTTCCGAATATATCGCTTACGGAGCTGAATTCTTTGAGTCTCCAGATGTACAGTGTTTGGAGAACTATAAAGTAGAACCCTATCAATATGATATATTGGTTGCTAGGCTTGAGCCCGAAAATAATATAGAAGTTATTTTGGACGGTGTTTCTGCCAGTGCTAAGAGCAGAAACTTTTTAGTTATAGGTAAACATGAGACTAAATTTGGCGAGTATTTAAAGGATAAATTTAAGAATAATGTTTATATCAAATTCCTAGGGGGTATATACAATCTTGAACATTTAAATAATTTAAGATACTTTTCTAATCTATATTTTCATGGCCACTCCGTAGGTGGTACCAATCCTTCCTTGCTTGAGGCAATGGCTTCCAATAGTTTAATAGTTGCTAATGACAATGTTTTTAATAGAAGTATTTTAAATGAGGACGCTTTTTACTTTCAGACAGTTGATGATATTGTAAGGTTGTCGAAACTTAATAAGAAGGACTATCCGCACTATACCGCTGCTAACAGCGAAAAAATTAAACATGAATTTAGCTGGGAAACGATTAACTCTAAATATGAGGACTACCTCTTAAAAGTTATAAACGAAGCTAATTAGTCCAAAGTATATCCACCCAAAAGGAACCTTCAATTAATTAAATTTAAACCTATCTTTATTTTCTTTTGAGCTTATGTTTTCTAAAAAAGGTAGATATTCAGGTCTTATAACTCCAATTTTTTATGGCTTGGATTTATTGGTGGTTAATCTATTCGCCTATTTTCTCCCCATCAATTTTCAAAATCCGTTGTTATTTCACTTTTATATATCCCTTACCTGGATCATTCTATCATTTAAAAATGAATTTTATGTTGTTCATAGGTATTCCAAAGCAGTAGTTTTACTGCGAAAATTATTCACGCAATTTGTTTTCTTTTTCCTTATTCTTTATGCCTACATAGGCTTTTTTAAGCAACCTTTAATGAGTAGACTGGCGTTGGGTCAGTATTTTATTCTTGTTTTTGTGGGCATCGGGTTTTTGAAAATATTCAATTTTTTTCTTTTAAATAAGTATAGGGAACGAATCAAGGGAAATCTAAGAAATGTTGTCGTTATTGGAAGAACCAAAAAGGCAAATCAGTTGATTGAGGTATTTAACGAAAGAAAAGAGTTCGGTTACCATTTTTCAGGACAATTTTCTCCAAGGGATAAGAATTTTGAACTTTTGAGCTGTTTTCAATTCATTGTGAAGAACAATGTGGATGAAATTTATTGTTCAGTTTCCGAATTAAAAAATGATGAGCTTTCATCTTTTATAAACTTCGCAGACAATAATTTAAAAACGCTTAAGTTTCTTCCGGATAATAAAAATATTTTTTCAAAGAAGCTCAAATTTGAATATTATGATTACCTACCAATTCTTTCGCTTAGAGATATTCCATTACACAATCCGTTAAATGCAATTTTAAAACGATTTTTTGACATCCTATTTTCTCTATTTGTAATTTTTGGAATCCTAATATGGTTAGGGCCTCTCTTGGCTTTATTGATATCGATTGAATCTAGGGGGCCTGTATTTTTCATTCAGAAGCGTACCGGTTTTGATAATAATGAATTTCAGTGTTTTAAGTTTCGATCCATGGCCGTTAATGAATTGTCTGATGAACGGCAGGCCGGAAAAAATGATATGCGAGTTACTAGAATAGGAAGGTTTATTCGCAAGACAAGTATTGACGAACTTCCCCAATTTTACAACGTACTATTTGGTAATATGTCTGTGGTAGGACCACGACCACATATGTTAAAGCATACTGATGAGTATGCAAGCAGAGTGGATAAGTATATGCTTCGTCACTTTGTTAAACCCGGTATTACGGGACTTGCCCAGGTACGTGGATATAGAGGTGAGATAGAGCACGAAACTGATATTCAAAATCGAATTAAATTTGATATTTTTTATTTAGAGAATTGGTCCTTTTTTCTAGACATTAAGATTATCATACAAACTATAATAAATGCCTTTAAAGGTGAAGAGAAGGCTTATTAGTTCTCATAATTAAGAGGGTACTCCTGTATTAAGTTCTTACTGTTACGGTATCTTAATTAGCTACAAACCATTAATCAATAGATTTATTTATATTTTATGTAGTCTCTTGTGTTGGGCAAGGAAAATCTGTGAAAATATGCATGTCGTACTTGGAATTTCAGATGAGGTTTTATTAATATTAGATTTCATGTAGTTATTCCAGGTTTTGAAGGAATAAGAGAATCCCTTAATTTAGCATTAGTATTCCAAAACGAGTCGCGCTCAAGGCTTAAAAATCGTATACGATTATTTCAAGTCGTTGTCCTCAGAGGATTTACAGAAAAAAGAGCATAGAGATTTCTCTGGAAAATAGTTTTTTGCCCCTGAACCATTTATTTTTGCCAAAAGCAACAGTATGAATATTCTTATCCTCGGTTCAGGTGGTCGCGAACATGCCTTCGCATGGAAATTGGCACAAAGCACAAAAAATCCTAAATTATTTATTGCACCCGGTAATGCCGGCACGGCGACCTTGGGGAAAAATGTACCAATTGGTGTAAATGATTTTCGGGCCATCAAGGAATTGGTGCTGCAAGAGGGAATAGAATTGGTTCTGGTTGGCCCCGAGGATCCTTTAGTAAATGGTATCCATGATTTTTTCCTTAATGATGAATCTTTAAAGGAAATTGGGGTAATAGGGCCGGAGAAATTGGCGGCCACATTGGAAGGCAGTAAGGAGTTTGCCAAAGAATTCATGATACGGCACAACATTCCAACGGCTAACTATAAAAGTTTTACCGCGGATACTGTTGAAGCTGGGTTTCGGTTTTTGGAGCAATTAAAGCCACCCTATGTCTTAAAAGCGGACGGTTTGGCTGCTGGGAAAGGGGTCGTTATACTTCAAGAATTGGAAGCGGCCAAGTTGGAATTAAGGGCCATGTTGGTGGACGAAAAATTTGGGGCCGCTAGTACCACTGTGGTCATCGAGGAGTTTTTGGACGGTATTGAATTGAGTGTTTTTGTACTCACCGATGGGGACACTTATAAAGTGTTGCCCACCGCCAAAGATTACAAACGCATTGGAGAGGGTGATACGGGACTCAATACGGGGGGCATGGGGGCTATTTCACCGGTTCCTTTTGCGGATAAGGCATTCATGGACAAGATAGAGCAGCGCATCGTAAAACCTACGGTAGAAGGCCTTAAAATCGATAAGGTGCCTTACAAGGGATTTATCTTCATCGGTCTGATAAAAGTTGGCGATGACCCCAAGGTTATCGAATACAATGTGCGTATGGGTGATCCGGAAACGGAGGCCGTCCTGCCTCGGATAAAAAATGATATGGTAGAGCTACTCCAAGCAGTGGCAAATAAAAAACTTGCGGATATCGATTTAGAAATTGATGTGCGAACGGCAACTACGGTTATGACCGTTTCCGGTGGCTATCCGGGGGCCTATGAGAAAGGTAAAGAGATACTAGGGATAGCGACTATTAAGGACTCCTTGGTGTTTCACGCAGGCACCACACTAAAAAATGGTAAAATAGTCACGAATGGCGGGCGTGTCATGGCCATTACTTCGTTCGGGGAGGATTTTAAATCAGCCCTCGCAAAATCCTACGAAAACGTGTCAAAACTTTCCTTTGAAGGAATGAATTACAGAAAAGATATTGGTTTCGATTTATAAAAGATAGGCAGTTCGTCTAATATATCCTTATCCCATATGGAAAGGGGATAAATTTTTAAAGATAGGAATGAGAGCTTATGGATTTGTCTTCTTCACCAGTCTCGTTATATTTTTTAAGCTCCAACATCCAATAAACAAAAGCTACGGTACCGATTAACATAAAGATCCAATTTAGGATGTTTGCAAGCGCCCAGCTTTCGGTAAAACGCAAAAGGTCAAATGGTGCAAACAACACGTTTACGAACAAATCCTCGATACCTTCAAAAAATGATTTCATCTTATTCCTATATTTACCAACAAAAATATAAAAAGCTTAGATGATTTCAAGCATTTTTGGAAAAACAAAACCGGTCAACTTCATAATTCTTCTGGTTTTTCTATTTCTTTTTTATTGGACGGTTCAATTTTACCTTTTTGATCTCACTTTTACGAATATTGAAATAGTGCCCTCTCTTGTGGTTCTTGCTACGCTTCTTTTCAGTGTATTTGCCATCGATTTTGTAGTTAAAAGAAATAAACTAACGCGAAACAATTCTTTTGCGATTTTATATTTTACCCTTCTTTTCGTTGTTTTTCCCGAAACCTTGGGAGATAGTAAGGCCATCTTTACAAGCTTCTTTTTACTACTTGCCATGCGGCGTTTATTGAGTATTAAATCACTTAAGAACATAAAGCTCAAAATTTTTGACGCGGCCTTATGGATATGTGTTTCCAGTATATTTTACGAGTGGGCGATTTTATTTTTATTCTTGGTTTTTGCCGCTATTTACATCTACGACCCTAAGAATATTAGAAATTGGCTGGTCATTTTTTCTACAGGTTTCTGTTTTTTCATGATTTTGTACGCCGTATTAGTCCTATTGGATGACGCTGCATTTTTACTGGAACACTACGATTTTTCAATAGCATTGGAAGCCATTTATCCACTACGACTGGGGGATAGTATAAAAATTTCAATCTATGCAGTGTTGAATATCGTGCTTGCTTTTTGGACATTCATTCGCTTGAATAAAGGAGGTATGGGAAAGGTTGTGGTGATGCGCTTAATTGCCTTGTGCTTTATTATAGGCTTGGTCGTAAATCTATTGTTAACATCGGATAACTCAAATGCCATAATGATAACGTTTTTTCCTTCCGTCGTGTTTATGGTCAATTACCTGGACTCCATTAAGAAGCCTAAGTTTTTGGAGTTGATATTGGTAACGAGTATTATAGTTCCCCTACTGATATTTATTACCAGAGTTTAGATTAAGCCAGTAACGGTTATCTTTGTAAAAAAGTGAGTATGTTCAGCAATTTCGCATTTTCCATTTTTCAAGAAAGCATCGATACCTATCATATTAAGGACGATGTCTATCAACCTTTCCACAATCCATATCCTAAAGAGGCCATTGAGCATCTGTTGTACCATAAAAATTGGATAGATACCGTACAATGGCACTATGAAGATATTATAAGGGACCCCAAGATAAAGCCGGAAGCAGCTTTGGTATTGAAACGAAAAATTGATTCCAGTAATCAGGACAGAACCGATTTGGTGGAGTACATCGATAGTTATTTTCTAAATAAATACCGATTGGTAGACGTAAAGGCTACCGCAACGATTAATACGGAAAGTCCCGCTTGGGCCATAGACCGGCTTTCTATTTTAGCACTTAAAATCTATCACATGAAAGAGGAAGCAACGCGTGCGGATGCTTCAAAAAAACATATTGAAAAATGTTCGGAAAAGTTGAGCGTACTCCAAGAACAGAAAAAAGACCTCTGTTCTGCAATTGATCGATTGCTATTGGATATTGAAAATGGGGATACGTATATGAAAGTCTACAAGCAGATGAAAATGTACAATGATGAGGAATTAAACCCCATCTTACGTGGACAAAAGTAGGCAAGAACATATTTTGGTCATTCGCCTTTCCGCTATGGGCGATGTTGCCATGACCGTTCCGGTTTTAGTGGGGTTGCGTCGCAACTACCCAAACCTTAGGGTTACCGTACTAACAAAACCTTTTTTTAAACCCCTATTTTCCGCCCTGCCCAATGTAATAGTACATGTTGCGGATGTCAAAGGAAAACATAAGGGTATCTTAGGCTTGTGGAAACTGTTCCGAGAGTTGAAAAAGTTAAATATTGATAAAGTAGCGGACCTCCACAACGTTTTACGAAGTAGTGTCCTTAAACAATTTTTTGGGCTTTCTTCAATTCCTTTCGTACAGATTGACAAGGGTAGGGCCGCAAAAAAAGAACTAACAAATCCAAAACGAACCACATTTAAGCCCCTTAAAACCACAATCAATCGTTATTGCGATGTGTTCGAAAAACTGGGCTACCCCATAATTCTAGTGAATACGGATGTAGTACCCAAGCAAATTGCAGCCGGAAAAGTCTCGCAGTATACTAGCAATGACGCTAAAATCTTATTGGGCATCGCACCCTTTGCTGCTTTTAAGGGCAAAATGTATCCGGAGCAGCTTATGGAAAAGGTATTGACCGTTTTAAACAATACCAATAAGTATAAAATCATTCTGTTCGGTGGAGGCGAAAATGAAGTGAAAGTTCTTTCTTTTTGGGAACAGCAGTTTTCGAATACCCACAATGCGGCCGGTAAGCTTTCTTTTGCTGAAGAGCTAGTCCTCATTTCCAATTTGGATTTGATGCTGGCCATGGATAGTGGAAATGCCCATCTTGCGGCCCTCTTTGGGGTACCAACACTTACGCTTTGGGGAGTTACCCATCCCTATGCCGGTTTTTATCCCTTTGCTCAGCCTGAAGGAAATTCCCTTTTGGCAGATCGGGAAGCGTATCCTTTGATTCCAACCTCCATTTACGGAAATAAGTATCCGCCGGGGTACGATAAAGCCATGGAAACGATTGCACCTGAAGCCGTTGCTCGTAAAATTGAAGCGCTACTGAAAGTGGAGTAGTTCTAGTGCTAGAGTATTATATGGCGACCGGCTTGGCTTCCAAACTTTTAAAATATTGACGCAATTGCGTCATGAATCGATACTTTTTGGCACCCGGAGACGAACCTGCCATTAGGGTGCGAACGCCAAAATAGGAGCTCATTAAAAAGGTTGCCACCGCTTCACAATCAACATGACGGTCCAAGTAACCATTGTATTTGCCTTTTTGAAGGGATGTAACCAGATTCACCTCCCAAACGGTTACAATTTCATTAAGATGTTGCATTATTTCTGGATTCTTTCCGTTGAACTCGGTCAAAAAATTGCTTAGGATACATCCAAAATCCATTTCATTATGCACTGCTGTTTCCATTGCATTGTCAAAGCAGTTGGTAATCAATGTCAATGGATTTTCATGGCCTTCCAAAGGTTCAATTAAAGTGCTATAGACTTTACGGGCCATTAGATTCTGAATTATTTGAATAAAGAAATCTTCTTTAGATTCAAAGTGATAGTAGAAAGCCCCCTTGGACAATTCCAGTTCTTTAAGTATATCATCCACACTGGTGTTGAAATAGCCTTTTGAGTAAAATAATTCCAAGCCTTTTACTTGCATCCGTTGCATGGTGGCCATGCGTTTTAAGCTCTTGTTCATAACGTGTAAGATTTGGGTTAATCCGACCAATTGGTCTAAACAAAGAACCACGAAATAGAGTACTACGCGTGGATTCTTAGTTGTATGTACGCAAAAATTCGCTTAAAGTTTAAAAATTCGATGAAGTGCATCCGTTTAAAAGTTTATAACAAACCATGCGGTCTGTTTAAGTGCATTAATTTTGGACCAATGACCGCTCTGATTCGGAAGTTTACGATGAAAGAACGGCACAAAATCTCTTTTGGCCAATGCTCAGCGTGGGTGTACCAATAAAATGTCGGTCGTAATATCAGTTGAAAAAACCACCAATTACACCTTCACAAAGCATATGGATTGTCGTAAATGTTACGGACATAAGCCTTTCTTCCGTAACCACAATTCATTTCTTGCAGTATCTCGGGAATTAGTAGTGCTGGTAGTTGCCATACGGAAATGGTCCTACAAAGAAGCTCCATATTTGGAGTAGTGCAGCTTACCAGAACGAATAAGCATTCCTCTCCTTGGGAGGGGTTAGGGAAGGCTTATGCCACCGTCCCTTGACAGCTGCTTCCCGCGCCCGCGGTACAACCATAACAATGTTGTGAAATAATGATATTCCTGTCGTTCAAAACATCTTCATTGTAATCCTTGATGTGCTTTACCTTGCTCGCTACTTTTAAATCTAACATCTGGTTGAAATCACAATCGTATAACCAACCGTCCCAGCTTATGGAAATGGTATTGGTACACATAACATTGGCAACCGCGGCGGGGTTATAGGCCTCTACCAAGGCATACATGTAATCCTCGTAATTTTCGGAAGCGATCAGGTAATCCAGAAACCGGGCAATGGGTAAGTTTGTTATGGCAAACAAATTATGGAATTGAATATCGAAATCTTCCTTCAGTGCCTTTTTGAAATCTTTTTCCATGGCCGCTTGGTCTCCGGGCAGGTACGCTCCAGATGGATTATAAACCAAATCTAAGCGTAAAGAGCTACCTGGCATACCATACCCCCGTTCATTGAGTTCTTGCAAAGCCTTTATCGATTTGTCAAAAACCCCATCACCACGTTGTTTGTCGGTTTTACCCCTTGTGTAGTGTGGCATGGAAGAGATTACATGAACGTTGTGCTTCTTGAAGAAATCGGGTAAATCATAATATTTTTTGTTCGCCCTAATAATAGTAAGATTGGAACGTACAATAAAATCCTTGATGCCCGCCTTTGCGGCCTCTTCCACGAACCATCGAAAATCTGGATTCATCTCTGGCGCACCACCGGTCAGATCTAACGTATGCGCACCTGTATTTTTAATGACCTCCAGGCACTGTTGCATCGTATCGCGGGTCATGATTTCCTTTCGGTCCGGTCCGGCATCCACGTGACAGTGCTCGCATACCTGGTTGCACATATAGCCTACATTTATTTGCAGGATTTCCAATTTTTTGGGCCTCAACGGAAATTGTCCTATTTGCGAGATTTTATCTTTGAAATAAGGGAGTTCCCCTTCCGCAAATAGGCCTCCATTGAGAATTTCCAATTGTTTGTTGGAAACTGCTAAATCGTTTCCTTTTGCTTTTAATGATTTTGTAGCCATTTTTTTGTAATCAATATAAAGCACAAAGTAATTAATACTAAGTTCTTTATGGTTTTAATTATTCTTTATCAAATTACAGACTGTATTTGGTACTGTCTACTTAATACATTTTTACATGCTAAGCTTGTTGTACTTGTTCATCATTTGAACCCCATGTACCAAAGTAGCGCCACTTTCAATGGCCGCCCCAACGTGTACCGCTTCCATCATTTCTTCTTTTGTGATACCTTTCTGTAATCCGTCCTTTGTATAGGCATCAATGCAATAGGGGCATTTTACAACGTGTGATACTGCTAGGGCAATTAAGGACTTCTCACGTGCACTTAGTGCACCTTCTTCGAAAACCTTACCATAATAGTCAAAAAATTTGGTGCCGAGTTCTTCGCTCCACTCCGTGATTTTTCCAAATTTTCGTAAATCCGCTGGGTCATAATACGTATTTGCCATTTCTTTTTGTGTTTTAGTTTGTATAAAATTTTGTTGTGTTATATCAAAATAAATAGGAATGCCCTGCCCCATTTTTTCAACCTCCGGTAGAATTTCCATATTGTCCCAAATACCGGAAGTTAGTGTATCACCGTAAGCCTCGGGCAGGTGGTTTTGGTACATGAGTTTTTGCGCTTTTTCCGCATCGTATTCAAAAGACTGATGGGTATATTCAAGATGGTCGCCTTTTGCTTCCAATAGCATATACCATACCCTTGGCGTACCATCATTGGCGGGCATGCCAATAACGCCAGGGTTTAACCAAAGTTTGCCTTTTAGTTTTTGATGGAATGGAAGTCCGCAATGGCCCGCAATGATCACATCGCTTTCCGTTTTCTCAAAGCAACGTTGCTTGCTGTCTTCCGCATTGGATGCAAATATAAATTCGGATATATTTTGATAATTGCCGTGTACGACCGTTACCTTTTTATCGGCATAGGAGAAGCTTATATTTTCTGGAAGCGTAGCTATCCACTGAACGGACTCTTGGGATAAGTGTCCCTTGGTATAGGGGAACCACATTTTGGAAAAATCATCGCACCTACTGCCAGATTTGAAATCGCATCCACAGTCCTCACTGTCATTTGCCAATTGTTGCTCCACATTTCCTGCAATAGCCAGAGCTCCCCATTTTCGAAAAAGTTGTACGGTTTCCTCGGGTTGGGCACAATATCCCGTAATATCACCCGTACAGATACAATTCTCAGGAGGGATACCGGCTTCCTCGGCAATGGAAATGAGTTGTTCCAAGGCCTGTAGATTGCTGTAAACCCCGCCAAAGAGCAGCAGTTTTCCGCTTTTTGTTCCAATATGTTTTATTTTTTCAGCCATACAGGTAGTAAATAAAGTAAAATACAACAACCAATGCCCCAAAAATTGATCCAAAGCAAGTCGGCATATTTGCCCGTCGTATAAATCAAGCTCCTCGGAAACGAATTGAACACTAATAAAAAACCGAATAGAATACCGGCGAACACGCTTAAATGAAAGCTAATTTTCGGCGCCTTTCCTTTCCAAAGGATAAAAATGGGGGTCAATCCAATGACCATTGTTCCGCTAATGGTCGTAGCCGATAGAATTTCAGCATCCAAGAATACCGGAATGGTCCCAAGAACTGCAATGACCACCATAGACCATCGGCCAAATTTTAAAGAATTCCCCATATTCAAATCCACGGACACCAATTTGGAAAACGAGGAAAATGTGGAATCCAAGGTAGAGGCCGCTGAAGTGATCATAATAAAATTGATGACCAATAGGATAACAACGCCAAGGGCCTTTCCCACCTCAACGGCTGCCTGGCCTTGCATTCCCTCGATTTGTGCATAAACGCCAATAACACTGAACAGGACAATACAGACACCCCCTACCAGACCCGCCCATAAGAAACTGTTTAAGGTAACTTTTGGGCTACTCAAGAATCCCCTATCGGTCAAAACAGGATCGTGAAAAGGGTAACTGAACGATTGCAACAGGGCCGCAAATAGTAAATTTAAACCCATTTCAAAGGACCAAACTCCAGAATGAGCTACTTCGCGAACGGTTATAGTGGTCTCTTTCCCAAAAATAGTGAACAATAATACCATCAACAAGATTGAAAACAGACCCATTTGGATAATATCGGTAAAAATGGAACTGCTCATGCCTCCTTTGAGCACATAGGCCAAGGTCAGGATAGTAAAGACCAAAATAGACCAATAATACGTACTAGTGCCTATATCGCCAAAGTAGGAACCAATGACCATGGTGTTGCTCCAGACTTCGTTAAATAGCCGAATGGCAATTAAAATGGAGAATACCGAAACGGCCGTTGTACCAAATTTTGAGGATAAAAAATGATGTATGCTTTTATAATTACCCTGTACGCGCATTTGGTAAATGATAACCCCTGCTATAGCAAAGGACAAATAGTAAGTCGCGTAGGCGACCCCCCCGACGAGACCAAACTCCAGGCCTAAATTGGCGGCGTTGGTAATGCTTTTGGCAAATATCCATGAAATGACCAAACTGCCCATTAATAGGAACGCACTGGGCTTCTTCTGTTTCTGTACCGCTTTGAAAAACTGATTGGTATTTTTTGCCAAGGGAGCTAAAAGGAACAGCGCCGCACTAGACGCTATTATCAATCCCCACTGCCAAATTTTCACTTCAGTCATTAATTTTAATTTTTAAATCAGTCGTAATGCCCCAACAATTTTACTCATCCCACCAAACCGGAACATTAATACTGTTGCCATCCGTTCGGTTTGCTGCTTCTGCATAATTGATACTGTTCAATGCCTCCTCTTCTGCGGGATAGGGCATGCGTACCGGAATTAAATTATTGTTTAGACTTGCCGATAGGGTCTTTAGTGCTGGAAATCCGGTTCGTCTATATTCAATCCAGCCTTCATAACCGTTGATGGCATTGGCAATCCACTTTTGCGTAATAATGTTTTCCAATGGGTCGCCATTTGTAAGTGCCCCTTCCTCAGTAAGGTAGTTTGCCGGTAAATCTACCTGCCAGTATGCAAAGGCTTCCGCTACCCCAGTATCGTATAGTGCTTGGGCATCTGCAGTTATAATCCCATTTTGGGCCGCTTCCGCAAGCAACAAATGAGTTTCCATACTGGTCATAAAATTGGCATCCAATAATCCTGAATTTTCCCTAAAAATAGTTCCAAGGGAAGAGTAATCTGCCACGGAAACTCCTACAGAGGCATCAATACCATTGAGGAGACCATTGAATTCGCCTGTTGTGCTATTACCAAAAGGCCTATACAAACGGCTAATCCGAGGGTCGTTGAGGCCGGTGAGGATTTCTTCCATGGTTTCGGAGAGTACATAATTGTTGAAGTCACCGATTCTAAGCCGTGCCAAGCGAAAATTATTAGGTTCACCATCCGTAAAATCAAACGATGCATTTTCACTGTTTTCATCAATATAATTACCTTCTTCCACGAGTTCAAGTAACTGGGTACGAACATTTACAATATTGGAAATTCTTATGAGGTATTTGATTTTCAATGAATTGGCAAACCGAACCCATCCATTCAAATCCCCGTTGAACAAAATGTCCCCTTCCAGCGGAATAGTGCCGGAATAGTTGGTAAGGGCTGCAATACCCCTGTCTAAATTGTCCATAATACCATCGGCTTCCATATAAATCGATTCTTGGGTATCATAAGAGGGGGTAACCGTAGCGTCATCACCCTTAAAAGCTTCGGAATAGGGAACATCACCGTACAAATCAGTCAACGCCGCAGTCATATAAGCCTTTAGAATCCTTGCCGGGCCTTCATAAACTTCAAAAGCGGTACTTTCTTGGGAAAGGTTCAGGATAATTTCATTATCCCTTAAGTTCTTGTAAAAGATAGGCCAAGGATTTCCCCCCAACTGCGGGGATTTTAAATCGTGGCGATCAAAAAGATTAAAATCCAATGCGGTACTGTACTGTCCCAATAAATTTCCAGCCGTAAATCCTTCATAAGACATCTGTTCCCCATAATCATAAATAACCTGCCTCAGCAACAAGCTGGGCTGTACGGTTACGGGCGAATTGCTATTAGTATTGATTTCCTCAAAATTAGTGGTACACGAAAGCAAAGCTGCAAAAGCCACCAGGGTATATAGTGCTGTCTTAATTCTAAAATCTATTTTATTTTTCATCTTCTTATCCTAAAAATTAAAGCCCGCCTTTAATCCAATACTTCTTGTTGTGGCATACGACATATCCTCCACACCACTTATAAAACCA
Source organism: uncultured Flavobacteriaceae bacterium (assembly GCA_963793365.1). Classification (GTDB taxonomy): domain Bacteria; phylum Bacteroidota; class Bacteroidia; order Flavobacteriales; family Flavobacteriaceae; genus Maribacter. Next base: position 226,952 of record CAWBZP010000008.1, on the reverse strand, counting down.
TTGCCTTGTACTGCCAATTGTTCAGGGTCAAAATGAGGGTTTTCCGTTAGGGCAAACAGATTTCTTCCTATCAGGGAAATATTTAAGGTGGCGTTCTGATTAAAAAGGCTGAGGTCGCTGAAAGTGTATCCAACTGAGAATTGGCGCAACTTCAAAAACGAGGCGTCGTAAGTATTATTTTCCTCATGGTTACGATCATAAAACTGTCTGTAATAACTTTCTGCCGACACGGCCACCGTATTAGGGGTATACACGGGGTTCTCCGCAGTTCCGGTATTTACTACTCCTTGGGGCACAATTCCTTCTTCAGGCCTTCTTGATGTTTCCGCTAACTGGCCACCTACATTTCCCAAAGCCCTGGTCCTAGATACCAATATTCCTCCTTGGCGCCAATCCAATAAGAAACCTAAATTCCAATTTCCATAATTAAATTGGTTATTGAAGCCGAGCATAAAGTCGGGATTGTAATTCCCTAATTTTTGAAGGTTATTGTCCGGAATATAACTTCCTGTATCGGTCAAGATAAATGCACCATCCTCGTTTTTTAAATAACCCGTTCCATATAGGTCACCAACCCGACCACCTTCTTCTACCTGTAAAAATACCGTTTGGTTTTGACTGTCGTAAATGCGCGAATACGCTAAGGTCAAGCGTCCATCATCCTGTGGTAAGCTTTCTACGGTAGCCCTATTGGTACTAAAATTAAGGGTGCTGTTCCACTGAAGTTTTTGTGAGATTACGGGTGAAAAGCCTAAAATTATTTCAAGGCCTTTCGAGCGTACCTCGCCACCATTTACGACCTGTTGGTTATAGCCAGATGAAATACCTATGGGGAGTGAAATAATCTGGTCTTTTGTCAATGCATTGTAGTAGGTAACATCTAAACGTACCTGATCTCCGAACAAACGTATATCTGCCCCCACCTCAACCGAAGATGTACGCTCCGGCTGCAGGTTGGGGTTCGAAATGGTATTGGCGTTACTAAAGGTAGGCTGACCATTAAATGGGGTCTGGGCCACAAAAGCGCCTGTGGTCTGGTAAGGATTTGTGTCATTGCCCACCTGCGCCCAGCTTGCCCTAAGTTTTGCAAAGGATATTACCTGCGGCAAATCAATCACCTCAGAAACGATGAAACTGCTGGATACTGAGGGATAAAAGAACGATGTATTATCCACGGAAAAGGGAGTGGCCAGTGCGCTGGACCAATCATTACGACCGGTTAGGTCCAGAAAGAGAAAGTCCTTATACCCTAATTTTGCCAGTCCGTAAAAACTATTGATGCGTTTGTTCGATTCAAATTCGAAAACCTCTATGGGAGAAGCGGCATTTGATAGGCGAAAGATACCCGGCTGCGCCAAACTTGTCGTTTGTGCTTGTGATGTAAATGCCTTTTGGTCCAATCGATTTCCACCTACCGATACATCTACCGTTACCTCATTGAAGCTATTGGTATAGTTCAAAAGAAAATCAGTATTGATTTCCCTAAAACGGACATCGTGCTCAGCATATCCGCCATTTTTAAAGCGATTGGAACTATAGGCCCTTCGTAATTGCCGTATCTCGCTAGAATAATCCATACCCGTACGTACAGATGCAGTTAGATGATCCGTGATGTCATAACTCGCGGAAATATTTCCAAAAATACGGTCGCGGTTAAAAGAGTTTCTATTCTCGAAAAGAATAAAATAGGGGTTGTCAAAAAAAGTATAGTTGTAGGAGTATTGTTGTACACCCTCTAACCCGGGCTGCCAGTAGTTTCTCAAGTTTTCGATGTTGAGCGAGCGTGGCCCCCAAGCTACCAAGGAATAATTAACGTTTTCAGACCCGTACCCGTTTGATGGCCGGTTATCACTCTGTGAATTCACATAATTTATACTTGAATTTACCTGTAGTTTGGATAAAGGCTTAAACCGCAACCGTGCGCTTATGGTCTGGCGATCTAAATTTACCCTGGAATAATGGACTCACTCCGTAAATCGGTAAATGAAAGACGGTAGTTGCCTTGTTCAAAACTAGAACCAATGGCTATGTTGTTAATGAGTGTGGTACCGGTCTCGTAAAAATTCTTCAAGTTGTCAGGGTTGGAATTAAATGGGGTAGGCGTAATTGGTATTCCACTATACAGGGCGGTATCTCCACCACGCACAATAGTGCCATCCGCCAAGGTTACGGGACTATCAAATTGTGGCACCAAATTACCTACATCCAATCGGGGCCCCCAACTATAGGTGATTAAATCATTGGTTCCTCCGCCCAGACCATCCACGAAAGCGAAGGCTCCTGAATTTCCTTGTCCGTATTCATTTTGGAAATTGGGCAACTTAAAAGCGGAATCCACGAAAAAGCTCGAATTGTAACTAATGCCCAAACCTTTTGTATCCCTACCACTTTTGGTTTCAATAATAATTACCCCATTCGATGCCCGTGTACCGTAAAGTGCAGCAGCACTAGGGCCTTTAAGAACCGATACTTCGGCAATATCATCTGGATTCACCTCCATGGCGCCGTTTCCAAAATCGATTGCCTGAAAACCGGCCGCCGCCTCATTGGTAAAATTGAAGACCGAGTTATTATTGATAGGCACTCCATCCACGATAAATAAAGGATTGTTATTTGAAAATGATGCTTCCCCTCGGATGGTAATTTTGGAGGATGAACCAACCCCGGTAGCACCTTGGTTAATCGTTACACCGGCCAGTTTACCCGTAAGGTTGTCCAAAAAATTGACAGATTTTACTTCGGTTACGCCCTGCGCATCCAAACTTTGTACTACATAACCCAATTCCTTGGTTTCCCTTTTTAAGCCCAAGGCCGTTAAAACGACTTCATCCAATACTTCCGAGGATTCTTCCAAGGCAATAGCAAGGGTACGGGTATTGTTGATGGATACTGTTTTGGTCTTATAGCCCAAGACAGAAAACTCAAGGGAGCCAGATAGATTTGGAACGGTTAATGTAAACACGCCATTTTCATTGGTGGTAGTCCCGGTCGTAGTTCCCAAAAGTAAAATGTTTACGTAGGGTATGCTTGTACCATTGGCATCTGTTACGGTGCCTGTTACAGTTTCTTGGGCTTTGACCACTGTTAGCAATAACAGGGCAAATACCATTAAGGTTTGCTTCATAAAAAGTATTGAAATACGTTGTACATAGGCCCTTTTTGGGCAGGTTTATTTTAGGCTCCTATAAGCTTGGGAGAACCCTTATTGTACAACGATTGGGAAAGTAAGGTATCGTTAAAAACCTGTGTTTGTAGGAATAAGACATTAAGGCGACCCAAAATAGCATGGATAAGCTTAAGCAACACTGAGCTCAATGTCCTTGAAAAGGTAAGGATGGATTTTAAATCCTGTTCATCATCCACATCTTGGAGTACGGGAAGCCTTACGATTTCTAATGTATTGGGCTTGAGCCATTGCGAGATACGGTTGAAAAGACTGAACCGCTGCCAGGGCAAATTTCTAAAGCTGTTGGCGTCAAAATTAATTTTTTGCAGTCCCAACAAATAAAAACCTCCATCTGAAGAAGGCCCAATGACCGTTTTGCCTAAGTGGAGTTGTTTTGCCGCTTTTTTAAGCTGTTCCGTTTTTAAATGGGGGGTATCATTGCCAATAGTTATGATATTCTCAAAACCATCTGCAAAAACAGTCGCTATGGCATTGGTGAAACGTTCCCCAAAACTAGTACCTACTTGTTGCTTTTCCGTAAAATGAAATACGGGTAAACCGGTACGTTCTGCCTTTAGTAATGTTGTTCGGGTTAGGGTATCAAACAATTGCCCACCTTTAGGTATGGCCTTGGATTCCATTTCCTTAGCTGCGGAATTGGCAAATACCAAGATTGCTGTACGGGAAGCCTTGTTCAATTAAATTTTCTTTTTCGTTGATAAACTTACGTAAAAATAGGGGAATGGTTTTTTTTACTACAAAAAATATTCGTGGCTAATACTGATAATTGTTCTAGGTGATGTAAAAATGTCAGTTTTAAACCCCTTGGTCGGTTTTATTTTAGAGGTGGGACCATATTTTAAAAATAAAAAGCGTCCATAGGTGCTAAAATAGCGTCGTACTGCTTTACCAATGAGGTTATCTGGGCTTTAAATGCTACCTACAGACCGTATAGTCTAAATGAATACTTAAAATTTCACTGAATTTTAAAGAATTTTTATCATTTAACTTGAAATATTTGGCACAGGTATTGCCATATTGGCATCAGAAGAATAAAAAATTAAATTAATTGTAATATGGAATCAAATAAGAAAAGCAAAAGTGCTTGGAAAGTATATCTTTTCTCGGCACTAATAGCCCTGACCGTGAGTTATGGGGTGATTGAATTTAACAAACAGGGCAAAGAGGAAACAAACGGGGTAACGGTTGTGGATTCCGTTCCCGGTAAAAAGGTGCTCTATACGGCTGACAATGAAGGAAATATTAAACCGCTAGATTTTACGGAAACCTCTGAAAAGGTGTTGGATGCCGTAGTGCATATTAAATCTACGCAATCTGGGTCGGCATATGGTGACCAGAGGGCAAGGGAACTACCAGATCCTTTCAAGGAATTTTTTGGTGACATGTTCAAAGGACAAACACCGGAAGGAATGCAGTCACAGCCTCGGGTAGGTACCGGGTCAGGTGTAATTATCAATGATAAAGGCTACATTGTCACTAACAATCACGTAATCGATAATGCGGATGATGTGGAAGTCACACTCTATAATAATGAATCGTACAGGGCTACGGTAATCGGTACAGATCCCACAACAGATTTGGCGCTGTTACAGATTAAAGCGGAGAATTTAAAAACGATGTCCCTAGTGAACTCAGATGATGTTGAGGTTGGTGAATGGGTATTGGCCGTTGGAAACCCAATGGGATTAAATTCAACCGTTACAGCTGGTATCGTTAGTGCCAAGGCGCGTAATATTAATATTAATCCTGACCAATTTGCGGTAGAAAGTTTTATCCAGACCGATGCCGCCATAAATCCAGGGAACAGTGGAGGCGCCTTGGTTAACCTAGATGGGAATCTAGTGGGTATTAATACGGCCATCGCCAGTAGAACAGGCACCTACACGGGGTACGGATTTGCGGTACCTAGTAATATTGTTACCAAAGTTGTCGAAGACCTTTTAAAATACGGAAATGTGCAACGTGGTATGTTGGGCGTCACCATACGCACTATGGACAGTAATTTGGCCAAGGAAAAGGATGTTGATTTTACTAAAGGTGTTTGGGTAGAACAAGTAGGTGAGGATAGTGGTGCAGACTTGGCCGGTGTTGAATCAGGAGATATTATATTGAGTGTAAATGGTAAAGAAACCAACACGTCCCCAAGACTTCAAGAAATAATTGCCGGAAAACGGCCAGGAGACAAAGTAGTCCTTTTAGTCAATAGAAAAGGCAAGGAAAAAGAGCTGGAAGTTACCCTTAAAAATTCAGAAGGGGGTACGAGTATCATTAAGAAAGAAGAGAAAGAGGTATTCAACCTTTTGGGTGCGGATTTTGAAAACCTAAACAAGGAGTTGGGTAAAAAACTCAATCTTGATGGTGGTGTACAGGTAAGTAAATTGTATCCGGGCAAGATTAAAAGGGAAACCCAGATGCGTGAAGGATTTATCATTACCCATATCGATGGTAAACGCGTAAAGGATATTGAAGATGTAGCAGCGCTTTTGGAAGGTAAAAAAGGGGGCGTTATGCTAGAGGGAATATATGAAGATGGCAGTAAATATTATTATGCCTTCGGATTGGATTCGTAGTCCACGATTATACTTAATTTTATGCCGTGCGGATGTTATTGTTCGCACGGCATTTTTTTGAAATTAATTTTAGGTGATGCAAATAGGTTCAAAGTCCATTGGCTTGGTACTTTCCGGGGGAGGCGTTCGTGGTATGGCCCATATTGGGGTAATCAAGGCCATGCAAGAGTTTGGGTTAGAGGCGAAAGTAGTGGCGGGCAGTAGTGTAGGCGCTTTGGTAGGTGCTTTATATGCCGCGGACAAACCTGTAGATGATATGTTGCGGTTTTTTAAGGAAACGCCATTATTTAAATATAACTATTTTGCGGTGGCCAAACCCGGGCTTATCAATACGGAACGTTTTATAGCCACATTTCAACAGTATTTTCCGGAGGATAGTTTTGAGGCCCTAAAAAAAGACCTCCATGTGGTGGCCACTAATTTGGAAAAAGGAGAGGAAGTTTTTGTAAATGAGGGAGAATTGATTGTCCCCTTATTGGCATCTGCAGCTTTGCCACCAGTTTTTAGCCCAGTTGAATATAAAGGTGCGCTGCATGCAGATGGGGGGATTATGAACAATTTTCCGTCCGAGCCCGTTAAGCATCGGGTAGAGTTTATGATCGGGAGTAATGTGTCCATCGTTTCAAGGTTGGACAAAAAATACCTTAATAATTCATTTCAATTAACGGGACGGGTAACCGGGCTTATGATTTACGCAATCAATAGGGAAAAAATAAACACTTGTGATCTTATCATTGAACCCCAAGCGCTGGAGCATATTGGTATTTTGGACCGCAGAGGTATAGAAAAAGCGTATGCCATTGGTTATGAGACCGCCGTTGTGCAACTTTCGAGAATTCTTTCTTAATCATATATCCTGTCGGCTAAATCTTAGGACTGGGTTACAACATCATGCTTAAAAGCACCGTTCCAACGACCCAGAGCACTGCGGATATCACGCCGCCAATGACTAAAAAGTGTTTGAACTTGTAAATGCCCATGCTATAGATAAGGGCATTGGTTTGATAGCCCAGTGGTGTAAAAAAACTGAAGTTCGCGGCGAACATAACACAAAGGATAAAAGGTTTGGCATCTAGATTTAGGCCAGCCGCCAAGGAAATTCCAATTGGCGCCATGATGATTGCGGTGGCGTTGTTTGAAACCACGCTGCTCAACAGCATGGTCGTAAGAAAAAGAAGGCCAATAATAAACATGGGGCGCTGACCGGCCATGAGGCCCAAAAGTTCCTCGGTGATCCAAACGTCGGCTTTGGCATTGCTCATGGCAATACCCAGTGGAATCATTCCTGCAAGCAAAAATATGATTTGCCAGTTTATTTTTTCGTAGATACGGTTGAGTTCTACACATTTGAAAAGCAGCATTGCCAAGGTGCCGGTTATGACGCTGGTCATGACTTCGAAAACGCCTGTCGCGGCCATTGCAATGGTAACGATGAGGATTAAAATGGATAGGTTTCGCTTGAGGGGACTTGATGGCGCCCTACCTTCATACTGGTTAAGCACCGCCAAGTTGTTGCTATTTTCAAAATTGGGTACATACTCATGGTCTGTTTGTATCAACAGACGGTCACCAACATGTAGCCTTGTATACTCGTGCATATTCTGGTACAAACGCTTTTTAAGGATTGTCAGTTTTTTGCGTTTGTTCACTGCCAATGGTATTGCCCTTGGCACGAGCATTGTTTTAAGCTCTTCTAGACTACGCCCCAGAAAACGAGATCCCGGTAAAAGTAATAGTTCCAGAAGTACCGGTTCATCCGTATCTTCTGCCCGTTCTTCTTCCGCTATATTCTCTATTTTTTTTGCAGCGGCACCCACTTTTTTAATTTGTGTTTCTTTATTTGATTTAAAGGTATCCTTTGCCTCCAGTTCTATATCAAAATAACCCTCGGCACGCATGCGTTGCAGATTTTCAAGGCTACAGTGCAAAAGGATTACATCATTTTCTTTTAGCTCTATTTGGTGGTTCGATAAATTTTGATCAATCCCTTTTCGGGTGAGGCGTAGCACGGTAACATCCGGTTCCTTGAACATAAAGCTGTCGCCGATTATTTTCCCTGCCAAAGGTGATTTTGGAACGATTTTTAAGGTCAGCAAGTACCTGTTGAGGTCGTACTTATCGGATAGTTGGCTTGTATCGTCTGGTAAAAACCGGTAAAATAGTACGATAATACCAATGGAAATCCCCATAAATGTGAGTCCCATTAGGGAAAATTCAAAAAAGCCCAAGCGTTCCCCAGTATACCTTGCAGCAATGTTGCTTACCAAGAGGTTGGTGGAAGTGCCCATGAGCGTACAACTACCTCCTAAGATACTTGCAAAGGAAATGGGGAGCAATAATTTACCCGGTGGTAGCTTGTATTTTTCCCGTAGCTCCGCCACTATTTTGATGAAGACAATGACCACTGCGGTCGAACTTACAAAAGCCGAGACACTACCGGCAATCACCATAATAATTATGGAAGCCAGTACCACCGGCCAATTTTTTAATACATTAAGACCCTTGGCCAGCCAGGAGATAGCCCCATTTTCCTCTAGGCCCACCGCTAAAATCATTAGACACAGAATCGTAATGACGGCTTTATTGGAGAACCCGCTTACTGCTTCTTCGGGAGACACTAATCCCGTAAGCAATAAAGTTGCGATGATACAGAATGAAATTTTATCCATTGGGAACACCTCAAGCGCAAAAAGCAGTATTACCGCTAGTATAATGATAAACACGCCAATGATTTCCGTAGTCATGGATTAGGAATTAAAATACTATCAAAGTTATTTTAAAACTAATGCTACTATGACCCAATCGATACTTTTTTAAATCGGAAAAAATACAAATAAACGGCACCGACCCCCTGATACGTTTTACGAGGAGTATTCTGAAGCACAAATAAGAATTGCAATTAAAACGAATTATGCTGTTTTTGGATGTCACCTGTCCAAAATTATAAATCCTAGTTTCCAAGGACTGGAAGTTTAGGAAAAGTAGGCGGTTTTAAACGTCATTACGAATGAAGGGAAGTACCTTTTCTGATGACTTATAATAATACATCGATTGCTTGTTGTAGTTCGGTAAACGCAACTACTACAAGGCAAATACAAAGCAAGTGAATTTGAATGCGCAATGCTAGGATTAAAACGTCGGCGAACGCATTAATTACACGTCGTCGTAATCTATAGTGAGGGTAGGCGTGGTTGGATGTGCCTGGCAGGTTAAAATAAAGCCATCCGCTATTTCTCCATCCGTTAATATTTGGTTTTGTACCATCTCTGCCTTTCCTTCCTTAACTTTTGCAATACAGCTGCTGCAGACACCTCCTTGACAGGAATAGGGCGCATCGATATTCTCTTTAAGGACGGCATCCAGGACCAACGTTTTCTTGTCCATGGTCAATTTAAACTGCTCGTCGTCCACAATCACGGTTAGTTTGGTCTGGCCTTCCACATGCACGGGCATTTCATCCTTGATTTCAGTTGGGGTAAAAAGTTCGAAAAGGATTTTTTCCTTATCGATGCCGTTTTCCAATAAGGTGTCTTTTACGGTGTGAATCATCTCCTCCGGCCCGCACAGATAAAAACAGTTAAAATCGACATCCTTATGCTTGTTTTTAAGCGCATAATTGACCGTTGAGGTATCAATTCTACCAAATAGAGCCTTGTTCTCCCGTGTCTGACTATTGGTGAAGTACACAAAAAACCGATTGGAATATTCTAATTCAAGCTTTACTAAATCGGTATAGAACATGGCCTCCTCGTAAGATTTATTGCCGTATACCAAAACGAATTTGTTCTTTGGATTGCTGTCCAGCACAGATTTAACGATACTCATAATAGGGGTAATGCCGCTACCAGCTGCAAATGCCGCAATATTCTTTACTTCCTTGGAAGGTTTGAAAATAAAACGCCCTTCCGGTTCCATAACCTCCAATACGTCACCTACCTGCAATTTAGTATTTGCATAATTTGAAAATCCACCCCTATCCACTTGTTTAATACCTATGGTTATCCCATCCTTATCTGGAGACGAGCTAATGGAATAGGCCCTTCGAAGCTCCTTGCCCTTAATTTCCTTTTTTACGGTAATGTACTGCCCGGCGCTAAAGGCAAAAGTCTGTGCCAACTCTTTAGGTATTGCCATGGTAACGGCAACAGAAGTTGGAGTCAATTTTTTTATATGTTTTACCGTCAATGCGTGAAAATGGGACATAATTTTTATTTGTGTTATTCTGAAATGCAAAATTAAGCATTGCTTTAGCGATATGAAATGAGAAGCTAAAAAAAATAGGTGGTGAAATAACACAGCCTGGTTTTATCAAAATCAAGATTCTCATTTCAAAAAAGTAGTTTTAACATAATCAAAGAGAAATCAAAATTATCATTTAGCGATCAATTCCTGCCATATCGCTTTACCCTTAGGAATTTCAAAGTTTTTTATGTAAAAAACCACTACCAATAAATAATAACAAACCTGTTTGGTACGAAGTATATTTAGGGAATAAATGATTATTAAAGCAGAGAAAGGTTTCTGATTTATGGGAGAAAAAACCTGCAAGAAAAAACGCCAAGGGGACGGTCGTTACAAGATTAAATACCATTCATACAATTCTTTCAATTCTATCAATTTCATAATAAAATAGTTTTATTTTTAAGGATAAATCATAAAAACTGAATAATCATGAAAAAATTAGTGAGTGGAATCTTTTTTTAATCGGGGCAACTTTTACAATACAGGCCCAAGAAGGCTTTGCCGTAAAAGCGGGGATTAACAATGTTTCGACAAAAGTAGACATTGATTTCGGTGAATTTGGAGGTGGAAGTGCAACCGATAGTGAACTTGGCTTTTATATTGGAGGAGGTTATAATTTAGAAATCGATGAAAAATGGGATATTGAACCATCCGCCCTCTTAAGTATAGTGAGTGACCTTACCTCACTTTATATTCCCGTTATGGTCAAATATAATATTTCAGATGCCTTCAACATTCAGGCAGGCCCACAAGTAAACTACCTCTTGGAGGATGTTGAAGACGGGGCATTGGGCATAGATTTAGCTGTTGGCGGAGGCTATCAATTTGACCAGAATTGGTTCGTTGAGGCGCGTTATGGCTTTCAGATAAGTAGAGGTGGTGATTTTGGGGATTTGGTGAACATTAACACCCTTACTGTAGGTGCAGGGTACCGATTTAACTAATTTAATTGTAAATTAATGAGGGGAAGCTATCTTTTAATTGATAGCTTCTTTTTTTGAAGCAATCGTAATAACCGCAGCATTAAAAACTCAAAACAAGCGAATAAGATTACTGCAAAATAGATTACCAATGGGTTCTACTAATGAACCTTTAATTTTGAAAAATTTGATTCTTTCATAAACCAAGGAATAAAGAAAATTACTGGAGAAATGTTAAACCTAGCTTACAACTAGTCTTGAACTAAGGGTTCGAAAAACGTTTCGCGTGAGATTTTTTCAAGCAACAACTTCTATAGTAAGTTTATGGCAAAAAAGGTATTCTTTCGTACTGCGCTTTTCTCGAGAGAACCCTTAAACGCCCTTTTCCTTTTCTAATGCTCATCGGGTAACACCAATAAAAAGCGGAATCGTGGATATTTTTAAAAAACCTCCCTCAAAGATGGCATGCGCTCCAAAATACAATTTTTAACTACGCTTAGTTCTCACAATTCAACCGTACAATGCGGCAACTAATAACTGGAAAGCATACTATTGTGTTACGTTAAATTTTTCTAATTCACGGTAGTAAACCTAAAATTTCATTTTTGGTCACGCTCTGAAAGGCAAAAAAATAAGCACAAAAACTTTTCCGGTATGGAAAAGAATTTAGAATTTGTAACAAATCCCATCTTCATTACACCTATAGCCAGAACTGTAAAACCAACCTTATGTTCAAACAATTTATTGCTTTACAATGGAAGTCCTTTTTTAGGTCTGCCAACCTTGGGAAAAGTCTGGGGATCAAAATCTTAATGGGCTTCCTTGGGGTTTATATGTTGCTGAGTCTGGCCGGGCTAGGGGCAGGTACCTACTTCATCCTAAGAAAGTTGGTTCCGGATCAAAGTCCCATGTGGACTTTAAGCCAATATGTAATCATTTGGGTGCTGATCGAATTGTTTCTGAGGTACTTTATGCAGAAATTACCCGTAATGGATATTAAACCCTTTTTAACCACCCCGGTTAAAAAAAGTAACATTGCCCATTACATTTTAGGAAGGTCCGCGGCATCGATATACAATTTATTGACCTTATTTTTTATAGTACCGTTCGCAATCGTTCTCTTATTTCAAGGGTACCCTGCCCTTAATGTCCTGCTATGGGTAGTGGGTATAATGGCACTCGTTCTTTGCATCAACTATCTAAACTTGTTGATCAATAAGAATGAAAAGGTATTGATCGCTATTGCAAGCGTGTTGGTCATTGGCTACGGCTTGGAATATTTTGGAATATTTTCGGCCACCGTGCTTTTCGGCCCTGTTTTCCATGCCCTTTACGCCTACCCCATCGCCGTGTTAGTGCCCATAGCGTTGGCTATTGGCATTTATTATATCAATTACCGTTATTTAAAGAATAAAATTTATTTGGATGCCAGGCTTAAGGAGAAGACCGTCGAAGCAAATACTTCAGAATTGGCCTGGACCAAACGGTTTGGGGAAATGGGTTCCTTTCTACAGCTCGATTTAAAAATGATATGGAGGAACAAGCGAACCAAATCTCAAGTCTATATTTCATTACTTTTTGTTTTCTACGGATTGTTCTTTTATACCCAGGATATTTATGCTAGCATGATGCCTATGAAGGTATTCCTTGGCATTTTTATGACGGGGATTTTCTTGAGTAATTTTGGGCAATTTATTCCTGCTTGGGATAGTAGTTATTATAGTATGATGATGTCGCAAAATATTCCTATGCGAAAGTATTTGGAGTCAAAAGCAACCTTGATTACCGTTAGTGTTATCGCCATGTTTTTTTTAACGATACCCTATATCTACTTTGGTTGGGACGTTTTGGCCATTAATTTTGCCTGTGCCCTATACAATCTGGGTGTAAATATACCGGTCATTTTATATTTTGGGTCTTTCAATAAGAAGCGGATAGAGCTGGATCAAAGCCCATTTGGGAATATGCAAGGAACTAGTGCCACCCAATTTTTAATAATGCTACCTGTTTTAGTAGTGCCTATCATTTTGTTCTCGCTCGTCTACTACCTGAGTTCCCTGGAAATTGCGGTGGGCGTGCTATCCATTTTGGGTGTAATAGGATTTTCCATGAAGAATTATCTATTGAACCTGATAACGGAACAATACAGGCGAAAAAAATACGGCATGATCGCTGGCTTTAAGGAGAAAGGGAGTTAATTGCCCAAAAAATCATTAATTAATCACCATTTGAATTTTAAGAATATGATTACAGTAGAAAAACTGACCAAGAAATACGGTTCACAGGTTGTTTTGAACATTGATGAACTAGCAATCCCAACCGGACAAAGTTTTGGTCTGGTAGGAAACAATGGAGCAGGTAAGACCACACTTTTTAGTTTATTGTTGGATTTAATCCAACCTACCACCGGGCATATTATTAATAATGAAGTACAGGTGAACACCAGTGAGGCTTGGAAACCGTTTACGTCCTCTTTCATTGACGAGACCTTTCTGATTGGGTATTTGACCCCAGAAGAATATTTTTATTTTATTGGAGATCTACGAGGCCAGAATAGAGCTGATGTTGACGCACTATTGGCCACATACCAGGATTTCTTTCATGGTGAGATTTTGGGACAGAAAAAATTTTTGCGGGACCTGTCTAAAGGGAACCAGAAAAAAGCCGGAATTGTTGCTTCGTTCATCGGGAACCCCAAAGTTGTGATTTTGGATGAACCTTTTGCCAACTTGGACCCAACGACACAAATACGCTTAAAGCAGATAATTAAAGAATTGGCGCAAAAGCAAGAGGTAACGGTTTTGGTATCCAGCCATGATTTAATACATGTTACCGAAGTATGCGAGCGCATTGTGGTCTTGAACAAGGGTGAAATCGTCAAGGACATTAAAACATCTACTGAAACCTTAACTGAATTGGAAGTGTTCTTTGCCGGTTAATTACTATTATAATTGCTTAGCGTACTGCTTTTCAGGGATGGTTCTATACAATTCGATAAATTTTATTAAACCGACCATCCAGTCGGTTTTCTGTTTTAACGGTAGGCGCGCCTAACTTAAAAAATCGATGAACCCCTATTTTTATGGGTAATGCCCCTTTTTTTAGGTAATAATTCATGAATTGTCCCTTATACAGACTGGGCGGTCGGTTAAAAAATGGGAAGGAGGTATTATCGGGATACGCCTTGGCGTAAATAAAAATGCGGTTTACCGATGAAGAGTATAATAATATGGTTGTTTTTAAGTTAACCATACATACGTAGACCGTCTATTTTGAACCTTAGAAACAAACTTATTTTGTCCGGTATTTTGGGAACCATGCTTTTTACGGCATGTTCTACCAAAAAAGATGCCTTTATCAATAGGAATTGGCACGCCCTTAATACCAAGTACAATACCTTGTATAATGGCAATATTGCTTTTGAAGAAGGCCGTAATACCCTAAACGATACGTATCAAGATGACTATTTTGAACTTTTGCCCATAGAACGGTTAGAAGTAAGTGGCGAGATAAAGCTCGATTCTGAAGACAACAACCCCAATTTTCTAAGGGCGGAAGAAAAGGCAACCAAGGCTATACAACGCCATAGCATGGATATCAAAGACGAGGAACGCAACCCACAAACCGATGAGGCGTTTCTTTTGTTGGGCAAGGCCCGCTATTTTGATGAGCGCTATATTCCAGCTTTGGAATCCTTTAATTACATCCTTAATAAATATACAGAGAGCGATAAGCTTAACGAAGCCACTATTTGGCGGGAAAAAGTAAATATCCGTTTGGAGAATGAGGACCTGGCAATTAAGAACTTAAAGCGCTTACTAAAATTTGAGCAGTTGAAAGACCAGGAATATGCAGATGCCAGAGCCATGATGGCACAGGCCTACATCAATCTAAATGCTCCGGATACCGCGGTGCAGAACCTTAAAATAGCATCCTACTACACCAAGAAGAGTCCAGAAAAGGGCAGATACTATTACATCATAGGGCAATTGTACAATCAATTGGGGTATAAGGACAGCGCTAATTATGCGTTTGACAGGGTGATTGAATTGAATAGAAAATCCCCCCGGGTATACATGATCAATGCCGAAATCCAAAAACTACGTAATACAGCGGTGACCAGCGAGAATAAAGAGGAAGTGTTCGAGTACCTGACCGCTTTGGAGGAAAATAGGGAGAACAGGCCCTTTTTGGATAAAATATACCGCCAGTTGGCCGAGTTTCATTTAGATCAAGCAGCGGATAGTTTGGCCTTGGTCTACTTTAACAAGTCCCTACGGGCATCACAGAACAAACCCAAATTAAATGCGCTCAATTATGAGAATCTGGCAGCGTATAATTTTGATGAAAGCAGCTACAAGGCGGCAGGTGCCTATTATGACAGTGTTCTCACCAATCTAGATGAAAACACCAAGAAATACAGGGTTATAAAAAAGAAACTGGACAATTTGGAGGATGTGATCAAGTATGAGGACATTGTGTACTATGCGGATAGCGTCATTACCCTCTATGAAATGCCCAAAGAGAAGCAATTGGTCTATTTTGGCAATTATATCGAAGGGCTTCAAAAGGCTAAAGAGGCCGCCCAGAAAAAGGAAAAGGACAGAATAACCAGTGGTTTTGTGGCCTTTACAAAAAGCAAGGGAGGCAAAGAGAACAAGGGGAAATTCTATTTCTACAATATTACCAGTTTAGGATACGGCCAAAATGATTTTAAAAACAGATGGGGCAATAGGGAATTGACAGATGATTGGCGTTGGTCAGATAAATCAATTATTGCAACTAGGGACGATTTGGTACAAAACAATGGTACCTTAACGGATACCTTGACCACCATAAGTGACGATGAGAAATTTTCATTGGACTATTATATGGAACGCCTACCTACAGATGTTACCCTTATCGATAGTTTAAGGACAGAGCGCAATTTCGCAAACTACCAACTGGGCTTGATTTACAAGGAAAAATTTAATGAATATCTACTGGCTGCGGCCAAATTAGAGGATGTTTTGGCTTCCAACTCAGAGGAACGGTTGATTCTTCCTTCAAAATATAACCTATATAAGATATATGAAGAGGTAGGGAGTCCTTTACAAGAAGGAATGAAGGCCAATATTATTGCCAATCACCCAAATTCCAGGTATGCAGAGATTTTATTGAATCCGCAAGCGGTATTGGCAGATAGCGGCGATAGCCCGGAAAAGCGCTATGAAGCCTTGTTCAAGCAGTATAATGACCAACAGTATTTACAGGTAATAACCGCAGCTGAGGAAAACATAAATAAATATACCGGGGACCCCATAGTCCCAAAATTTGAAATGCTGAAAGCAAACGCTATTGGGCGTTTACAAGGCTTTGAACCATTTAAGGAAGCCTTGAATTATGTTGCCTTGACTTACCCCAATAATCCAGAAGGGAAAAAGGCGGAACAAATGGTGGCCGAACAGCTTCCAAAACTGGAACCAAGGGAGTTTTCGCCAGAAACGGATTCCAAAGGAACATCGAACTGGAAAGTAGTATTTCCGTTTAAGAGGACCGCTAATGATAAAGCGCTCAAATTAATGGAATTGTTGGAAAAGTCCATTGAGGATTTGCGCTATAAGAATACCATATCCAAGGACATTTACAATTTGGAGGACCAATTTGTAGTCGTACACGGTTTTAAGTCCAAAGATTTTGCGCTGGGCTATGCGGAGCTCCTAAAAAACAATAAGGATTACCGCGTTGCTAATGAGAATTTTGTAGTTTTATCGGAGAACTATAAGATAATCCAAGTACATAAAAATATAGACGAATATAGAAATACGCTTTTAACCCCAAAACCGTAAACAATGTTTTCAGACAAACAAAAACCTAGAGCTATGAACGAAATAGGAGGACAACCCAATAGAATTGAAAAGAACACTAAAATTAAAGGAGATATTATTTCCGAGGCCGATTTCCGTATTGATGGTAAATTGGATGGCAATGTAAAAACATCTGGCAAAGTAGTCATTGGCAAGGATGGGTACATACACGGCAAAGTAGAATGTGTAAATGCGGATATTGAAGGAAGTTTTAATGGCGAGCTTATGGTTTCTGATTTGTTATCCTTGAAAGCATCCGCAGTGATTGAAGGTACGGTTTCCGTTAATAAATTGGCCGTTGAACCTGGCGCAACCTTTAATGCATCCTGCTCTATGGGAGGTAAGAAAGGGATGGGTGCAACCACCACAACTTCTAGCTTTAAGCAAAGTGAAACCTCCAATAGTGGTAATGGATCCGCAAAAGCCTCGTGATAACTCAGAACTTTTAAGGACCGCCGCGAGCCTATCCGGTATTGCCATACAAATGGGCGCTACCATTTACTTGGGGAACCTCCTTGGAGAATGGCTCGATAGTAAGTTTGAAAAAACATATTTGGAGGATACGTTTACATTGATTGCCGTATTTTTGTCCATCTACTTGGTCATTAGAAAAGTAATGTCCTTGAATAAATAGTGCTCCTTGCTTAAAAAAATTATCATATACATAGTCGTGTTCCTTTTTGTGGGCACGACTTCTTATTTTCTCCATATTTTTCTTTTGGGGGAGGTAAATGCCAACTTCTTTGGCTCACTCAAGAAAGCCTATATCTTCCATTTTTGTTTTTCATTGGTCTTGTTGATATGCTTTCTGTTATTTGCCAAAAACGATAAACTATTTCAGCAGTTGGGGTTTATTTATATGGGGGTATTGGTTTTTAAGATTGTTGTATTTGTAAGCTATTTTTATCCCCAACTTCTAGGGGAAGACGCACTGCCCCGTTTTTATAGGGCTTCCTTGTTAATTCCTGTTATCGTATTTTTGCTGCTTGAAGTGGTTTTCATTTCAAAAATTATGCAAGGCAAAAAAGCTTAAATTTTAAAGCTCTAAATTTGCGCAGTTTAGGTTAATATTGACTACTTTTGCGCAAAATTTCAAGAGCTTAATTTTTGAAAAAGAAATAATGAGGAAAGTTTCAAAAACGTTGAAAACGATAGCACTACTTTTTACACTATGTTTTTCCTTACATGGATTTGCATTTTCTGACACCGATCAAGATTCGGCCGTAGATACCAAGGAAGAGGTAGATGAGTACATACAGCACCACATCAAGGATGCCCATGACTTTCATTTATTTTCCTACACGGCAGCAAATGGGGAGCGCAAGCACGTTGGCTTTCCATTGCCGGTTATTTTATGGTCCAGCAACGGTCTGGTGACCTTTATGTCGTCTGAATTTCATCACGATGATGAAGGAGAAGTAGTCGTGGAACGTAAGGGTTCTAGGTTTGTAAAGCTCCATACGAAGATTTATGAATTGGAGGCAGGTGCAACGGAGGTTGAACTTGATGAAACGAACCACGCAACCAATGCCCATAAAGTTTTGGATTTTTCAATTACTAAAAGTGTCATGGGAATAGTGTTGGTAGGGCTATTTATGTTGATTGCATTTTCAGCATTGGCCCGGCAATATAAAAATAAAAAGGTTCCTACCGGTTTTGGGCGTGTTTTGGAACCATTGGTTATTTACGTACGTGACGAGATTGCAAGACCCAATATTGGTGAAAAAAAATACCGAAAGTTTACGGGCTATCTATTAACCGTATTCTTTTTTATCTGGATTTTGAATTTATTAGGACTTACACCTTTTGGGTTCAATGTTACCGGTCAATTAGCCGTAACGGCCGCTTTGGCCATCTTTACCCTAATAATCTATACGGTAAGTGGTAATAAGGACTACTGGATGCATATGTTGTGGATGCCAGGGGTTCCTTATTTAATCAGACCCGTCCTGGCTGTTATTGAATTGGCAGGCGCATTTGTTATTAAACCGTTTTCGCTTTTAGTTCGTTTGTTTGCAAACATTTCTGCGGGGCATATTGTTGTAATGAGTCTTATCGCCATTATGTTTACCCTTAAGAATAGTTTAGGTGTCGTGGGTGCTACGGGCCTTTCGCTTTTATTGTCATTTTTTATCACCTTGATCGAGGTTTTGGTGGCTTTTTTACAAGCCTATATTTTTACGATGCTATCCGCCCTTTTCATTGGAATGGCGGTTGCGGAGCATGATCATGGACACGAACACGATTTGGAAGGGCATGATGTAGTGGACGCAGAAGACGTAAGGGAGAATTTTATTTAACGCGAGTTTTTTTAATTTAATTATATAAATCAATCAGTATGGTAACTTACAATTTAATTGGAGCAGGTTTAATCGTTATTGGAGCAGGTATTGGACTTGGTCAGATTGGTGGTAAGGCAATGGAAGGTATTGCCCGTCAACCAGAAGCGACCGGTAAAATTCAAACTGCGATGATTATTATCGCTGCACTTTTGGAAGGTTTGGCATTCGGTGCCTTGTTCTTAGGAAAATAAGAACGTGAAGACCAAAAACACTTTCCTGTAACGGTTGGTTACAGGAAGTGTTTTTTAATTATTGATTTAGTGTTTTAAAACAAAAAATATGGAAACTTTAATAAACGATTTTTCACCGGGGTTGTTCGTAGTGCAAACCATTCTATTATTAGGTTTGATTTTCCTTTTGGTGAAATTCGCTTGGAAACCAATCTTAAACTCTTTGAACGAAAGGGAGAGTGGTATTCAAGAAGCCTTGGCCTCTGCGGAAAGAGCACGTGCAGACATGCAGAATTTACAGGCAGATAATGAGAAGATGTTGCAGGAAGCCCGTTCAGAGCGCGAAGCAATGTTGAAAGAGGCCCGTGAGATCAAGGATAAAATGATTGCGGACTCCAAAGAGCAGGCAAAAGTGGAGGGGGATAAAATGTTGAAGCAAGCACAGGTGGCTATTGAAAGTGAAAAACAAGCAGCTGTATCCGAAATTAAAAGTCAGGTTGCAGAATTGTCCGTTGCCATTGCAGAAAAAGTATTACGTGAAGAATTGTCTGGTAAGGACAAGCAAATGAAATTGGTAGACTCCATGTTGGGTGACATCAAATTGAACTAAGAAAAATGAGCGAATCTAGAGCCGCATTACGTTACGCAAAGGCCATTTTGGATATGGCCCAGGAAAAGAAAGCCTTGGATGCCGTAGAAAAGGATATGCGCACTATTGCTGCCACCATTTCGGACAGTAAGGAGCTTAGGGATGTATTATCCAGTCCTGTAATTTCAGGATCTTCCAAAAAGAGTGCACTTTTAGAATTATTTAAAGGGAGCCATGCCATAACGGAAGGGACCATTGGAATGTTGGTGGATAATAAACGCGTGGGAATGCTAAACGAAGTGGCCCTAAAATACCTTATTTTAAATGAAGACCTCAAAGGCAAGGGCGTAGCTTATGTAACTACTGCGGTACCTTTAGATGCCAGTTTAGAAAAAAAAGTATTGAAGCAATTGGCTTCCATCACCGGTGATGAGGTTACTATTGAAAATATCGTTGATGAAACTATCGTAGGAGGTTTTATATTACGCGTGGGGGATTTGCAGTATGATGCAAGTATCTCCAATAAATTGAGCAATTTAAAAAGAGAATTTACAAGTAGTCTTTAATAACTATATGGGGCAATGGGTTTTAACGTCCAATGTCCAATATCTTATATCTAATTAAAAATGGCAGGAGTAAAAGCCGCTGAAGTATCAGCAATTTTAAAGAAACAATTATCAGGATTTGATGCCACTGCTACCTTGGATGAGGTAGGAACAGTTTTACAGGTTGGTGATGGTATTGCAAGGGTTTACGGGTTGGCCAATGCCCAATATGGGGAGTTGGTTGAATTTGATGGTGGCCTAGAAGGTATCGTGTTAAATCTTGAGGAGGATAATGTTGGTGTTGTATTATTAGGACCTTCCAAACAAGTTGGTGAGGGAGATACCGTAAAACGTACGCAACGAATCGCATCCATTAATGTTGGGGAAGGAATTGTTGGTCGTGTGGTGGATACCTTGGGAACACCTATTGATGGTAAGGGTCCCATAAGCGGTAAAACCTATGAAATGCCGTTGGAGCGTAAAGCACCAGGGGTAATTTACAGGGAGCCTGTAACAGAGCCTATGCAATCGGGTATCAAAGCGATCGATGCCATGATTCCAGTAGGAAGGGGACAACGGGAGTTGGTTATCGGTGACCGTCAAACGGGAAAGACTACGGTTTGTATTGATACTATTCTAAATCAAAAGGAATTTTATGATGCTGGCGAGCCGGTATACTGTATTTACGTGGCTATCGGTCAGAAAGCTTCTACAGTAGCGGGTATTGCGCAAGTGTTGGAAGATAAAGGCGCAATGGCCTATACGACTATCGTAGCTGCCAATGCATCTGATCCCGCACCTATGCAAGTATACGCACCATTTGCCGGAGCATCTATCGGGGAATATTTCAGGGATACAGGTCGCCCCGCTTTAATTATTTATGATGATTTGTCCAAGCAAGCGGTTGCCTATCGGGAGGTATCTTTATTACTGAGAAGGCCACCAGGTCGTGAAGCATATCCTGGGGATGTTTTTTACTTGCACTCCAGATTGCTAGAGCGTGCCGCAAAGGTGATCAACAACGATGCCATTGCAAAGGAAATGAACGATTTGCCAGAGGTGCTGAAGCCTATGGTAAAAGGAGGGGGTTCTTTAACCGCCTTACCCATTATTGAAACACAGGCAGGTGACGTATCCGCCTATATCCCAACCAACGTAATTTCAATTACCGATGGTCAGATATTCTTGGAGCAGGATTTATTTAACCAAGGGGTAAGACCAGCGATCAACGTGGGTATTTCCGTATCTCGTGTAGGAGGTAACGCCCAGATCAAATCCATGAAGAAAGTGGCAGGTACATTGAAGTTAGATCAAGCCCAGTTCCGTGAATTGGAAGCATTTGCCAAGTTTGGATCGGATTTGGACGCAGCGACTTTAAATGTTATTGAAAAAGGACGTAGAAACGTGGAGATACTTAAGCAAGCCCAGAATGATCCTTTTACTGTTGAAGATCAGGTTGCGATTATTTATGCAGGGTCTAAAAACTTGTTAAGGGACGTTCCTGTAGAAAAGGTAAAGGAATTTGAACGGGATTATTTGGAGTTCTTGAATGCTAAGCATAGGGATGTATTGGATACGCTGAAAGCCGGTAAATTGACAGATGAGGCTACAGATACCTTGACTGCGGTTTGTAAGGACCTTTCGGCGAAATATAAGAACTAAAAAGTACTGAGTAGTTAGTACAAAGTATTAGGATTACTTAGTACGTTGTACTTTTTACTAAATACAGAATACAATGGCCAATTTAAAGGAAATACGTAATAGGATTACATCCGTTTCATCAACGATGCAGATTACCAGTGCCATGAAAATGGTATCTGCTGCAAAATTGAAAAAGGCTCAGGATGCCATCACGGCGATGAGACCTTACTCGGATAAACTTACGGAATTGTTACAAAGTCTTAGCGCAAGTTTGGAAGGTGATTCTGGAAGCAAATATGCCGATAACAGGACAGTGAAAAAAGTCTTGGTGGTAGCCATTACCTCTAATAGGGGACTTTGTGGTGCTTTCAACACCAATATTTTAAAACAGGCCGTTCACTTGACGGAAAAAGTCCATACTGGAAAGCAGGTCGATTTTATGGCCATTGGAAAGAAAGCGAACGATTTTTTAGGAAAACGGCATAAGGTTATCGCGAATCATAGCAAAGTTTATGAGGACCTTTCATTCGATGCCGTTGCTGCAATTGCCGAAGACCTAATGGAATTGTTTACGAATGGTGCGTATGACCGTATCGAGATCGTGTACAATAGTTTCAAAAACGCGGCCACTCAGATTGTGATGACCGAGCAATTTTTACCCATTGTTCCTATGGAAGGGGAGAATAATGTAAGTGCCGATTATACTTTTGAGCCTTCAAAAGTGGAAATTGTGGAGCAATTGATACCCAAGTCCTTGAAAACACAATTGTACAAAGGTATACGAGATTCATTTGCCAGTGAACACGGAGCACGAATGACCGCCATGCACAAAGCTACCGATAACGCAACAGAACTACGAGATCAATTGAAATTGACCTATAACAAGGCAAGACAGGCTGCAATAACCAACGAGATTTTAGAAATTGTTGGTGGTGCGGAAGCGTTGAACAACTAATGCCTAATGGTTTTTATTGGACCACTAAGTTCCAAGGTTTGTAATAGCATAAACGATTCATAAGAAAACCCCTCCCGCCCGAGGGGTTTTTTATTTTTTAGAAGTTCAATACTAATTTTTTAACCGACTTTTGCCGCACAAATGAAATCCAACAAGACCGCTTTACTTTTTATTTTCATTACTATTCTAGTGGATGTGATCGGTATTGGAATAATACTTCCCATAATTCCTGATTTGATTATGGAATTAACAGGTGAAGGAAATCACATGGCCGTTATCTACGGGATGTGGCTTACTACGGCGTTTGCGGGGATGCAGTTTTTATTTTCTCCAGTGCTCGGGGAAATTTCCGATAAATTTGGGCGCCGGCCTATTTTGCTTTTGGCGCTCTTGGGGCTGAGCATAGATTATATGATTCATGCTTGGGCACCCACAATTACTTGGTTGTTTTTAGGAAGGTTTTTAGCCGGTATTACAGGAGCTAGTTTTACGGTAGCCTCCGCCTATATTGCGGATGTAAGTACCAGGGAAAACAAGGCCAAGAATTTTGGCTTGATAGGTGCTGCCTTTGGGATAGGATTTATTATTGGGCCAGGTATAGGAGGATTTTTCGGGGAAATCGATATACGGTTGCCATTTTATATCGCCGCTGGCTTAACCTTCGCAAATTTCCTGTTTGGCTGGTTCTTTGTGCCAGAATCCTTGGCTCCGGAAAAACGAAGAAAGATAAATCTATCCAAAATGGTTCCCGGAGTGTCCCTATTCGCGCTCAGAAACTATAAGGGATTACTGTTGTTGATTTCAGCTTTCTTTTTAGCCAATTTGGCCGGGCAGGCCCTGCCCTCTACTTGGTCTTACTACGGGATTGAACGGTACGACTGGAATCCCAAACAAATTGGAATTTCCTTAATGGTGGTGGGTCTTTTGGTGGCCATTGTGCAGGGTTTTCTTGTAGGGGTTTTGGTAAAAAAGTTTGGAAAACGGAAGGTGATCATTTTTGGTTTTTTATTATGGACCGTAGGTATGTTCCTTTTCTCTTTTGCAAGCGAGCCCTGGATGCTGTACGCCTTTCTGATTCCTTATGCATTGGGGGGTATAGCCGGGCCTACGGTGCAGGGAGTAATTTCCAATCAAGTTCCAGACAATGAACAAGGAATTTTACAGGGCTCTATTACCGGTCTTGTCAGTATTACAGCAATCTTGGGACAACTGATTTTCTCCCCTGTGTTTTACTACTTTGTTAGACCAGATGCTACTGTGTACTTTCCGGGGGCACCTTATGCCTTAGCCGCTTTATTCTTGCTTGCCGCTTTTAGTTTTGCCTATGTAGCCATCCGAAGGATGGACGTGGAACCGGAATAATTTTTAATAAAACGTAACATTTTAAAAGAACTGAATCTAAAGGGTATACAACATTAACAAACCTTACGATGAAAACGTTCAAAAATTTACTTTTTAGTTTACTTATGGCTTCGGCCTTACTTGTGAATGCACAGGAATTTCCTTTTCAGGTACAAGTGTCTGGCACCGGGAAACCAATCCTTTTTTTTCCTGGTTTCACGTGCCCTGGAGAAGTTTGGGAGGATACCGTTGCAGAACTTTCAAAGAATTATGAGTGCCATGTATTTACTTTTGCCGGTTTTGGGACCGTACCCGCAATTGAAAAACCTTGGTTGCCAAAAATTAAGGAAGGGGTACTCGAGTATATTATTGCGAATAAATTGAATGCGCCAACCCTCGTAGGCCACAGCTTAGGCGGCGCATTGGCCTTATGGATGGCGGCAGATGGAAATTCGTACAAAGAACTCATTATCGTGGACGCTCTGCCTTCCACAGGAGCATTGATGATGCCTGATTTTAAAAGTGAATATATGGTTTATGATGCCCCCTATAACAAGCAACTTTTGGAAATGGACGAAGCGGGGTTTAAGTCCATGGCGCTGCAGATGGCAAGCGGTATGACTGTAAACAAGGAAAAACAGTCCAAAATCATGGAGTGGATGATAAGTGCGGATAGGGAAACGTATGTATATGGCTATACAGACCTGCTAAAACTTGATTTACGGGAGGATATTTCAAAAATTGATGTTCCGGTTACGATTTTGGCCGCAACCAATCCTTACGGTCTTGAAATGGCAAAATCTACGTACGAAACGCAGTATAAAAATTTAAAGGACTATACTATCAGGTTTGCGGATAATGCGGCCCACTTCATTATGTACGATAGGCCAACTTGGTTTCTTAATAATCTACAAAGTACCTTGGGAGACTAATGGACACAAAAGAACAACACTACAAGAAAATCTTTCTTGATAATTATGCAAGGGTTTTGCGAATTTGTAAAGGGTATGTGGCAGGTGATGAGGCACTCGCCAAGGATTTGGCCCAAGAAACGTTCTTAAAGATTTGGCAGCACCTAGAAGGTTTTAGAAACGAAAGCGCTCTTGAGACCTGGATTTATAGGATTTGTGTAAACACCTGCTTAATGGCATTGAGAAAGGAAAAAAAACGAGCCTCTTTTGACCGCTTAGAACATAGCCTAGCGAATGAAAATGCAACCGAACCTGAGGAAAATGAGCAAAAATTGGTTCGCATGTATGCGTGTATCAACAAATTGAATAGCACAAACAAGGCTATTATCCTATTGGAATTGGAGGGTTTGCCGCAATTGGAAATTTCCGAAATTATCGGTATCAACCATGAAGCGGTTCGGACCCGAATTCACAGAATTAAAAATCAACTAACAAAATGTGTACGCCATGAATAATTTTGAAGAACTGGAAAACGTCTGGAAAGGACAATCGGTTACAAGCCCTACCGAAAAGGAATTCGGCCTGTTAAAACAGGGCATAGCGGCTATTGAAAAAAAGCAATATATCACAAATATCATTTTAACGATTACGATAGTTGTCTTGATCGCTTTTGCCCTGTATGTCTCCGGGTATACGAACCCTACATTTTTAATCGGGATATCGTTAATGGTAGTTAGCCTGATTGTAAGAATAGCCATTGAAATTATGAGCATAGCACGATTAAGAAAAATAGGAATTCTAAAACATTTTCTTGATTTCAAGGAGGAAATTATGGCTTATTATAAGAACAGAAAAAAAGTGCATTATATCATTACCCCCATATGCCTTTTAGCATACACTTTGGGTTTTACTATTTTATTGCCGCTATTCGAAAAAAGCCTTTCCTATGGTTTTTACCTCTATATCGTAGGCTCCTACATTATTTTTCTCATCGTATTCTCTTTATTTATTTTTAGACAAATTAGAAAGGAATTATTGAAATTAAAGGTATTGCAAGCGGACGCCGATATAAAATGATAACCTCCTTTTTAGGGTTCGGACAGTTTTTTTATCACTCCGACATAAATGCCGCTAAGTCGAATTGGTTTAAGCCTAACATAAAGAAATGTACGGTAGGAAAGGATGATGGCCATAAAACAAAACAACCTGTAGGTTTTATAAGCGTGCCCAAAAACTAACTTTGTAGACAGGGTTTTAATAGGTACTTTTAAGGCTTCAATATAAGGTGTTTGAATCCGCTCAAAAAACTCTTTAAGCAAACTGCAATTTATGGCTTGGCTACGGTCATGCCACGTATGATTTCGTTTCTATTGGTCCCCATCTATACAGATGTAATGCCACCTGGGACTTACGGTGAGGTGACCTTAATATTTTCTTGGTTCGCCATATTCAACGTGTTTCTTGCCTATGGTATGGAGACGGCATTTTTCCGCTTTTATAAGGAGGCCGAAAACAGAAAAAGGGTCGTTAGCACCTCCCTTATCTCCATTATGGGGTCTACACTTTTGTTCTTGATTATCGGGCTTTTGTTTAAGGGCAATATATCCGAAGCACTTAATATTGAACTACAGTTTATAAATTATGTATATGCCATTCTGGCCTTGGATGCTTTGGTAATCATTCCTTTTGCTTGGCTGAGGGCAAATGAAAAACCAATGCGCTACGCCTTGGTCAAAATTTTAAACGTGGCCATGAACTTGGGGTTAAACCTCTTTTTCTTGATCTTGCTGCCCAAAATGGCAGCAGGCACTGAAGCTGGCTTTTTAAACACCATCTACATTCCAGATTATCAAATACCATACATCCTTATCTCCAACCTCATTGCAAGCGGGGTTACTTTGTTATTAATGATCAGGGTTTACATACGAAGGCCCTACGTTTTTGAGGCAGATTTATGGAAGCGTATGCTACGGTATGCCATGCCGGTCATGGTGGCCGGGGTAGCGTTTACTATTAATGAGGTGTTTGACCGTTATATGTTATCAGAATTATTGCCAGCGGATATTGCCAAGAGCGAGATGGGTAAATATTCTGCCTGTTATAAACTGGCCCTGTTCATGACCCTTTTCGCGACGGCTTTCCGTATGGGTATAGAGCCCTTTTTCTTTAGCCATTCAGATACCAAGAATCCGCAGAAGGCCTATGCCCAAATCACAAATTACTTTGTTGTATTGGGGAGTATCATTCTACTATCTGTGGTGGTGTTCGCAGATGTTCTCAAGAAATTGATTGTCTTGGATGAATCGTATTGGGAAGCGATGCCTGTAGTACCCCTCATTGTATTGGCCAGTTTTTTCTTGGGCATCTATCATAATCTTTCGGTTTGGTATAAAGTTACGGACAAGACTATTTATGGTGCCTATATTTCGATGATCGGGGCCGTGTTGACGATTGTGATCAATTTTATCTTCATCCCCTATTTTAGTTATATGGCTTCTGCAGTAGCCACAGTTTCCGCATATGGGACTATGATGTTCCTTTCCTTTTATTTTGGGAGAATGTATTATCCCGTTCCCTATAATTTTAGAAAAATTATCTTTTATTTAGGAGTCTCCATCTTGTTTTCTACCCTATCATTTTACATTTTTGATAGAAATCTTTTTATAGGTATACCGCTGTTATTGATATTCTTTGGCTTGGTATACAAATTGGAATCCCAGAATCTTAAAAAACTTTTTTTGACCAGATGAACATTAAAATAATCAACAAATCGGATCATGATTTGCCGCACTATGAAACCAGTGCTTCGGCGGGTATGGACCTAAGGGCCAATTTGACGGAAGCTATTACTTTAAGGCCTTTGGAGCGGGCCATCATTAAAACCGGACTTTTCATTGAACTTCCCGTTGGCATAGAGGCACAGGTTAGACCAAGAAGTGGGCTAGCGGCTAAAAAGGGTATCACCGTTCTTAATGCGCCTGGCACGATTGATGCAGATTACAGGGGAGAAGTCGGCGTAATTCTGGTCAACCTATCCAACGAACCCTTTACCATAGAAAATGGGGAGCGTATTGCCCAAATGGTAATCGCAAAACATGAGCGTGCACAATGGGAGCCGGTCAGTATTTTAACGGAGACCAAAAGGGGGGAAGGCGGCTTTGGAAGCACGGGAGTAAAATAAAACATTCGGTATCTTCAAGATATTATGAAAAAACTATTCTTTTGGGCACTTGCAATATCAGGATGTTTATCGCCATTGGTAACCTATGCCCAAGTAGAAGAACAGATAGCAATTGAACAGGGTGCCGATGTATTTCTGGAGGATTATTCCGATGCCTTTCAGGAAAATTTCTTTGAGGGTTTAAAACAGAAGGGAATACAAAATTATGATAGGGCAATTACTTATTTCATGGAGTGCAAGCGGTTGGAGCCACAGAATATGGTCGTTTCCTTTGAGTTGGCAAAAGCCCACCTTCAGGAAAAGGAATTACTATCTGCCGAAGAATTTGCACTAGAAGCATTAAATGGAAATCCTGAAAATTATTGGTATGCAGAAACCTTGACGGATATCGTTGCGGCCAAAAAATCGAACTTAGATCAAGTCACCTCACAAATGCCGTGGAACAATGCCGTACTGCAACAGAACATGGCAAAAATCTACTTTAACAAAGGGGATTATGAGTTGGCTAAAACCATTATCTCAGAAGTAAAAGGACCTAAAAAATATGCCAATCTGGAAAAACGGATATTGGACTCCATTGCCAAGAACAACCTGAAAAGGGAGTCGGTTTCGTTTTCCGTATCGGTGGAAATTAATGGAGAGATCAATACCATGGAACAGTACAAGACAAGGATAAAAGGACTCATGGGGAATGAGGTGTTCAGTAACTCGATCATACAGCTTGCTGAGGAGGCTATGGAGACATTTCCCGCACAACCTTATTTTTATTACGCCAACGGATACGCGTTAAATAGAGCCAATAAACATAGGGAAGCGATTGAGCTATTAGAAACGGGGCTTGATTATCTTATAAACGATATACCTTTAGAGAATCTGATATATAAAGAATTGGCCGAAGCCTATACGGCCCTAAATAATCCAGTAAAGGCGGATAGTTATAAACGAAAAATAAAACCTGGTTTTTAATGAGTAAATTCTTAAGTAAGCGTAATGGAAGTCAGTTTTTTTGGATTGCTTTGGTGGTCATCGTTACTTCATGTAAGAGTACGAAAGTGGTTACTGGCGGAGCGGTTGATGAAAAGCTCTCGGCGAAAGCCGTTATAAAGGCCCATTATCAAAATGAAACTAATTTTAAGACCTTGAATGGCAAGGTCCGTATTGGCTATACAGATGGTGACGATTCACAGAATGTGTCGGTAAGTATTCGTATGGAAAAGGATAAGGCTATTTGGATCAGTGCTCCCTTGGGTATCGTAAAGGCTTATATTACACCAGACCGGGTTTCGTTCTATAATAAGTTGGAAAATGAATTTTTTGATGGAGATTTTAATTATTTAAGTAATTTGTTGGGCACGGAAGTTGATTTTTCCATTTTGCAAAACCTTTTAACTGGACAGGCAATCGTAGATTTGAGACAAGAAAAGTATTTGATAGATATTGCTGAAGATTCCTACAGGCTCATACCTAAACTGCAAGGGGTATTGTACAAGACCTTGTTTAGGGTAGAGCCAAAGAATTTTAAGATGGGCATACAACAGCTTTCACAGCCATTGGAGAAACGATTATTGGAAATATCCTACGAAAACTACCAGAAAATAGGCAAGGAGGTTTTCCCAAATGAAATTGGTATAAAAGTGATTTCAGAAAATAATCAGAATGATATAGAATTGGAATTCCGTAATATCGAATTCAACGGCCCGGTAAATTTTCCATATAAAATACCGAAAGGTTTTAAAGAAATAGAATTATAGGCACTATGCGCTATAACCCATTTTATAAGCTTTTAGTACTGATGCTTTTAGTGGCACCGGTCATTTCTTGTTTTGCCCAGACTAACGAACAGAAGGCACTTGAGGAAAAACGGGAGCGCCTTCAATCCGAAATAAGGGATATAAACCGGTTACTTTTTGCCGAAAAAAAGGAAAAGGGCAATGTATTGGACCAAATGGAAGCGTTGGACAAAAAAATAAACGTGCGTCAGCAGCTTATACGGGTTACCAACCAACAGTCCAACTTATTGAACCGGCAAATCAACACGAACATCAGAAATATTGGAAAACTACGGTCTGAACTGGAGGAGGTGAAAGAGGAATATGCTGTAATGATCCAAAAATCGTATCAGAACAAATCGAAACAGAACCGCCTTATGTTTCTATTGTCCTCAGAGAGCTTTTTTCAGGCCTTCAAAAGGCTTCAGTATATGAAACAATATACAGATTACAGAAAGGAACAGGGAGCGCAGATATTGGTCAAAACCGAGGAGTTGTCTAGGCTTAATGCAGATTTGAACGAGGAACGGAAGGTCAAGGAAGTACTCTTGGCCCAAAACAAGAAGGCGAAAGACCAATTGTTTACTGAAATTCAAACCCAAAAGGCACTTTTGGGGACCATCCGCAAAAATGAAAGCAAGTATGCAAGTGCCATAGAGGCTAAAAAGCGGGAGGCCCGTAAAATTGATGAACAAATTGAGAAATTAATACGAAGCGCCATTGCAGCCTCCAACAAAGCGTCTGGGAGTACTACCAAAAGCACAAGTAAGTTTGTCCTTACCCCAGAAGCGACTATTGTGGCCAATAACTTTTCCGCCAATAAGGGAAAACTGATCTGGCCGGTAGAAAAGGGTATAAAAAGTCAAGGTTTCGGTGTTTACAGCGATCCCGTATATCCCGGCATCAAGCATCAAAGTAATGGTGTTATTATCGCCACGGACCCTGGAGCCAAGGCACGCGCTATTTTTGAAGGTGAGGTCATTGCAATTCTTGCGGTGCCTGGGGGGAACAAGGGGGTCCAAATTAAACACGGTAATTTTATAAGTACCTATTACAATCTTTCCGACCTATCTGTTAAAAAGGGCGATAAGGTGGCTAGTAAAGCAGCATTGGGAACGGTCTTCACCAATCAAGTGAATGGACAAACACGCCTTAAATTTTATTTATATCAAGATACATCACGGTTGAACCCAGAGGAATGGGTGTACCGACTTTAAAATAGAGACATTATGGCCAGTACTTTTAAAATAACGGATATTAAGGGCACTTTCACGCTGCATAATGGGGTGGAAATGCCTTATTTGGGATTGGGCACGTATCAATCCGATAATGACCGGGAGGTTGTAGAGGCGATAAAAACAGCCATGGACGTGGGCTATCGACATATAGATACGGCATCGGTCTATAAGAATGAGGAAGGTGTAGGAGAAGGAATTAGGGAGAGTGCGGTTTCCCGTAAGGATGTTTTCGTTACAAGCAAGGTCTGGAACACAGATCAGGGCTATGATGCAACCTTAAGGGCATTCGATGCTAGCTTAGAACGTTTAGGATTGGAATATTTGGATTTGTATCTGATTCATTGGCCCGAACCGGGGAAATACAAAGAAACTTGGAAGGCTTTGGAACGTTTGTACGCTGAGAAACGGGTTAGGGCCATAGGTGTGAGTAATTTTTTACGGCACCATTTGGAGGATGTACTTAAAGATGGGGAAGTAGTTCCCATGGTCAACCAAATGGAATTCCACCCTCATCTGGTACAGCAAGATTTGATTGATTTTTGCAATAAAAATACCATTCAGTATGAGTCTTGGTCGCCCTTTATGCAGGGGAAACTTTTTGAATTGGACCTATGTTCCAGATTGGAAGAAAAGTATGGGAAGTCTGCGGCGCAGCTTATTTTACGTTGGAATTTACAAAAAGGAGTAGTGGCCATCCCAAAATCTGTGCATGCAAAACGCATTAAATCCAATGCCGCTATTTTTGACTTTGAATTAGCACCGGAAGACATTTCATTTTTGGATAGTTTGGAAAATGGCGAACGTACAGGCCCGGACCCCAATAATTTTGATTTTAGTTAACCAATGCTTAAGCTAACGCTGTATGTAGTCTTATTCCTAGGCCTTTATTCGTGTGATGTATTTTATGAGGATAATAAGCGGTTATTGTTTACCGGTAAAGTAATTGATGAGAATGGGGTAGAAATTAATAACCTTCCTGTCATCGTTTACACCTATGGTCCCAGTGCAATTGGTGGTCGTTTCAGGGAGAATCTTGCCGAAGGCATAACGGACGAGAACGGTAACTTCAATTTAACCTCGTTATCTCCGCAAGGGAACAACCAGATCGATTTAGAAATCAATCCGAAATTTGCCAATGGACATAGCCAAGCTTATGCTACGGCAACTTTAATTGGTGTGGAAAATAGCGTGCTGCAGGATGGGGCTTATCGTTTGAGGAACCTTAGGCTCGAACGAATCGTAAATTCAAGACTGACGATAAAGAGGGTGACGAATGAAGTGGACACGCTGTATTTAAGTTTTCATACAAACCCCACCGAAAAAGTGTTCTATTTTGATTCTAGCTTGGAACCCGTTGAAATTGATTTTTCATTCTTTCCCTCGGATACCCTATTACCTTCGGAAACCGAAAAGAACATTTTGCTTAGGTCTATTTTGGCAAAGGACACTATAGAAGTCCATTTCAAGTTGACAAATGTTTCTACGGCCCCGGTAGGTAATGAAAAATTAACCCTTGGTTCCAATTCCGACTCCTATGAATTTGAATTCTAAGCGCACGCTGGTTTTAGTCGTATGCAGTTTTGTCATCGCATTTTCAGCTCGTGCCCAAGAGCAACCAATCAAGGAAACTGGTACAGAAACAATCCATTTGGAACTGGCTGCAGGGATTAATCTACCAACCACCTTGGGCACTAATTTTGTAAACAGTGCGCTTACGGTCAAAGATGGTTTTGCCGGGGAATTGACCATTTTTTTCAAGGAACACTATTACTTGGGATACCAAGGTGTTTTTAATACTGCGGAAGTCGAAGGTTCGGCTTTAGTAGGATTGTACGGTAGTAGTAGGTTTAGACACCACTATCTCATTGGCGGATATTCTTTCTTTCCCAAAACCCGCACTGTAGGATTGACTGCCGGCATAGGGTTGGGGCATGCGAGCTATAAGAATAAAAAGGGAAACACTGTTTTTTTCGATAAAGGATTTGCGCTTTCGGCCAATACACGTTTCACTTATCGATTTTCAAAACATTTTGGTTTTTATGTGGGCGCCCAGCTATCTAAGGATTTTTTAAATATCGAAACTGCTCCGGAGCAGAAAGACTTCTTTAAGGAAGCACGTTTTTTTAATGTTTCCTTCGGGTTGCTAGTAACCGTCGGTGGTTAAACGTACCATCAAAATCCCTAATATTAAGCCCCTTTGGTGAAAAGGGCCTTTAATTCCGTAGCATCGTCCGGTTTCATTTTACCCGCAAGGACCAAACTTAATTGCTTTCTTCGTAGGGCGCCGTCGTAGCGTAGTTTTTCCAACTCTGTTTCCGGTACAAGTTCAGGTACTTCCGTTGGTTTTCCCGTTTCATCAACGGCAACAAAAGTATAAATGGCCTCATTCGCTTTTGTTCGTTTACCATTGTATCGGTCTTCTATCCATACATCCAAATACACCTCCATAGATGTGTTGTAGGCCCTTGAGACGACTGCTTCCACAGTTACAACGCTTCCCAAGGGAATGGCCAGGTTAAATGCTACATGATTTACAGAGGCCGTAACCGTAATTCTCCTACTATGTCTACCGGCAGCTATACTGGCAGCACGATCCATACGCGCCAAAAGTTCGCCGCCAAATAAGTTTTGAAGGGCATTGGTCTCACTAGGGAGTACCATATCGGTCATTGTAGTTCTAGATTGTGCAGGTGTTTTGGTTTCCATCAATTGAAATTTTCCGCAAAGATACGGGCATCATTGATCCTTATAAAATGTGGGTAGCTTTATTTTTTGGAAAGTAACCAAGCATCTTGAGACTGGGTGCGCTTAATTTCACGAAGGGCTACCAAGGCATCCTCAGGATTTGAGTAACGGGCATAGGTAACAACGTGTAGCCCATAACCATTGGTGCCAAAATATGCTGCATCATACCCCTTTCCTTGAAGTTCTTCGATTTTTCTCTCAGCGTTTGCCTTGATTCGGAAGGCGCCGGCTACAATATGGTGCATTTCACCGGTAGCATGGGCAGGCAATACGTCTGTCTTTGCATTTACGGTAACGGTTGGGAGCTCCAATGGTGCCATATCAAAAAAAGTGGCTTCCTGTATTTGTTTGGTTACATATTCCTGTGCGTCTTGGCGCGCAACTTGTGCGTTAGTACGCTGCTGCTGGTATGCACGGTAACCGGTTACGCCAGTGGAAAAGGCCAAAAGTAAAATGGCGGCGTATTTCAAATAGGGCCTAAGACCTTTATTTTCCCTACGCTCCGGACTAATAACGAACGGTATTTTTTCTTCGATTGCTACGACTTCTTCCTTTAATACCTCCCGGGTAACGGGAATGGAATTTAAATTAGAAAGCCCAAAGGACGTGGTCAGGTAATTGGGTTCGTAAGCGGGTTGAAATAGCACCTTACCCTCTATGGTGGTTGTTAGCAGGCCAATATTCCTTAAAGTTAAGGATCCATCTTGCCTTAGTGAATAGTTCCACCATTTAACGCGTTCTTCAATAGCTAAGAGCGCCGCTTCAAAAGAAATTTTTTCAGATTCTGAAATATACGAGACCAGTAGTCCATCGTTCGATACCAACTGACTGTTAAACGCTAAAGATTTGCTAGGGGCAAAAAATGTATTTGTATCTTGGTTGATGCGCGCGGGGGTCTTTTGGGCGAGAAAAGCTCCAAAACCGGGTACAACAACGCAGTTGTACCGATATAATAATTCGCCTATATAGTGTTCTAGTACCATACCTGCGCAAATATGAAAAAAATAAAGTGGCTTAAAAACCTCTTTCGTAACTTTTTATTAACATACTTTTTCACCCAATTGTTGGGCTTTAGATGAATGCACCACAACACACTGCTGATGAACTCATTGCAATGTTACGCTTGCAACGCGTGCCAAACATTGGAGATGTGCTGGCAAAGAAACTAATTTCACACTGTGGTAGTCCATCCGCAATTTTTGCCGACAAAAAGCAACACCTACTGAAAATTGATGGTATTGGAACGCACACAATACGGCATCTTTTTGATACGGAACATCTGGAAGCCGCTACAGCGGAGTACAAGTACCTGATCAAGAATGACATTTCCTGTGCCTATTTTATGGACGAAATGTATCCCGCTTATCTAAAACATTGTCTTGACGGGCCCCTATTGGTATTTCACATGGGAAGTATTGACTTGCACCAGCGCAAAATCATCAGTGTGGTAGGTACCCGTAACATTACAAATTATGGCATGGCCTTTTGTGAGCAGTTTATTGCCGATATCGCTCCGTTAAACCCGATTATTGTGAGTGGCTTTGCCTACGGGGTAGATATTTGCATACAGCGCGAGGCCATTAAACATGGGTTGCAGACCATTGGTTGTTTGGCGCATGGTCTAAATCAAATTTACCCTAAAGTGCATGCGAAATACCAACCGGATGTATTGAAGAACGGAGGTTTTTACACGGAATTTTGGAGCACTAGCAATCCGGAGCGGGAGAATTTCTTAAAACGGAACCGCATCATTGCGGGAATGTCCGAAGCTACCATAGTGGTAGAATCTGCAGAAAAAGGGGGAAGCTTGGTTACGGCAGATATCGCCAACAGCTATAATCGCGATGTTTTTGCGGTGCCAGGTAGAACGAGCGATAAATTTAGTCTGGGATGTAACAACCTTATCAAACAGCAAAAAGCACACATGTTGACTTCAGCTGCGGATTTAATATATCTATTGGATTGGGATTTGCAGGAGAAACAGGACAATAGTGTACAAAAACAATTGTTCGTGGATTTAGATGAAATTGAGCAAAATATTTACAATTATTTACAGAATAATGGGAAACAATTGTTGGACCGTATTGCCTTGGAATGCCATATCCCCATTTTCAAGGCCTCCTCAACCCTCTTGAACATGGAGATGAAAGGGGTTATACGACCTTTACCGGGAAAATTGTTCGAGGCTATTTAGTATTTTATTTAGAGGACTTGCCAAAGCATTATATGATGAGAAGCAATCAATCATAGACTACAAAGCTTTTTGTTGTGCTTACCGTTCTACCATCTAAAGTAATACCTTCAATTTGAATTAAATAAGTACCTGGTTCATCTCCGGTAAAAAAACTAACATTGGATAGATTATTATCGTTGAAATTAATTTGTGGATCCCAAAACAGGGTAGTTCTATAATCCTTTTTGATATGTTTAGGGGCAGGAATTTTATAATTGGGGCTATAGAATTCCCGAGTTTTATGGAAGCCGTCTATTGTAAAATTGGTTATTCCGGGATTGTTTTTTGGTTTAGGCTCGTCGACATCCATATCAACATAGGAATACATTGCCACAACGCCGTTCGCACCCCGAACCCCATATATGGCCGCATTTCCACCTTTTAGAACATCAACGAACATAATTTCGTTCGCCATCATTTTATTGATAATATTCAATTCCATAGGAAAACCATCCAAAAGAAAAAGCGGTGTATTGGAACCATTTAGGCTTCCGGCTCCTCCTCTAATAACCACAGATTGATTGGGAAATCCACCCACAATGCGAACACCAATTACGTTTCTTAGTAAATCTATTGCACTGGCCATATATCCATTGGGGATTGAATCCGCAAAAATCCTTGCATCCGGTTCCCTGTATATTGTAAACTCATTTATTTTTTCATCAACAAGCTCGCTCCGTGTTCTCTTTTCTTGGCTCTTCACGGTCACTTCCTTAAGCTGTATTACTTTTGGGCTGTATTCAAACTTTGCTCTTTTCTCTTTAAATGCTTGATTTAAGTATTCTTGTGGATAAATATAATTAATAGTTGTATTTGTATT
Organism: uncultured Flavobacteriaceae bacterium; assembly: GCA_963793365.1. Classification (GTDB taxonomy): domain Bacteria; phylum Bacteroidota; class Bacteroidia; order Flavobacteriales; family Flavobacteriaceae; genus Maribacter. The sequence goes on along the minus strand of CAWBZP010000008.1, from coordinate 189,707 downwards.
CCTTTCTTGACTACGGGGCACTGGTTCCGGGAAACTATGCTCCACATAAATAGCCAGATCATTTTGTCTAGTTTTGCTTGACTTTTCTATTTTTTCTGCCGTTAGTATAGCCTTTATACTATCCTGAAAAATAAAGGGGCCAAAACTAAATTCACCTCTGGCATTTGTAGGTTTTTTTGTTTGATAAATGTCTTCCCCTAAAATGTTAAAACTAACAGCGGATTCTTCAGGTTGATATTTGTTTTTGTAGCTAGTGGTTTTGCCCTCTATCATGATACCTTTTTCAGGCTCAAACATAAGTCGTTTACTTACCCTAGTTGAAAGCATATCTTTCCACACAAATCTTCGCCAGCCATGGGTAAGCATTAATACATCTAAAAGATATTGTTTTTTTGGATTAGTATCTTCAAAGAAAAAATTGGCATCTGGTACAGTTCCGCCAATATCAGAATTCAATAAAAGCCAACTTTTTATACTAGTAGGTGCTTTCTCCAAAACACCGGTATTGGTGACTACACTAGCACTAAGATTTCCATTAAGAAAATTTTCCTGCAGGTCTTGGATGCTGATAGCTAGGGATACCTTATCTCTGGTTCTGTATTCTTTCTTATCAAGATTTATTGATAAGGATATATCATTAACGGGGTTATCGACAAAGAGTAATCTTTCACACACAGGCTCCCCCGTGGAGGTAAACAATGTAAAATGGGCCACCCCATCTTCCATTTCATTGGTGAACAGCTTAACAGAATAGGTTTTATCATTGGAGTCTTCCATACGTTTGAAAAATGTTTGTCCCCTAATATGCCCTAAAAGCATCGTTCCTTTTAATCGAGCCTCTAAATTGGTTGCCACATTAAGGATGATAAAATCCCCTGCATTTCTAGTGCTTAATGTGTATCCCTTTTGCAACGGTGGAGGTAGGGGATACCTTTCCTCTTTACCATTAATTATAACACTTGCGAAATATTCCCTGTTGATGTCTGGTATAAAGGTACTCTTGCCCAAACCAAAACTATGGCTTTCAAAAAGGGAAACCATATTGTTTTTATCATCGACTAGTTTTCCTTTCAATGCAATTCCGTTTCCTTTACTATCCGTTACTTTAAACCCTAATCCACTTTGTAAGCCAGAAACAAGATTGCCGCCCTCCGGAAAAAAGGATATTAGTGGTTTCTCTTGTATAGCCGAGTCTGTTAGAGTGGATTTTTCTATATTTTCTGGAAATACAGGACCTATTTTAGATTCTTGGGTAGCATTAATACTTATTTCTTTGGTATGAAAAATCGGGTTTTTTTCATTTTGCATGTATTTGGTGAAAGCGCGTAGCTGATAATTTCCACCTACACTAGTTTCTGGTATGTCAATATTTCCATCAGCACTGGAATATGGGGAGAATAGTTTTTGTTGGACAACGACACTATCTTTTGCATTCAATAATTCAACATAGACAACCTTACTTTTTTTTGAGCTACTGTGCGTGGTCCCATTTAAAAGAAAAACGTTGTACCAAATGGTTTCTCCGGTAATATAAAGGTCCTTGTCCGTTTTGATGTACGTTTTTTCCGGACTTTCATTAGCACTGTAGCTTACGAGTTTGCCAACAATATCCTCGAAAATTGGATTATTTTGTCCAATGGCACAAAGAGGGAAGGTAACTAAACACAGATAGAAAACTACAGAAAAAAACTTCATTTTTAGGGGCCAATTAATAGTCCTTCATAAGATATACTCTTCATTTAAGATTTAAAACAACTTTAACTTTGATTTATAATTAACTGAATTTAACCGGCTTCATCTTTCAAAATGAAACGCTTTTCTTCAAGTAGAATAGGCCTTTTCAGTAAGTCTAAGCATTAAAAACAATCAAGAAACCAACAGCTTATTACAAACTACCGTAAATCTTTGTAGTATTAAAAATTCATTTACGATAGGCGTTATTAAACTGTATCGTAATAAATAATCTAATAAGGTAACTCTTTGTGGCTATTTAGTATTTTACAGACTATTCAGTCTCTGCAACCCTTTTTTAGGGTTATTGCATTCATTATAAGTGTATTTCAACGATTATTCCTGTTTAAAACCTAAGGTTGGATTTTAGCTTTATGCAGCATGAAACGTAAATATTGACTACTTGGTTTGTAAGACCAAAAATGATATTTTCAAGCGTACTTATTAGATTTAATGGTCCAGGAATAAAAAAACCCAATCCATTGGAGGTAAGATAAAGCTCAATACCCTAATTTCTCCCGTACACGCGCTAATACGCCATCTGCCACTTTCCCCGCCTTTTCCGCTCCAACGGCAAGGGCCTCGTCTACTTCTTGGAGATTGTTCATATAATATTCAAACTTTTCGCGTGGTCGCTCAAACTTGTTTAAAATCACCTCGTACAGGGCTTGTTTTGCATGACCATAGCCGTAATTTCCGGCAAGGTAATTGGCCGTCATTTCCTCTATTTGCGGTTGCGTAGCCAATATTTTGTATAAGGCGAAAATAGTATCGTTTGTTGGGTCCTTAGAATCTTCCATGGGGGTACTGTCCGTTTGTATGCCCATGATCTGTTTCCGCAGTTTCTTATCGTTCTGGAAAATACTGATCAAGTTTCCTTTGCTTTTGCTCATTTTGGCCCCGTCTGTTCCTGGTATGTACATTGTTTCCTCCTGCACCTTACCATCGGGTAGTACGAACGTTTCCCCTAATTGGGTATGAAAGCGGGAAGCCACATCTCGGGTCATTTCTATATGTTGCATTTGATCTTTACCAACAGGAACAATATTGGCATCGTACAATAATATATCTGCGGCCATTAACATGGGGTAGGTAAAAAGACCGGCATTGACATCCTCCAAGCGATCGGCCTTATCCTTAAAGGAATGTGCCAGCGTTAGACGTTGATAAGGGAAAAAGCAGCTCAAATACCAGGAAAGTTCTGCTACTTGTGGTACATCGCTCTGTCTGTAAAAGACTGTTTTCTCAATATCCAAGCCAAAGGCAAGCCATGTCGCCGCTGTAGCATACGTATTTTGCCGTAATTGTTCCCCATTTTTTATTTGGGTTAGGGAATGCATGTCCGCAATAAACAAAAAAGATTCATTTTTTGGATCTTGGGCCATGTCTATTGCCGGTATTATTGCGCCTAGAATGTTCCCTAAATGGGGTGTGCCCGTACTTTGTATGCCTGTTAGTATTCTTGCCATTTACTTCGGTTCTAAGTGTACAAAGGTAAAACAAATCAAAAAAGAGACGTTAAATAACTACTTTTGATTTATGCTAAAAGCGGTCAAACAAACCGGTCAAGCCTTATATCGTATTTGGTTTTATGTACTGGTAGCTATCCCCATGATTCTTTTTTTCCCCTTCTTGGTCATTTTGGCCTCTAAGGAAACTTGGTATCCCCAATTTTTTTGGATGGCACGTAACCTTTGGGCAAAACCTATATTATATGGGATGTGCTGCTGGCCCCGTATAACGTATGAGCGGCAAATGAAAAAAGGGGAGAGTTATATGCTTGTGGCCAACCATACGAGTATGTTGGATATTATGCTAATGCTCGTGGTAAGTAGAAATCCGTTTGTTTTTGTGGGAAAGAAGGAATTGGTGAACATACCGCTGTTCGGGTTTTTTTATAAACGGGTGTGCATTATGGTGGATAGGGAAGATACCCAAAGCCGTACGGGGGTTTATAGACGGGCACAAAGACGATTGCAACAAGGATTGAGCATCTGTATTTTTCCCGAGGGCGGTGTACCCGAAGAACATATCTTATTGGATAATTTTAAGGATGGTGCCTTTAAAATGGCCATTGCCCATCAAATACCTGTAGTGCCAATGACATTTTATGACAACAAGGCCAGGTTTCCATTTTCATTTTTTAGCGGAGGTCCTGGTAATTGTAGGGCCAAGGTGCATTCATTTATAGCTACGGATAATCTAGAGGAATCGCAAAAGTCAGAACTTCGCAACAGGGTCCGTACTTTGATACTTTATGATTTACAGCACGATACTGATAGTGGTACCGTTTAAAATTTAAAATTAAGTCCGCTATAAATGCCTATGGAGTAGGGTCTAAAGGTTCCATTAATTTCTGAAAAGGTGTTTAATTGATATTTAAAAACAGGTTCTAGATTAAGCTGTATTTTGGGAGAAAATTTATAATTGATTCCAAGCCCCATATTTGCGCTAAAATTAAGATTATTGATATTATTGGCCTCGCCAATTTCTGTTGTGAGTGATCCAGAGGTCAAGGAAACCGCGTTATCAATTAAAAAGAGCGAACTAATACCCCCAATTAGATTCACTCCAAATTTGTTATCCACTAGGGCGTAATTCAATTCTACGGGAAATTCAAGATACCCTAACTGTTGGGACATAAAACCTTCCCGGGCAGCACTTCTAGCGGATACATCAGCTGAGGTATTTGCCGTATTGAATTTTTCCGAAGCTACTTTTTTACTGGAAATAATTAGTGAACTTGATGTTGGTGCATAATCAATGGAGGACAATTGGCCTTGATTGGAAAATGCTGAACTGATCGAGGAGGAGAAGGCGACATCTTCCGTATCATAACCATAGTCCACTTTATGTAAACCGGAACGGATGGTTAGTTTTTTTGAAACAGCATAGGCAACGTTTAGCCCATAACTGAAATTGACATTTCCTGATTTGGAATTAGGGATGAAAATGGAGTTTACGGGCGAGCCTTGGCCAATAGCATTAAAATAAATAGGGGCTACACTAGGCCCAGCAGACCATCTAGAAGTTTTTTCCTTTTGGTCGATGTCTTTTTCACTTTCCGCGTCCGCTATGGCTTCGAAGATTGATTTTTTGACCGGGTCATCAGTTTCGTTCTGTTTTTCCTCAGGTGTAATAGAGGACAACGTATTGAAATCATCCAATTCTTTCAGTTCTGTTTTGTTCTTAGTAGGGTTTTCCTTGGATGAGGTCATTATTTTGGTAACATTTTGCTGTGCTATAAGGGTCTCCGTGTCGGTCGCTTGGTCGGTATCATTTTCCTTCGCAACGACTCCGTTCTCATAAGCTGCTTTATTTTGAATGGTGTTTGATGCGGCTACTCCATTTTGTGTGCTACCGGTCATTTTAGTACCCATGTCATTCTCTTTGCTAGAGCTATTTTTTAAATTGGAATCCTTTCCTGCAACTGAATTTTCTTCACCCTTCTTAACAGCGGCAGGAGGTCTTGTGTTCACTGTTGCATTATTGGGAGTGGAGGAAGGGCTTTTTCCAGAATTTTCCGTTTCGGAAGTTTGCTCAATATTGCCAATGTTTTCTATAGTTGAATCGCTATCAACAATAATTTCTTCACCGGTTTGCTGGTTTGCAAAAGGATTAAACAGTAAAAATGCAACGGCCAAGGCAGCAGCTATGCCTCCCAATTGCCACCAGATTGGAAAGATCCGTTTCTTACTCTTTTGATTCAGGGAGGCTTCAAGCGCCTGCCACACTTTGGCATCGGGGGCCTCCTTGAAGTCCAAAAATTTCTCTTGGAATAATTCGTCTAATTTCTTTTTTTGCATCGCTAATTTTTTCAGTCTATAATCATTGGGATTATAAAAAGTGTGTTGTTATGATCATGAGTATCCCAATAATGGACTGGGATACTTTGGTTTCTAATTTTTCTTTCAGTAAAATACGCGCCCTTGCAAGGTTGGACTTTGAGGTACCGACCGAGGTACCTAAGGTTTCGCTAATCTCTTTGTGCGTATAGCCATCCAACACATATAAATTGAATGTGGCCCGATATTTAGTAGGTAGTTCTTGAATATATCCCAAAAGGGTCTGTAGGCTTATTTCGCTATATGCGTCGTCTACCGTAATTTCTTCTTCCGTAGGGTCACCAACAATGTTTAAGTATTCTTCTTTTCTAAATTTCTGCAGTGCGGTGTTTATAGTAATACGCTTCATCCAACCTTCAAAAGACCCTTTGTTCTTGAACTGACCAATTTTTATATAAATGGTCATAAAACTGTCGTGCAAATTATCTTCCGCCGCGGCCTTGGAGTTGGAATATTTTAAGCATATGCCGTACAGCACGCCGGCATAGGACCTATACAAGAGTTCCTGTGCTTTCCGGTCACCTTTTTGGCATTTTTCTATGAGCTCTTCTACACTCAAATAGGCTTGGATTGGTTAGTGCTGATCATTCATTTACGGGCACCACAACTTCAATATATTCTGGCTCGCCGTCACTATTCTCGCCAGAATAAAATTTAAAGGTATATGGGTCTGTGTAAATTACGGAAAAATTAAAGGACGCCGTTTCTTCGATAACCGCTTGGGTGCAAGCTTGAACATCTGAGCGTACGGAGCCTACCGCCACAACGTTGCGCACGGTCAGGGCTTCTTTTTGCACATCAAATCCTTCGTAAAAGGTACAACCATCCGGTTTTAGATAGGTTACAGAAATAATATAATTTTGATTGAAGTCAAAGGACTCGGGCACATCAACCTCTGTAATCTCTAAAGCGGTAAAGTGAAAATTAACGTCGTCATCGTCTAAAGAACATCCTCCAAGGACCAATGCCACAAAACATGTAAGCATCATAAAAAATCTTCTCATCAGTGTAATAGTTTTTATTACTAGATGAAAGGTTCAATTAAAGGTTGCGTACCAGAAATGGAAAAAAGACGTATAAAACTGGGGGCTATTTATTCAATGCGTTGATTGCCTCCCTAATTTTTACGTCCAATTCCTCAAAAAGTTCTGGGTTGTCCAACAATAATGCTTTTACCGCATCACGTCCTTGACCTAGCTTGGTGTCTCCATAACTAAACCAGGAACCACTTTTCTTTATTATCTCATACTCTACACCAAGGTCGATGACTTCCCCAACTTTGGAAATTCCTTCGCCGTACATGATATCAAACTCTGTGGTACGGAAGGGTGGGGCAACTTTGTTCTTTACCACCTTAACCCTAGTCTTGTTTCCTTGCACATTACCGTCTGTATCTTTTATTTGTGTAGATCTTCTAATATCCAAACGAACCGATGCATAGAATTTTAGTGCATTACCACCGGTGGTTGTTTCTGGATTACCGAACATCACCCCAATTTTTTCACGTAGTTGGTTGATGAAAATGACGGTACAATGCGTTTTGCTAATAGATCCTGTTAGCTTACGCAAGGCTTGGGACATTAAACGTGCGTGAAGCCCCATTTTGGAATCTCCCATTTCCCCTTCAATTTCACTTTTTGGAGTCAAAGCAGCAACAGAATCGATAACAACAATGTCAATGGCTCCAGAACGAATAAGGTTATCGGCAATTTCCAATCCCTGTTCCCCGTTATCGGGTTGTGAAATAATTAAATTATCGATGTCCACCCCAAGTTTTTGCGCATAAAACCGGTCAAAGGCATGTTCCGCATCAATAAAAGCCGCTATGCCGCCATTTTTTTGTGCTTCCGCAATAGCATGTAATGTAAGCGTTGTTTTACCCGATGATTCTGGACCGTAAATTTCTATGACCCTACCCCGTGGATAGCCGCCAACGCCTAATGCGATATCCAGTCCTAATGAGCCGGAAGGAATTACTTCAACATCTGCAACAACACTATCCCCCATCTTCATAACAGCACCTTTTCCGTAGGTTTTGTCCATCTTGTCAAGGGTCAACTTTAATGCTTTTAATTTTGCTTCTTTTTCGGAACTCATTTTCTGATTTTTAGGAACGCTAAATTACCATTTCTTTTTTGAATTGAATAATTATGAAAGGGATAACGCAACCATTTTAAGTATGTACCATCTTATAAAAAAGATTGTGGTTTATTTAGTATACTCCGTTGTTTTTGGTGGCAATGGATATTGGTGGCTATTTCCCTTTTTATGTTCTGAAAGAATGCTATGAAGAAGAGAAAAATGGAATAGCCGATAAAGAGTCTTGGGAAACCAAGACTCTTTTTTTTTTAAAGAAATAGCAATACCATGCGTGATAAAGCGGCTGTCTTTCTGTAAATTCCTATTTTTGCACCGGTAAAATAGTTCTTTAACTTAAACGATTGGTATAGCATGCAACTGTACAATACATTAAGTGCAAAGGAAAGAGCGGCCTTGATAGCCGAGGCGGGTCAAGAGCGATTGACTATTTCTTTCTATAAATATGCACACATTGGCAATCCTGGCCTTTTTAGAAATCACTTATTTATTCATTGGAACGAATTGGATGTACTGGGGCGTATCTACGTGGCGCATGAAGGTATAAACGCCCAATTATCGGTCCCTGCCGAAAATTTTGAAGCATTTAAAACGCATCTGGACAGTATCTCCTTTTTGGAGCATGTGCGTTTAAACATTGCAATTGAACAGGATAATCTTTCCTTTTTGAAATTAAAGGTGAAGGTGAGGCATAAGATTGTTGCGGATGGTTTAAACGATAACACTTTTGATGTTACTAACAAAGGGGTTCATGTAGATGCGGAAAGGTTCAACGAACTTATAGAAGACCCAGATACGGTCTTGGTAGACATGCGTAACCATTATGAAAGTGAGATCGGTCATTTTAAGAATGCCATAACTCCAGACGTGGATACGTTTCGGGATTCCTTGGATATCATTGAAAGTGATCTGGCAGACCACAAGGAGGATAAAAAATTGGTCATGTACTGCACAGGAGGAATACGATGCGAAAAAGCTAGTGCGTATTATAAGCACAAGGGCTTTAAACAAGTTTACCAATTGGAAGGCGGTATCATTGAGTATGCCAGGCAAGTGGAAAAAAAGAAATTGGAGAATAAGTTTAAGGGCAAGAATTTTGTTTTCGATCACCGTAGGGGTGAGTGCATAAGTGATGATGTCATTGCACAATGCCACCAATGTGGTGGGCCTTGCGATGAACATGTCAATTGTGCCAATGAGGCTTGCCATTTGCTTTTTATTCAGTGCGAGGCCTGTGCCAAGAAAATGAACAATTGCTGTTCAGATGCTTGCAAGGAAGTTCATGAATTGCCCTATGAGCAGCAAAAGGAATTGCGCCGGGGGAAAGTTGTTAGTAACAAAATATTCAAAAAAGGAAGGTCTGAGGTACTTAAATTTAAGAATTGAGATACGCTAAAATAGCTGTGGTAAGCACCACTTTCGGATGAGTGGTTTTAAACCATTTTTAATTTTGTATTGCTGATAAAGTGTATTTTATCTGAAGCCATTCCAATTCTTGTCGATCGCCGGGTCCTTATAACTTCGCTTTTAAATCACATTAAAAAAATAGTATCTTTACCTATAAGTTTTTTATGAACCTTTTTTGGTGAATCTTTTAAGATTCGGCCGAATCAATATATAAAATATGGGTTGTAGTAGTTGTTCTACCGGTAAGGATGGACAACCAAAGGGATGCAAGAATAACGGTACTTGCGGTACAGATGGTTGCAATAAATTAACAGTTTTTGATTGGCTTTCCAATATGTCGCTTCCCAATGGGGAACGTCCATTTGATTTTGTAGAAGTCCGATTCAAAAATAGTAGAAAAGAGTTTTTTCGAAACACGGAAAACCTTTCACTTTCCATTGGCGATATTGTTGCCACACAAGCACAAGCGGGTCATGACATTGGTATGGTTACCCTTACCGGGGAATTGGTGCGGGTGCAGATGAAGCGGAAGAAAGTGGATTTTAAGGAACCGGATTTCCCTAAAGTCTACAGAAAGGCGAGTCAGAAAGACATAGATATTTGGCAGAAATGTAGGGATAGGGAAGAGGAAATTAAAAAGCGTGCGCGTGAAATCGCGATTATCCTAAAGCTACAAATGAAGATTTCCGATGTGGAATTCCAAGGCGATGGTTCTAAGGCTACTTTCTATTATACGGCAGATGAGCGGGTAGATTTCCGCCAGTTGATCAAGGACATGGCCAAGGCTTTTGGTATTCGCATAGAGATGCGCCAAATTGGCTACAGGCAAGAAGCGCAGCGTTTGGGTGGTATTGGATCTTGTGGAAGGGAATTATGCTGCTCCACATGGCTGACGGATTTTAGATCGGTGAGCACATCAGCGGCACGCTACCAGCAGTTATCCTTGAACCCCCAGAAGTTGGCCGGTCAGTGCGGCAAACTCAAATGTTGTTTAAATTATGAGTTGGATGCGTATCTAGACGCTCTAAAGGATTTTCCATCTCAAGACACCAAATTGTTAACGGAAAAAGGACTGGCATTTTGCCAAAAGACGGACATTTTTAAGGAAATGCTCTGGTTTTCCTACAAGGACCATCCAGGCAACTGGCACGTGCTTTCCAAAGATCAGGTAAATGAAATTTTGGAAAAAAACAAGAAGAAAGAGAAAGTTCCTAGCTTGGAAATATATGCCATGGAGGTTGAGGTAGTAGAGAAAGTGGTTTTTGAAAATGTTGTGGGGCAGGATAGCCTTACGCGTTTTGACAAGCCTAAGGGAAGCAGAAGTAGAGGCAAGGGTAAAGGGAAAAACAGAAACCGGAACAAGAATAGAAACAGAAAAAGGAACCAAAAGAATGCGTAGTATACTAAGCACATTACTTGCGCTGCTCGTGTTGGTTTCGTGCGACTCCAATGTCGTGAAATCTGAATACCGCTCCTTAAATAAAGGTATTTGGAACAAGGACGAAACACTGGAATTTTCTTTTTCCGAAATGGACACAATCCAGAAACACGATATTTTCATTATGGTGCGCAATGATAATTCGTTCACCTACAGCAATCTCTTTTTAATAGCTTCACTAACAACTCCAGCGGGGGAAGTGACTAAGGACACCTTGGAATATAGCATGGCGCTGCCAGACGGTACTTGGTTGGGCAAAGGCAGCGGCAGCATCAAGGAAAATAAATTATGGTATAAGGAAAACATCGATTTTCACTCCGCTGGCGTATATACTGTAACCATTGCTCACGCTATGCGTAAAAATGGCACCGTTTCCGGTATTGTAGGCTTGGAAGGTATAACGGATGTAGGTATAGAAGTAACAAAAAGTAACCCGTAAATTATGGCAAAAGCGGTTAAGAAGAAAAAAACCAACAACTTTTCCAAATTCATTAAATGGTTTTGGGTAATATTCGTTTCAGGAATCATCACGGTCGCATTGATATTTTTATCTACCTCGTGGGGCCTGTTTGGTGAATTGCCCCCCTACGAATATTTGGAAAATCCGCAGACTAATTTAGCTTCACAGATTATTTCATCTGATGGTAATCTGTTGGGCAAATTTTATTTGGACGACAACCGAACCGATGTAAATTTTGAGGATTTACCGGACAATTTGGTAAATGCCTTGATCGCTACGGAAGATGCGAGGTTTAGAGATCATTCCGGTATCGATGCACGTGGAACGCTAAGGGCCTTCGCTTTTCTAGGAACTAAAGGAGGGGCGAGCACCATTTCGCAACAGCTGGCGAGGCAACTGTTCGTAGGGGTGCGGTCCAGAAGCAAGTTTGATGCCGTTAAACAGAAAATTAAGGAATGGGTTTTGGCAACCCGTTTAGAGCGGAGCTATACCAAGGAGGAAATCATAAGTATGTATTTCAACATTTATGACTTTGGGAATAATGCCGATGGTATACGTTCTGCCGCACGGATTTATTTTGGAAAGGAGCCTAAAGATTTGAAGACCGAGGAGTCTGCGATGTTGGTAGGAATGTTCAAAAATTCATCCTTGTTCAACCCCTTACGAAGAGAAGAAATGGTGAAGACCAGAAGGGATGTGGTTTTGGCACAAATGGCCAAGTACGATTACATTACGGAAGAAGAAAAGGATTCGCTGCAAGCTTTACGGATGGATATCAATTATAATCCTGAAAACCATAGGGAAGGGCTGGCGACTTATTTTAGAATGTACTTACAACGATTCATGAGGGATTGGATCGATAAAAATCCGAAGCCCGCGATGGAAGGTGAGCGTGATCGCTATAATATTTATTTGGATGGATTAAAGATATACACTACCATAGATTCAAAGATGCAGGCAAATGCAGAGGAGTCCGTTTACCAACATATGACGAACCTGCAGGCTGAGTTCTTTCACCAGAATACGACAGAAAGAAATAAAACCACACCATTTTCTGATATTACCCCAGAGGAAACCGAAGGTATTCTAGAACGTGCCATGAAAAATTCGGAACGATGGCGAATTATGAAGGATGCAGGAAAATCTGAAACGGAAATCAGGGAGTCTTTTAATAAGAAAACGGAAATGACGGTTTTCGACTGGAAAAGTGATACTAGGGAAAAGGATACGATTTTGACCCCCATGGACTCCATCCGGTATTATAAAACATTTTTGAGGGCCGCTATGATGTCGATGGAGCCACAAACAGGGCATGTTAAGGCTTGGGTAGGTGGTATCAATTACAAACATTTTCAATACGATAACGTAATACAAGGCTCAAGACAGGCAGGTTCTACATTTAAACCTTTTGTGTATGCGGCGGCCATCGACCAACTTCGCTTATCGCCCTGCGAAACAAGGCCCGATACCCAATATTGTATCGAAGCGGGTAAACATGGAAATATGGAAGCGTGGTGTCCCAGAAATTCGGATGCAAAGTATTCCGGGAAAAGCTACACCTTAAAAAAGGCCTTGGCTAATTCCATAAACACGGTAACGGCGCAATTGATCGATGAGGTTGGCCCAAAATCTGTGGTAACGATTGTACGCAATCTTGGTCTAGACCGTGAAATTCTCGAAGTGCCTTCAATCGCTTTGGGGACACCAGATTTTAATGTCTACGAAATGGTTGGTGCCTATGGGACCTTTGCCAACCAAGGCGTTTACGTAAAGCCTGTAATGGTTACGCGAATCGAGAATAAAGAAGGAACGGTCTTGTACGAGTACGTACCTGAAACAAAAGATGTTTTGAGCAAGGAGGTTTCCTATGCTATGATCGATTTGTTGAAAGGAGTGACCGAGGGTGGCTCTGGAACGCGCTTACGAACCGAAGGCTATGAAAAGTGGAATCCAGTTTATAAAGAGATTATCACTGGATACCCGTATAAATTGACGAATCCAATTGCCGGTAAAACAGGGACTACCCAAAATAATAGCGACGGATGGTTTATGGGGATGGTTCCGAACTTGGTGACCGGTGTATGGGTTGGTGGAGAAGATAGAGCGGTACATTTTAAGGGAACGGAGTACGGTCAAGGAGCGGCCATGGCACTGCCTATTTGGGGACTATACATGACTAAGAACTACGCTGATGAGGAATTGGGCATTTCCAAAGAGGATTTCGAAGAACCGGAGGATATGTCCATTGAATTGGATTGTTCCAAATTTGCACAGGAAACGGAGGAGGACAATGACATTGAGGACGATTTGGAAGATTTGGATTTTTAGAGCGAACAAAGCGTTATAATATTATAAAGGCCATGGCGTTAAGCGATGGCCTTTTTTGAGTAATTCCATTTAAAATTGGTATTTTAGTAGCACGATAATTTAGCAGAAAATGATACGGAAAACGGTAGCGCATGTAACTGAGGCGGTAGAAGGGGTAAAGGATGGAATGACATTTATGTTAGGGGGTTTTGGTCTTTGTGGGATACCCGAGAATGCTATAGCTGAATTGGTAAAAAAAGGGGTAAAGGATATCACTTGTATTTCCAACAACGCGGGCGTAGATGATTTTGGATTGGGTCTTTTATTGCAAAAACGTCAAATCAAAAAAATGATTTCCTCTTACGTTGGGGAGAATGATGAATTTGAGCGGCAAATGCTAAGTGGCGAATTGGATGTAGAGTTGACACCGCAAGGCACCTTAGCGGAGAAATGCAGGGCGGCTCAAGCAGGTATACCCGCATTTTTTACCCCGGCAGGCTACGGGACCGAAGTTGCGGAAGGAAAGGAAGTTCGTAAATTTAACGGTAAAATGTATATTATGGAGGAAGCTTATAAAGCCGATTTCGCCTTTGTAAAAGCGTGGAAGGGCGATGCAGCCGGAAACCTCATTTTTAAAGGTACTGCCAGAAACTTTAATCCATGTATGTGCGGGGCGGCAACGATTACGGTAGCCGAAGTGGAAGAGCTGGTCCCCGAGGGCCAATTAGACCCAAATCAAATCCATATTCCCGGGATTTTTGTACAGCGGATTTTCAAGGGGCAACAATACGAAAAAAGAATAGAACAAAGAACGGTACGTCAAAAGAAATAACATGTTGGATAAGAACGGAATCGCAAAGCGAATTGCACAGGAAGTTGAGGATGGTTATTACGTTAACCTTGGCATTGGGATACCTACCTTGGTCGCTAATTTTGTACGGGACGATATCAGTGTAGAGTTTCAAAGTGAGAACGGAATATTGGGTATGGGTCCTTTTCCAATGGAAGGGGAAGAGGATGCAGATTTAATAAATGCTGGAAAACAGACGATTACTGCCTTGCCAGGAGCCTCATTTTTTGATTCTGCCACAAGTTTTGGTATGATTAGGGGGCAACATGTAGATCTAACGATTTTGGGAGCAATGGAAGTTGCCGATAACGGGGATATAGCCAATTGGAAAATTCCAGGTAAAATGGTAAAGGGTATGGGAGGCGCTATGGATTTGGTGGCTTCCGCAGAGAATATAATCGTGGCGATGATGCATACCAATAGAGCTGGAGAATCAAAACTTTTGAAAAAATGCACCTTACCGCTGACAGGCGTGGGTTGTGTAAAGAAAATAGTGACCAACTTGGCCGTATTGGAGGTGACAGAAGCCGGGTTTTTGCTGTTGGAAAGAGCTCCAGGCGTTTCCGTTGATGAGATCAAGGCAGCTACGGATGGTACTTTGTTAGTAAAAGGCGATATCCCTGAAATGGATATCAATTAAAAGGAGTGATTGTGTCTTCGGTGGTATTTATATCTAGTTCACAACAATTTAATAGGAATTCACAACAATAGTTTTTGAAGAAGGGAGGGATACACGTATATTTAGGAAATAGAAAACCCCAATTAACCTAATAAAAAATTGACCTACATGGATTCCCAATTCACGCACATTGCATCAGAAAAAAAGATTCAAGTCTACCGCAATGATTTTTTCAGCGGATTTTTAAGGCTTACGAAAAAGCTGTTTATGTTATAATCAACATTAGACAACAAAAAAAAGAGCGACTTCCCCAAGTCGCTCTTTTTTTTATCCCTTTTTTCGATATAAAATAAAACGGTTAGGTGTTCACCTAATTTTTTGCGTCTTACACAATCTAACCCCTAATTATCGTATGAAACTGTATTGAAGATAGAGATGCACTCATATAAAGGGCTATGCCGGATGTTCGCCACAAGAATAGGTAGTTTCACCACATAAATTATGATGTAAGAAAAAGACTACATATATTTGATAAGTAATTAAAGTGTATCCCAAATCGCTTTATAAACTTAACCTATTATGAAGGCGCTTTTAAATTGTATTTTGATAACGGTATTTGTTACTTCTTGTTCTAAAATTGATGAAAACAATGACCCCATCATTGGTATTTGGAAAAACACGGTAAAGACCGCTACCAATAGTAATAAGCTGGTACTTGATGGGGAGGAATGGATTTTTAATGATGTTTATTTAGGAAGGTTTCACGGCTATAATTCTGGTAAGGTGGTTTTCTTGACTGATTTTAGATGGTCGGTCAATAACGGTACCTATACTGTTAGCTATCCAGGAACCGATTTCCCGAATGATTTTATCCACATACAGGAAACGGAAGAAGGCGTGCTACTTTTAAGGAGTGAAGGAAAAATTTTCGCCCAAAGACAAAACTGAAACTTTTTAAATTCACGTTAAGATGCAACTACGCCCTTGTCTACTAGAATCTATAGCTCAAAATGCCCCATCAATAAGTGTGCTTCGTACAAACGGACTACTCAAATTTATTAAAGTCTTATGCTGACCCAAGTTCTTAATTGATAAATTTCCCCCGGTAGGAGCAAAGAAATTTGCTCCTTTTTTTATAGTTATCTTTTGGGTTTTAATAGTGGGTTGAACTAAGCTTTAGGAGCCTTTGATTAGATATATACAAGCAATGATAGGAGCTTGGGGTAAATCACAAAATGTTACCCATATTCCCGCATAGGCAAAAATACATTCGTAGGAAGCATTAAAATTCAAAAGCTTATAGCTATAATTGAATTTTGGAGTCCACTATAAAAGTTCGGTTATGAAATCAATTTATTTGAACTTGAGTCATACTTTAGTTTAAGGCTTTTTTTAAAAGAAACAAATCGACATTTTGGAGTTCACAACTGTAGTTTATCAACTTGTACCATGAGCAATTAAAACTATTTTTGCCCAATGAATTCCATTCAATATCACCAGTGCAGGATAGCGGATTTAGAGCAGTTGGTTGTAATTTCCAAAACAACTTTTTGTGACGCATTTGAAGACCAGAACAATCCGGACGATTTTCAGCGTTATTTAAAGAAGGCATTCTCAAAAGAGCAGTTGAAATCAGAGCTATTGCATCCAGATACCGATTTCTACTTTGTTTATCTGGACACACGACTTGTCGCTTACTTTAAGCTTAATCGCAATGAAGCGCAATCAGATATAAAACTAGAAGATAGTCTGGAATTGGAGCGTATTTATGTAATTGAGAACCTTCAGGGCTTAGCGCTGGGGAAACAACTTATAAAACAGGTAAAGAAGATTGCGGAAACCTACGATAAACGTTTTGTTTGGTTGGGTGTTTGGGAACACAATACCCGGGCCATTGCCTTTTATCAACGTCAAGGGTTTTATAAATTTGGGACACATCCCTACTTTATTGGTGCCGATGAGCAAACAGATTGGTTAATGCGGTATGATTTGCCCTAAATGATTCCAAGGTTGCTCTCCCTGAAGGCCAATTCGTTCCAAGAATTATTTTATTTACCTTGTAGGCTCTTTAATACCGACATTTATGAAGCTTTTATTTCAATTTTTTATCGCACTTGTGCTTGTTGCCAATGCTGGCGCACAAAGCCGCTATTTTCCTGAGTACCGAGCAGTTTGGGAGGAAAAGGAGCCAAATGAGTTTAGAATCAATGAAAGGCGTTTAAGCGATGCAGTGGCCTTCGCCGAGGCCAACGAATATTCTGGTTCAAGGGATTTGCGTATCGCTATTTTAAGAGGATTTGAACGGGAACCGTTTCATAAAATTCTTGGACCCACAAAGAAGCGCGGTGGCCCTGCCGGGCTCATCCTAAAAAATGGATATATTATTGCAAAGTGGGGCGATACCCAGCGGGTGGATATGACCTTTAGTGTTACTAAAAGTTTTTTGAGTACCATGGCCGGTTTGGCAGCTGATGACGGACTTATTGCAGATGTTAACGATAAGGTTGGGGATTATATTTGGGACGGCACCTTTGACGGGGCACATAATTCAAAAATTACTTGGGAGCAGTTGCTCCAACAGAATTCGGCTTGGTCTGGAGAGCTTTGGGGCGGTAAGGATTGGGCAGATAGACCACCTAGTGAAGGAGGAATCGATGATTGGAAAATGGAAGAACCAAAAGAACCAGGTACGGTAATGGAATATAATGATGTGCGGGTTAATGTTTTGGCCTATTCCCTTACCCATGTTTTGCGTAAGCCGATGCCACTGGTCCTAAAGGAAAAAATCATGGATAAAATTGGTGCTTCGACTACATGGCGCTGGTTTGGTTATGACCATGCATGGACCGAAGTCGATGGGCTGCAAATGAAATCGGTTACCGGAGGTGGCCATTCTGGCGCTGGGCTTTTTATCAACGCAGAGGATATGGCCCGTTTTGGCCTCTTGTTTTTAAATGATGGCAAATGGAACGAAGAACAGGTAATTTCAAAAGATTGGATTGAGAAAGCAACAGTACCTTCAACACCAAACCCCAATTACGGGTATATGTGGTGGCTTAACCAAAAAGGCGACCGGCATTGGGATGGCTTATCGGAAAGTATCTATTATGCCGCTGGCTTTGGGGGTAATTTTATTGTCATCGACAAAGAAAATGATCTTGTGGTGGTGACCCGTTGGCTGGAACCAAATAAAATAGGGGACTTGATGACCAAGGTAAACGCCGCCTTGGATTAACCAAAAGCACTTTTGCTTTGGAGTCATAGGTATAGGGATGCACCTATTCAGTTGTTTACGCAAATACAATTATAACTTGCAGAGTATTTCTATAGCTTGCTCAAGGGTCTCCTGTTTCTTGGCAAAACAGAACCTTAGCATTTTATCGTCTCTGTGATGGGTGTTAAAGGATGAAATTGGGATACTGGCAATTTTATGGTTTTTAATCAATTCTTTTCCAAGTTCGTTATCTTCCTTTTGGGTAATGTTGGAAAAGTCCAATAATTGAAAATAAGTTCCCTCGGATGGAGTAAACTTGAAACGCGATGCGTTAATCCCATTTAAAAAGAAATCCCTTTTTTGTTGATAAAATGTGTTTAGGTCCAAGTAATGGGAGGTGTTTTTTAAATAAGTGGCTAGCGCCCGTTGTACAGGATGGTCTACACAAAAGACTGCAAACTGGTGTACTTTCCTAAATTCTCGCATTAATGCTTCCGGGGCGGCACAATACCCCATTTTCCAACCCGTTACATGAAACGTTTTTCCAAAGGAGGCACATACAAATGAACGCTGCGCCAAATCTGGGAATCTAGAGGCACTTTCATGCGCTGCGCCATCAAAAACAATATGTTCATAGACTTCATCGCTTAGCAAGAGGATATTTGTTGGGCGTAAAATCTCCTCCAACGTTTCCATATCCCCCTTTGAAAATAGAGTTCCGCTTGGATTATGCGGCGTATTGATAATGACCATTTTGGTCTTAGAGGAAATCAATGATCTAAATTGATTCCAATCCACTCGGTAGTTCGGTGCCGCTAACTGTAAATGGACCGGAATACCTCCATTTAATAGAATAGCAGGCTCGTAGCAGTCATACGCAGGTTTAATGACAATTACCTCGTCGTTGGGTCGTACAAAAGCTGTAATAGCCGTAAAAATAGCTTGGGTGGCTCCTACCGTAACCGTTATCTCCTTTTCCGGATGGTAAAAGTGTTCATGAAGGTTTTGAATTTTTCCCGAAATTATTTCCCGTAAGCCGAAATAGCCCGGCATTGGAGCATATTGGTTGAATCCCAGATTCATGGCATTCGTTACCAACGCTATTAATTTTGGATCGGCCTCAAAGTTAGGAAAGCCTTGAGATAAGTCTATGGCTTCATGTTTCCTGGCCAGTTTCCCAATGGTGGTAAAAATGGTAGTTTGTACATTGGGTAATTTGGAACTGTTGGTGAGGGGAGGTAGAGCCATGTTATAAATGTAAGGATTTTGATGAAACGCATAAAAAAACCCGGCCAATTGGCCGGGTTTTCTTTTGGACTAATTCAAATTATGCATGTTGCATTTCGTGTTTTCCTTCTTTTATCTCTTCGATTAACTTGGAGTTAAAAGCAGGTAAGTCGTTTGGATTTCTACTTGTCACAAATCCTTCGTCTACAACTACCTCTTGGTCTACCCAATTGGCGCCTGCATTTATCAAATCATCCTTGATAGAATTAAATGATGTCATTTTTCTTCCCTTCACCACTCCTGCACTTATTAAAGTCCAAGGTGCATGGCAAATTGCGGCTACTGGTTTTTTCATTTTAAAGAAATCTCTAACGAACATTAAAACATCTTCATTTCTTCTCAAATTATCTGGGTTGATTACGCCGCCCGGTAGTACCAAAGCATTATATTCGTCTGCTTTCACATCTTTCAAATTTCTATCTACTTTATAACTGTTGGACCAATTTCCATTTGCCCACGCTTTTATTTCTCCATTTTCTGGACTTACAATATCCACTTTAAAGCCTTCTTTTTCCATGGCTTCTTTTGGAGATTTTAATTCACTTTCTTCAAATCCATTTGTAGCTAAAATTGCTATCCTCTTCATATATCGTGTTTTTAAGATTATTAATTTATTACATAAATAATATAAGATATATTTAGGACAAACTCCGTTAAGACCCTATTAAATAAGGGCTTTCAAACGTTAAGTTATGTTAATTGATTTCTTTTTTGATGTATTATTGAGCCTGCAAATGCTGAAGGACTTTAGATAGGCAACCTTCCAAATTTTTTTTAATCTCTGTTTCCCAAAATCTAAAAATAGTGTATCCCTTTTTATTTAGGGCTACATTAACCTCTTCGTCCCGTTGTATATTCCGTTCTATTTTGGCAATCCAAAATTCTCTATTGGTCTTAATTTTGGGTTTTCGAACCTCCCAATTTTTTCCATGCCAGTATTCCCCATCAATAAAGATAACCGTCTTGTATTTTGGTAGTGCTATATCTGGTTTTCCAATTAGCTTTTTGTAATCGATGCGGTAGCGATATCCTGCTGCATATAAAGCCTTTCTAAAGGCCAGTTCAGGCTTTGTGTTTTTACCCCTTATCTTACTCATTATTTTGGAACGTTGTGGCGTAGTATAAAATCCTGATTGTTCATTAAATCGAGGTACTACAATACGTTCTTGGGTGTAATCTTTCGGCATTTATTAAAAATAAAAAATCCCAGACCAAAAGGTGTGGGATTCATATTATTTTTTGACGCGATACCGTCAAGTTTGAATTGCTTTTGGCCTAGTCTCCTTATCCGTTAGTCTTAGCCTTTTATGCTGGCACTCATATACTCCCGGTTCATGCGGGCAATGTTCTCCAATGAAATACCTTTAGGACATTCTACCTCACAGGCACCTGTATTTGTACAATTTCCGAAGCCTTCCAGGTCCATTTGGCGTACCATATTCTGTACGCGCTCCGTTGCTTCAACCTGTCCTTGGGGTAAAAGCGCATATTGCGAAACCTTTGCGGAAGTGAATAACATGGCACTTGCATTTTTACAGGCTGCTACACAGGCACCACATCCAATACAGGCCGCTGCATAGAAGGCGTCATCGGCATTTTCCTTTTCTATGGGGATGGAATTTGCATCTTGTGTGTTTCCCGAGGTGTTGATTGAAATATACCCTCCTGCTTGCTGAATTCTGTCGAATGCGGAACGGTCTACGATTAAATCTTTTATTACGGGAAATGCCTTCGCCCTAAAGGGCTCTATAACGATGGTGTCACCATCATTGAACTTACGCATATGCAATTGGCAAGTCGTTACCATACGATCAGGCCCATGGGGCTCCCCATTGATTTGTAGCGAACAAGATCCGCAAATACCTTCGCGACAATCATGATCAAATTCTACCGGTTCCTCACCTTTGGTAATCAAATCCTCATTGAGTACATCCATCATTTCAAGGAAAGACATATCGCCATCGATACCATCAATGGTATAGTTAACCATCTTACCTTTTGTTGCGGCATCTTTTTGACGCCATATCTTTAAATTCAGCTTCATTCTGAAATCGTTATTAGTTATAGGTTATTAGCTAACTGTTCTTTGCATTAATAAGATAGTTAATATATCCGTTCAACAATTTGATACAATTTAAACTCATCACCCTTAATTCATCATGTTTTTGTAGTTCAATATACTTTTCGTCTAAAGCGGTCACTAATTGGTCGATAATTTCATAGGCCGAACCTCTTGAAATTCTACAGAATTGGGCATTTTCTTGGTAATGATATCTTCCATACCCTTCCGCTATATTATGTGTGATAGATCTTGATGCTCTTCGCATTTGAGAAACCAATTCGTATTTCTCAAAATCGGGAAACGTTTTAATCTTAAGTCCTACTGCCCTCCGGAGTATTGTGGCTTTTTTCCAACATTCTAAGTCTTCAAAAGTTTTAATATTTCCGTTTGAACTTTTCACAATTAACCTTTTAACTATTTGTAAGAGCGTGTTTTCAGTTCGATGTTTTCGTACTTCAGTTCTTCCTTGTGCAATACCGCATCTTTAGGCTCCCCTTTATACTCCCAAGCGGAAACGAACTTAAAGTTCTCGTCATCACGTAAAGCTTCTCCCTCTGGAGTTTGATACTCCTCGCGGAAATGTCCTCCACAAGATTCATTTCTTGTCAAGGCATCTTTTGCGAATAATTCTCCCAACTCCAAGAAATCTGCCACCCTTCCAGCTTTTTCCAATTCCTGATTCTTGCTATCTGCTGTTCCGGGGACACGAACATTTTCCCAAAAATCTTTGCGCAATGCAGAAATTTCATCAATGGCCTCCTGCAACTCAACGGCATTACGGCTCATCCCACATTTGTTCCACATGATCTTACCTAATTTTTTATGGTAATAATCAACGGAATGTGTGCCCTTACCGTTCATCAACTTTTCCATACGCTCCCTAACTTCTTTTTCGGCAGCATCGAACTCAGGGGAATCTGTAGGTATTTTTCCGGTTCTAATATCACTTGAAAGGTAATCTCCAATAGTGTATGGTAATACGAAGTACCCATCGGCAAGTCCCTGCATCAATGCGGAGGCACCTAACCTATTTGCCCCATGATCACTAAAGTTGGCTTCACCGGCAGCATAACATCCTTCTACGGTAGTCTGCAAGTTGTAATCTACCCATAATCCACCCATGGTGTAGTGTACCGCTGGATAGATCATCATTGGTGTTTTGTACGGATTCTCATCTACGATTTTCTCGTACATCTGAAAGAGGTTACCGTATTTTGCCTCTACGACTTCTTCACCGTAAGCCCTAATTTCTTTATCGGTCGCATCCTTATGACCACTAGTCAATGCTTTTTCTCGACCGTACCTCATAATGGCAGCATCAAAATCCAAATACACGGCCTCTCCTGTTTTGTTAACACCATAGCCAGCATCGCAACGCTCTTTGGCCGCTCTCGAAGCCACATCCCGTGGCACGAGGTTTCCAAAAGCTGGATAACGTCTTTCCAAATAATAATCGCGATCTTCTTCTTTGATTTGCGTAGGCTTTAATTTTCCTTCACGAATTGCTTTCGCATCTTCCGCTTTTTTTGGAACCCATATGCGCCCATCATTTCGAAGGGATTCGGACATCAAGGTCAATTTAGATTGATGGTCCCCGGATACAGGAATGCAAGTTGGGTGAATTTGCGTAAAACATGGGTTGGCAAAATATGCACCGCGTCTATGCGCTCTCCAAGCTGCCATTACATTGCTTCCCATCGCATTGGTAGAAAGAAAGAAGACATTTCCATAACCGCCTGTTGCCAATACTACGGCATGTGCAGAGTGCCTTTCAATTTCTCCGGTCACCAAATTGCGTGCAATTATACCACGAGCTTTTCCATTTATTTTTACCAAATCCATCATTTCATGACGGTTGAATGGTTTAATCTTACCTCTATTGATTTGACGGTTCATTGCAGAGTATGCGCCCAACAATAATTGCTGGCCGGTTTGGCCTTTCGCGTAAAACGTTCTGGAAACCAAAACACCACCAAAAGAACGGTTGTCCAAGAGGCCACCGTATTCCCGCGCAAAAGGAACTCCTTGTGCGACACATTGGTCAATTATTTGTCCGGATACCTCTGCCAAGCGGTATACATTACCTTCCCGGGAACGGTAATCCCCGCCTTTTACAGTATCGTAGAACAGGCGGTAGTTACTATCACCATCGCCTTGATAATTTTTTGATGCGTTGATACCTCCTTGTGCCGCAATGGAATGTGCACGCCTAGGAGAATCTTGATAGCAAAACGTTTTTACGTTATAACCAAGTTCGGCAAGCGTAGCCGCTGCCGACCCTCCTGCCAATCCCGTACCTACGACAATGACATCGATATTACGTTTGTTGGCCGGGTTTACAAGGTCAATCTCATTTTTATGTTTAGTCCATTTTTCGGCCAACGGCCCTTTAGGAACTTTTGAATCCAAAATGCCCATACTTAATGTGTTATTGGGTTAAGGTGATGGTATATAGCAATCAATGCAAAACCGGCAGGTATGGCAATGGCATATACCTTCGTAAATGTTTTTATAGCGGGAGTATATTTGTTGTTGACACCCATTGTCTGAAAGGAGGAAGCAAAACCATGTAATAGGTGAAGCGCCAATAAACCGAAAGCAATCACATATAAAACGGTTCTCCAAATTGGCTCAAACTTCTCCACGGTTTCAGCGTAATATCTTGTTGGGTCTTCAGGATTATTCTCGATGTATTTATAGGCCATTTCATGTACCCAAAAATCATAAAAATGAAGTCCAAGAAAAGCCAAAACGACCAGACCGGTAATGATCATATTTCTTGAAATCCAAGATGAGTTTGCGTTGCCGTTAAATTTCGCATAACTAATTGCCCTTGCTCTGTTATTTTGCAATTCCAGAATAATACCCATGACAAAATGAACAATCACCCCGGCAATTAAAATGGGCTGGAGCACATATTGCACCAAGGGATTGTATCCCATAAAGTGGGACCAGGAATTAAAGGTGTCCGGTGCAATTACCGAAGTAATGTTGATGGTAAAGTGCTGGCCCAGGAAAAGGACCAAAAAAAGTCCCGAAAGTGCCATCACTACTTTTCGGGCTATTGAAGATTTTATCAATCCACTCATTATGTTGATTTTTTTAGCGTTGTAAAGTTACGGCACAAGCGAGTTATTAACAAGTTTTCAAGAACTTTAGTATATTAATTTAGACCGATTTTAAAACCTAAATAGACGCTGTTGAAGAAATGCCTCTTATTTTCCGTAGATAAAATAAATACCTTAAACAAAAAGCGTTGGTCGATTAATCTTGGATAGGCGCATAGGGGGCCTTCAGTTTGGTCAACGCCCATGCTATCGCATCCTCCAAATCATCGAATTCGATAATGGAGTTTTTAAAGAACATGCGCTCTACCAGTAGGCTTGTAAAGCTACTTTCAGTATGGCCCACGACGGCATAATGGGTTAATTGATGCCTGTTTTTATAAAATTTAACCCAATCTTTTGGAACTACGGAATAATTATTGACCCTATTGGATATGTAAACTAGTCTTGCATGATCCCCAAAAAATTCTTTCGCTGCAAAAACCGCCTTTTGTGCAAATTTCCAATGAAATACAACGCCCTCCTTAATCTCGGAAATGATTAAGCCATCAAAATAGTAGAACACACCAAATTCAAATTCCCGAATCTGACGTATATTTTTAAAAAAGTCCAAGTCTTTTACCCGCTTCATTTTCAAGCTTGATTTACTATATAAATATATTGAAAATTAGCGGATTATAGTAAGGATTTCCTGAGAAGAAAATGATATATACGTACATTAAGGTCAATTTAGTTCTAAAAGGATTTGCAAATTGAAAGTTGACAAGCATTAGTTGTATGTAGGCTAATTACTTAAAAGTTATTGTTCCATGTCCTTGAGCTGAATGGATAATGCCCTAGTGGATAGCTGCACTTCAACGAAACTCAATACTAATGAAACCATAAGGGCCGCCAGACTGATTCCAAAAATTAATTTGGCACCGATCTCATACTCCAAAAAGATGAGTGCCATGGTAACCACCGCCAATAAAAAACTAAAGATTGCCGTTGCCTGCATATTCTTTATAATCGTAAGTCGCTTCCTTAATTTCTTTACCTGCTCTTCAATAGAGGAGGAGCCCGTTTCTTGATATTTTTGATGTAACTGGCGAATAAGTGCGGCAATGGCCAAATAACGGGCGTTATATGCCAACATGGTCAATGATATGGCGGGGAAGAGTAAGGCGGGTATTCCTAAGGTGAGTTCCATTATTTTTAAATTAATCGATTGCGATTCCCAGATAGGTGGAAATCACCGGTTCTTCAGAGAATTTTACCAGTTTACATACCTGTAGCCCTTCTAAAATCGCAACCTCGTTTAGCTTCAATAGGGAAATTTGGGTTGTACGGATTAAGGTCCTTTCCTTGATTTCGGATTTTAATTAATCTTGGTAAAATATGCCAATTTTTAGCTATCATGGTTTATTCAATTTCAAAGGATACCTTTTCCGTGGCCCCGTTTCCTTTTAGTTCTACGCTGTAGCTTCCTTTGGGCAAGTACGTTTTTCCATTATCCGCTTCCTTAAGTTCAGTCTTATGTTTTTTAAGGTAATTAAGCTTGCCACTTTTTGAAAAGGCCATATCGTAAGAAAGTATATTCAACCCTTTATCTGCGGTTATTTGGGTTTCACTTACGACAATATCATCGACAGAAGTTATTTTGGCATCAAAAACATCGTCTGCACCAGCATAGAAGGAA
Organism: uncultured Flavobacteriaceae bacterium; assembly: GCA_963793365.1. Taxonomy (GTDB): domain Bacteria; phylum Bacteroidota; class Bacteroidia; order Flavobacteriales; family Flavobacteriaceae; genus Maribacter. The sequence continues at coordinate 163,647 of CAWBZP010000008.1, read as the reverse complement.
ATATCCAAACCGGGCGTATTTGGCTTTGACCAGGAAGCTCCAGGAATTCCCCCATCTTGCCGAATGTTTCGTAGGCTCTAATGGGTACACATAAAGGTCTTTGTTTAAAACGGTTTTGGTCATCTGTTGCAAATGGGAAATATCGGCCTTATAAATACTTCTGCCGTGCGTACCTACCAAAAGATGCCTTGCTTTGGGTTGAATGGCAAGATCGTGCACCGCTACATAAGGCATTCCATTTTGCATAGATTCCCAAGAGGCTCCCCTATCCAATGAAGTGTAGAGCCCATTATCAGTACCTACAAAAAGAAGGTTTTCGTTTTCCGGATCTTCAACGATGACATTTACGGGCGCGCTGGGTATCGCACCGGAAATATCTTGCCATGTTTCGCCTTTATCCTCACTTACATATACATAAGCTTTAAAATCATCCCAGCGGTATCCATTTAATGTGGCGTAGACCCTGTCCTTCTTATGTTTGGATGCAGCCACCCGGCTCACCCATAGATTTTTGGGTAAGGACTTTGAAAGCACCGTCCAACTACCACCTCCGTTATCGGTACGTTGTATAAGGCCGTCATCGCTACCTGTATAGAGTAGTCCGAATTTAAAGGGTGATTCTGATAGGGTGGTTAGCGTACCATACGCAACATTTCCTTTTTTGCCACCTTGGGTCAAATCTCCAGAAATCGTTTCCCAATCATCCCCTTGATTTAAGGACCTGTGCAGTTTATTGCCGCCCATATAAAGGATATCCTGATTGTGCGGAGATAGTAGAATGGGCGTCTGCCAATTAAAACGATACGGTGTTTCGCCCAGTTCATGTTTGGGTTGAATGTATTTTCGTTTATCGTTCTCAAGGTCCAATCTAAAATAATTACCGAATTGAAACCCGGTATAAACAATATTTGGATTACGGCTATCTACTTGCACCTGCATTCCATCGCCACCCAGTATTGATTTCCATGGGTATTGCCCCTCTTGATGCCATTCCGTATTTTCCTCCGCATTGTGTGGACCCATCCAAACTCCATTGTCCTGTAGCCCACCGTAAACGTAATACGGTTCTTGGTTGTCAACGGCAATAGCATAAAATTGGCCTACGGTTGGGCTATTGTTCTTGATCCAATGTTCGCCATCATCATAACTCATATTTACGCCTCCGTCGTTACCATTGATCAGATGGCCGGACTTATTTGGATTTATCCAAAGGGCGTGGTGATCAGAATGCACGTTGTCTCCGTTTATGGAACTAAAGGTCTTACCACCATCCTTGGATTTAATAATGGGAACTCCCGCTAAATAGATGTTATCCACATTTCTGGGATCAACATTGATCTGCGCAAAGTAATAGCCGTAACTATAGAAAAGATCATCGATGTACTTTTCATTTTGTTTGATCCAGGTTGATCCTCCGTCAATACTTTTGTATACCTCCGCACCAATAACAGGCGTATCGAACAAAAGAGAATTGGCGTCCTCTAGGTATAGGGCCAAGTCGGCAGGTTTTACAGCATCGCTGCGCACCATCTGCTTTACATTGTCTGCCCGGTATTTTTCCTGGAAGTTGTTCGTTTTTAGAAATTCGTTTAGATCCTTATCGCTCAAATCCAAAAACTGGGCCTTTGAGAGTTTTTTAAAATCTTCTTTTGTAAGTCCTTTATCCGTTTCCTTTTTTTCTTCCGATTTTTCACGTCTATTCTGATTGTCGTGTACCGCATAGACCGTGTTTACATCAAAAACGGCGAGACCAATACGCCCTACGCCTTCACCCACTGGAAATCCACTGGCGGGCAAGGACACTTTTTTCCAAGTAGTCCCTGCATCGGTACTCTTATAAATACCAGAGCCTTCCCCGTTGCCTAAAAAGTCCCAAGCTTTCCTATCTTTTTGCCACGCCGCGGCATATTGCACCTCAAAATTATCCGGCGCCATGGCCACATCTATGATTCCTGTTTCACTATTTATGAACAAGGTTTTTTGCCATGTTTTTCCCCCATCGGTGGTTTTATAGATTCCCCTTTCTTCGTTTGGGGAATAGAGATGTCCCGCAACGCCAACAGTAACTTCATTGGCATTGGTAGGGTTTACAATAATTCTACCGATATGGTGTGAATCCGTTAAACCCATATTCTGCCACGTTTTTCCTTTGTCGGTAGACTTTAGGACCCCAATACCTGCATACGAGCTGCGGGAAGCATTATTTTCACCTGTACCTACCCATAGGGTGCCACTTGGCCAATGAACGGCAATATCACCTAGGTTTTGGGTCTGGGTTTCATCCATCACCGGTGTAAAGGAGGTTCCATTATTGTTGGTATACCATAATCCACCCGAGGCATATGCGACATAAAATTCTGTTGGATCCGTATCGTTTACGGCCAAATCTACCACCCTGCCGCTCATTATGGACGGGCCAATATTCTTTAAGGGCAAATTCTTGAGGAGCGAACTTGCTTCCATAGCTTTTTTAGCGGCTAAGGACTCATTCACCAATTGCGCGCTTGTTGGGGTTACCTGCGCAGTGGTCATCGCAATATTGGCCAAAAAAAGAAGGTAAAAATGTTTCATGGTCATGAAATTGAGTTAGTTGATGGAAAGTTAAGGATAAGTTCAGGCTTCGGCAAACATAACATTTGGAGCGGTAGCTTAGGCTTAAAGCCTCAAACCTTGAATCTGATTATGCGTTTGTTCCGCGATTGCCTCCGCGGTGTTGGAAATTTGTTTTTTTGTTTTTACATCACTGGGATCTACAATATCCATTAAACTACTAATCGCTTTTTTGTACCAATCACCCCAAGCTTCAATAATCCCGATTTCTTGGCTTAGGCTACTGCCGTTTGCAATAGCCTTCTTGCTCAATTCTGTTTCTGCCATTAGGCGTGCAAAAGCTTGTTGCTTGAGAATAGACCTAATTTCATTTACTAAGTCGGCATCCGCGTTTACCAGCTGCAAACCACTTACCAAGGCTGCGGTACCAACATTTTTTAAGGTTTCTTTTGATACCTTATCGATACGGTCATTATCCGTATGGTAAAACTGATCTGTGAAGTGCCAGAGTAACAGACCCGGGATATCCGCATCAAGAAAAGGTGTATGATCACTACCTCCCTCAAAAGGGTTGGTGTCCACCGGCCAATTTGCAAACTTGCCTTGCTCCTTAAAATTTGAGAGTATAAAATCATTGAGGTAGTGTGGTTTCATATCCTCCAAGGACAATACCTCACCGCCCCACTCCGTATGCTTATCATTTCCACGGGTCCATATGGCACTGGGGTCAGGCATTTTTTCAATCAAGAACGTACCCCCGGTCAGCGCCGTATTTTCACCTACCATGTCCAAGCTTATGCCCCATTTAATTCCTTTTGCACGTTCTGGGTCTTCAGTAATAAACCTGCGCGTAGAAACAATTTCATCGCCCCACAAAAAAGTCATGGAACGCTCCAAATCAATGGTGCCCGTATTTAGAAGCTTGGCTGCAACACGGGCCATTTCTAATTGGGTGCCCACCCCGCTAGCATTGTCATTGGCTCCAGGCTCTTGGATATGGGCGCTAAAGACCAATTGTTCATTGGGTTTCCCGGAACCTCTAATAGTGGCAACTATGGTTAGTTCTTCCGATTCATACCGTTTGGTTTTAATATTTACCAATACTTGGGTTTTTCCATCTCGCATGCGCCGAGTTAATTCTTTTCGTGCTTTAAATGATAGCGCAATGCCCCAAAAATTGCTGGAATCACTTGCGGAAAGACTTCTGAATTGGATGGAAGTCGTATTTTTTTCTGGTTGTAAATACGCCGGATTGTCATACGAGATGATGCCTAGGGCACCTTTTTCTAGAGCCATTTTGTAAATGCTGCGTACATTGTTCTCCGCATAAACAATTTTGCCCGATACCCCTTTGAATTTAAATTCTTCTGTAGATTTTATCCAAACCACCTCCGCTTGCACGCCTTCAATTGGCGTGGAAGCCGAATTTAAATAGGTCATGTTTCTGTTCGATTCTGAAACCAATAAAGGTTTGGTGTCGCCAACGATTTGTAAGGAAGCCGAAACGGGTTCCCATGTATGATGGGACATGGGCCGCCTTTCAATGCGGTAGGTGAGGCGGTCTGCAGTAGATGCCTCTGATTCCAACACAAAACCCGATGCTTCAAGGCTGTCCGCTAGTAGGAAAACGGTATTGTTAAAGCCCGTGTTGCCTACCACGCGCCAAAAATCCGCCACATAATCCGTAGTAGAAAACGCAAGTTCTCCCGTAAACAACGGCCGTACGGTTTCAAAATAATCAACCTGTGTTTCTCGCGAATGTTGGGAGCAACCGGTCAAAAAAGATAAGCAGACCATCATGGTTATAATGCCCTGCTTAAATACCTGCTTATCAAAGCACATTCTAAGGCTTATTCTTCCCATTTCCAGTCATTCCCGATAATGAGTTTTTCCTTCAAATCGTTTTTGATCATAAATTCTTTTGTGGTCTCACTATCCATTTTAGCCGCCGGTAGTTTTTCAGCATTTGCCAGGGCATAGAGCATCATGGTGCCAAAACGGCTGGTATTGGTCATGTGGTCTTTGTTTACCAAGTTGAAATCATCGCAGTCTGAATGGTAGCAACCGTAAATGGAACGATCAAGGTTGCTGTTCACGGATAAAATGGGAACACCTTCCAACATAAACGGTTGGTGATCACTGTGTAGACCCGATTTATTCGTAAATGTATTTTTATAAATCGTGTCCTGCTTTTGAATGGCGGCGCCCAAGTCCTTAAAAAATTGTTCGTCATCCAATTTTCCTCCAGCGTTCATCCCAATCGGGTTACCCGCCATGTCTAAATTCATCATGTACTTAATATTATCAATGGTATTATTGGCTATTGCCTGTTTCACCATGTATGTAGATCCTAGAAGGCCTTGTTCCTCACCCATAAACATCACGAACTTAATAGTCCGTTTGGGGTGAAGGTCGTTGGCTTTGAAGGCACGGGCAATATCTAGCACGGCGAAGGAACCAATACCGTTGTCGATAGCGCCCGTAGCCAAATCCCAGGAATCCAAATGACCCCCAAGAACGATTTCTTCCTGTGGGAGTTCTGTTCCTGGCAGCGTAGCTACCACATTTCTTGCCTTAATGACATCGCTTTTGTTGGTCATCCCTATCTGGGCCGTGGCCTTTTCGTTGTTCAAAGTTTCTTTTAAGGCAATACCATCTTCCTTGCCTATACAGACCGCAGGAATGGGAATTAATTCACCTGTGACCGAAGCTGTTCCCGTTAACAGCACGCCATTATCCACTTGGTTAAAGATAATGATACCGATCGCCCCATATTTTATGGCCAAGGCGGTTTTTTCACTACGGTGTAGATTGGATAGCCCTTCCTCGCTACCGGGTAAGAGTCCAATATAAACTAGTGCGATTTTTCCTTTTGCAGCATCTGGATTTGCGGCATAATCCGCTTCCAGGCCATTGCCCATGTCTACAATTTCCCCATTAACATTCGCTTCGATTGGGGAATGTCCCAAGGTGACTACTTTTATGGGGTCGTCGTTGATTTCTAAGGATACATCGCCCCTAGACCATGCCTCTACCTCAAAGGTCTGGTAGACCACATCCTTATAACCGTATTCCATGAATTTATTGTACGTATACGCTTCTGCTTGGGCTCCGTTTTCGGAACCTGTAAGTCTATGGCCAATGGTTTCTGTAGCTTCCTTTAAGGTACTATAGCCCTTGGCATTTTGTTTGATTTCAGTATCGATACGGGCAAATAATGCTGCCTGCGTTTCCTCTTTATTGGTTTCTGTACAAGCCTGTAGGCATAGGGATGCTATCAATAGATAGGCTACTTTTTTCATGAATTTTGAGTTTTTGGTTGAAGGGTACAAGTTAGTTAAATACTTATAAAAAGAGATTCTCACTGGAATGAGATTCTAGTAATTTTTAAGAAGTTTTACTGCTAACTTGATACCGATTGATTAGATTTATCTTAACAGTCAAATTTTTATTGTGTATACTAGGCTTATTAAGCTATTAAAAATGTCAAGTGTGATGAGGTTGTTGGAATTTGATTCAATGATTTTTGTTTGATGGTACGAGCGGGACGCTCAAGCTGGTAGGGAATAGCTCAAAAATAGATTATAAAGAATAGTAAAAAAGATGGTTGAACTTACAATAAAACACTAATGGCAGGAGTAGGAAGAACACCCCTGCCAGTTTTTGTAGGATTTTTTGTAAGTCTCTTGTTTGGCGCGTATTTGCAATTTAAAAGACCCTTTTTATCCGATTTTGCAACCATCGAAGGGAAAGTTCTAAAATTTGAAACGAACAAAAATGATTTAAGAGATAAAAATGAACAGTTGTCAATTTGGCTACAGAATGATGAACAACCTTATATTAATTTATATCCTGGTGACTATAAATCATTTTTAAAAGGAAATTACCAAAACAAGGATATTTATATATGGTATGATTCAAATAGAGAAATATCTCAAATGAGCGTTGAAGGCTTAACTATAATAAAATATAATTGGTTCTTATACTGGAACTTAATCCTAGTGATTGTTGAACTAGCTTTTCATCTTGGGGCATATTATGAAGCAAAAAAAAAGACCGTCAATATTAAAACCTATTGGAACATGTGGGAATACGCTTTTGGCGCAAGAAAACCAGTTATGAAACATAACCGTAGAATCTATGACCCAAACGATGCCCTAGATAATTCTTGGTTTGATGACCTTTTCGTTTCAAAGAATGAAAAAAAGATGAAAAGGAAAAACCTTTACAGCTCATGGAAACGTTTTTTCAAACTATGCGAAATACGGTCGTTGACACCTGAAGTTAAAGAATGGATGAATCAAAGTTCAAAGGGGAAGGAATTTCTGGAAGAATTTTCAGTTTATTACAATGTAATGCAAAGTAGTACAGATATAGAGAGAATCTTGAAGACTACGGAAAAAGCTTTTGATTTTTTATCACAACATATGGATGTGGATAGAGAATATTATGAGGAATTTGGTAAACCATTCAAAGAAAAATTTGCAACTGAATACAATAACTTTATTAATGAAATGGATAAATTGAGATAATTAGGATAATCATATTTAAAAGCCTCACGTAAATTAAAATTATTATTAAGATTTAGAACAAAAAGTGTTTAAACTTGAAAACCTTCCAGCTTCTTCCTTCTAAGTTATTTAGTTGTACCTAAATCTTTTAAGATTTCTAAAAAGAAGTAATCCTCATTTCCAACCCTTTTAGGTAATCGTTAACTTTGAGATTTAAATAAAATTCCATGAAATACAATCAGATACCCAACTCCCTTTTTATAAAGAACCGTAAGAAATTTATGGAGCGTATGCGACCCAAAAGTATTGCGGTTTTCAACTCCAACGATATTTACCCTATAGGTGCGGATAGCGTATTGCCCTTTGAACAACACCGCGATATTTTCTATCTAACTGGAGCGGATCAGGAAGAGACCATGTTGCTGCTATTCCCTGATGCATTGGATAAAAAACACCGCGAAATTCTATTCGTAAGAGAGACCAACGAACATATTGCCATTTGGGAAGGCGCTAAATTGACCAAGGAAAAAGCCACTGAAGTTTCCGGTATCCAAACGATTTGTTGGTTAAAGGAATTCGACAAGGTCTTCTTTGATGTAATGACCGAAGCGGAAACCATATATTTTAATACGAACGAGCATTATCGCCAAGCGGTGGAAACCCAGACCCGTGAAGACCGCTTTATCCAAAAGTGCAAGAAAGAGTATCCGGCGCATCAAGTGGCTAAAAGCAATCCGATTTTGCAGGAAATACGTGGAATTAAAGAACCGGAAGAACTGGAACTGATGCAGACCGCGTGCAACATTACCGAGAAAGGTTTTCGCAGAGTATTAGGTTTTGTGAAACCTGGGGTGATGGAATATGTAATCGAGGCGGAACTGTTACACGAGTTCGTGAGTAATCGCTCTAAAGGATTTGCGTATCCGCCCATTATCGCATCGGGGAACAATGCAAACGTGCTACATTATCTGGAGAATAATAGGCCTTGTAAGGACGGAGACTTGATTTTAATGGATGTTGCTGCTGAATACGCCAATTACTCCAGTGATCTAACGCGGACCATTCCCGTAAGCGGAACGTTCACCAAACGCCAAAAAGAAGTCTATAATGCCGTTCTAAGGGTAAAGGATGAGGCAACGAAATTATTGGTGCCCGGAACACTTTGGGCAGAGTACCATAAAGAATGCGGGAAGATCATGACTTCTGAATTATTGGGATTAGGACTTTTGGACAAGGCCGACGTTAAAAATGAAAATCCGGATTGGCCAGCTTATAAAAAATACTTTATGCACGGTACGAGTCACCATATAGGGTTGAACACACATGACTACGGAGCTTTAAAAACACCCATGAAAGCGAATATGGTCTTTACCGTAGAACCTGGAATTTATATCCCTGCCGAAAATATGGGCATTCGTTTAGAGGACGATGTGGTTATTCAAGAAACGGGCGAACCGTTTAACCTTATGGCAAGCATTCCTATCCAAGCCGATGAAATTGAGGAGTTAATGAATGCTTAGGTTTTGTTGCCAAGACATAAAAAACGGCTCTTTATAAGGAGCCGTTTCTTCATTTCGGGGGGATTTGGGGGGAACTTTTACAGATTACATTGCTGGTAAAACAACAGTGTCAATTACATGAATAATACCGTTGGATTGGTTTACATCAGCAATAGTCACGGTTGAAACAGTACCATTTACATCTTTCAATAGTACTTTTTTTCCTTTTACCATAGCAGTTAGTGTAGCACCGTTAACAGTGGCAAATTCGGCTTTTCCATTTCCTTTTTTAATCATCTTCATTAAATCGGCGGCACTAAATTTTCCTGCCACTACGTGATAGGTTAAGATGGCTTGTAACTTTTCTTTGTTTTCGGGCTTCACCAAAGTTTCAACGGTTCCTTTTGGTAGTTTTTCAAATGCCATATTGGTAGGAGCGAAAACTGTAAATGGACCTTCACCTCGTAATGTTTCCACTAAATCTGCAGCTTTAACCGCTGCAACCAGTGTGGTATGGTCCTTAGAATTAACAGCATTCTCAATGATGTTTTTATTAGGGTACATTTCTTCGCCACCCACCATTTTTGTCTGCATCATCATTTTTTCCTTTTTCATTTTCTTCATGGAACCATCTTGGGCAAAAGCAGTTGTGCCAAGTGCAAATGTGAATGCTAAGGTTACAATGGTAATCGATTTTGAAATTTTCATCTTTATTTTAGTTTTTATGTATATCCTATCTACGCTCCTTTTTTGGAAAGGTTTGGTTTTGTGTATATTTTATGAAATGGAAACAGGATGAAAATCAATTTTAAATAGGTGAAACCTTAACCAGAATCCTTATTAGAACTTCTAATCTTAAAAACGAATTATTCACCAATAATCATTGCGAATATCTATTTTGAAAAGCGAAGGAAGGAGTTGCTTAAAATAAATACAGCCAAAGCCGGCAGTACCCAGCCTAAATTATATTCTTGGAGAGGAATCCAAGAAAAGGTTACGGCATCTGACCTCACGGCATTTATACTGCCCAAGAAATCTGGAATACTAAAAATAATTGTAGTGATAGTAACAGCCTTGAAGACTATTGGGGATGCTATTTTCTCAGGAACAACGTTCAGTAGTATTAAGATGATGGTAATGGGATAAATAAACATTAATGCCGGTACGGCCACTGCAATGATGTACCCAACATTGAACTGTCCAATAAGTACGCCGGTGACACTACAGACGATAGCGGTAAGCATATAGGCCAATTGCGATTCCTTAAAAATGGATTTCATAAAATCCGAGGTGCCGGTTACCACACCAACGGCAGTGGTAAAACAGGCGAGCGCCACCAAAACACTTAAGAATAGATTGCCTATGTTACCTAAGCTCTGTTTGGCTAAACCAGAAAGTAAGTCGGTCCTAGTAGTGTCCGCATCAAAAACAGAATGTACCAACGCACCGGAAAGAATTAGGCCCATATAAATAAGGAATAAGGCCAAGCCGGCAATCCAGCCCGCTTTACGAACAAGTGATTTTTTTTCTTGATATGAAGCTTCCTTGTATTTTAAATTCACGGAAATAACAAGTACCCCCCCAACAACCACGGCTGCAATGGCATCAAAGGTTTGGTAGCCTTCTAAAATACCATCAGTGAACGGACTTTTAAATACCGTTGTGCCAAAATCGAACGGGAATGAAAAGAGGGTAATACCTATTATTAGAATCAAAATAAATAGGATTCCCGGGGTCAAGAGTTTCCCTAGGATATCCAAAATTTTGGAGCGGTTTATCGTGAACAAAAATACCAAGGCAAAATAAACACTGCTCGTCCACCAAGGAGAAATATCCCATAAGGGTACAATCGCAATTTCATGGGTAACGGATGCCGTTCTGGGTCCGGGTAGGGCCACTGCGATGGCATAAATCAGAATTGCATAAACAAGGCCAAAAGCGGGAGAAACTTTTTTTCCAAAATCCAACAAAGTACCTTGTAATTTGGCATATGCTAAAATTCCTAAAAGTGGTATAAGGACCGCAGAAAGGCAGAAACCTATGGTGACAACTAGCCATTGATTGCCCGAATTAAAACCCAACAAAGGAGGCAAAATTAGATTTCCGGCCCCAAAAAAAAGCGAGAAGAGCGCAAAAGCCGTTACCAAGATTTCCTTGTTCTTGAACATGGGCACAAATTAAATGAAAGATTATGAAATAATAGGGTTACCGCTGTTTTTGATTTTACAAGACACCAAAAAAAAGTAGGTTGACAACAAATTATGGTGTGCTCACAACAATTAGTGGTACAGTCCTTTAATATACAGTAGTTTAACAGAAGGAAATTTAGCCCAAGCAAATTTTCAACAATGAAAAACCTAAATAAAAATTAACCGCATTCAAATCGATTCCCCAAATCGATCCACCTTGCAACAAAAACCTACAGCATGAAAAAATTGTTCTGCAACATCTTCGGACATCGCTACTCCATCTCAAAGAAGGTAACGTCACACATTAAGGAATACAAGTGCATTCATTGCCAAAAGCAAGTAACGACCGATGTAAGTGGAAACCTATCCATTTTAACACCAGAGTTACAGGATATCAATAGAACTTTAGAGCATATCTACCAAAGGAGGCATATTGCTGCGCAACAAGTAGCATAAGTTTCATTATTCTTTGGTAAACGAATTCCAACCCTGAGCGGTCAATGGAATCTTCGTATTATTCCTGGAAATCAAGAAAGCACCTTCATCTTTCCCCGTCGTATGCCCCACAACGGTCAAGTTAGGATTGCCCTTTATTTTCGGGAATTCTTTTTTTAATATAGCAAGGACCTTTAAATATTCACCTCCTATTTTTCTTCCAATTGTAAAAGATAAAGCCTAGAGCCAATATGGTTCCTAATATTGATGGTAAAAATTGACTGTAGGGCTTGTGCTTGGGAAAAATGGTTCCGATGAAGGCTGCTAAAAGTGCAGTAAAAGAGGCTACCATTTTATAGATATGTTCATAAAGCCATCGATTTTTAAATTTATCCTTTGGAAGAAAATACCGTAGAAAATCATAGGCGATTATAAGAAAAAGTGCTGCTAGAGTACTGTATATAACAACTGGAGCCCATAACATTTCAATGGATTTAGCGTAAAAAAGGTAAAAAACTCCCGAACTCAAGGCTAGTACTGCTACACCAATATCCAAGGTCTTGGGAATGCTGGTCTTATTTGCCAGAATTCTGTACCCGGAAAAAGCTTGGTAGCCACTTAATAGGGTAAGTACCAATAAAAAGGTATTCACCTTAAAAATAAAAATCCCAACCAGCCCTGTGTTTATTACGATAGCTATCAGAAAGAGGAATAGTAGTCCACTTCTTTTGTGGGTCTTCCCGCCCTTTAGTGAAGCCATTGCAATTATGGACATAATCATTGCCAGGCTGCCAGAAATAACATGGATGGAAATGTTCAGCTGATGTGGAAGGGAGTATTCGCCCATGGTTTTGTATTTGTAACAAATCTTGCTGAAATGATTCGATTACGCGCCTCAGCCAAAGGGCTGAACCCCATTAAGAGTTCTTCTGAAATTGGGAAGGAGCCTTTCCAGTATATTTTTTGAAATATCGATTAAAAGATGATTTTGACTTGAAACCACACTCAAACGCTATTCCAATAATGGATAGATGTTCATAGCGTTCCGACCTTAGCATAGGCTTGGCTTTTTCTATTCGGTATTTATTGACGTAATCATAAAAGCTTTCTTCGAAATACTGATTAATTACTTGCGATAGATGAGCGGGCGTACTATCTAATTGCTCCGCAAGCGAGTTAAGGTTGAGATTTTCGTTTAAATAGGGTTTTTCCGCTAACATTACCTTTTCAAGCTGATGTGCCAAACTTATAATCTTGTCTTGAGTCAATCCAGACTTCGAATAAGCTGCTTTTTCTTGATTTTCTTTTTCCAATCTTTCGAAAGCGAAATTTGGAATTTCAGGATTATAAAAGATGGCAGTTTGTTTAAATCCGTAAATCCCAAAAGCCATAAGCATTAGACTAAGTGAAATGCCAACTAGGGCAAAAGCCTGGTGTAATGGCAAAAAATTAAATTGGGTTGCCCCAAATACCCAAGTCGAAGCAATGATAAAGAGCACCAAAAATGAATAAACGATATAGCTTACCCACTTCAGATTTATTTTCTCTTGGAACGAGAAAAGTGATTTAATTGAAACTTTGTGCTTTTTCAACAGCCATAAGTCCCAAACGCAGTAGACAAAACCAGAAATTGCTAAGGGTACCGCGTAGTACTTGGACCAAAAAAGCGAGGCATCTGTAAACTTAAGATGGCCATTTTCTGCCATTATTGAACTACTTAAGCTTTTTTGTGCCAAGAATAGAAAGCCGCAATATATTGGATAGCTACTTAAGTGTAATAGTATCCTCCACCAAGAAATGTTTCTTCTTGTTAACCACCCTATATATAAAAATAGTATTGGTGCCCCCAACAAGGGTATTGCAAAGCTCAAAATGGCTAAGATGCCTTGAATGTTGAAATGGTAAATAGTGATGCAATAGAATGTTATCTGTCCTAGCATCGTCAAAATCCAAGCGAGAAATAAATAGTCGCCCCCTTGTTTTTCCTTTTTTAGAAGTAGTAGGAAAAACATAAAAATACCTATTGCAAGACCAGCGTGTAAGACAGGTTCCATTTTAAATTGTAATTGAAGCTACAAACTACGTATTTAAAGGGTGAGATTATTTCTCGCCTGAAAAAGAATTCCAACCCTGAGCGGTCAATGGAATCTTCGTATTATTCCTGGAAATCAAGAAAGCACCTTCATCTTTCCCCGTCGTATGCCCCACAACGGTCAAGTTAGGATTGCCCTTTATTTTCGGGAATTCTTTTTGGTCTATGGTAAAGAGAAGTTCATAATCCTCACCCCCACTCAAGGCCACCAAGGTACTATCCATTTTAAACTCCTCACAAGCTGCAATCACGGTTGGGTCCAACGGAATTTTATCCTCATATAGGTCGATACCCAAGTCGCTACTTTTACTCAAGTGCAATATTTCAGATGAAAGTCCGTCACTAATATCGATCATGGAAGTGGGATGCACGTCCAATTTTTCAAGTAATTCTACGATATCCTTCCTGGCTTCCGGTTTCAATTGCCTTTCCACAATATAGGCGTAGGGTTCCAAGTCTGGCTGATTGTTTGGATTCACCTTAAAAACTTCCTTTTCGCGTTCCAATACCTGTAGGCCCATATAGGCACCGCCTAAATCCCCGGAAACGACCAAGAGGTCCTTGGGTTGGGCACCGGAACGATAGGCTATATCTTCTCCCTTTGCTTCACCAATGGCGGTTACGCTAATGAGTAGTCCGGTTTTGGATGAGGTGGTATCGCCACCCACTAAATCAACATCGTACGTTTTGCAAGCGGTAGCAATACCAGCATATAATTCTTCCAGTGCCTCCAATGGAAACCTATTGGAAACGGCTATGGAAACGGTAATCTGCGTCGCCTTGGCGTTCATAGCATATATATCGGATAGATTTACCATCACTGCTTTATAGCCCAAATGCTTTAGGGGCATATAGCTAAGGTCGAAATGGATTCCCTCAATCAAAAGGTCTGTGCTAATTACTGTTTTTTTCTCTATTACATCCAATACGGCAGCATCATCACCAATACCTTTTAAGGTTGATTTTTGTTTAATCTTAAAACCTTTGGTTAAGTGTTCAATTAGGCCAAATTCGCCCAATGCCTCTAAGGATGTCCGTTCTTGATTCTTATCTTCTAACATGATGCAAAAATAAACAGGATTATTTATATCGTATCTTTAAATTAAGGTATAATTTTTGATACGTCTTTGTGCTATGAAACCAACCTTTTTATCAGTATGTATTCTAATAATGCTTCTCTCCTGTTCTACAAATGATGATGTCGACAATAGGGACGAGGTAGACCAAATTAATGAACCTATCGTTGAGACAGGTTTAGTTCCTTGTGAAAACGGTCTGGCCGGTAGCTACCCATGTAATGGGTATGACCTTTTGGCACATATACCAATCAGTGCTTTGGCGGCCCAGGCAGGAAATGATATTTGGGGCTGGACGGATACAAGCACGGGAAAAGAATATGCCCTTATGGGCCTGGATAATGGAACGGCCTTTGTCGATATTACTGAAGCTATATCCCCTATATACTTAGGAAAGCTGCCTACGGCTACTACGGCTAGCCCATGGCGTGATGTAAAAGTGTATGGGGACTATGCTTACATCGTATCGGAAGCGAATAATCATGGGGTACAGGTGTTTGATCTCAAAAAATTAAGGGATGTAGCGAACCCTCCACAAAGCTTTACGGCAGACGGGAGCTATAATGGATTGGGGAACGCCCATAATATTGTCATCAACGAACAAACAGGGTTTGCATATCCAGTTGGTACGGATCGGGATGATGCATTCAATGGCGGGGTACATTTCCTGGACTTACAAAATCCCTTAAATCCATCCCCGGCAGGTGGCTGGGGTGTTAATGGGTATACACACGATGCTCAAGTAGTAACTTATAACGGTCCAGATACAGATTATATAGGAGCAGAATTGTTTATTGGCGCAAATGAAGACCAGGTCGTGGTCGTGGATATTACCAATAAGGAAGTCCCCGTTACCCTATCCACAGTTCCATATCCAAACATTGGATATACCCACCAAGGCTGGTTTACAGAAGACCAGCGGTATTTTATTTTAGGGGATGAGCTTGATGAAATTAATCAAGGTTTTAGATCTAGAACCCTAATTTTTGACATGACCAATTTGGAGAATCCCATTTTGCACCATACCTATTCCGGTCCTACGAATGCCATTGACCATAACGGCTATGTTCTAGGGGATGAATTTTTCTTGGCGAATTATACGGCAGGGGTTCGTGTTCTGGATATTTCTGGAATTGCGGACAGAATAGTAACGGAAAAGGCATTTTTTGACACCTATCCGGTAGACGATACTACCCAATTTTCTGGAGTTTGGAGTGTCTACCCTTATTTTGAAAGTGGTAAAATCATTATCAGTGATATCAATAACGGCTTCTTTATCATTAAAAAATCGAACTAGCTATGCGTAGGTTCATTCTATTTAGCATTTTGATTTTCTTTTTTTCCTGCGCAAAGGAAGAAGCGGAAGTTACTTATGATTTCTTGCGAACAGATTTTGAGGGGTCTTTGGAGTGGGTAAAAAGTTATGGAGGGAGCGGTGCTGAAAGTGCTAATGCAATCGTAAGGACAAGCGATGGAGGTTTTGCGGTACTGGGGTATACCAGTAGTATAGATGGTGATGTCACTACAAAAACCGAGGAAGAAAATGATTACTGGCTCTTAAAATTTGATACGGAAGGCAACCTTCAGTGGAACCGTACCTATGGCGGCAGCAAGGATGATGTTGGACAAAGTCTGGCTCAGACAACAGATGGCGGTTATGTGCTAACGGGCTATTCGATGAGCGATGATGGTGATGCATCCAAAAACCAGGGCTTTCATGATAATTGGATTTTAAAATTGGATGAAAAGGGCGATTTGGAGTGGGAAAGAAGTTACGGTTTTTCCGGTCATGATCATTCGTATGATATTTTAGAGACAAGGGATGGGGGTTTTTTCTTTACCGGGTTTCTTGATATTACTTCTGCCCGTGCTGATGGAAATACGGAGAAAGGGAATGGGCTAACCAGCCATGGCGTGGGCGAGTTTTGGGGCACAAAAATTGACGAAGTAGGGAGTGTGCAATGGCGTGGGTATTTTGGAGGCACCAATAATGACAGGGCCCATGCAGTTGTCCAGGCAATGGATGGCGGGTTTGTCATGACGGGTTTTTCGGAAAGTGACGATTTCGATATAAGTAGTACGAATGGCAGCTATGATTTTTGGATGGTGAAAGTAGACACCTTTGGCAATTTGGTCTGGGAACATTCTTTTGGAGGCTCTGGAATAGAAGTTTCCTATGATATTGCGAAAACCCAGGATGGCGGCTATGTTGTGGTAGGCAATACCTTTAGCAATGATGGGGATATTTCCCAAAATAAAGGAGCATCGGATATTTGGATGGTAAAGGTTGACAGTGAAGGAGATTTGCTGTGGGAGCGCACTTTTGGTGGCAGCGAGTTTGATCTGGCACAGGCTGTGGTCCAAAGTAAGGATGGTGGTTTTCTGATTACGGGTAACTCGAAGAGCAATGATTTCGACGTTTCAGAAAATCGTGGTGAGAATGATATTTGGGTAATAAAAACGAATGGTAATGGGGATGTGGTTTGGCAAGAGTCCTATGGTGGTATTGGCCTTGATTTTGGCCTTGACATACTTGAAGACGAAAACGGACATATTTTGGTAGTGGGCGAGTCTGCCAGTGCTGATTTTGATTCCCTGCTTACTAAGGGTAAAACAGACTTAATACTTCTCAAGATTAAATAGCCAGCACTATCTTTTTCTATAGGATTCCCCTATGTGGATATACGTTATAATAATGTTAGGTTCTATGGTAAAAACCTACTTATACCGTATATTTGTAAACTATTTAGATTTAATCTAGTTAATTATGATTCAAGTATCAGAAACAGCCAAACAGAAAGTCGTCAACCTTATGACAGAGGAAGGTTTTGATGCGACAAAGGATTATGTTCGTGTTGGTGTCAAAAGTGGTGGATGCAGTGGGTTATCCTATGAATTAAATTTTGATTCAAAAATAGACGAAGCGGATAAGGTCTTCGAGGACAACAATGTACGTATCATCGTCGACAAAAAGAGCTTTCTATATTTAGTAGGTACGGTATTGGAATATTCTGGCGGACTTAACGGTAAAGGTTTTGTCTTTAATAATCCCAATGCGCAACGTACTTGTGGTTGTGGGGAGAGTTTTTCATTATAATTCAGAGTAAAATAGTAAAAGAGAGAAAGAATAAAAAGTTAATTGGTAAAAGTTAAAATGTATAGTTCCTTTGAAGATTTAGAGGTATATAAATTAACCATAGCTTTTACTGGGAATATTTACAAGTTGCTTGAAAGGCAACCTCTGAAGACCGATTTTGCAATGGTTGATCAATTAAGGAGAGCAACTATTTCAATTTCCAACAATATCTCGGAAGGGTTTGAACGAGAGACAGACAAAGAATTGATTAGATTCCTTTATTTTTCCAAAGGTTCATCAGGAGAAGTGAGAAACCTTTTTAATGTGATGGAGGAAATCGGATATTTTGATAAAGATGAATTAGTGGCGTACAGAGAGCAGGTTGTAGATATTTCGAAACAATTGGCAAACTATATTAAATATGTAAAGAAGCGATGTGCTTAGCTCATTTACTTTTTTACTTATTACCTATAAAATATGGCATATACAGAAGAAGAATTAAAGAAAGAACTGGAAACCAAGGAGTATGAATACGGTTTCTATACGGATATTGAATCGGATACTTTTCCCAATGGTCTGAACGAGGAAATCGTGATTGCCATTTCCAAGAAAAAGGAAGAGCCCGAGTGGATGACGCTTTGGCGTTTGGAGGCCTTTAAGCACTGGAAAGAGATGGAAGAACCCGAATGGGCCAATGTCCACTATAAAAAACCAGATTTTCAGGCGATATCCTATTATTCAGCGCCAAAAAAGGCAGATCCCAATAAAACCTTGGACGATGTAGACCCACAGTTGTTGGAGATGTATAAA
Source organism: uncultured Flavobacteriaceae bacterium (assembly GCA_963793365.1). GTDB lineage: Bacteria > Bacteroidota > Bacteroidia > Flavobacteriales > Flavobacteriaceae > Maribacter. The sequence continues at coordinate 145,409 of CAWBZP010000008.1, read as the reverse complement.
AAACTTGGAATTTCCGTAGACGAGCAAAAAAAGCTTCAAAATGTGGCCGTGGATATCGTTATGGACTCGGTTTCCGTAGCTACCACATTTAAAAAGACTTTGGCGGAAAAAGGGATAATTTTTTGTTCCATTTCCGAGGCGATTAAAGAGCATCCAGAATTGGTGAAGAAGTATTTGGGCTCGGTGGTGCCAAAAAGAGATAATTTTTATGCCGCATTAAATTCTGCCGTATTCTCCGATGGTAGCTTCTGCTATATTCCAAAAGGCGTACGTTGCCCAATGGAGCTGTCTACTTATTTTAGGATCAACCAAGCGGGGACGGGGCAATTTGAACGCACCTTGGTAATTGCCGAAAAAGGCAGTTACGTAAGCTATTTGGAAGGGTGTACCGCTCCATCAAGAGATGAAAACCAATTGCATGCGGCCGTTGTGGAATTGATTGCTTTGGATGACGCCGAAATAAAGTATTCGACCGTACAGAATTGGTTCCCTGGAGGCAAGGACGGTAAAGGTGGTGTTTATAATTTTGTGACCAAAAGGGCACTTTGTGAGAAAAATGCCAAAGTATCATGGACGCAGGTGGAGACAGGATCTGCCGTTACCTGGAAATATCCTTCCTGCATCTTAAAAGGAGATAATTCCATCGGGGAATTTTATTCCATTGCCGTTACCAATAACTACCAACAGGCAGATACGGGCACGAAAATGATTCACCTTGGGAAGAATACTAGGAGTACCATAATTTCTAAAGGTATTTCAGCCGGAAAGTCTCAGAACAGCTATAGAGGTTTGGTGCAGATCAATAGCCGTGCGGACAATGCAAGAAATTTTTCGCAGTGCGATTCCCTGTTAATGGGTAATGAATGCGGTGCGCATACTTTCCCTTACATAGAGGCCAACAATAAGACTGCCCAGGTAGAACATGAAGCCACCACAAGTAAAATTGGTGAAGATCAAATATTTTATTGCAACCAAAGAGGTATCGATACGGAAAAAGCAATTGCATTGATCGTCAATGGTTTTAGCAAGGAAGTTTTGAATAAGCTACCCATGGAGTTTGCGGTGGAGGCCCAAAAATTACTGGAAATAAGTTTGGAAGGGTCCGTAGGATAAAGCCCAAAATTTGAATAATATAGATCAAGAGTAACAATGAAGAAAATAGCAGCAGTACTTGTTTTATTAATCTCCTTTTCCTGTAAGGAAGCGAAGAAAGAGAACAAGGAAGAAATGACGGTCGAGGAAACCGCTAAGCCAGAAATAAAACTTTACGCTTTTGATGGGGGAATTGTTATGGCGAATAATCTAAATTTATTTGCACAAGGGGACACCTATAAAGGAGAAAGTAAGGAATTAAGTGATGCTTTTTTTGTCATAGAACACCCAAAGGGAACCTTGCTCTGGGATACCGGTCTGCCTGAAATGTTGGTAGGAAACGACCCCTATACTACTCCCGATGGCGGATTCACTATTTCAAGAAAGGACAGTACCTTAAATCAGTTGAAATCCATTGGACTTGATTCTTCCGATGTAGAAATGATAGCGTTCTCGCACATTCATTTCGATCATACGGGTGGGGCAAACCATTTTGCCAATGCAACTTGGTTGGTTCAACAAACCGAAGATGATTTCATTAACAGCGAAGCCATCAAAGGAAATAGTTTTTACGCGCCAGATTCTTTTTCCAAATTGGAAAACAAGCAGATTTTAAAAGGGGATTATGATGTTTTTGGTGATGGAACGGTGGTGATAAAATACTATCCTGGTCATACGGCAGGGCACCAAGCCCTATTTCTGGATTTGCCTAATGAAGGGCCAACAATGCTTTCTGGGGATATCTATCATTTTGAGGCCAATAGGGAGAATGGGATTGTTCCACAATTCAATTATGACATACCTGAGAGCGAAGCAAGCATCAAGGCTTTTGAAGCTTTTGTAAAGGAAAAACAAGCCAAAGTATATATTCAACATGATAAAGGGAATTTTGAGGCCATGCCCAAAGCCCCTAACTATTTAAACTAAAAACAATGCTTAAAATTAAAGACTTACACGCCAGTGTCGAGGATAAGGAAATATTAAAGGGAATCAACCTTGAGGTTAACGCAGGAGAGGTACATGCCATTATGGGTCCCAACGGATCAGGTAAAAGTACACTTGCCGCTGTAATAGCCGGTAAAGAGGAGTTTGAAGTAACCAAAGGTTCCGTAGAACTTGACAACGAGAACTTGGAAGAGGTTTCTCCCGAGGAAAGAGCCCATAAGGGTGTATTTTTATCTTTTCAATATCCTGTGGAAATTCCGGGTGTTTCGGTTACCAACTTTATGAAAACGGCGATTAATGAATCGCGTAAGGCAAGAGGTTTAGAGGATATGCCGGCCAAGGATATGTTGAAATTGATACGGGAAAAATCAGAATTATTGGAAATTGACAGAAAGTTCCTTTCCAGGTCTTTGAACGAAGGTTTTTCCGGTGGGGAGAAGAAGCGAAACGAAATTTTTCAAATGGCCATGCTGGAACCAAAGTTGGCTATTTTGGACGAAACGGATTCCGGTTTGGACATTGACGCCCTTCGCATTGTAGCCAGCGGGGTAAACAAACTTAAGAGTAAGGATAATGCGGTTATCCTAATTACCCACTACCAAAGGCTTTTGGAATACATCGTTCCAGATTTTGTACATGTTTTACACAACGGTAAAATTGTAAAATCTGGTGGAAAAGAACTGGCGTTGGAGCTGGAAGAGAAAGGATACGATTGGTTAAAGCAAGAAGCTGCGGTTTAATTCAGTACAGCGTACTGAGTAATGAGGATTAAGTTTTACGCTTAAATTCAATATTACTTTGTACTAATTATTTTGTGCTTAATACTAATGAAATATGGATTTAAAAGATAAATTAATTTCTTCCTTTATGGCATTTGAGAACAACGTGGATGTGGAACATCCCGTGCATGATGTTCGTATGGCGGCCATAAAGAATTTTGAGGAAAAAGGATTCCCCTCAAAAAAAGAGGAAGCATGGAAATATACTTCGCTAAACAGCTTGCAGAAAATAGACTTCAGTATTTTCCCTAAGCAGGAGAATGCACTGGAATATAAAGATGTAAAGCGTTATTTCCTTCATGAAATCGATTCCTATAAAATTGTTTTCATCGATGGTATTTACAGTTCCTACCTTTCGGAGACCACCCACGATGGCGTGGATATTTGTTTAATGAGTTCTGCTTTGACCAAGCCCATGTACAAACAGATTATTGATGTTTATTTCAATAAGATTGCGTCCAAGGAAGAGTCATTGACTACATTAAATACCGCGTTTAGCAGGGAAGGTGCCTATATCTACATTCCCAAGAACAAAATGCCCAAAAAGCCAATCGAAATTTTACATTTTTCTACGGGCAACGAGGCTTCCTTACTATTACAACCTAGGAATTTGGTCGTAGTTGAGGAAAATGCCGAAGTACAGATTATTGAACGTCACCAAAGCTTGACTTCCAATGAGGTGTTGACCAATGCCGTTACGGAGATTTTTGCGGCCAAGAGTGCCATTGTTGATTTTTACAAAATACAGAATGACGCCCCTACTGCTTCGTTAATTGACAATACCTATATCGATCAGCGCGATAAAAGCGTCGTTAAGGTGCATACCTTTTCTTTTGGCGGTAAGCTTACCCGCAACAATATGAATTTTTACCAAAATGGGGAATACATAGATTCGACCATGAAGGGGGTCACTATATTAGGGGAAAAGCAGCATGTAGACCACCATACCCTAGTACATCATATACAGCCCAATTGCGAGAGTCATCAAGATTATAAGGGAATCTACGGAGACAGTGCTACAGGTGTTTTCAACGGTAAGATTATCGTTGATAAGATTGCCCAAAAAACGAATGCCTTCCAGCAAAACAACAATATTTTGGTGAGCGATAAGGCCAGTATAAACACCAAACCCCAATTGGAGATTTTTGCGGATGATGTAAAATGCTCCCATGGTTGTACCATTGGGCAATTGGACGAGGACGCTTTATTTTATTTACAATCTAGGGGAATCCCCAAGAAAGAAGCCAGGGCCTTGCTAATGTATGCCTTTGCCAATAATGTTTTGTCTTCCGTTCGTATACCAGAGTTGAAGACCAGAATCAATAAACTGATCGCAAAGAAACTAGGGGTCAACCTTGGGTTTGATTTGTAGTATTCCATGATTTATAAAAAACCAAATAAAAGAGCCTTTTTCATAGGGGCTCTTTTTTTGTTTCTATTCCAGTCTGGAATTTCACAAGAAACGCATTTTGGGGTTAAAGGTGGATTCAATTATTCTTCGGTGGTGGGGGATTTGACCGATGGACTCAAATTTCGACTATCGGGCCATGGAGGTGTGTATTTGGAACTGGAGTTTTCTGAAAAATTCAAATTACAACCAGAGCTGCTCTATTCTTCCCAGGGATTTCAGTTTAGTACAGATTTGGCGGCCATTCAAAATGGAAGTGCCAATGCACCAGAAAATGATTTTAGGACCAACGTTCAATTTAATTTTATAACGGTGCCCATCTTAGGGAAATTTGCCATCAACGATTTGTTGGATGTTGAATTTGGCCCACAGTTTGGATTTCTGCTGAATCAAGTCACCAAGATTAAGGACTTAGATCAAAATACCAATAGTGAGGTAGATAGTAAATCAACGGTTTCCGGCGATTTTCAATTGGATTATGGTGCTGCCGTGGGTCTTGGAATTAAACTGACCGATAATGTATCAATAGCTCCACGATTCTATATTGGGCTTAGAAATAGGTTAAATGCACTGCCAGGGCTTCAAAATTACAACGCCTCCCTACAACTATCCCTTAACTACCTATTTAGGTAATTAGGGGAAATTAAAGGCGTAAAGTTTCCGTATTGAACCCTAGAATTAAATCGGAATCCTTTTGAGAAATAATTATATTATTTTTAACAAGGCGCTATATTTTCCTATACGACTATCATCTATTTTAGCGAGATTAATTCGCAAATAAATCCTCGATTATGAAAAAAATAGTACTGAGCGTTGTCATAGGGTTTTCAACGTTTTTTTCATTGGCACAAGACCTTAATTGGAGTGTAGAGGCCAATTATCCGTTAAACGTAACAAGCGGTTCTGGTTTTGGGGAAAAAGACGGAATTTTAGATCTAGGTATCAAAAACAGATTTTTAGATTTTGGTCTTATACAACTGGGAGCGGGTCTGAGTACCTCCTTTTATCTTAATAATTCTGATTTTACCTATGGTAGTCAGGAAAATCCTTCGGTGGAAGTCGATTTCAAATCCAATAGTTTTTTGATACAACCTAAAATTTTTGCAGAACTTTCTCTGCCTGGTATTCCTAAATTAAAACCACAGATTGGGCTGGGCTATTCCTTAGTTATAGACTACGCCTATTTAAAGAATGGTGAAAACGTGGTTTTTGATGAGACCGAGTCTGATTTTGGATTGAATTTGAATGTTGGACTTTCTTACGATATTTCCAAAAGACTTTTTATCCAGATTCAGTATGACTATTTCAATTTCGCAAGGAAAGGCGAAACAAATTTTGACGATATAACGGTTCCATTTGATTTTAAGGAAGATGTAGGTTTGTTAAAAGCTGGACTTGGTTTAAGGTTTTAATCCCAGTTCGTTAATAGAAGTACAAAAGAATAGTTGTATACCCGATATGTTTTCCATATCGGGTATCTTTGTATATAAGAAGATTGGCTATGTTAGATATAAAGAAAATAAGGGAGGATTTCCCAATCCTTAAGCGTGAGGTTAACGGTAAACCTTTGGTTTATTTGGACAATGCCGCTACCTCGCAAACCCCACAACAGGTCATAGATGTTATTGTGGAGTATTACCAAAACTATAACGCTAATATACACCGTGGAGTTCATGCACTTTCACAGGAAGCCACGGATAAGTACGAGCAAGCACGAGAGAAAATCCGAAGGCATTTTAATGCGGCACACGCCCGTGAGATTATTTTTACTTCGGGCACTACGCACAGTATCAATATCGTGGCAAATGGGTTTTCATCACTCATTAAAAAAGGGGATGAGGTTTTGGTTTCGGCTATGGAGCATCACTCCAATATAGTGCCATGGCAAATGTTGTGTGAAAGAACGGGTGCTGACTTAAAGGTAATTCCTATGAACCAAGAGGGAGAATTGCTCATGGATGTATACGATGAGTTAGTATCGGAAAGGACTAAACTGGTATTTTGTAACCATATTTCCAATGCCCTTGGGACTATAAACCCAATAGAAGAGATTATAAAAAAGGCCCATGGTGTGGGTGCAGCTGTATTGATAGATGGCGCACAGGCCGCACCGCATTTGGTAGCAGATGTGCAGGCGCTCGATGTGGATTTCTATACCTGTTCAGCACATAAGATTTGTGGCCCTACGGGTGTGGGTATGTTATACGGTAAAGAGGAATGGCTTACTAAGTTACCACCTTATCAAGGGGGCGGGGAAATGATAGCCGAGGTCACTTTTGAGAAAACGACCTATGCAGGCCTTCCCCATAAGTTTGAAGCCGGTACCCCTAATATTTGTGGTGGCATTGCTTTTGGCGCTGGGTTGGATTATATGAACCAAATAGGTTTTGATGCTATTGCTGCTTACGAAAATGAACTTCTGGCCTATGCCACCCAAGAACTGTTAAAGATAGAGGGATTACGCATCTATGGTACCGCCAGAAAGAAGACATCGGTGGTCTCGTTCAATATCGAAGGAATACATCCTTACGATATAGGAAGTATACTAGATAAATTGGGCATTGCTGTTAGGACAGGTCACCATTGCGCCCAGCCTATTATGGATTTTTATAAAATACCGGGAACGGTGCGTGCCAGTTTTACCTTTTACAACACTCGGGAAGAAGTTGATGTATTGGTAGCCGGCGTAAAGAAAGCCAAATCGATGTTGCTCTAATGGAAGTGGATATGGATGGACCAAAGTATTGAAACCCATCTATTCTTATTGTATTTTTGTAGAAAATAGAGTCATGGAAATTAAAGAGATACAGGAAGAAATTATCGACGAGTTTTCAATGTTCGATGACTGGATGCAGCGCTATGAATATATGATCGAGCTGGGTAAGTCGCTTCCATTGATCGAAGAGCATTATAAAACTGAAGATAATATTATAAAGGGATGCCAGAGCAAGGTATGGGTCCATGCAGAATTGGAAGATAATAAACTGGTCTTTACGGCAGATAGCGATGCCATCATTACCAAAGGGATTATTGCTATCTTGATACGGGCTTTCAGCAACCAACGACCACAGGATATTCTGGAGGCGGATACCGCTTTTATCGATCAAATAGGTTTGAAGGAGCATTTATCGCCTACACGGGCAAACGGCCTGGTTAGCATGATCAAGCAATTGAAGTTATACGCCGTTGCTTATCAAACACAAATAGAAGAATAGAAGTTATGAGCGAAGAACATATAGCTGAAGATAGTTCAGCATTGGGAGAAAAAATAGTGAGGGTCTTAAAAACGATTTATGATCCAGAAATACCCGTGGATATCTATGAACTGGGGTTGATCTATGACGTTTTGGTCAATGAGGATAGTGAGGTAAAGATATTGATGACCTTAACTTCCCCAAATTGTCCCGTTGCGGAAACCTTGCCGGTAGAAGTAGAGGAAAAAGTTAAATCCATTAATGAAATTAAGGACGCCGAAGTTGAAATAACCTTTGATCCACCGTGGACCCAAGACTTAATGAGCGAAGAGGCCAAATTAGAATTGGGACTTTTATAAAATTGTGATACTGAATCTTAAAACGCATGAAGCAACAAAGACTTCAAAAGTCAGAAGATAAAATACTTCTAGGGGTGTGCGGCGGAATTGCAGCGTTCGTAGGTTGGTCAAAGAGGACGGTAAGAATCTTATGGGTCTTGTTGACTTTTGCCGGGTTGGGTTTCTTGGCCTATCCTGTTTTAGGTTTAATAATGCCATCGGCTACAGATGGCGGAAACGACTTCGACATAGATAATTACAGGGCCGAGTAGTGGTTAGACCGTAGTAATTTGGGTTCATCCCTAACTCAATCAAATAATTAAATCGCGTTTATGCAAGACGAAATCGTAAATAGAGTCGCCCAAAGCAAACTAGTAACCATTAACCTTGAGGATTACTATCCTAAAGGAGAAAGGGTTGCTTTAGACATCAAGGACTGGCTGTTTGAGGGCTTAATTTTGCGTGAAAAAGAGTTCAGGGCATTTGCCGATGCTCATGAATGGGCCCGGTATACGGATTGTTATGTTGCTATACACTGTTCCACGGATGCCATTATTCCCGGGTGGGCCTACCTTTTGCTTACCGTTAAACTGAGTCCGTTCGTAAAAAAAACTGTGCAGGGCTCTCTAGAAGATATGGAAACTTTACTCTACAGCGATGTTATATCGAAATTGAATGTAACGGAGTTTCAAGACAAATCTTTGATCATTAAAGGATGTAGTAAAAAACCTGTACCGCCCAATGCCTATCTATTTCTGGCCCAAAAACTAATGCCGGTCGCCAAGTCTATTATGTATGGCGAAGCCTGTTCCTCAGTTCCTTTGTACAAAAGAAAATAACAAATTCTCCTCAAATGTATTTGTTAACAATTCTTACATTTGTCCCTCTATAAACGATAAACACGATTGAAATGAAAAAAATTATTTTAGCACTCCTGGTGTTCGCTACCACTATGGGATATTCCCAAACCGAGGAAGAGCTTAAGGAACGCTTAGGTGCCAAGAAAGATTCCATTGCTGCGATTAAGAGTAGGGTAGACGCCTTACAGTCACAAATAGATAAATTACCGGGTTGGAAGAAAGGAGCTTTTGGAACGATTGGGGTAAACCTAAGCAGCTTTAACAATTGGTACGCACAGGGAACACCAAATAATTCTTCGGGGAATATTGGTTTAATTTTAAACGGCTATGCCAATTTAAAACAGGATAAGTTTTTCTGGAGGAATTCTGGAAACTTGAATTTAAGTTGGGTAAAATTTGATGATAAGGATGACCCAGATGATGATGATAGCTTTAGACAGGCCGCGGACGTATTTACAATTACATCCCTATACGGTCGTAAACTGAATGAGAAATTCGCCATATCTGCGCTTGGGGAGTATAGAACCACCCTATTGGATAATTTCAATGATCCGGGTTATTTAGATCTAGGTGTTGGTGCTACGTGGACACCCATTGAAGACTTAGTGGTTGTGGTACACCCACTAAACTACAACTTTGTATTCAGCAACGACGATACAACCTTCGAGTCCTCTTTGGGAGCGAAAATTGTTGCGGATTATACCAAGAAAATTGGCGCTGTAAATTTCAAGACCAATTTATCAATGTTTCAAAGTTATAAAGATGGGGACCTTTCCAATTACACTTGGATCAATAGCCTTGGATATACCTTATGGAACGGAATAGGGCTTGGACTGGAGTTTGGTTTGCGTAATAATAAACAAGAGGCATTGAATTATGCACGTACAGGTCCTACCCCAGACCCAACAGCTACATTTGATAATGTTGATAATGACTTGCAGACCTATTTATTGGTAGGCCTTAATTACGCCTTTTAATAGAACCTATATAAAGGATAAAAGCCCTCTTTTCAGAGGGCTTTTTTTGGTTAAGTAAGTATCGTAAAATTTGGGGTTTTACGTGTAGCTATTTGTGGTTAATCATCAATTTGGGGTCAATAATAACACTGTAACACATAGTAAAATTAGGGCAATAGTCCCGCCCATGATAATTTATGTTGTGAACCCAACTCAAATTGTGGTGAGATTTACCAATGGTACCCTTTCATCGATAAACTACAATTTTTAGAATGCAGGTGGCATCAATACTCGTCCAAATTCTCAGGGTATAGGAAGTTATTATAGGGAAATCTGGTTACATGAATATCCCTTACCTCATCATAGACCCGTTTTCTGAACTCATCTAGGTTTTCTTTGTTCAAAGCAGATATAAATAGGGCGCGGTCCCCAACTTTTTCCATCCAGGTTTTTTCCAATCCCCAATCGTAAAGTGTCTAGTGCCACGCTCTGTTTGTAAATCATCGGCATCAATGGTCTCATATTCATATTGGTCTATTTTATTGAATACCATGATTGTTTTCTTGTCCGAACTTTTGATTTCGGACAGAATTTGGTTTACAGATGCAATATGTTCTTCAAATTGTGGGTGTGATATATCCACTACATGTAATAACAAATCGGCTTCCCGCACCTCATCCAACGTGCTTTTAAAACTTTCCACCAGTTGCGTAGGTAACTTCCTTATAAACCCTACCGTATCACTTAACAAAAAGGGTAAGTTGCCAAGAACAACCTTTCGTACGGTGGTATCCAAAGTTGCAAAAAGCTTGTTTTCTGCAAACACATCGCTTTTACTAATAACATTCATTAGGGTAGATTTGCCAACATTGGTATACCCTACCAATGCTACGCGTACCAAAGCGCCTCTATTTCCCCTTTGGGTCTCCATTTGCCGGTCAATTTTGTGCAGTTTCTTTTTAAGTAGGGTAATGCGGTCACGAACGATACGCCTATCGGTCTCAATTTCCGTTTCCCCAGGTCCACGCATTCCTATACCCCCTTTTTGGCGTTCCAAGTGCGTCCAGAGTCCGGTAAGTCTCGGAAGTAAATATTCGTATTGTGCTAGTTCTACTTGGGTACGGGCATAACTAGTTTGGGCCCTTTGGGCAAAAATGTCCAGTATTAAGCTCGTACGATCAATTATTTTACAGCGTAACTGTTTTTCAATATTCCGCTGTTGTGCCGGGCTTAGTTCATCATCAAAAATAACGGATCCTATCTCATTCTCCTCGACATATGTTTGGACCTCCTCCATTTTCCCACTTCCAATAAGTGTCTTGGGATTCGGGATATCCATACGTTGTACAAAGCGTTTTAGTACCTCACCACCCGCTGTATACGTGAGGAACTCAAGCTCATCGAGATATTCCGTTACCTTTTCTTCGTTTTGTTCTTTATTGATTATCCCAATAAGAACTGCCTTTTCATAGGCTGTATCCTTCTTTTCTATCATAATAGTCTAAAGTGCAAAATTAAGAAAATACCCCTACGCTATTTCGTATTTTTGTTGACCCATTCAAAAGCGGCATGCGAATACCCTTTTTTAGAAAAAAAATCAAGAAACTGCGATATACCATTGCGTTTTACAATTTAGAAAATCTATTTGATCCAGAAGACAATACCAATACCTTAGATAAGGACTATACACCTACCGGACTAAAAAAGTGGACTCCTGAACGTTATCGAAGAAAGCTTGTGAAAATAGCAAGGACTATTGTTGCTATTGGAACCGATGATAACCCAGACCCACCTGTTTTGGTGGGTGTTGCCGAGGCTGAAAATAAAGGCGTTTTAGTTGACTTGCTAAAGACAAAACCAATAGATAAACTTGATTATGAATTTATCCATTTTGATTCGCCCGATGAGCGCGGCATAGATACCGGACTTTTATATCGTAAAAAGCACTTTAAGGTGCTTTATGCAGAACCCTTGGCGCTAATGGTCAACAATCCTGGAGGAATGCGTGACACAACCCGTGATATATTGTATATAATAGGTGAACTGAACGCTGAGTTGGTTCATATTTTTGTCAATCATTGGCCTTCTAGGCGCGATGGGGATGTTGAAACCGAATACAAAAGAATTGCTGCTGCCGGGCAGATTATCGAAAAGATCACTAGTATTAGGGAAAAGTCCAACGATGCCAATATAATCGTTATGGGAGATTTCAACGATGATCCCTCTTCCAGGAGTGTTCAACGGTTGACGCAAGAAGGCCTTTTGTATAATCCCATGGAAACACTTCATGTTCCTTTGAATAGCGGCACGTCTGTTTATGGTAGGAATTGGAACTTGTTTGATCAAATATTGATTTCCAATTCCTTCCTTAACTACCAAAAAGGAACGCATAGTTTTGATAATGCCGCCATTTACGATCACAACTCATTAAAGGAAAAAAAGGGAACCTATAAAGGAACTCCGTATAGAACCTATGTCGCCAACAGGTACATGGGGGGCTATAGTGATCATTTTCCGGTATATGCCGTATTCTCCATTGAAGCAGCACAATATTAATGAAAGAAAAAACCTACACATCGTAAATTTCTGTTTTCACAACAAAGTAAGTAGAAAGCAGGTGCATTTCATCGAATAATAGTTGTCATTTGTCGAGCGTAGTCCTTAGTTTTTATATTTGTAGTCCAAATCTTACACATATAATAACCTACTTATGCTTGTCAATAACCCAATCTATAGTAAAAAAAGCAGTTTCATACTGCTTTGTATTGCTTTTTCGTGCGTAAGCTTTCTAAGTGGGCAGACCCAAAAACAACGTTTAGAAATAGCGGCTTCAAACAAGGCAGCCATCCTTTCCACTTTTAAATTGGACCTTATTTCGGAACATACGGCAAAAACATTGAGGATTCAGGAATTGGCAATCCAAAACAACTGGCAAATTAAGGAGACGCTGGCCAATGGAAAGAAAATAGAATTGCAGGAAATAGGAGCTGATGGTAGTCCTTTATATTATGAAACTTATACCGATCAAGCTGGTCTGGTCTCAAGGGCAAGTACCTTAAATACCAACGGTTTGTTAGGGCTTGATTTGGATGGTGATGGAATGCAAGTTGGGGTTTGGGATTCTGGCATCGCATTGGAAAATCACGTCGAGTATAATTCAAGGGTTACCAAAGGGGACGCTAGCACCGATGTAGATTCGCACGCCACACGCGTAATTGGGAGCATTATATCAACGGGAATTAAAAAAGAGGCGCGGGGTGTTGCAAACAAGGCAAGCGTTCTTACCAATGATTGGACGAGGGATAAGATAGAGGTTACCGAGGCAGCAGCAAACGGACTCCTGCTTTCCAACCATTCCTATGGAATAAAGGCGGATAGGGTTCCAGACTGGTATTTTGGTGCATATACCAAGGTTGCCCAAGATTGGGATAAGATAATGTACAACGCGCCATACTACTTAATGGTTTCCGCTGCCGGTAACGCCCAAAAGAGCAAAGACAACGATGCCCCCACCTATGGCACCAGCTCAGATGGTTTTGATGTGCTATTGGGGTTCACGCTTTCTAAAAATGGGATTACCGTTGCAGGGGCTAATTCCGAAATTGACAGGAACGGAAATTTGATAAAGGCCAATGTATCTGCCTATAGTAGTTTTGGACCTGTAGATGACGGAAGAATTAAACCGGATATTGCAGGAAATGGTTCAACCATTCTTTCTACAGATTCCTATAGCACTACAAGCTACAATTCATCTTCAGGTACCTCAATGGCAACGCCGAGCATTACAGGCACCTTACTGTTATTACAACAGTACAATGAACAATTATACGGATCTTACATGAAGGCAGCTACCTTAAAGGGTTTGGCACTACATACGGCAGATGATGTGGACGCCCAAGGGCCGGATTATAAAATGGGGTGGGGTGTCATGAACGCAAAGAATGCTGCCGAGGTACTTTACAACAAAGACTTTACCAGTCATATCGCCGAAGAGAACTTGGCTACTGGGGAAACATTTTCACTTACCGTTACTGCTGAAGGTGAGGGAGACCTTATGGCTTCCATTTCTTGGACCGATTTGCCTTCGGAATTTGTGAACACAGGAGAATTGAACAATCCTACAAAGGCCCTAGTAAACGATCTAGATATACGAATTACACAAAATGGGGAAACCTTCCTACCCTGGAAACTAAATCCTGCCACGGCAAGTTCTGCTGCCACTAAAGGCGATAATAGTGTAGATCCCTTTGAGCGTATCGAGATACCTAATGCCAAAGGCACCTATACCATAACGGTTTCCCATAAGGGCAACCTGCAGAATAATACGCAGGATTTCTCCTTAATACTTACAGGTGTTAAAATGACCGCTTGCGCTTTGCAAGCTCCAGAGCAATTAGATTTAGGGGAAGTAAGTGCAACAGGTGTTACCTTAACCTGGGAACAAGTTGCGGATGCCCTTTATGAAGTACAATACAAGGAAGAGAACGCAAAGGAATGGTCTACGGAATATGTTACAAGTACTTCTTTCCTATGGGATGCATTGCTTGAGGAGAAAACATATACCGCTAGAATACGTACTTTCTGTACCCAAAATGTTGCTTCGGAATACAGTGACCCCGTAACGTTCACCTTTCTAGGTGAGGAAACAATGGTGCTTGTATTGGATACGCTAAGTCTAGATAATGAAATTGCTTTTAGTGTATACCCAAACCCCGCTGTTAACGAGATTCAATTGAACATGCAAACCAGTGATACGGCGATGTACCGTATCGTAAGCCTAGGAGGTACAGAACTTAAAATGGATAGTGCCAAGAACAATCGAATCAATGTTTCGGATTTGCCATCGGGATTATACATTTTACAACTCCAAGATTTCGATGTAAGCAAGAGCACTAAGTTTTATAAGTACTAGTGGACAACGACTTAATCCCCAAACAATCTTAGGGCAAAATTGGCCTTTGTGTAAGATGTAGTTAATCTAAATAATTCCCCGATAGCTCTGCCTCGGGGTTTCCGAACTTACCTTCCCTTGGGGGAGGTCGGAATTGCCTTTTTGCAATTTCGGGTGGGGTAAAATACAAAATTTCGGTTTTTGGCCCTTTTAGGCCAAAATGAAACTGGCGAAATACACCTGTGGCTTGCCCCGGGGATAGTCAGTTTTAAGAAATTTTTTATTAAAGATTATCCGTTGAAATAATTGCTGATTCCGCTCAGGATACTTTGAACGGCGTAGGAGGCCAAAATCAAACCCATTATCTTACTGATTACTGTAATCCCGTAGTCTCCAATGTGTTTTTGGACATAATTGGCGGCTAGGAGTATGCCGCAAGTGATACCCACTACCACAAGGACCAAAACCGTAGTAACCGTTTGCTGTTGAATGGTGTATATATGATTATCCGTTAATAGCACAACGGCCATGATGGCCCCAGGAGATGCTATGGAAGGTATGGCCACTGGAAATATGGTGACATGCTTATAGTCGGTAATCTGGCTTTTTTCCTCTTCGGGTTTACCATCACCAAAAATCATCGTCAGTGCGAACAAGAATAGAATCACCCCTCCCGATATTTGAAAAGCATCCAAAGAAACGGACATGGCCTCGAGAATCAATTGCCCTATTACGATGAAGAAAAGCAAGATAAAAAATGCGATGATCGAAGCCCTAATGGCTATTTTACGTTTGTGCAGTTTGTCAAACTCCTTGGTTGCCTCCAAATAAACGGGAACAGAACCAATAGGGTCGATTACGGCAATCAAGAAAAATATGGAGGTAAGTATTTCAATCATTTTACTGAATCCTTTTAGATTGGGTGGTAAATGAAAGTCCCTGCTGCCCAACGGTGGAATTCATGACGCCTTCGAACAAGGGTTCGGGACAGTTTTGTGGTTTTTTCCATTCAATGATGAAATTTGACCCGGTGCCGCCCTCCACGTCCAGCTCATCGATGATGATTTCTGTGGTTTCCAAAGGAGCCATGTAGATAGGATGATTAAAGTACGTTCTTACCGAGGTGCCATGGGTGTCAAAATATTCCGCTTTTAAAAGATATACAGTATCCGTTTCGCTCGTATTTCGTAAGCTCACCATAGCGGTTAGGTTATGGGTCTTATGCTCAGAACTGCTATAGATTTGGGAGTAGATGGATAAATAGGATTTCCCGTGCTCCAACGAATCCTTCGCATTCAGGGAAACGCGTCTTTTGGACCAATTTTCCGGATCTACGGAGCTCATTGCTGCTTTTTCTTCACAACTGATTGAGAAAACGGATATAAGCGATAGAAGAATGAATTGTTTCATAGTGCTGGGTTGAAGTGGAAACCTGTAATTGTTTCAAAATTACAGTATTCAATTGCATTTACTCATGCCTGCGCTATTTTTAAATAGAAAATTCGAATAGCCTACCTGCAAGTTAGTTCATTACTTTTTTAACCTCGTTATCCTCCAATAGCGGTTCGTTTCGTAAGCGCAGAAAAACTTGTGCGGTTGTAAGAACATCCAGCTCGCAATAGGTAATGATGCGGTCCAAATCTTTTTCCTTATAAAAAACATCCCGTACCATACTACCATCAATATCTTCTTTTGGCGAAGGAATGCCCAGCACGTTGGCCATTAATTTTAAGGAGGTGTAGTGCTTGTAATCCCCAAATTTCCAAAGCTCCATCGTATCTAAATGGGGAACTTCCCATGGTTTTTTTCCAAACAAGTCTAGTTTGTAGGGCAATGAAATACGATGAATAATCATTCTGCGGGCTATATACGGAAAATCGAATTCCTTACCATTGTGGGCGCAAAGTACATGCTTAGGATGGCCGAAATGATTGTTTAGGAGTCGTTTGAACTCCTGTAATAATTCTGACTCCTTTCCATGAAAAGTTGTCAATCTAAAACTTCTACCTTCTCCTTTAAACGTAAAATAGCCAACAGAGATGCAGATTATCTTGCCAAATTCTGCCCAAATACCCGCACGGTCGTAAAACTCCTCTGCACTCACCTCCTCTTTACGTTGGTATAAGGATTTTTGTGTCCATAATTCTTGCTTGGCGCTATCCAATTTATCAAAGAACGGTTCTTCCGGTACTGTTTCTATATCCAAAAAAAGTATCGAATCCAATGGTATTTTTTCGAGCATAGCCTTATTAGTTGTTGTTGACTAGGAAATTAAGCTATTTTCTTTAATCTAAATAATTCCCCGATGGCTCTGCCTCGGGGTTTCCGAACTTACCTCCCCTTGGGGGAGGTCGGAATTGCCTTTTTGCAATTTCGGGTGGGGTAAAATACAAAATTTCGGTTTTTGGCCCTTTTTGGCCAAAATGAAACTGGCGAAATACTCCCGTGGCTTGCCCCGGGGATAGTCAGTTTCAAGAAATTTTTTATTTAAACGATGCATGGCTTAGACCTCAAAAAACGGTATATTTAAAGTTGGATATCTATTGCTATGAAATCCTACTTTTATGCTTTATCAGCAAATAATCCCTTTTAAAAGGCCTCCAAAAAAAAGATATCTATGATTTGTAGAAAATTCCAATTCATTTTAATAAGCGGTTTTGCTTTACTTGCTTTTGCATGTAGTACCGATGATGTAGCATTGGAGAATCCTGCAGCATCAATATCGTTAACGATGATAGGGGAAGACCTGAGCAATGTATTTCAGTACGATTACTTAAGCGAAACGAATACGGGTACCCAAACCAGTCTTACAGATGAACTGGGTATTACCAACAATTATTTGACCCTACGCCAATTAAACAGCACATTGTCTTTCTTTAGCTTCGGCAATGATGCGATATCGCTCTATCAAAAAGACTTGGAATCAGGAGCCGTAACCACCTTTCCAGAATTTTATGGGATAACCACGGAGCGTTCTTTGGTTTGGGGTTATACGAACGAAGATTCTGTCTTTTTCGGTCTATTTAAACCTTTTGGATCTACCAATTTAGCCTTGCGTGTGGTGGGCCTTCCTAATTTTGAGGCATTTGATGTTTCCCTCGAGTTCGCAATTGATCAATTGTTCGAACCGCTTTATAATAATGGAAAATTATTCGTAACCTATAGATCTGGGGTTGGGGATTATAAAATAGTGGTATATGATACGGACCAGAATAGCATTATTAAAACTTTTGAGTTCGGGGTAGCCAAACCAAGTTTACTTATTACCGATACCGAAGATCTTGCCATTTTTACCCAAAATGCAACTGACACTATAGTCCTAGAGCTTTTTGACACGGTTAGCTTTCTAAGTATTTCCAGAAAGGAGCTTCAATTAGATCAACCTTTTTCTGCCGGTCCCATCAACGGTTCATTGATAGGGGACAAATTGTACTACCAATATATTTACCAACAACCTTCGCAACTAGTGAGTGGTCCGGCAATTTTCGACGTCACTACGGGAACAATTACCGTTCTGGACCTCTTGGGGACTATTTCCAATTTGAGCCAGGAAGCGGGTTTTGAGATTCAACCCTTACCAGGGCAGTACTTGGAGAAAGAAGGCATTTTCGCTATTTCATACGTTTTGCAAAATCCTACGGATACCGAGCTTGGAGGTTTTTTATTGATGGATTTGGAGGGAACTTTACTGGCCCAAAAGAATTTAAACTTTGTGCCTACCTATTTTGTGAATTAATTGCATGCCTCGCAAAGCGACTATCTTGAATAAGGGATGTGAAAATGAAGCGGGGTTTTTAAGGCATCTAGTGCCTTTAGATTCGCTAACTATAACTATTGGACTTAGACGATGGGTATAATCTACCCTAAACTGTTACTCCGTCTGTTTTTCAACTGTAGTTAAGGGTACTTCAAGTTTTGATAATCTTAGATATTCCAAATAGGGCAAATACCACCTATTATTATCAGCGTTGATTTTTTAATTGAATTAGAACAAACGTTGCTGCTTAAAAGGGCTTTCATGTTCCAACAACCATTGTTTACGATGTAAACCACCGGCATAACCGGTTAGAGAACCATCACTACCTATGACCCTATGGCAGGGTACCACAATCCACAATGGATTTTTACCGTTTGCTCCGGCAACGGCCCTAATGGCCTTTATGTCCCCTAGGGATTTTGACAGTTCCAAGTAGGAGGTGGTTTTGCCAAAAGGGATTTCTTGTAAGGCCTGCCAAACCCTTTTTTGAAAATCGGTACCGTCGGGATTCAAGTCCAGTTGAAACTTCGTTCTATTGCCTTCAAAGTACTCCTGTAATTGATAAACGGCATCTTCCAAGCTTTCTGGGATGACGTCCGAAAGCTTTAGGTCTTCCGCATCCAAAACAGTAATAGTAGTCAGGCCAGTATGGTCTCCGGTGAGTTTGGTGATTCCAAGGGGTGTAGAAATATAGGCCTCGTCCATACTTAATTCTTCTTCTCCTTAGGTGGAGGGGATTTTTTTAGATCTTTTTCAATTACTCCGGCGGCCTGTGCGCGAGATTCCCAATTTTTTCGAGCTAAAATCTGTAAATCGGCTATACTGTCGCTTTCATCCATGATCTCTAGTCCCAAAAGGGTTTCGATTACGTCTTCCATGGTCACAAGCCCACTTATAGAACCATATTCATCGACCACCAATGCAATGGCCTCCCTTTTTTGAACTAAAATCTCGAAAAGGGTGGGTATAGGGGTACTTCTACGGGTCATTAAAATTTCGCGCTTTATGTCCCCCAAAGGAATAGTTCCATTTTCATTTATAATTTCTTCCAATACCTGATCTTTTAAAACGAACCCGGTAATATTGTCCATCTTATCCTTAAAAACAGGAATTCTTGAGAAGCGCAATTTGGGATTTTCCTTGAAAAAATCGGCGATGGACTTTTCTTCCGATGCAATTTTCATCACTGCACGTGGGGTCATAATATCCTTCACCAATACTTCATCAAACCGTAATAGGTTTTTTATGATGGTAGATTCCGATTTTTGAAAAACGCCCTCTTCCTGTGCCATATCCGTCATTGCATGAAAGTCTTCACGACTTAATACACTGCCGTGGTGTTGCCCTCCACCTACCAACTTGGTAAAAAGACGTAGCAACCATAGAAGACCGGTATATTTTAGGCCTAAGACCATAATATTTAGTGTTTTGGCCGCAAAGTTCGCAAGTTGCCTCCAATAGGTGGCGCCAATGGTTTTAGGTATAATTTCTGACGCAACCAAAATAAGAATGGTCATTAGCGTGGATACGACTCCTACCATGAGGTCCTCTGTAAATTGGACTCCAAAAACGGTATGGGTTTCACTACCATAGAGTTCGGCATACGCCACTTTTGCCTGCACGCCAACCAGGATTGCTCCCACGGTATGTGCAATTGTATTTATGGTAAGAATTGCGATGAGGGGCTGATCTACGTCTTTTTTTAGTGCCTCCAATGTTTTACCGTACGCTTTGCCCTCCTTGATCTTAACGTTCACAAAAGTAGGGTTAATGCTCAGTAGCACGGCTTCCAAGATGGAGCAGAGAAAGGAAAAAAAGATGGATATGAATGCGTAAAAAAGCAGTAGTCCCATGAAGTAAGTTTAAAGGTGGAAGTTATTGATAAATGTACTAAGGTTTGCGCTTATTTAAATCTTCAAATGCCTTATAAAATATTTGTTGGACCGATGAGCGAATGTTCAAATTGTAGAGATTTCTATTCTCACGCGTGGGATATACCCGGTTCGATAAGAAAATATACACCAAGTTATGCGCTGGATCGGCCCAGACAAAGGTACCCGTAAATCCGCTATGACCAAAGCTTTTAGGGCTTACTTCTGGCGCAGGATACGCATCGTCAATGGTAAAGTTGGCATTGTCCAGATACGGTTTATCGAAGCCCAAACCCCTTCGGTTATTATTTTCTGGATATTGTACGCTGGTAAATTCTTTAAAAGTTTCTTCAGAAATATAGCGTCTACCATCAAAAAGCCCATATTGCACATACATCTGCATAATTTTAGCCAAGTCCGTCGCCGTTCCAAAAAGGCCCGCATTACCAGAAATACCCCCCATAAGGGAAGCATTTTCATCGTGGACCCATCCTTGGGTCAAGGTGCGGCGGTAAAGGGTATCGATTTCAGTGGGCACAATACTATTTTCATAGTCTTTACGACTGGGAAGAAAGCCAAGAGTCTTCGCACCTAGTGGTTTATAAAATTCCCTTTGCAAATATTCTTCATAGGGTATTCCCGTGAGTTGGGTAATCAATTCAGGAAAAATCAAAAAGCTTAAGCCGGAATAGCGGTAGGTTTTATCAGGAGAAACTTCAGAACGATTGATTATTCGATACATTTTTCTATTAAATCTATTTTTCACGTATACACCTTCATAAGCCGCATTTTCAAAGTTCTTACTTGTTTTATTCCGTAAAAAACGATTTTTAAACTGACCGTTATTTTTTAGTGTCTTGTTCAGAAAAACGATGTAAGGTTCAAGCCCGGCCTGGTGTGCCAATAGTTCCCTTAAGGTTAAATCTTTTTTGTCTTTTCGTCGTTTCCAGGGCTTCCAATAGGTACTGAATGGTTTATCCAAATCAATTTTTCCCTCATCTACCAATTTCATAAGGGCAGGTAAAGGCGCTAAAATTTTGGTGACCGAGGCTAAATCATACAAATCGTTCAGCGAAACAGCTTGAATACTATCGTAGGTATGGTACCCGTAGGCCTTATGAAAAATTATATTCCCTTCTTTGGCGATTAATACTTGGGCCCCAGGAAACGATTGGTTTTTTATACCGGCAGTTATAACACTGTCTACGCGATGATTTATAGAAATTGAGTCCAAACCATAGGCCCTTAGTGAAGACTTTTGCAGGCTTGAGCCTATTGAAAGCTGCAATGGGGTTGTTTTAGCTTCTTGACTATGCAGGTCAACAAAAAATAGACTGATGAGTATGAAAAGTACTTTTTTCATTGACAAATGCAGGTTTTTAACTCATCAGATTTACCGCTTCCTTTGCAAAATAGCTGGCAATGATATTGGCACCTGCACGTTTAATGGCTACCAATTGCTCCATCATTACCGCGTCGTGATCTAACCATCCTCTTTCTGAAGCTGCCTTAACCATAGCATACTCTCCCGATACTTGGTAAACGGCAATGGGGACATCCACTTCATTTCGTATTTCCCGAACGATATCCAAATAACACAACCCTGGTTTTACCATAACGATGTCCGCTCCTTCATCAATGTCCATTTGGGTTTCCCGAATCGCCTCAAAACGATTCGCAGCATCCATCTGGTACGATTTTTTATCCTTTGGAATATCTTTCATGGCCACTGGAGCCGAATCGAGTGCGTCCCGAAATGGGCCGTAAAACGCACTGGCATATTTGGCACTATAGGCCATAATACCTGTATGGGTATAACCTTCGTCTTCCAAGGCTTCCCTGATACTTAGAATGCGTCCGTCCATCATATCACTGGGCGCCACAAAATCTGCTCCTGCTTTAGCGTGCGATACACTCATTTGGGAAAGAATAGCTACGCTTTCGTCATTTAGAATCTTACCATCTGCAACAATACCATCGTGGCCATAAGATGAGTAGGGATCTAAGGCAACATCGGTCATGACCAACATATCAGGACAGGCATTTTTTACTGTTTTTATGGCGAGTTGCATAAGGCCGTTTTCATTGATGGCCTCTGAACCCTTGTTGTCCTTTAAATTGGAGGGAACTTTTACAAAGAGAAGCACGGCACCTAGTCCCATATTCCAGAGTTCTTTCACCTCTTTTTCTAAATTATCCAGGCTCAGCCTATAGTAGTTTGGCATTGAAGAAATTTCCTCCTTCACTCCTTTCCCCTCAACCACGAATAGTGGGACTAAAAAATCGCTTGGGGTAATAATCGTCTCGCGCACTAGATGGCGGATGGCTTCTGAACTCCGTAATCTTCTATTTCTAATAAGTGGGTACATGTGTATTCTTTTTTAAATTCTAAACTTCAATGGTGCCGATAAGATAACATACCGCGTGCCCGGCAATTTTAACGCGTGACCCTAAATATTCACACTTTAAATGTCCCCCTCTTTGGGAACGTTGTTCGGCAAACAGCTCTGTTTTACCAAGTTTTTTAGACCAATACGGAATAAGGGTGGTATGTGCAGAACCCGTTACCGGGTCTTCTGGAATGCCACATTGTGGGGCAAAAAAGCGGGAAACAAAATCTTTTTTGTCTCCTTTAGCGGATGCAATAACACCTCTGCAATCCAATTCGTTCAACAGATGAAAATTTGGCTTTAAGCCGTCAATATCACCTTGGGAAGCGTAAATCAATAGATAATCGGTCTTTCCTTTATAGGTCTCCAAGGGTTCTTTCCCAAGAGCCTTATTAATAAGCTCATTATGGGGTACCGCGGTTATCGTATCAACAGGAAAATCGAGAGTTAGGGAGCCATCACTGTTTTTTTCAACCAACAGTTCACCACTTCTAGGAGAAATAAACCGTAGTGTATTTTTTTTAGTGTTGTAATATGTAAAAATAACGAATGCGGTGGCTAAGGTTGCATGTCCACAGAGGTCAACTTCCAATTCTGGGGTGAACCAGCGTAATTCATAATCGCCTTCTTTTTTAACCGCAAAAGCCGTTTCCGCTAGGTTGTTTTCCGCAGCAATGTTTTGCATGGTTTCATCGGGCAGCCAAGCATCCATTATACAAACGGCGGCAGGATTTCCACCAAAGACGGTTTTCGTAAAGGCGTCTATTTGATATATTTTTTGCTTCATAGTAGTTACATTAGTCCAATCCAAATTTACGATTTATCTCATCGGCTTTAGCAATCCATTTTTGTGGTGCGTTAAAGCGGTATCCTACATAAAATTCCAAAAAACTTATGGAGTCGTTCAAAACAAAATCATCTGAAGAGGTATAGGTCAAAACTTGGGTATTGATATTGATGCCGCTAAAAAAGGATTCGGAGTTGTACCCGCCCGTTAATCTAAACGCGAATTGTGCCAAACCATTTACGGTGGTCCCCCCTTCAGATTTCGTAAGGTTTAGACCCAGACCACCAGTACCACCTGCAGAGAGGATGTAATTTTCTTCAAACACCCAATTGTAGTAGTAACCAGGTCCAACAGCGATCTGGAGGGAATGTTCAATTTGATTTGCGATAACAGGGTCCTCCAGTTTAAATTTTGTATAGTAATACGTAGCACTGGGAATAAAACTGCCGGTACTCTTTTTTTGCCATTCATTTTGGAACCCTATAGCCCTAAAGGAGAAATTTTCATTAAAAATAAAGCTCGTACTTCCACCAATTTTCAAGGTTCTTAAATTGTCTATGGGCAGTACTATGTCCTGGGTGCGTATAAAGAATCCCTTTTGCTTATAGAAGTCTATCGTTTGCATGAATTGGCTAAAGAACATCCTAAAATTGAGTGTCAACAATTTAGAATCTGCATTGTCCTTGTTTTCAGCCAAGAAATTTGGGGCATAGCCTAAGTCCAATTCTACGGACCTAAAAAGGAGGGATAGCCCCAAATAACTTTTGTCATTGGGGATAAACTCGGTTTTGTCCCTTGTGGCCTTGTCCCTAAGTGTAAAACTGTTGGAAGTTGTCTGTAGCCCCAGTCTAACGGTAACCTTATCTGGAAAGTCCCGAACGTATGTAGAATCCTGGGACGTGCACCAAGTAGACCCTAATAGGATGTTTATGACCAAAAAAGTCCTTAGACCCATTCCTTTGGATGCATTAGCACGTTCACTAACCGCTCCTCCTCACTATCTTTCTCAGGATGGTGGTCATATTTCCATTGTACGTGTGGGGGAAGGCTCATTAAAATGCTCTCTATACGGCCGTTCGTACGCAGACCGAATAAGGTGCCCTTGTCATGAACCAGATTAAATTCAACGTACCTTCCCCTTCTAATTTCTTGCCAATCCCTTTGTTTATTGGTAAAGGGTAGGTCCTTTCTTTTTATAACGATGGGTACATAACTAGTTAAAAAGCTATTTCCTATTTCGCTCACAAAATTGTACCAGGCTTCCATATCCATTTTAGGGCTTGCTTTGCAATAGTCAAAAAACAACCCTCCAATACCCCTCGCCTCATTTCTATGACTGTTATAAAAATATTCGTCACACCTGTTTTTATAGGTCTTGTAAAATGTGGCATCATGTTTATCACAGGCGGCCTTACAAACATTATGGAAATGTTCTGCATCGGCATCGAACAGATAATAGGGCGTTAAATCTTGCCCGCCACCAAACCATTGGTCCACAATCTCACCATTTTCCCCGTACAATTCAAAATAGCGCCAATTGGCATGTACCGTAGGTACAAAGGGATTTTTTGGGTGAAGCACGAGACTGAGCCCACACGCAAAAAAATTAGCCTCCTCAACGCCAAAATAAGCTTTCATACTGTCTGGTAATGCACCATGCACCCCAGATATATTTACGCCTCCCTTTTCAAAAACGGAGCCATTTTCGATTACACGGGTGCGGCCACCACCACCTTCTGGACGGTCCCAAATATCTTCTTGAAATTTCGCTTTACCATCAACTTCTTCCAAAGCTTTGGTAATCGTATCCTGTAATTCTTGTATGTAATTGTAAAACTTATCTTTCATGTTCAAGCAAATATAGCTCCATATCCAAAGGGGCCTCATTTGGCGGTTTGTGCTCTTCTTTTAAGGTGTCTTTCCAAAGATAACCACATTTTTGGGCAACTTTTATACTTGCCAAATTTGATTTATGTACGATGATTCTTAATTGCCCTAAGCCAAGCTCTCTCAATGCCCAATTTGAAATTCGGTTTATGCTCTCCGTAGCTATCCCTTTGTTTTTATAGGGATAGCCAATGCAATAGGCAATTTCAGCCTCTTGTTGAGTTGGGTTTATTTCTTTGACATAAACCAAACCAATAATTTTTCGCTCTTTGTGTTCTTTAAGGGTAAATACGTATTCTTTACCGGAAGCGAATTCGGCTAATTTTTCCAAAGCGAACAAATTGGAAAGTTGAGGATTGAGATTAGCAGCAACCGTCTTGGGAAAGTAGCGTTTCAGGTAATCGGCATTTGCTGTGATAAAATCACATAAGCGCCATCCGTCCCTTTCCGATATCGGGTTGATTTCAAATTGGGATAGCCGGATGGAATCCATGTTCTAGATACAGATTTGAATGTAATTACTGACTTTCGCTACTAGTAACATAGTTAGGACACCTTATACTCTTTCACTGCATCAACAAAGGCTTTGGCATTTTCAACCGGAACATTGGGTAGAATACCATGCCCTAGGTTTGCAATGTAACCATCCTTCCCAAATTCATTGATCATTTGGTGTACCATCTTTTTTATTTCGGACGGTGGCGACAACAATCTAGCGGGGTCAAAGTTGCCCTGTAAGGTTATTTTTCCACCACTTAAGTAGCGCGCATTTCTTGCAGAACAGGTCCAGTCGACTCCTAATGCCGCCGCACCGGATTTTGCCATGTCGCCTAAAGCGAACCAACATCCCTTACCAAAAACGATGACCGGGGCTTCGTCCTTTAATGCATCTATTATCTGTTGAATATACTGCCATGAAAATTCCTTATAATCCGTGGGGGACAACATGCCGCCCCAGGAATCGAATACCTGAACGGCATCTACCCCGGCTGCCACTTTGGCCTTCAGATAGGCAATGGTCGTATCTGTAATTTTTTGTAAAAGCGTATGCGCTACTACAGGTTGTGTAAAGCACAATTCTTTGGCCTTATCAAATGTTTTGCTTCCTTGCCCTTGCACGCAATAGCAAAGAATGGTCCAAGGAGATCCGGCAAAACCTATAAGAGGTACCTCGTCATTCAGTTTTTCCTTAGTTGCCTTTATCGCCTCCATCACATACCCAAGTGCCTCATCCACATCAGGAACAATTACACTGTCCAAGTCTTTTTGTGACCGAATGGGGTGCGGAAGGTAGGGCCCAAAATTGGGTTTCATCTCAACATCAATGTTCATGGCCTGTGGTATGACAAGAATATCGCTAAACAGAATTGCGGCATCCATACCATACCTACGTATGGGTTGTACGGTAATTTCCGAGGCTAGTTCCGGCGTTTGGCAGCGGGTAAAAAAATCATATTTTTCTTTGATGGCCATGAATTCCGGCAAATACCTACCTGCTTGGCGCATCATCCAAACGGGAGGTCTTTCAACTGTTTCTCCTTTTAAGGCTTTTATGAATAGTTCGTTTTTCATATGTAGCGGTTTGCTATTTGCTCTTGGCTTTTAGCTATCTTTAATTTTACTAATAAGGCTATTTATCATTTTGGATTCTTTTTCAATCAATTTGAAAATCAACCCCAAATTCTCAGCATTCAGAAATTTTAATTTTTCGGCTATAATTAATTGATTTTCAACTTTAAAAAGCGACCCTAATGCTATCTCTAGAAAGCGTTTAAATTCTTTTTCACTGTTCCTGCTTGACCCTCCAGCATTGTTAGAGGGAACAGAAACCGCTGCTCTTGTAAGTTGACTTTTCAAGCCAAATTTTTCATCATCCGGTAAATGTTGAGTCAGCACGTAAATGTGTTCAACAATTGCAATGCCATTTTTCCAAATTTCAAGCTTTTTAAAGCTTCGCATAAGGCTAAGAGCAAAGGGCTAAATGCTATTAGCCAACTATCAATTACTAATCCTTATAATCCTCGTTCACTAAGTCGATTACACTTTCAACCGTTGGAATTTTAGCCACCTTCACCACCTCAAAATGTTCCTTTGCGGCTTTGGCGGTGGTTTCGCCAATACAATAGGCGATCTTATCGGCCGAATTTTGCTGTAAATAACTTTCAACGTTTGATGGACTATAAAACAACACGCCTTTAACATCATCGGGGACTTTTTTTCCAGATAGTTTTGTTCTGTACGCTTCAATGGCATTTACGGTGATGTGGTTCTGCTCCAAAATTTGGGGCAGATCCTCCAAACTCAAATTTCCATGAAAATAGGTAACTTCGGTTCCGGCAATAAACTCTACCAAGTAATTGGCCAAAGCGGTAGCGCTATTTTCAAAATGGGCCTTCTTCCCTAGTTTCTTTTTAATCAAACGACGTGTTTTTCTGCCCACGCAGTATATATTGTCAAACTGTAGTTCTTCTGTCGCTCCACTGGTAAATACGGCTTCAACGGCATTTTTACTGGTGAATACTACGTTTTTATGTTTCTTTTTTAAGACTATGGGTGAAATCCTATTCGGACTTATCTTAATAAAGTCATCCGAGTCTGCAGTAATGTTCAGGTTTAAGCGCTGTTGTTGCTCGGGTGTTAATTTTTTAGTCGAGAAAATATCTGTGGTAGTGCCGGCATTCGCCAATTCGGTCATCAATCGTTTGCCACCGCGTGCCAGGATGCTTTTGGCGCAATCAACTCCTAAATTCTTGTGTTTGCCCAAAGGTGCGGTTAAATTGGCTTCTAACTTTTTGCTCCCGTCCACATTCAACAATACACCCTTTAACGTAACAATATTTTCCTTGTCAATGTAGGATAGTGCCCCAATGGGAGCACTGCAACCACCTTCCAATTCTCTTAGAAACTCACGTTCCAGCGTAACGCAGGTATCGGTCTCTTCATGGTTCAATTGTGCACAGGCTTCGCGTATTTCGGTATGCTCTTCCATCGCAACCACCATGATCGCCCCTTGGGCCGGTGCGGGAAGCATCCAGGTAAGTCCAATGGTATTCTCTGGCTCCAAACCAATACGTTCCAGACCGGCGGCAGCGAATATGGCTCCGTTCCATGCATTGCTGTAGAGTTTTTCCAGTCTGCTATTTACATTTCCACGCAGATCAACCACGGTATGTGTTGGGTAACGGTTGAGCCATTGGGCCTGTCTGCGCAAGCTTCCGGTAGCAATTACAGCGTTTCTTGAGGCAAGAAATTCTTCATTGTCCTTAAAGGCCATGATGTCCATGTAATTTCCACGTTTTAGCACAGCGGCCTTCACTATTCCTTTTGGTAACGCAGTAGGTACATCCTTCATGGAGTGTACGGCGATGTCTATAGTGCCATTAAGCATGGCTACATCCAAGGTTTTGGTGAAAATGCCTGTAACTCCTAATTCGTAAAGAGGTTTGTCCAATACCAAATCTCCGGTAGATTTAACGGGGACAAGCTGTACCGTATGGCCCAAGGCCTCTAACTGGTCTTTCACGGTGTTTGCCTGCCACAGGGCCAGTTCACTATCTCGTGTGCCTAATCTAATTATCTTGCTCATTATTGGTCCAATTCTAATTGGAAGACTTTTTGTATCAATTCTAAACTTGAATTGGAATCTATGGAATCATCTTTGAGATGGTTTGCAAATTGGGTCGTAATCTTTTGAATAATACGGTTTGATATGATATCTGCCTGATCCGCATTAAAATTTGCAGTTTTCTTTGACTGGTAGTCCAGTTCTTCATCTTTCATGGTCTTCAATTTCTTCTTCAATGCTTTGATCACAGGGGCAAATTTTCTGGTCTCAAGCCATTGATTGAAATCGTGCATCACCTCATCGTTTATGGCAATGGCCTGTGGAATAAATTGCTTTCTTCTTTCCAAAGTCTCATCTGTCATCTGTGACAAATGATCTAAATGAATTACGGTCACATTTTCCAATTGTGTCACCGCATCATCAACATTTTTAGGTACCGATAGATCTAAAATCAATAAGGGTTTATTGGTATAAATCAATTCTTTGGTGATGGTAGGTTTGTGAGCACCAG
Source organism: uncultured Flavobacteriaceae bacterium (assembly GCA_963793365.1). Taxonomy (GTDB): domain Bacteria; phylum Bacteroidota; class Bacteroidia; order Flavobacteriales; family Flavobacteriaceae; genus Maribacter. Next base: position 116,178 of record CAWBZP010000008.1, on the reverse strand, counting down.
TTGCTACGACTAAAATATCGGCTTTCCGTATTTCGGGTTGTAAATCACCATAATCCTTAACCATGAGGTTGAATTTTCCAGCTATTTTTTCGGCTTTTCCCTTCGTCCGGTTAATTAATGTAATATGTGGGTTCCGGGTATGCTTTATAAGGTTTTCACAGGTATTGCGCCCTATCTTTCCAGTGCCAAATAGTAAGATATTCTTATCGGAAACATCGGCTACGTTCTTTAAAATATATTGAACCGATGCAAAGGCAACCGAGGTGGCTCCAGAAGAGATTTCAGTTTCGTTTTTAATGCGCTTGCTCGCTTGTATAATGCTATTACACAAACGCTCTATAAACGGGTTGGCGATACCAAGCTCCTTTGAACGCTTAAAGCTTTGTTTTAGCTGGCTTATAATTTCAAAATCCCCCAATATTTGACTGTCCAATCCCGTTCCAACACGAAAAAGGTGGTTTATAGCCTCCCTGTTCTTATAAACGTACGCCACTTCCTGAAAGGCTTCAACGGTGCCGTTGGAATGATCGCAAAGAAGTTTGATCAGTTGAAAGGGATGTTGCGCAAAACCATGAAGTTCCGTACGGTTACAGGTAGAGGTGGCCAAAAGACCATCAATTCCTTGTTCCTTGGCACTTACAAGCAGTTTTTTTACCGCTACATCGTCCAAACTAAATTTACCACGAGATTCAGCATCGGCCTTTTTATAGTTGAGACCAATGGTGTAAAAGGAGTTATGCTTAGAAATATGATAGTCCTTCATAAGGAGGCACAAAAATATGGGCTAAGAATAACTTAAAATAACGCTAGCGGTACAATAAGTGTCGACTGCAGAATTTTTAGACCTAATTAGACCTAATTTCGTTGAATTACCATAAATTTATAGGCTTAACAGTGAATAGATTTAGCTTTATTTAGATGCTTTCTAAATAGATAAAAAATAATTGGAGAAGAATGGAAATAGAAAATAACGCTCAAGGTTCGTTCGATGAGGTGTTGATAGAGGATGGCTTTTATGTTTTAAAATTCCAAAATGAGGAGGAGACAACGGTGGCGTACAAACGCGATATTAATAAACGGTTTATACAATTTCACTTTTGCTTGAAAGGGAAGGGACTTTTTGTATTCAACCAGGGCAATTATACCTTGAACGTAACCGAGGAGAATTCACTTTTGCTATTTAATACGCAGGTGGATTTGCCGTTGCATCTAGAACTTTCCCAAAGTTCTTCGGTTGTTTCCGTCGTCATGACCTTGAGAAAATTCCACACCTTGTTTACTTCGGAAGCAAATTATATTCCTTTTTTAAGTACGGATAACCAAGAGAAGAAATATTATGCACAAGAACCCTTTTCGCCGTCCATAGCGGTAATTCTTAGCCAGATTATTAATTATAACCTTCATCCATCCATAAAGGCCTTATATGTAAAAGGCAAAATATATGAGCTAATTGCCTTGTATTTCAATAAAAGCCCGAATGCGGATATTGAACAGTGCCCTTACCTGGCTGATGAAGAAAATGTAAAAAAAATCAAGAAGGCGAAAGAAATTATTTTGGCCAACATGGCCGAACCCCCAACCTTACCGGAACTGGCCGCCGAAATTGGCCTTAGTCTAAAGCGTTTAAAGGAAGGGTTTAAGCAGATTTATGGCGACTCTGTGTATAGCTTTTTGTTCGATTATAAATTGGACTATGCCAAAAGGCTTTTAGAGACCGGTCAATATAATGTCAATGAAATTGGCTTGAAAATAGGATATAGCACGGCGAGTCATTTTATTGCGGCGTTTAAGAAGAAATACAATACCACCCCCAAAAAATATTTATTGGCCTTGGCAGGGAATTAGATAAAGGAATGAAATTACAATGGCCGTGCCACCATGATGCCGGTGTTATTTTTTACCCCCTCAAGATATGCAGCCAAGGGAAGTTTGGATACCTCGACTTCCATAGAACCGGTGGAAGCGTGCAATAAATGAATTCTTCCGTCTTTTTCACGCGTGGCAATCCCGGTGTGTGTCACATCCAAGCCGTCAATCGATGTGGCCAATGCAATAATATCTCCTGATTGGATCAAATGCTCATTTTCCGCAATTTTATCCTGCGCCAAGACACAGATGGTTTGGTTGTTTAGGTAATTTTCGGAAGCTTTTAGTTGCTTAAAGTTCGATGCATCGGTCAGAAATGGATATAAATCGCGATGCGAACTCATAAAATCAATATTCTTCTTGATTTCGGTCCCGCCAATTTCATTGGTGATGTTTTTTAACAAGCCTTTCTCCGCATTATTTGCAATCCATTCAGAAAAGTAGTGCAAACGTGATGCATACCCGTTCATTGCACCATCCTTGTAGCGAATAATCTCAAGATTGTTCACATAGGCATCAAAGGTGTACTCCTTCTGTTTTAGGAGCATGGAGAATGCCAAGGCGTTTTCTACGTAGGTTGTGCAGTCAAGCCCATGAAGGTTTACGACCAAGGTCTCGGTGTCACCAACTTCCAAGGTTTTGGCCACGTAAGGTGTCTTTAGAAAGGTCTTGCCTACAGCAACGAGGGTAGCACCAAAATCAGGTTTTGCCAACTCCTGTATAGCCTTTATTTTTTCCTCAACGGCTTTCCTGTCCTTTGGGGAACAAGTAACTTCCTGTGAAAATCCTACTGTTGAAAAAATCACGAATAATAGCGTACTAATTGTCAATTTCATACCGTAAAATTAGGAATTACTAGGCTCTTCTTCAGGTTTTTCTAACAAGACCCTATTTCTAGCGATGCTTTCCGGGTAATTGTCCTGTAAAAAGGTTATCAGTTTTTCGCGAACATGCACCCGCAAGTCCCAAGCCGTAGGCGAATCTTTGGCGCTCATTAAGGCTCTTATTTCTACACAATTTTGTTTGCTATCCGTTACCTGCATGACATTGACCTCCTTATCCCAGAGTTCCGAGTTTTCAAGAATTTTTGTCAATTCATCACGAATTGCATCGAACGGTACCCTATAATCGGTATATAGAAAAACGGTTCCCAAAATATCGGAAGAGCTCTTCGTCCAGTTTTGGAACGGCTTTTCAATAAAATAAGGCGTGGGCACGATCAAACGTCTTTTGTCCCAGATTTTTACCACCACATAGGTTAGGGTAATCTCTTCGATGCGTCCCCATTCCCCTTCTACAATGACCACATCATCAATTTTTATGGGTTGGGCAAGGGCAATCTGTATACCGGCCAAAATGGTTCCGATCATCTTTTGGGCAGAGAAACCAATAATGATACCGGCCACACCCGCAGAGGCAAAAATGCTTACCCCCAATTCACGAATACCTTGAAAACTCATAAGCATCGCCCCTATGGCCAGTAAAATAATCAGGAACATAAAAATACGCTCCAAGATGTTGAATTGTGTGTATACTTTTCTAGCCTTTAAATTATCAGCAGCACCTACATCATAATTGCTGATGACTACCCTTTTTACCATTTTTAACAGGTTAAGGGCCAACCAGGTCATTGAGAATATGAAAAGAAGCGTACTGGCCTTTCTAAACCAGTATTGATGTTCTTCCATTTGTAATAAAGAACGCAAGGATTCTGAACGAATCAATATTGAAAAGAACATCAAAAGGATGGGCCTACTTATTTTTTTGAATGCACCTTCTGGGAGTAAATATTTTGGGTCCTTACCGTATTTTCTAAAAAAATATGAGATTACCCAATAACCAATTAGTATGGCAATCAGCGAGGCTATAAAGAAATATAAAGCGCTTTTTGGTACGGTATCAAAGAATGTATTCATAATGCTGATTTTAATTTTAGAGGGACGGAACAACTTACTAAATTTTAATAGTACAAAAAATTTATCGGGCACATATTGGCATGCTTTATAAGGGTATAGAAAAACTATTGCCAAAAATTAAAATATCATCAGTTATCAAGTGTTATTTTTGCAAAGAAAATTGAATGACTGCGCTATGAAAGGAGTATTATTGGTCAACTTGGGCTCACCGGACAGTCCTACCCCTAAAGATGTTAAGCCCTACTTGGATGAGTTTTTAATGGATGAACGGGTAATTGACGCCCCAAAATGGTTACGTGCAATTTTAGTCAAGGGAATTATATTGCAAACCAGACCAAAAAAATCTGCCAAGGCCTACGCAAAGATTTGGTGGGATGAAGGCTCTCCATTAATTGTCCTTTCTGAACGTTTTACACAAAAATTAAAGGAACATACAGAAATGCCGATCGCCTTGGGGATGCGCTATGGAACAATGACCATAACGAAAGCGTTGCAGCAGCTCAAGGGAAAAGGGGTGGATGAAGTGTTATTGGTTCCATTATACCCGCACTATGCCATGTCCAGTTATGAGACCGTGGTGGTCAAGGTGTTGGAAGAACAGCAACGCCACTTCCCTGAAATGGAGGTAACCACCTTACCCGCTTTTTATAAAAATCCGGACTATATCCAGGCCCTTTCTGAAAGTATTAAAGATGGGCTTAAGGATTTCGACTATGATCACATTTTGTTTTCCTACCATGGTATTCCAGAGCGTCATATTAGAAAAAGTGACCCCACACGATTCCACTGCAAGATAGACGGTAGCTGTTGCTCCATAAATTCCGTGGCCCATAACACGTGCTATAGGCATCAGGTTTACGATACCACGGAAATGGTAAAAGCATATTTAGGATTGCCGGATGAACAGGTAAGTAGTTCCTTTCAATCGCGGTTGGCGGGTGACCCCTGGTTGAAACCTTATACGGACTATGAGTTTGAGCGCTTGGCAAAGGAAGGTAAAAAGCGTTTGGCCGTAATAACCCCTGCTTTTGTGAGCGATTGCCTTGAAACCTTGGAAGAAATTGCCATGGAAGGTAAGGAGCAGTTTGAAGAAGCTGGTGGAGAATCATACAAGCATATCCCCTGTTTAAACGACAGTGAACACTGGGTCAAGGTTATGGCCAAATGGGTGAACGAATGGGAACGTACCGGGGAGCTTGCCGTTACGCCCAGCTTATAAATGGTTAGCCGATTGGAAGTCGGTCATCTACTCAAGGGTGTGGTGATGGATTTTAGGGGTACCACAATCACCTTGAATAATTAAAAATTTAATTTGCACAAATGACAATTCTGGAAATTGAATCAAGGTTGCAGCCTTTACGGGAGAAGTTAAGCAACCATGGCTTAGATAAAGAACTTTCCTCCCTAGCGGATATCAAGATTTTTATGGAGAACCATGTCTATTCCGTTTGGAATTATAGTACCCATGAAATTAACCGGAATTCCAAGGTCCTCGCATAGAGCATTTAGGCGTGCAATAGTAAAAATCAAAAAAATTTTAAATGGCAAACGTTTCTTCAGAGCAATTGGGCTCCGATTCTATTCCTAGTTTGCTCATTAAACAAGCCTTACCGGCTAGTATTGGTATTTTGGTAATGTCGCTCAATGTTTTGGTCGATTCTATCTTTGTGGGTAACTGGATAGGTTCCATTGCTATAGCGGCGATTAACGTGGTATTGCCGGTTTCCTTTTTTATAGGTGCTTTGGGCATGGCGATAGGAATTGGAGGTGCCAGTATAATTTCAAGGGCACTAGGTGCGGATAATAAGGAGAAAGCGCTACGAACATTTGGGAATCAGATAAGCTTCACCTTATTGATTACCATTGTAATGGTGCTCTTAGGCCTTACGTTTGTGGATAGCCTTATACCCGCTTTTGGCGGAAAAGGTTCCATTTTTGAGATGGCCAAGATATATTATGTCATCGTTTTATATGGGGTTCCGTTGTTGGCGTTGAACATGATGGGGAACTCCGTAATTAGGGCAGAAGGCAAGCCCAAGTTCGCAATGATTGCGATGATAATTCCATCGGTAGGAAACCTGTTGATGGATTATATTTTTATCTATGTTCTGGATTATGGAATGGAAGGTGCGGCATGGGCAACGACCATTAGTTACTTTTTATGTTTTAGTTATATCCTTTATTTTTTTCTTTCCAAACATTCGGAATTGAAGCTCAATCCAAGCTATTTTGGTATCAACTTCGACATTTTAAAGGAAATTAGCTCTCTGGGTTTCGTAACCCTTTCCAGGCAGGCAGTAGTAAGTATTATCTATCTTTTAATGAACAACATCCTTTTTAACCTGGGAGGCGAGGCCATGGTGGCCGTTTACGCGATTATTGGAAGAATGTTGATGTTTGCCCTATTCCCGGTCTTTGGGGTTACACAGGGTTTTCTGCCAATTGCCGGATTCAATTACGGTGCAGAAAAATATGAACGGGTAAAAGAATCGATTTACACTGCCATCAAATATGCCGCCATTTTAGCGACTATCGTTTTTGCCGGCTTGATGCTTTTTCCGGCTGAAATTGCGGGCCTCTTTCTTAGCCATAAACCGGATATGAGCGAAGTAGAAATGGCTACCAATGCATTTGTCCTTGAAAACACACCGGCTGCTATGCGCTGGGTGTTTGCAGCAACACCAATCATCGCATTACAGCTCATAGGGGCGGCCTATTTTCAAGCGATTGGAAAAGCCGTTCCTGCGTTATTGCTGACCCTATGTAGGCAGGGCTTTTTCTTTATTCCGCTTATTTTAATTCTCCCCAATTATTTGGGGGAATTGGGGGTGTGGATTTCCTTCCCCATTGCAGATGTTCTGGCGACCCTAGTAACAGGGTACTACTTACGAAAGGAAATCAATTCGACCTTGGTTGCCGCATAAAACATTTGGCAAACCAAACCCTAAACTACTTTTTTCGTAAATAGGGATAGAATTCAAAACTGCCTAACAATGATTTTTATCCTTTTTTTACTGCTACCCATGAGCATATTAGTATGGTTATGGCAACTTTTCGAATTGATCAATGTAGAGACTAGGTACGCCGCATTAGTGAATGTAAATTCCATTCCAAGAAAATAACAGCACTATTTATTTGCATCGGCATGCAACAATTCCATTCCCGTTGAAGATCTAGGCTTAAAACCGGTCCAATCTTTTTCGTTTGAATCTTGCTGCAGGTCCAAAAATTTGGCGTAGTCTTTTTGCTTCAAATGTATCCCCAGAAAAGCGGTAACAAAGTGTTGGTTAATATTGTTCAATTTACGTTGGTCCCAAGAAGGTTCGGCATACCTATAATATTCATCGATATGTAATCCTGGCGCCAATGCCGCTGCTGGAGGTGGATTGGGCGCAACATTGTGCCTTGCATTCATATAGGTCAACAAATAGCGGTCTGCGTTAACGGCGCCCTCGTAAATAGCTTTGATGCCTTTTTCATAGCCGGAAATATCGTCCTCGCTACCCGCGATAAAAAAGGTTGGGGTATTTAACCCTTTCAAGCCTTCCGCATCCCAAACACCGCGCTCCATTCCCCACGGGGCAAAGGCTACGACGGCCTTAATTCTAGTGTCTTTTTGCTTTTGATAGGCTTCATTGCTGGCCAAGTTTACGGTAATGGCACTACTACCGCCGGTCATCCCCGTAAAAAAACCGGCAAGGGCGTCACTATAACCCGCACCCCCAACATTGAGAACACCGTAACCTCCCATGGAATAACCTATGATACCTGTATTATCCGCATCAACAAGTCCGGCCAAGTTGCTTTTAGATCCATCGGTGCCCAACTTTTCCATTTCATCGATTACAAAACGGATATCCTTGGGCCTATTGAGCAAGGTGCTCTGAAAGGCATTTGCATCCTTAAAGGTTGAATCTGTGTGATCAATGGCGGCAACGACATATCCTTTTGAGGCCAGATTTTCTGTTAAATAGGTCATTAGGAAACGTGATCCTACGTAACCGTGGGAGACAACGATCAAAGGAAATTTCCCATCTGTTGTAATCGGTTGTGCATCTTTATAAGCCCTACCTTCAAAGGTGAAGGGTATTAAAGGACGTAAACTATCGTTTGCCGTTCCCATAACTTCATTGTAGGTAATAGGTTGAGCATTTTCGTCCGTAATAGCGGGGTACCAAACTTCAATCGTAAGCGGTCTGTCGTATAATGGATCTACACCTTTGGCCGAATTTAAAACATCTACTTGTGCGGGGTTGATAAGATTCACCGTTTGCACACCAACAGTGTATTGCCCTCTTGCGCTTAGCTCAGGGGCGTCTGGTAAGGCATCACCATATAGAAACGCTTTGGTTTGTGCCTGTGCGGTAACCATACCAAGACCGTTTACGAGGATGAGCAATGCAATTAATTTTAGACAAGGCTTGTAGAATTTCATAATTTTTTGGTTTGTTGGGCTAAATATAGGAATACTTTCATGTAATATGCCGTAAACCTTAGAAGAGCGGATAGAGCGGGTAATAGGGAGCACACGAATTGAAATTTGATGGGCCTGTTCAATTTTAGCCCTATCGCTTCAAGTAATACCACCATCGATACTACTAATGTTAATAAAATAGCAGTGGTTTTCAAATACCTTATCTTTAAGAGGTCAGTTATTTCATAAAACAAATTTAGTATCCTTAATTATAAAGAGTACATGTCCAGATTTCCCTTTTTGCTAAAAAAATCAATCGGGCAAGAAATTAATTGGCCCTTTGCCATCCTTTTATTATTGATGAGCTGTGGTCCTAAAATCCCATCCTACAATGCGCCCATGGACGTTGCTGCCGATTTTTCCATTTCGGGAGAGACAACGGTGCCAGATAAATGGTGGACAGTTTTTGAGGATGAGCAATTAAATAGCTTTATAGATAGTGCTTTGCAGGCGAATTTTGATTTGGCCGCCACTTGGCAGCAATTTTTAGCCGCTAAAGCTACCGTTTCTAGGGAAGCGTCCATCAAATGGCCTCAAATAGATGCCTCTGCGCAGACTGCGGAAAATTTTCCCGTAAATGATTTTAGGGGTGGGGAAAATACACAATTGGGGTTATCGGCTTCCTATGAGGTAGATTTATGGGGTCGTATTAGAACCGGGGTACAGGCTGAAAAACTTAGGGCCGAAGCCAGTCTTTTCGATTACCGTACCGCTTCCATATCACTTTCTGCGGAAATAGCTACTACATGGTTTCAACTACAGGCTGCAAAACAACAATTGAAAATAACCGAAGAACAAATTGCCACTAATGAGGATATCATTAAACTGATTCGTTCCCGCTTTGTGGGAGGGCAAATAAGGGCCGTGGATATTCTTAGGCAAGCACAATTGCTGGAAAGTACCAAAGAACAACAAATCATATTTAGTACCAACGTTAGTCTTTTGGAAAATCAACTCTCGGTACTTTTAGGTAGACAGCCCCACGAAAGCACTGCTTTTGAATATTCAGAATTACCTAACTTACCAGAGCTCCCGGTAACTGGCCTGCCGTTGGAATTGGTGCGTCGCAGACCAGATTTGCAACAGTCCTATTCCTTATTGCTCGCGGCGGACCGTGACATGGCTTCTGCCGTGCGAAACAAATACCCAAGAATTTCCTTAAATACTAGGGGTCAATTACGGGCCAATAATTTCGCAAATCTTTTTGATAATTGGGCCTACTCCATAGCAGGTAATTTATTGGCTCCTTTATTATACGGAGGGCAACTGAGTGCAGAGGTCGATAGAAACGAGGCTATTAAACAGCAAAGATTATTTGAGTACGGCCAGGCAACTTTGGTGGCCTTTCAGGAGGTGGAGGATGGTTTGGTGCAGGATATCATGCAAAGGAAGCGCTCAGAGAACATTAACCGTCAGTTAGAACTCGCTGCTAAAAGCAACAAACAACTACGGGTTGAATTTCTAAATGGTTTTAGCCCTTATTTGGATGTTCTTTTAGGTTTAGACCAGGAACAGCAGTTGCGCCGCGATTACGTAGTCGCACAGTTGAGGCAAGTGCAAGCCCGCATAGGATTGTATAGGGCTTTGGCGGGAGGCTTCGAAACCGGAAGGACCTTGGGAAATTGAGAAAAACGAAAAGAATTTTATGAATAACAAAAAAATACTTTGGATTTGCTTGGCCATTATTGGCGGGGGGTTGGTAATTACTGCACTTATCTTTTCAACGGAGCCGGAAGCGCAACAAGAAGGAGCCAGTATTGAAACCGCAATGCTTGTAGATGTCATGAGTATAAAAAAAGGAACCTTTGAACCCATCATTGTGGCTACGGGGACGGTGCAGCCCGTTGAGGACGTAAATTTGAGTCCATTGGTTTCCGGTCAAGTGATTCGTAGGGACCCCGCTTTTACGCCGGGCGGTTTTGTTCAAAAGAATCAAGTGCTTTTACAAATTGATCCCGCTGACTTCCGTAATACCTTAGAACTCCGTAAGAGTGAGTTTATGCAATCCCAGACCACCTTGGATACGGAAATGGGGCGCCAACAGATTGCGGTACAGGATTTACAACTCATTGCAGATGATTCCCTGTTTGGCAGCAATCCACTTTCTGAAGAGGAGCGTCAATTGGTGCTTAGAAAGCCACAGCTTAATGCTGTTAAAGCGACCATAGGGGCGGCAAAAGCTGCGGTAGACCAGGCACAGCTCAATCTTGAGCGAACAACAATTAGAGCGCCCTTCGATGCCCATATATTGAGCCAAAATGTAACTAAAGGGTCCCTCGTTGCACAGGGCGATATTTTGGGCCGTATCGTGGGTATAAAAGAGTACTGGGTCATTGCTACAGTTCCGGTGTCCAAATTACAATGGTTGAGTTTTCCGAAAAATAATTCGGAAAAAGGAGCCTCTGTGCGTATCGAAAATTCTTCGGCATGGCCCGATGATGCCTATCGGGAAGGGTACTTGGACAGGCAGATAGGCGCACTTGATGGGCAGACCAGATTAGCCCGGGTTTTGGTAAAAGTTACGGATCCGTTAGCAACATCGAAGGAATTGGAAGGAAAGCAGAAATTGATGATCGGGACATTTGTGGAAGTCAACATTCAAGCGGATCCCATACCTAATGTTGTTCGACTGGATAGGGATTATGTTAGAAGCAATGAGACCGTCTGGGTCATGAAAGACCGGAAGTTGGAAATAAGAAAAGTGGAAATTGTACTTACAGATGATACACATGCCTACATACGCGACGGATTGGAGGATGGGGAAAAAGTAATCATTACAGATTTGAGCACCGTAAGCAATGGTATTGGACTACGTACGGCAACCAATGCGCCAGGCCAAGAGATGAAGCAATAAGAAAAGCTAAGATGGAAAAGAAAGAAAAAGAGAAAACCAGAAGAAAAGAAGGCGCCATTGCATACATGGCTAGAAATTCTATTGCCACTAACTTGTTGATGTTGGTATTGTTGGGTGGGGGATTATTTACCATGTATACGATACAGAAAGAAGTGTTTCCGGAGTTTCAGCTCGATTTTGTTGAGGTTTCCGTAGCTTACCCGGGCGCTTCCCCTGCAGAAGTGGAACAGGGCGTTTTGCAGCCGGTGGAAGAGGCCGTGCGTGGCGTACAGGGTATCAAGGAAATTGTATCCGAGGCGAACGAGGGCTCGGGACAGATTACTATTGAACTGGTTGCCGGCTCCGAACGGATGACGGCGTTTCAAGACATCGATCAAGCGATTAATCGAATCCAGACTTTCCCAGATGATATTGAGCGTCCCGAAGTACGCTTACAGTCCCGCCAAAGGGATGTGCTGCAAATTGGTCTCTACGGGGCTGCCGATATTTGGACTTTGCGGCAACTTGCCGAACGTCTTCGTACAATTCTGCTCAATAATCCAGAAATTACTCAGGTAGAACTGGGGAACGTACCCGATTATGAAACACGCATAGAAATTCCAAGGCGTACGCTTCAGAAATACAATTTAACGCTGGGTCAGGTTGCGGATATTATCCGGCAAAGCAGTAATGATGTACCCGCGGGTGCGGTACAAACACAGAGCGGAGAAATTTTACTGCGTATGCAAGAGCGCAAGCAATGGGCAAAGGAATACGGTGGTATTACCATTGTGTCCTCTGAGGATGGTGCAAATGTTTCTCTAAGCGATATAGCAACGATAACCGATGGTTTTGAAGAAACAGGATTTCACGGTCAATTCAATCAAGAAAATTATGTGGAGTTGCGCATATTTAGAATCGGTGATCAATCCCCTTTAAGGATTGCCGATGTCACCAACGGAATTTTAGAAAATTTTCAACTACCCCCGGGTATAAAATACCGTACAGATAGCAACCGTGCCGCAGATTATAGAGAACGACTTTCGCTACTTACGGAAAACGGGGTGCTGGCCATTATCATCGTCCTGATTATTTTAACCCTCTTTCTAGAATACCGCCTGGCTTTTTGGGTGATGATGGGGATGACGGTGTCCTTTATTGGGGGAATGATTCTGTTGCCGCTCATCGGCATCAGCGTAAACATGATATCCATGTTCGGGTTCCTTGTGGTACTTGGTATAGTAGTAGATGATGCCATTGTAGTGGGCGAAAACGTTTATGAATACCGGCAAAAGGGATTGAGTCCCATGAAGGCCGCCATAGCGGGAACAAAGGACGTATCAAAGCCGGTCGTATTCAGTATTGTTACTACGATAATCGCTTTCGTTCCCTTGCTATTTATGCCCGGGGAGACCGGTAAGTTTTGGCAACCGCTTCCTGCGGTCGTTATTGTTATTTTGGCCGTATCCTTACTTGAGGCGCTTTTCATATTACCGTCGCATTTGGCCCATATCAAAAAGAAGGAAACCAAGAATAAATGGGTACTTAAACTAGAAGGATGGCAAGGTTCTTTTGCGAATGGTTTTGACCGATTTATAAACAATCATTACCGTCCGTTCCTTGATCTTTGTTTGAAATACAGGTACATCACCTTAAGCGCAGCGGTAACACTTTTACTCATCGTTGGTGGATACGGCTATAGTGGCCATATGGGTATGATTATGATGCCCGAGGTTGCCGCGGACGAAATTGAAGCGGGAGTGCGCCTGCCTGTGGGTACTACGCCCGATCAAGCCGCTAAAGTAGCCTATGCTATCTCAGCTTCTACCCAGCGCATGTTTGAGGAACATAACCTTTATGAAGTAGCCGAAGGGATAAAAACCAATGTTAGAGGACAAAATTTTATTGATGTTGAAATCGTGATGTTGCCCCCAGACCAAAGGGATATTACCGCTGCAGAGGTGATTGCCCTTTGGAGGGATAATATTGGGGATATCGAAGGAGTGGACCAGATTACTTTTGAGGCCGAACGTGGGCCCGGTGGGGCACGCCAGGATATCAGTATTGATTTAAGCCATTCCGATATTGAGGTGCTCGAGCGTGCCAGTACCGCATTTGTAGAACGAATGCAGGCTTTTTCGAACACCCGTGATGTAACGGATAATTACAACAAGGGAAAAATGCAGTACGACTTTAAGTTGCTGCCGCAAGGGCGTAATCTTGGCCTTACTTCTGATGAGGTTGGGCGCCAGGTACGTAATGGGTTTTTCGGGGCATTGGCCATGCGACAGTTACGCGGTATGAACGAGATAGAAGTGCGGGTTAAACTACCTTTGGAAGAACGTAAGGATATCAAAAATTTAGAGAAGTTTCTAATTCGAACTCCCAATGGTGTTGAGGTTCCCTTAATGGATGTCGTGGAAATAGAAGAGCGTGAGGCTTTCAGTAGTATAAATCGGAGAGATGGCCGAAGGGTAGTAAATGTTGGTATGGACGTAGAACCTGCCAATGCGGTAGGCCGGGTCATTGCCTCGGTGCAAGAGGAAACCCTGCCCCAGTTGAGAGCTGACTTTCCGGGAATCACCTGGAGTTTTGAAGGTAGCCAAGCGGATATGCGGGAGAGTACCAATACCTTAAAAGCGGGCTTTTCAATTGCCATGTTATTGATTTATGCGCTCCTTGCCATCGCCTTTAGCAGTTACTTGCAACCTTTAATAGTTATGACCGCCATTCCCTTTGGAATTGTAGGTGCGGTTATAGGTCATATTCTATTGGGCTATGATTTGTCCTTGGTGAGCTTAATGGGAGTAATTGCATTATCCGGGGTAGTGGTTAATGACTCCCTAATCATGATTGATTATGCCAATAAGCGGAGAAAGGAAGGTGACCCCATTTACCAATCGATCCACGAGGCAGGGTTAAGAAGGTTTCGACCTATAATTCTAACGACCATGACGACCTTTGGAGGATTGGCGCCTATTATTTTAGAAACATCGAGCCAAGCATTTTATTTGATTCCGATGGCGATTTCCTTAGGATTCGGTATCGTTTTTGCCACGGCGATAATTCTGGTCATTGTTCCTTGTTTATATCTGGCCTTGGAGGATGTGCAAGGCCTCGTTCAAAATCGAAAAACGGTAAAGCGTAACTTAGAACCTAGTAAGGTATAGTTTTGGGCCCTTGGAGAAATCAGAAGGATTTTTGCCCGGGAGTGTTAATTTGATAAATATTTTGATAACTCGGGTTTTATAATCCTGTATAAGCAACAATTTTCTAACATTTTGTTTAATTTTAGCCAAGACTAATAGCAAACTTAGAAAATGAAAACCGTACTTACCAAAGCTGGCCTTTTAGGGCTAGTACTACTCCTTTTGCCTGTATCGGCAATTGCACAACGAAAAAACAAATCGCAGCCTGTAACCCCTACCTATCCGGAAGAACTGTACTCCAGCTTGGATTACCGTTTAATAGGGCCTTTTCGTGGAGGCCGGTCGGCTGCAGTTACCGGAGTGCCGGGCGAGCCCAATCTCTTTTATTTTGGGGCTACCGGTGGCGGTGTCTGGAAAACTATGGATGGTGGCCGTACCTGGGCCAATATTTCCGACGGATATTTTGGAGGTAGTATAGGGGCGGTCGAGGTTGCTAAAAGTGACCCGAACGTCATTTATGTAGGTGGTGGTGAAAAGACACTTCGTGGTAATGTCTCGTCTGGTTATGGTGTTTGGAAAACAGTGGACGCCGGTAAAACGTGGACATCAGCGGGGCTGGAAAAAAGTAGGCACGTGCCCCGTATACGGGTACACCCTACCGATTATAATACCGTGTATGCGGCAGTATTGGGGGATATCTATAAGCCCACAAAAGATCGTGGCATCTATAAAAGTACCGATGGTGGACAAAATTGGAAGCAAGTACTTTTTGTACACGAACAGGCCGGTGCCGTAGATTTGACCTTTGATCCTAATAATCCAAGAATTCTATATGCCTCCACTTGGCATGCCAAGCGTACGCCTTACAGCCTCATAAGTGGTGGTGAAGGTTCTGCACTTTGGAAGAGTATGGATAGTGGAGAGACCTGGACAGAAATTTCTAAAAACGAGGGCTTTCCAAAAGATACCTTAGGCATCATGGGAGTAGCCGTATCCCCTAAAAATTCCGATCGCGTCTGGGCCATTGTAGAGAATAAGGAAAAAGGGGGTTTATATCGCTCGGACGATGGAGGTAAGAAATGGACTTTAGTTAATGAAGAACGCAAGATAAGACAACGCGCATGGTATTACACACGCGTATATGCAGATACGGGCGACGAGGATGTGGTGTATGTGCTTAACGTGAATTACCATAAGTCTACCGACGGAGGAAAATCCTTTTCTACGTTTAACGCACCACATGGTGATCACCATGATTTATGGATATCCCCAGAAGATTCCCAGCGCATGATTATTGGAGATGATGGTGGCGCACAGGTGTCTTACGACGGGGGTGAGACCTGGAGTACCTATTACAACCAACCAACGGCACAGTTCTACAGGGTGACGACAGATGATTCCTTTCCGTACCGTATTTATGTAGCGCAACAAGATAATTCCACCCTACGTATAGAACATAGGAGTGACGGTAGTTCCATAAACGAGGATAATTGGCAGGAGACTGCAGGGGGCGAATCTGCACATATTGCGGTAGATCCTGAAAATAATGATATCGTTTACGGCGGTAGTTATGATGGTTTCCTTACCCGTGTCAACCATGATAAAGGAACCGTACGGGGAATCAATGTTTGGCCAGATAACCCAATGGGAGCAGGTGCGGAAGCCATGAAGTATCGTTTTCAGTGGAATTTCCCTATTATGTTCAGCAGGCATGACCCTAGCAAGCTATATACCTTCTCACAACACGTTCACCTTAGTGAGAACGAAGGGCAGAGTTGGGAGGTTTTAAGTGGAGACCTAACAAGAAACGACCCTACAAAATTGGTTTCCAGTGGGGGTCCTATCACACAGGATAATACAAGTGTAGAATACTATTGCACCATTTTTGCGGCCAATGAAAGTCCGTTGAAAGAAGGCTTGCTATGGGTAGGGAGTGATGACGGATTAATCCATGTTTCCAAAGATGCCGGTGCCACTTGGGAAAATGTTACGCCATCGAATATGCCAGAATGGTCAATGGTGAACAGCATAGAACCTTCCTATTTTGATGAGGGTACCTGCTATGTAGCTGCAACCCGGTACAAATTAGGCGACTTTCAGCCTTATCTGTACAAAACAACGGATTACGGTAAAAGTTGGACAAAAATCACCAATGGTATTCCAGCCGAGCATTTTACAAGGGTCCTTCGTGAAGATCCAAAGAAGAAAGGTTTATTGTATGCCGGTACGGAAACCGGTATGTACATCTCTTTTGATGATGGAGCAAAATGGTCTTCGTTTCAAATGAACCTTCCTATTGTTCCTATCACAGATTTAGCACTGAAAAATAACAACCTTATCGTGGCCACGCAAGGGAGAAGCCTTTATATTATTGACGACCTAACGGTTTTGCATCAGTTGGATGAGAGTAAGAAAAATGCGAATACCATTTTGTTCAAACCAAAAGATACCTACCGTACCAAAGGAAGGGCTTCCAAGACACCTTCCAAAACAGAAGGTCAGAATTTGGAGAATGGGGTTATCACACACTTTTTGCTTAAGGACTACATGGAAAAGGATACGGTCCGGTTAACCTATACCAGTATGGCAGGCGATACCTTGGCAACCTATAGCAACCATATTAAAAAAGGTAAAGGAACCAATGCGGCAGAGGTAAAAAAGCTGGAAGTCAAAAAAGGCGGCAATACTTTTGTCTGGGACACCCGTGGTAAGGGAGCCGAAAAATTGGAGGGCATGATTTTATGGTGGGCCAATTTGGATGGCGCCAAGGCTGTACCGGGGAATTATAAGGTACACCTTGCGGTAAATGGTACAAGTGCGGCTGAAACCTTTACTATTTTGCCAGACCCAAGATCGGAAAGTACGGTTGCGGACATGCAAAAACAGTTCGACTTCATTACAGATGTTAATACCACGATTGACAAGGCGCACCAATCCATCAAAAAAATTAGGAACGTGACGGAGCAATTGAATGCTTTCACAGCACAATATAAAGATGATGCACGTACCAAGGAATTGATAGAAAAGGCCAAAACAATGAAAGATAAATTGGGAGAGGTTGAAAAGGCCCTATACCAGACCCAAAACAGAAGCGGTCAAGATCCGTTGAACTTTCCAATAAAGTTGACGAACAAACTAGGACACTTGAATAGTTTGGTTTCTTTGGACGATTTTCCGCCTACGGACCAAGATATTGCGGTAAAGAATGAATTGACCGCTAAAATAAATAAGGAGCTTTCAATTTTTGATGCTGTACTATCTTCAGAGCTACAAGCATTCAATGCTGCTTTTAATGAATTGAAATTGAATTATTTATTTGTAGAGGAATAAAACAGCAATCCCTAAAGTGTAAAGCGCAGTAGAGAACCCAGGAACTTGTGTCTCGACTGCGCTTATACTAATGAAATAAATAACCCTCAGAGGACCAACTATATACCATAACATGAAAAAAATTCACATCTTTCTCGTAACGGTGCTGGTTGCCAGCATCACTTTTGCACAAACGGCCAACGATTATTTTGCACCTGTAAAGTACCGCAATATTGGTCCGTTTAGGGGAGGGCGCTCCGTAACCGCAACAGGTGTAATAGGAGATCCAATGACCTATTATATGGGGACCACCGGTGGTGGAGTTTGGAAAACCGAATCTGCCGGTCAGCGGTGGGAGAATATTTCCGATGGTTTCTTTGAACTGGGATCCGTTGGTGCCGTTTCCGTTTCCGCCTCCAACCCAAATATTATTTATGTGGGCATGGGAGAGCATGCACCAAGAGGGGTAATGACCTCATATGGTGATGGGGTCTATAAATCTACGGATGCCGGAAAGACCTGGAAAAAAATGGGACTTGAGAAGACCCAACACATATCTAGGATTATTATCCACCCTACCAATCCCAATGTAGTCTATGTGGCCGCACAAGGGGCCCTTTTTGAAGGAAATCCGGAACGTGGCATTTACAAATCTACCGATGGCGGTATCACTTGGAAAAATACCTTGTTCGTAAATAATCTTACAGGTGCGGCAGAACTTTCAATGGATGCCAATTACCCTGAAATCATGTACGCCGCTATGTGGGAACACCAACGTAAGCCCAATATGGTAATTAGTGGTGGTGCCGGTAGTGGATTGTATAAATCCACGGATGCAGGGGAGACTTGGAAAAAAATTCATAAAGGGCTGCCCGAAGAGAAAGGTAAAATGGCCATTGCCGTTAGTCCAGCAAACTCCAATAAAGTATATGCTTTGGTAGAAAGTGATTCCGACGCTGATAAAGGCGGACTTTTTGTATCCAATGATGCAGGGGAATCATGGTCTATGGTAAGTGGTGACAATCGTTTGGTACAGCGCGCTTGGTATTATATAGAAGTATTTGCCGATCCTAACGATGAAAATACGGTTTATGTCCTGAGTGCACCGGCCTTACGTTCGGAAGATGGTGGCAAGACCTGGGAAACGATAGAGGTGCCGCATGGAGACACACACGATTTATGGATAAACCCCAATAATTCCAAGAATATGGTTTTGGCAGACGATGGCGGTGCTACCATTACGTTTGATTATGGTAAAACATGGTCAACACAAGACAATATGCCTACCGCCCAATTTTATAGAATTAGTGTCGATAACCTATTTCCCTACAACATTTATGGTGGGCAGCAAGACAATACCGCGGTCAAAATTGCAAGTGCATCTATGGGCAGGAGTAGCATTTCCGAACAGGATTGGACCTATACTGCGGGCGGTGAAAGCGCATTTTTAGCCTTTGATCCAGATAATCCGCGCTACGTTCTCGGTGGAAGTTATTTGGGTACCATTGAGGTGTTGGACATGAAATCCAAGGCTGCTATAAATATCATGCCTGCCCCGATACAGTATTTGGGACGTGAAGCCAGGGACATGAAGTATTTGTATAATTGGAACGCTCCCATAATTGGATCTAAACACGAGCCGGGTACTTATTACCACGGTGCACAACTAGTGTTGAGGACACGCGATATGGGGATGACCTGGGAAGAGATTTCTCCAGATCTTACCCGCGACATGGATGAAAAGCAAGGTAAGGGTGGCGGACCTTATACAAACGAGGCCGTTGGTGCGGAAAATTACGGAACCCTATCTTACATGATCGAATCCCCACATGAAAAAGGTTTTATCTGGACGGGTAGTGACGACGGATTGGTACACCTTACGAAGAACGGAGGTGAGAGCTGGGAAAATGTAACGCCTAAGGGTTTAAAGGAAAGCTTGATCAATGCGATTGAGGTTTCTCCGCATGACCCCGCAACAGCCTACATTGCTACGACGAGATACAAGTTTAATGATTATACCCCAGGAGCTTATAAGACCACGGATTATGGCAAGACTTGGACCGCCATTAATACGGGAATCCCTTATGGGGCCTTTACCCGGGTAATACGAGAGGATGCCTTTAAAAAAGATATCTTGTATGCCGGTACCGAAAAAGGTGTCTATATTTCTTATGATGGGGGTAAGAATTGGCAGCCTTTGCAGCTCAATCTTCCTATTACACCCATTATGGACTTGAAAATGCATCATGGAGATATGATTGTAGCAACTTCTGGCCGTTCTTTTTGGATTTTGGATGATGTCATTGCTTTGGGACAATATGATGCTACAAAAAAAGGCTTGAAGCTATTGAAGCCAAAACAAGCTTATAACGGATCTTGGAGTAGTCCTTTGAATGGAAATGCGGAAACTTTTAAGGGAGGGGATACTTTTGATGGTATCAACCCTGCCAATGGCGTGGTATTATATTATGAGCTTCCAAAGTTGAAGGACAGCACCAAAATCACTATGGATATCCTAGATTCTAATGGGACTATTATCAGAACAATAAGTTCGGAAAAGGACCCTAGCTATGTGCCGCATGAGGGAGGTGGTGCCCCACCGGCACCCCTATTATCGAAGAAGGAAGGATTAAACCGTTTTGTTTGGGATATGAAGTATCCTATAATGCCCGGCATTCCCGGTGTTTACATTGAAGCTGGTTTTAGCGGTCATAAAGCCGCTCCAGGAGCCTATACTTTTAAACTGAATGTGGATGGGCAGACCGTTTCCACTACGGGTGAGATTGTTGAAGTCCCAACCTATGAAACGAAACCGGGACAATATGCCGCTTATGATGCTTTTATGACCGATGCCGAACAGAAATTGACGGCGATGCACACCCTAGTCAATACCCTATATGCCGTACAGGACGATTTGGAAAAAGTGCTTAAAAAGGTGACCGATGCTACAGTAAAAAAAGAAGGGGAAAAACTACTGGAAGATTTGAAAAAGTGGGATGAGGATATGGTACAACGGAAATCTAAAGCTTACGATGATGTAGAAAATTTCCCAAATAAGTTTACTGCAGAATACTTGTTCCTGATCAACCAGACCAATAGCGCTATCCCCAGGGTGAACCAGCCTAATATTGATCGCAAAGCGACATTGGATGCCCAATGGAATGGTTTAAAGGCTAGAGGTGAGCAATTGAAAAATAATGCTATTCCAGCTTATAATAAGACGCTTTGGGAGACAGGTATAGGGGCTTTAAGACTATAAGCATTTTTTCAAATGAGAAATGAAGTGGGCTTGGGGGAGCGTTTGTAAATTTAGGTTCCCCTAAGCCTTGTTTTTGATATTCTGATTTAACGTATCCACTATTGAATTTTTTAAAGTGGAATGGGTTTTTGCATTGCTATTGTTAGCGCGACCTTACGTAAATACATCGGTTTAATAAGTTGGTCAGGGTTTTACTAACTTTGAACCTATTTAGTGAACCAGTAGCTAGAATTTCGATGACCGAATATTACAACTATATCAAGGCCTTGCATTTAATTTTCGTTATCACCTGGTTTGCGGGGCTCTTTTATATTCCAAGGCTGTTCATTTACCATATCGAGGCATCGCATAAACCCTCACCGGAATGTGAGATTCTTTCGGATCAGCTTAAGCTCATGACCAAAAGGTTATGGTATATAATTACTTGGCCTTCCGCTATATTGGCCACGTTTTTTGCTATTTGGCTGCTTATTCTTTATCCATCGTGGCTTACCCAACCGTGGATGCACATAAAACTTACCTTTGTGGTTCTACTTATTGCCTATCATGTAAAGAATCATCAAATTTTTAAAAAGTTTCAGCGAGACACTATTGATTACACCTCCAATTATATGCGTATCTGGAACGAAGGCGCTACGCTTATTCTTTTTGCGGTTGTATTTCTTGTAATCTTAAAGGGAACCTTCAACTGGATTTATGGGGTTGTTGGGATTATTGTTCTTGGTATTTTGCTTATGATGGGAATAAAACTCTATAAGCGCATAAGAAACAGGAATCCGAAGGCATAATTCAATTAGCTTTCACTCAATCTGTTTTGGTTGCTACCAGAGCTTGAACAACGAGCAGGCCTAATTTTTTTTGGTGCGATATTTGCTAACTTTAGCTCAAATTAAGAATCTTGCTCACAACATTATCTTTACGGTCGCGTATTTTCCTATCCATGATATTCTTGGTGCTGATTGCATCGGTATTGATAGCGGGGGTTACGGTGTACCAATACAGGGAACAATCCAAGGATTACCATGAGGATCGGATGGAGCGAAAGGAGGAGCAAATTCGCCAAAGTATTGACCTTGCCATTCAAAAAACCACTTATCCAGTAACTACGGAAAATTTAGACCTTATTTTTAAAAACGAGATCTATGAAATTGCGGTGGTACAGAACATGAATTTTAACATCTACAGCTTGGATGGGGAACTTGTAAAAAGTTCGCGACCCAAGTTTGCCAATGACTCCATTGCCATGTGTTTGGATGCGGAAGTTCTGAATAAGTTGGAAATTAGCCCCAACAAACGCTATGTGCGCGAGAATGCCTTGGCCGGGGATAAATATCAAGCCTCGTTTACCTACATCGCAGATCAAAAATTTAAGCCGATCGGTATTCTGAATCTACCGTATTTTGAGGATAATTCCTTTAATGATTATGAACTCAAGGAGTTTTTAATGCGACTTTCCGGTGTATACTTATTAATGCTTTTGATGGCCATTTTATTCGCTTTCTTTATCTCCAAGTATATCACCCGTTCCTTGGAAACGATTTCCGATATGATGGAGCGGACAGATCTTAGTAAACAGAACAAGAAAATTTTTATTGAGAACCCGGGGGAAGAGATAGCAAAGTTGATATCCGCATATAATGGTATGATCGATGAATTGGGCCATAGTGCCGCAAAACTGGCGCGTAGCGAACGTGAACAGGCCTGGCGGGAAATGGCCAAACAAGTGGCACATGAAATAAAGAACCCGCTCACGCCAATGCGCTTGAGCGTACAGAGCTTTGAACGAAAATTTGACCCGGATGATCCTACTATTTACGAGAAGGTGAAGGAATATTCCAATACGCTCATACAACAAATCGATACGATGAGCAGTATAGCCTCCGCTTTCTCCAATTTTGCAGAAATGCCCGCACAGCAGAACGAGACCTTGAACGTAGTCAAAATCGTGAAATTGGCATTGGATATTTTCAATGAGGATTACATCCATTTTATTGCGGATGAGGAGGAGATTATCGCTAAGTTAGATCGTACCCAGCTCATACGCGTTGTCACCAATTTGGTGAAAAACGCCATACAGGCCGTGCCCGATGTAGAATCGCCACGGGTATTGGTTTCTGTTACATCAAAAGGAGATATGGTAAAGATTTCTGTAGCAGATAATGGTATTGGTATTGAAAAATTTAATGAGGAGAAGATATTTGAACCAAAATTCACCACAAAGACCAGCGGAATGGGATTGGGATTGGGAATGGTGAAAAACATTGTAGAAACCTACAAGGGAACCATTAAATTTACTTCACAGCCTGGTAAGGGTACGGTCTTCTGTGTTCTATTCCCAAAAGAAAATTAAACTAAATCGTAATCTATAAAACAAAAACTATGTCTTACGCAACGATACTACGCCAAAAAGAGAACAATACAGCTATTGTAACCATTAACAGACCCAATAAATTGAATGCCTTGAATAAGGAGACCATTGGGGAGTTGCATGAGGTATTCAAAAGCTTGCAAAAAGATAAAAATATAAAAGCCATTATTTTGACCGGTAGTGGTGAAAAAGCTTTTGTGGCGGGGGCAGATATTTCAGAATTTTCGGATTATAGCGTTAAAGAGGGAAAGAAATTAGCGGCGAAAGGGCAACAGAAATTATTTGATTTTGTTGAAAATCTTTCAACACCGGTAATTGCCGCAATTAACGGATTTGCACTGGGCGGTGGTCTTGAATTGGCTATGGCCTGCCACTTTAGGGTTGCGAGCGATAATGCCAAAATGGGCCTGCCAGAGGTATCTTTGGGTGTCATTCCAGGATATGGCGGAACGCAGCGTTTACCACAGCTCGTTGGCAAGGGTAGGGCAATGGAAATGATCATGACCGCAGGTATGGTTACCGCAGAACAGGCGCTTTCCTATGGTTTGGTCAATCATGTTACTACCCAAGAAGAACTACTTCCGTTATGCCATAAGCTTATTGGTAAAATTACCAATAACTCGTCGGTCGCCATTTCACATGCAATAAAAGCGATAAATGCGGGTTTTAAGAATACTGTTAATGGTTATGAGCAGGAGATTGAAGCTTTTGGTGCATGTTTTGGAACAGACGATTTCATAGAGGGCACCAATGCTTTTTTGGAGAAAAGAAAAGCTTCCTTCCCGGGTTCCTAGCGTAAAATAAATCGGTATGCTAAAAAATTGCGCCTATTTCGTTTTTTTCATGATATGTGCTTTTGGATCTTATGCCCAGGACGAACCCGTAACCTATACAATCGGGGAAAAATTCAACGATAAATATAGGTATTCCAATATGTTGGCCATAGCAGATGACGGTAATGAAGGTACCGTAGTGGTACGGGCGTACTATACCGGAATCATATTGAGGCCAAAGGGCTATTTTATTGAACATTATAACAAGGACCTTGAACTCATTTCAGAGTTCAATTATAAGTTAAAGGATGCCAATTTTATAGATGCATATGTACGCAACGGGCAGGTTTATCTACTGTTTTTGGAATATAGCCTTAGTACAAATGCCTACCAGTATGAGGTACATAGAAGTCCGTTTACACAATTTCAGTTTACGAAGGAAACGATTCTATCCATTGCGTCAGAACCTGTAGCAGAACCTCTGGACCGAAATTATTATAACCGAAATTTTTCATCCGGTTTTACGACATCCGTCCTTTTCAATGATGAAAAATCAGCTTTTGCCATTACTACGCATTATAAGAAACGAAAAGTTGATCAGCATACTATTTTCGTTTTTGATTCCAATCTCAACAAATTAATGGAGCACGATTTTTCTGATGAGGTAGAGGAGAAAAATTATGCTTTTGAGAATATCGCATTTTCAAACGATTTGAAAAATGTATACTTAGTAGGGAAGGCCTATTTCAAGAAAAAAAGGTTTAACGTAACGGAGCGCAAATTTCAGTATGAAATGGTGCGCATTTCCAATGAAAGCAGGAGCTTACAGTCTTTTTATACTGCAGGTAAGTTCCCCGAGGCACTTAAACCACTCTTTAGAGGGGATGAACTATTGTGTATAGGGTTTTATGCGGATCGTAAGGACAATAGGTATAACGGTATCTCCTACTTTAAGTTGAATCCTACTTCTTTGGATATCGAGAGTGCCAAATACAATCCGTTTTCAGAACAGTTTATGCTCGATAAATTTGGAAGGGAAGATGACAAGTCAATCAAGGACCTTGTTTTTAAAGGGATGGATGTTACGGATACGGGTCATATTCTTTTCAACGCAGAGGAATATTTTACCAGCAACAGTGTGCAAGCGAATAGCAGTGGGGGGCGTTTAATGATTACCCGTTACCATCATAACGATATAATTAGTGCCAAATTAAGCCCTTCAGGAGATTTGATTTGGGCGCGTAATATCAATAAGACCGAGGTTACCCAAGGAGATGGGGCCTACGCCTCTTACAGTGCCTATACGAACGATGATACCACTTATTTTTTCATAAGCACATCGGCAGAAAACCCACAAAAGCTAAGTGAAGATCGCATTATGTTTAAGCAGGGCTTGAGCAGAAATAGGAATATTTTTCTGATTACCTTGGATGAGAAGGGACATATGGATTATAGCAAGGTCATTGACGATACCGAGGCGCGCTTGCCTTTAATGGTCTCCAAACCTTACGTGGACCACTCCCAGGACGCCCTACGGTTTTATGCAAAAAGAGGGTCCAAAAAACAGCTGATTAAAGTAGCTGTTAAATAAAACGCACCTAAATCTAGTTTACGTATCTCAGGGATAAAACCTCTAGAGATGTCCAAAACGTTTACTTTAATTATCTTTTTAGTTGCTTTGGTTAGCTGTGATAAGGATAACGATTCAAATTTAATGAATCAATCTAAGATCTTGGGAAAGTGGAATGTTATAGAAATCAATAATAGTAAGGCTTCTGACGATGAAGTTATAAATATCAATTTTGATGTGGAAGGGTTTGGGGGCAGTACGGCAGGCAATAGTTACGGTGGAAGGTATAGAATTGAAAAGAAATCTTTACTCATATCCGGAGTGTATTCTACAAATGCTTTTGAAGGAACCTACGGACTATCTTTTTTCGCTTTATTGACCGATGATGAAGAACCCTCGGAGCTAAAGTTTGATTTTAACGAGGACAAGCTGATATTATTTATTTCCGATTCGGAATATATGTTATTAAAAAGGTAATTCGTTTGTAGGTTACAAACCCAGATCGATGAAAGTGAATTAGTAAAAATTCCATAAATTTGGAATAAATCCTAATTTATGAAAATTGAACCACTAGTAAAAGGGCGTGGGGCGCAACTAAACACAAGCAACAAATTCTCGACATTCAAATACGAGACACGGGATGATTTTCTAGAATTCTGCAGGCTTGAAGGAGAAACCGCAGTTAGCAATAAGACGCAGTATATTCCTATTTTTCCAAAAACCATTGTTAACAAGGTTACGAGTCCGGATGTAGGCATGGACTACTCCATGAACATGTACCAAGGCTGTGAGCACGGCTGTATTTACTGCTATGCCAGAAATGCCCATGAATTTTGGGGTTATAGTGCAGGACTGGATTTTGAGCGCAAGATTCTGGTAAAGCATAAGGCGCCAGACCTTTTGGAGGCTAAACTGAGAAGTAAAAGTTGGAAGGCCTGTACCATTGTATTATCCGGGAATACGGATTGCTACCAACCTGCGGAACAGGAATTTCAACTTACTAGAAAATGTTTGGAGGTATTTTTGAAGTACCGACATCCAGTAGGAATCATCACTAAAAATGCCTTAATCCTGCGAGATTTAGATCTTCTCAAAGAGCTGAACGAATACGGATTGGTGGGGGTCAATATATCCGTTACCTCGCTATCCGAAAAAACGCGAAGGATTTTGGAACCTAGAACGACCACCATAAAAAAACGATTGGAAGCCATACAGATTTTGTCAGATAACGGCATACCCGTCAACGCCATGTTGGCGCCTATTATACCGGGCATCAATAGTCACGAAATATTAAATTTGGCAAAGACAGTTTCTGAACACGGGGCTTGCTCCATGGGGTTTACGGTAGTACGGCTCAATGGGGCAATTGGGGAACTATTTACAGATTGGATACAGAAAACATTACCGGATAAGGCGGCCAAGGTATTGCATCAAATTGAGGAATGCCATGGCGGAAACTTAAATGACAGCCGGTTTGGCATACGTAGTAGGGGAGACGGTATAATAGCTATCCAGATTCATGATATGGTACGCTTGGCCAAGATGAAATATTTTAAGGATAGGAAATTCCCAATATTAAATACCCACTTACACGAGGCACATAAGGATGGACAACTTAAAATGTTTTAAGATTGCTAAAGCTTTCTAGGATGAATGGATTGGCCTACCAACTTCCACTGCCCATCAATTTTCTCTAGAATGCGTATTTCATAGGTATAACTGGTCACCCCTTCCTTAGTAGTTGATTTCTCATCATGACTTACCCAGGCATGATTACCGCTTACGTTCATCTTGTAATTGGAGTTTTTGGAAGTTCCACCATTACCGATCATATTCGCAGGTGGATTCAGCATAATGGCCGGGGGCACATCAATACTGGTCCCGTCCTGGGTCGATACCAAAATTCTGCTATAAGGCCTAATGGCCCAACAACTGGCATGGGCTTCAACATCGCCAGACCGCCAGGTAGCCGATTCTTTTTCAAGTAGCGCAATGATTGCTTCCTCTTCCGACTGGCAATAGCCAACGGAAACGGTAAATAGCAGGCAAAAAAGGATATTTTTCATAGTGTTGGAATTTCTAAGAATCTGAAAAAAGTAATTCTATTTAAATCAATCAAGGTCTTTGGTAAAAGAGCATCAGAAGGATGGCTTACCCAATTTAAGGTTAATGCCAAAGCTTCCTGAACCATTACTATTTCATCTAAATAATTCCCCGATGGCTCTGCCTCGGGGTTTCCGAACTTACCTCCCCTTGGGGGAGGTCGGAATTGCCTTTTTGCAATTTCGGGTGGGGTAAAATACAAAATTTCGGTTTTTGGCCCTTTTGGCCAAAATGAAACTGGCGAAATACTCCTGTGGCTTGCCCCGGGGATAGTCAGTTTCAAGAAATTTTTTATTGGTATTTAGGCTAATTGAAGATGCCCACCGCAAGTTCAACCCAAAAAAGTGTAAAAGTTGCAGCACAAAAAATAATCAAGCCCCGTCGTAAAAAAGTCTTCTTAACAGTTTTTCGAACAAATTCAATAATTAAACCCAATGCTATCAGCAGTAGGACAGCGATAGTAAAATCGAAAAACGTCCAGTTGACTTCTTCCGTAAACAGCATTGCGATCAAAGGTATAAGCAAAGGTATTACTCCCAAGAGTGCAATGACACCAATACGTTTGTTGCTGATTACCATAGTTTAGACATCAAATATTCATATTGTTCATTGTATCTAGTGCAAAGGCATTCTTTTTAATTTTGGTGGTGTCTTCTTTCTTTTGCCTGCAGTTTCCTATAGAATCTCATTGTATTAGTTTTGTGACTGGGCGTCATATACAATTTCACCATTAAATATGGTCATTGCAATTTTTGTATCCATGAGCTTATCCTCCGCAACTTGCATAATATCCTGGTCATAAATAGTGAAATCTGCCAATTTACCTATCGTAATAGACCCTTTTATATCCTCTTCAAAAGCACCGTATGCCGCATCCAAGGTATAGGAACGCAACGCTTGCTCACGGGTCATCTTTTGTGCCGGTTCGTAGCCGCCTTCCGGAGTTCCTTTGAGCGTCTTGCGGCTTACGCTGGCATAGAAACTGGCTATTGGGTTTATGGGTTCTACCGGGACATCCGTTCCGTTTACTATGGGGATTCCACTTTGCAGTAGCGCTTGCCACATATAAGCACCTTCCTTGATTCGTTTCTCACCTAAACGGTCTATTGCCCAAGGTCTGTCCGAAGACATGTGAACGGCCTGCATGGCAGGAATAACGCCAAGCTCGGCAAAACGCGGAATATCATCTGGGTGCAAATGCTGGGCATGTTCTATACGAAACCTATGGTCCTCGGCCAAATTGGGTAATTCCGAAAATGCCGCCTCGTAGCGGTCAAGAATCTCTTTATTGGCGCGATCGCCAATGGCATGTGCGCATACCTGAAAACCGTTCTGTAATCCATTTAAAGAGGTTTCCTTTACAAACGCCATCGGTAAGGTTTCATGACCAAAATGTCCGGGTCTATCGGTATATTCTTCTAAAAGCCAAGCACCACGGGAACCAAGGGCACCGTCACAATTCAATTTCACGGAACGAATGGTAAATAAATGATCCGGATCTACACTGGGCCCTTTTTTGTACCAGTCATTTAATAGTTCCTTGTCCCATCCCGTTAGCATGGCATATAGTCTAATTTTCATCTTGTCCGAGCCCTTCATTTCAGTATACAAGTCAATGGTCTCCTTTCCAATGCCCGCATCGTGAAACCCGGTAATGCCGTTTCTATGACAAGCGGCCACAGCAAGTTCAAAGGCCTTCTTATTTTTTTCAGGGGTGGTTTCAGGAATATGTTGTGCAATCAAGGTCATGGCGCGTTCATTGAAAATACCCGTCGGTCTCCCCAGACCATCACGCATTACCTCGCCTCCTTCAACCTCAAATTTATCAACACCATCTTTGGAGAGAATTTCCAAGCCCGCTATTTCCATGGCTTTTGCATTGGCAAAGGCCGCATGCCCACTGGCATGCCTCAAAAAGACGGGATTATCCGGGGACACCTCACTTAGCTTGTAGTGGGTCTGAAAACCGTTCACGGCGTCTTCCGGCAATTGGTCCCATTTGCTCTGGTGCCAACCCCTACCCGTAATCCACTCTCCCGGCTGTACTTTTTTGACCTCCGCCGCTACGGCATCCACAATTTCTTGGTAACTGGTCGTGTTCATAAGGTCTAGGTTGAGTTCATTGTAACCCAATCCCATAAAATGCCCGTGCCCTTCAATGAGGCCCGGGGTCATGGTCTTACCCTTTAAATCGATAATTTGGGTCTGGTCGTTCTTATATTCCTCCGCATCGGTAAGCTTGCCTGCAAATACTATGGTATCTGCATGTATAGCCACGGCCTCTACCTTAGTCTGGGTTGAATCTACCGTGTAAATAGGTCCGCCATAGATCAATAAGGTAGCTGCGGTTTTATTGGGGCCTGAGCATGATGCTAAAATCAGGCAACATATCAATAATGCAGAGCGAAAGGTTTTTTTTAGGTTCATGAAAATTGGTTATTAAGGTACTGTTAGTATTTGGTTGTTCTTTACTCGATTACCGAGATTTAAATGCTCTTACCTAGTATAAACGAATACTGGTTTCTGGGCCATTTTTACTTATTAACTTCGGTCAACTCCATTATTAAATCGACTTCTTCTTGCCTATAGGGCGTGCCATCTGTCCTGAAAATTTCATGGAACCAGAGTTCAGGTTCCGAGCCGTCTGGAATAGGCTCATCCCATGCATATTTTGTATTCGACTTACCGGCTACGAGTCCCCAATTAATCGCGCCAATTTTTTCCTCTTTTAATATAGGCATGATATTACTGAAAAGGCTATTGTGCTTTCGGGCCATATATTCGGTACAGATAAGTGGTCTGTTGTATAGTTTCAAGGAATCTATGGCACTTTGGTGACTAACCTCGTCACTATAGTTATGATAGGTGATGATGTCTGAATGTTCTACTTGAAATTTGTTCAGATCTGATAACTCCAGGTTCCAGACGCCTACTGAAAGTGGTTGTGAAGGATTTACTTCGCGGCCCCACTCAAATACCTTCTTTAACAGGGGCAATGATTTGTTTTTGTAACCGGAATTTCCCGGTTCATTGTACAGGTCCCAAAGAAGTACTCTGTCGTCGTCCTTGAATGTGGTCAATACATCCTTGGTATATTCTTCAAGGATGGGCATTAGATTATCTGAAGTATATAAAAGATCACCAGGATCACGAACCCAACCGGAGTTGTGAATTCCAGGTTTTGGCTCGGGTTGTTTTCCTGCCTCATAGGTAGGGTTCCAGCAATCATCAAAAATTACGAAAATGGTTGAAATGTCATGTGCGTCAGCAATGGACAGGTACGTTTTTAGGCGCTCTTTAAATCCGGACTTGTCTACCTCCCACGCAACATGATGCAGGTACACCCGCATACAGTTAAGGCCTATATCCTGTGCCCAGCCCAGTTCCCTGTCAATCGTTTCCGGGTCAAAGGTTTCCGCTTGCCAGAATTCCAATTGATTAATGGATGTGCTGGGGTTAAAATTGGCCCCTCTAAACCAAGGCTTGTCAGCTGCCCAAGCATTTGCTTTTTTTACCGACCAACGTTCGGCTAAAGCAATCGGTTCCTCTTGCTTTTCCATTTTTTTCTCCTCTTGCTTGCAAGCGGTAAGAAAACTTGCCAGTAAAAAGCCGTAGCATAAAAGTCTTATTTTAATATGGGCCATTTTTTAAATTGTTGATATAGTGTTGTTGAAAAATGCAAACTGGATTATTTCAATTCCCAACCTTGACGGTAGGTGCCCTGTACCCATTCATTGGCCTTGTCCCAGTTTGTGACCCGCATGCCATCACCGTCCCAAAGGATTTTACGTCTGCCAGGATATTCAAATGGATCCCAATCGCCCAATTGTTTACCTTCTTTAAGTTTTTTGTACTGGAATGCCTTAATGGCCAAATTCCCCATTAGAACCGCCTCGGTCAAAGGTCCAGATCTTTCAAAATCCGATGAGGTAGCCGTTCCGTTCAAGCAACCTTCAACAAAGTTACGCTGGTGCCCACCTGTATCACCTTCAATTCTGGTAAGATAAGGTTTTGGAGGGGTCATGAGTGCCATCGTAGTAGAAGGCAACAACCGGGCATTTCTAGAATAGGTGTCACAGACCAAGATACCTCGGGTACCATAAAAAATACTTCCTCCGCCATTATCGCCTATAGTTTCCCCATCCTTCAACTCATCCGGCAAATCTGGTAAAAGTCCGCCATCATACCAATTTAGGGCAATATCGCCATGGGCCTCGGTATTGAATTTTAAACGAACGATTGAGGATGCCGGGCAGGACTCGCTATAATCCGCTTCCACAAAATCTCCCACCCAATTAGTAGTACAGCTTGCTTCCGCTTCTGTAGGATATCCAAGGTCTAAAACGCTAAATGGGGTTTCCATGATATGGCAACCCATATCGCCCAATGCACCGGTTCCAAAATCCCAGTAGCCACGCCATTTAAAGGGCAGGTAAGCATCATTGTAGTCACGGGTTTCAGCAACTCCCAACCAAAGGTCCCAATCCAATCCTTTTGGGATACGGTCTTTTTCCGTAGGTACCGGAACTCCTTGTGGCCACACAGGCCTATTGGTCCAACAATCCACTTTGTACACCTTGCCTATAACACCAGATGCTATCCATTCCTTGGCTTCCCTGCTTCCATCACTTGAGGCACCTTGGTTCCCCATTTGGCTTACGATGCCGTTTTCTTTCGCCACCTGCGTCATTAGCCTTGCCTCCTTGATATTATGGGTCAATGGTTTTTCCACATAGGCATGTTTTTTTGCACGCATAAAAGGCAAGGCTATTGAAGCATGCATGTGATCGGGAGTAGCGACCATTATCGCATCCATATCCTTTAAATGCTTATCATATACCTTTCTAAAATCTGAATAGCGCTTTACATCCGGATAACGTGCATAGGTTTCTGCCGCCCTACGTTCATCTACATCACAGAAGGCCACAAATTTTACTTTTGTAGTTTCCTCCAATCCTTGGATAACGCCACTTCCTCTACCGCCCACACCAAAAGCACCCATATAGAGCGTGTCGCTAGGTGGTGTGTGGTTTTTGCCCATTACAAAACTGGGTACGATGGAGAATGCGGCTGAAGCGGCCGTTGTGTTTTTAATGAATTTTCTTCTTTGCATGGTATTGAGTTGAGTTTAATTTTCGAAGAAAGTTACAAAAAGAGTTTTACTTGGCGGCCATGAGATAAAGTATGGGGTTTGTCATTTTTCTAATTCTATAGGTTTAAGGTCCCTTCTAAAGCCGCATTGCCAAAATTTGTTAAAGGAAGTCCAAGGAGGTCATTTCAACGTATAACCTAACGAGAACAGGATTTGGAACACAAACAATGAAAACTGAAAACAGAACTACCACTATAATGAAAACTGAAAATAATAAAGCTTCATTAATTTCAAGGATGAAGCATACGATAGAGAATGCCAATCCATGGGGAATCTTCGTTATGGGGAGCACCTTCGTGTTAATGATAGGAGCGGCATATCTTGCCTTTATACTTCAAGGCGACTTTACCCAGTTACACCTAGAGCGAAGAAGCACAATGATCGGTTTGATCTTTATGATCGTAGCAGCTGCTTTTTTCGTATTTAAATTGAGTTTCTTCATTTATACCTTTTTTCGATTTTTAAAGTACAAAGCCATCCCATCGGTTTCCGATGCCGAGTTACCTACACTTACCGTTATTGTACCTGCCTATAACGAAGGAAAACAAGTCTGGGCAACGCTTAAGAGTTTGGCGCAAAGTGACTATCCAGAGCATAAATTACAACTACTCGCTATTGATGATGGTAGTAAAGATGATACTTGGAAATGGATGTTAGAGGCGAAAAAGGAATTGGGTGATCGCGTTGCTATTTGTCAACAACCCAAGAACATGGGTAAGCGACATGCACTTTATAGGGGTTTTAAGGAAGGAAACGGCGAAATCTTTGTTACTGTTGATAGTGATTCTATTGTTGATAAGGATACCTTAAGAAATTTGGTGAGTCCGTTTATCGTTGACGAAAACTGTGGAGCCGTTGCTGGAAATATCCGCGTACTTAACAATAAAAATGCGGTATTACCTAAAATGTTGGATGTAAGCTTTGCGCTTAGTTTTGAATTTGTGCGTTCCTCTGAAAGCACCTTGAATTCTGTTCTTTGTACTCCCGGTGCACTTGCAGCCTACAGATCAGAAGCGGTTTTTGCCTGTTTGGAAGATTGGATCAATCAAACTTTTATGGGGCAGGCTTCCGATATTGGGGAAGATAGGGCGATGACCAATATGATACTAAAACAAGGTTATCATGTGCTATTTCAAAGGAATGCCTATGCCTATACCAATGTTCCTGAAAAATACAAGGGCTTATATAAAATGTTCATTCGATGGGGTAGAAGTAATGTTCGGGAGAATATTCAAATGTCTAAGTATGTATTCACCAATTTTAGGAAAGGACCAAAGGCGGGCACAAGATTGTTGTTCTTCAGTCAATTTTCTAGAATCGTGTTGTGCTATCCATTTGTACTGTTCATGTTATTCTTTGTTGTGACGCATCCATTGTTATTCCTGAGCTCAACTTTGGTAAGTATATTGGTATTATCCACGTTTCCGGTTCTATTTTATGC
The DNA here is from genome assembly GCA_963793365.1 of uncultured Flavobacteriaceae bacterium. GTDB lineage: Bacteria > Bacteroidota > Bacteroidia > Flavobacteriales > Flavobacteriaceae > Maribacter. The sequence goes on along the minus strand of CAWBZP010000008.1, from coordinate 81,965 downwards.
CAAGCGCTATACGTTCATGGAGTCTTTTTGGGCATACTCTTACAGTATTCTATACACCTTCGGATTGTTCTGGATTACGCCATATGCCATTGCTACGGCGAGTAGAAGGGGTTGGTTGACTAGGGACTTGTCTCAGAAATAAATAAAATAGTTTTTTTAAAGGGTCGCAATGTAACGACATTGCGACCCTTTATTGATGTATCCTGTCATTGTTTCGGAACGAAAAAGGATTCAAACTTTTATTTTGAATTTCTGAGCGATAACGGGTTCCATTCCCGGTAAAATTGCTCCAAATAATCCAACATTACTTGGTGCCGCTGTTCTGCCAGACGTTTCCCGGTCTTGGTATTCATTTTGTCCTTGAGTAATAAAAGCTTCTCGTAAAAATGGTTAAGAGTGGGTGCCGTTGATTTTTTGTATTCTTCTTTTGTCATTTTCAAGTTTGGGGGAATGGCGGGGTCATAAAGCGCCCTATTCTTGAAACCTCCATAATTAAAGGCACGTGCAATGCCTATGGCCCCTATGGCATCTAATCGGTCTGCGTCCTGTACGACCTGTAACTCTTTGGAGGAGAATTTTTTCTTTTTTGGTTTTCCGTTTTTGCCTTTTAATCCGGACTTGAACGAACTAAATTTTATGATTTTAACCACGTGGTTTATGGTTCGTTTAGGGGTGCCGATAGATTGTAAAAATTCTTGCGCCAATTGAGGTCCTAAAGATTCGTCCCCTTCATGGAATTTCGCGTCGGCAATATCATGCAATAGCGCACCAAGGCTTACCACGAGAATGTTTACCTTTTCCTCCCTCGCAATGAGCATACTATTATTGAATACCCGTTGGATATGAAACCAATCGTGGCCTCCTTCTGCATGTTGCAAGGTTTCCTTAACAAAGGTTATGGTTTCTTCTACAAGTTCTGAATCGGTCATTTAAAAGAATTTATTCCTGCGGTTACCGCCATTTCAATTTTTGGGATGAGTTCTTCGATGGGGCCATCATTTTCAATTGGATCGTGTACATCAAAGGATACCTTCGCCCCAAGTCCCATTGGGAATTTTCCATAGCGGACCAATTTCCAGGAATTATTGATGCTAATGGGTATAATTAAAGCAGAGGGTGCCTTCTTCAACAACATGCGCAGGCCCATGGGTTTAAACGGTTTAGGATGACCGTCCCTACTCCGTGTTCCCTCAGGAAATATCACGGCGCTTCTATTATACTGTTCTATGTAGCTGCCAAGCTTACCAATTTCCATGATGGCAGATTTTCCATCTTTTCTATCGATCAAAGCAGAACCCCCATATTTTAAGTTATAGGAAACGCTGGGGATACCTTTGCCCAATTCCTTTTTGCTAACAAATTTAGGATGATGTTTGCGCAAATACCAGATCAGGGGCGGAATATCGTACATACTCTGGTGGTTGGTAACGATAATCAAAGGTCTATTGGTAGGAAGGTGATGACTATTAGTGAAACGATAGGTAGTTCCTAAAATGTTCGTACTTCTCATGAGGCACCAGTTCAGTAGGCTTACGGACCTCTTTAACTTATCATATCCAAAAATCTTGTAAGCCAACCATTGGATAGGATGAAAAATGAGCAAACAAAGGCCGAATGCCACAAAGAATAGTGGTGTTATAAAATAAGAAGCCAACTTCTGCATTCCACAAAAATAAAAAACCACTTCATTGAAGCGGTTTTTTAAAACAAATATTTTAACGGTGAAAAACTAAATACGGCCAATCAACCTAGCAAAATTCATCATAGGCCTGCGCCAAATTCTGCGCTATCATCTCTGCGGGTCTTCCTTCAATATGGTGACGTTCGATCATATGAACCAACTCACCATCCTTGAACAATGCCATGGAAGGCGAAGAGGGTGGAAAGGGAACCATAAGGTTCCTTGCGGCATTTACAGCTTCTATGTCGACACCAGCAAATACGGTTACTGCATAATCTGGTTTTTTATCGTTTTGCAAACTCATTTTGGCTGCTGGTCTTGCATTTGCCGCTGCGCAACCACAAACAGAGTTTACGACCACTAAGGTGGTACCTTCCTTCTTTATGGCATTTTCTACGGCTTCCGCAGTATATAATTCTTCGAATCCGGCTACTGCCAGATCGTCTCTCATGGGTTTTACTAGTTCTGCAGGGTACATAATTCTTTTTTTTAATTAATCGCTTACAAAGATAACTATTTAGTCGTAGACGTGCTTTAGACCTTAACTTTTCCTTAGACTTAGTTTCTAACGGTAATATTTTATCTTTGGCGAAATTTAAAATAGGAGATGATTAAATGGTTGGGGGCCTTGGTGGGCTTTTTTGTGCGGGGGCTATCTGGTGCAATTTTAGGTTTCTTTGCAGGGAGTATTATTGATGGGCTTTTTGGTTCGGATAAGGGCAGGACGCGTTCGGTTTTTCAAGATTATACAAGGCCCAGTGTCAGTCCTGCGGATTTTGAATTAAACTTACTGTCGCTTTGCTCCATCGTCATCAAGGCGGATGGGACAGTGAACCAATCCGAAATGGACTATGTGCGGCAATATTTTGTTGGTACTTATGGTAAGGATAAGGCGAATGCCATTTTCAGAACCTTTAATGAAGTCAACAAAAAAAGGGAAATATCGGCACAGCGTATCTGTACGTTCTTAGCCCAGCGTACGCGGTATGAGGTACGACTTCAATTGCTTCATTTTCTATTTGGAATTGCACAGGCAGATGGGAGTATTAGCAATCCCGAGATTCAAAAAATAAGGGAAATAGCGGGATATTTAAGGGTGTCCCTCAACGAGTTTGAGAGTATCAAGGCCATGTTCATTAAATCTGCGGACAATTCCTATAAAATTTTGGATATCGATAAATCGGCATCGGATTCCGAAGTTAAAAAAGCATATAGGGAAATGGCGAAAAAATACCATCCAGACCGTGTAAATACCCAGGATGAGGCCATAAAAAGTGGTGCGGAAGAGAAATTCAAACAGGTGCAAACTGCCTATGAAACCATTCAAAAAGAACGCGGATTAAATTAACAAATGAGGCTAGCCTTCAGGGTAATCGGGGGCTATTTATAGCAAATTGCAAAAGACCTAACTATGCAAGAACTTTGGTTTTACATCAAAATGGGATTGAACCATGTTTTGGACGTAAATGCATACGACCATATTTTATTTTTGACGGCTTTGGCACTTCCCTTTACCTTTAAAAGTTGGAAAAATGTTGTGATATTGGCCACGGTATTTACGATTACGCATTGTTTGGCGCTGGTTTTTTCGGTTTATGGATTGGTTGTAATCAATGTGGGCCTGATCGAATTTTTTATACCCGTAACTATATTGCTCACGGCAATTTTAAATTGTATTTATCAAAAGAGCCAAGCAGGACATGTAAATATTTGGTTCCATGGTTTCGCCACGGCTTTTTTTGGATTGATACACGGCTTTGGGTTTTCCAATTATTTTAAAATGATGGTCATGGGAGAAAACAACAAGGTTGGACCGTTAATTGGTTTTGCTATGGGTATAGAATTGGCACAGGTACTTATTGTTTTGATAGTTTTAGCTTTGGCATACGTAGTACAGACTATTTTTAAGGTACAACAACGATGGTTTGTTATCGGAGGGAGCGTACTAATTTTGCTCGTTACACTCCCACTGCTGTACGACACCTTTCCGCGTTAAGTTTGTTGTAGTGTTAAATTTTAGCCTAAGGTCTTGCCCTTGCACCGCAAAGCCGGTATCTTAGTGAACTAAGCTAGCGAAAAGCCTAGAAAAAATGAAGAGAGCTAAACAGCTTAAGTATGATAGGGCCTATTTAAGGATGGCCAACGAATGGGGCAAATTATCTTCTTGTAAAAGGAAACAGGTAGGCGCCATTATCGTAAAGGACCGGATGATTATTTCTGATGGATACAATGGCACACCAACCGGATTTGAAAACTACTGTGAGGACGAAAATGGATATACCAAATGGTATGTTCTCCATGCAGAGGCAAATGCCATCTTAAAAGTAGCTAGTTCAACACAGTCCTGTCAAGGTGCAACCTTGTATATAACCTTGTCCCCTTGCCGGGAATGTAGTAAGCTGATACACCAATCCGGCATAAAAAGGGTGGTATACCAAGTTGCGTACAAGGATGACTCAGGCTTGCAATTTTTGGCGAGGGCCGGTGTGGAATTGGAACATATGCCGGAAATAAATGGGGGTATCTAACGTTTGTACTAATGATGAACAAAAAATATAGTTTTCTATTACCGTTAATAATCGCTTCGGCAATAGCCTTAGGATTTTTTATAGGAGGTAAACTAAACTTTAACGATACTCCAGAACGGCTATTTACCACCAATTCCAAAAAAGACAAGCTTAACCGGCTTATAGATTATATTGATTACGAATATGTAGACGATGTAAATACAGACAGCATCGTTGATGTAACGGTTAATAGCATTCTAGAAAAGCTAGACCCGCATTCTGTCTACATTCCAGAAGAGGAAATGACCCGTGTGTCTGAAAATATGAAGGGTGATTTTGTTGGCATTGGTATTAATTTCTACTCCTACCACGATACCATTACGGTGATCAAAACAGTAACCGATGGTCCAAGCTTCGCAAAAGGTATCCTGCCCGGGGACCGAATTTTAATGGCGAACAAGGACACGTTGTATGGCAAAGCACTAGCCAGTGAGGATATTGTTAATAAATTAAAAGGACGGGAAGGAACCGCAGTAGACCTTAAAGTCTTTAGAAAGGCCGAGAACAGGACTTTTAACGTGAACGTTAAACGTGGAATTGTCCCCTTAAAAAGTGTTGAGTCCTATTACATGTTCACTAAGGATATAGGCTACATCAAAGTAAACCGCTTTGCAGAGTCCACGTTTAAGGAATTTAAAAATGCTTTAGGAATATTGCAAAAGAATGGGGCCAAAAAACTAGTACTGGATTTGCGTGACAACCCAGGCGGGTATTTGGGGATGGCGGAAGAAATGGCCGACGAATTTCTCGAGGAAGGGAAACTCATCCTATTCACAAAAAATAAAAAAGGTAAAATAGACAAAAGTTATGCGACGGATAAGGGAAGTTTTGAAGACAAACCTATTTATGTCCTGATCAATGAAAGGTCTGCGTCTGCAAGCGAAATAGTAGCGGGCGCATTGCAGGACAATGATATTGGTACTATCGTTGGCCGCCGTTCGTTTGGGAAAGGATTGGTACAACGTGAGATGGCTTTGGGCGATGGTTCTGCAGTGCGATTAACCGTATCCAGATATTATACACCAACAGGGCGAAGTATTCAAAAGAATTATGATAACGGTACTAAGGATTATTACCAACGTTTTACAGACCGCTACCACAGCGGCGAAATGATATCTGTAGATAGCATAAAAGTGGCCGATTCCCTAAAATTCAATACTCCAAAGGGCAAAGTGGTTTATGGCGGCGGCGGAATCATACCCGATGTATTCGTGCCCATTGGAACCAATGAAGAGGAAGCGGTGGAAAGCATGGATAGCTTAGGCTTTCTTTCCTTTTTTGTATTTGAACATTTAGATGAAGACCGTGACAGGTATGGCCAGTATTCCCAAGAAGAATTTGTACGCGAGTTTAAGGTGGATGATATCCTTTTTGAGCAATTCGTACAATATTCCGTAGCTAGAAACCTACGGATGAACTTCTATGAGTATGAGGACAGTATTAAACTATATTTAAAAGCTGCCATAGCCGAACAACTTTTCAATACAAATATACATGCCAAGATTAAGGCCGATGAAGATGCGATGCTCCAAAAGGTAATTGAACTGGACCGCTCGGCCGTGGGCCAAAGGGATTAAAATTTCTCGGCGTCAACGATTAATCCTTGTTGAGCTTATCCTGTATTTTCTTGCTACTTACGAAAATCAACAAAAGCACTATGGCACATAACGATGCCATGATGCCAATTAGGGCAATGGTACTGTTTTTTTCAAACGGATTTCCAAAATCCACCAAGGTCACATTGTAAGCAATGAGCCCAACGGCAATGATGATGAAAACAATGGATAGTTTCCTGCTCATATCTAATTTTTTACAAAAATACGACCTTTGATTCTCTTAGAAAAGCTGGTTGATGTTGGTCGTGAATAATTTAACGGCAATAGCCATGAGAATCACCCCAAATACCTTCCGTATAACGTTTACTCCGTTTTTTCCCAGCATTTTTTCGATTTTAACGGATGATTTTAAAACAATGAAAACGAAAATAATGTTGATTATGATGGAGACAATTATGTTCTCTACATGATATTCTGCCCTAAGGGATAATAATGAGGTTAATGTTCCTGCACCGGCTATAAGCGGGAAAGCAATAGGTACGATAGAGGCGCTTTCTGGCTCATCATCCTTATATAACGTAATTCCGAGTATCATTTCAATGGCTAAAAAGAAAATGATAAATGCACCCGCCACGGCAAACGAATTTACATCTATTCCAATAAGATTAAGGATTTCCTCTCCCAAGAACAAAAATGCTACCATAATGCATGCCGCTACTATAGAAGCTTTCTCTGACTGTATGTGCCCTACTTTTTTTCTTAGGCCAATGATGATAGGAATACTTCCAAGGATATCTATTACGGCAAAGAGCACCATGCTCGCCGTTGCTATCTCCCTAAAATCGAATTTAAATGTCATACTTGAAATTTTTTGCAAAGCTACGCTTATATAAAGCGAATTTCATATACATGCCGTAAATAATCAGTGGGGGAATAAAGGTCAAAAAAATGTATCTTGCCGGCCTTAAAGTAGACCATGTTTCAACTAGGGAAAACAATCGTATCCGAGGAAATTATAGAGAATGATTTTGTATGTAATCTATCTGCTTGTAAGGGGGCATGCTGTATTGATGGCGAGGCTGGAGCACCCATTGAAGATGCTGAAACGGAAATAATGGTAGACATATTTGCTAAAGTAAAACCATTTCTTAGACCAGAAGGGGTAAAGGTAATAGAGGAACAAGGGGCATTTGTCAAAGGCAAGGATGGCGAGTGGGAAACCCCATTGGTCAATGGGAGTGAATGCGCCTATGTTATTTTTGACGAACGCCAAACAGCAAAGTGTGGTATTGAAGAAGCCTATAATCAAGGTAAAATTAAATGGAGAAAGCCGGTTTCTTGTCATTTATATCCCGTAAGGGTAAAGGAGTATACGGAGCTTACCGCAGTAAATTATCATAAATGGCACATCTGTGATCCAGCATGCAGCTTAGGGGAGGAGCTAAAAGTGCCTATCTATAAATTTGTGAAGGACGCCTTGATCCGTAAATTTGGAAAATCCTGGTATGCGGAGTTGGAGGAAGTGGCCAAGGCACACCTCAAATAGTAGGAATAAAAATTACAATTTTTGTACCTATGGGCCTATTTTCATCATCGAATTGATCTATAATCTCTACGTTAAAATAGTTTTCATAGTCACGGGAGAAATTTGCCAAACGCTCTTTGGTAATGTCGATTCCAACAGATTTTCTTTTCAATACCTTGCCGTCCTTTATTTTTTCGGCTGCATCGCGGCCAACACCATTGTCTGTAATTGTAATTTCAATAAAACCATTTTTCCCTTTCTTTACTTCTAGGGCGATATTTTTCTCCCCTTCTTTGGGAGAAAGTCCATGCCATAAGGCATTTTCGAGGAAGGGCTGTAATATTAGAGAGGGAATTTTTATTAGATGGGTGTCTATATCATCCTTTACATCGATGGAGAAATTGATTTCATTTGAAAAGCGAATATTCTCGATATTCATGTAGAGTGCGACCGTCTCCAATTCTTCTGCCAATGAAATTTCTCGTTGCGAGGAAGCCTCGAGTATTTTCCGAACCAGTTTCGAAAACTTGTTTAAATAATGGACCGCATTTTTTTTCTCATTATTTATGATGTAAAGTTTAATTGAGTTCAAGGAATTGAACAAAAAGTGTGGGTTCATTTGACTTCGCAGCATGCTTTGTTCCAAGGTCAACAATTTCTTTTCGGCATTTAGTTGGGTTTGCCTATAAAGGATATAAAGAATACCAATGAACAAGGCCAAGAAAATACCGATAATGATCAAGATGGTTTTATTTTTCCTTAATCGCATACGTACAGATTCATTTTCCTCTGCAAGGCGTTCCAACTGATCTTCCCGCATTTGGGATTCGTATCGAAGTATCATATCGTTCACATACCGCAGGTTCAAGGAATTGGTGACACGGTCCTCGTATTTTTTTGATTCTTGATAGTAGGCCATTGCCTTTTGGTAGTCATCACGTTTTATCCAGAGTTCCGAGAGAAACTTGTTCGCTTCCGCTACTTCTGAGTAAAATTCATATTTTTTTGCCAAGGAAAGTCCTTTTTCAAGATTGCTTTGAGCAGTCTCATAATTCCCCAAGCGTATAAGCGCCCAACCAAGATTTATATAGATGGTTGTTATTATTTTTTGATCACCTAAATCTACGGCCCTAACTAAATTCTTTTGAAGTTGATTTACGGCTTCATTTACCCTACCTAAATGAACGTAAACATGGGCAATGCTATAATTACAGATGACCTTGCCTTTTTCAGAATCTATAATTTCATTGTAAACCAATGATTTCCTGAAATTTTGCAGTGCAAGGTCTAATTTACCTTGTGCCTCGTAACATTCGCCTAAATTCTGATGGTTAATTGCCAACCCTAACTTATTGTCCAGTTCGCGCTCAAGAACCATGGACTGCTCAAATTTTTCAATGGCTAGATCATATTGTTCCAGCATTTGATAAATATTGCCAATACTGTTCAACGAAACGTTTATACTACGCTTAAGGCCCTCACTCGGTTCCGTTACCGTCTCCGTAAGCCGTAGTGCTTCTTGACTAAAATCCAAGGCAGATTTAATGGCATCCGTTCTTCTATACACCACACTGATCATATTAAGGCTGTATACCTTAAATTCTATACTTTCCGCTGCTTGGGATACCGTTAATGCTTCTTGAAATAAAGCCAACGCTTCAGGATATAATGAAATATCCCTATAAATTCTTCCAAGTTGGTTTAAGGCATATGCCCTACCGTATAAATAACCAGCATCCTCGGATTTTTTATCAAAATACCGCACCAAGGTACTGTCAGACCTATAGTTTCTTAGAACGGCATCCAGTTCTTGATACGTTTTTGGGGCCTCAATAATAAGACTATCTACCTTTTCTTTGAATATGGGATTTATTTCTTGTGCATAGGTAAGATTGAAAAATAGGAGTAGGATGAAAAGTAAAAAGAAGTGTTTGGTTCTATTGTTCCTTCTTTGGTTTGTTGACTTCTGTTCTGTTTGTGGGTAGGGCATAAATAGAGTTACAACAAATCAAGAAAGTCAGATTTCTTTTGTCTTGAAACGGGTATTTTATGGTTTGATTTGAGAACAACATAACCATCCGTTTTCAAAAATTCCTTGATTTTGTTGAGATTGATGACATAGGAATTATGTATCCTAAAAAAAGAATCACTTGGTAATAATTGGTTTACTTCCTTCAGTTTCTTGGTCAATACTATTTTTTGACCATCGGCTAAAAATATAGTACTGTAGTTACCGTCAGATTCTGCATATAGGATTTCATCGCTTTCAAGAAAAAGTAGCTTTCCATCAGTATTGAGCGTAATGCGCTTTTGGGAGGATCGAGAATTAAAATTCAACAGCGCCATTTCCAATTTTTCAACGGAAAAATTCTTGGTGTTGAATTTTTTGATTTTAGTGATCGTTTCTTCTAAATCATCTGTATCTATCGGTTTCAGAAGATAATCTAAAGCTTCATTTTTGATAGCCTTTAGTGCATATTGGTTATAAGCGGTCGTAATCACCACTGGAAAATTTTTATTGGTCAATTTTTGAATAAATTGAAAACCGTCCATCGTAGGCATCTCGATATCCAAAAAAAGACAATCTGGGGTGTTTTTCCCAAGGTATTCCAATGCTTCAAATGGATTGGTGAATGAGGCGACCACGTTAATTTCATCGCTAAAATTAGTTAGCTCCCAAGTCAAGCTTTGGAGCGCTTTTATTTCGTCATCTACAATTACCGCCTGTAACATAAAGATTCTGGTCTAAGTTAGAAAGTTAGGAAAAATTAAATGCTTCCTTGATACCATTTTATTTTTTTGTGCCGATGGATAAATTTATGGTATAGTTGGCTCAAAAGCGGTTAAGAGTGATTTTTTCAATTCAACTTATCCTTTTGTAAGAAAATTAGGGCAGATAGCTGCTTCTGTAAAGTCGCGAACTTCTTTCACTTCCGTTTACACAAAAAAAAGTGCAGGTTATACATTCCTTTTAAAGCCCCTTTTATGTTAACATATCTTTAAGCTGTAAAATGCCGGGAACATTAAAACTAAACGGTCATGAGAAAATGTGTTATCATGTTTGCAGTATGGGTCATTGTGCTTGTCCTTGCTTCCTTGGTGACTGAGTCTGATGAAAATTTAAATACTAATGAAGTGGTCGTGGCACTAGATTCTAAGGAGCAATCAGGTGACCGCCCTTAATTTTAGGTTTAGCTGGTAATAAGCATATCATGATTCAAATACTAAGTAAGTCTATAAGAATATTTTTCTTCGGTATTATACCGCTTATCATTCTAGTGAGTGGCTCCAATGACGAAGGGGAACATCCCATTCCTCCACAAGGAACCTGTCAATTCAAAATTTTAGGAAAAACAAATCTGGATGGTAGCGGCGTGGCTTCGTTTCGTTCAATCTCGGAAAGTAAAGCTGTTGGTATAGAAGGGAATATGCTTGAATTAATTTTTGAGTTCAGCAGTGGGCCAACCAAAAAAGTGATAGCATTTATGGTGCCCCAGAAACTAGGACAGCCAACCGTTGCAGTAGGTAAATATCAAATAAAAAATGTTGAACGTCTGTTCCACGGTGTTGAGGGTATTTATGGATTTGCAGATTTTGGAACTCAAAGTGAATTACCCTATTTCGTGAATAGGGGGACCATCAATATTTTAAAAAGTTACGACAATAAATTAGTAGGTCGTATAGAAACAGAATTTAGAAATGCGGACGAAGAAATCCTACACGTAGAGGGATTCTTCAACGCCAATTGATATAGTTTATAATTTAAGTACGGCTCTTTGTAAGATAGTGTATGTTATTTTATATCTGATGTTTGAGCGCCAAAATAAGTGAAGCTTACGGTTCGGCCGGGGCATTACAATCTAAGACAAGGTTTCGGGGGAACTACCTTTAATTAGAATTGGTGGGCATTTTCATATTATGAGCATCAGAAGGGGCCGTACATTTTTGATTGAGAACATCAGGAATCCCAACTCCTGTTATTTAAGATCAATAAACCATAGGGTATACTTTTTTATACTTTTTGGTTTTTAAAATTTTTGTTCAGAACTCAAAAAAGTTACCGCAGGAACTCCTCACCTCTAAAGGCAATGAACATCACTTGCGAGCCTAGATTTCAACATTTTGTGTTAAAAACTTTGTGGCCTAAAAGGTAAAACAGCCTTTAGAAATTGAATGCATTTTTGAATCTTTGTTAGTCCCTACAAGAAGGTAACATGCACCTTCTTTATAACTAATTTTTTAAAAAACTATAACTATGTCCACAGCCCTAGAGCCTATTTTGGAAGCAAATGATGACCGCTTTGTAATTTTCCCTATAAAACATGATGACCTTTGGGAATGGTATAAAAAATGTGAGGCTTGTTTTTGGACCGCTGAAGAAATTGACCTTCACGAAGATTTAACGGATTGGAACAACAAGTTGAATGACGATGAGCGTTTTTTCATCAAACACATCTTGGCATTCTTTGCTGCCTCTGACGGAATTGTAAACGAGAATTTAGCGGAGAATTTCGTGAGTGAGGTGCAATACGCAGAAGCGAAGTTCTTTTACGGCTTCCAGATTATGATGGAGAATATCCATTCTGAAACCTATTCCTTGTTGATTGATACCTATGTAAAAGACGAGAAGGAAAAAAATATTCTTTTCAAAGCCTTGGAAAACTTTCCGGCAATCAAGAAAAAAGCGGATTGGGCCTTAAATTGGATCGAGTCTCCAAGTTTTGCAGAAAGGTTAATCGCTTTTGCCGCTGTGGAAGGAATTTTCTTTTCAGGGGCATTTTGTTCCATTTTCTGGTTAAAGAAAAGAGGCTTAATGCCAGGTTTGACTTTCTCTAATGAGTTAATTTCAAGGGATGAAGGGATGCATTGCGACTATGCAGTTCATTTGCACAATAAGCATTTGATGAACAAAGTTCCTAAGGAACGTATTACGCAAATCTTAACAGATGCCTTGGAAATTGAACGTGAGTTCATAACAGAATCCCTGCCGGTGAGCTTGATTGGCATGAATTCAAAACTAATGACGCAGTACCTTGAGTTTGTTACGGATAGGCTTTTGGTAGAGCTAGAGTGTGATCGTGTATATAATGCTACGAATCCATTTGATTTTATGGACATGATTTCCTTACAAGGCAAAACGAATTTCTTCGAAAAGCGAGTATCGGAATATCAAAAAGCAGGAGTTTTGAATAAAGATAAAGATGAGGATGCTCAAAAGATAAGTTTTGATGCAGACTTTTAAGTAGATAGTACCTAGACCTCTTTGCTTCTGGTAAAGAGGTTTTTACGCTCTCATACTAAAATGTTAAAAAAATTAACACGCAACCACCAACAAAATACTAATTAATATTAAAACAATTGTAGCCACATGTATGTAGTAAAAAGAGACGGAAGAAAGGAAATGATCATGTTCGATAAGATCACGGCCAGAGTACGAAAATTATGTTATGGTCTAAATGATCTTGTTGATCCTTTAAAAGTGGCCATGCGGGTTATCGAAGGACTTTATGACGGGGTAACCACGTCTGAATTGGATAACTTGGCCGCCGAAATAGCGGCAACCATGACAACCACCCATCCGGATTATGCAAAATTGGCTGCACGTATTTCCGTTTCCAATTTGCATAAGAACACAAAAAAATCCTTTTCCGAAACTATGGAGGATCTTTATGTGTATGTAAATCCAAGGACAGGGAAAAAGGCACCACTACTATCCGATGAGGTGCATAAGGTAATTTCTGAAAATGCCGAACGTCTGGACTCTACTATAATATACAACCGAGATTTTGGCTACGATTATTTCGGATTTAAAACGTTGGAACGTTCATACTTGCTTAAGCTAAACGGAAAAATAGTGGAGCGCCCGCAACATATGCTAATGCGTGTATCTGTAGGTATACACCTTAACGATCTTGACGCGGCCATTGAGACTTATGAGTTAATGTCCAAAAAGTATTTTACACACGCTACACCAACATTGTTCAATTCAGGTACACCGAAGCCACAAATGTCCTCTTGCTTTCTTTTGGCCATGAAAGATGATAGCATTGATGGTATTTATGATACGTTAAAACAGACCGCTAAAATTTCCCAATCTGCGGGTGGCATAGGGTTATCCATCCATAACGTGAGGGCGACAGGATCTTACATTGCGGGCACCAATGGAACATCGAACGGTATTGTACCAATGTTGCAGGTATTCAACGATACCGCACGCTACGTAGATCAAGGGGGTGGAAAGCGTAAAGGTAGTTTTGCAATTTACATGGAGCCATGGCATGCGGATATTTACGAGTTTTTAGACTTGAAAAAGAATCATGGAAAGGAAGAAATGCGTGCAAGGGATCTATTCTATGCCATGTGGATTTCAGATTTATTCATGAGAAGGGTAGAGGCGAATCAGGATTGGACCTTGATGTGCCCTAATGAATGCCCCGGCCTATACAACAATCACAGTGAAGAGTTCGAGAAATTATATACCAAGTACGAACAGGAAGGTAAGGGTCGTAAAACGGTAAAAGCACGTGAATTATGGGAGAAGATATTGGAATCACAAATCGAGACCGGTACACCTTATATGTTGTACAAGGACGCTGCAAACCGAAAAAGCAATCAGAAAAATTTAGGTACAATACGGTCTTCCAATCTTTGTACTGAGATAATGGAGTATACCTCTCCAGATGAGGTAGCTGTGTGTAACCTAGCGTCCATTGCCTTGCCAATGTTCATAAAGAATGGCGCTTTTGACCATAAAGAGCTTTTTAAGGTTACCAAACGTGTCACCAAGAATTTGAACAAAGTAATCGATAGAAATTACTATCCTGTTAAGGAGGCCGAAAATTCGAACATGCGTCACAGACCTATTGGTCTAGGTGTTCAAGGATTGGCAGATGCATTTATAATGCTGAGATTACCGTTTACGAGTGATGAAGCTAAAAAGTTGAACCAAGAGATTTTTGAAACACTATACTTTGCCGCTGTAACGGCATCCATGGAAATGGCAAAAGAAGAGGGGCCTTATTCTTCGTATAAAGGCTCACCAATTTCAAAAGGAGACTTTCAGCATAACCTATGGGGAATAAAGGATGAGGAACTCTCAGGAAGATGGGATTGGGCAAAACTTAGAAAAGAGGTAAAGAAAGCCGGGGTGCGAAACTCATTATTGGTGGCACCAATGCCAACAGCATCTACCTCTCAAATATTAGGCAACAACGAATGTTTTGAACCGTACACTTCCAATATTTATACCCGTCGTGTGCTCTCTGGTGAGTTCATTGTTGTGAACAAGCACCTTTTGGAAGACCTCGTTGAATTGGGCATGTGGAACGAGAACATGAAGCAGGAGTTAATGCGGGCAAACGGCTCCATACAGCACATTGAAACAATTCCACAAGAAATTAGGGAGCTGTATAAAACGGTCTGGGAATTGAGCATGAAGGATATCATAGACATGTCAAGGCATAGAGGGTATTTCATAGACCAGAGTCAATCCTTGAACTTGTTTATGGAGAATGCGAATTACTCTAAATTGACCTCTATGCATTTTTACGCCTGGAAAAGCGGTCTAAAGACAGGTATGTATTACTTGCGCACCAAAGCTGCCGTAGACGCAATTAAGTTTACATTGGATAATACAAAGAAAAAGGAGGCACCGGTAGCCGAGGCAGTAGAAACAGAAGTAGTTGCTTCTACAATAAGTGAGGCTGTACAGATGAAGACATCTGTTTCAAAGGTAGTACCGCAAGCAGAATTGGATATAGAGCCTATGTCTCCCCAAGAAATGAAGGAAATGATTGCAAGGGCTAAAGAAGGACAAGCAGATGACGATTGCTTAATGTGCGGCTCCTAGAAGATGGACTGAAGTTCAATAAAAAAGACCCTGTTTTTACAGGGTCTTTTTTATTATATATAGCCTTACTAATCCGGAGAAAGAGCTTCCTAATTCTTGTTGTCAAAATAGGGCCTTAAGATTGTGGTGAACAATAGACCACAAACATAAATGATTAGCACTGTAATATAAGTATCCATTTGAAAGTCTTGAGGGGTTTTATTTATTTACGCGGAAAACACAAGGTTTGGATTACAGTAATTTAATAAAACCGTTCAATACACTATTAAAACTGACTTTATGTGCATTCTGGAAATGCTTCCAACGAGATTGAAGCTGTACACGAAACGGAACGAAATCTCCAGAGCTTACCTTTCTATAAATTAAATAGGAGAATTTGGATGCTGCCAATAAGCTAGCGTAGACGATTAAAGTGTATAGGTATGGGGGCATATACAAATAAACAAATAAGTAGGTAAAAGCCTACATGGAATAAGTGCGGTTCATCGAAATGTTCAATTTATTCGATGAACTACACTCATATAGTGTCATATAGGCCAATTCGCTACTATTTTTCTACGCCTTAATCACTAAATTTTAAATCATTTGTAATCCTAAGGTATATACTTATAGAAAGTTATCTTCTTGTTTGTAAGCCTCGATTACCGCAAGTTCCCCCGCTTTTCCTTCTCTTGAATTTCCATGTTCCATCCCAAGAATACCATCAAATCCTTTTTCATGAATCCATTTAAATACATTATTGTAATTGATCTCACCCGTAGTAGGTTCGTTTCTTCCTGGATTGTCCCCTATTTGTATATAAGCGATTTCGTTCCAGGTAAGTTCCATATTGTGAATGAGATGCCCCTCGTTTTTTTGCATATGGTAGATGTCATACAATATTTTGCAGGAAGGGCTATCAACACCCTTGCAAATCAAATACGTTTGTTCAGAGGTCCTTAAATGAAGATTTGGGGAGTCTGATAATGGTTCAAGTACCATTACCAAACCGTGCGGTTCAAATAATTCCGCGCCGCGCCTTAAGGCCTCTATAACATTTGCATTTTGCAACCCTATGGGTAAATTACGTTCGTAGCCACCGGGCACAACGGTCATCCATTTGGCATTTACCCGCTTGGCTACTTCTACAGCCCTTTTACAACCATCCAAAAAGATATCAATATATTCCTGTTTTCCTGCGGCCAAGGTATTTTCCATATTTCCACCTTTGTCCACCACAAATACGCCCATGGTCATGCCCCGTTTTGCCAAGGTGGCACCCATTTTTTCCTGTAGGGCCACGTCCCTGCCCATCATACCGTTGTCCTCAAAGGCCGTAAAACCTTGATCGGCCATAAAATTGATTTGATCGATAGGGTCTTCACCTGCAAGATTTTTGAACATGCCCAGGTGCGGGGCATACTTTAAGTTGAATTGGTGTGCTTCTGCTGCATTGGCAAGGTTTTTTCCGTAAGCTACGGAGGTACCAAGGGCCAGCGCTCCGGTACCAAGCGTCGTTTTCTGAATAAAGTTTCTTCTTTTCATTTTGATATACTGTTTAAAAATGAAAAAGCCAAGAGGGGAAATGATATCCGAGCTCTTGGCTTTTGTTTTAAAAAATTAAACGATTAGAGCGACCAATCCTTGCCTCCAGTGAGCTCTTGGACATCTCCACAAGCGATATATTCTCCAGGGACAGGAAGGTATGCCAGTACTTCTTCCCCAACATATTCAGAGCTTTTGTAGCCCCAGATGGTCAAGCCCCTAAGGTTGTTCGCAAATGCAAAACGTGAAGTTTCATCATCCAATACCGCAGTTTCCCCTTCAGCAATTGCTTCTGTATAAGAAGTGATTGACTCAAACATCTTCGTTTGGTCTTCCTTTGAATATTTTAAGGAGGTTGAAAGTACTTTTTCCAAATCTTCCGAGCTTAAATCGGAAAGTGCTTCTTTTCCTGAGTCTGCCAATGCTTTATCAGTAAATTTGGCCATGGCCATCTGTAAAAAATCCTGTTGTTCCTTTTCCATCACATCTTTTGCAAACTTATCAATGAAGATGTCCACCTGCATCTCAGAAGCTGCAGGGGTGTCTGTTTTAGGCAAGATGATATCCACTAATTTCGTGAGAACGGCACCCTGATCTTGGGTTAGGAACTCTGGTGTCCATGAAATTGCCGGCTCGCTCTTACAACTTTGTACTATTCCTAATAAGGTTGGGGTGGCGACCATGTATCCAAGTGACAGCCCCATATTTTTTAATACGCGTCTTCTATCCATTATATATTTCCTTTTTTAAGTTCTTTTACTGCGTGATCTGCAGCTCTGGCCGTAAATGCCATATAAGTTAGCGATGGGTTGACACAACTTGCGGAGGTCATAAAAGATCCATCGGTAACATAAACATTGGGTACGTCATGTAATTGATTGTTTCCATTAAGTACAGATGTCTTTCTGTTTCTTCCCATTCGGGCAGTTCCCATTTCGTGAATACCTAATCCAAGTGCACCCGGATTATCATACGGAGTAACATCACGTAAACCAGCTTTTGTTAACATGTCGACAGCTGATTCTTTCATGTCCTCACGCATTTTCCATTCGTTTTCCTTGAACTCCGCATCAAACGTTACGGTTGGTAAACCCCAATCGTCCAAGTTGTCATAATCTAGGGTAAACCTGTTTTCTTCATAAGGTAGAACCTCTCCAAAACCGGTCATTCCAAATTGCCATCCTCCTGGTTTTAATACGGCATCCTTCAATTCGGCACCGTAAGCCAACTCTGCTACGGTATCTTCCCAATTTCCTCTAGATGCCCCACCTTGGTAACCAAATCCTCTTGTATATTCACTTCGGTCAGAATCTCCTCCTAGATTTCTGAATCTGGGAATGTAGATACCATTTGGTTTCCTTCCTTTATAGAATTTGTCATCGTATCCATCGAAATTACCTCGTGCTCCAACCCCTAAATGGTGGTCCATTATATTACGGCCCAATTGGTCAGATTCATTACCCATACCATTAGGGAAAGCATCAGATTTGGATTGCATTAGAATCGATGTGGAGGCAATTGCGGAAGCGCAAAGGAAAATAACTTTGGCCTTAAACTCATGGGTCTCCTTGGTTACCCTATCTATAACTTTTACACCGGTCGCTTTTTTAGTATCCGGGTCATACATAACCTCATGTACGATGGAGTCCGGTCTTAGCGTCATATTGCCCGTAGCTTCGGCGGCAGGAAGCGTGGAGGAAAGACTACTGAAATAAGCACCAAACGGGCACCCTCGTATACACCTGTTTCTATATTGACATTTGCTCCTACCATCAAATTGTTTGGTGCCAGTTAAATGTGCTGTTCTACCTGCAGTAACTACCCTGCCATCAAAATTCTCCGCTACTTTTTCCCTAAAGTGCTGTTCTACGCAATTCAGCTCCATCATAGGGAGAAATTGGCCATCAGGCAATTGTTCCAATCCTAAATTCTCCCCACTTACACCTATATACGTTTCTACTTTATCGTACCAAGGTGCAATCTCTTTATAGCGTACGGGCCAATCTATGGAAATATTTTCCCGCTTGTTGGCCGTGAAATCAATATCACTCCAACGATAACTTTGGCGGCCCCACTGCAGGGAACGTCCTCCTAAGTGATAGCCCCGCATCCAATCAAATCTTTTCGTTTCATTGTAGGGATGCTCCTTGTCATTTACGAACCACATATGGCTAGCCTGGCTTGTGGTATAACCGGTTCTATGCTGCTTAGGTTGTTGTTCAATGATTTCCTTTGTGGCAACACCCCCGTTTGGAAAATCCCACGGGTCTTTGTTTGCGGTAACATAATCATCTATGTGCTTCACCATACGGCCACGTTCCAAAACCAATGTTTTCAAACCTGCTTCACACAATTCCTTTGCGGCCCAACCACCACTAATTCCAGTTCCCACGACGATGGCGTCATAGGACTCTTGCTCTTCATTGTAATAAAATTTGCTCATAAAAGTTGTTTATTCTCTAAATTTATTAAATATAAAATTAATTCTATACATTTAAAGTCCATTCTTCTTGCGGAATTCTAGAATAGTTAACTAAACTAGGCATATAGAAGAATTTAAGAACAGAATTAACCAAAAGATAAATTTTAAACGATACCAAACAACCAATCATGAAAAGAAGAAAGTTTATTCGGAATACCTCAACTGCGGGTTTGGGTATTACCTTATTAGGTACCTATGCATGCAAGGAAGATAAAAAGGAGAAAACCGAGAATACCGAAGCAGCTGAAGCAAATGAAGTGTCACCGTTCTTTGAATTGTCACTTGCACAATGGTCTATGCACAATATGATTCGGGAAGATGGGGTTGACCCGTATTCGTTTGCGGAAAAGGCGAAAAACTGGGGTTTTAAGGGGCTTGAATACGTGAGCCAATTATACAATCCAGAATTGTCCGAGGCGGATTATTCCGCAGAGGCCATGGCAGATTTTGTGGTAAGATCCAATAGCGAGGCTGAAAAACACGGCATGAAAAATCTATTGATAATGATTGATGGCCAAGGGAATTTGGCGGTCAACGATGAGAAAGAACGCGATGAAACGGTAGAAAAACATAAAAAATGGGTAGATGCCGCTGCTGCCATGGGCTGTCATTCAATTAGGGTAAACCTTAACGGCAGTACTGATCCTGAAGAATGGAAGCGCAACTCCGTCGATGGTCTAACAAAATTAGCCACCTATTCGAAAGAAAAAAATATTAATATTTTGGTCGAGAACCATGGCGGGCTTTCCTCTAACGGTGCTTTATTGGCAGACGTAATGGAAACCGTAGCCATGGATAATTGTGGTACGTTGCCAGATTTTGGTAATTTCTGTATGGAGCGCAAACCAGATAGCTGGGATTGTATAAAAGAATACGACAAGTACAAAGGTGTTAAGGAATTGATGCCCTACGCCAAAGCGGTAAGTGCCAAAACAAATAATTTTAACGCAGCGGGTTATGAAACCAAAATCGATTACGTTAAAATGCTTGAAATCGTTAAGGAGGCCGGTTATTCCGGTTTTATAGGTGTTGAGTTTGAAGGCACCGAAATAAGCGAGGAAGCAGGAATAATTGCAACAAGGGATTTGTTATTAAAAGCTGCCCAAGAATTGGGTTAATCTACATGCAGAACATATATGAAAGCTTTTTTTAATGAAATTTTCGATTACAATTATTATTGTAACAAAAGACTTATAGAGGAATGTTTGAAACTAAATGAAGTTCCTTCAAGGACAAAGGTTCTCTTTAGTCACATTTTAAATGCACATCATATTTGGAACGCCCGTATGTTAAATAAATCCTCAGATTACGAGGTGTGGCAGGAGCATATAAGTAAGGACTGGTCTGACATACATTATGAAAACCAGCGAAACTCCTTCGAAATCATGTCCAATACCGACAATTTTGATAAGCGAATAGATTATGAAAATTCTGAGGGGAGGCTCTTTACGAATACCTTACAGGATATGCTGTTCCACATTATAAATCATTCTACAAACCATAGGGGGCAGATAGCGATAGATTTGAGAAATAATGGAATAACTCCGGCGGCACTGGATTATGTACATTATAGAAGATAAGCCGGACAGCATGAAAAACTACGTTCGATTTCAGCTTTGTTTTATGATGTTTTTGGAATTTTTTATTTGGGGAGCTTGGTTCGTGACCCTAGGTACATTTTTGGGAAATAATCTTAATGCTACAGATGGGGAAATTGCACTCGCTTTTTCTACCCAATCTTGGGGGGCCATCATAGCACCGTTTGTCTTTGGGATAATTGCGGATAGGTATTTCAATGCGGAACGTATTTTGGGAATACTACATATTTTAGGCGCTTTTCTCATGTACACCATGTATGGCACTACGCAATTTAGTGCGTTTTACCTTTTGGTATTGGGTTACATGATATTGTATATGCCAACCTTGGCTTTGGTAAATTCCGTTTCGTTCAATCAAATGAAAAACCCCGCAAAAGAATTCGCTATGGTCAGGGTCTTCGGAACCTTGGGTTGGATAATTGCAGGGCTCTCTATCAGCTATGTTTTTAATTGGGATCAAGAGGGGAACATAGGGGAGGGGTTGCTTAGAAATACATTTCTCATGACAGCCATTGCTTCCTTGGTTTTGGGGTTGTTCAGCTTTACGCTTCCCAAAACACCCCCTAGGGCCGCAACAACGGATAAGGTAAGCATTAAGGAAATTCTTGGGCTGGATTCGTTGAGCTTGTTTAAAGACCGTAATTTCCTGATATTCTTTATTTCATCCGTCCTAATATGTATTCCACTGGCTTTTTATTACCAAAATGCAAACCCGTTTCTGGTTGAAATAGGAATGGAAAACCCAACCGGTAAAATGACATTGGGCCAAATTTCCGAAATACTATTTATGCTGCTGCTGCCCTATTTCTTTACCCGGTTTGGTTTTAAAAAGACCATACTGGTAGCTATGATCGCTTGGGTAATACGGTACTTGCTTTTTGCTTTTGGGGATGATGGAGCACTTGGTTTTATGTTATTGATCGGGATTGCCCTACATGGGATCTGTTATGATTTTTTCTTTGTCTCGGGCCAAATATATACTGATAGCAAAGCGGGGGCGAAGTTTAAAAGTTCTGCACAGGGGCTTATTACCTTGGCAACTTATGGCGTTGGAATGTTGATCGGTTTTTGGGTAGCGGGCAAAATAGCCACGGCCTACCTCTTGGCCGGTGGTAAACACGCGTGGGATGTAATCTGGGTATATCCCGCAGGATTTGCCCTAGCCGTATTCGTGCTATTTGCCATTTTCTTTAAATCAGAGGAGATAGACTACCAATCTTAGATAAATTATTTAAATTAAAAGCCTAAAATTTTAAGGTTGAAATTAGCTTATATACTTTTTAACGGTCTAACGGTGCTTGATTTTGTGGGTGTCTACGATGCCGTAAGTAGATTGAAAGCTTTGAATTATATACCAGATTTAGAGTGGGATATTTGTTCCTATACCACTACAGTTGTAGATAGTTTTGGTTTGGAAATTATACCGGATAAGGTGGGGTGCAATTTGGATGCTTATGATGCGATTATCATTCCCGGCGGTTTTGGAACCCGCAAACTGCAGTCCGATACTGAATTTATAAATTGGATTAAGACCGCAAATACGGTAGAAACAAAAATATCGGTATGCACGGGTAGCTTGCTCTTGGGAGCGGCAGGTTTCTTAAAGGACAAAAGGGCAACCACAAATTTCCAATCTTACGAAGAACTGAAACCTTACTGTAAGGAGGTTGTGGAGGAGCGAATCGTAGAGGATGGAAAAATCATTACGGCGGGAGCCGTTTCTACTTCTTTAAATTTGGGATTGTATCTTTGTGAAAAATGGGCAGGGCCGCAAGCAGCTGAAGAAATACGAAAGAAAATGGATTTTAGAGGATAAATTAGTCAACTTAAATAGATATACAAATGCCAAAAAAAATACGCTTAGGAATTTTAGGAGGGGGAGGTGATTCCCTAATTGGAGTACTTCATAGAGTAGCCTCGCACATCAACGATAATTATCAGATAACTGGCGCAGTTTTTAATCCCGGTTTTGAGGATAACCTTGCTTTTGCAAAGGAAATAGATGTGCCCTTGAATAGGATTTATAAGGATTTTGACACCCTCATCGAAGAGGAATTAAAATTGCCGAAAGAAGAGCGCATTCAAGTCTGTTCCGTTCTTACACCAAACTTTTTGCATTATCCAATGGCAAAAAAATTATTGGATAATGGCTTTCATGTAATTTGTGAAAAACCAATGACCACGACCTTGGAGGAAGCCAAAGAATTGCAAGAGGCACATAAAAAAGCGGGAACCGTTTTTGCTTTAACGCACACCTACACGGGGTATCCTATGGTTCGGCAAATGCGTGAAATGATCAAAGCGGGGGCTTTGGGAAAAATCCATAAGGTAGACGCTAGGTACTATCAAGGCTGGATAAATACCATCATCCATGACCATGGGAAACGTTCTACGGTTTGGAGACTTGACCCTGAAAAGGCAGGAATAAGCTCGTGTATGGGAGATATAGGGGTTCACGCTTTTAATATGATCGAGTATACCACCGGCCTAAAGGTAGAATCTTTGCTATGTGATTTCAATTACCTCTATGATGATAACAAAATGGATGTTGATGGCACCGTACTTATTCGTATGGGAGACCATATCAAGGGAGTTATTAGGGGCAGCCAAGTGGCAACTGGTGAGGAAAACGGTTTGGCTATAGCCATCTATGGGGAAAAAGGTGCATTTCGTTGGGAACAGGAAAACCCCAACTTTTTGTACAAATTGAGCGATACGGAACCCACTCAAATCTACAAGCCAGGGCATGCCTATAATTCTGAATTGTCTTTGGATGGAACCAAATTACCTGCGGGCCATCCGGAAGGAATTTTCGATTCCATGGCCAATATTTATTTAGGCGTGGCACGTGCTATTAGAGGAGAAAAATATAATGATGGCGAATTTCCTACCATGGGAGATGGCGTCCGGGGTATGAATTTCATCGAAGCTACTGTCGCTTCCCATAAAAATGGAAACACGTGGGTGGAGCTGGAAAACTAGTTGTACTGGTGTTTTAATTGAAAGAGGCAGTCTAAAGCGGTTAGAGCTTTGCGAGGTACGAAGCAATCTGTATTTGTTGGAAATTAAACAACAGGTTACGACACATTGTTCGTAAAGACGTCTACTAAATACGTTTTAGACTGTCTCTTTACTATTTGAAACACCTACTATTTGGTTAAAATACTTTTTCGAACTCTTGGCATACGACAATCATGCTCTCTCTTGGCTCCCTTCCAAAAGCCTGCAATTCATTTGTATAACGCTCCCAATGCACCTCTTTCCAATATGAAAGGGATTTATCTCCTTCGCCTTCCAATTGGGCGTAAGTTGCATCTATGCTAAAATAGGGTTTTAATCTAACTGCAGTGTTCCGCACAATACATTGCGCTTCGTCTTCACTGTTTAAGACTACCACGAACTCACCTATTCTAGGTAATCTTTGATTACGGTGTTGGAGGCTCAGCAGTGAATGCGACGTTGCTTTTTTCACCCCTTTTTTCACCAGCTCGGCCAATGTATCGGAATCATTTTTTGTAGTACCTAAATGCATGGTAGTAGGTGCATCTTCAAAGGCATGCTCTAAATGGGCGTCCAAATAGTCTCCCCACATATTCCTGGCCGAAGCATTTTCCATAAGCTAATATTAACGTTTAAAAACGTGCTAAGTTAATAACTACAAGTATGGGGATGTATTGTGTAAAAAAATACATTTGGCCGTACCCTATTGATTTTTCGACAAATTACAGCGCTTTATGAGAATTTGCCCGCTTTAAATTGTTCTGCAGCATGGTTGGCGGCCCGCGCAGTAAATGCCATATAGGTCAAGGACGGATTTACACAGTTCGATGAGGTCATAAATGCGCCATCCGTAACATACACATTGGGTACGGTATGTACTTGATTGTGTTTGTTCAAAATTGATGTCTTAGGGGTATGACCCATTCGTGCGCCCCCCATTTCGTGGATACCCAGACCGGGGCCGGAAGGTTCTTCGTAAGGTTGAACATCCTTAAAACCTGCCGCTTGGAACATGGAAACGATTTCCTTTTTAATGTCTTTTCGCATGTTGAGTTCGTTCTCCTTGAACTCCACATCAAAGGCCAATTGCGGAAGACCCCATTTGTCTTTTTCGGTAGGGCTCAGCGTTACCCGGTTATCTTCGTAAGGTAGAAATTCCCCAAAGCCGGTAACACCAATGGTCCAATGTCCAGGTCTAAGAATTTCTTCCTTCAATTTTTTACCGTAGCCCATTTCACCAACAGCTTCGGACCAATCTCCTCTACTAGCAGTGCCTTGATAGCCAAAACCTCTTATATACCCTTCACGTTTTGTTTTTTCGCTCAGGTTTACGAAACGCGGTATATAGAAACCGTTTGCCCGCCTACCTTTATAATATTTTTCAAGATAACCATCCACTTTTGCAGTGGCGCCCAATTTATAATGATGGTCCATGATGCCTCTTCCCAAGGCATCGGAATCGTTGCCCATGCCATTTGGAAAACGTTCAGATTTCGATTGTAGTAGAATGCCTACGGAAGCCATGGCCGAAGCACAAAGGAAAATAATCCTTGCCTTGAATTCTAATTTCTCATTGGTTTCGGTATCGATTACGCGCACCCCTGTTGCCATTTTGGTAGTATCATCGTAGATAATTTCGTGTACAATGGAGTTTGGACGTAGGGTCATATTTCCGGTGCGTTCCGCAGCAGGCAGTGTTGAGGAGTTGCTGCTAAAATAGCCGCCAAAAGGGCAGCCCCTGGAACATCTGTTCCGGTTCTGACACACTCCACGTCCTTCAAAACTTGCGTCGGGATCCGTTATGTGGGCAGCCCTGCCAATAGTGACCAAGCGGCCATCATCAAACCCATCCTTTATTTTTTCCTTGAAGTCCTCTTCAACACAGTTCAGGTTCATGGCAGGTTGAAATTTCCCGTCCGGTAAGACATCCAATCCCAAATTTTCGCCACTTACGCCAATATATTCTTCGACTTTATCGTACCAAGGTTCAATATCCTTGTAGCGAACGGGCCAATCAATACTGATGCCCTCTTTCTTATTGGCTTCAAAATCGATATCGCTCCAACGGTAACTTTGACGGCCCCAAGTTAACGAGCGTCCGCCTACCTGATAGCCCCGAATCCAGTCAAAACGCTTGGTCTCCACGTACGGATGCTCCAAGTCGTTCACAAAAAAATGCTTGTTATCCTCTTTGGGCGCCCAATTAACACGCGATTGCACATGGTACTTTTTTTTGTCCTCCTGTGATAATTCCCCTTTGTGAGGAAAATCCCAGGGTCCTTGTTCATGGTAGGATAATCGGCAACATGCTTCACCATTCGACCTCGCTCAAGCACTAAGGTTTTTAGGCCGTTTTCTGTCAATTCCTTTGCCGCCCATCCACCGCTGATACCGGTTCCGACCACAATGGCATCGAATATTTCGTTTTGATTCATACTTGAATTTTGTCTTTTTCTATTGGTATTTCCTATATTTATAGCAATTCGTTTTCGAAATTGAAACAATTTTAAACAATTCTTTAAATATAATATTAATTGCCCTAATTAGAACGTCAATTCAAGTAACTAAATAAAATAACAGATAGCAGCAACCTTATGAAAACAATTAAAGGCCCGGCCGTATTTTTAGCACAATTCGTAGATAGTAAAGCACCCTTCAATACCTTGGATGGAATGTGCAAATGGGCATCCGACCTTGGGTATAAAGGAATTCAAATCCCTACTTGGGAAAGCTTTCTTATCGATTTGGACAAGGCCGCAGAAAGTCAGACCTATTGCGATGAATTAAAAGGAAAAGTCAATTCCTATGGCCTGGAGATTACAGAGCTTTCTACCCACCTTCAAGGTCAGTTGGTAGCCGTGCATCCTGCGTATGATTTAATGTTCGACTCCTTCGCTCCAAAAAATGTTCATGGAAAACCTAAGGCAAGAACGGAGTGGGCTGTAGAAACCGTTAAAAAGGCGGCGAGCGCAAGTAGAAAATTAGGCCTTAATGCCCATGCTACGTTCTCAGGCTCCTTGTTATGGCATACCATGCACCCATGGCCGCAGCGGCCTGCCGGTCTGGTTGAAATGGGCTTCGAGGAATTGGCGAAACGGTGGATGCCAATATTAAACCACTTCGATAAGGAAGGGGTGGATGTTTGTTATGAAATACACCCTGGTGAAGATTTACATGATGGCGATACGTTTGAGCGATTTCTGGAAGCTACAGGTAATCATAAACGAGTGAATATATTATATGACCCAAGCCATTTTGTATTGCAGCAGCTGGATTACATCGCCTATATTGACCATTACCATGAGTTTATAAAGTCATTTCACGTGAAGGACTCCGAGTTCAACCCTACGGGAAAAAAGGGTGCTTTTGGTGGCTACAACGACTGGGGAAATAGAGCCGGTAGGTACCGGTCCTTAGGTGACGGTCAAATAGACTTCAAGACCATCTTTTCAAAGCTGACCCAGTATGGATGTGATGTTTGGGCAGTCATGGAATGGGAATGCTGTATAAAAAGCCCGGAACAAGGTGCACGGGAAGGTGCCAAGTTCATTCAAGATCATATTATTGAAGCCACTGAAAAAACATTCGATGATTTTGCAGGGGCAGCAATTGATGAGGATATGTTAAAAAGAATACTGGGATTATAATTTAAAAAAATATGAAAAAAATAATAATAGGTTTTGCAGCGGTGCTATTGATCATCTCATGCAAGGAGGAGAAAAAGGAAACTACCGAGTCTACCGCCATGGAAGTTGAAACGCCGACAAACGATAACGAGTGGGAAGTTTTATTTGATGGTTCTTCATTTGACAAATGGAAGGAATTTCAAAGCGATGGGGTTAGCGATGTTTGGAAAATAGAAGGTGATGCTATGGTGTATACCCCACCAGGAGAAGGGGAGGAAAACAAGAATCACGACTTGGTTACAAGGGAGGAATTTAAAGATTTTGAACTTTCTTTGGAATGGAAGATATCCGAAGGCGGAAATAGTGGTGTTTTTTGGGGCGTTAATGAAGATTCCATATACCGAACAGGATACCAAACCGGACCGGAAATCCAAATTCTGGACAATGAAAAGCACCCCGATGCAAAAGCGGGAACAACACACCAAGCAGGGGCGCTTTATGATATGATGGCACCTGCAAAGGACGTTACCAAACCTGTAGGAGAGTGGAATACGATGGTAATAACGGTAAACCACAATAAAGAGATGGGCAACGTAGTCTTGAACGGTACCGAGGTGGTCTCCTTTCCCGTGGCCAACGAGGCATGGAAAGCAATGGTGGCAGATTCTAAATTTGCGGATTGGGAAGGCTTTGGAAAATTCCATACCGGAAAAATCGGTTTACAAGACCATGGTAATGTGGTCGCCTTCAAAAACATCAAAATCAAACAACTCTAATAGAATAAACCAATGAAAAGCAAAATTTTAATCTCAATAGTAGTCATTGCGATAGGGATAACCTCATGTCAGGAAAAGGTAAAAGTAGAATCCATGGACACTATAGATACTTCTCCGGAAGATAGTGTTATCGTTTATGAGGAATATATGGGTACAGAGCCGACTACGCCGGAAGAGACCGAGTTTTATGAGCCGAAAGTGACGGTAGTAAAACCGGGAGCCGTGGGCGCACCCCCTAGCGATGCCGTGGTCCTTTTTGATGGTTCCAGTTTGGATAACTGGATCAGTTCTGTAGATAGTACAGCGGCGAAGTGGCATCTTAATAAGGATGGTAGCATGACCGTGAACGATAAAACGGGAAACATACAGACCAAACAAAATTTTGGAGATGTGCAACTTCATATAGAATGGAAGTCTCCATTGCCGGTGCAAAGAGAAGGTCAGAATAGAGCAAATAGCGGAATCTTCCTTAACGGAATCTATGAGGTTCAGGTATTAGATCAAAATGACAACCCTACCTATGTTAATGGGCAAGTAGCCTCTGTTTATAAACAACACGTGCCCTTGGCAATGGCATCCGTGCCAACCGGGGAATGGAATACTTATGACATTATTTACCATGCGCCAGAATTTAATGTAGATGGTGGCAAAATCAAGTCTGGTGATATCACGGTAATCCACAACGGTGTCTTGGTGCAGGACCATGTGGAACTAAAAGGAACAACACCTTACATAGGCTGGCCTAAAAATCCGGCACACGGTAAAGGACCTTTAATGCTCCAGGATCATGGTGACGATAGCCGTGTAAGTTTTAGGAATATTTGGTTGAGGGAATTATAGTATTTGTATTAATCACAGCTAAAAGAGGCTGTATAAGGAGTCTGTGTTCAACGTCATTAGGAACGAAGTGAAGTAATCAATTGGTCGATTGCCTGGAATTTTTAGATTCTTTCATACTTCACAAGGACGCACTGAATGACTTTTTATACAGCTTCTTTTTTGAGATAGGGGTAAATGTTGAAATCTAAATTTCCCAATTACCTTACCTTTGTTAAAAGCTAAACTGTATTTATGATTCAATCCATGACCGGCTTCGGTAAACATGTAGTTCAATTACCAAAAAAAAAAATTACGGTAGAAATCAAATCCTTGAATAGTAAGAGCATCGACTTAAATGCGCGTATGCCCTCTAACTATCGTGAAAAGGAATTGGAACTGCGAAAAATAATTGCGAATTCATTACAGCGCGGCAAGGTGGATTTTAGCCTATATGTTGAGCTTACTGGAGATGAAACGACCTCGCAAGTCAATGAGGTTGCGGTGAAGCAATATATGAAGCAGTTAAAAAATATAGCAACAGGGGATGATTTAAGATTGCTGGAAATGGCTTTACGTTTTCCGGATGCTATGAAGACGGAAAAGGAAGATATTGATGAAACGGAATATGAGGCTATACAGAAGGCTCTCGAAGGGGCATTGGTGGAGATAAATACCTTTCGTTCAGAAGAAGGCAGCGTTTTAGAACAGGATTTTTTGAATCGTATTCGTTCCTTGGAGGCCTTACTGCAAAAAGTAGTTGAAATTGACCCGGAACGACAAGGAACCATACGTGAACGGCTAGAGAAAGCGGTACAGGACTTGCAGGCAGAGGTTGATGCGAACAGGTTTGAGCAGGAACTTATTTACTATTTGGAGAAATACGATATTACCGAGGAAAAAGTTAGGCTGGCGAACCATTTGGATTATTTTGGCAAAACCTTAAAGTCCGACGATAGTAATGGTAAAAAACTTGGTTTTATTTCTCAGGAAATAGGCCGTGAGATCAACACCATAGGGTCCAAGGCAAACTATGCACCT
This sequence comes from uncultured Flavobacteriaceae bacterium, assembly GCA_963793365.1. Taxonomy (GTDB): domain Bacteria; phylum Bacteroidota; class Bacteroidia; order Flavobacteriales; family Flavobacteriaceae; genus Maribacter. The sequence continues at coordinate 51,924 of CAWBZP010000008.1, read as the reverse complement.
ATGCAACAATTGGTGGTACAAATGAAGGATGAGCTTGAAAAAATTAAGGAACAAATGTTAAACGTGCTGTAGATGAAAGGGGGAAAGCTTATTATTTTTTCGGCTCCTTCCGGAAGTGGAAAAACAACTATTGTAAGGCATCTTTTGGCCCAGCCTGAACTGAATCTAGCCTTTTCCGTATCGGCGACTTCAAGGCCAAGAAGGGGTAAGGAAAAGAATAAGGAGCACTATTACTTCATGTCGGTGTCAGAATTTAAAAACCACATCAAGAACGATGATTTTTTGGAATGGGAAGAGGTATACCGGGACAATTTCTACGGTACTTTGAAAAGTGAAGTAGAGCGGCTCTGGGCAGAAGGTAAAAACGTAATCTTCGATATCGATGTCGTTGGCGGGCTGCGTATAAAAAAGAAGTTTCCTGAGCGAACCTTGGCCGTATTCGTTAAGCCGCCAAGCGTAGATGAATTGAAAATCAGGCTTAAGAAGCGTAGTACAGAAAGTGATGATAAAATCAATATGCGGATAGCCAAAGCTTCCGTAGAATTGGCTACTGCACCACAATTTGACAGAATTATCAAGAATTATGATTTGGATACGGCCCTTAAAGAGTCCGTAGAACTCGTAGCCGCCTTTATTGGGACCGAAAAGGATTAAGCAATATATGAAAAAGGTAGGTCTTTATTTTGGAACCTTTAACCCTATTCATATAGGCCATTTGGTCATTGCCAATCACATGGTGGAGTTTTCAGATCTTGATGAGGTTTGGTTCGTAGTAACTCCGCAGAGTCCGTTCAAAACCAAGAAATCCCTCTTGGAAAATCACCATAGATATGAGATGGTATACGAGGCTACAAAAGAGTATCCTAAGCTAAGCCCCAGTAGAATCGAATTTGATTTACCCCAACCTAACTACACCATAAACACACTGGTGCATCTAGGAGAGAAATATCCTGATGGGTACCACTTCTCGTTGATAATGGGAGAGGATAATTTAAAGGGTCTCCATAAGTGGAAAAATTATGAAGTAATCATGGAAAACCATGCTATTTACGTTTATCCACGAATTTCAAAGGGGACGGTAGCGCATGAATTTGTGGGTAATGAAAAAATACATTTCGTAGATGCCCCTATAATGGAAATCTCATCAACCTTTATCCGAAAGGAACACAAGAAAGGGAAAAATATAAGACCAATGCTTCCTCCGGAAGTTTGGACCTATATGGATGAAATGAATTTTTACCGTTAGAAACCTGAGGTTGCCCTTCTCAGAATATCGGTTCCCAAATAGCGGTCATCCTTATTATAATACCAAGCCCGGATTTTTGGAATTTTAATTCCATTTAGGGTAATCCTGTCGGAAAGAAGGATGTATTCACCATCATTTTTTGCTTCGTCATGAAAAAACTGATATACTTCCATGGCATAGGTCTTAGGGTCGAAATAAAAGTACCATATATCGCTTCCAACTTCCTTTTCGTACCCAGCCTTAAGTACTAAGTATTCCTTTCCCTTAAAAGACTTTTTGGTCACTTTATTTTCTATAATGGTGCCCGGGTCACTTAATTTCATTGGCAGGCCATATAAATAAGTGTAATAATCTTTCATCATTTTGGCACGCTCACAGGAAATTCTAAGGCTGTCCTTTATTTTTTCAGGTATTGTAGTTTGCCCGTTCCATTTTAAGTTGCATTCGCCATTATCAAGTTCGGATTCTATGGTATAATTGTCTTTTTTGACCGTAGTCTTGAAATAATTGCCAAGTAAATCAATTGCCACTAATGTACTTCTTAAGCTGCTGTTTGGTGTCTCCATTTCAATCAGCAAGGTACCTTCAAAAGATTTCCAATTTTCATTTGGGTCATGAAAGGAGATAGACCGCCTCAATAATTCAGTTCCAGAGATGTCCTGTGCCAAGTTGCTAATGGCCGATAGAAGGAATAAAAAAAGAAATGGATATCGCATTATTTGTTGTTTATTAGAACATATCAATCTAAACGCGCAGGTGTAATTTTGCCATCATATTCTTTATAATATTGCTCAAGAAGATTCATGGTGGCGGTCATTAGATCTCTTGTCTCTAATAATATGGAAAAGTACAAAGTCGTATTTTTAGGACTTGATTCCTCTGTACGGGTGCGCTCTACCTGCATTTCAATTTTTTGGGAGACCAAATCGTAGAGTTCTTGCTTATTGGCAAGAATCTTCCCTATTTTTTCGAAAGAGCGTTCTTCAAAAGCGGTTTGGGTATTGTTCAAAATTTCCGCCAGTTTGTAATCAATTTGTTTAAGCTCTTTAATTTGGTTGTACTTTAATTTTTTATGGTTGTTATTTACATGTTTGTGGCTCACCTTACCAATGTAATCGAGCGACTGGGACATATCTGTTAAATGCCCCATAGCGTTGATGTAAAAGTTACTTGCCCCGATATGTGCTTCATCCAAATTTTTAATGAAATAAAAGGTATGGTCCCTCAAATCTTCAATTTCCGATGAAAGTTTATTCCCCTGCTTCTTATTTTTCTTAAGTAAACTAAGGTCCTGTTTGGCCAGCCCGTTTATGGTATTGGAATAAATTTTGTTTGTTCGCTTAACGACATTGGCTATGTTTTTGGCACTTTCCTCAATGACGCCTTGAACCGAACTACTTTCCGCACGTTCCAGTTTTTCTTCTTCCTTGGATTCCTTTAATTTTTTGGTATGCGAAATGTAATTTTTTCCGATAAGGAAAAATGCCAATAGGAGCAAAATACCGATGGCATAAATACCTCCTAAATGAATGATGTATGCTATTACAGCGGCAGCCAAGAAAGCGATAATGGCCGTAAAGAACCAACCGCCAATGACGTTTAGAACACCTGCCACCCTATATACGGCACTTTCTGCACCCCAGGCACGATCGGCCAAAGAAGTTCCCATAGCTACCATAAACGTGACGTATGTAGTGGATAGGGGTAATTTTAAAGAGGTTGCCATGGAGATAAGCACACTTGCTACCATAAGGTTTACCGATGCCCGTATTAAGTCAAAAGCCGGCTGATCTTTGACCTTGGCCTTTGAAATATAGGTGTTTGGTTTTTCGAACTGTTTATCGGTGCGTGCCTTAAGCTTGTCCGGAAGAAGTCCGTTTATATATTCTGAAGCTACAATGGAATATTTTACGATTTGTCTGGATAAGAAATTTGGTTCAAACCGTTCGTCTCCTTCATCCTGTCTTGATAGGTCCACACTGGTCTTCACCACATTTTTGGCCTTTGATGAAAACCAGAGTGTAACGACCATAACGATTCCTGAAGCCAATAAAAGATAGGTAGGGGTCTGTACTGCAACCGCCAAACCTCGCATATTAAAATCGGTGGCCAATTGCCCGGAATTGGACCAGCTTACAAAAGATTCGTACGCGGCTAATGGCACGCCAATGAAGTTTACCAAATCATTGCCTGCAAAAGCCATAGCTAGAGCAAAAGTCCCTAGAATAATAATAATAACGTAGATGTTCCAATTTAGAAAACGTGTAACGAGCCATGAAAGGATGAACCAAAAACCAATATTGGCGATAATAAATAATTGTGGATTATCAGAAATGAACTGTGTGGCCTCTGCACTTAGAATAGAGGTGCCCTTTAGTCCCTTGACGATGATAAAATAAATGATTGCAGTAATGGCAAGGCCTCCAAAAATAGAACCTACCCACTTGGGTTTTTCATTGAACTTGAACGACAACAAGACCCTTGTAAAGAACTGGATAAATGCACCTATGGTGAATGCAATGGCAACGGAAAGGAGAATGCCTATAATTATTTCCGTGGCTTTATCTGTGTTTATATAATTGATCAGATGGGTCAAATTACCATCACCAGCGTAAATCTTAACCAATGATATGGCAACCGCTGCTCCCAATAGTTCAAATACAATTGAAACTGTTGTGGAGGTAGGCATACCAAGGGTGTTGAAAAAATCCAGTAGTAATATATCTGTAATCATGACCGCCATAAACACAATCATGATTTCGGCGAACACAAATTCTGACGGATTAAAAATACCTTTTCGGGCAACTTCCATCATTCCACTAGAGGATACGGCACCAAAGGCTATTCCAATACTGGCAACGATCATAATGGTTTTGAAGGATATTGCTTTTGAGCCTATGGCAGAGTTTAAAAAGTTTACTGCGTCGTTGCTGACTCCAACAACTAAATCCGTTACTGCCAAAATGGCCAACGCAATAATCATGAAGAGGTAAATGTTTTCGCCCATTAAAATTGAAAATAAGTAGCTAAAATGATGTTATAAATTGTAATTCAAGTTAAAATAAGGTTATGAAGTTAAAATTACCCAAGCACCAAGGGTATCGTAAATTTCAACAGGTTCTTACTTTAGGTGTCAAAATACTAATTTCTTTTTTGAAATTAACATTTAGGAGTAGCAGAAGCGTAAATTAGGAAACCTTTTATTTTAAAAGGGCACGGGTGAAGTAGAATTAGGGTTTCTGCTCGGTTCGTTTGGGTGTAAAATCAAGTTCGCTTTCAATACTACTTACATCTGTTGCTACAGGAAGCATGAGTCTTTTCGCAAAAAGCGTTTCCAATATTTCAATGTTTTCGCCAGACCTCACGATAATTGGGATTTCAATTGCTTCATACCCTAAAAATTGCACTAAAAGATTGTAGGAACCCGGAGCCAAATCATTGAACTCAAAATTTCCCCTAAAATTGGTCTGCGTAGATATGGGTGTATTCGCAATAGAAACAGAAGCCATTAATAAAGGTTCATTGTAGAGTTCACCATCTAAGATCTGTCCCCTTACAATACTTGTTTCTTGTCCGTATGACAGCGCACTAAGAAGTAAAATAAAAACAAAATATACTTTTTTCATATTGCAGTTTGTTTCTTATGCAAAGAAACTGTGACGAGGTTAAGTTAATGTTAGCTGAGAGTTATGAATGTATATTATAATGGTTAAGTTTCGGGTTCTGAACCGTTGCTATTCCTTCCTGTAATAACGTTTGCCAAAAACCCAAAAAATGTATCTTGCAGCCTATTTAGAATGAATGCTATGAATTGGGAACAATTACTATCCTTACGTAAACAGGGTGATACAAATAAGCGCCTACGCAATGAACAGGATGAGACCCGTTTGGGATTTGATGTGGACTATGATCGTATCATTTTTTCGTCCGCTTTTAGAAGTTTACAGGATAAAACCCAAGTAATTCCGCTTTCCAAGACCGATTTTGTACATACACGATTGACCCATAGCCTTGAGGTATCCGTGGTAGGGCGAAGCTTAGGTAGGTTGGCAGGTAAAAGGATTCTAGAGAAGCATCCCTATTTAAAAGAAATCCATGGGTATGGATTTGGGGATATTGGCGCAATCGTAGCAGCGGCTTCCTTGGCGCATGATATTGGAAATCCTCCTTTTGGCCATAGCGGTGAAAAAGCAATTGGGGAATATTTTAAAACCGGGAAAGGATTACGTTTCAAGGAACATCTTTCTGCCGTGGAATACCAAGATATCATCGATTTTGAGGGAAATGCAAATGGCTTTCGCTTACTAACACAGGAAAGGGCAGGGGTCAAGGGTGGTTTGCGGCTCAGTTATGCAACTCTGGGTGCTTTTATGAAATACCCCAAAGAATCGTTGCCCAAGAAGCCGACCACTCATATTTGCGATAAAAAATTCGGGTTTTTCCAAAGCGAAAAAGGAACTTTTAAGGAAATAGCGGAGGACCTTGGCCTACCGGATAGAAGTAGCCATGGCGCTTTTTCCTTTGGCAGACATCCGTTGACATTTTTGGTAGAAGCCGCGGACGATATCTGTTACACGATTATCGATTTTGAGGATGGAATTAATCTTGGGCTTATTTCTGAGGATTATGCCTTGGAATATTTGATAAAGCTGGTCAAGGACACCATCAATACCAAGAAGTACAATTCGTTGTCGTACCGTGAGGATCGGTTGAGCTACCTACGGGCTTTGGCTATTAATACCTTAATACAGGACGCCGTCTCTATTTTCATCACGCACGAGGAAAGCATATTAAACGGGACTTTTGAAGTCTCCTTATTGGATAAAAGTAAATACAAGGCGCAAATTGATGACATCATTAGTTTAAGTGTAAAAAATGTATATCAATCCCAAGAAGTAGTCGAAAAAGAGATTGCGGGTTATACGATTATTTCTGATATATTGGATGTATATATCGAAGCTTTGATGGGTAAAATGAACGGGACTCCCTCCAATTACCATAAACTAATTTTGCGCACACTTCCATCTTGCTATCAGCGTACAGATACATCGGTGTATGAAATTTTACTAGACACGTGCTGCTATGTCGCAAGCTTATCTGATAGCGCTGCGGTACATATCCATAATAAAATAAAGGGGAGGCAGCTTTAAAAATTGTAGAGGACCCCAACCCCCAAGACCTGTTTGAACTGTATTTTTGGGATACCTTGGTCTACAATGGTGCCATTATCGTTTTTTACAACGTCAAAAAGAATGTCATCGTCATAAATCATTTGGGTGCCCAGGCTAGTCGTTATGAATTTGTTGACTTTCATGTCAATGTTCAGCTCCCAATCCACATCAACATTGCCAAAATCCTCTAAATAATCCGTATAAAGGTTCAGCCTACTCCGTAATTGAATGTTGTTGGCAATGGTATAATTCATGTTTTTTGTAATCAAAATACCAAGTTCCATTGTGTGGTTTTCCCCGGGAGTTATCACGTTTCCATTTTCGTCCAATACGGCCGGTTTTACGCCAAATGCCCCATTGTCTGCCAATCGTTGGTCGAGCACGAAGGTGGATTTTTGAGTTAGGGGAGATAAGTAGAGATTAAATTTTTGGTCCTTGGTTATGAATGAAGTACCCGCCCCAAATAAGAGGTAACCCGGGGCCATGAACCTAGAAATTGGGGTATCCCTATCCGGATACTTGTACCCATTGGAAAATTGGGTGTTAAAATTTAGCTGAACCGAATAAAACCAGTTGCTAATAGTATCTTTTCGATACCCCAAGTTGGAACTTAACCTGATTACATCCTCTGTCTTTCGAAGTTTACGGCCCGCTTGCGCATTAAGACCATAACGCAATTCAGAATTATTGTCCCATTGAAAATTACCAAATTTATATTTTCTGGCAAATTTTAAAAAACCCAGACCACTAACCGCATTATCGCCCCCTGCATTCCAGTTGACAAAAGCGGCCTCGCTCAAGTTTATTCCAAAACTGTTTTCTACCTCCCAAAATGAGGGTACCCTAAAACGTTTAAACCCTTCCTGTAAGGTTTTGGTCTTGTTAAAAGTGATGTTAGGTATTTTGAGATTTACATCCCTTTTTTGAACATTAATTTTATCGACGGTCCTGCGTATTACGATGGTATCTATAGCAATACTATCTATTACGGTACTATCGGGAATCGTTGGCGAAGGAATTGAATCTTGCCCGTAAGTACAAATCGTAACTAAAAGGAGAAGTGGAACAAGAATTTTAAATGGCTGGAAAAATAGCGTTGTCATAGGAATTGTTGAACATATTTTTTTAAGGATATCTTATCTATTCCTGCTTCTTTGTATAAATCTGATGTTGGACCGTGCGTAATAAAACGATCCGGTATGCCAAATATCCTAATATTTTTGTGTATTCCAATGCTGTTCGCAAATTCTAGTATACCACTGCCAAATCCACCATTTATAGAGCCGTCTTCCAAGGTGATGATATGGTCGAAGGTTTTAAGAACTGTTTTTAGTAAGTTATTATCCAATGGTTTTATGAAGGGTAGGTGGTAATGCGCAATATCCGCCCCCGGTCCAAGCTCCGTGAGTAGCTCCGTGACCATGGTGCCTATGGGCCCAGTTGACAGTATGGCCAGTTTGTCTCCTTCCTTCAAACATCGTCCCTTCCCTATCGTTAATTTTTCCATAGGTTTTTGCCATTCAAGCAAATGGCCCCTACCTCGTGGATAGCGAATAGCGATAGGATGTTGCAGGCCCAATTGGGCGGTGTACATAATGTTGCGCAGTTCAATTTCGTTTAAGGGGGAAAAAATAATAAGGTTTGGAATACATCTTAAGTAAGAAATATCAAAAACACCATGGTGTGTGGGACCATCCTCTCCAACGAGACCGGCACGGTCCAAACAGAAAATAACGGGCAAATCTTGTAGGGCTACATCATGTATCACCTGGTCATAGGCACGCTGAAGAAAGGTTGAATATACATTACAAAACGGAACCAGGCCATCTGCCGCCATACCTGCCGCCATGGTTACTGCATGCTGCTCCGCTATACCCACATCAAAGGCACGAGTAGGCAAGGCTTCCATCATAAATTTCAACGAGCTTCCTGTAGGCATTGCAGGGGTGATGCCAACAATTTTTGGGTTTTTCAAAGCCAGTTCCACCAAGGTCTTACCAAAGACGTCCTGGAATTTGGGTGCTTCCTTGGTTACTGATTTCTTTTCGAGTTCTCCCGTCTGTTTGTTGAACTTGCCCGGAGCGTGATAGATAACCTGATCTTCTTCCGCACTCTTAAGACCTTTGCCCTTTGTGGTAATTAGGTGTAGTAGTTTGGGACCTTCTACATTCTTTAAACGCCTTAATTCTTGTATCAACAACGGCAGGTCATGACCATCTATAGGGCCGGTATACTTAAAATTGAGGCATTCAAAGATGTTTTCTTCCTTCGCGGTACCGGTCTTTACGTTGGTTAGGTATTTTTTTAATGCGCCCACACTGGGGTCGATTCCCATGGCATTATCATTAAGTACAATTAGTATATTGGCATTGGTAACCCCGGCATGGTTAAGCCCCTCAAAGGCCATGCCACTTGCAATGGAAGCATCCCCAATTACCGCGATATGCTGCCGGTTGGGTATTCCTCGTAACTGGGCTGAAAGGGCCATGCCTAACAAGGCGGAAATAGCGGTAGAACTATGTCCCGTTCCAAAAGCGTCATATTCACTTTCCTTCATTTTTGGAAAGCCGCTGATGCCCCCGTACTGTCTATTGGTATCAAAAATCGATTTTCTTCCAGTCAGTATTTTATGTCCGTATGCTTGGTGACCCACGTCCCAAATTAATTTGTCTATAGGGGTGTTGAAAACATAATGCAGTGCGATGGTCAGTTCCACGACCCCCAGGCTAGCCCCTAGATGGCCTTCTTTCGTAGCTACGATATCGATGATAAAATCCCGCAGTTCTTGGGCCAATTCACCTAATTGTTCCTCTTTTAAGACCTTTAAATCTTGAGGCGTTGTAATATGTTCAAGCATTGTTTTCAAACTGCTATAATAAGGGGACAAAAATACTTTTTTAAAAATGAAAGTATGGTATTTTTGTGGCTATGGTTTTACCTTATGATGATGCTTATTTTATGAAAAGGGCGCTTCAAGAAGCAGAGTATGCCTTTGAGGCTGGAGAAGTACCTGTAGGTGCCGTAATCGTTGTACAGGATAGAATAATTGCTAGGGCGCATAATTTAACCGAGAAATTGAACGATGTAACGGCCCATGCAGAAATGCAGGCCATTACGGCGGCAGCTAACTTTTTAGGGGGAAAGTACCTCAAGGATTGTACGCTATACGTTACGCTGGAACCTTGCCAAATGTGTGCCGGAGCTTTATACTGGAGTCAAATTAACAAGATAGTTTATGGGACCAAGGATTTACAACGTGGTTTTGAGGTTATGGGGAGCACTTTGCACCCTAAAACAGAAGTTGTAGGAGGCATCCTAGAAAATGAGGCCGCGGCCTTGTTGCAGCAATTTTTTATAAAAAAACGAAAATAGTAGAAGATTCAAACAGCTAAAAAAACCACGCTCCTTCGTGGTTTTTATGATTAAGATAAATTAAAGTATCTTATTATAAGACCTTGACCTGACCGGCAACGATGCCTTTTCTTCCTTCCTCCTCTTCGTAGCTCACTTTATCACCTTCCCTAATTTCCGTTCCTTGTAGAGCGGTGGCATGAACAAAAATGTCCTTTCCAGTTTCGTCATTGGTTATGAATCCATATCCTTTGGATTCATTGTAAAATTTTACTGTGCCAGTCATTGTAATGAGATTTAAAATTAACACACTAAATTTAAGTTTTTTTTAGGTTGATTCTGCGAATTTAGAGCGATTAATTTTTCGGAGTATCTTGATTATCAGTGTTTCTAGGTGCTTTTCCTTGCATTTTTCTGACATTTTCATCCGTAAGCATATAGTCCTTGAATTTCTTCCCTTTGCTTTCTTTTATGAGGAATAAGGGCATGGCCAATAAGAACAATCCCAAAGTGCCACAGCCAATAAATTTGTTGGCCATAGCGGATTGTTCGTCTGGAATGTTGAATCCGTAGATAATTAACCCGAAGGAAATAAGCACAATGGCGGTAATAAAGTATTTCATTATTTGGTAAATTTTATCAGTTCCCTTCTATATGCGGTAAGTAGTTTGGACTTCGATACAAAGCCCCTGTAAATTCCATCCTTTACCACGGGTAGGTTCCAAGCCCCGCTATCCTGGAATTTTTGCATAACGGTTTGCATGCTGTCCGTGCCGTAATAGATATGTTCTGGGGCCTTGTGGGTAAACGTTTCTACTTTGGTAGTGGCGTGCAATTTAGTATCGAACATAAACTCCCGTATATCGTCCAACAAAATTATACCTAAAAATACCATATTGGCATCAACAACCGGAAAAATGTTCCTTGTGGATTTTGCAACGGAGTCATGGAGCATTTCGCCCAAGGTCATTTCTGGGTGCACCACCTTAAAATTGGTTTCTATAACCGTATCCAAATCCATAAGCGTAAGTACGGCCTTATCTTTATTGTGGGTCAGTAAGTCACCACTCTCGGCTAACTCCCTTGTATAAATGGTATAATCCACGGCATTTTTGGTAATTATATAGGATATGGAGGCCGTTATCATTAAGGGAACGAACAGGGCGTAACCACCCGTAATCTCAGCAATAAGGAATATGGCTGTCAACGGGGCGTGCTGCACTCCTGCGATAAGACCGGCCATGCCAATCAAGGTGAAATTACTTTCAGACACAGAAAATCCTAGTCCGGAATTGTTGATGACCTTGGCTACAACGTTCCCCAATGCACTTCCCATGACCATCGTGGGGATGAAAATTCCACCAGCGCCACCTGCCGCCAGTGTTGTGGTCATAGCCACAGCCTTAAAAATGGTTATTCCAAAAAGCAGGGCGATAACAATCCAGATATTATCAATATAAGCATCGAACGGAGTCTTGCCCAAGGCTTGTATATGGTCTCCTATAAGGAGGTTGTTTATGAATACAAATCCTTCTCCGTATAGGGGAGGAATCATATAGAGCATTATACCAATGGCTAGCCCGCCCACCAAAAGCCTATATTTTGGACTCTTTAATGGCTTAAACAAATTCGTGATGCCAAAGTACATTTTGGTAAAATAGATAGAGGCGATCGCAGTACCTACCCCTAGGACGATGTAGAATAAAGTATCCTTAACTTCAAAAGGTTGCGTGATCGTAAAATTAAAGAGCACTTCATTTCCCATAAAAAAGTAGGAGGTGAGCACGCCACTAATAGAAGCCAGTAGTAGGGGCAACATCGATATCATGGTGAGGTCTAGGCTAAATACCTCTACCGCAAAAATAATGGCGGCGATGGGCGATTGAAAAATGGATGAAATAGCTCCTGCGGATGCACATGCAATCAACAAGGAGCGTGTTTTGGAATTTAAATGGAATAGTCTCCCAAGATTAGAGCTAATAGCGGCCCCTGTTGCAACCGCAGGCCCTAAGAGACCAACGGACCCACCAAAACCTACCGTTAACGGTGCTATGATGAGCTGTGTGTAAATTTGTTTAACGTCTATGTTTGCTTTGTTCTTTGACAGGGAGAATAGAATGGAAGAGACCGCGTGCTTTAGGCGCTCTTTATGTACATACTTTACATAAAGGTAGACGAGGGTAAGGCCTACAATCGGTAAAATAAAATACAGCTGATTGCTAGAGAAGATGATACCCTTTTCCAGCAAAGCTTCTATAAAGAAAGTGATGTTTTTAAGCGTAACCGAAGCCAACCCTGCCAATAAACCTACAACAACGCTGAGGATATAAATAAAGGTCTTTTGGGAGATATGTTTGTACCTCCACTTAAAGATGCGCTTTAAGAACTTATTTTTTTGGGTGGACATGCTATGACCATATCATTTACGGCTTTCAAAGGTATTTAATTACTGGCTACAATAGTAGTTTTGAATTTCTCTAAATCCTCTAGGTAAATTTGCCGCAATGTTTCAACATAATCCCTATTGTTGTAATACCCTTGATTGAAATCTTCAATTGCTTTATCAATAAACTCTAAAGCTTTTTGGTGTTCGCCGCGTTGTAGAAGAATTAGGGACTTGTAATAGTTGGCATCAGCAGAATGCTTAAAATACCCAATTACCTTATCAAAATTCTCCAAGGCTTTTGGTATGTTTCCAGCTTCGTAATAGGCAATTCCGCGATAAAGAAAGGCTTCTAATTCTACCCAATCCTCACCGCTATCCTCGGTTTCTTTTTGGATATGTTTATCCCAGAATGCAATAGAATTTTCGTAGTCCATAAGCCCTAAGTAGGCGATGCCACGCCAAAAATCAACACTATGTCCTTGCGGGTAGTCTAAGGAGGCAGTTAAAGTGTCTGACGCGTTAAAGTCTAAAATGGCATTATTATAATCCCTATAGAACCAGAGGTACAAGTAGCCTCTCATGGGTTGCCAAGTTTTCGCATCTATAGATACTGCCTTATCTATTAGTGGTTTCCATTGTAAGGGCATTCCGCGTTTTAAATAAGGAATTGAAATTTCTCTCCAAGCAGCCGCATGGGTAGGGTCTAGCTTAAGAATAGAATCTAATAAGGTCATGGACTTTGGGGTTCCCTGCACGGGCCCTAAATGGTCATGTTCCCCAAATTCTTCTTGAAAAATAGTTCTTGCCAAGTCTTTTTTCTCCTGTTTTGAATAGTCAGTGCTACTTTTTCCACAAGAAATCACTAAAAGTAGGCTGATGAAAAGTCTACGGAAGAATCTCGGTAATTTCACCATTTTTAATTTTGTAGATTAAATACATGTAACTATCCCGTTTCTCACTATCAAATTTAGGAACTGCCCAATTCGAATTTCTTGAGCTTAATGCAATCATTTGTTGAACGAATTCTGGGGATAGTTTGGTTTTTTCATAATTGTCATCCAATTCGTTCACTTCCATCCGCCCGACTTCACCTTCGCAATTAATTATGAACCTGAGGTTTAAGAAACCATTGTCGGTTTCATTTACCTTTTTATAATTTTTTCTGATGAATTTTTTAAATTGTGTTTTACCACCCCTATAGATAGTAACGTATGTGGCCGCACTTGCGAACCAACCAACAATCCTTTCTTCATCACATATTTTAAACTCCGAAGACGTAACAGTGTAAGGCAAATACCCTATATAATGGGTATACCTTTCTTTATCCACTACATATTTACCCTCTATTTGATAGTATGCGTAACCCAAAACGAATCCAAATAAAAGGAGAAGTCCTAAAAGACTGAATAGTAAAATTTTCAACCCTAATTTCATTATTCTAAATTTAAGTAAAAAGGGCTAAGGAAATCCTTACGAATTGGAAATCACTATAATTTTATTTGTAGTACTAGTGTTTAAAAGACACTTAACCATATAAGTTGCCAATGACAATCTTGTGATGAAAAGGTTTGGTTTAGGGCTATTGCCAATACTTTCTTTGATTGGTTTAACACGATTTAAATTCGTTAAACCCACAGGACGAATGATAGTATAATTTAAACCTGATTTTTTGAGAATTTCTTCTTGACGTTCATGATCTTTATACGCAAAGCGAATGTTGCTCAAATCAATTGTCCAACGAAACCAAAATGGAATATGTGCTTTGGTTTCTCCGACACCCCATGCCGAACAAACGATTACTTGTTTTAGGTCTTGGTTATTGGAAAGCGCCACAATAATTTGAATAGTATCCGATAAGAATCTTTTTGGTGTTCTTAATGGCGACCAAGGAAAATCAGTAGTTCTAGAAATATTTAGAACACTTAGCACGGCATCGCAATCTTCAATGGCATGTTTTAGGTTTTGAATATTGGTGGGATTTCCAGAATGGATAACTAAAAGCGGATGTTTTGGAAGTCGCTCTGGTTTACGAACCAAACATGAAACTTCACAATCTCTTTCCAGAAGCAATTTTAATACATGTTTTCCGGTTCTTCCCGTTGCACCCAAAAGAAGTATTTTCATTGCATTCTTTTATGGGGAATTATTAATTTAACCATTAACCATTAACCATTAACCATTAACCATTAACCATTAACCATTAACCATCAAAGATCCAACTTCAAGCTCAATTCCTTGAGCTGTTCTTTATCAATAGGCGCGGGAGCATCAATCATGACATCGCGTCCACTATTATTTTTTGGAAAAGCTATAAAATCACGTATGGTCTCCTGTCCGCCCAAAATGGCTACAAGTCGATCTAATCCAAAGGCGATACCACCGTGCGGAGGTGCACCGTATTGGAAAGCATCCATCAAAAAGCCGAATTGCGCTTTTGCCTCCTCTGGTGTAAAGCCTAAATGCTTGAACATGGTTGCTTGGGTTTCCTTATCGTGGATACGGATTGATCCCCCGCCAATTTCGTTACCGTTCAATACAAGATCATAGGCATTGGCCCGCACCGCTCCCGGGTCTGTGTCCAACAACTCCAGTTGGCCTGGTTTTGGAGAGGTGAACGGATGGTGCATGGCGTGGTAATGTCCGGTTTCCTCATCAAGTTCCAACAATGGAAAATCCACCACCCATAACGGGGCAAATTCATTGGGCTTTCTAAGCCCCAGTTTTGTGGCCATTTCCATCCGTAGGGCACTTAATTGGGTTCTGGTCTTATGCGCATCCCCGGAAAGCACACAAATTAAGTCACCCGGTTTGGCTCCCGTGCTAGTGGCCCATTTCTCAAGATCGGCTTGATCATAAAACTTATCGACCGTCGATTTAAAACTACCGTCCATATTACATTTGACGTAGACCATGCCCTTGGCTCCAATTTGTGGGCGTTTCACCCAGTCTACCAAAGCATCCAATTCTTTTCGGGTATATGCTGAAGCTCCAGGCACTGCAATACCAACGACAAGTTCGGCCGAATTGAAAACGGAAAAATCCTTGTGCTGGGCAACAGTATTAAGTTCGCCAAATTCCATTCCAAAACGGATATCCGGTTTATCGTTTCCGTATTTGGCCATGGCTTCATCGTAGGTCATTCTGGGGAATGCATCAATACTTACGCCATTAATTTCCTTGAGAAGGTGTTTTGTCAAGGCCTCAAAAACCGTAAGGATATCCTCTTGTTCCACAAAAGCCATTTCACAGTCTATTTGCGTGAATTCCGGTTGCCTGTCTGCACGTAAATCCTCGTCCCTAAAACACTTTACGATTTGAAAGTATTTGTCCATACCGCCCACCATGAGCAGTTGCTTAAAAGTTTGTGGGGATTGTGGTAACGCATAAAACTGCCCCTCGTTCATTCTACTTGGTACTACAAAGTCTCGGGCCCCTTCTGGAGTGGATTTTATCAAGTAAGGCGTTTCAATCTCTATAAAGCATTCACTTGATAAAAATTTTCGCACCTCCATGGTCACTTTGCTTCTAAAAATAAGGTTGTTTTTCACCGGATTCCTCCGTATGTCCAGATACCTATATTTCATACGAAGGTCTTCCCCGCCATCCGTTTCATTTTCAATGGTAAATGGTGGCGTTTTAGACTCATTTAATACAACAAGGTCATCAACGAGCACTTCTATGTCGCCCGTGTTCATGTTGGGGTTTTTTGAAGCTCTTTCAATCACCTCCCCTTTTATTTGAATGACAAATTCGCGACCTAGGGCTCTGGCCTTTTCCAAAAGATCTAATGATGTACGGTCCTCATCCAATACCAATTGGGTTATACCATAGCGATCACGCAGGTCTATCCATACTACAAAACCTTTATCCCTGGTCTTGGCTACCCAGCCAGATAGGGTGACCTTTTTGCCAATGGCTGATGCTCTCAATTCTCCGCAAGAGTGGCTTCTAAACATAGTCATTACTTTAGTTAAGGGAGCAAATTTAAGAAGTCTTGGCCATTAAAGATGTATTTAAAATTGAGGTTTACATTTCTATAGGTTAATGAAGTTGATGTCCATAAAAACTAATAAAATACTGTAAATGAGTATATTATATCTTCAATGTTAAGTTAATGTAAATAAAAAGTTAGCTAAACATTGATTTAAGGCGAAATAAACTTATATTTGTAACGTTAATGTTAAGGAGACAGTCATTAAAATCAAAAATATAGAAATCATGAAAAATTTAGTATTAATCGCTTTACTGGCGTTATCCTTCGGCGGTTTTGCACAACAGGTAGAACCAAAATTTGAAAAGGAAGGAAATAAAGTAAAGGCTACTTATTTTCATGCCAATGGAGAAGTTTCCCAACAGGGGTATTTCTTAAACCAGAAGTTGGAAGGTGAATGGAAGATGTTCAATGATAAAGGTGAAAAAATAGCCATAGGCAATTATGATAATGGCGTAAAGACGGGCAAATGGTTGTTTTGGGAGGGCGATGTTATGAAAGAAGTCAACTTTGACAACAATAAAATTGCCAGTGTTACCAATGCGAAAACCAAGGAACCAGTCGTCAGTAATAGATAAAAAAATTCAAGATTAAAAAAGGCCCGTATCATAGGATATGGGCCTTTTTTTATGAGCTGAAATAAGCTCAAGCAACACTTCCTAACTCTTCCTCTTCCTCTTCGGTTTTAGTGCCAGTGCCTTTAATCTTAATTTTAATACGGTACACAATATTGAACAATACCGGAACAATGATTAAGGTAAGGAACGTGGCAACGATCAGTCCAAAGATAACGGTCCATGCCAAGGGTCCCCAGAAAACAACATTATCGCCTCCAATATAAACCCTAGGATTGAACTCCGAAAACAAGGAGAAAAAATCAATATTCAATCCAATGGCCAAGGGTATAAGGCCAAGCACCGTTGTAATTGCAGTAAGGATAACCGGTCTAAGCCTGGCCTTTCCACCAACAATCATGGCATCTGTTGCATCTGTCAAGGTCAAAAGATCAGAATCCTCCATGCCAAGTTTCAGTTTTTTCCGATCTATTAGAATCTGGGTATAATCGAGTAGGACTACTCCATTGTTCACTACGATACCGGCCAATGAAATGATTCCCATCATGGTCATCATGATTACGAACGACCATCCGGTAAGCATTAGGCCACCAAATACGCCAATAAAACTTAGGAAGATGGCAATCATAATAATCAAAGGCTTGGAGATACCCCCAAATTGAAAAATCAGGATAAGTAAAATGAGACCCAGGCCAGAGAAGAAGGCACCTATCAAAAACATTTGCTGTTTCATTTGCTCTTCAAGCTGCCCAGTGTAATCGATTTTTATAGACTCAGGAATTCCCTTGAAGTTTGTCATTTCTTCCTGTATATCCCCAACAATGGCACCCGCATCGGTAAAGCCAGGTTTTAGACCAGAGTAAATTGTTACTACTCTTTTGCCGTCCCTATGTTTAATGGCACTGAATCCTGAAGTATTTTTTTCGGATGCAACGGCAGCAATAGGAATCTCCTTTATTTGGCCACTTGCCTGATCTCTAAAAATAATATTCTGGTTGAACAATGCACTTTTGTTGTAACGTAGATCTTCGTTAAAACGGATGTTGATATCATAATCCTCTCCATCTTCCTTGTAAATTCCCGCTTTCTCCCCAAAAATGGAACGCCTAAGCTGGTTACCTACCTGCCCCACGGCTACTCCCAATTCTCCAGCCTTTTCGCGATTTACGATAACCTGCATTGCTGGTTTTCCCTTATTGACATCAATCTTTAATTCTTCAATACCTGCAATATTCTTGGTATTGATAAAGTTTCTAATATCTTCCGCAGTATTGATCAATTCATTATAATCCTTACCTTCCAATTCAATATTAATTGGATAACCGGCAGGTGGCCCGTTAGCATCTTTCTCAACGGAAATGGCTACTCCAGGATATAAGCCTTCCAATGCACTTTGTACCTGTGCCCTAATATCCTCGGTATTGATACCGTCCCTATATTTATATTCGCTAAAATTGACGGTAACCTTTCCTTTATGCGGCATCTCTGCAGAAGAGCCGCCATCAGTCAACGGATTTCCGGCACCCTCACCCACTACAGAAACTGCGGAGGCCATCATAAAATTCTCCCCGTTCTTTTTATATCTGGGGTCATCCATGACCGCGTAAACCTGATTTTCAATCTCCTTGGTAATTTCATTGGTCTTCTCAATTGAAGTGCCTTCAGGATATTCCACATAAACATAAATCTCATTCGGTTTGTTATCCGGAAAGAACTCTATTTTGGTACGGCCGCTGCCAACAGACATTCCAAATAGCAGAAATACACCTATAAGCATTAGAAACGTGATTCCAAAGTACCAATACACATTAGCACCGCGAAGCGCATGTTTTAAACGGCGCTCATACCAATTCTCGAAGGTGGCCATGGTGTTCTTCTGAAATTTCTGAGCAGTACCTTTTATGAGGTACTTGTAAGCCCAAAACATAATGGCGGTTAGCAGTAAGACAGAACCTAAGCCCCGCATTATACCGCCAAACAAAAGAATTAGGATTCCCAAAACCCCTAAGATGGCACTTATCCTAATCAATTGCTTCAGTGTTAGCTCTTTTTCATCCGTACTCATAAACTGTGATACGAGCATAGAGTTCATGAATATGGCCACGAATAAGGAGGAACCTAACACTACTGATAATGTGATTGGAAAGTAAATCATGAATTGGCCAAAGATACCCGGCCATAAACCTAAGGGTACAAAGGCGGCGACCGTAGTAGCTGTAGAAATAATAATTGGGAAAGCGATTTCACCTATTCCCTTCTTGGCCGCTTCTATCCGCGGCATACCTTCATCCATTAACCGGTATACATTTTCCACCACAACTATACCGTTGTCTACCAACATCCCAAGCCCCATGATCATACCAAAAAGAATCATGGTATTTAGGGTATATCCAAGCCATGAAAGAATAACAAAAGACATGAACATGGACATGGGTATGGCAAACCCTACAAAGAGGGCGTTCCTAAACCCTAAAAAGAACATGAGAACGGTTACCACCAAAATAATTCCAAAAATGATATTGTTGACCAAATCATCTACTTGATTCAGCGTACGTGTAGAGGAGTCATTGGCAATGGAAATATTTAAATCTGGAGGAAAATAATTGGCCTTTTCTTTTTTTACGATTTCCTTTATTTTATCTGCAGCGGAGATAGCGTTTCTACCTGCCCTTTTTTTAACATCGAGCATCACCACATTATCTCCATACTCCCTGGCATAGGTGGTTTTATCCTTTGCCTTAAAATTTATTTCTGCAATGTCCTTTAAATAAACAGCGCCATTGTCTGATTTTACGACAAAATTATCCAGTTCTTTAGGGTCTTCTACCTCTCCAAGAATACGAATCGTTCGTCTTTGTCCGCTGGTTTTTAGGTTACCCGCAGACATGGTCATATTTCCATTACTAATGGCCGATATTACATCCTGAAAACTGATTTTGGAAGCCATCATTTTATAAATGTCCACTGCCACTTCAACTTCTTTGTCTTGGGCTCCTCGTATATCCGCTTTCTTTATTTCTGGAAGATCCTCGATTTCATCCTGTAGGTATTCCGCATACTCCTTTAGCTTCTCTACCGGATAGTCTCCCGTAAAGTTGATATTCATGATGGGGACTTCCTCAGAAAAGTTTAAGTCAAAAACATTGGGCTCAACTTTGGCGCCATTGAAAGTGGGCCAATCTTCACTGGCTTTTTCACTGTCCACTTCGTCCTTTACCTTTTGTTTGGCCTGTTCTACTGTAATTTCTTCATCAAATTCTACGGTTAAAATAGCATAATCCTCCTGCGAGGTAGAGGTAATTTCTACCACATTACTGATATTTTTTAACCGATCTTCTAGGGGATCCGTAATCAACTTTTCAATGTCCTCTGCCGTGTTTCCCGGGTAGGGGGTACTAATGTAAATTTTAGTCTCTACAATTTCTGGAAAATCTTCCCGTGGCATGGCCATATAAGCGGAAAAACCCAACCAAAGAAATATAGCGATCATTACATAAATGACCGATGGGTTATCAATGGCCCAAGAGGATAGACTGAATTCCTTATCAGCGTTCTTTTTTACTTTGCTCATCGAGTTCTAGTTTTTGATTTTTACTTTTTGGCCGTCCTTAACGCTTCGTGCCCCTTCTTTGATTACTTGTTTTCCAGCCTCCAAACCGGACAATACTTCAATAGTACCGCCTTGGGTTTTTCCAGTCGTAATAATGGTCCTTCTAACGACAGCTTCATTATCCTGGTTGGGTTCTTCGGCTACGAAAACATATTGTTCCCCATCCGCATTTTCAGATATAATACTGGTAGGGATTAGGATTGCATCTTCGCTGGTATAATCGTTCAGATTCACCTTGGCCGATAGGTTGGGCTTTATTTTCCCATCTTTATTGGGCACCGGAATTTCTACTTCAAAAGACCTATTGGATGGGTTTATGAAATTACCGGTTTCCCTAATCTTAGTTGTAATACTATCTCCAAGCACTGGAAAGTATACCAATGCTTCTGCCCCCTTGGTAACAGAGCCCAAATACGTTTCAGGAACCTCAACCTCAATGAACATATCCGAAAGATTTACTAATCGAAATACTTCTGAACCTGGGCCAGGGGCCACCACGGTTCCCTGGTCCTTAATAACGTCGTCAATGATACCGCTAAATGGAGCCCTAATCAACGATTTTCCTAACTGGCTTTGCGTTTGAGCTACCACATTTTCTGCAGATTCGTAATTGGTCTTTGCTTGTAAATACTGAATCTCCGAACCAATGTTTTGGTCCCATAAGCGCTTTTGGCGCTCAAAGGTAGTTTTGGCCAGTTCTGCTTGTGTCTTTAATTGACTAAGTTGGCTAGACATACCGCCGTCATCAATGCTTGCCAATAATTGGCCTTTGGTTACGCGATCACCATCCTTTACATATACCTTTTCTAGGGTTCCTGCCATTTCTGGGTAAATCAATACATTCTGTTTCGTGCTTACATCGCCCTGCAGTTCCAAAAAATGCTTGAAGACCTCAGTTTTGGTTGTAATCGTGTTTACCAAGGGAAACTTCTCCTCATTTCCGAGGACCGCAATGGCAGAATCCAAGGACTGAATTTGGGATTCGATCAATTTCTGTTGTTCCGTAATATCGTTTTTCTTGGCCCGTATGGCATCAAGATTTCCTTGGGCAATTACGCCTTCTACTGATTTGTCTTCTCCACCACAAGACAATAGGGTCATTGTGGCGATGAATAAAACTATTATTTTTTTCATGATTTTATTTTTAATGATTGATTTTTAAGCTTTTGTATTTAAAATAATTTCCAATTCGGTTTTTTTATTCACCACCTCGACCATAGATTGTAAATATTCTTGTTGCGTGGTGTACAATTGTGTTTGGGCCTGTCTCAGTTCAAAACTAGTGGCAAGGCCTTCCTGATACTTGATTTGGTTTTTCTGTTCAATACGTTCCGACAAGGCAAGGTTCTGTTTGGCTGTTTCATAATTATCGATGGCAAGAGTGTAATTATTTCTAGCATTGTCTAATTGCAGCCGTATTTGTTGTTCGGCCTCGGTAAGTTGGGTCTTGGCTTTTTCCAAGGCAATTTTAGCGCGTTGCGTACTAGCGCTTCTTTTTAAGGAACTAAAAATGGGGATACTAAGATCTACTCCTATTGTAGAAAATTCAAACCAATCTTGACCATTGTCAAGAAATGAAAACTGTTCAGCAAAGGAGAGCGCACCGTAGGTTGCAAAGGCGTTAAGGGTGGGTAGTGCCCTACTTCTTGCCAATTTCCATTCATAATACCGTTGTTGGTTTAGATTTTCCGCTAATTTGTAATCCACATTTTCACTTATGTCGAAGGCAGTGGTAAGGATGGACAAGTCTATTTTTGAAACGGTCAAATCTTCAAGATTTTCCTGTAATTGTGTAGGGGCCTTCAAATCCAAGCCCATACTTATATTTAGCATTTGAACAGTAATTTCTCTTAGCCGTAAGGCATTATTCAATTGGTTTTCAATAGAGGACAATGTTATTTGAAGCTGATCTACACTTTCTTCATCTCCCAGGCCATTTTCAAAAAGTTTTGTTGTTTCGTACACGTTTTTTTCGAGTGTAGTTTTATTCTTTTCAAGTATCGTTACGCTTTCTTGGGCCAAAAGGACATTTCCATAGGCTTCTACCACCTGCTTGCGCACGTCTAGTGCCGTCTTTTCCTTATTGTTGGCGCTATAACTGAGAAATGCTTTGGTAGCTTGAACTCCAACAATATAGGAGCCATCAAAAATCTGTTGGCTCAACGTAGCTGCGGCACTAATTTGTTGGGGTTGTCCAAATACTACCTCAACGAATGTACCGGGTTCACCACCTGCAATTTCCCCGGGTAATTGTACTACTTGCTGTATTAATTGATTTTGGTAATTGACGGCACCGGATATTTGTGGTAGACCGGTTGCAATGGTTTCCCATTTTTGTTTTTGGGCATCTAGGATGTCCCTATCCGCATTTATAGCCGAGTAATTGTTCTCTAAGGCAAATTGCACGGCTTCCTCTAAGGTAAAGGTGTAAGTCTGCTCTTGGGAATAGCCATAAGAAACTGTAAGTAGTGCTATAAGGATAATTAATAGTTGACTTCGCATTTATTGTTGATTTGAATTGATGATTGTATTTAAAACAGTTTTGCCCTTAGGGGTTACAATACCTCTTAGGTGATACTCTAGAAAAGCGTCCATTAATTTTGAAACCGGAAATTTGTCCAATGGGAACAAGGTTTGATCTTTAATACTGTTCATGCCAGAATAATATATTCTTGCTATGAATTCGGCATCTAGATTATCCCTATATATTTCTTGTTTTAGGCCACGCTCTACGTTCGACATAACGCACTTTTGCATTTTATTAAAATGCAGGTGTTTTAAGTTTTTATATATTTTTGGATAATACTTCATGAGCTGAAACTGTGGAGAGGTTTTCTCCTCGTTCAAGTGCGAAAGAACATATCGTTTTATCTCGTAAAGTTCTTCAATGGGGTTTTTATCCATGGCGATAATGAGGTCGATACCATCACTTAAACCACAGAATTTATGCATGACACAATCCTCGATCAGCTCTGTCTTGTTACTATACTCGTTATAAATGGTTTTTTTTGACATACCGATTTCATTGGCAAGATCATCCATCGTTATGCTTTTGAAACCGCGTTCCAAGAAAAGCTGTGTCGCCGTATCCCGAATTTTTTCTTTCATATAGGGGGCAAATATACAGTAGGAAACTTAAAAAACTAAAAAAGTTTCCGAAGTTTTACAATTATTTAATATTCGAGGTTCTTTACTTTTTTCTAATTAGTGTTTTTCAAAGGTTCCTAACCATACATTCAAGGTGTCTATAGGGAAAAGGAAAGGGTTACCTCATTGGACTAGTTTTTCGTCGAATTAATTTTTTCCACATAGTTGATGTAGGCCTGTTCTCCTTCCTCTTTCCAAAATTCGTCGTAATATTTCCATTTGAAGAAATCACGACTGTCATCACAAGTTCCTCCAAAGCGTCTTCCCTTTTTGCTTTTTTTACGTTTGCTTGGGCCTCCACCACCCCCAAAACCAAATATAATTTTAGCCAGTAATAAAATGCCCAGTGCTTTCCAATACCCTATTTGCGGTAACCCAAATAAATCGGGCATTAACCAATTCCACAAATGCATCATAATGTAGCCTACCACAAATGCGATAGCGATTCCTAGTAGTAGGAAGAAAAAAATCTTAAACCCTTTTTTCACTTTACTTTCTACCTTTCGCTCTATGTGTCTTTCCCTATTTTTTCTTGTTTCCATAAGTTCTTAATTTATTTTTTTATCAGTTCCAGTTTTTTCATTAAAATAGCCATGGCCCTATGCCTACGTGACATTAGTGTACCAGGAGGGATACCGGTGCGTTCCGCTATTTCCTTATAGGTGTATCCCTCGAAATCCACGGCGATGATAATATCTTTGTAAAAAGGCTTAAGCTCGCCTATCGCCGATTTTAATTGTTCCTTTAGATCATCTGAATAAAAGTCAGGCACATTCTCATAAAATAAACCGGCAAATTCAACCCATAAGCGCTCAAGTGTTCTTTCGTCATCGACCCGTTCCTTTTTTACGCGCATTATATCGATGATTCTATTTCTAATGGCATTGTACACAAACCCGCCTATATTGTGTATTGGTAGGGCGTCCAAGGGCCTAGAGAATATCCTTAAGGCAACATCCTGTATTATATCTTCTGCATCGCTATCTGCCGTTTGCCTAATTTTTGAGCGCACATAACTCTTGAGCGAATTATATTCCACTTCAAAAAAGTTGGTCAGGTTGGATTGCTGTTGTTTTTTAGAAACCATTAAAGGGTTTTCTTAAGTCCCCACTAGTTGAGACGTAACTTTTAAAATCTATTGCATTATTACTGCAATTTTTTATACTATAGTGACGAGAACAACGACATTTTGTAACGAATAAACTGAGAATTTGCAGCGCCGCTCAAGGAAACATAAATAGGGTTTACCTTAAAATTGAGGAAGAATTATTGTTTAAAAGCAGATTTTCGCTTTTTAAGGACCAAGTAAGCTAACAGGCAAAGTAAGATTACAACTACTATAAGTATAATACGTTTGAAGGGTCTTTTTTCTGATTCGATTTCCGTGACCTTTAGGAGTTGGTTTACATTTATTTTAGTAAGGATTTGTCTCTTTCCACCTGTCCAATCTATTATTAAGGAGTCTATAGCTTTAATCTTACCTAGGCCAAAATGTGCTATCACGGAGTTTTGTGAAAGGTGACTTGACCCGCCACCATCAATTTCGCGTATTTGTTTCTTGCCTTCGGCAATAAGGGTTATTCTTGATCCAATTCCATTGAACTCTGCGTCTACGCCTTTTAGAGCAACTTTTAGCCAATTACCCTTAGATAAATCATTTCTAAAGAGTTTGGTATTGGAAGGTATGGGATAGTCTAATATAGGTTTTTGGTTGACGACCAGTAAATCCAAATCACCATCATTATCCATGTCAAAGGTTATAGAACCGCGGCCTACACCATAATCCCCAATATTCAATGCCCGTGCCCGGTCTATAAAATGTGTCTGATTATTTTCAAAGTAAAAATTACCCATAGGGGTACAGTTGGGGTTCAGGTCTCCATTGGAAACAAATAAATCCAAATCGGTATCATGGTCAAAATCTGCAAAATTCGCCCCCCAACTTATAGATAGATTATAGGTCCCCAATTCCTTGGCCCGGTCTATAAAAGGCAATTTTGTGCCTTGGTTTTCCATCAACATATTAAACTTAATGTTGGTGACATAGTAATCCATCCATCCATCGTTATTATAATCACCTACGGCAGATCCCATGGCATTAATTTTTAAGTCCATTTGGGTTTTCTTACCCACATCTTCAAATTCGTCGTTGGGGTATTGGTTTTCATAAAGAAAATTAGGTACTGCTTTGTATCCAAAATCTTGATTGACCAACAAATCCTGATCTTGATCATTATCGAAGTCGGTAAATACACCACCAAATCCAAATCCTTTATGACCTAGTCCGTACGCTTCGTAAACATTTTCGAAGTTCTTACCATCGATGTTTTTTAGGAGATAACTTTTGGCGGTTTGGTTGGCACTTACGATGGTTGCATCTTTAATAATGCCCAGTTTGCCAGTAAATTCTTGGAAATAATTACCCACAAATAAATCTGGGTAGCCATCTGCATTAAAATCTCCAAAACTTGGACCGGTACTAAATGAATTTAAATCCTCCAGACCGTAAGCTCTGGTTACATCCTTGAATGTAGAATCTCCGTTATTTAAGAAAAGTAGGTTCTTAGCCCTGGGGATTATATTTGCACCATCTGTTGTAGTAATGGTGGTGATAAATAAATCTCGGAAGCCATCCTTATTTACATCTGCACTTACGACGCCTTGCGTAACATAACCATCCGTAATTTCTAATCCTGAGCCTTTTATAATATTTTTGAATGTGCCATCACCATTGTTGAGATAAAGTACGTCTTGGGAAGTGCCACTGGTAATGTATATATCTTCGTACCCATCATTGTTCAGATCAAAAACACAAGCGCCGCCACCAAAGGTGCCTTCATAGACGTGGTATTGATGTTGAATACCCGCTTCCTGAGTGATATCAACAAACTGTTCCTGCCCATTTATTGGAAGTAGGGACAACAATGGTATGTATTTGAAAATAAATTTTAAGGGTCTCCAACTATTTTTCATCTCATTTCCTCCAGTTCAGTGAGTTAATATTATGAGCTATTTTAACACCTTCATCGAGCCCTACTTCATTATCCAATGGGGTATGAATACCACCATAAAATCTAGAATCCGCTGTTTCTTGCGCCGCTTCCCAGAATGAATTAAAGGTTCTAACTACAAAATCTGTATCGCGAAACTCATCACGTTCCCTGTTTTCATGGGCTTTATCGGTAAATACAAAATCCTTACCGTACGTATCTTCCAAGACGGTTGCAGCTGCGGCCGCTTGTATTGCATGACCTGATGGAAATGAAGGGAAAGGGGGATCTGGCCAAAATGACTCCCATTCCTCATCTATATATTGTGGAATGAAGGTGTTGGGTCTTTCCGTAAAGAATTGGTATTTCCATTTCCAGCATTTTATGAACGCGTCGGCTACTGCCATTCCCATTTTGGCATAAAGGGCGGCGGAGGCAATTAAGCTAGCGTTGTTTTTTTCTGCGGCGATAATTGCAAAATAATAAGAGTGCCCGGGAGGCGTAAAGGATACATCTGGATCATCTCCCCACCATATTGCCGCTTCTTTCTCTGGTTGGGTCAGTTCTAAATCCTTTAAGTAAACGGCTTCAAACTGTTTGTAATAGGGAGATCCCGGGGTAGTATCATAGGGGATTATTTTTGGTTCTTCCAAACTACTATTCGCAGGGGCGAACGTACGGTTTTTGCCCCAATGGGGATGTAGCGGATGGTGGCTGAAGGATTGGGCGAAAAGTGGAGGTTTCCATGAACCAGGTCTTTCTGGATGGACCATGCTTTTGTCAAAGTTTTGCAAATACCCGCGATGTCCTCCATCTGTCTTTGACCATTCAAATATGGCATTTGCTATGGCTTTGCCATATGAAACGGACCGGAACACGGTTTCGTTGTCTAAATTTTTAGAAAACTGATTGTGAATCACTTTTTCCAAAGAATCAATTTTGATTTTGTTTTCATCCGATGTCTGTAGATAAATTTTCTTAATGATTTCAGATTGCCCGGCATTCAGCGCCAACACCCAATCCAATTTTTTTTGTTCCTGAAATGCTGGCAAGGAGTCTAAGCCATTTAACTGCCCTTTCATTGAATTGTATTCGGGGTAACCCTGTACTATGGATTCATACATGGTGAGGCCAATGTAACCAAATGCCCGGGAAGCGAATGTTGGCGAATTGGAAGGCGTATATCTGGTGATGTACAATGCCATGTTTGCCCATTCTGTTGCTACTTGCCTATCCGTCAAAAGTGGTTTGGAAGTGTTTTGGCAACTAAAAGAGATTCCTATTAAAAAAAGTAATAGGTAGGGAGTCTTCTTTACAATCGGGTTAGCCATACGAGTCAACTATTAATTAGCCATTAAATAAATTTGGAGCGGTTCGCCGTAGGTAGTTATCAAGAGTTTGTTATTGAGCCATAATGCATTTGTAAGGCTGCCTCCAACAGAAAGACCGGATTTTGCCTGTGGAACATAATCAAATTGACCAGTTCCATTACCTAAGAGTAAAGTACCATAGTTCGCATCAAATTTACCAAGGCTCAGTTTATAAAAAGCATCATTACCAAAAAGAAGAATGTCCTTATGACCATCGCTATTAAAATCTTCAATAACAGCATCGGTCACGGGAGCGAATTGCGCTTCCTTTGGAAGTTTAGCTTTTTTGAATTTTCTATTTTGGGTGCCTAAAAATAACATACTTTTTTCTTCGGTAGCCACTAACTTATCTGCATTAGTTAAATTTTCATCAGTAAAAATATCGGTAAGGCTTGCTTCGGAATACGATTCGTAACTATTGAATTTTTGTCGTAGATAGGTAAGTTGCCCTAAAAGCTCCGCTCGGGTCAAAGCGGGATAACTTTTGTTGTTGACGTAATAATTTAGAATAGGGTCTACCGCACCATTATTATCAAAATCTGAATAGTATAGCTCTGCGGGTGTTTCCGGACTTATACCAAGCGGCGAATTTTCACCTATATTTCCTGCAAGAATATCCAGTATGCCATCATCATTGATGTCGGCGATATTTAGAGAATTCCAAAGTCCGTAATGTTCGTTTTCAAAATAGGAGCTGGTTTCGTTCACTAGTTCTCCGCCCTTGTTGCTATAAATTGAAATGGGCATCCATTGGCCCAAAATAATTAGATCATCTCGCTTATCGCCATTTAAGTCGGCCCATTTGGCATCTGTAACCATTCCCGGTTGTTTTAGTTGGGGCTGAATATTTTCTGTCTCATCTTTAAAATTCCCCATGCCATCGTTAATTAGGATGTAACTTCTAGGGGATTCTGGATACCTCCCAGGAATTACTTGGCCTCCTACAAATACATCCAAAAAGGAATCTTGATTTATATCAGAAAAGGCAACGGTTCCTGTGCTCGTATGCATTATAGGAAGCGCATCCAGATTTTTTATAAAATTACCGGTGCCGTCACCAAAATAGAGTCTATCCTGTAATATAGAATCAATAGGGGCAAACTCATGATAACCCCCACTTGCCACGTAAATATCTAGCTTGCCATCATTATTTACATCAAAAATGGCTAGGTCACTGTCGAAACTATTTTTGTCCAGTTCAAAACTTGCACCAGCCTTTTTTTCAAAACTACCATCTGCCATTTGCAAGTAGACGGCTGTTGCCTGACCAATTCCACCGGCTAAAACGATATCTTCCCTACCGTCATTGTTTAAGTCCGCTTTTTTTATGGAGGGTGCTTGGTGGGATAACTGCTTTAAGAGCAAGGGCTGCCTTTTAAAATCATTTAAAGGGGATGCTTTGTGCACGTAGTTGATTGGCGCAGTACTTGGCTCGAAAATAGATTTGCCTACTACCTCGTTTGGGGTGTTTTTACTGCCATCCTCTTCTTTCAGAATAATTTTTTGGTTAGTTTGTATATCATAAATCGTTTGCAGTGTGCCCGTTGGCCACTTTACGGTCAGTGAATCTATAATGGTTTTATTGCTTAGACCAAAATGGAGCTCGTTGGAAACGGTGGATAAATAGCCTTGGGTTGGCATTTGCTCAAGGACTTGAAGTTCTCCTTGGGCGTACAGCGTTACTTTTGAACCAATGCCTTGGGTATTTTGTTGTGCACCTTCCAAAGCGATATTCAAATAGTTTTTAGATTCCGTATCTGTATCATTCCTGTAAATAAAAGCGGGCTTATTAATATTATTGACGACCAAATCCAAATCACCATCGTTATCCAAATCCACGTAGACCGCGCCATTACTATTCGCAGGTTGATTTACACCGGCGGTTCTGGTCGTATTCTCAAAAATAAGATTGCCTGTATTGGAGAAATAGTAATTCGTTAAATCTGACGAAGGCATTTTTTCAATCAGGTCCAGAACATCCTGTCGTTGCAGCCGTCCTTTGGATTGCACGAAATCTTCCATATAATTTATAAAATCCAAATTGGTGTAGTCCCTAAAGTATCCGTTGGTTACGAATAAATCTTTATGCCCGTCATTATCAAAATCTGCGAACAAGGGTGCCCAACTCCAATCTGTTTTGGAAATACCTGAAAATTGACCAATCTCGCTATAGGTATCGTTACCATTATTTAGCTGCAGCATATTTCTCATATATTGATGGTGAAAACCACTGCGTAAATTCAAGTCAAATTTTTCGTAATTATCCGGAGCTACTAAAAGTTTTTGACGCTTGTTATCTTCTGGCAGCATATCCAATGTAAAAATATCCTGCCACCCATCATTGTTTATATCTGCGATGGTATTGCCCATTGAGAAATGGCTAATGTGACCCATTTGATTTCCCAACTGATCGGTAAATGTTTTATTTTTATTATTGATGTAGAGGTAATCTGGTACCGTATAATCATTGGAAATATAGAAATCTTGCCACCCATCATTATTTACATCACTTATTCCCATGCCTAATCCATAAGTAAGGGCAGAGCCGCTAATACCCGATGCGACGGTAACATCAAAGAATTTTCCATTTTTCTGTTCGAACAACCTGGTTCCTTGTAATGCATCGTCCTTTTTTAGAAATTCCTTAGTGCTCACCTCATTTAGGACGGGAAGCGATTTAGGGTTATGATTTAACAATAGCATATCTAAATCTCCGTCATTGTCATAATCAAAAAAATAACCTTGATTGCTGTAAGCCGCACTGGCTAAGCCAAATTCTTCCGCCTTCTCCTCAAATATTGGCACCATGTTGGCATCATTGCCTGTATTGATGAAAAGTTGATTTTTTCTTTTAGAATCTGGTAATGCTCCTGAATAACAGAGATAAAGATCGAGCAAGCCATCACCGTTTACGTCAGCTGCTGTAATTCCTGTCTTCCAAGGGCCGGGCCTTCCGTTTACCTTTGAAATATTGGTAACATCCTTAAAGGATAAATTTCCTGTGTTAAGGTAAAATTTATTTTCACCCATGTTCGACGTAAAATATAAATCCTGTTGCCCGTCATTATTAAAGTCTCCCGTAGCAACACCTCCACCATTATAGAGGTATTCGTAAACAAGGACGTTCGCATTTAGACCTTCCTTTAAGGTGTTTTCAAAGTCTACATTGGTTTCCTCTTTTGGCAAAAGCGTAAATAGAGTAGGACCTTCAACCGTATTTGCCGTGCTATCTCCCAGTACCTCCAAGGAATCTGTCTTACATCCATAGAGTATAAAAAAGGAGGCGAAAATAAGGGCTATACTTTTTTTAATCATTTGCTTAAAAGTAAAAAATCTATCCCTTTTCGGGGATAGATTTTTATATTATCTCAATTAGAGATTCAGTTAATATCCTGGATTCTGAATTAAAAGATCGTTACGATTCATTTCATCCCTACTTAACGGCATGAAATACATTTTATCTTCCCATCTTCTAGTTTCATTATCTGTGTTGTCCACTACATTATAGTTATAATTGTATACAGAGGTGTCGTGTCTGTAGGGGGACAGTGGTGTGGCTCCAGGTTTTAAGGTAGCTGACACTTTCATCACTTTTATTCCACGGCCTAAAGTCTCATCAGCAATCATCCACCTACGGGCGTCATGATATCGATGCTCCTCGTAGGCAAGCTCAACCCTTCTTTCATTAATATAGGCTTCCAATAGTGCGCTACCAGAAGCTTCTATGGCGGGCATACCTGCCCTATAGCGAATTTTGTTCAGCCAAGCCCTTGCTTCACCCTCGTCACCAGTGGCTATGGATGCCTCAATATAGTTAAGCACAATTTCCGTATACCTGATAAATGGCCATGGCACTACTTGTGCGCTGGATTGATTGTCAACCACTGCAGGATCGGCATCGATAAATTTGCGAACATAATAGCCCGTTCTAGAGCCATTCCAGTTTTCAATGGGGGAATCCCTCATATCCACTCCGGGAACAATACCGCCAGATCCGTCCGCATAAGTTCCTGTTTGTATTTCATCGAAGGGATCTATACTTGCAACGTCGTCTGGGCGTGGTTTCCAACCTGCACCATCATATAAAATCGTTGCATAGAATCTAGGATCTCTGTTTTCATAGGGTGCTGCGGAATGAACAGGATTGTCCCAATCAAAATCAGACCCATCCATCATTTGATAATCGTCGACCAATTGCTGGATAGGCGTATTTCCCGCCCAGTTGTGGTAGCCATTTGGACCATTATTGATTCCCTGGTGTATACCACCTAAAGGCCAGTTGCTTTCTACGGTAAACAGTGGCGTGTGGGTACGCTCAAACAATAATTCCGCCCTAGCGGCAGGATCTCCAATTGCACTTCCGCCTCCCATAGCTATGGAAACATAGGTCTGCGTAGCTTCATCGGCAGATACGGGTGCAGCTAAATCTAATTTATAACCTGTGGTTTCATCTAATACCGCTTTAGCGGCTGTTTTTGCGGCATTCCAACGAGATGCTCTGTCACCTGAAGTGTACGCTACCAAATCCAGGTTTGAATAGCTTCCTAACACCGATGATTTTGCACTTGCAGTTGGGCCATCGCGCAAGTCACTGGCAGCATAGAGCAATACCCTTGATTTTAAACCCATTGCGCTTAGTTTTGAGGCTCTACCTGCAGTAAATTCCTTGCCATCCAATAGGGCAATTGCTTGGTCTAGGTCGGCTACTACAAAATTTACGTTTTCCTCGTAAGTATTCCGGGCAATTGAATAATCCTCGTCAAGGACATAGGGTCTATCAATTAAAGGTACACCACCATAAAAGCGCATCAATTGGTGGTAATAGTATGCCCTAAGAAACAAGGATTCGCCTAACAATCTATCCTTTAGAACTTGATCATCAAAGGTAGCGTTTGGTAATTCTTGTATGGCAATGTTGGCCTTCCTAACGGCGAGATACAATTCATTCCATTGCGGAATAATTACTGTATTGCCTGTAGTAGCGGCCGATAAGGAACCTTCTGTAATGACATTAATGTTTCTTCCAGAGTGGGTAAACATCGCTTCATCCGTGAGTGATGCCAGACCTTCTTCTTCGAATCCACCATATCCTAGAGACGAATAAATATTAAACACAAAGGCCTGTGCCAAGGCACCATCTGCCCATGCCGCGTCTGCGGATATCGAATCCAAGGGTTGCGTTTCTAAAAAATCCTCGTTACACGATAGCGGTATGAGCGCCACCGATAACAAGCCTAACAGTATTAACTTTCTTTTTTTCATAACTTATTTTTAAAATGTTAAACTAAAACCTGTATTAATAATCGTTTGCTGTGGGTAAAATTGTCCATTGGTTGTTGTTGATTCTGGATCATAGATATCCTGAGCGGCCCAAGTTGCCAAGTTCAATCCGTTCATATAAACCCTAAAAGCTGATAAACCAAACTGCTCTATCAATTTATTTGGAAAATTATAGGCTAATTGAACGTTTTTAAGCCGAATATAATCCTTGCTGAATAAATTGTAAGTGTTGTTACCAAAGGCTGCACCAAAGGAATAGTAGGTATCCCCCCTACTTGCCAGTCTTGGGTCAACACTACTAGGATTTTCTGGGCTCCAGCGGTTATCAAAACTATATTTTAGATAGTTTCCGATATCTCCTGATTCCGTTGAAATAAATAAATCTGCACCCGTCGCACCTTGAAATAAGACCGCAAGATCAAAGTTTTTATAAGAGGCGTTAAACGTAACTCCGAAATTGAAATTAGGCACTATACTACTGTTAAGCCTTACCTGATCTAAATCATCGATAACCCCATCCCCATTAACGTCCTTAAATTTCATGTCCCCTGGTTCCAAGTTTGGTTTTACGGCACTATAATCAAGAGTGTTGCTCGAAATGGCAGCTTCATCCCTGAACACACCGTCATATTCATAAACCAAATAAGAACCTATTGGTTTGCCTTCTTGTAATTGGTAGGCTGGTGCACCGGGTATCTCATCTAAAAATTCAACACTGTTTTGCGCATAACCACCGTTAACCCCTACATCCCACTTAAATCCATCTGCATCGCCGCCATAGTAATTTAAATTAAATTCAAAACCTTCATTGTTTACCTTTCCGGCATTTACAGGAGGAAGTAGATTGGATATTCCCGAAGAACCGGGTGTCGATCCTGTTTCTTGTATCAAGATTTGGTCCCTCTTGTTAAGAAAATACTCAAAGGTGAAGCTCAATTTTCCGTTTAGAGTTATACCATCTAGACCAATATTATAGTTGTTCGCCCTTTCCCATGTGAAACTTGGGTTAGCAAGCAATGGTTCTGTAAGCGTTGTCTGTACAACACCATCTATAGGATAGGTTCCAAAATCGTAAATTGATAAATAGGCATATTCCTGCAGACCGCCTTGAAAGAACACCTGATCATTACCCATTTGACCGTAGGACCCCCTTAACTTCAAATAGTCAATAGCCTCTACATTAAACCAGTCTTCATTAGAAATGTTCCATCCGGCCAGAAACCCTGGGAAAAACCCGAAGCGATCGTTTCCTGGAAAAATGTACGATCCGTCATACCTCCAAATAAATTCGGCAAGATATTTTTCCTTGAAATTGTATTGCGCACGACCGTAATAGCCTAATCGTGTTCTATTGTAACCAAAACCATCGGTTTCCTGACCTATTTCACCACCCACTCCTAATTGGTCTACGGCAGTGGAAAGGAAATTCCTTCTAAAAGCAGATAAGAATTCGCCTTGGAAATTCTCTCGGGTGACCCCTGCCAATAGATTGATGGAATGATCATCTGCAATAGTTCTATCATAATTCAATAAAGCCGTAAGGTTGGTGTTTAAAACATTTAAGGATGATTGTGTTAGCCTAGGGTCTGTAAAATTGGACCGAATGGATCCGCTAAGCACTGGGTTGCCTGTTGCAATATAATTTGCCCGGTCTAAGGAATATAGGGTCCACGGCGTTTGCCACAACTTCCTGCGTTGTTGGCTCTGATCTACACCTGCCAGTAAAGTCAAGGTTAAACCATCAATCCAAGGATTTTTGATATCTACCGAACCTGTAAATTGTAGATAATCCGTAGGCTGACTATCGTAACCTGTTGCATTGGTCGTTATAACTACGGGCTGTTGTCCATTCTCAATATCCGGTCCTGGCAGCCCATTTGGCCAAACGGCTGTTTCATTGGGTCTACCGCGCATGAGCATTCTAAAAATTGCACCGGCACCTTCCGTAGGCAGGGCCCTATCTTCTTTCCTATAGCCCATCATCAATTTGGTGGAAATGTAATCATTGATCTTGGCATCCGTATTGATCCTAAAGTTATATTGTTGATAGCGCGTAGAGGAATTTTTATATATGGCGCCTTGGTCCGCATAGCCTAGGGAAGCGTAATAAGTCAAATCCTCACTTCCTCCGCTTACAGCAAGATTATGTCGCTGTTGTTCGGCCCAATCCTGAAAAACAGCGCCAAACCAATCCGTATCAGGGAATAGATATGGATCCGCCTGTGTTCTATGTCCGTTTATAGTTTCTGGACTAAAGGCCGCGTTTACCGTCTCGCCACTTCCTGGAATGGTGTAGTTCCCTGCGTTTTGGAAGGCGGTATTGGCGGCACTCCATTGATTGGCAGGTATATTACTGTTATAAATTGCCAGCTCATTCATGATGGTCTGATATTCCACAGCACTTGACATTTCAGGAACTCTAGTTGGTCTCGTAAGACCAAAATCAGCCCTGTAATTAATTTTCATCTTTCCAGGGTCCCCTTTTTTTGTAGTAACGATAATGGCACCATTTGCCGCTCGTGCACCATAAATTGCAGCCGAGGCA
Source organism: uncultured Flavobacteriaceae bacterium (assembly GCA_963793365.1). Classification (GTDB taxonomy): domain Bacteria; phylum Bacteroidota; class Bacteroidia; order Flavobacteriales; family Flavobacteriaceae; genus Maribacter. Next base: position 16,262 of record CAWBZP010000008.1, on the reverse strand, counting down.
TCCTTTAAAACTGAAATGTTGGCAATATCGTCTGGATTTATACGGCCAACGCCACCATCCCTATCGGGAATACCGTCAATTACCACTAACGGTTGATTGTTCCCAAGTGTATTTGTTCCACGAATACTAATCGAGGACTGATCATTACCGGGCTCACCACTGGTTTGTATAATTACAACCCCGGGCAACCTTCCGGCCAAGGAATTGGAAACACTAATTGCTGGAGAACTTTCAAGCACCGGGCCTTGAACGGCGGTAACCGCACCGGTTACGGTTGCTTTCTTTTGTGTTCCGTATCCTACAACAACCACTTCTTCCAAATTGGCCACATCTTCTTCCATAGAAATATTAATAGTACTTTGATTATTGACAGGCACTACAACGGATTTAAATCCAATATAACTAAAGCGTAAACTTGTATTGCCATTGTCAAGTGTGATGGAATAATTTCCATCGAAATCTGCCTGAACGCCCCTTGTAGGATTGTTCGCATCAATCACTGAAACCCCGGGTAAAGGCATGTTATCGGCAGCTGACGTGACCGTACCCGAAACTGTGGTTTGGGCAAACGAAAACGTTGTAGTAACTAAAAACAAAAGAACTGCCCAAAAGGTTTTGCTACATTTTTCCATAAAAGACAATGGATAGTAAAAAATTTTCATATGCGTGTTGTTTAGGTTGATTTGCTAAATTATTCAAAAATTATGTTAAAAATAATAAAATGTAAAAAAAATGCATCTAAAACCATGGATATGATGGTTATAGCTATGGATAATTATGAATTTATAGGTTATTACTTGTTTATTCCCGGTCACTATTCTAAATAAACGCCGGTTTGCCTTAGGTTCTATGAATAGAGGCGCAGTGCAATTAGGAATATTTAATTGACTGGATTATCCTATTTTTGAAAAAAATTGCGTGTATGCTTTCCATAAATGAATATAGATCCGAGTTCATTGCGTATTTGGACGCTAAAAAACTTGATAAGGAACCAAGGAACCTATATGAACCTATCAGTTACATACTGGGACTTGGTGGAAAGCGTTTACGGCCCGTATTGGTACTCATGGCAACGGAGGTTTTTGATATCGATTACAAGCAAGCTCTGGATGCTGCATTTGCAATCGAGGTATTCCATAATTTTTCGTTGGTCCATGATGACATTATGGACAATGCCCCAGTGCGTAGGGGCCAGACGACCGTACACGAAAAATGGGACATCAATACAGGTATTCTCTCTGGGGATGCCATGCTGATTATGGCTTACCAGCTTTTTGAAAATTATGACCCACCGGTCTTTAGGCAATTGGCCATGCTCTTTAGTAAGACCGCTTTGGAAGTGTGTGAAGGACAGCAATACGATGTCGATTTTGAGTCGCGCGATGATGTGATGCTGCCAGAATATTTGAAGATGATCGAATATAAAACCGCAGTTCTGGTCGCAGCCGCCCTGAAAATGGGGGCGATTGTTGCTGAAGCACCAGTAAAGGCACAGGAAAGAATGTATGATTTTGGCTTGAATTTAGGAATCGCTTTTCAGTTGCAGGATGATTACTTGGATGTTTTTGGGGATCCTGAAACTTTTGGCAAACAGGTAGGAGGGGATATTATCGAAAATAAAAAGACCTATTTGTACCTGAAAGCCATGAACTCGGCATCTGAAATGGGAAAAAAAGAACTGGAGCATTTATATTCCATTCAACCAAAGGAAACAGATACGAAGGTAAACGCAGTACGGGAAATCTTTAAAAGGACCGGTGCAGATGCCGCAACCCGAAATGCAATTTCCGATTATACGGTAAAAGCATTCTCCGTTTTGGAGGATATGGAAATCAGCGCTGTTAAGAAAGGCCTGCTACGCCAATTTGGTGAGAAATTAATGAACAGGACGGTTTAAAAAAGGCGTTTGAAAAATGCCTTTAGGAACGGTGTTTTGGGGCATGCGTTTATATAGGTGAAATCTTCCCATATATTCGTTTCCTCATCTAAAAATTTAAAAACACCTTGGGGACTTCGCGCCTTGAATAGGGCTTCAAAAATTTCATGGCCCTTGGCATTGTCGCTATGTAGAACATCCAAGAACAGTAGATCGTAGTACCAAAACTTATTTTTTAACTTCAAGGGATGTAGCGGCTTCCCCTTTTTAATGAGGGATATAAGTTTTGGGATTTTTTTCGTTGTACTCATTAAGGTATATCCCGTACTTGGCTTTGCCCACCCACCGGCAGTTCCTATATAGCGTATTCTTTTTGTATGGTGTTCCCTAAAGTCGTAACAGGTCATGGGAATACTACCTTGTTCGGTATCCAAAATGGTAAACGATTCACATTTAAAGGTCTTCTGAATATAAGTTTGTAATGCTTCCTCATATTCTCTTTTATCCAATAAGCTTTCAGAAAAAAGGGTATATTCAACCAGTGCCGTATCTTGTGAATAGGGGAGTACGTACATGAAACGGGTATTCCCCTTTTGTGGAACTGAAAAATCCATGTAGGTAACTTGTGCTTCATCGAACACCGGCTTTTCGGTTTTTACCACCCAACCCAAAAAATGCTGTTGTAGTACGGGAAACTTTTGCTGGTCTGTCGCCATACTGTAGTTAAAAAGACTGCTAAAAATATAGTTGCCCTTGTGTTGTGCGGTATTGGTGAGAACGGTAACTTCTGTAGCTGATTCTTTTAGTTCTACAACCTCCTCTTGGATAAAGGTTATGTTGCTGTACGTTTGCAAACGGTTCAAAAAGTGATTGTAAAAATCAATTCCACGGATCATTTTATAGCGGTAGGGCGAAATTTTCGTTCTCTTAGAAATTTTTTTACCTTCAAAGTGAATGGTATCCCAAGCTTTATGGAGTAGCGCATCAAACTGGCCAGCTCCTTTTTCCCAAAAGCACCAAGTACGGTCGTTGGTTTGTTTCGCGTCCTTATCGATTACCAGTATTTTCTTAGTGCTAAAAAACGGATCGGAGCCCATGGCATCCGCTAGTAATAATCCTGATGCTCCAGCACCAACAATAATATAATCGTAATTGTTCATTAATTTCTTAAGGATGCGGCAATAAAATGCATTAGAAAGAATCAAAAATACAAAATACCATTGGTTTTAAACTTTTAATTGATGGTATAGCGCAAACCTAGAAATGACCTTATTCCCTGGTTGGGTCCATATACATAGGAGGGATCGAACGTTAGGCCATTGGGGTTGTTCTGTGTGGGGATAGCGTTGCCGTTGGCGTCAAAGCTTACTTCCTTGTCAAAGGGGTCATTGGCACGGGCGATAATAAACGGATTGCCGTTGTTTGGGGTCCAGTTTAAGAGGTTCTTTATACCTCCATAGAATTCAAAATTCTTGATTTTGTTGTACGTGAATTGAATGTTTTGAATACTCCAAGTTGGGGAAAACTCCCTTCGGGGGTCATTATTCCCAAGCAAAGGTAAGCGCATGGGGCCATATAGATTTCCAGTATAATCCAAGGTTAAATACCAGTTCGGTAACGTGTAGCTAATACTCCAATTGGCAGAAAAACTCTCAGTGAGTATTTGCCGTCTTTTTACATCATTTTCGGTAACGCTAACGTCTTGGAATGTACCACCAAGCATTGCTTTTAGGCCGTTGGGAAATGCGACGTCCAAACTGGCACTTAGCCCTTGGGATATGGATTTTCCATTGAGGTTGTCGTAGATGATTTGGTTGGGATTGGTATCATAATCCGGGATGATACTATTTTGAAAATTGGTATAAAAAATGGATGCGTCAAAAGCTAGGAAGGTGCCATTGTCGGCATATATTTTTTTGAGATAATTCAAGTTCATGTTGAAAGAACGCTCAGGCTTCAGCTCCTCTGTAATAATAACTTCCCTAGCTCCCGTTAGGGCGGCATGTTCCTCCGTGAATAAATTAACTACCCTAAAGCCCGTACCGGCATTAAGCCGCAGAATATCGGTATCCGTAAATTTAAACCTATAGGCAGCTCTTGGCGTAAATATAGTTCCATGCCTACTATCGTAATCATACCGTGCTCCCATAAGAAAGGAATTCTTTTTATTAAAGGCAATTTCATCTTGTAGAAAGAGGCTTGGTATAAGTACCTCGTCTGGTTTGTTGCCGCTGCTACCTGAAGTTGCAGGGGTGTTGTCGTCGTAAAAATTGTAGCGTAATGCAGATCCCACCAATAGGCTATGTTTTCCTATGGATTTATCCCATGTCAATTGTGAAAAACCGATACGCTGGTCTGCCAAATAGGGAACGTTCCCGTATACCGAGTTTTGGCTATGGTCGTTATACGAAAAGGAAAGCATCATTTGTTCGTCTACGGGTAATTGATATTTTCCAAGAATTTCCCATCTGCGGGTATAGATACTTTCTCCGTAAATCTCATCACCACCCCTAAATTCTGGGGTCCATTGCAATTCCCCGCCCCATCGGTCTTCATAAAAATAGCGGCCCGCAACGGAAAGGATTCGGGCCTCCTTTCTTTTAAAATCCCATTTTTGAAAGATGGAAATACGGTCCTGTAAGGTAAGATCTGTAAAATTATCCCCGTTGTTATCTATAGGATTGTCGTATTTAAAATAGTTGATTCCCAAAAGCAAGTTCGTATTCTTACCAAGGTTTACTTTGGTGCCTACATCAAGGTTGTACTCCCCCCAATCTGTCATGAAAGTATCTCCAAAAAACTCCGGAGCCGTAAGGTTATTTTTCGTAATTATATTGATGAGTCCACCAACGGCTTCGCTTCCATATAGGGTGGAAGCCGGACCTTTAACGATTTCAATTTGTTCTATAAGCGAATTCGGAATGCCAGATAGGCCATACACCGTACCCAAGCCACTTACGATTGGCATACCGTCTATCATTACAAGGGTATATGGGCCTTCGAGACCATTGATATGAATGTCTCCGGTATTACACACATTGCAGTTAATTTGAGGACGCACGCCATTTACATTCTGTAGCGCTTCAAAGATATTAGCGGTTGGGTTTTTCTTAAAAAAGGTAGGCTTATAGACTTCCACGGGTACTGGGCTCTCTAACCTGCTTACCGGTTTTAAGGTTCCCGTAACTACCATCTCATCCAAGGATTCTATAGCAGGTTTTAAATTGATGTCTACAAGTTGGTCTTTGCCGCTTTTAATAATAAGTGTGGTACGAAACCTTTCGAAGCCAATGGTAGACGCAATTAGGATATACCGGCCCGGCGAAATATTTGGAAGTTCATAGAGACCCAAATCATTGGAGGAAGAGCCTATTTCAGTATTTTCAAGATAAATGTTTACAAACGGTACCGGTTCTCCTACTGAGGAAACGGTTCCCGTAATAGTTGCTCCTTGCCCATATGTTGCGGTAAGAATAAAACAGGTTGAAACAAAAATTATTATTTTAAACATCTAAAAATAAATTTAGACAAAACTAAATAATTGTTTTTATATATAAAAATGTATTTTTACAGATCCAATATTTTGAAATGACCTTATCAGAGGAGGATTACATTAAGGCGATATATCATTTGGGGGAGCCAGAGAATAAACCCGTAGCTACCAATGCCATAGCGGAGCAGATGGACACCAAACCATCCTCTGTTACGGATATGGTAAAAAAATTATCTGAGAAATCGCTGGTACATTACAAGAGGTACCAAGGGGTTTCACTATCGGAAAAGGGTAGGACCATAGCCCTTTCGATAATACGAAAGCATCGTCTTTGGGAGGTTTTTCTAGTGGATAAATTAAATTTTTCCTGGGATGAGGTCCATGAGGTCGCAGAACAATTGGAGCATATAAAAAGTGATGCACTTATAGATAAATTGGATGCGCACCTGGGTTATCCTAAAGTAGACCCCCATGGCGACCCTATACCCAATAAGGACGGTACCTTTAAAAAATCCATTAAGAAGTTGATAAGCGAATTGCCGGTATTGAGCGAAGGTGTTTGTGTTGGTGTCAACGACTCATCGGTTGCATTTTTGAAATTTTTGGACAAGAATAAAATTGCTTTAGGGGATACCTTTAAAATATTGGAAAGGGAGGAATTTGACGGATCCGTAACACTCAACACCAGAGCGGGCACGATTCGTATATCGGAACAAATTGCCTCCAACCTATATATTGAAATTGAGGAAGCAAAATAAGGAATTAGGTATTATATAGTTTAGCATTTATGGAACAGGTAATTGATTACTTTGAGTCGATAGACCCAATTTTAGCTGCACTTTACGCCACATTGTTTACCTGGGGCCTTACGGCAGCGGGCGCGGCACTGGTTTTTCTCTTTAAGACATTGAACCGTGCCGTTTTAGATGGTATGCTTGGTTTTACGGGAGGTGTTATGGTAGCGGCAAGTTTTTGGAGTCTTTTGGCACCAGGAATAGAAATGAGCCCTGGCGATGGTTTTGTGAAAGTAATACCGGCGGCGGTAGGCTTTTTGTTGGGCTCCCTTTTTATATTCGGACTCGATAAAATTTTACCCCACTTACACATCAATTTTAAGGAAAGCGAAGCAGAAGGGGTTAAGACCCCTTGGCATAGGACAACCCTATTAACATTGGCGATTACGCTCCATAATATACCTGAAGGCTTGGCCGTAGGGGTATTATTTGGTGGTGTAGCCGCTGGGTTTGATGGGGCCTCCATTGGTGGGGCCGTAGCCTTGGCACTTGGTATTGGTCTTCAAAATTTTCCTGAAGGATTCGCAGTTGCAATGCCGTTGCGTAGACAAGGGCTTAGTCGTTCCAAAAGTTTCCTATACGGCCAAGCTTCCGCTATAGTCGAGCCCATTGCGGCCGTTCTTGGAGCTTGGGCGGTGCTCACCTTCCAGCCCATACTACCTTACGCACTTTCTTTTGCAGCCGGGGCCATGATTTTTGTAGTAGTTGAGGAAGTAATACCCGAAACACAACAGGATAAGTATACAGATATAGCTACTATGGGTTTTATTGGAGGTTTTATAATTATGATGACCTTGGATGTAGGACTGGGATAAATGGAAGTTTTCCACTTTTACCCCACTTCAAGGATAAACCTTCTCGAGACCCAAAAATAAAGTAATTTTAAATGGTTTTTGCCGTTTACCTCATTGCACAAGAATTAATGTTTAAAAATGAATATTAGCAAAAGACTTTGGTTTTGGAACGTAGTATTGGTTTTGACCCTCATCTTTTGTTTGTTCACACTTGTACTACATTTTAAAAATTGGGTTAGTGTAAATGATGCTGGTATTACGGTTAGGTCTGGATTTTACAATGCTGACTTGCCCTTTACCGCTATAGATAGTATCATTTTGGTGGAACGAATTCCTCCTATGGAACGTCTTAACGGTTTTTCGGCTTTGGAAAAGGAAAAAGGAATTTTTAGGGAATTCAAGGATTCGCTGACCAACAAAAAAGTGCATGTCTTTGTGGATAATATCAACAATCAGAAACTAAAGCTAGTCTACAAGGATTCTTTTTATGTCTATTTAAATTTGAAGGATTCTGTCCAGACCATGGAACTGATGGAAACAATGTCAAAGAAAATAGGTACTAACCAGGAGCCTAATTAATAATTGGATTTGTGTTCCAAGGAAAATAATAATCAGGGCGTTATTACAATTGGCATTAAAATTGAACTAAACTTATGTCTTGATCTTGATTTATGAAAATTAAAAATTTAGTACCCGTAGTATTTTTCTTTCTTGTTTCAACCCTAAGTTTTTCACAACATAGCCTCAGTTTGGACGTTGCCGGAATAAAGTCTGATGACGGCGAGGTATGCTTCGCATTGTACACAGACGAAACATCGTTTTTAAAGTTTGACAAGGTCTTTAAGTCCGGTTCGCAAAAGGCAGTGAAAGGAACTACCAGAATTGATATCAAGGACTTGCCCGAAGGAAATTATGCCGTGGCCATTTTTCACGATTCAAACGGTAATAAGAATTTAGACACCAATATGATAGGTATTCCTAAAGAGCCAATTGCTTTTTCCAAAGGAAAGATGAAAATGTTTGGTCCACCAAAATTCGAGGAGTGTGTTTTTCCGCTCAAGGGAAACCTTGAAATCACCATTGAAATGGATTAGGTGAGCCTAAACATTTGCCAACAGGGCTATGAATCCTGATCATAAAAAAACTGCTCTTTTATAATTTTCCCGTCCTTTATTTCATAAACGGCTATTTCTGACATCGTAGAACGATGCCCGGAGGGTTTGTGCGTAGTGTCCATTTCAAATTTGACCGAAAACCAATTATCGGCTACTAGAGGTTCGGATACCGTTGTAGCATGTACCTCAAAATTCTCTTTCCACCATTCCCCCTTTTGTTGTATTCCATCAAATCCCTCAACATATCCGCCTTCACTTTTTCCGTCGTTCTCAATACTAACAATCTTGCGACTATACAATTCCTGGTACGGTTTTTCAAAATTTCCTTCTTTGCACCAAGCGACCAGTTTTGTAGCGATTTCTTTTGTTTTCATTTGTTTGGTTGTTTTTATAAAAAAGAGCCATGAAATTACAACTTAAATCCTTAATAAACAACGGTATATAGAGGCTTCGTATAGATTGGAAATGGATAAAAGTCAATTTTTATCCAAGCCTTTCGCTTGAAAGGCACCTATATAAATGATGCTGGAAATGGATGCTTACTGGCTAGTAGGTCTCTATTTTAATTACACCGTTTCCTCCTTGTGTGCCAAACATAGAGGCTTCCGCACCGCTTATTACTGTAATTTTTTTCACATTGAAGCTTTCTATCAAATCATTCACCGACACGAATGAGTTCCCAATTATTTGACTATTCAGTACATAAAGGGGTTCTTGGCTGCCACCATAATCAAACGTGTTGGCGTTTTTGTTGATATAAGGAATATTGCTTCTAACTATAATACCGCTTTTTTGCCGGATGCGTTCCAAAAGGGATATATTCCCCCTATTTTTCGCAATCAGTTCATTTTTTAAGTCAGATTTTAATGCCACATTTTTTTGATTGGAACAACCACTAATTGCTATGGTCAAAAGTGGTAAGGCTACTGTAAATATTTTGCGCATTGCTTGGATTTAAGAAGGCCTATAAGATATAGCATTTAAATTGGGATAATGGTACCTTTGAAAAAAATAGAAAGATGGTACTACTTGCACAAGTGATGGGAAGCTTATTTGGCCTTTTGGCCGTTATTTTTGGAGCTTTTGGGGCACACGTACTAAAAAAAACCTTTACGGCTGAGCAGTTGGCAAGTTTTGAAACCGGGGTTAAGTATCAAATGTACCACGCGCTTTTGATTTTGATGCTTAGCTTTAATCTCAATTTTGATACGTCCTTGGAAAGGAATATGATGTATTGCTTTCTAATTGGCACGTTTCTGTTTTCTTTTAGTATTTATGGCCTATGCCTTAGCGCCGCTAAAGGTTCTAAATTGAGGTTTTTAGGGCCCATAACACCACTAGGAGGCTTGTTTTTGGTTCTTGGGTGGGGACTTTTATGCTACTCGTTTATTAAAAACTTGATCTAAGTTTAATCCAACTCGGTTGATGTAAATTCCTTTATAGCCGTATTGGGTTCTATGATGGTATAGCCTTTCCAAAATTCTGGGTCATATTTGGGCATGTAGGTGGGGGTTATAGCATTGTTTTCTGTAAAACCATCAAAAATTGGCTGATTGATTGTTTCTGACTCGAAGACTATCATTTCGTCTTTCTCCACGTTGATAAACACAAAATCCATCTTGCCAGCGAGTTCGTTTTGCTTATTCCTCCCTTTTACTATTTTATTTTTTTCTATAATCTTTAAGGGTCTTTTTACTCCTATTCGGTTCCCCCTTTCCGATTCCAGATAGCGAAGATCATAATAATCATCGGCATTCTTGCCATAAATAATTTTACCCTTAGAAAGGTAGGTGTTACTCGATATCCCTAATAGGTTAAATTTCTTAACTGGTTTTACGTTACTATAATCAATCTGTATTATTGCAAAATCATCGGCATTGATATATAAGGTTCCTTCAAAATCTGCCGACCCACTTGGTTTGAAAGAAACTAAATAAACTGCATCATTGCCGAAATAGGTAAATTGTTCCAATGTGTAGTCGTACTTTCTTGACTTGTCAATAAAATTAAGGTTGCTTCCCTTTTGGTTAGGCAGGCTGCTAAATAATGAACCCAAGCTGTTCCTTTTCCAATTGGCGTAGTTTTTTTGTTGTTCTTCCCTGTTTTTCTTTTTGTTTTCGATTTCTTGATTTACTGCCGCTACATCGGTGGAGTCAATGTCTTCCTTTAAAAATTCGCTAACATCCTCGGCATCTATTTTTTGGGAGAATAACCCTGACTTGACTTTAAAATAGGAGCCAGGTTTAACATTTTCCCTTAGTATCGTGTTAAAACGTTCTTCTATTTTTTCGTAGTCGAAAGCCGTATTTTTATCATACAGTTTAGATGCTTTTAAAATATCCAATTTTTGTACTTCTTCATCGTGATTGCCATAAAGGTCACCAACTATTTCAGAATAATAACTATCATTTTTTGGAACGGTAGAAATGATGCTATCTATGAATTTCTGGTTTAATACATCAATTGATGATTTTGTTACTTTAAAATCGCTTTGTACCCAGCGATCAAAATTTGATCTTCTATGAAACAAGCGCTTTTTGGTAAGGGGGTTCTTGTAGTTTTTCTCAAGATTATCCACTACGAAGTCCATGATTTCATCGGCCGTATAATTTTTGTTGGAAACGATAACCTCCCTTAATTCAATTGCTTTGGGGCTCAAGAGAATAGTTCCAGAACTAAATGCCAATAAAGGCTTTGCAACAGATTCATAGCCTATACAAGATATCATCAATGAGTCCGTTTCTTGGATGTTGCCGTCTAGGATAAAGCTGAACTTTCCTTCTTCGTTGGTAATGACCCCTTTGTTGTTTAGCAATACAGTTACGTAGGGGATGGGTTCCTTACTGATGCTATCCAAAATCGTTGCGCTTAAATTTTGCGCAAGGAGCGTTGGTGTTATCGACATTAAAAATCCGAAAAGGAGATAGTAGTGTTTTTTTATATTCATGGTTTTACATCTGCTTGTGCAATCTAAACGAACCAATTGGGTAAACGTTGCAATTTTAGAAACCGTTAGGAAATTTTTAGGGCTTATTTAACGAAAAGGGAGAAAGCAGTATAGTGACCGAAGAAATAAAGAGAACAGATACTAGAAATGAGAAAATAGTTTTCTTATCAAGCATCTATCGGATAGTAATCGGTTCTAGGTTAGAAATACTCGGGAATAGCTGCTAGATTCTTTTTTAGCTGGTTCAATGACATCCACAATCGTTATCGCCACAGCCTTTGGAGTTACTTTTTTTAGAGGACCAAATGGACTTTGGAATAAAAAATTTAACTGCGATATAGCCAATAGCGATTGCTAAGGTGATGTATACTAAGATTTGCTGCAAAATATCCATTTTATTTTAATAATTGATAGGCTATTAAAGCAATAATATAAGCAAAAAGACTCATAAAAACCAATTGCGCGGCAGGCCATTTCCAAGAATTTGTCTCCCGCTTTACAACGGCCAAAGTACTCATGCACTGCATCGCGAAAGCATAGAACAATAAGAGGGAAATGCCCGATGCTAAATTGAAAAGGGGCTTATTTGTTCTGGGGTCCACTTCTGCCGCCATTCTATATTTTATCGTTTCTTCTTCGTCGTTACCAACACTATAGATAGTTGCCAAGGTGCCCACAAAGACTTCCCGGGCAGCAAAGGAGGTAAGAACGGCAATACCTATTTTCCAGTCATAGCCCAAGGGTCTTACTATAGGCTCAATGCCCTTACCCATATACCCCATGTAGGAATGCTCAAGCTTGTAACTGGCTATTTCTTGGTTGAGGGCCCGTTCTTCCAATTCCTTGGTCACCTCGGTAGTATCCAAATCGTCATTATCCCCTAATTCGTTCTGCTTATTTACAAAATAGGTCTCGCTATAGGCGCTGAAACCTTGTTCATTGATGCGCTGGGTAACGATGGATTCCGCATTTTTAAATTCGTCCGAAAAACCATTGGAGCCCAGGAACCACAAAATAATGGATATGGCCAAAATGATTTTGCCGGCACCAAAAACGAAACTTTTGGTCTTCTCCAAAACCGTATACCCAACGTTCTTGAGTAAAGGAAGTTTGTAATTTGGCATTTCCACCACAAAAAAGGACCTGCTTTTTATATTCAGTATCCTATTTAAAATTAAGGCGGATAGGATCGCCGCACCAAAACCTAGCAGGTATAACAACATTAGGGTAAGCGCCTTGTAGCTTAGTCCTAACAAGCTGCCTTCTGGAATAACCAATGCGATGATGATGAGGTATACGGGTAGCCTGGCGGAGCACGTGGTAAAGGGAGTGACCAAAATTGTAATCAGTCGTTCTTTCCAGTTCTCGATGGTACGTGTTGCCATTACTGCCGGAATGGCGCAGGCGGTACCTGATATCAACGGCACTACACTTTTTCCACTCAGACCAAAAGGGCGCATAATGCGGTCCATTAGAAAAACGACCCTGCTCATATAGCCGGTCTCTTCCAGCAAAGCGATAAATAGGAACAAAAAGGCAATCTGAGGAATGAAAATTACAATTCCACCAATACCGGCTAAAATTCCCTCGGCAATTAGATTGGTAAAGACACCTGGCGGCAAAGTATCTTTTACCCATTCCGTAGCAGAGGCAAAAAACCCGTCTATTAAATCCATCGGATACTCGCTCCAGCCGTAAATGGCTTGGAAGATGGTGAGTAGTATGAAAAAGAAAATTAGATACCCAAAGACTTTATGGGTCAGGATTTTGTCCAAGGTGGCCCTAAAACCTTTTGCGGCATTTATATCAACCTTATAGGTCTCTTTAAGGATGCCATTGATAAATTGGTACCTTAGAATAGTTTCTTTCTGCTGAAGGCGCTTAAGTTCAGATTTGGTTTTGGTTGCAAAGGAGGAGGAGTCTTTTATCAGCTTTTTTTCAATGGGCATGAAATTGACATCCTGGGTAATCACCAACCACAGTTTGTAGAGATCTTCTTTTGGAAAAGTAGCTTTGAGGCGCTCAAAATATTCTGGTGCGATAACGGTGGTATCTACATTTTGCGTCTTTGATAAATTCTTGTAATCCGCAATAAGTTCCTTAAGGTTTTCGATTCCTGTGCCCTTTCGGGTACTTACCAAAGCAATTTTGGAATGTAGCTTCTCTTCCATGAGTTCAACATCGATCGTAATCCCTTTGCGGGACATGCGATCTGCCATATTGATGACCAGAATGGTAGGAATCTTTAAATCCTTTATCTGGGTAAAGAGAAGTAAATTACGTTTTAGATTTTCAACATCAGACACCAAAACGGCCACATCTGGGTGGTCCTTATCGTTCTTGTTCAAAAGAAGTTCAACGGCCACACTTTCATCCAAAGAAGTGGTGTTTAAACTATAGGTACCGGGCAAATCCAATATATGCGCCTTTACGCCTCTGGGCAGCTTGCAGATACCCTCTTTTTTTTCGACGGTAATCCCGGGGTAGTTCCCCACTTTTTGATTGAGGCCGGTAAGCTGATTGAAAACGGAAGTTTTACCGGTATTGGGATTACCTATAAGGGCTACATTGATTTGCTTGCTCATAGGGCAACATGGTCTTCAATGATTTCCAGCGCAATGTGTACCGCCATTTCCCTTCGTATCGCAATATGTGATCCGTTTACATTAATGTAGATGGGATCCTTGAAAGGTGCTACTTGAACCAATTCTACCATATTCCCCGGTAAACAGCCTAGTTCAAGCAATTTTATGGGCAATAAATCTTCCGTGAATTCTTTGATGATTCCGCGCTGGCCTCGCTTTAAATGTGCTACCGTTGTCTCCAATCTTTATTTAGATTCATTATAAGTAAGGCAAAAGTAACGGAAATATTTCAATTGATGAATTAATACATCTTAAAATGACCGAACACGGATTTTGGTAGTCTAAGGGAGTGCCTATTCCTTTTTGTAGGACGCTTTCAAGACACGCAAATCTTCCAATAATTGTGCAACAGCTTCTTTATCGGTCCCGTCATAAAAGCCCCTTATCCGCTTTTCTTTGTCCACCAGAATAAAATTTTCTGTATGGATCATATCAAACGGTCCACCGTCACCATCCGTCTTCACGGCCAAATATGATTTTCTGGCCAGCTCATAGATTACTTTTTTATCGCCGGTGACTAAATTCCATTTGTTATCATTTACCCCTTTTTCAAGCGCATACTTTTTAAGTTGGGCTACGGAGTCTATTTCAGGTGTTACGGAATGGGACAAAAGCATAACGTCCTTATCCTCTTTGATTTCATCTTGGATAGCTACCATATTTTTAGTCATGATCGGGCAGATGGTAGGGCAGGTGGTAAAAAAGAAATCGGCGATATATATTTTACCTTGATAATCTTCTTGGGTAACCGTTTTTCCATTTTGGTTGGTCAGCTCAAAATCTGATACCGTATGATATTTTCGAATATGCTGAATTTCTTCGGCAACCAATTCTGTGTTCACCATAGCAGGTGAATAGACCGGGAGCAATTTTTTGGGAACAAGCGCATTGTAAAAAAGGTAGATGATTACTGCGGAGATTCCCAAAAGAACTATACCAAAAAATTTGTATTTCGCGAAAAAAGAAAGCATTGCAGTTTTTTACAAAGGTACAGTAGGTAGTTGCATGTTTCAAATGATCGGTAAGTATTTGCTGCCAAAATATTCTTAAAAATGAAACCCCTTAACCCGTTTCTTTTTTTAAGCGGTTGTAAAAATGTACTTTTGTCCGATTTTAATTTTTACGAGCAAAGAATGAGCCCCATTATAATAAAGACCATACAATTTTTTTTAAGCCTTTCCATACTCATCGTCCTACATGAGTTAGGTCATTTTATACCCGCAAAACTATTCAAGACCAGGGTCGAGAAATTCTATCTATTTTTTGATGTAAAGTTCTCGCTTTTTAAAAAGAAAATAGGGGAAACCGAATACGGAATAGGCTGGTTGCCTTTAGGGGGATATGTAAAAATATCCGGTATGATCGATGAGAGCATGGATAAGGAGGCCATGGCCCAAGAACCCAAAGATTGGGAGTTTAGAAGCAAGCCGGCTTGGCAACGATTGATTATTATGTTGGGCGGCGTTACCGTCAATTTTATCCTTGCGGTATTCATCTTTATTGGATTGGTTTTTACCTATGGTGAAACCTATATTGCCAATGATAGCCTTAAAGATGGTATTTGGGTAACAGAGCCTGCCCTTGGGGATGCCTTGGGCATAAAAACCGGAGATCGATTTATTGCTGTGGATGGAAAAAAGATTGAAGCCTTAAATACAATATTACCGGAATTGGTATACGGGGAAAAGTTCACCATTGAGCGGGATGGGAATACTATTGAGCAAGAAATTCCTGTGAATTTTATTGAAACGATTTCTGAAAATAGGGATAATGCAAGGTTTATCAATTTTAGAACCCCCTTCGTTATTAGCCAAATTCCGAAAGAGTCACAAAATCTAAACAGCGGGTTTGAGGTTGGTGATGCCGTGGTTGAGATTGCGGGAACCTCTGTGGAGTACCAAGACCAAGTAGTGCCGGTGTTAGAGGAAAATAAGGGGAAAACGGTACCGGTAGTCGTTATGCGGGATGGGAGAGAAGTTGCTTTGGATGCTAAAGTTTCTGAGGATGGCAAATTTGGGGTTTTTGTAGGCCTTGGTTCAATGGAAGCCTATGAGGAAGAAGGCTATTTTAAAGTAAATACTACAGAATACTCTTTTGTAGAGTCCATACCGGCAGGTTGGAACAAGGGGGTTAAAACCCTGACCGATTACATTAAGGGAATGAAGAAAATATTCAACCCAGATACCGGTGCTTATAAGGAAGTAGGTGGTTTTGCCGCAATTGGGGGTATGTTTCCGAGTACATGGAACTGGCCAGCGTTTTGGGCCACAACAGCCTTCATTTCCATCATTTTAGCCTTTATGAACATTCTGCCTATTCCGGCCTTGGACGGTGGCCACGTAACGTTTTTGCTTTATGAAATGGTAACGGGCAGGAAGCCGAGCGATAAGTTTTTGGAGTATGCCCAGATTACCGGATTTTTTATCCTTATTGCCTTATTGCTGTTCGCAAACGGGAACGATTTATACAAATGGATATTTAATAAATAAAAAGCGCATTTATTTATTTGTCGAGTTTCAAAAAACATTTATATTTGCACCCGCTTTAGGAAACTAAAACGGGTGATTTTCCTCCTTAGCTCAGTTGGTTAGAGCATCT
>CAWBZP010000007.1:0-40488 GCA_963793365.1 uncultured Flavobacteriaceae bacterium | reverse complement strand
TAAGTTGACAATCGCTTTTGATTTGTATTTTTATTAAAAAACGGATCATGAGGCAATTTTTATGGTTTTTGATTTTCCTTTCATCCGTCAACTTAACCTTGGCCCAGATGCCAGGTAAAGATGCGGCACTTCGTGAAAATATTTACCTCCATCTAAACAAAACCATCTTTTATCCAGGCGAGTCGCTCTGGTTTGCGGCATATGTACAAGACCAGTTTTCCAAATCAGTATCGCTAAGTACCAAAAATCTTCATGTAGCACTTTCTGATTCACAAGGAAAGGTAGTTTCCAAAAAAATATTTTCTGTCGAAAATGGAGTTGCTCAGGGTGATTTTGAATTGGATACTACGTTTACCGCAAGCGCATACAATCTTACGGCATGGACAAACTATATGCGAAATTTCGAAAATCTAAAACCCTTCCAACAACGGATCAAGCTGCTAAGGGAAAGCTTCGATCAAGGCATTGAAGGGCATTTAGAATCTACTAAAATCATTGCATATCCTGAGGGGGGTTCATTGATAGCGGACACATACAACCAAGTAGCTATCCGCTTAATGAACGCGCAGGGTAGAGGTATCCCTCAGAACAGAATGTACTTAATAAATAGCTCAGGTACTTTGCTGAGGTCTGATATAGCCACGGATGAATGCGGGTTTGGACGTATAGGATTAATAATAGATAAAGACGAGGAATATATTTTACGGCTTGCCGGACCAGATGGTCTCAATGTCGATCAAGTATTACCCTCGGCGGAAATTGGGGAGTTAGGTGTTCAAGTAGATAATAAGTTCGATAAGGCGGTCTTAGTAAGGCTCACTGGGTCCGAGCAGCTTATTGCACAAAAAAATGGACAACAATATACCATTGGTATTTTTCAAGATGACGATTTGCTACTGGAAAATATTATAATAGGTAAAGGTGAACTATCCATAGCAATTGATAGAAATGCAATGCCGTATGGTGTAAATACTGTGGTGCTTTTAAACGAAGATTTGGAGCCGATTGCACATAGGTTATTTTTTAATAAGAGAGAAAGCAGCTCCCGCATCTTACCTTCGTTACGTACAATCCATTCTATGGAAGGCGATAGCTTACGCTTAAAGATTGAATTACCCAAGGACGTGAACAGAGAGGCTATCTTAAGTGTATCCGCTCTACCTCTTGGTACCTATGCCTACAATCCGAGCAATGATATAACTACGTCATTTGTAATAAACCCATACTTAAAAAATAGTCCTGAATTTGGCTTAGGGTATTTTGGAAAGGATTGGAATAGGCAAGAATGGTTTCAGTTGGATACCAGACTCGTTATGGAGGGAAATGGAAGTTATACTTGGGATTCCCGTGCTTTGAATGAGGAAAAGAATCAATATGTCCTGAAAAACGGGTTCTTGGTAACGGGAAGTATAGCAAAAACTTATTCCAATGAAGCGAAAAAAGTCTACCTGAAGACGAATCAAATAGGGCAACACATACTGGAGGACCTAAAAAAGGATAAAACCTTTTCGGTAAAAATGAACCTTATGGCAGGGGATTCCTTGGGTGTTTTGGCCCTGGGCTTCGACGGAAAGCCAATAAAGTCCAAATTGGTTATAAATATGGAAGAAAAAAGTGTAGCCATCCCTGCACCTTATGTAAAACAACGCAATAGTAGACAACAAGAAAGTAGGGAAATCATTACAAACCCAATTTTTTTTACATCTAAGGACGGCAATGTCATAAAGCTGGACGAAGCCGTTATAAAAGCGAAAATTAAAAATCGTAAAAAAGTAGATTTAGGACCGTTTATGGTAGCTAATTTTATAGACGATAGAGACGTCAAGTTAACACCAACGATACGAAGTTATATCATGAGATACGGTATTGTACCTGTCTATACTCCTAATGGTGATTTACTTTTGAGAAAGCGATTTGCGCCTGGCCATCCACGCCCCTTTTTCTCAATATTTCTTGACGGCATGAGCGTAATGGCAAATGAAGTGATGCCTATTCCTATGGCTACGGTCCGTGTTATAACTGTGCAACAGGATCTTAACAGTGGACTCTTTATTGAAATTGAATTACGGAAAGGCGATTATATAGCGCCCGAGGAAAGGGCCCGTTATGTCCGTTTCTTGATCAAAGAGGGATATTCGCGGTCAAGGCCTTATACAGAACCCGGTTATATCGATTATGATTCCGATTATTTTAAATATTATGGAGTGCTGGATTGGGAGGCTAATATATTTGTTAGTAGTATAGAACCTACGGTGCTTAAAATACCCACACACGGGCAAGATGCGATGCTTTTATTTATAGAAGGTATCTGTGCAGACGGTTCGCTTATCAGCTTTAAAAAAGAAATTCAAATTAATGAAAACCGTTAAAAACGTATTGAATTGAAATCCTAACAACAGGAAATTTTACTTCCCATGAAAAATCTCGGCACTATACTTTTGTACCCTACTTTTTAAAACACATTTTCCAATGAAATTATTTTACCTACCAATTGTCATAAGTTTTTTATAATTACTTCTATGGGAAAGAACTAAGAAGCGGAGTAATTTTGATTTGTATTTTTAATCAAAATACGGCTTATGAAAAAGTTATCCTTGTTTTTTATCTTGCTCGTCTCTATGAACTCTGCATTCGCTCAGACCAATGACGGCGTTAATGAGCTCAAGGAAAACATCCATCTTCACTTGAACAAAACAAAATTTTTGAAAGGTGAACGGCTTTGGTTCAAAGCCTATGTTTGGGACCAACAGCGCAAAATACCCTCCATCGGGTCGACCAATCTGCACGTTGGCATTTACAATGATAATGGGGAAGAAATCAAACGAAAGCTCTTGTTGATTGAATCTGGAATGGCCCAAGGTGATTTCGCAATCGACTCAATGTTGACAGACAGCGAATACACTATATTGGCTTGGACC
The DNA here is from genome assembly GCA_963793365.1 of uncultured Flavobacteriaceae bacterium. Classification (GTDB taxonomy): domain Bacteria; phylum Bacteroidota; class Bacteroidia; order Flavobacteriales; family Flavobacteriaceae; genus Maribacter. The sequence continues at coordinate 37,570 of CAWBZP010000007.1, read as the reverse complement.
AACAATATGCGGAACTATAAACAATTGTCTCCTTTCCAACAACGTATCCAGATTTTTAAGAACGGGGTTAAAAGCGATGCTTCACAGCAAGCGAACACGAGGCTTTCAATCTATCCAGAGGGGGGACAACTGATCGAAGGAACATATAATAACATCGGGATATTTATTGAAAACGGCTTGGGTCAGGGTGTTCAAGTTAACAACCTGGAGCTCCTTGATGACAAAGGTAAACGTATTAGGCACGATATAAGTACCAATAGTTTTGGAATGGGCAAGACCTCTTTCTTGGCGGAATCAGGAAAAAGCTATTTTTTGCAAGTCCAAAGGGAAGGACTTCCTATGGTACGCGAACGTCTGCCGAATGCAACAAAGGATCAATTGGGACTCAGTATAAACAATTATGGAAAGGAACAGGTGCTTTTCAGATTGGTTTCCTCCAAAGAAATTTTTTCGGCAAAGACTGGTGACAACTACACCATAGGTGTGTATCAGGATGATTTTCTGCTACTGAATACGATAAAGATAGATGAACGGGGACCGGTGATTTCAATAATGCGGGAGCAATTGCCTTTTGGTACCTTGGTAGCCACTCTCTTTGATACAGATTTAAGACCGGTTGCCTATCGTATGTTCTTTAACCATAAAAAAACCATTTACCCTCTCGAAATTGACCATTGCCTTACAGATTTCGGAGACTCCCTTCAAGTTGATCTTAGGGTGCCCAAGAACATAGAGGAAGCAATGGTAAGCCTATCTGCCCAGCCTAAAGAAAGTTTGGCCTATGGTGCAGAAAACTCAATTCTTTCCTCATTCTACTTGAGACCCTATATAAATATGGCATTTCAAGACCGTTTCTTTTTTGAGGGAATGGACAGAAGAAAGCGCTATGAACTAGACTTACGCTTAATGATTGAGGGTTGGGGTAAATACAATTGGGATTCAAGAAAGGAAGGCGATGCAAGTTTGGCCTTTGAGAGGGAAACAGGTATTCCTTTTCTCGGAAGAATATTCGACGCTGATTTAAATGTAGAAAATGAAGTTTCACTAGTTGCCGAGTTGTCGGCTGCCATGGCTTTTGCCAAACTTGATGAGAACAAATCCTTCGAAGGAACTATGCAGCTTTTTGATGGGGATTCCTTAGGAGTATGCCTCTTGGGTAAGAAGGGAAAACTGAGGAAACCGAAGGCTGAAATCAAGTTTGTGGGCCAAAAAAAATCAGAATTGTGGGTTTTAGAATGGTTAGAAACGGCGCCCATTGCAAAACAAAGTGATATAATCTATGAAAAACGTATAGATGAACCCCTAAATAATGAGGATCGCACCATTGCCTTGGAAGAAGTTGTAGTTACAGAAAAACTTTACAAGGTAAAAAAAACGGACATGTTTATTACGAACGATGGAATAATCAGTGAAGGTAGAATTATAAGGGATGCAGACATTGAGAGATACAATAGTGTTTTAGGTTATCTTTCGACTTTAGGTTATTCAAGTTCAAAAAGATTGGATGCTGATGGTTTTTTTGTTGATGTTTTACTCAATCCAAAAAATAAAAATCCGGTAAACGTTGATTCAAGGCTATTAAGCTTGCCACTTTCACGGGTGCGGGCCATTTACTTCGATATTGCAAAAAAAGTATATGTAAGTATTGTGCTAAGGCCCGATGCCTATGAAAGTCCGGAGCAGCGAATGAAATTTGTTAAATTTGTGGTTGAGAACGGATATGCTCGTCCCCAATCGTATTTTTCGCCAAATTATTCAGAATACGGTAGTAAGATATTCAAAAGTTATGGTTCTTTAGACTGGAAGCCTAATATTTCCCTAAGTCCGGAAATATCAAGAACAATCAAAATTCCTATTAAAAATCAGAAAGGGGTTCAGTTGTATATTGAGGGCATGGACAGTAAAGGTACCCTTATCGTTCACAAAGAATCAATAGATTTACAGCATTAATTACAGAAATCTCAATTAGTTAACATATTGAATGTAAGCGGTTTGTATTTATAACTTTGAGTGCATGAACTATTTTCATAGGATTTAGAGGTTAGGAAACTATAGTGTCAGTTTTTTCCATCAACCAATAAATAACCACTACCATCCCCCAGAAGCGCCGCCGCCGCCAAAGCCGCCACCGCCGAAGCCGCCGCCAAAACCACCTCCACTAAATCCGCCACCGCTACTTCCGCCAAAGCCCCCACTAGATCTTCCCATATTGCTAAGGATTATCATATCCCAGGGACTAAGCCCTCTGCGCCCGCCAGGACCATTATTATTGCCTCCTTTTCTGCTCCATAAAATGAATAGGATCACCATAAAGATGATAAAGGGCAGTACGGAAGAAAAAGGAAATCCTTCACTATTTTCAAAGGTTCTATCTTCTTGGAATTCTCCGGTTAGTACTTGGAAAATTACATCCGATCCCTTATCCAGTCCACCATAGTAGTCTCCTTTCCTAAATTCGGGCAATATGATAGTTTCAATAATGCGTTTGGATAGGGCATCTGTTAAGGAACCTTCAACCCCATACCCTGTATTGATGGCTATTTTGCGATCATCCTTGGCAAGAATAATAAGAATACCATTGTCCTTTCCTTCTTGACCGATGCCCCATTTTTGACCCCACTGTGCCCCTAGGTAGTTGATATTTTCTCCTTGTGTGCTTGCAATGATTGTAATTACGATTTGGGTGGAGGTACTGTCGGAATAGCGAACCAATTTCTGACTTAGGCTCTTTTTTTGTTGGGCATCAAGCAGATCGATGTAGTCATAAACACTGGTTTGCAGCGCCGGCTTTTCCGGAATTTCAAACTGACTCCAAAGTGGTTTGCACCAAAGTAGAAGTAAGAGGAAGCTAACCTTTAGATATCTCATTGCTTAATTCATTGGTATCATCCGACTGCCATGGAAAATGACTGTGTAGTTCCGCCCCGGCTCTTAAAATACCGGCAACGAGGCCGTCCTTGAATTCCCCTTTTTTAAAATGATGTTGAATGCTGTCCTTTGTGCTTTGCCAAAAGTCTTTTGGCACAACGGCATCAATGCCCTTATCACCGCAAATAACAAATTTTTTATCCTTTACCGCAACATAAATAAGTACACCATTGTCGTGTTTCGTATTGTCCATTTTCAAGAGATGAAAGACCTCTTGGGCACGTTTGTAGTGATCTATCGTGGAATGGTGCTCTAAATGCACCCGTATCTCGCCAGAAGTATTTTGTTCCGCTTTAAGGATGGCATCTACTATTTCCTGTTCTTCCGAAGCCGTTAAAAAATCCTCAACCTTTGACATTGTTAAATCAATCAAATTCAAAATTTACATCAGGGGCATTTTCGGAACCTGCATCTGCCTGGTAGTAGGCAAGTTCATCAAAATTTAAAATTCCGGCCAAAACGGAATTAGGGAACTTCTTAATATGCAGGTTATAGGGTTCAACCGTTGCATTGAAACGATCTCGGGCTACATTGATTCTATTTTCAGTTCCTTCAAGTTGTGCCTGTAGTTCAAGAAAGTTTTGATTCGCTTTTAAATCGGGATAACGCTCCACGGTAACCAACAAGCGGCTTAACGCACTGCTTAGACCACTCTGGGCTTGATTGAACTGCGCAAGTTGTTCTGGTGTTATATTGGCCGGGTCTATGCTTGCCGATGTTGCTTTTGCCCGTGCCTCGATAACATCTGTCAAGGTACCCCGTTCAAAATCAGCGGCTCCTTGAACGGTTTTCACTAAATTCCCAATAAGGTCGTTCCTGCGCTGATAGGCACTTTCTACATTGGCCCAAGTTTTTGTCGATGTCTCCTTTAGGGCAACGGCGGTATTGTTAAAGCTTACGCCCCATTGATAGAGGCCAAGGGCGATTACTGCTACTACGATCAATGCAATGATTCCTTTTTTCATGGAAGTGGTATTAATAGGGTTATGTTATTAAAGTTGGTCCTTGATTTTTATGAGCTCGGCTTTTACACGCTCTAACTTTTGGATAATATCAAAATTGGATAGGGTTTTCTGTTTTTCTTCCTTGAGATGAATTTTAGCACCATCCAAGGTAAATCCACGTTCTTTGACCAAATGATAGATCAATTGCAAGTTTTTAATATCCTGTGGGGTGAATTTTCGATTTCCCTTGGCATTTTTTTTGGGTTGTAGTTCATCAAATTCCTTTTCCCAAAAACGGATTAGGGAGGTATTTACACCAAATGCGTTGGCCACTTCGCCAATACCGTAATACCGTTTTTCTGGGAGCTCTATCTGCATTAATCCAATGATTGGTTCTCCTGGTTGGCGAATTTCAACATATTCTCGAATTCCTCTGGCGATAAACTTCCATAATAGAAATTTATGGGGTTGATCCTATCAGAATCTTTCCACACTTCATAGTGAAGATGAGGTGCTTCTGACCGGCCCGTGCTACCTACAAAACCAATAAGGTCCCCACGTTTTACTTTTTGGCCCCGCTTTACATTGTATTGGCTTAAATGCCCGTATAGACTTAGATAACCGTACCCATGTTCAATACGGATGTGTTTTCCGTAACCCGATGAATTATTATCTGCACGGGTTACCTGACCGTCACCGGTAGCGTAAACCGGTGTACCCTTTGGTGCGGTGAAATCCATGCCATAATGCATTTTTCGTGCCTTGGTAAACGGGTCTGAACGCCAACCGTAACCAGATGCCATACGGGTAAGGTCTTCATTATTGATAGGTTGTATAGCGGGTATGGACAGTAATAGCTTCTCCTTTTCCTCTGCCAATTTAGTAATCTCATCCAAGGATTTGGACTGGATAGCCATTTGTTTCTTAATAATATCCAAGCGCTTTGTAGTGGAAATAATCATTTCCGAATTATTGAAGCCTTCAAGGGATTTATATCTGTTTATCCCCCCAAATCCGGCCCTACGCTGCTCGTCCGGTATTGGATTTGCCTCAAAATAAAGTCGGTATATATTATTGTCGCGCTCTTCAATATTCCCTAGAACATCTTCGATCTGTTCCATTTTCTTGTTCAGCAATTCATATTGAAGTTCGTAGTTTTTGACTTCACGCGCCAAAGATAGTTCCCTAGGCGTATTGATAAGGTCTGTGTTTAAAAGTAGGATAAGTGATAAAAAACCAAATAGGCAAGCTCCCAAAATAAAGAAGGCAATATTTCTATAGCGTTTAGATTTTTCGGGTTCTATTTTGCGGTAGGACAAGGTGTCCGGATCGTAATAGTACTTTACTTTAGACATGAATGTAAATTATCCTATTTTTGTGGTTTAATTTTAACGCAACAAACAAATATAAAAATTGTTTAATAGAAACGGTTAAAATTTGTAAAAGCTTAGCATTTTAGATGAATTCCAAGGATACACGAAACCAATTTTTAAATTTTTTTAAGGGTAAGAATCATAAAATAGTGCCTTCTGCCCCAATGGTCATAAAAGATGATCCAACCCTGCTTTTTACCAATGCGGGAATGAACCAATTTAAGGAATATTTTTTAGGCATCAGTCAACCTAAGAACGCGCGGGTTGTGGATACCCAAAAGTGCCTAAGGGTAAGTGGGAAGCACAATGACTTGGAAGAGGTGGGCAAGGATACGTACCACCATACCATGTTTGAAATGTTGGGCAACTGGAGTTTTGGGGATTATTTTAAGGAAGAGGCCATAACATGGGCATGGGAGCTGTTGACCGAAGTTTTGAAAGTAGATAAGGAAAGCCTGTATGTATCCGTCTTTGAAGGAAGTACGGATGCGGATGGATTGGAAAAGGACCTTGAGGCCTATGACCTTTGGAGAAAGATTGTGCCAGAGGACCGCATCATCATGGGGAACAAGAAGGATAATTTTTGGGAAATGGGAGATCAAGGTCCCTGTGGCCCTTGTTCGGAAATACATGTGGATATCCGGTCCAAAGCGGAAAAAGCAAAAATACCTGGAGCCAGCTTGGTAAACCAAGACCATCCACAGGTGGTGGAAATTTGGAACCTGGTTTTTATGCAGTACAACCGCAAGGCAGACGGTTCTTTGGAAAATTTACCTGCAAAGCATGTAGATACAGGTATGGGTTTTGAACGCCTCTGCATGATCTTGCAAGGGGTACAATCTAACTATGATACCGATATTTTTACGCCCTTAATTCGAGAAATAGAAATAATCACCAATTCAAGTTACGGTAAGTCCAATGAGGTGGATATCGCCATACGGGTAATTAGTGATCATATACGCGCGGTTTCCTTTTCCATAGCAGACGGGCAACTCCCCAGTAACACCGGGGCAGGTTATGTTATACGAAGAATTCTGCGAAGGGCGGTACGGTACGGGTTCACTTTTTTGAATACCAAGGAGCCGTTTATGTACCGTCTGGTCTATGTGCTTACAGAATCTATGGGAGACGCTTTTCCAGAGCTTAAGGAACAACGGCAGTTAATTGAAAACGTTATTAAGGAAGAAGAACATTCCTTCCTGAAAACATTGGATCAAGGATTGGTATTGCTGGATACCATCTTGACCAATACCAAAGGCCAGACCGTAGATGGTGCAAAAGCTTTTGAATTGTATGACACTTTTGGGTTTCCAATAGATTTAACCGCTTTGATCTTGCAAGAGAAAGGATATTCCTTGGATACAGCGGGTTTTGATGCCGCGATGGAGCAGCAAAAGAAACGTTCCAAGTCCGCTTCAGAAGTTTCCAAACAGGACTGGGTCATACTACAGCATGATAACGAACAGGAATTCATAGGGTACGATACTTTGGAGGCCAATGTTAGAATCATGAAATATCGTGAAGTGGTTTCCAAAAAAGAAGGAACACAGTACCAGCTGGTATTTAACCTAACGCCTTTTTATGCCGAAGGTGGTGGGCAGGTTGGGGACAAAGGTTACTTGGAGGATGCCCATGGCGATGTTGTTTATATAATCGACACCAAAAAGGAAAATAACGAAATCATTCATTTTGCCAAGAATTTGCCCAAACATATTGGGGAAAGCTTTAATGCCGTAGTGGATAGAAAGCAAAGGAGCAGGACGGAAGCGAACCATACGGCTACCCATTTGCTGCACCAGGCTTTGCGTGAGATTTTGGGTAAACATGTGGAGCAAAAGGGCTCTGCCGTTCATTCTAAATATTTGCGGTTCGATTTTTCGCATTTTTCTAAACTTACTCCGGATGAATTGCGGGATGTGGAGAATTTTGTCAACGCACGGATTGACGGGCAATTGGCTTTACAGGAAAAACGAAACGTGCCAATGAAGGAGGCTGTAGAAGCTGGTGCCATGGCCTTGTTCGGGGAAAAATATGGGGACGCTGTCCGTACCATTCGATTTGGGCAATCCATAGAATTATGTGGGGGCACCCACGTACGCAATACGGGGGATATTTGGCAGTTTAAAATAAAATCAGAGGGTGCGGTCGCGGCAGGTATCCGAAGAATAGAGGCCATTACAGGCGATGCCGTAAAAACATTCCACAATGAAAACGATAAGCTGCTTACGAATATCAAGGAAGTGCTGGGGAATAGTCAAGAGCCTATCAGGGCAGTTTCCAGCCTACAGGAAGAAAACAGTGCTTTAAAAAAGCAGGTGGCCGAACTATTACGGGATAAGGCAAAAAACTTAAAAGGGGAATTGTTCCAGGAATTGGAAGAGGTGAACGGGGTTCGCTTCCTGGCCAAAAAGATAGATTTGGATGCCGGCGCAATCAAAGATCTTTCCTTTGAAATGGGAAATGAAAAGGATAATCTCTTTTTGCTTTTTGGAACGGAACAAAACGGTAAAGCCTTACTTTCGTGTTATATTTCCAAGGAGTTGGTAGCTTCAAAAGATTTAAATGCAGGTACCATTGTAAGAGAATTGGGAAGCTATATCCAAGGAGGGGGAGGAGGACAACCTTTCTTCGCCACGGCGGGCGGTAAGAACCCTAAGGGCATTGCAGAGGCACTAGAAAACGCAAAGCGCTATTTGGAATAGTAGTTTCTTTTTGCACTTAACATCCGCAAGGAGCTAAATAGTATCAGGTCTATGAATAAGTATGTATTATTATTGCTCCTAGCTGCTGCGTGTACCACTCCAAAGGGCGATAAAGAAAACGGTGAAGATGGTAGCGTTGAAAAGGTTCAACTGTCCGCAATGGATTCCATTCGATTGAAAGAATTTGTAATCGAGGCATTTAAGGCGCCTTTGCACTCCCGGGAGCATCAACAATTGCTGGATTCCGCACTTGCCATACAGCCTGATAATGCTTGGTTATGGCAGCAAAAAGCAATGCCTCTATACAAAACAAGAAAATACCAATTGGGGAAACCTTTTTTGGAGAAGGCTGTGGCAAACGACCCCAAGAAATATTTGGATTATAGTGCTTTTATGAAATGTATATTCTCAAAGGATTATATTAAATCCATTGCAGAATTTTTACAGGTTATACAAGACTACGGCGATGGTTATGTCATGGACCATACCTATAATTTCTACATTGGGTTAAATTACTTGCAGCTCAATGAGTTTAAAAAGGCCAAAGAATTTTTACTAAAAAGCAAGGAACAGCAATTTACAGATTTCCCTAATGATCCACCCCAGGAAGCTTGCCATTATTTGGATTGGTTTTATCTAGGAATAGCAGATTTTGAGCTGGGTAATTATACCGATGCCATCATTTCTTTTGATATGGCCTTGAAAGTGTATGCTAATTTCGCGGATGCCTTATATTTCAAGGGGCGAAGTTTAGGAAAACTAGGAAATTTTGAAGAAGGTGAAAAATTAGAGAAATTTGCATTTGAGAACGGGCAAAACTCTTTTAATGAAGACAATGCCATTTATGAAATCTACCCCTATCAGGTTTTTCATAAACTGAATGAAAGTGTGCGACCAAAATGAAATTCCAGACCCAAGTTCCAATAACGAAAGCGTCAAAACCTATAGATTATCAGGGCAAGGTAGTGCTTTTGGGTTCATGTTTTTCAGAGCATATTGGAGCTAAATTCCTATATTATAAATTTAAGCAAAACAGTAATCCCTTTGGGATATTGTTTCATCCAATGGCCATCAAAAAAATGGTGGACAGGGCCCTTGGTCTTGAACACTACACGGAAGAGGATTTATTTTTTTTAAATGATCAATGGCATTGTTTTGATGTGCACTCAAAGCTCAGTAATTCCTCAAAAGGCGAATTATTGGGGCAATTGAAGGAAAAAGTGTTCCAAACTGGGGAAAAGTTGAAAAATGCAACCCACATCTGCATTACCTTAGGCACTGCTTGGGTATATAGAAAAAAGGCTGACGGACAAATAGTTGCCAATTGCCAAAAAGTGCCACAGGCTAATTTTACCAAAGAAATTCTTGATATTCCCGCAATTGAGCAGTGTTTGCTAGATGTAATTCAAGAGACCCATAAAGTAAACCCTGAAGTTCAATTTATTTTTACCGTTTCTCCGGTGCGGCATCTCAAAGATGGTTTTGTGGAGAACCAACATAGTAAAGCACACCTCATAAGTGCGGTACAGTCGGTAGTCAATGCTGGGAAGGCTTTTTATTTCCCCAGTTATGAGATTATGATGGACGAGCTACGCGATTACCGCTTTTACACGGCAGATATGGTACATCCAAGTACGGTGGCCATCGATTATATTTGGGATAAGTTTTGTGAAGCTTGGATTGCTAAGGATGCCACAGCGGTTATGGAAAAGGTGGAGGAAATTCAAAAAGCAACGCAACATCGTCCATTCAATCCATCCGGTAAATCGCATGAAAAATTTATAAAATCGATATATGCAAAAATTGAGGATCTAAAGAAAGTCTATCCTTTTATGGATTTTAATTTTCCGAACGCATGAAAAAATTTACTGCCGGTGTGCTAATTACCTTATCCTTTGTTTTTATCATCCGTTCCTGCAATAAGGATAAAGACGATAAATCGATTCTGCAGGAGAATTCTATGCTTATCCAGCAGGAAATAGCGAACGTGGCTAAACTGATTGTAACAGAGGGGCATTTTGCGGAGGTTTATAATTATAAGGATTCAAAGGAACTCTTTGGGCCGCTTTTGCGTGCAGAAAAAAAAGCCTTGGTAGTCGTAAATGCGGACGTAACGGTAGCGTATGATTTGAGTAAGATCGATTTTGAAATCGACGAAAGCTCCAGGACAGTTTTCATAAAAAATATTCCAGCACCTGAGATTAATTTGAATCCAGATTTTGAGTACTATGATGTTACCGCAGATTACCTGAACCAGTTTGATGCCGCGGATTACAATAAAATAAAGCAGACCGTACAGAATTCCCTTATGAAAAAAGTGGAGGCTTCTTCGCTGCGCTCCAATGCGGAGAATAGATTGATAAGTGAATTACAGAAATTTTACATACTAACCAATTCAATGGGGTGGCGGCTTAGTTACAAAGAGCGTACCCTAGAATCTTTGGACGCCGTAAAAGACATTAAGCCTTAACCTTTGTTCCGTTAGCGGCCAATTCCAAACCATCGTCTATTAATCTACCAAGGTTGGGTTTTTCCAATTTAATGGCATGTAAATGTCCTTTAATGGATTCCATCAAGTCGTTATCCCCACTATCCATGGCCAATTCATAAATTTCAACGGGCAAGAGCCAATCTAAGGGAAATTTTTCCTTTATCTCCTGAAAAACCTTGGTCCTGGAAATCGTAGTATTCTTTCCTTCCCTAAAAGCGCGTATCTGCATGTAATAGGATTCAAGCGCTGTTAGGTTGCTGGAGTCTGTTAGTTCACTACCCGTACTTAAGGTATGGTCTAACAGATCGAAACTTTTCAGATCTGCCGGTCCATGATATGCGGAAACTATTTCCTCACCAATGGCCATATTGTAAGGCTCTTGATTGGATTCGAACAAAATGGTATCCTCATAGCTGACCTTACAATTTTCAAAGGTGATCAAGATAATCCGCCCCTGTAAGTTTCGGGTCCCGGTAATTATTTTTCCGGTTACGTTGATGCCGCCCTCAAAATCCAATGAAATAATCTCGCCCTCATAAATTTTATATGCTTTTAGATCTCTAGGACTCATCTCCTCAATAGGGATGTTGATTCCCTTCAACCTGCCTATGGGAGAACCAAAGCCCGTTGCGTGCTGGTTGGTATCCTGTCCTACCAACTCCTGCTCCCTAAAGGCCAGGGCAGATTTCCCTTTTGTCTGGAAATAAATTGGTTTTCCCTCATGTGCAATGACCGATTCAAAATTTCCGGATACTTGAAGTCCTGTACTCAGTTCAATGGTACCAAGTTCCTTTGAGTTGATCAATTTCTGTAAGCCTTCAAGCCCTCCTTTGCGAAGTGCCATAGTGTTGGCAAAGTCTTCCAATACCTGACTTAAAAAAGCGAAATCTGGGGTGACAAAGAGCTGCGGTTGCGGTTTTGTAATATCGAAAGAAGTCCTTGCCGCATCCAGGGAGTAAGGCAATTTTTTAACCTTATCCGTCATGCACCATTCGCTTTCCCCAATGGAGGATAATAGACCTGCGCCGTATATTTTCGGATTTTCTACCGTACCGATCAGTCCGTATTCTACCGTCCACCAGTGTAGATTTCGAATTAAGGCCATTTCACTAGGTTCGCCCATATTTTCCTGCAAGTATTCAATATGCTTTTCCGCTTCTTCGATTTCCTTGAGGTCAGTGCCTTTAGCTTCCTTTATGATGGACAAATGGCGTACCGCTTCGTACAATTCAAAATCTTTGGCACTTGAAATCGCCTTACATCCTATTTCTCCAAAACGTCTTAAATACGCAGCATATTCAGGGTTTGCAATGATAGGAGCATGTCCTGCCCCTTCATGTATAATATCTGGGGCAGGCGTGTAGGCTATGTTTTCCAATTGTCTAATATCCGATGCTATCACCAATACATTGTATGCTTGAAACTCCATAAAGGCGGCCGGGGGTATAAAGCCATCCACGGCGACTGCCGCCCAGCCCAAATCCTTCAAAATACGGTTCATGCCGTACATATTGGGGATATTATCTATGGAAATCCCTGTTTTTTTTAACCCGTCCAAATAGGAATCGTGGGCAACTTTGCTGAGGTAGGCAACATTTTTACGCATCACATAGCGCCATACGGCCTGATCTATTGGGGTATAGTCCTCATAGTTCTGCGGTTTAATGAACTGTCCTAAATGTTTAGGAAGTTTATCCAATATAGGATTGCTCTCATAGCCCGTTGTGCTCATTCTTATTTATTTTTGATAGCGCTGCCTTGTGCATCAAACAACTGTTTTAGTGAAAATGCTTGGGGCGTATCGCCATGTTTTTCTTGATAGTTTAATTTTTTCTTGACCATTTCTAGGGTAGGGATTTCCCCTTCAGGAATCCACCACATTATAAATTGCGATGGCCCATTGGTATCAAACCATTTCTTTTTATTCCGGAGGAAATAACTGTGAACCGTACTGTAAACAAAGTTGGTAAGGGATTCATAATCTTTCCAAACACTGATATTGATAGCTATTTGTTCATCATTAAAAGGGGATTCAATATAGGAAGCTGACCTGCCCTCCGTATCCATTAGGCGCCATATAAATCCGTCACTTTCCTCCGCAAGCTTGTTCACTGGCTCCAGAAAGTCTGTAAATTCTTTCATTACAAGGCTGTGCAATGGAGCTTTAAAGCGAGCAATGTTAGCTTGAGCCAGATGAAACATGTTTGATGGTTTTCTTTTAAATATACTCTAATTAGACTATTTAGTGCAATAAAATTTATAATTTGGTAAAAAGAACTGATTATTTAAATTGAATTAGGAATAAAGACTATTTAAGCCTAACATATATTCATAAAACAGGAAAAATTTTGACAGATAAATTGGATAGCATAGATAGGGAGATTTTAAAAATCCTTCAAAAGGACGCTAAAACGGGTGCAAAATCCATAGCAGAAGAACTAGGATTGACCAAAACCCCGGTTTATGAACGAATAAGACGCATGGAGCATGAGGGCTACATCAAGAATTATGTTGCTATTTTGGATAAGGAAAAGATTGAGGAAAGCATTACCGTTTTCAGTTTCGTTTCTCTAGAAACACAGAAAGGGGCTATGATGGACGATTTTTTTAAGGAAGTGAAAAAATATCCCGAAGTAACGGAATGCTTCGTTGTTGGTGGCGAATTTGATTTTCTTCTTAAAGTAGTGGTGAAAAATTTAGATGCCTACTACAATTTTGCAAAGTTTAAAATTGCCTCATTACCCAGCATTGGTGGCGTAAAAAGTGCCTTTGTTCTCAATGAGGTCAAAAATGAAACCATTTTCCCGTTATTATAGAAATAATGCTAATGAACCAATGAGGTATTTAGACGTCGACTTCATGGAAGGGTATTCTGAAAAAATACGTAGCGCGAGACTTCAATTCTAAAAAAGAAAGAAGGAAAGGTTTTCACAAACCTTTCCTTCTTTCCGTAGTATTCTTTTTAGTTTAACGCTACTGCATTTGGGGGATATTGCTCTAAAATTTGATTTACAAATTGCCGTATGCGCTCTTCCTTTTTTGCGATGTTATTGGTGTTGGACAATGTGCCTTCTCCTTTTCCTTGCCATACCAGTTCCTTGGTCTCGTTATCGATTAAATCGATATAAAGTGAGCCTTCGGTACTTACGCTAACGTTGTTGCCTCCCCAGCCCCAACCTAATCCAGGACCCCAGCCCCAGCCAGGACCCCAGCCCCAAGCACCACCCCAGCCCCAGGCACCGCCCCAGCCAAAGTTGTTGTTGTAAACATCAACACGTTCCTGCTCCTTCGTAAAAATACTGATGAGCAAATCTGGGTTTTCGGATTTTACGAAGCCTCTGGAACTCATTTCCGTTTCAATGGCCCTTAAAATCCGTTTCTTGTCAAGGTCTGATATCTGTGCCTTATCAATGCCTGTTTTGTAAAAGGCATAGGAAGTATATCCGTTAAAATTCGCTTTTTGATCGTAATCAGATAAAACCCGTACAGATGTGCAGGAAGTAATAAGAACCAATAGTAAAAGTGGAAGGCCTAGGAATTTTATTTTTTTCATAACGTTATATTTTAAGTACTTTATTTTCTTCTAAAATAGTCTCAATAATCATGCCGAATCTCTTGTAAAGTGCTATTGTTGATTGGTTTTGGCATCGTAACCATAAGGACAATGCCGGCAACTGCTCTCACAACAATACCCACGTTTTAAATGATATTGCTCAGTAAATACCCTGTATCCGTTTTCCGACCAATAGGAGTCACCTTCTTCTATTGGGATAATTTTCTTCATGTTACGTTTCATTTAAGATACTAAAATTAAGTCTTTCTGTTGATAACGTTTAAAACGCGCTTTCCTATTCCTTATTTTATACTGCTTAAGTGGATTATGGCCCGTTAACCGGTATTGTTGGCAATAAAGTCGGGCAATTTTTATTTCAACAGCTTTTGGGTTTATCTTTGATACGACCAACCCAACAAGCTATGATATTGGTTTTTAGGCATTTCTTCTATAAAAACTATGTGGGCCTCTCCTTATGGCCCTTCATTTTTGTAAAAAGTGGAACCCTAAAGGAAGATGATATTCTGATCAACCACGAGCGTATCCATCTTAGGCAGCAATTAGAATTGTTGATTTTGCCTTTTTACCTTTTATACTTATTGGAGTGGATGTTCCGCACCGTATGGTATTTGAATGCCTATAGGGCATACCAGAACATTAGTTTTGAACGCGAGGCATATGCCAAGGAACGGGAGTTGGATTACCTTTCCAACAGAAAATCCTATAGTTTTATTAAATACCTTTGTCGGTAAAGAAATCCCATTGCAAAGCAAGAACTTATTTTTACAACTGCCCATTTTGGAGGAAAAGGGAATTGGGCTTGCCTTAAAACGAGAAGATTTATTGCATCCTTTTATATCCGGAAATAAGTATAGAAAGCTAAAGTACAATTTGGTAGCGGCCATAGATAATGGGTATAGCACGGTTTTAACTTTTGGGGGGGCGTATTCCAATCATATAGCGGCTACGTCATTTGCCGCTTCCAACAAAGGCATTAAAAGTATTGGTATAATACGTGGGGAAGAGTTGGAGTTTACTTGGCAAGAGAACCCCACTTTGAAAAGAGCACATGAGGATGGCATGATTTTAAAATTTGTGAGCAGGGAAGCGTATCGCAAAAAAGAATCGGCTCAATTTTTAGCGGATTTAAAGAAAGAATTCGGTGACTTTTATTGTTTGCCAGAGGGTGGCACCAATGCATTGGCCATAAAGGGATGCGAGGAAATTTTGAATCCGGAGGATAAACAATTTGATAAAATTTGCACCTGTGTGGGTACCGGAGGAACACTTGCTGGTCTGGTGAATTCAAGCTTAGAACATCAGCAGGTATTGGGATTTGCTGCCTTAAAAGGTGATTTTTTAAATTCCGAAATTCAAAAAATGACCGCCAACAAGCGCTGGAATTTAATTAGCGACTACCATTTTGGAGGTTATGGGAAAATAAATAAGCAATTGGTGCAATTTATTAACGATTTCAAGGAAAAGACCCATATTCCGCTCGACCCGATTTATACAGGAAAAATGCTCTATGGGTTGTTAGATATGATCCGGGATGATACTTTTGTGCCGGGAACGAAAATTTTAGCAATTCATACCGGTGGCCTGCAGGGAATTACGGGTATGAATATGCTTCTGAAGAAGAAACATTTACCTTTGTTGGATATATGAAAAAGAACATTGTATTGCTTTTGGTTATTGGAATTTGCTTTGCATCCTGTAAATCTAAAAAGGCGTATTCTGATCAGTTACGTACTAAAAACGTACTGAAGGAGCGAAATAAGTCAAATACTACCACTTCGTCTGAAGTTGTGGAAACGAAAATGCCCAAGGAACCGGAATCCTTCATTTCCTTTAGAATTGAATCCGTTACAGAATACATCGAAACCTTTGCCGAAACCGCACAATTGGAAATGATGGGCTATGGAATACCGGCAAGCATAACCTTGGCACAAGGCCTTTTGGAAAGTGGCTATGGGAAAGGGGAGTTGGCGATGAAGACAAATAACCATTTTGGCATAAAATGTCATAAAGGATGGCAAGGCGATTATGATTTTCATGATGATGATGAAAAAGGGGAATGTTTTAGAAAATACAACCATCCAATGTACTCTTTTAGGGACCATAGTGAATTTCTTACTTCCCGGTCCAGATACGATTTTTTGTTCGATTTTAAACCGACGGATTATAAGGCCTGGGCAAAAGGATTGAGAAAAGCAGGATACGCTACAGACCCAAAATACCCACAAAAATTGATTTACCTAATTGAAAAGCATGAGCTTTATAAATATGATATATCAGTCAAAAAAGCAGGTTATGACCAAACGACTGTGGTAGCTACCGAATCGGAAAAAATGCATACGGTAGAGCGTGGAGATACCCTGTATTCACTATCTAAAAAATACTACATGTCCATTGATGAACTAATGCAGTTGAACAATCTACGCAGTTCGGCTATTTCTGTAGGCCAGCGTATTAAGGTCAAAGTAAATACTATCAATTAACAATCATGATATACAAAAGAAGTAGTGCCTTGTTTGCCGAGGCCAAGAAATATATACCGGGTGGCGTAAATTCTCCGGTAAGGGCTTTCAAGGCTGTTGGCGGAGATCCTATCTTCGTAAAAAGTGCTAAAGGCGCTTATTTGTACGATGAGGATGGCAATAGGCTTATTGATTATATCGCATCTTGGGGACCCTTAATTTTAGGGCATGCCCACGAACCTGTAATCAATGCGGTAATTAAAAAGGCAAAAAGTGGCACCTCCTTTGGAATGCCAACCGAAATTGAAACTGAATTGGCACGCCTCGCAATTTCCATGGTGCCGAACATGGATAAGATCAGGTTCGTGAATAGCGGTACCGAGGCATGCATGAGCGCCGTACGTTTGGCACGGGGATATACAGGTAAGGACAAAATCATAAAATTTACGGGCTGCTATCATGGTCACTCAGATTCGTTCTTAATCCAGGCGGGCAGTGGCGCGGTAACCTTTGGGAGCCCCAATAGCCCTGGAGTAACCCAAGGCACGGCCAAGGATACCTTGCTTGCCGCCTACAATGACCTAGAAGGAGTAGAGGAACTGGTGTCCGCCAATGCAGGGGAAATAGCGGCAATCATCATTGAGCCCGTTGCAGGGAATATGGGCTGTATTGTTCCTGAAAAATCCTTTATGGAAGGATTAAGGAGTATTTGTGATAAAGAAGAAATTCTACTGATTTTTGATGAGGTTATGACCGGGTTTCGTTTGGCCAGGGGCGGTGCCCAGGAAGTCCTGAATGTTAAGGCGGATATCGTAACCTACGGAAAGGTCATTGGTGGAGGTTTACCAGTAGGTGCCTTTGCTGCTAAAACCGAGATTATGGATCAATTGGCGCCGGACGGACCCGTGTACCAAGCAGGAACCCTGAGCGGAAATCCATTGGCCATGAGTGCCGGTCTGGCGATGCTAACGGAATTAAATAACAAACCGGAAGTTTTTCAGAGCTTGGAGGACAAAACAGCGTATCTACATAAAGGAATTTCCAAGGTGCTCATTCAAAAGGGGATAGCACATCAAATTAATCGATTTGGCAGTATGATTTCCGTGCATTTTACGGAGGAACCGGTGGTGGATTTTGTTTCCTCGGCGAAAGGAAATAACGCAACCTTCAAAGCTTATTTTCACGGAATGCTTTCGAAAGGGATATACCTTCCGCCAAGTGCTTTTGAAAGTTATTTTCTGAACGATGCGCTTAGTTATGATGATTTGGATGAAACCATTGAAGCACTAAAAACCATTCAGTTTTAGGATTTATTTGCATTTCCCCTGTAAATCCACCAACCAGCAGCAATCAATACGAATTGAATAGCGATTCTGATCATAGCTGCAACTTTTGAACCTAGGGCAGGTACTTCTTTGGTCCAGTCCCAAACATGTAGGGGAAGGAAAGCTATCATCAATATAAAAAAACCCAAACCGCCCCATTTTCTATATTTTGGGATTATAAGGGCAATCCCAATGACGGCTTCGAGCATTGCGGATGAAATGTTGGCAAAGGATTCTGAAAAGAATTCAGGTATAAATGCGCTGTAACTTTCCGGCGAATAGATATGGTTAAACGCACCCGATAGCATAAGGAACGCCAGAAGAAAAGTAACAATAGTTTTGAATATTTTCATGGGTTTAGTGGTTTACGATTGGTCATAATTGCTGGTAATGTAGGTATTTTTTAATAGGAAATAGTTTCCTATTGAACCTTAATTGTTTTCTCTAGCCATAAGATTAAGCGGATTCTAGGAAAACTGAATTTCATGGAAATTGATAGGGCTGTCTTTACATATGCCTCTGGTGAACAACATTCGCTCATGTCTGGATACATAAAACTTTAAAATAGCCGTGCCTCAACCATGCTAAATCAAAAAAGGCCTGCCATAGGGCAGACCTTTTTTAATAGTTCTCATTTTTAATCTCGACCAGATTCCACTTTGCCTTTGCGGCGTTCTTTTTTTCCTTGGTGATGCATTCTTCTTTTATGCTTCATTTTCTCCCATTTTTCATATTGTTCAGAAGTTAGGAGTGCTTTCATTTCCTTTTTGCGCTCAATCTCAAAGTCTAAGCGTTCATTTTGCATTGCAAACTTTTCATCTGTGGTCATACGCGTTCCGTCTTCCCTACGCTTTTTATAGTTTTCCATTTTTTCTTTGCGCGTTTTCGCATCTTCGGTCAGCATTGATTTCATTTTAGATTGCTGTGAGGCGTTCAAATCCAAAGCCAGTGCCATTTTTTTAGTCTGTAGGGTTGCAACTTGATCTGGAGTAAGGTCTTTCATTGCTTCCCGCTTTCCGTTTCGTTCAATGCCTTGTGCCATCGCTGATAGGCCTGCCATTACAAGAATGGCCATTAGTAATTTTTTCATACGTATTTAATTTATTGTTTCACCAATTGGACACTATTTTTTTTCTTTGGTTTAAAAGTTATGTTTGGTTTGGGAAAAAATTAACGGCATCGCAACGCATATAAAATGCAAAAAGCGCGGCCAGAAGCTGCGCTTTTTCAAGTAGGTAAGATCAGATTATATTAGTTCGTTGCTGTTTGTTGATTGAGTTCGCTATACGGGTTTATGACAATATCGGCTTCTTGTTCCAAAGTATTTGTTGCAAGTTCCTCTTTAGGTTCTAAGGGCATGGATTGATGGTAAACAACCGATGCTAAAATGAAACAGCTCAAATAAAGAAGACTTTTTATTTTATTTGTCATGATTTGGGGGTTTTTAGTTACAAGGCTAAACTAAATAACAAAGAGACATGAAAAAGCCCATTGTTGTGAAATGGGCTTTTTTTGATGTCAATAATCTATTCGCTGTGGTCCACGCTTTCCGGTTATCGTATTTATTGACCTTTCAACGATTCCTCGGAAAAATACGCAAACCAAAAAGGGTTATTTTGGGTTCAAGATAGTCTCAATTCGTTCAGAAACATCATCCAAATGATACCTTGTCATGGTATCCGAAACCCTGCCCTTTGCATTTTTAATATCGCGTTGCAGAAGATTCAGTTCAGCGCGCGCTAGGGTCCGAATATCGGACTGGCTCGTATTTACCGCCGTTGATTTTCTATATCCACCAAAGTCTGTTGCTTTGGATTGGTTTTCAGCAGTCATTAAATAGTGTAATCGGTCTATATGTGCTTTCTGTAAATTTCTTCTATAGGTATCTATAGCCCTTCCATTGCCCAATTCAAACCAAATCCCTTTACGCAATTCGCTCATCATCTGCAGTAAGGAATACGCTTCCTTACCATTGGCAGTTTCATTTTCAATGAGCCGGGCCATTCTTCCAAGGCTCAGGGTGTTGTTCAAGGTGCGGACCTGCATAGACCGTATCTGCTCCAAAAATCCCGAATATTCAATCCGGTCTAGAATATTTTGATCAAGCATCCATGCCGGGGTCTGAAACAATTGCTCGTGCAAGAAGGCCATTGCTTTCCGTTGATGGTCCTTTGGAACCGCCGTGTAGACGACACCTTCTTGATCATAGGTCTTATGGTTTTCGTAAACACCGCCAATATTGTTAGATACATGTCCCATATAGCGGTTAAATTGCGCAAACACTTGTCCGTACAATTTGTCTAGATCTTCATAGTTCTTTCCATCTTCTGCCGTCCACTCAATGAGTTTTGGCACGATTCTTTTTAAGTTGGCAATTCCATATTCACTAGCTTTTACCGCATCGTCCCCTAAATCTTCCGTTTGGGAACTGGGATCAACAATATCGCCTACTTGCTGGTGGCCAAACCTATAAAGTGGGTCTCCGGCATGGGCCAATATCCATTTATCGAGGATAGGCTTTTCAGCCTCCGCATCGGTATCCAATAGGGGTCGATAGCCCCATTCAATGGAATATTTATCGTATACACCAATATTTGGCATTAAGGCTACCCCTTCATCCCCAGGTTGTGCCACATAATTGAAACGTGCATAATCCATTATGGATGGTGCGGTTCCATATTTTTGGGTAAACGTTTTGGAACGGAGCGAGTCAACAGGATAGGCAACGCTACTTCCCATATTATGGGGTAAGCTTAAGGTATGCCCTACTTCATGGGAAGAGACAAAGCGAATAAGCCTACCCATAACGTTATCATCAAACGAAACACCTCGCGCGGCAGGGTTTATTGCAGCAGTTTGTACAAAATACCAGTTTCGCAACAAACTCATTACGTTGTGGTACCAGTTAATGTCAGACTCTAAGATTTCACCGCTTCTAGGGTCGCTCACATGCGGCCCGTTTGCATTGGGTATGGGCGATGCAAGATAACGCACTACAGAATAACGTACGTCTTCAGGTGACCATTCCGGATCTTCCTCAACCGTGGGGGGTTCCTTGGCAATGATGGCATTTTTAAACCCGGCAGCCTCAAAAGCTACCTGCCAATCTTCGATTCCTTGTTTTATAAACGGTACCCATTGTTTAGGGGTAGCTCTGTCCACATAGTACACAATCTGTTTTTTAGGCTCGACAAGTTCCCCATTTTTGAATTTTTCCAAGTCTTCATCTTTAACCTCCAAGCGCCATCGGTCCAAAAACGTAACCGTCTTACTCTCCTGTGCATCCAGACCATAGTCTACTTGACCGCTTGTAAACCATCCTACGCGCTTGTCAAAATAGCGGCGTTTCATGGGCTCCTTTGGTAGCAATACCATAGAATTGTTGATTTCTACGGATATGGATCCTAAACTTTCATTACTTGGCGGGTTTGCGGCCAGATAGGTCTTTACATGCCTCACCTCTACATTTAGAGGATAACTTTTTATGGACTCTATGTACCCCCGGTCATCATCTAAACGGGAAACCTTGTATTGTTTGCGATAACGTTCTGGCATGCCCAAGGCCTTGGTATCCTTAATGAAAATATCATTAACCTCAATTACCGTTGCAGTGCTAAGGGAATCTTTATTGATTGCTTTAATATCAAATGAATACAGGACCGGCTCAAAATTTGAATTGACCACCGCTTCGTAAACAGGTAAGGAGTCTGCTGCGACCACATCATGGGAGACAACGCGGAGCAATACCTTTTTATCTTTCTTTTCCCAACGCAACACCTGGGTATTAATTTTGCCGCCACCAAAGCCAATGCCCGATGCGGTTTTGGATATTCTGCTAACCATCAACATTTCCCTCGTAAAAAGTGAATCCGGTATTTCAAAATAATGTTTGTCCGCTACTTCATGAACTGTAAATAGTCCACTATCTGTTTTGGCTTCTTTGGTAATGACCTTATCATACGGTTGTATCTTGTCCTTACTCGATTTGTCATCGCTCTTTTCAGTATTCTTATTTTTCTTTTTGAAGATTTGGGCTTCTGTGGCTTGGTAGCCTAAAAGGCATAAAATAAATAATGTTCTTAAAAGTAATTTTCTTTTCATCTTCTTTTTATTTGATAAGCTGCCAAAGATTGAAAAAATAAACAAAAGGTTTAGTTAATAATTTCTTAAGCCTCTACTGTAACAATTGTATCTCTCTTGCGTCTATTAGATAAGAAGTAATTTTATTTTCTTTATTTGAATTAGTCAATCACAAAGCCTTTGTAACCGCAAAGGCTTTGTTTTTATTTGGGTACGAGGCTGGCTTTCTAGTTTCACTGGGCCTAGATAAGTAAAATCAGCTCAAAATAGTAAGGGTAGCACAAATTGAAATAGTAAAATCAATAGTAGAACGGCAATCAAGTTTAGAATGAGACCGGCACGTGCCATTTCATGAACTTTGATGTAGCCACTTGCAAAAACGATTGCATTGGGTGGGGTGGCCATGGGGAGCATAAAGGCACAGCTGCTAGCTATGGTGATCGGGATAAGCAAGTGGGTAATGGGTAAGTCCAAGCCAATGGCAATACCGGCTACTACGGGGGCCAATACGGCTACCAATGCCACATTGCTCATCAATTCTGTCATGAACAGCATTAAGAGAATCAGTAAGGATGCGGTCAAGAGAATGCTAAGATTGCTCTGGGCGATGGTAGCCGCCACAAGATCTACGATTCCGGTAACGGACATGCCGTTGGCCAACGAAAGTCCACCACCAAATAAAATTAAGATTCCCAGGCCAATTTTGAGGTATCTGACCATACGAGAATGAAATCTCCTTTTTTCAAGTTATAGGGCACGGTAAATAGCGCGATGGCCGCAAAAATACTGATCATTGTATCCGATAATCCAAGCCCGGGGATTGTAGCGTTGATCAAGGACCTAAACACCCATAGGAAAATTGCGATGGCAAACAATGCCAAAACCATTTTTTCCTTGCCCGAGGTCGGCCCCAATTTTTTTAATTCCGTCTGTATAATGTTTTTGGAAGCTTTGAATTTTAGATTTCTGGTAGGGAAGAAGCCCTTTACCAGAACCCAATAGCAAATAGCCAACATTATGATAGAAAAAGGAAGTCCGATAACCATCCATTTTAAAAATGAAATTTCAATATGGTATTCATTTTCCAGTAAACCGATGAGTACTGAGTTTGGTGGGGTTCCAATGACCGTGGCAATACCGCCTGCGTTTGCGGCAAAGGCAATGCCTAACATGACACTAAGCGCAAAATTACGGTCTTCTTTCGTAAATCCATCAGCGTCATTTATCAATAGATGAATAACAGACATGGCAATGGGAAGCATTACCACCGTACTTGCCGTATTGCTGATCCACATACTCAACACGGCCGTAGCGATCATAAATCCCAGAACTACGCGGTTTGCCGTTGCCCCTGTAAGGCGAATTATATTTAGGGCAATACGCTTATGTAGATTTACTTTTTCTAGGGCCAAGGCCATAACAAAGCCTCCAAAGAATAAAAACACGATAGGACTGCCATAATTTGCGCCAACATCGCCAATGGGCATTACTTTTAGGATGGGAAACAACAGCAGGGGAAGTAAGGCGGTTACGGATATGGATACGGCTTCCGTAACCCACCATATGACCATCCAAAGCGCTACTGCGATTACGGCATCCGCCTGATTTGAAATGAGGTGTTGTGGAAGTCCAAGAATAATAAAAAATAAGAGCGGCCCTAAAAATAGTCCCACTTTACTGCTTAAGTTCATGCTGGTTGGTTTTACCAGCTTCTAAGCTACTATTATTTCTTTAAAATATACTATTTGGAAAGTTCTACCCACAAGGTTTCCCCATCCTTATAGACTTTTGCCAGCTGTTGTTTGGTCAATCCCTTAATGCCTTTGTCCCAAGCCTTATTACTAAGATCTGCTTGTTCTTTTAGCGTATTCAGTTCCATTTTTTGACTCTTTTTCAGCAATTCAAAAATGGCCTTTTCATTATCGGATAGTTGAACCGGTTTCTTTTCTGGTCGCATTTGCGGAAAGAAGAGTACCTCCTGTATAGAGGAATTGTTCGTCATTAACATGACCAAACGGTCTATGCCAATACCAATCCCCGAAGTTGGGGGCATGCCATATTCCAAGGCGCGTAAAAAGTCTTGATCAATGAACATGGCCTCATCATCTCCTTTCTCGGATAGTTTTAATTGGTCCTCAAAACGTTCACGTTGGTCAATGGGATCGTTGAGCTCCGTATAGGCATTGGCCAATTCTTTTCCGTTGACCATCAACTCGAAACGCTCGGTTAAGGCGGGATTTGACCGATGTTCTTTCGTGAGCGGACTCATTTCCTTTGGATAGTCCGTGATAAAGGTTGGCTGTACGTAATGGTGCTCACATTTTTCCCCAAAGATCTCATCGATTAGTTTCCCAACGCCCATGGTATCGTCAACATCAAGACCAAGTTTTTTTGCAGTAGCACGCAGTTCTTGTTCGTCCATTTCGGCCACGTCGTAGCCGGTATGTATTTTTATAGCTTCAAGAATTGGGACCCTGGCGTAAGGAGCTTTAAATTCTATTTCGTGCTTGCCTACTTTCAATTTAGTGGAACCGTTGGCATCTAGGGCAATCTTTTCCAGTAGTTGTTCTGTGGTGTCCATCATCCAATTGTAGTCTTTGTAGGCTACATAAAGTTCCATTACGGTAAACTCCGGATTATGGGTTCGGTCCATACCTTCGTTCCTAAAATCCTTGGAAAATTCATAAACCCCATCAAATCCGCCAACAATCAACCTTTTGAGGTAAAGTTCGTTGGCAATTCTTAGATACAATGGAATATTAAGGGCGTTATGGTGTGTTAGGAACGGACGGGCGGCCGCGCCTCCGGGAATGGGTTGAAGGATAGGGGTTTCTACCTCCAAATATCCCTTTTCATTATAAAACTCACGGATACTGTTGGTAATCTTGGTCCTTTTTATAAAGGTTTCCTTTACTTTTGGGTTCACCACCAAATCTACGTAACGCTGTCTATAGCGTAATTCTGGATCATTGAATTCGTCATAAACCTTACCCTCGGCATCTTTTTTGGGTAGCGGTAAAGGGCGTAAAGACTTGCTCAACATGCTAAACTTTTTCACCATAATGGTTTTTTCGCCTACCTGGGTGGTAAATAATGTTCCCTCAATACCAATGATATCCCCAATATCGAGTAGTTTTTTATACACCTCATTGTATAGGGTCTTATCATCCCCGGTACAAATTTCATCCCTATTAAAATAGACCTGAATACGGCCTGCACTGTCCTGAACTTCTGCAAAGGATGCTTTTCCTTGAATACGGCGCGACATTAAACGACCGGCCACCACAACTTTTTTTCCTTCTTCATAATGGGACTTAATGGATGCAGAGGTAGCATCTACGGGGTATAGTGCCGCAGGGTAGGGATTGATACCGTGCGCCCGTAATTTTTCCAATTTTTCTCTTCTGATAAGCTCTTGCTCCGATAATTGCATGCCGTCATTAATTTAGCTGGCAAATATAATCGATATCGTTTAATCTTTCAATCTGGAACGGATTAAAGGATACAAACGTTCTACAAATTTTGCATAGGCCTTGCCAGAGGGATGCAGACCATCCTTTGCCACCAATTCAGGGTCTGTTAAGCCTTCACTGGTTATATTGGTAATCGTAAGGAATTGTGCTCCCTTGTTGCGCGAAACGCTTTTTGCATAGGAATTATACTGGTCAATTTCGATGGATATTTCTGGGGAGCCATTGCGTTCCCCGAAAGGTGTAAATGCATAATCTGGAATGGAGAGCACAACCACCCTATTGGGGTCATTGTCTGCAAAAAATTATAGCTTTTTCCAAAAGAAGCTCAAATTCTGTTTCGTATTGCGAAAACGCCCTGGCTTGAAACTGGTTGTTTACGCCGATCAATAAAGTAACAAAAGCATAGGTTGCATTCTCACGCCGGTCTACTGCGCTTAAAAGTTCATCTGTTCGCCATCCGGTTTGGGCAATTACGGTTGTATTCACTTTAAATGCATAGTCCTTTTCAAGCCTAGCACTCAATTGGGCAGGAAAACTTTAATCATAATCCACGCTTTCGCCAACGGTATAGCTGTCCCCTAGAGCGACGTAGTTTATACTGCTTAAACTACGTTCTTCTTGTGTTTCTTCAGTTTTTATAATTTCTGGTGACTGGCTACAAGAAGACTGGACCGCAAGGAACAGGAATAATAGACCTAACTAAATTCCCATATTTTAATTTTTGTTAGAGGTTAAACCAACCCTAAAAAATGGTACGTATAAATTTATGCATAAAAGCTGTAACGCGAAGGTCTTTCTAACGACCTATGAAGTACATCAATCAAATAAATCAAAAAATCCAATGAGTTTAATCCGAGTATTATTGGCCATATTTTTTCCACCGCTGGCCGTGTTGGGAAAAGGCTGTGGTTCATTTTTAATTGTTCTATTATTAACCTTTTGTGGTTGGGTTCCTGGGGTAATTGCGGCCTTGGTAATCCTAAACAATCCCAATTAATGGGGAGTTACCTGTTCGTAGTAGCTTAAATACCATGTATTCGTATCTTTGTTGGTATGAACAAGAAGGTACTGCTTTTAGATTTAGGACTGAAGGACTACAAGGAGACTTGGGATCTTCAAGAGCAAATTTTCAAGGAAATCATAGATCTCAAAATAAAAAATAGGAGGGAGGATACTCGTATTGGCACCAATAACCATTTTTTGTTCGTAGAGCACCCACACGTATATACCTTGGGGAAAAGCGGTGATGTACAAAACCTTTTGGTAAATGAAACTCAGCTGGAAGAAAAAGGGGCAAAATTTTATAAAATTAATAGGGGAGGGGATATTACCTATCATGGTCCTGGTCAAATAGTGGGCTATCCTATCTTAGACCTGGATAATTTTTTTACAGATATTCACAAATACCTACGTCTCCTTGAAGAAATGGTCATTTTAACCCTATCTGAATACGGTTTAAAGGCGGAAAGGTCGCCCGGTGAAACTGGGGTTTGGCTGGATGTAGGCACTCCTTTTGCCCGTAAAATCTGTGCGATGGGTGTGCGCGCCAGCAGATGGGTAACGATGCACGGTTTTGCTTTAAACGTTAATGCAGATTTAGGCTATTTTGATTTGATGATACCTTGTGGTATTCGCGATAAAGCAGTCACGTCCTTAAATGTGGAGCTAGGACAAAAAGTAGTGGATATGGACGAGGTAAAGGAAAAATTGCTAGTTCATTTTAAAACGCTGTTCGAGGCAGAATTAATACACCAAAGAGCCGAAGTTTAGTTTCCGTCTTTTAGTTCAGATGCTTTACGCTATTCCTAATAACCGAATCCAACATTACTTTTCTAAAACGATGAAGTGAAATTGGGTTCTCGTTGGTAATTCCTAAGTCTGCGGGTGGTCTATTTGGAATAAGATGTTAGCATGGTACTACTCATTAGGTCCCCATTTTTTTTATAGGTCTCCTGTTTTACCATGCCTACGCCTTCTGCTAGCCATACCCTTGACGGGAACATCTGGTTCGCCATCATCACCTTGGAGTGGTTTTCACTGTAGAGGACATAACAATCATAGCTGCCGGTAGGAGTAGTTACGTTTTCTTTCTTTTCAACCTTGCGGTTTGTCATATCTACGGCCATATTCATGTTCATGGCGCCCATATTTATTTTCATAGTTACGTTGGCATCGGCTAAATCTTGGCCTACACTTAAGTCATTTGGAATTTCAATATCGTTACCCGAAACTTCAATGTCCATATCTCCGTATTGTTTCATCATATCGCTTGGTAAAATAGACTCATAATCCAAGGTAACCATATTACCGGTACAGGAAAGCTTATAGTCTGTAGTATAGATATCCTTACCTTTATCATCTTTAAGATTTATGGCCATCGTGGCGTTTGTGGTAGTTCCGTTTGCATCTACATCCGTAACCTTAAATGAACTAACACCTTCTACCTTTCCTTTTCTGTTATAATTCGTATACTCCATGGAGACTCCCTCGGTCATGGGATAAAACTTGCTACAACCATCTTGGGCATATCCAGAATTAAAAAAAGCTACTAAGGCAAAGCAAGCTAAAAATATAGATTTCACTTTCATAATCGTACAGGTTAGAATTTGAACTTCAAATTAATTGACATCCAATTACTATTAAATGGAATGCATTAAAAATATTCAATTTTAACAGCCCTTCAAAGTAGCTTTGTGCAGTTGGCAAGAAACAGTATGTGTATGCCTTTAAAAGCTGTACCGATTAATTTATGCTATAGACTTTAATGGAATTGTCTTGATCTTTGGTGACAATTTCCAATTTTTGGTCATTTTCCATATCACCCATGTCAATGATGGAATTTCCATAAACCGGAAAGTTAGGGATAGCTTTGGCTTGACTATCAAATAGATAAATTTTCTGGTTTTGGATATCGGTCACGGATACATAAATCTTGTCGTTAATATAAAAAATTGAAGGAGAGGTATATACGCCTAAATCCAATTCCATCTTTTTGCCGCGTATACTTAATATATTATCATTGATGACCGCCAAAGTTTTGGAGGTGGCATCCATACCATGTTCTTTTGTAAGATTAAGATTATTTTGCGTGAGGTTCCCTTTGGTGTCTATCTGATAAAGAATTCCTTCTTCCGTTGTAAAGGTGAACTTATCTTGATAAAGTTTAATGCCATTGGCAGAAAATGAAAATCTATCCCTAATGGGTATTCTTGTATCACCTACACGATTGAGAATTCTAAGTTGTCCATTTTCAAGTTTGAATACCAAATAATCTTTCTTAGCGACCCTAAAGTGCTGTGGAGCATCTAGAATGGCAGCTTCGGCGGTTTCGTATTTAAAACCTTTTACGATTTGTCCTTTCGTATTGTACATAAAGACTTTCCGCCCTTGAGTAACCAAAAAACGATAGTCTTTCTTTCCTTCATAATCAAACAGGGCAAGTGGGTTAAGGTTACCTCCTTCAAATTTCATGGCAAAAGGGGCAACTTCCTCGCCATTTCGGTCTAAAATCAAAAACTCGTTATTGGTGGTAAAGGCCAATTGCAGTTTACCATTCTTGTAAATATCCACTTGCTGTACTTTACCTTGTATGGTTGCTTCCAATTGCTTTTTCCAAAGTATTTTACCGCTCGTAGAAATCAAGTAAACCATATTGTCTTGATCTTGTACAAGTATTTCCTTTCTGCGAGTGTTATGATTGGTCACAAATTGTGGTGGAATGGAAAGATCAGCATTGAATTTTACTTCAAAGCTAGAGGAAACCGTATTTTTTTCAACTTCCTCGGTAATCTTCTTAACCAAAAAATTAAAGTGGAAAAAACCGTTATCGGAAATAAATTGCTGTCCAAACAAATAGTCCTTAAGGTTACTCTTAGCGAGAATCTCGGATAATTCATTTGTACCATTGGCTTTTAAAATTTTGGCCGTTCCTTCCAAATTGGACAGAATCAATAAGGTCGAGGAAGCGGGCAATTCTGATGCTGCATTTCTGACGAGATCTGTTTTGTTATAAACGTCCCCACTTTTATAACTACGCAGCACTTTTTGCAGGAACTCCCTATTTCTAGCGAATAAAAAAGTGTTTTCAATGATGCAGGTATAAGTATACGTTGATGGCCCTATTAGTTGCGTTATAGGTTCTAAAATTTTAGAATCGGCTTTAAGTTCCCAGATTTCGTATTCCTCAAATTCCGTTGTTCCAGCTTTTTCTAGATTCATAAAATCCAAAAGAGTGGCAGTACCATAGGTTCTAAGTAAAGCCAAGGAGTCATTTTCGATTACTGCCAAACCAATTTCCTCCACTGTTTGTAAAAGGGAGTCTACGGTAAAAGTTTTGAGATTATTTCGTTCTTTATTGGCAGTAAATTTTTTAAAATCTTCCATAGTGTGGGACTTCAAGAAAAGCGCATTGCTCGGAACCAGCGAATTTGTTTTGTTTAGTGTTGGTCTTGTATCTTTAAACAAGTTTAGCGTGTTGTTACTCGTTGTATCTAGTTGGATTACACCATTTAATAGCAATTTAGTTTCATTCAAGGCTACATCTACCGACATTGTTTTTCCAGTAGTAAGCAACTCCTTATTCGTTGCAAATAGTTCATTTAGTATCGATTTTGAACTAGCCAAATCTACCCAAAGATTTAGGGTTTTATCAGGATTTGATACCGAATAAAATTTATTCAAAGAGGCGTTGGTATCTTTATCCTGGTTTCCTTCATTTAGGTCTTCCAAAAGGGATTGCGAGGAGCTTAATATTGAAAGATCTTGAATGGATGTACTATAGAAAACAGCATCTTCAATTTGATATTTTACGAAGTTCGAGTTCCCCTGGACTAGGGATTCAATTTTCTTATTGCTTGAGTTTTCCAAATCTATAAAGGCAAGGCTATCTTTACTGATGTAGATGTAATCAAAGTTGGTGCTATCTATCACGGTGAATGCTAGGACACCTTTTTCTTGGTCCGTAAGGAGTGATAGGGGATATATTTTTTTTGAAATCTTCTGGAATGCGCTTGATGCTTCCAATGTATTTAAAATTTCATTGGAAGCAAGCTCCTCTTTTAAGGCTTCAAAATCGTTTATCTTGAGAACTACGGAGGCGTTGCTGGGAATTATGCTTAAAATGGATTGCTTGGTATCCGTGTTTGAGGTGCAATTAAGGAAGAGAAAAGTAATGAATACAATAAATAAACGCAGCCGCATGCTAAAGTATTTCTGCAAAGTTATACTATTTAAGGGAGTAAGGCATACTATCGGGGAGAAGCTTGAACGACTTTCTATGGTATTTGGTAACGCCATATTTTTCAATAGCCGCTCGATGTTCCTTGGTGGGGTACCCTTTGTTCTTTTTCCAATTATACATAGGAAATTCTTCATGAAGCTGTTGCATATACCTGTCTCTGGTGGTTTTTGCAAGAACCGATGCTGCGGCTATACTTGCATACTTTGAATCCCCCTTGATTATAGTGGTATAAGCAATGTTTCTATAAGGTTTAAAACGGTTGCCATCTACAATGATATGGGAAGGAATTTGGGATAATTGGTCTAAGGCCTTGTGCATTGCCAATATGGAGGCATTCAGAATATTGATGGAATCAATTGCCTTAGGGAAGACATGGGCGATGCCAAAGCAAACACTTTCGTCTTTTAAAATAGGCTCTAAAAGGTTTCTTTTGGTTTCGCTCAGTAATTTGGAATCTGTTAACATGAAGTTTTCAAATTGCGCAGGTAAGATCACTGTCGCTGCGGTTACGGGTCCTGCCAAACAACCCCTTCCCGCCTCATCTGTACCTGCTTCGTTTAAGATTTTGTGAAATTTATGCAACATAAAATCGATATGAATGTTAAATCCCTTCTTGTTTTAAGAATTTTTTAAGTTAAATAAATGAATTTAAATCAATATTAGCCTCTAAGTATTGATTTAAAAATAATAAACGAAAAATTTTTAACATATGCCCCTATGCTTCGTTAAAGTAACTTGTATTGCTTAACAATTTTTAAGAATTTTGGCGCAAGCTAATTCAAAAACAAATTTTATGAAACAGAAGTTAAAATGGATTTTAACACCACTATTGGTGCTATTCATCTCTTTTTCCTATGCGCAGGAAAAAACAATCACCGGTAACGTTACGGATCAAACCGGCGCACCCCTACCAGGTGTTTCCATAGTCATAGTAGGTACCACGACTGGCACACAAACGGACTTTGATGGTAATTACATCATAAATGCCGAGGTGGGCCAAAAACTAAGGTTTAGTTATATCGGTCAAAAAACCACACAGCAAACTGTTGGGACTTCGGATACCATAAACGTTCAGCTTGAAGAAGATGCTGAGGCTTTAGATGAAGTAATCGTTACCGCTTACGGCACCTCCACGAAAGAAGCCTTTACTGGGTCTGCAAGTGTCGTTGGAGCCGAACAATTGGCCACACGAACTGTAACCTCCCCGATAGCCGCGATAGAAGGTAGGGCCACAGGTGTTCAGTTTACGGCTTCCCAAGGACCGGGTTCTTCGCCAGGTATCGTAATACGTGGGGTAGGAACACTTAACGGTGATACTGACCCATTATATATTGTGGATGGTATTCAATATGAAGGTGAATTGAACACGATAAACCAAGAGGATATTGCCTCATTCACAATTCTTAAGGATGCGGCTTCAACCTCCTTATATGGTTCAAGGGCCGCAAACGGGGTTGTAATCATAACAACTAAATCCGGTAGCAAAGTAGGAGGCATACAAGTTAACGCCTCGATGCAGTATGGTTTGGTAGATACCTCCATTCCCTTTTATCCGGAACTTTCCCCTGGTCAGTACTACGAGACTATGTGGGAGGCTCTTCGAAATTCAAGCGCAGCAGGTGGAGATCCTGCATTCGCTTCAGCAAACATCTATAACCAATTGGGCTATAACCCATTTAACGTAGCCAACGATGAAATAGTTGGCACCAATGGGCAATTAAATCCTAATGCCCAGGTAATTTACAACAGCTTGAATTGGTATGATCTTTTATCCAGAACAGGTGTACGCCAAAATTATAATGTAAACGTTTCCGGTGGTGGCGAAGACCACAAGGTATTTTTCTCCGCTTCCTATTTGGATGAGGAAAGTTTTGTGGTAACCTCTGGGTTTGATCGTTTAACGACTAGATTGAATGCTGAGTTTGATGTAAACGATAATTTGACCCTTGGAGGTAGTGCAAACGTAACTATTTCTGAGACTGTAGCTCCTACTTCCGCAGGAACAGGGAGTATTGTTAACCCTTTTGGTTTTGCGAAAAACATAGGTTCGGTGTATCCTGTTTATATAAATGACTTACAAGGAAACATAGTAAGGGATGCTGCTGGTAATCCTAGATTTGATAGCGGCGAAGGTTTCCCGGAATTTAATATAGGTTCAAGACCTATTAGCCAAGGACGTCATGCCCTACAAGAACTACTTTTAAATGATGAACGTGGTAGGGACAACACCTATGGGTTTCGATTTTTTGCCGACTTGGAGATTTTGGATGGCCTAAACCTAAGGGCAACCTATGGTAGGGACATTAATGAAGGGCTTGCAAAAGAGTATGAAAATGCTGTTATTGGGGATGCCCAACCAGATGGTAGGTACGGTGAAGACCGATTTAGAAGACAGGTAGAGA
The DNA here is from genome assembly GCA_963793365.1 of uncultured Flavobacteriaceae bacterium. Classification (GTDB taxonomy): domain Bacteria; phylum Bacteroidota; class Bacteroidia; order Flavobacteriales; family Flavobacteriaceae; genus Maribacter. The sequence goes on along the minus strand of CAWBZP010000007.1, from coordinate 4,580 downwards.
ACTTTACCCAGATTCTTACGTATAATAAAAGCTTCAATAATACGCACAATCTCGATATTACTGCAGGTCATGAAAGTTACGACAGGACTTTTACCAGCAATACTGGATTGGCTACCGTTCAAGCGGCCAATGGAATCTTTGAATTTGACAATTTCTCCAATATTGTAGATTTAGGAGGGTCTTCCACAAGAAAATCCATTGAAGGATATTTTGGAAGGGCCAATTATAATTTTGACAATAAGTATTACATCAGTGGTTCCGTTAGAAGGGATGGTTCATCCGTTTTTGATAGTGATACCCGATGGGGTACTTTTTATTCTGTAGGTGCATCATGGAGAATAGACCAAGAGAACTTTATGGAAAATGTTTCATTTATCAATTCCTTAAAGTTAAGGGGATCTTATGGTGAGGTAGGAAACGATGATTTAGGTGATTTTTTCTTATCACAGCCTAGGTTTTCCATTACCTCCAATGCCGCTAGTCCGGCGATTATATTTACGGATATAGGGAATTCAGCACTTCAATGGGAAACGATAGAGAATTTTGATGTTGCCTTAGAGTTTGGCTTGTTCAATAATTTGTTCGATGGTTCCGTTGAATACTACAAGAGAAATTCATCAGAATTATTATACCTATTGCCAATTGCCCCTAGTAATGGTTTAAATGAATTTCCTGCCAATATCGGGGACATGTTCAACTCAGGTTGGGAAGTTGCCTTAACAACACACTTGATCAAAAGGAACAACTTAAGATGGGACCTTACCTTGCAAGCCTCAACGTTTAAGAATGAGATTACAAGTTTACCAGCACCTTTTATCAACGACGAACAACGTTGGGAGGCAGGACGTTCCAGATTTGATTTCTTTATCCTAAGGACCGCTGGCGTCGACCCCGAAAATGGAGATCAACTTTTCCTTAGGTATGAATTGGATGCCGATGGCAATAGTGTTCCCGTATTGGACGCCAATGGTGAAATCGAAACCACCAACGATTGGCAAGATACCGAAAGGGCCTATACTGGGGATAGTTCCATTCCAGATCTTTTAGGATCTGTTTCAAATAGCATTAGCTATAAAGGTTTTTCTTTGGATGTCCTTTTAAACTATGGTATTGGTGGTGAAATTTTGGATTTTGGATATGCGGCTATGATGCACAGTGGAAATTATGGAAGTTCTTACAACCCAGACATATTGAATGCATGGAGGCAGCCTGGTGATATTACAAATGTACCCAGATTGGAAAATGGGAATCCAAATTTAGTACGAACAGCCTCTGAGCGGTTTATAACCGATGCATCCTTTTGGTCGCTTAGAAACGTGAACTTGGGATATACTTTTGAGCCAAAGATTTCAGAACAACTTGGTCTTTCAAGCTTAAGGCTTTCATTATCTGGTGAAAACCTTTATCTAAAAAGCGCTAGGGAAGGTTTGAACCCACAGTTCAACCTAGCAGGAACTCCGGGAGGTAACGACTTTAACCCACCAAGGATTATCTCTTTTGGTTTAAACGTAGCATTTTAATAAAACTAAAAAAACTGATAATGTTAAGAAAAATAAAACACATGTCATTAGCGATAATGGCGATAGCAATTACGTCATGTGATGACGACTTTTTGGAGACAACGCCCACGGATGCCATTTCTGCATCCGACGCGTTAGCCAATGAAGAAAACATGCAACTCGTTTTGAACGGACTGCACCGTGGGTTGTATTCCCAATCCCAAACAATTTTTCCTGGAGGTGATACTTCAAGGGCAAATAACCATTACTGGGTGCCACTAGGCGACAATTTAACAGGAGGGTTGATCCATTCGGCAAATGCGAACAATTTGGGATGGCGAACTGAAATGCAATGGAATTCGCATACGGACCAAACTTCATTGACAACGGAAATTTTATGGTACCACCGTTATAATATTATAGCAGGCGCAAACCTTTTGATCAATAGAATTAATGAAGGAGTTTTAACGGAAACCGATAAGCTGCGTGAAGTGCTAGGCCAAGCTTACACCTACAGAGCGTATGCTTACCTATCCTTGGTGCAACATTATGCCAAAGGTTATTTAATCGGTAGTCCGGCAACGGATCCGGGAGTACCGCTTCTATTTTCATCAGAATCTCCATTTACAAGTGAGCCAAGATCTACCGTTCAGCAAGTTTACGATCAAATTGAGTCTGATCTTGATGCTGCCGTAGAAGCCTTTGATGGTGCTACAAGCAGACCCGGTGGAGCTGCCGGCAAATCACAATTGAATGTAGATGTGGCCTATGGTCTACAGGCACGTGTTGCCTTGTCTAAGGGGGATTGGCAAGCTGCCGCAGATGCGGCTGTCCTTGCACGTCAAGACTACCCGTTAATGAACGAGGCGGAATGGAAGTCTGGCTTTAACACGAACAACCTTCCAGAGGTCATTTGGGGAAGTAATGTAATCGCTCCGGAAACTACCTTCTTCCGTTCTTACTTTTATCTAGCGAGCAATACCTTTAATGGTAGTCAAATCAGGAACAATCCTAAAATTGCGGACAGAAGGGTCGTTGACGCTATTCCAGATACGGATTACAGAAAAGATGTATTCATCATCGATGCACCCAACACGAATAGCTCTGCGGCGAATGGACAAGGTGGCTTCGGCAACGACCCCAACTATACCGATGAGGCTGCTTTTAATGCAAGAAGAGCGGAAATCAATGATGAGTACGGTATCACAAATAGTTTTAATCAACACCCCTACATGCACTTTAAGCTGAAAAATGCAAATCCAGGTTCGATTGATCCAGACGATATTATTTACATGCGCTCCTCGGAAATGTACTTGATAGAGGCTGAGGCCAAGGCAATGATGAACGATATTGCCGGTGCGCAGGAAGCACTTGCCGTGCTAGGAGGCGCTAGGGATAGCGCTTACGATGAAACTGTATTTACGACCCAAGCGAGTTTGATGGAACACATAAAGTTTCAAAGACGTGTGGAGCTATGGGGAGAAGGTTTCGGCTATACCGATCACATCCGTTGGGACGAAGGTATCGACCATGGTGCTAACGGTGGTTCAGGAGCATCTGAAGTTCTTTACCAAGAAGCATATCGTCAAGAAAGACCATCTGTAAATGATGACTGGATTTTTAAAATTCCACAGTCCGAATTTGACGCGAACCCAAACTTGACACCAGCAGACCAGAATTAATCAATGCTAAATTGACTTTTTTATTTAGTAATAAATATTAGTATATAGAAAAACCCCCAATCATAGGGGGTTTTTTATACCCTAAAACTTTCACATTTACTTAGGAACAAAAAAATTAACTTTGCCAGCGTAAGCTTCTTTCATGAAATATGCAGTCCTAATTTTCTTCCTAATCGCTTCTTTTGTCACATTTGGTCAGGAAGAAGGTAAAAAACCTTCCAGTAAGGCAGACTCTGTCGCACCTTCGAAAAGAGTAAAGCCGCTGAGGCCTGTTCAGAAGGCGGTAAGCGACACCCTAGGCATCACCATCCAAGATTATAAGATAATTAGCTTCGAAAGGGATACCACCTATTTGGATACTACCCTTACCATTCAAAAAGAATACAAATACAATTATTTGCGCGAAGACGATTTTGAGCTTATGCCCTTTTCCAATATTGGCCAAGCGTATAATGAATTAGGGGCTAATCTGGAAAGGGGAACTTTATATCCCAATTTGGGGGCGATGGCCAAGGACCGTAAGTATTTGGAAAAAGAACAGATTGTCTATTACAATGTGGCTACGCCCATGACCGAGCTTTTTTTTAAGACAACCTTGGAACAGGGGCAATTGTTAGATGCCAATCTGGCGTTCAACACATCAAGAAGGCTCAATTTTTCAATAGGGTATATTGGACATAGGTCTTTGGGCAAGTACAATTTTAGTCAGATACAATCCGGTAATTTCACGACCACAACAAATTACCTTTCCAAGAATGGAAGGTATGCCTTAAGGGCACATATAGCCGCACAAAATATTCTGTCCGAAGAAAGTGGCGGACTGTCCCAAAAAGAGTCACAGTTCGAATCGGGTGATGATGATTTTATTAATAGGCCCAGGGTGGATGTATATTTAAATGATGCGGACAATAAGGTTTTGGGCAAAAGGTATTATCTAGATCATTCGTATAAATTGATACGGCGCCAACTCGACTCGTCCAGAGTTGAAAAAACATCCCTTTCTATTGGGCATGCGTTTGATTATGAAACAAAATATTATCAGTTCATGCAAGCCGCCAATGATACCTTGTTCGGTACGGCCATCCTAACGGGGATTGATGACAAAGCTTATCTAAAAACCTTCAATAATGAGGTCAATGCCCAATTTTATAACCGAACCTTGGGTCGCGTAACGGCAAGCCTTACTATGTATAATTACAATTATTATTTCGATAGTCGTCTAATAAATGAGGACGGGTCCATTATACCCAATCAATTAAAGGGTACGGAGATCGCCCTAGGCGGTAGATACGCGAAGACCATAGGGGGTTTTGATTTGGATGCCAACTTAAAATATAATCTTTCGGGCACTCTGACGGGCAATTTGTTCGATGCTGCAGTATCCTATGCTATCAATAAG
>CAWBZP010000006.1:0-44717 GCA_963793365.1 uncultured Flavobacteriaceae bacterium | reverse complement strand
AATTTTTCTGCGTACTCGTATAGTGTTTTGATTTACTGCAACTTACTGATCATAGGGTTTGATTTTATTCAAGAACTATTACAATTAGCTGAATTACAGTATTTTACAAATTAAAAGAAGAAGAGCTTTTACCCTATCTCGAATAGTATCAACCAATTACAAAAAAAGGTACTTTGGTTAAGAAAAGAAATTCCAGACCAAGCCAAACCTAATCACGAAATCACGGTAGGGGTAATTGGGTGCCGCATAAAAATCATACCCTGTAAAAGAGGAATTGAAGTGCTCGGCTTTTAGATAAATACGGGTTTGTTTAATCCGTCCATTTATAAAGAAATCCAACAAAGGATAAGCACCCAGCTTTTCACTGTTTTGCACATAGAACTCTCCCAAAACAGGATTATAGCCATTCATGGTATAGCTGGTGAAATACTTGAAGGTTATCCCTGTTTGTAGGTACATTGCTTTTTTGAACACATCCGATGCAAAATAAAAGGTATTCCTGGTAACGAGTTGCGGCAAGTTCAATACATTGTTATCTTGCGTCACATTTTGATACATTACCGTATTGTTCAACGCGAACATCCCAACCTTAAATTCCTTTTCGTATTTCACCTTCAAGTAAGAAATGCCGCTGTTCTCCTGCAATGGTCTAATAAAAGCATTCTCATTATCGTTCAAAATTGGCGAATCGGATACTGGCGAAAAGTAAGTATAGTTGTCCAAGTTTGTGTATTTGACCATTAGATTGCCCCACCTCCTTGAACTAAACTCCGCTTTTAAACTGCTCACACGTTCCTTTTCAAAGGATTCAGAGTTATCCCAATTGTAGTTTAAATACTCACTTTGATACAGCAAGTAATTAAAGTTGGGCATCCTGGAAGATGTGTGCAAAGAAAATCTTACTCTATTATTCTTATTGATAGCATAGGATACTGCAGCATCGAACAAATTGCCCGTCAGAGTGCCCGAAAGATTATATTTTAAGTTGGCATCCAAATCAAAACCCCCTATGGTCTTCGCGTATCTACCGCCTAGGGCGATCTCCGTACCCTTTAATTGATTGGGTATAATGGACCCGTCCTCATTTATTAGACGACTATCGAAATAATAATTGTAATTATACATAGTAAGGCTTGCCGTTACGCGACCCAAGGTTCGGTTATAAAATTGGGCATTGACCTCATTATTGAAGGTTTTTAGATAAGCTTTGTCATCAATCCCCGTTAGGATGGCCGTACCGAACAAGGTATCATTGGCGGCTTGCATGAACTGATAATATTTTGTTTCATAATCAAACGCATGCCCAATAGAAAGGGATGTTTTTTCAACTCTGGACGAGTCGAGTTGGCGCCGTATCAATTTATACGAATGATCTAGATAATACCTTTTGCCCAAAACCTTATTGTCCGCATCATTTAAATATACATCCACCCTGGGCCTATTAATAAAATCATCATCACCCGATTCGAACTGTGACTCTTTTTGGGACAGTCCGCCACTTTCTTCGGACAGAATATTTTGTGCGGCTATATGTGCCCTTAAGGCATACCTTCCATTCTTGGAAAGGTAATTTGTTGTGGTCGTGAAATTACCGGATTGTATCTGACTAAAATTGTACTTGCCCAAAGACCTATGTCCAATATACCCTATTGAAAAATTGAGCCTTCTTGATGTGTTGAACGCCAGATTGGCATCTAACAATTGCCCCTGTTCCAAGGTTGTCTTAAAAAAAAGCTCGGTCATGGGCGTAGCCACATTGTAATAGACAATCTGTTCTTTTTCCAAATACTTACGGTCCTTGGCCATCGCCCCCAAATTGGGATATAAAGTTCCCCTTTCCAGATTAGCCCCTAATTCATTATACGCTTGGCCAATATTGGAAAAGGGCATAAGCTCAAAATCGTCTTCGCGCAAATAATTGTATTTGTATTCTTTTTGAATGGTAAGGGTAGTATCCAAATAGGTGGTATCCCTTTCGAAGCTAATTATCTTATAATCTTGGATGGTGATGCCTAGGGTGTCGCTTACCGCCTTCTGAACAGGCCTCAGCGGCTTTACTCTTTTCGAAGGTGCGACAGAGTCTGCCTTACTGGAAGGTTTTTTACCTTCTTCCTGACCAAATGTGACAAAAGAAGCGATTAGGAAGAAAATTAGGACTGCATATTTCATGAAAGAAGCTTACGCTGGCAAAGTTAATTTTTTTGTTCCTAAGTAAATGTGAAAGTTTTAGGGTATAAAAAACCCCCTATGATTGGGGGTTTTTCTATATACTAATATTTATTACTAAATAAAAAAGTCAATTTAGCATTGATTAATTCTGGTCTGCTGGTGTCAAGTTTGGGTTCGCGTCAAATTCGGACTGTGGAATTTTAAAAATCCAGTCATCATTTACAGATGGTCTTTCTTGACGATATGCTTCTTGGTAAAGAACTTCAGATGCTCCTGAACCACCGTTAGCACCATGGTCGATACCTTCGTCCCAACGGATGTGATCGGTATAGCCGAAACCTTCTCCCCATAGCTCCACACGTCTTTGAAACTTTATGTGTTCCATCAAACTCGCTTGGGTCGTAAATACAGTTTCATCGTAAGCGCTATCCCTAGCGCCTCCTAGCACGGCAAGTGCTTCCTGCGCACCGGCAATATCGTTCATCATTGCCTTGGCCTCAGCCTCTATCAAGTACATTTCCGAGGAGCGCATGTAAATAATATCGTCTGGATCAATCGAACCTGGATTTGCATTTTTCAGCTTAAAGTGCATGTAGGGGTGTTGATTAAAACTATTTGTGATACCGTACTCATCATTGATTTCCGCTCTTCTTGCATTAAAAGCAGCCTCATCGGTATAGTTGGGGTCGTTGCCGAAGCCACCTTGTCCATTCGCCGCAGAGCTATTCGTGTTGGGTGCATCGATGATGAATACATCTTTTCTGTAATCCGTATCTGGAATAGCGTCAACGACCCTTCTGTCCGCAATTTTAGGATTGTTCCTGATTTGACTACCATTAAAGGTATTGCTCGCTAGATAAAAGTAAGAACGGAAGAAGGTAGTTTCCGGAGCGATTACATTACTTCCCCAAATGACCTCTGGAAGGTTGTTCGTGTTAAAGCCAGACTTCCATTCCGCCTCGTTCATTAACGGGTAGTCTTGACGTGCAAGGACAGCCGCATCTGCGGCAGCTTGCCAATCCCCCTTAGACAAGGCAACACGTGCCTGTAGACCATAGGCCACATCTACATTCAATTGTGATTTGCCGGCAGCTCCACCGGGTCTGCTTGTAGCACCATCAAAGGCTTCTACGGCAGCATCAAGATCAGACTCAATTTGATCGTAAACTTGCTGAACGGTAGATCTTGGCTCACTTGTAAATGGAGATTCTGATGAAAATAGAAGCGGTACTCCCGGATCCGTTGCCGGACTACCGATTAAATAACCTTTGGCATAATGTTGCACCAAGGATAGGTAAGCATACGCTCTGTAGGTGTAAGCTTGGCCTAGCACTTCACGCAGCTTATCGGTTTCCGTTAAAACTCCTTCATTAATTCTATTGATCAAAAGGTTTGCGCCTGCTATAATATTATAACGGTGGTACCATAAAATTTCCGTTGTCAATGAAGTTTGGTCCGTATGCGAATTCCATTGCATTTCAGTTCGCCATCCCAAATTGTTCGCATTTGCCGAATGGATCAACCCTCCTGTTAAATTGTCGCCTAGTGGCACCCAGTAATGGTTATTTGCCCTTGAAGTATCACCTCCAGGAAAAATTGTTTGGGATTGGGAATACAACCCACGGTGCAGTCCGTTCAAAACGAGTTGCATGTTTTCTTCATTGGCTAACGCGTCGGATGCAGAAATGGCATCCGTGGGCGTTGTCTCCAAAAAGTCGTCATCACATGACGTAATTGCTATCGCCATTATCGCTAATGACATGTGTTTTATTTTTCTTAACATTATCAGTTTTTTTAGTTTTATTAAAATGCTACGTTTAAACCAAAAGAGATAATCCTTGGTGGGTTAAAGTCGTTACCTCCCGGAGTTCCTGCTAGGTTGAACTGTGGGTTCAAACCTTCCCTAGCGCTTTTTAGATAAAGGTTTTCACCAGATAATGAAAGCCTTAAGCTTGAAAGACCAAGTTGTTCTGAAATCTTTGGCTCAAAAGTATATCCCAAGTTCACGTTTCTAAGCGACCAAAAGGATGCATCGGTTATAAACCGCTCAGAGGCTGTTCGTACTAAATTTGGATTCCCATTTTCCAATCTGGGTACATTTGTAATATCACCAGGCTGCCTCCATGCATTCAATATGTCTGGGTTGTAAGAACTTCCATAATTTCCACTGTGCATCATAGCCGCATATCCAAAATCCAAAATTTCACCACCAATACCATAGTTTAAAAGGACATCCAAAGAAAAACCTTTATAGCTAATGCTATTTGAAACAGATCCTAAAAGATCTGGAATGGAACTATCCCCAGTATAGGCCCTTTCGGTATCTTGCCAATCGTTGGTGGTTTCGATTTCACCATTGGCGTCCAATACGGGAACACTATTGCCATCGGCATCCAATTCATACCTAAGGAAAAGTTGATCTCCATTTTCGGGGTCGACGCCAGCGGTCCTTAGGATAAAGAAATCAAATCTGGAACGTCCTGCCTCCCAACGTTGTTCGTCGTTGATAAAAGGTGCTGGTAAACTTGTAATCTCATTCTTAAACGTTGAGGCTTGCAAGGTAAGGTCCCATCTTAAGTTGTTCCTTTTGATCAAGTGTGTTGTTAAGGCAACTTCCCAACCTGAGTTGAACATGTCCCCGATATTGGCAGGAAATTCATTTAAACCATTACTAGGGGCAATTGGCAATAGGTATAATAATTCTGATGAATTTCTCTTGTAGTATTCAACGGAACCATCGAACAAATTATTGAACAAGCCAAACTCTAAGGCAACATCAAAATTCTCTATCGTTTCCCATTGAAGTGCTGAATTCCCTATATCCGTAAATATAATCGCCGGACTAGCGGCATTGGAGGTAATGGAAAACCTAGGCTGTGATAAGAAAAAATCACCTAAATCATCGTTTCCTACCTCACCATAAGATCCCCTTAACTTTAAGGAATTGATAAATGAAACATTTTCCATAAAGTTCTCTTGGTCTATTCTCCATGATGCACCTACAGAATAAAAAGTACCCCATCGGGTATCACTATCAAAAACGGATGAACCATCCCTTCTAACGGAACCACTGATGTAATACTTATTGTCAAAATTATAATTGGCCCTTCCAAAATATCCTTCAATGGATTTTCTTGTGGAAGACCCTCCTAAATCTACAATATTGGAGAAATTGTCAAATTCAAAGATTCCATTGGCCGCTTGAACGGTAGCCAATCCAGTATTGCTGGTAAAAGTCCTGTCGTAACTTTCATGACCTGCAGTAATATCGAGATTGTGCGTATTATTGAAGCTTTTATTATACGTAAGAATCTGGGTAAAGTTCTCTACCTGTCTTCTAAATCGGTCTTCACCGTACCTACCATCTGGTTGGGCATCCCCAATAACAGCATTTTCATACTCTTTTGCAAGCCCTTCATTAATGTCCCTACCATAGGTTGCCCTTAGGTTTAGGCCATCCAAAATCTCCAAGTCGGCAAAAAATCGAAACCCATAGGTGTTGTCCCTACCACGTTCATCATTTAAAAGTAGTTCTTGTAGGGCATGACGTCCTTGGCTAATAGGTCTTGAACCTATATTAAATTCCGGGAAACCTTCGCCGCTATCAAATCTAGGATTACCAGCAGCATCCCTTACTATGTTTCCTTGTAAGTCATTTATATAAACAGGATACACCGAACCTATGTTTTTCGCAAAACCAAAAGGGTTAACAATACTCCCTGTTCCTGCGGAAGTAGGAGCTACAGTCTCAGAAATAGTTACGTTTGCACTACCTCCAAGGGTCAAATTATCGTTTACATCAAACTCAGCATTCAATCTAGTCGTTAAACGATCAAACCCAGAGGTTACCACAAAACTTTCCTCATCCAAATAGGAAGCGGAGAAAAATACCTTGTGGTCTTCGCCACCACCGGAAACGTTTACATTATAATTTTGGCGTACACCTGTTCTGGATAAAAGATCATACCAATTCAAGCTGTTGTAAATTACCTGGGCATTAGGATTTAATTGCCCATTGGTGCCAACTATTTCATCGTTGGCTACGTTAAATGGGTTATAGCCCAATTGGTTATAGATGTTTGCTGAAGCGAATGCAGGATCTCCACCTGCTGCGCTTGAATTTCGAAGAGCCTCCCACATAGTCTCGTAGTACTGACCAGGGGAAAGTTCCGGATAAAAGGGAATGGAGGTATCTACCAAACCATACTGCATCGAGGCGTTAACTTGTATGCCTCCTACTTTGCTACCGGATTTAGTTGTTATGATTACAACCCCGTTTGCGGCCCTTGAACCATATAAGGAGGTTGAAGCCGCATCCTTAAGAATTGTGAATGAGGCAATATCCTCTTGGTTTATCGTGTTCAATTCACCTTCATATTGAATACCATCCACAATATATAATGGGTCAGTATCACCGTTAAGTGTTCCTACCCCACGTATTACGATACCTGGCGAAGAACCCGGTCCTTGGGAAGCCGTAAACTGAACACCTGTGGCCCTACCTTCTATCGCGGCTATCGGGGAGGTTACAGTTCGTGTGGCCAATTGTTCGGCTCCAACGACACTTGCAGACCCAGTAAAGGCTTCTTTCGTGGAGGTGCCGTAAGCGGTAACGATTACTTCATCTAAAGCCTCAGCATCTTCTTCAAGCTGAACGTTTATGGTATCCGAAGTCCCAACAGTTTGCTGTGTGGTTTTTTGACCGATATAACTAAACCTTAGTTTTTGGCCCACCTCGGCATTTATGATGTAATTACCATCAAAGTCCGTTTGTGTGCCAGTCGTGGTACCTACTATGACTATGGAAACACCTGGTAGGGGTGCGCCGGTTTGATCCGTAACGTTACCGGTGATTGTTTTTTCCTGCGCATAGGAAAAAGAGATGAATAGCACCAATAGTGGTGTTAAAATCCATTTTAACTTCTGTTTCATAAAATTTGTTTTTGAATTAGCTTGCGCCAAAATTCTTAAAAATTGTTAAGCAATACAAGTTACTTTAACGAAGCATAGGGGCATATGTTAAAAATTTTTCGTTTATTATTTTTAAATCAATACTTAGAGGCTAATATTGATTTAAATTCATTTATTTAACTTAAAAAATTCTTAAAACAAGAAGGGATTTAACATTCATATCGATTTTATGTTGCATAAATTTCACAAAATCTTAAACGAAGCAGGTACAGATGAGGCGGGAAGGGGTTGTTTGGCAGGACCCGTAACCGCAGCGACAGTGATCTTACCTGCGCAATTTGAAAACTTCATGTTAACAGATTCCAAATTACTGAGCGAAACCAAAAGAAACCTTTTAGAGCCTATTTTAAAAGACGAAAGTGTTTGCTTTGGCATCGCCCATGTCTTCCCTAAGGCAATTGATTCCATCAATATTCTGAATGCCTCCATATTGGCAATGCACAAGGCCTTAGACCAATTATCCCAAATTCCTTCCCATATCATTGTAGATGGCAACCGTTTTAAACCTTATAGAAACATTGCTTATACCACTATAATCAAGGGGGATTCAAAGTATGCAAGTATAGCCGCAGCATCGGTTCTTGCAAAAACCACCAGAGACAGGTATATGCAACAGCTTCATGAAGAATTTCCTATGTATAATTGGAAAAAGAACAAAGGGTACCCCACCAAGGAACATCGAGCGGCTATTGAAAAATATGGCGTTACCAAATACCATAGAAAGTCGTTCAAGCTTCTCCCCGATAGTATGCCTTACTCCCTTAAATAGTATAACTTTGCAGAAATACTTTAGCATGCGGCTGCGTTTATTTATTGTATTCATTACTTTTCTCTTCCTTAATTGCACCTCAAACACGGATACCAAGCAATCCATTTTAAGCATAATTCCCAGCAACGCCTCCGTAGTTCTCAAGATAAACGATTTTGAAGCCTTAAAAGAGGAGCTTGCTTCCAATGAAATTTTAAATACATTGGAAGCATCAAGCGCATTCCAGAAGATTTCAAAAAAAATATATCCCCTATCACTCCTTACGGACCAAGAAAAAGGTGTCCTAGCATTCACCGTGATAGATAGCACCAACTTTGATTACATCTACATCAGTAAAGATAGCCTTGCCTTTATAGATTTGGAAAACTCAAGCAATAAGAAAATTGAATCCCTAGTCCAGGGGAACTCGAACTTCGTAAAATATCAAATTGAAGATGCTGTTTTCTATAGTACATCCATTCAAGATCTTTCAATATTAAGCTCCTCGCAATCCCTTTTGGAAGACCTAAATGAAGGAAACCAGGATAAAGATACCAACGCCTCTTTGAATAAATTTTATTCGGTATCAAATCCTGATAAAACCCTAAATCTTTGGGTAGATTTGGCTAGTTCAAAATCGATACTAAATGAACTATTTGCAACGAATAAGGAGTTGCTTACTACTGGAAAAACAATGTCGGTAGATGTAGCCTTGAATGAAACTAAATTGCTATTAAATGGTGTAATCCAACTAGATACAACGAGTAACAACACGCTAAACTTGTTTAAAGATACAAGACCAACACTAAACAAAACAAATTCGCTGGTTCCGAGCAATGCGCTTTTCTTGAAGTCCCACACTATGGAAGATTTTAAAAAATTTACTGCCAATAAAGAACGAAATAATCTCAAAACTTTTACCGTAGACTCCCTTTTACAAACAGTGGAGGAAATTGGTTTGGCAGTAATCGAAAATGACTCCTTGGCTTTACTTAGAACCTATGGTACTGCCACTCTTTTGGATTTTATGAATCTAGAAAAAGCTGGAACAACGGAATTTGAGGAATACGAAATCTGGGAACTTAAAGCCGATTCTAAAATTTTAGAACCTATAACGCAACTAATAGGGCCATCAACGTATACTTATACCTGCATCATTGAAAACACTTTTTTATTCGCTAGAAATAGGGAGTTCCTGCAAAAAGTGCTGCGTAGTTATAAAAGTGGGGACGTTTATAACAAAACAGATCTCGTCAGAAATGCAGCATCAGAATTGCCCGCTTCCTCGACCTTATTGATTCTGTCCAATTTGGAAGGAACGGCCAAAATTTTAAAAGCCAATGGTACAAATGAATTATCCGAGATTCTCGCTAAGAGTAACCTTAAGGACTATTTGTTTGGACAGCAATTTATTTCCGATAACGGTTTTTTCCACTTTAATTTTTTGGTTAAGAAGATTACCGAGGAAGTTGAAAAAAATACGGTTTCCTCTAGCTTTGAAGTAAAATTCAATGCTGATCTTTCCATTCCACCACAATTTGTGACCAATCATAACACTCGCAGAAAGGAAATACTTGTACAAGATCAAGACAATATGGTTTACTTGATTTCTACGAGCGGTAAAATACTTTGGAAAAAGCAATTGGAAGCAACCATACAAGGTAAAGTACAGCAAGTGGATATTTACAAGAATGGTAAACTGCAATTGGCCTTTACCACCAATAACGAGTTTTTGATTTTAGACCGAAATGGCGAGGAAGTTGCCCCTTTTGCCATGAAATTTGAAGGAGGTAACCTTAACCCACTTGCCCTGTTTGATTATGAAGGAAAGAAAGACTATCGTTTTTTGGTTACTCAAGGGCGGAAAGTCTTTATGTACAATACGAAAGGACAAATCGTAAAAGGTTTTAAATACGAAACCGCCGAAGCTGCCATTCTAGATGCTCCACAGCACTTTAGGGTCGCTAAGAAAGATTATTTGGTATTCAAACTTGAAAATGGACAACTTAGAATTCTCAATCGTGTAGGTGATACAAGAATACCCATTAGGGATAGATTTTCATTTTCTGCCAATGGCATTAAACTTTATCAAGATAAGTTCACCTTTACAACGGAAGAAGGAATTCTTTATCAGATAGACACCAAAGGGAACCTCACGCAAAATAATCTTAATCTTACAAAAGAACATGGTATGGATGCCACCTCCAAAACTTTGGCGGTCATCAATGATAATATATTAAGTATACGCGGCAAAAAGATGGAATTGGATTTAGGCGTATATACCTCTCCTTCAATTTTTTATATTAACGACAAGATTTATGTATCCGTGACCGATATCCAAAACCAGAAAATTTATCTATTTGATAGTCAAGCCAAAGCTATCCCTAACTTTCCGGTTTATGGAAATTCCATCATTGACATGGGTGATATGGAAAATGACCAAAAATTGGAAATTGTCACCAAAGATCAAGACAATTCCATTAAAGTCTATAGCATAAATTAATCGGTACAGCTTTTAAAGGCATACACATACTGTTTCTTGCCAACTGCACAAAGCTACTTTGAAGGGCTGTTAAAATTGAATATTTTTAATGCATTCCATTTAATAGTAATTGGATGTCAATTAATTTGAAGTTCAAATTCTAACCTGTACGATTATGAAAGTGAAATCTATATTTTTAGCTTGCTTTGCCTTAGTAGCTTTTTTTAATTCTGGATATGCCCAAGATGGTTGTAGCAAGTTTTATCCCATGACCGAGGGAGTCTCCATGGAGTATACGAATTATAACAGAAAAGGAAAGGTAGAAGGTGTTAGTTCATTTAAGGTTACGGATGTAGATGCAAACGGAACTACCACAAACGCCACGATGGCCATAAATCTTAAAGATGATAAAGGTAAGGATATCTATACTACAGACTATAAGCTTTCCTGTACCGGTAATATGGTTACCTTGGATTATGAGTCTATTTTACCAAGCGATATGATGAAACAATACGGAGATATGGACATTGAAGTTTCGGGTAACGATATTGAAATTCCAAATGACTTAAGTGTAGGCCAAGATTTAGCCGATGCCAACGTAACTATGAAAATAAATATGGGCGCCATGAACATGAATATGGCCGTAGATATGACAAACCGCAAGGTTGAAAAGAAAGAAAACGTAACTACTCCTACCGGCAGCTATGATTGTTATGTCCTCTACAGTGAAAACCACTCCAAGGTGATGATGGCGAACCAGATGTTCCCGTCAAGGGTATGGCTAGCAGAAGGCGTAGGCATGGTAAAACAGGAGACCTATAAAAAAAATGGGGACCTAATGAGTAGTACCATGCTAACATCTTATTCCAAATAGACCACCCGCAGACTTAGGAATTACCAACGAGAACCCAATTTCACTTCATCGTTTTAGAAAAGTAATGTTGGATTCGGTTATTAGGAATAGCGTAAAGCATCTGAACTAAAAGACGGAAACTAAACTTCGGCTCTTTGGTGTATTAATTCTGCCTCGAACAGCGTTTTAAAATGAACTAGCAATTTTTCCTTTACCTCGTCCATATCCACTACTTTTTGTCCTAGCTCCACATTTAAGGACGTGACTGCTTTATCGCGAATACCACAAGGTATCATCAAATCAAAATAGCCTAAATCTGCATTAACGTTTAAAGCAAAACCGTGCATCGTTACCCATCTGCTGGCGCGCACACCCATCGCACAGATTTTACGGGCAAAAGGAGTGCCTACATCCAGCCAAACCCCAGTTTCACCGGGCGACCTTTCCGCCTTTAAACCGTATTCAGATAGGGTTAAAATGACCATTTCTTCAAGGAGACGTAGGTATTTGTGAATATCTGTAAAAAAATTATCCAGGTCTAAGATAGGATAGCCCACTATTTGACCAGGACCATGATAGGTAATATCCCCTCCCCTATTAATTTTATAAAATTTTGCCCCTTTTTCTTCCAGCTGAGTTTCATTTACCAAAAGGTTTTGTACATCACCGCTTTTCCCCAAGGTATATACGTGTGGGTGCTCTACGAACAAAAAATGGTTATTGGTGCCAATACGAGTATCCTCCCTCCTATTTTTTATTTTGAGATCTATGATTTCCTTGAAAATTTGCTCTTGAAGATCCCAAGTCTCCTTGTAGTCCTTCAGTCCTAAATCTAAAAGCAGTACCTTCTTGTTCATACCAACAAAGATACGAATACATGGTATTTAAGCTACTACGAACAGGTAACTCCCCATTAATTGGGATTGTTTAGGATTACCAAGGCCGCAATTACCCCAGGAACCCAACCACAAAAGGTTAATAATAGAACAATTAAAAATGAACCACAGCCTTTTCCCAACACGGCCAGCGGTGGAAAAAATATGGCCAATAATACTCGGATTAAACTCATTGGATTTTTTGATTTATTTGATTGATGTACTTCATAGGTCGTTAGAAAGACCTTCGCGTTACAGCTTTTATGCATAAATTTATACGTACCATTTTTTAGGGTTGGTTTAACCTCTAACAAAAATTAAAATATGGGAATTTAGTTAGGTCTATTATTCCTGTTCCTTGCGGTCCAGTCTTCTTGTAGCCAGTCACCAGAAATTATAAAAACTGAAGAAACACAAGAAGAACGTAGTTTAAGCAGTATAAACTACGTCGCTCTAGGGGACAGCTATACCGTTGGCGAAAGCGTGGATTATGATTAAAGTTTTCCTGCCCAATTGAGTGCTAGGCTTGAAAAGGACTATGCATTTAAAGTGAATACAACCGTAATTGCCCAAACCGGATGGCGAACAGATGAACTTTTAAGCGCAGTAGACCGGCGTGAGAATGCAACCTATGCTTTTGTTACTTTATTGATCGGCGTAAACAACCAGTTTCAAGCCAGGGCGTTTTCGCAATACGAAACAGAATTTGAGCTTCTTTTGGAAAAAGCTATAATTTTTTGCAGACAATGACCCCAATAGGGTGGTTGTGCTCTCCATTCCAGATTATGCATTTACACCTTTCGGGGAACGCAATGGCTCCCCAGAAATATCCATCGAAATTGACCAGTATAATTCCTATGCAAAAAGCGTTTCGCGCAACAAGGGAGCACAATTCCTTACGATTACCAATATAACCAGTGAAGGCTTAACAGACCCTGAATTGGTGGCAAAGGATGGTCTGCATCCCTCTGGCAAGGCCTATGCAAAATTTGTAGAACGTTTGTATCCTTTAATCCGTTCCAGATTGAAAGATTAAACGATATCGATTATATTTGCCAGCTAAATTAATGACGGCATGCAATTATCGGAGCAAGAGCTTATCAGAAGAGAAAAATTGGAAAAATTACGGGCGCACGGTATCAATCCCTACCCTGCGGCACTATACCCCGTAGATGCTACCTCTGCATCCATTAAGTCCCATTATGAAGAAGGAAAAAAAGTTGTGGTGGCCGGTCGTTTAATGTCGCGCCGTATTCAAGGAAAAGCATCCTTTGCAGAAGTTCAGGACAGTGCAGGCCGTATTCAGGTCTATTTTAATAGGGATGAAATTTGTACCGGGGATGATAAGACCCTATACAATGAGGTGTATAAAAAACTACTCGATATTGGGGATATCATTGGTATTGAGGGAACATTATTTACCACCCAGGTAGGCGAAAAAACCATTATGGTGAAAAAGTTTAGCATGTTGAGCAAGTCTTTACGCCCTTTACCGCTACCCAAAAAAGATGCCGAGGGTAAGGTTTATGACGAATTCAATGATCCAGAATTACGCTATAGACAGCGTTACGTAGATTTGGTGGTGAACCCAAAAGTAAAGGAAACCTTTATAAAAAGGACCAAGATTACCAACAGTATCCGTGAGTTTTATAATGAAAAGGGATATTTGGAGGTAGAAACCCCTATCCTTCAACCCATTCCCGGAGGCGCGGCCGCCCGTCCGTTCCTAACACACCATAACGCCCTTAATATTCCATTGTATCTAAGAATTGCCAACGAACTTTACCTCAAAAGGTTGATTGTTGGCGGATTTGATGGGGTTTATGAATTTTCCAAGGATTTTAGGAACGAAGGTATGGACCGAACCCATAATCCGGAGTTTACCGTAATGGAACTTTATGTAGCCTACAAAGACTACAATTGGATGATGGACACCACAGAACAACTACTGGAAAAGATTGCCCTAGATGCCAACGGTTCCACTAAATTGAAAGTAGGCAAGCACGAAATAGAATTTAAAGCTCCTTACGCCAGGGTCCCAATTCTTGAAGCTATAAAAATACATACCGGCTACGACGTGGCCGAAATGGACGAACAAGAACTGCGTGCTACTGCAAAAAAACTTGGTCTTGATGTTGACGATACCATGGGCGTTGGGAAACTAATCGATGAGATCTTTGGGGAAAAATGTGAGCACCATTACGTACAGCCAACCTTTATCACGGACTATCCAAAGGAAATGAGTCCGCTCACGAAAGAACATCGGTCAAATCCCGCCTTAACCGAGCGTTTCGAGTTGATGGTCAACGGAAAAGAATTGGCCAATGCCTATACGGAGCTCAACGATCCCATTGACCAACGTGAACGTTTTGAGGACCAATTAAAACTATCCGAGAAAGGAGATGATGAGGCCATGTTCATTGATCAAGACTTTTTACGCGCCTTGGAATATGGCATGCCCCCAACTTCGGGGATTGGTATTGGCATAGACCGTTTGGTCATGTTAATGACGAACAATTCCTCTATACAGGAGGTACTCTTCTTTCCGCAAATGCGACCAGAAAAGAAACCGGTTCAACTATCCGATAATGAAAAGGCCATTTTTGAATTGCTGAAAAAGAGTCAAAAAATGGAACTGAATACGCTAAAAGAACAAGCAGATCTTAGTAATAAGGCTTGGGACAAAGGCATTAAGGGATTGACCAAACAACAGCTGGCAAAAGTCTATAAGGATGGGGAAACCTTGTGGGTAGAACTTTCCAAATAGTATATTTTAAAGAAATAATAGTAGCTTAGAAGCTGGTAAAACCAACCAGCATGAACTTAAGCAGTAAAGTGGGACTATTTTTAGGGCCGCTCTTATTTTTTATTATTCTTGGACTTCCACAACACCTCATTTCAAATCAGGCGGATGCCGTAATCGCAGTAGCGCTTTGGATGGTCATATGGTGGGTTACGGAAGCCGTATCCATATCCGTAACCGCCTTACTTCCCCTGCTGTTGTTTCCCATCCTAAAAGTAATGCCCATTGGCGATGTTGGCGCAAATTATGGCAGTCCTATCGTGTTTTTATTCTTTGGAGGCTTTGTTATGGCCTTGGCCCTAGAAAAAGTAAATCTACATAAGCGTATTGCCCTAAATATAATTCGCCTTACAGGGGCAACGGCAAACCGCGTAGTTCTGGGATTTATGATCGCTACGGCCGTGTTGAGTATGTGGATCAGCAATACGGCAAGTACGGTGGTAATGCTTCCCATTGCCATGTCTGTTATTCATCTATTGATAAATGACGCTGATGGATTTACGAAAGAAGACCGTAATTTTGCGCTTAGTGTCATGTTAGGCATTGCCTTTGCCGCAAACGCAGGCGGTATTGCCACGGTCATTGGAACCCCACCAAACTCAGTACTCATCGGTTTACTGGAAAATGAATACCATATTGAAATTTCATTTTTAAAATGGATGGTTATCGGACTTCCTTTTTCTATCATAATGTTGGCTATTTGCTATTGGGTTCTGGTAAAGGGCTTCTTCCCTACCAGAAATCTAAAATTCAAAGCTTCCAAAAACATTATACAGACGGAATTAAAAAAATTGGGGCCGACCTCGGGCAAGGAAAAAATGGTTTTGGCATTGTTTGCCATCGCAATTTTCCTATGGGTGTTTAGGTCCTTGATCAACGCTACAATCCCCGGGCTTGGATTATCGGATACAATGATCAGTATTTTTGCGGCCATCGCGCTATTTACCGTGCCCTATAACTTGAAAAAAGGAGATTTCATTCTCGTATGGTCAGATACCTCAAAATTGGCCTGGGGAATCTTAATTTTATTTGGTGGTGGACTTTCGTTGGCCAACGGCATGTCCGTTACCGGAATCGTAGATCTTGTGGCGGCTACCATCGCCCAGAGCAATCTTAGCATTCTCTTGACCGCATCCTTACTGATTCTCTTAATGCTGTTCATGACAGAATTGATGAGCAATGTGGCATTGGTAGCCGTATTGGCCCCCGTAGTAGCCGGTATTGCCATTGGCTTGGACTTACCCATTACCCACTTGCTTATCCCGATCACCATAGCTAGCAGCTGTGCCTTTATGCTCCCCATGGCCACCCCACCCAATGCAATCGTTTTTGCAAGTGGCTACATCAAAGTTCATGAAATGGCACGTGCCGGTCTCATTCTAAACTTGATTGCCGTTCTACTATTGATTTTACTATTTCAATTTGTGCTACCCTTACTATTTTGAGCTGATTTTACTTATCTAGGCCCAGTGAAACTAGAAAGCCAGCCTCGTACCCAAATAAAAACAAAGCCTTTGCGGTTACAAAGGCTTTGTGATTGACTAATTCAAATAAAGAAAATAAAATTACTTCTTATCTAATAGACGCAAGAGAGATACAATTGTTACAGTAGAGGCTTAAGAAATTATTAACTAAACCTTTTGTTTATTTTTTCAATCTTTGGCAGCTTATCAAATAAAAAGAAGATGAAAAGAAAATTACTTTTAAGAACATTATTTATTTTATGCCTTTTAGGCTACCAAGCCACAGAAGCCCAAATCTTCAAAAAGAAAAATAAGAATACTGAAAAGAGCGATGACAAATCGAGTAAGGACAAGATACAACCGTATGATAAGGTCATTACCAAAGAAGCCAAAACAGATAGTGGACTATTTACAGTTCATGAAGTAGCGGACAAACATTATTTTGAAATACCGGATTCACTTTTTACGAGGGAAATGTTGATGGTTAGCAGAATATCCAAAACCGCATCGGGCATTGGCTTTGGTGGCGGCAAAATTAATACCCAGGTGTTGCGTTGGGAAAAGAAAGATAAAAAGGTATTGCTCCGCGTTGTCTCCCATGATGTGGTCGCAGCAGACTCCTTACCTGTTTACGAAGCGGTGGTCAATTCAAATTTTGAGCCGGTCCTGTATTCATTTGATATTAAAGCAATCAATAAAGATTCCCTTAGCACTGCAACGGTAATTGAGGTTAATGATATTTTCATTAAGGATACCAAGGCCTTGGGCATGCCAGAACGTTATCGCAAACAATACAAGGTTTCCCGTTTAGATGATGACCGGGGGTACATAGAGTCCATAAAAAGTTATCCTCTAAATGTAGAGGTGAGGCATGTAAAGACCTATCTGGCCGCAAACCCGCCAAGTAATGAAAGTTTAGGATCCATATCCGTAGAAATCAACAATTCTATGGTATTGCTACCAAAGGAGCCCATGAAACGCCGCTATTTTGACAAGCGCGTAGGATGGTTTACAAGCGGTCAAGTAGACTATGGTCTGGATGCACAGGAGAGTAAGACGGTTACGTTTTTGGACCGATGGCGCTTGGAGGTTAAAGATGAAGACTTGGAAAAATTCAAAAATGGGGAACTTGTCGAGCCTAAAAAACAGATTGTGTACTATGTGGACAGAGCTACCCCTAAACAATGGGTACCGTTTATAAAACAAGGAATCGAAGATTGGCAGGTAGCTTTTGAGGCTGCCGGGTTTAAAAATGCCATCATTGCCAAGGAACCCCCCACGGTTGAGGAAGATCCGGAATGGTCACCTGAAGACGTACGTTATTCTGTAGTGCGTTATCTTGCATCGCCCATACCCAATGCAAACGGGCCGCATGTGAGCGACCCTAGAAGCGGTGAAATCTTAGAGTCTGACATTAACTGGTACCACAACGTAATGAGTTTGTTGCGAAACTGGTATTTTGTACAAACTGCTGCAATAAACCCTGCCGCGCGAGGTGTTTCGTTTGATGATAACGTTATGGGTAGGCTTATTCGCTTTGTCTCTTCCCATGAAGTAGGGCATACCTTAGGCTTACCCCATAATATGGGAAGTAGCGTTGCCTATCCTGTTGACTCGCTCCGTTCCAAAACGTTTACCCAAAAATATGGAACCGCACCATCCATAATGGATTATGCACGTTTCAATTATGTGGCACAACCTGGGGATGAAGGGGTAGCCTTAATGCCAAATATTGGTGTATACGATAAATATTCCATTGAATGGGGCTATCGACCCCTATTGGATACCGATGCGGAGGCTGAAAAGCCTATCCTCGATAAATGGATATTGGCCCATGCCGGAGACCCACTTTATAGGTTTGGCCACCAGCAAGTAGGCGATATTGTTGATCCCAGTTCCCAAACGGAAGATTTAGGGGACGATGCGGTAAAAGCTAGTGAATATGGAATTGCCAACTTAAAAAGAATCGTGCCAAAACTCATTGAGTGGACGGCAGAAGATGGAAAGAACTATGAAGATCTAGACAAATTGTACGGACAAGTGTTTGCGCAATTTAACCGCTATATGGGACATGTATCTAACAATATTGGCGGTGTTTACGAAAACCATAAGACCTATGATCAAGAAGGTGTCGTCTACACGGCGGTTCCAAAGGACCATCAACGGAAAGCAATGGCCTTCTTGCACGAGCAATTGTTTCAGACCCCGGCATGGATGCTTGATCAAAATATTCTAGACCGGATTGAATATTCGGGATTTTTGGAGCAGATACGGTCTATGCAGGTCCGCACCTTGAACAACACCCTGAGCCTTGGAAGAATGGCCCGGCTCATTGAAAATGAAACTGCCAATGGTAAGGAAGCGTATTCCTTACTGCAGATGATGAGCGAATTGCGTAAAGGGATTTGGTTTGAATTGGGCAATGGAAGGGCTATAGATACCTATAGAAGAAATTTACAGAAAGCACATATAGACCGATTACACTATTTAATGACTGCTGAAAACCAATCCAAAGCAACAGACTTTGGTGGATATAGAAAATCAACGGCGGTAAATACGAGCCAGTCCGATATTCGGACCCTAGCGCGCGCTGAACTGAATCTTCTGCAACGCGATATTAAAAATGCAAAGGGCAGGGTTTCGGATACCATGACAAGGTATCATTTGGATGATGTTTCTGAACGAATTGAGACTATCTTGAACCCAAAATAACCCTTTTTGGTTTGCGTATTTTTCCGAGGAATCGTTGAAAGGTCAATAAATACGATAACCGGAAAGCGTGGACCACAGCGAATAGATTATTGACATCAAAAAAAGCCCATTTCACAACAATGGGCTTTTTCATGTCTCTTTGTTATTTAGTTTAGCCTTGTAACTAAAAACCCCCAAATCATGACAAATAAAATAAAAAGTCTTCTTTATTTGAGCTGTTTCATTTTAGCATCGGTTGTTTACCATCAATCCATGCCCTTAGAACCTAAAGAGGAACTTGCAACAAATACTTTGGAACAAGAAGCCGATATTGTCATAAACCCGTATAGCGAACTCAATCAACAAACAGCAACGAACTAATATAATCTGATCTTACCTACTTGAAAAAGCGCAGCTTCTGGCCGCGCTTTTTGCATTTTATATGCGTTGCGATGCCGTTAATTTTTTCCCAAACCAAACATAACTTTTAAACCAAAGAAAAAAAATAGTGTCCAATTGGTGAAACAATAAATTAAATACGTATGAAAAAATTACTAATGGCCATTCTTGTAATGGCAGGCCTATCAGCGATGGCACAAGGCATTGAACGAAACGGAAAGCGGGAAGCAATGAAAGACCTTACTCCAGATCAAGTTGCAACCCTACAGACTAAAAAAATGGCACTGGCTTTGGATTTGAACGCCTCACAGCAATCTAAAATGAAATCAATGCTGACCGAAGATGCGAAAACGCGCAAAGAAAAAATGGAAAACTATAAAAAGCGTAGGGAAGACGGAACGCGTATGACCACAGATGAAAAGTTTGCAATGCAAAATGAACGCTTAGACTTTGAGATTGAGCGCAAAAAGGAAATGAAAGCACTCCTAACTTCTGAACAATATGAAAAATGGGAGAAAATGAAGCATAAAAGAAGAATGCATCACCAAGGAAAAAAAGAACGCCGCAAAGGCAAAGTGGAATCTGGTCGAGATTAAAAATGAGAACTATTAAAAAAGGTCTGCCCTATGGCAGGCCTTTTTTGATTTAGCATGGTTGAGGCACGGCTATTTTAAAGTTTTATGTATCCAGACATGAGCGAATGTTGTTCACCAGAGGCATATGTAAAGACAGCCCTATCAATTTCCATGAAATTCAGTTTTCCTAGAATCCGCTTAATCTTATGGCTAGAGAAAACAATTAAGGTTCAATAGGAAACTATTTCCTATTAAAAAATACCTACATTACCAGCAATTATGACCAATCGTAAACCACTAAACCCATGAAAATATTCAAAACTATTGTTACTTTTCTTCTGGCGTTCCTTATGCTATCGGGTGCGTTTAACCATATCTATTCGCCGGAAAGTTACAGCGCATTTATACCTGAATTCTTTTCAGAATCCTTTGCCAACATTTCATCCGCAATGCTCGAAGCCGTCATTGGGATTGCCCTTATAATCCCAAAATATAGAAAATGGGGCGGTTTGGGTTTTTTTATATTGATGATAGCTTTCCTTCCCCTACATGTTTGGGACTGGACCAAAGAAGTACCTGCCCTAGGTTCAAAAGTTGCAGCTATGATCAGAATCGCTATTCAATTCGTATTGATTGCTGCTGGTTGGTGGATTTACAGGGGAAATGCAAATAAATCCTAAAACTGAATGGTTTTTAGTGCTTCAATGGTTTCATCCAAATCATCATAACTAAGCGCATCGTTCAGAAAATAACTTTCAAAAGCACTTGGCGGAAGGTATATCCCTTTCGAAAGCATTCCGTGAAAATAAGCTTTGAAGGTTGCGTTATTTCCTTTCGCCGAGGAAACAAAATCCACCACCGGTTCCTCCGTAAAATGCACGGAAATCATACTGCCAAATCGATTAATTTGATGTGCTATCCCCTTTTGAATGAGCACCTTGGAAATTCCTTTATGTAGATACGCTGTTTTGTCCTCCAAGCTCTGAAAAACTTCCGGTTTGTTATTTAATTCCGTTAGCATCGCCAGACCGGCACTCATGGCCAATGGATTTCCGCTCAGGGTTCCTGCTTGGTACACGGGTCCGTCCGGCGCCAATTGATCCATAATCTCGGTTTTAGCAGCAAAGGCACCTACTGGTAAACCTCCACCAATGACCTTTCCGTAGGTTACGATATCCGCCTTAACATTCAGGACTTCCTGGGCACCGCCCCTGGCCAAACGAAACCCGGTCATAACCTCATCAAAAATCAGTAGAATTTCTTCTTTATCACAAATACTCCTTAATCCTTCCATAAAGGATTTTTCAGGAACAATACAGCCCATATTCCCTGCAACGGGCTCAATGATGATTGCCGCTATTTCCCCTGCATTGGCGGACACCAGTTCCTCTACTCCTTCTAGGTCATTGTAGGCGGCAAGCAAGGTATCCTTGGCCGTGCCTTGGGTTACTCCAGGGCTATTGGGGCTCCCAAAGGTTACCGCGCCACTGCCCGCCTGGATTAAGAACGAATCTGAGTGACCATGATAGCAGCCCGTAAATTTTATGATTTTGTCCTTACCTGTATATCCCCGTGCCAAACGTACGGCGCTCATGCATGCCTCGGTACCGCTATTCACGAACCTGATCTTATCCATGTTCGGCACCATGGAAATTGCGAGGCGTGCCAATTCAGTTTCAATTTCGGTTGGCATTCCAAAGGAGGTGCCACTTTTTGCCTTTTTAATTACCGCATTGATTACAGGTTCGTGGGCATGCCCTAAAATTAAGGGTCCCCAAGATGCGATATAATCAATAAGCCTATTGCCATCCTCATCGTACAAATAAGCGCCTTTAGCACTTTTTACGAAGATAGGATCTCCGCCAACAGCCTTGAAAGCCCTTACCGGAGAATTTACGCCACCCGGTATATATTTCTTGGCCTCGGCAAACAAGGCACTACTTCTTTTGTATATCATGATTGTTAATTGATAGTATTTACTTTGACCTTAATACGCTGGCCTACAGAAATAGCCGAACTGCGTAGATTGTTCAACTGCATTAGTTCATCAATGGACATGTAGTATTTTTTAGATAGTGAATACAGGGTATCTCCACGCTCTACCGTATGCATTTTTTCCGATTCGGTAGCTACCACAGTCGTTTGGTCATAACCTGCTTTTTTGACTGATATATCATATTTATAAAGCTCATGCTTTTCAATTAGGTAAATCAATTTTTGTGGGTATTTTGGGTCTGTAGCGTATCCTGCTTTTCTCAATCCTTTTGCCCAGGCCTTATAATCCGTCGGTTTAAAATCGAACAAAAAATCGTATCTGGACCGGGAAGTAAGAAATTCACTATGGTCCCTAAAAGAGTACATTGGATGGTTGTATTTTCTAAAACATTCCCCTTTTTCATCATCATCATGAAAATCATAATCGCCTTGCCATCCTTTATGACATTTTATGCCAAAATGGTTATTTGTCTTCATCGCCAACTCCCCTTTCCCATAGCCACTTTCCAAAAGGCCTTGTGCCAAGGTTATGCTTGCCGGTATTCCATAGCCCATCATTTCCAATTGTGCGGTTTCGGCAAAGGTTTCGATGTATTCTGTAACGGATTCAATTCTAAAGGAAATGAAGGATTCCGGTTCCTTGGGCATTTTCGTTTCCACAACTTCAGACGAAGTGGTAGTATTTGACTTATTTCGCTCCTTCAGTACGTTTTTAGTACGTAACTGATCAGAATACGCCTTTTTAGATTTACAGGATGCAAAGCAAATTCCAATAACCAAAAGCAATACAATGTTCTTTTTCATATATCCAACAAAGGTAAATGTTTCTTCTTCAGAAGCATATTCATACCCGTAATTCCCTGCAGGCCACCGGTATGAATTGCTAAAATTTTCGTTCCCGGCACAAAAGTATCATCCCGGATCATATCTAACAACCCATAGAGCATTTTTCCTGTATAAATCGGGTCGAGCGGAATATGGGTCTTTTCCTTGAAATCGTTAATAAATTGCACCAATTGCTTATTTATTTTCCCATAACCTCCAAAATGGTAGTCGCTAATTAAATTCCAGCGCTTGTTGGCGGTCATTTTTTGAATTTCGGAATTTAAAAAATCACCTTTTAAGGCAGCAAATCCCAATACCTGCTGATGTTCTAAGCTTGAATTCACCAGACCAGCAAGTGTTCCTCCGGTACCCACACAGGTGCAAATTTTATCAAATTGTTTATCCTCCGGATTCAAAATTTCCTCGCATCCCTTTATGGCCAATGCATTGGTGCCACCCTCTGGCAAACAATAAAAGTCACCGAATTCTTTCTTTAAATCCGCTAAAAATTGAGCCGATTCTTTTTTGCGATACGCTTCCCTGCTCACAAATTTTAAAATCATGCCATCCTCATGTGCTCTTTTCAAAGTGGGGTTCTCTTGCCAAGTAAACTCCAACTCTTCCCCACGTATTATACCAATACTTTTAATGCCTTTGTTGGAAGCGGCAAATGACGTAGCCGCTATATGATTGGAATACGCCCCCCCAAAAGTTAAAACCGTGCTATACCCATTATCTATGGCCGCTACCAAATTGTACTTTAGCTTTCTATACTTATTTCCGGATATAAAAGGATGCAATAAATCTTCTCGTTTTAAGGCAAGCCCAATTCCCTTTTCCTCCAAAATGGGCAGTTGTAAAAATAAGTTCTTGCTTTGCAATGGGATTTCTTTACCGACAAAGGTATTTAATAAAACTATAGGATTTTCTGTTGGAAAGGTAATCCAACTCCCGTTCCTTGGCATATGCCTCGCGTTCAAAACTAATGTTCTGGTATGCCCTATAGGCATTCAAATACCATACGGTGCGGAACATCCACTCCAATAAGTATAAAAGGTAAAAAGGCAAAATCAACAATTCTAATTGCTGCCTAAGATGGATACGCTCGTGGTTGATCAGAATATCATCTTCCTTTAGGGTTCCACTTTTTACAAAAATGAAGGGCCATAAGGAGAGGCCCACATAGTTTTTATAGAAGAAATGCCTAAAAACCAATATCATAGCTTGTTGGGTTGGTCGTATCAAAGATAAACCCAAAAGCTGTTGAAATAAAAATTGCCCGACTTTATTGCCAACAATACCGGTTAACGGGCCATAATCCACTTAAGCAGTATAAAATAAGGAATAGGAAAGCGCGTTTTAAACGTTATCAACAGAAAGACTTAATTTTAGTATCTTAAATGAAACGTAACATGAAGAAAATTATCCCAATAGAAGAAGGTGACTCCTATTGGTCGGAAAACGGATACAGGGTATTTACTGAGCAATATCATTTAAAACGTGGGTATTGTTGTGAGAGCAGTTGCCGGCATTGTCCTTATGGTTACGATGCCAAAACCAATCAACAATAGCACTTTACAAGAGATTCGGCATGATTATTGAGACTATTTTAGAAGAAAATAAAGTACTTAAAATATAACGTTATGAAAAAAATAAAATTCCTAGGCCTTCCACTTTTACTATTGGTTCTTATTACTTCCTGCACATCTGTACGGGTTTTATCTGATTACGATCAAAAAGCGAATTTTAACGGATATACTTCCTATGCCTTTTACAAAACAGGCATTGATAAGGCACAGATATCAGACCTTGACAAGAAACGGATTTTAAGGGCCATTGAAACGGAAATGAGTTCCAGAGGCTTCGTAAAATCCGAAAACCCAGATTTGCTCATCAGTATTTTTACGAAGGAGCAGGAACGTGTTGATGTTTACAACAACAACTTTGGCTGGGGCGGTGCCTGGGGCTGGGGTGGTGCTTGGGGCTGGGGTCCTGGCTGGGGCTGGGGTCCTGGATTAGGTTGGGGCTGGGGAGGCAACAACGTTAGCGTAAGTACCGAAGGCTCACTTTATATCGATTTAATCGATAACGAGACCAAGGAACTGGTATGGCAAGGAAAAGGAGAAGGCACATTGTCCAACACCAATAACATCGCAAAAAAGGAAGAGCGCATACGGCAATTTGTAAATCAAATTTTAGAGCAATATCCCCCAAATGCAGTAGCGTTAAACTAAAAAGAATACTACGGAAAGAAGGAAAGGTTTGTGAAAACCTTTCCTTCTTTCTTTTTTAGAATTGAAGTCTCGCGCTACGTATTTTTTCAGAATACCCTTCCATGAAGTCGACGTCTAAATACCTCATTGGTTCATTAGCATTATTTCTATAATAACGGGAAAATGGTTTCATTTTTGACCTCATTGAGAACAAAGGCACTTTTTACGCCACCAATGCTGGGTAATGAGGCAATTTTAAACTTTGCAAAATTGTAGTAGGCATCTAAATTTTTCACCACTACTTTAAGAAGAAAATCAAATTCGCCACCAACAACGAAGCATTCCGTTACTTCGGGATATTTTTTCACTTCCTTAAAAAAATCGTCCATCATAGCCCCTTTCTGTGTTTCTAGAGAAACGAAACTGAAAACGGTAATGCTTTCCTCAATCTTTTCCTTATCCAAAATAGCAACATAATTCTTGATGTAGCCCTCATGCTCCATGCGTCTTATTCGTTCATAAACCGGGGTTTTGGTCAATCCTAGTTCTTCTGCTATGGATTTTGCACCCGTTTTAGCGTCCTTTTGAAGGATTTTTAAAATCTCCCTATCTATGCTATCCAATTTATCTGTCAAAATTTTTCCTGTTTTATGAATATATGTTAGGCTTAAATAGTCTTTATTCCTAATTCAATTTAAATAATCAGTTCTTTTTACCAAATTATAAATTTTATTGCACTAAATAGTCTAATTAGAGTATATTTAAAAGAAAACCATCAAACATGTTTCATCTGGCTCAAGCTAACATTGCTCGCTTTAAAGCTCCATTGCACAGCCTTGTAATGAAAGAATTTACAGACTTTCTGGAGCCAGTGAACAAGCTTGCGGAGGAAAGTGACGGATTTATATGGCGCCTAATGGATACGGAGGGCAGGTCAGCTTCCTATATTGAATCCCCTTTTAATGATGAACAAATAGCTATCAATATCAGTGTTTGGAAAGATTATGAATCCCTTACCAACTTTGTTTACAGTACGGTTCACAGTTATTTCCTCCGGAATAAAAAGAAATGGTTTGATACCAATGGGCCATCGCAATTTATAATGTGGTGGATTCCTGAAGGGGAAATCCCTACCCTAGAAATGGTCAAGAAAAAATTAAACTATCAAGAAAAACATGGCGATACGCCCCAAGCATTTTCACTAAAACAGTTGTTTGATGCACAAGGCAGCGCTATCAAAAATAAATAAGAATGAGCACAACGGGCTATGAGAGCAATCCTATATTGGATAAACTTCCTAAACATTTAGGACAGTTCATTAAACCGCAGAACTATGAGGACTATACCCCAATAGATCAGGCCGTATGGCGCTATGTGATGCGTAAAAATGTTGCCTACCTCAGCAAAGTTGCCCACGATTCCTATTTGGACGGGTTAAAAAAAACAGGGATTTCCATAGATAATATCCCCAATATGTACGGCATGAACCGTATTTTGAAGGATTTGGGCTGGGCGGCAGTCGCCGTGGATGGCTTTATACCCCCGGCCGCCTTTATGGAGTTTCAAGCATACAATGTATTGGTGATAGCATCGGATATTAGACAATTGGAAAACATAGCCTACACGCCTGCCCCAGATATTATACATGAAGGGGCAGGACATGCTCCTATCATTGCAAACCCTGAATATGCTGCGTATTTAAGACGTTTTGGAGAAATAGGATGTAAGGCGATTTCAAGTGCCAAAGATTTTGAATTGTACGAAGCGGTACGCCATTTGTCCATCATAAAGGAAGCTAAAGGCACTGACCTCAAGGAAATCGAAGAAGCGGAAAAGCATATTGAATACTTGCAGGAAAATATGGGCGAACCTAGTGAAATGGCCTTAATTCGAAATCTACACTGGTGGACGGTAGAATACGGACTGATCGGTACGGTAGAAAATCCGAAAATATACGGCGCAGGTCTATTATCCTCCATTGGGGAAAGCGAATGGTGCATGACGGATAAGGTTAAAAAATTGCCTTACTCCCTGGATGCGGCAAGGACTTCTTTCGATATTACAAAACCGCAACCGCAGCTCTTTGTCACCCCAGATTTCGCTTTTTTAAGTCAGGTATTGGAAGACTTTGCCAACACTATGGCACTTCGCAAAGGAGGGCTTGAAGGCTTACAGAAATTGATCAACTCAAAGGAACTTGGTACCATTGAACTGAGTACAGGACTTCAAGTATCCGGAAATTTTGAATCGGTCATTGCACATGAGGGAAAACCAATTTATTTCCAGACAAAAGGGAAATCTGCCCTGGCCTTTAGGGAGCAGGAGTTGGTAGGACAGGATACCAACCAGCACGCAACGGGCTTTGGTTCTCCCATAGGCAGGTTGAAGGGAATCAACATCCCTATTGAGGAGATGAGTCCTAGAGATCTAAAAGCATATAAAATTTATGAGGGCGAGATTATTTCATTGGATTTTGAGGGCGGCATCAACGTAACCGGAAAAATAATTACCGGGACCCGAAACTTACAGGGGCGGATTATCTTGATCACCTTTGAAAATTGTAAGGTCAGCTATGAGGATACCATTTTGTTCGAATCCAATCAAGAGCCTTACAATATGGCCATTGGTGAGGAAATAGTTTCCGCATATCATGGACCGGCAGATCTGAAAAGTTTCGATCTGTTAGACCATACCTTAAGTACGGGTAGTGAACTAACAGACTCCAGCAACCTAACAGCGCTTGAATCCTATTACATGCAGATACGCGCTTTTAGGGAAGGAAAGAATACTACGATTTCCAGGACCAAGGTTTTTCAGGAGATAAAGGAAAAATTTCCCTTAGATTGGCTCTTGCCCGTTGAAATTTATGAATTGGCCATGGATAGTGGGGATAACGACTTGATGGAATCCATTAAAGGACATTTACATGCCATTAAATTGGAAAAACCCAACCTTGGTAGATTAATAGACGATGGTTTGGAATTGGCCGCTAACGGAACAAAGGTTAAGGCTTAATGTCTTTTACGGCGTCCAAAGATTCTAGGGTACGCTCTTTGTAACTAAGCCGCCACCCCATTGAATTGGTTAGTATGTAAAATTTCTGTAATTCACTTATCAATCTATTCTCCGCATTGGAGCGCAGCGAAGAAGCCTCCACTTTTTTCATAAGGGAATTCTGTACGGTCTGCTTTATTTTATTGTAATCCGCGGCATCAAACTGGTTCAGGTAATCTGCGGTAACATCATAGTACTCAAAATCTGGATTCAAATTAATCTCAGGTGCTGGAATATTTTTTATGAAAACTGTCCTGGAGCTTTCGTCGATTTCAAAATCGATCTTACTCAAATCATACGCTACCGTTACGTCCGCATTTACGACTACCAAGGCTTTTTTTTCTGCACGCAAAAGCGGCCCAAAGAGTTCCTTTGAATCCTTATAATTATAAACCTCCGCAAAATGCCCCTCTGTTACAATCAGTTTAGCCACGTTCGCTATTTCCTGCTGGATAAGCATAGAATTCTCCTGCAGAATCGATTTATCGTCTTTATCCTTATTGCAGGAACGGATGATAAAAACAAAGGATAAGGTAATTAGCACACCGGCAGTAAATTTTTTCATGCGTTCGGAAAATTAAAATCCATAAAAGGATAGACTTTCTTTAGATCCTCAATTTTTGCATATATCGATTTTATAAATTTTTCATGCGATTTACCGGATGGATTGAATGGACGATGTTGCGTTGCTTTTTGAATTTCCTCCACCTTTTCCATAACCGCTGTGGCATCCTTAGCAATCCAAGCTTCACAAAACTTATCCCAAATATAATCGATGGCCACCGTACTTGGATGTACCATATCTGCCGTGTAAAAGCGGTAATCGCGTAGCTCGTCCATCATAATCTCATAACTGGGGAAATAAAAAGCCTTCCCAGCATTGACTACCGACTGTACCGCACTTATGAGGTGTGCTTTACTATGTTGGTTCTCCACAAAACCATCTTTGAGATGCCGCACCGGAGAAACGGTAAAAATAAATTGAACTCCAGGGTTTACTTTATGGGTCTCTTGAATTACATCTAGCAAACACTGCTCAATTGCGGGAATATCAAGAATTTCTTTGGTAAAATTAGCCTGTGGCACTTTTTGGCAATTGGCAACTATTTGTCCGTCAGCCTTTTTTCTATATACCCAAGCAGTGCCTAAGGTAATGCAGATGTGGGTTGCATTTTTCAACTTTTCCCCAGTTTGGAACACTTTTTCCTTCAATTGCCCCAATAATTCGCCTTTTGAGGAATTACTGAGCTTTGAGTGCACATCAAAACAATGCCATTGATCATTTAAAAAAAATAAATCCTCTTCCGTGTAGTGTTCAAGACCAAGGGCCCTGTCCACCATTTTTTTGATGGCCATTGGATGAAACAATATCCCAAAGGGATTACTGTTTTGCTTAAATTTATAATATAGGAATTTAGCTCCAATATGCTCTGAAAAACATGAACCCAAAAGCACTACCTTGCCCTGATAATCTATAGGTTTTGACGCTTTCGTTATTGGAACTTGGGTCTGGAATTTCATTTTGGTCGCACACTTTCATTCAGTTTATGAAAAACCTGATAGGGGTAGATTTCATAAATGGCATTGTCTTCATTAAAAGAGTTTTGCCCGTTCTCAAATGCAAATTTCTCTAATTTTTCACCTTCTTCAAAATTTCCTAGTTTTCCTAAACTTCGCCCCTTGAAATATAAGGCATCCGCGAAATTAGCATACACTTTCAAGGCCATATCAAAAGAAATGATGGCATCGGTATAATTACCCAGCTCAAAATCTGCTATTCCTAGATAAAACCAATCCAAATAATGGCAAGCTTCCTGGGGTGGATCATTAGGGAAATCTGTAAATTGCTGTTCCTTGCTTTTTAGTAAAAATTCTTTGGCCTTTTTAAACTCATTGAGCTGCAAGTAATTTAACCCAATGTAGAAATTATAGGTATGGTCCATGACATAACCATCGCCGTAGTCTTGTATAACCTGTAAAAATTCTGCAATGGATTTAATATAATCCTTTGAGAATATACATTTCATAAAAGCACTATAATCCAAATATTTCTTGGGGTCGTTTGCCACAGCCTTCTCCAAAAAAGGTTTCCCCAATTGGTATTTTCTTGTTTTGTATAGAGGCATTGCTTTTTGCTGCCATAACCAAGCATTATCAGGCTGTATGGCAAGTGCGGAATCCAGCAATTGTTGATGCTCCCGGGAGTGCAAAGGCGCCTTAAATGCCTCGATTACAAATTCTTTCAATCGAATGGAATCCATTGCGGACAGTTGAACCTTTTCAACGCTACCATCTTCACCGTTTTCTTTATCGCCCTTTGGAGTGGTACACGCAGCAGCTAGGAGCAATAATAATACATACTTATTCATAGACCTGATACTATTTAGCTCCTTGCGGATGTTAAGTGCAAAAAGAAACTACTATTCCAAATAGCGCTTTGCGTTTTCTAGTGCCTCTGCAATGCCCTTAGGGTTCTTACCGCCCGCCGTGGCGAAGAAAGGTTGTCCTCCTCCCCCTCCTTGGATATAGCTTCCCAATTCTCTTACAATGGTACCTGCATTTAAATCTTTTGAAGCTACCAACTCCTTGGAAATATAACACGAAAGTAAGGCTTTACCGTTTTGTTCCGTTCCAAAAAGCAAAAAGAGATTATCCTTTTCATTTCCCATTTCAAAGGAAAGATCTTTGATTGCGCCGGCATCCAAATCTATCTTTTTGGCCAGGAAGCGAACCCCGTTCACCTCTTCCAATTCCTGGAACAATTCCCCTTTTAAGTTTTTTGCCTTATCCCGTAATAGTTCGGCCACCTGCTTTTTTAAAGCACTGTTTTCTTCCTGTAGGCTGGAAACTGCCCTGATAGGCTCTTGACTATTCCCCAGCACTTCCTTGATATTCGTAAGCAGCTTATCGTTTTCATTGTGGAATGTTTTTACGGCATCGCCTGTAATGGCCTCTATTCTTCGGATACCTGCCGCGACCGCACCCTCTGATTTTATTTTAAACTGCCAAATATCCCCCGTATTGCGTACGTGGGTGCCCCCACATAATTCTATGGATTGCCCAAATCGAATGGTACGGACAGCGTCCCCATATTTTTCCCCGAACAAGGCCATGGCACCAGCTTCTACAGCCTCCTTCATTGGCACGTTTCGTTTTTCCTGTAAAGCCAATTGCCCGTCAATCCGTGCGTTGACAAAATTCTCCACATCCCGCAATTCATCCGGAGTAAGTTTAGAAAAATGCGAAAAATCGAACCGCAAATATTTAGAATGAACGGCAGAGCCCTTTTGCTCCACATGTTTACCCAAAATCTCACGCAAAGCCTGGTGCAGCAAATGGGTAGCCGTATGGTTCGCTTCCGTCCTGCTCCTTTGCTTTCTATCCACTACGGCATTAAAGCTTTCCCCAATATGTTTGGGCAAATTCTTGGCAAAATGAATGATTTCGTTATTTTCCTTTTTGGTGTCGATTATATAAACAACATCGCCATGGGCATCCTCCAAGTAACCTTTGTCCCCAACCTGCCCACCACCTTCGGCATAAAAAGGCGTTAGGTTAAATACCAGCTGGTACTGTGTTCCTTCTTTTTTGGAAACCACTTCACGATATTTCATGATTCTAACATTGGCCTCCAAAGTATCGTACCCTATGAATTCCTGTTCGTTATCATGCTGTAGTATGACCCAGTCCTGTTTGGAAACTTCTGAAGCGGACTTGGAACGTTTCTTTTGCTGCTCCATCGCGGCATCAAAACCCGCTGTATCCAAGGAATATCCTTTCTCTTGCAAGATCAAAGCGGTTAAATCTATTGGAAACCCAAAAGTGTCATACAATTCAAAAGCTTTTGCACCATCTACGGTCTGGCCTTTGGTATTGGTCAAGATGGTATCCAGCAATACCAATCCTTGATCCAATGTTTTCAGGAAGGAATGTTCTTCTTCCTTAATAACGTTTTCAATTAACTGCCGTTGTTCCTTAAGCTCTGGAAAAGCGTCTCCCATAGATTCTGTAAGCACATAGACCAGACGGTACATAAACGGCTCCTTGGTATTCAAAAAAGTGAACCCGTACCGTACCGCCCTTCGCAGAATTCTTCGTATAACATAACCTGCCCCGGTGTTACTGGGGAGTTGCCCGTCTGCTATGGAAAAGGAAACCGCGCGTATATGATCACTAATTACCCGTATGGCGATATCCACCTCATTGGACTTACCGTAACTTGAATTGGTGATTATTTCTATTTCTCGAATTAAGGGCGTAAAAATATCGGTATCATAGTTAGATTGTACCCCTTGCAAGATCATGCAGAGGCGTTCAAAACCCATACCTGTATCTACATGCTTTGCAGGTAAATTTTCCAAAGAACCGTCTGCCTTGCGGTTGTACTGCATAAAAACCAGGTTCCAAATTTCCACCACCTGTGGATGGTCTTGGTTTACCAAGCTGGCTCCAGGTATTTTTGCTTTTTCCGCTTTGGACCGGATATCCACATGTATT
Source organism: uncultured Flavobacteriaceae bacterium (assembly GCA_963793365.1). Lineage (GTDB taxonomy): Bacteria > Bacteroidota > Bacteroidia > Flavobacteriales > Flavobacteriaceae > Maribacter. The sequence goes on along the minus strand of CAWBZP010000006.1, from coordinate 12,104 downwards.
TCCGAACAAGGGCCACAGGGACCTTGATCTCCCATTTCCCAAAAATTATCCTTCTTGTTCCCCATGATGATGCGGTCCTCTGGCACAATCTTTCTCCAAAGGTCATAGGCCTCAAGGTCCTTTTCCAATCCATCCGCATCCGTACTTCCTTCAAAGACGGATACATACAGGCTTTCCTTATCTACTTTCAAAACTTCGGTCAACAGCTCCCATGCCCATGTTATGGCCTCTTCCTTAAAATAATCCCCAAAACTCCAGTTGCCCAACATTTCAAACATGGTATGGTGGTACGTATCCTTGCCCACCTCTTCCAAGTCATTGTGCTTCCCACTTACCCTTAGGCACTTTTGGGTATCCACAACCCGCGCGTTCTTAGGTTGACTGATGCCTAAAAAATATTCCTTAAATTGGTTCATTCCCGCATTGGTAAAAAGCAGGGTTGGATCATCTTTTATGACCATTGGGGCAGAAGGCACTATTTTATGATTCTTACCCTTAAAAAAATTTAAAAATTGGTTTCGTGTATCCTTGGAATTCATCTAAAATGCTAAGCTTTTACAAATTTTAACCGTTTCTATTAAACAATTTTTATATTTGTTTGTTGCGTTAAAATTAAACCACAAAAATAGGATAATTTACATTCATGTCTAAAGTAAAGTACTATTACGATCCGGACACCTTGTCCTACCGCAAAATAGAACCCGAAAAATCTAAACGCTATAGAAATATTGCCTTCTTTATTTTGGGAGCTTGCCTATTTGGTTTTTTATCACTTATCCTACTTTTAAACACAGACCTTATCAATACGCCTAGGGAACTATCTTTGGCGCGTGAAGTCAAAAACTACGAACTTCAATATGAATTGCTGAACAAGAAAATGGAACAGATCGAAGATGTTCTAGGGAATATTGAAGAGCGCGACAATAATATATACCGACTTTATTTTGAGGCAAATCCAATACCGGACGAGCAGCGTAGGGCCGGATTTGGGGGGATAAACAGATATAAATCCCTTGAAGGCTTCAATAATTCGGAAATGATTATTTCCACTACAAAGCGCTTGGATATTATTAAGAAACAAATGGCTATCCAGTCCAAATCCTTGGATGAGATTACTAAATTGGCAGAGGAAAAGGAGAAGCTATTACTGTCCATACCCGCTATACAACCTATCAATAATGAAGACCTTACCCGTATGGCATCTGGTTACGGTTGGCGTTCAGACCCGTTTACCAAGGCACGAAAAATGCATTATGGCATGGATTTCACCGCACCAAAGGGTACACCGGTTTACGCTACCGGTGACGGTCAGGTAACCCGTGCAGATAATAATTCATCGGGTTACGGAAAACACATCCGTATTGAACATGGGTACGGTTATCTAAGTCTATACGGGCATTTAAGCCAATACAATGTAAAGCGGGGCCAAAAAGTAAAACGTGGGGACCTTATTGGTTTTGTAGGTAGCACGGGCCGGTCAGAAGCACCTCATCTTCACTATGAAGTGTGGAAAGATTCTGATAGGATCAACCCCATAAATTTCTATTATGGAAGTTTATCGCCAGAGGAATTCGAGAATATGTTGAAATTCGCCAACCAGGAGAACCAATCATTGGATTAATGCAGATAGAGCTCCCAGAAAAACGGTATTACGGTATTGGCGAAGTGGCCAACGCATTTGGTGTAAATACCTCCCTAATCCGTTTTTGGGAAAAGGAATTTGATGAACTACAACCCAAAAAAAATGCCAAGGGAAATCGAAAATTCACCCCACAGGATATTAAAAACTTGCAATTGATCTATCATTTGGTCAAAGAACGTGGATTTACCTTGGATGGTGCTAAAATTCATCTCAAGGAAGAAAAACAGAAAACCCTATCCAATTTTGATATTATCCAAAAGTTAGAGCGTGTAAAAGCCGAGCTCATAAAAATCAAGGACCAACTTTAATAACATAACCCTATTAATACCACTTCCATGAAAAAAGGAATCATTGCATTGATCGTAGTAGCAGTAATCGCCCTTGGCCTCTATCAATGGGGCGTAAGCTTTAACAATACCGCCGTTGCCCTAAAGGAGACATCGACAAAAACTTGGGCCAATGTAGAAAGTGCCTATCAGCGCAGGAACGACCTTATTGGGAATTTAGTGAAAACCGTTCAAGGAGCCGCTGATTTTGAACGGGGTACCTTGACAGATGTTATCGAGGCACGGGCAAAAGCAACATCGGCAAGCATAGACCCGGCCAATATAACACCAGAACAACTTGCGCAGTTCAATCAAGCCCAGAGTGGTCTAAGCAGTGCGTTAAGCCGCTTGTTGGTTACCGTGGAGCGTTATCCCGATTTAAAAGCGAATCAAAACTTTCTTGAACTACAGGCACAACTTGAAGGAACTGAAAATAGAATCAATGTAGCCCGAGATCGTTTCAATGCAACGGTTGAACCCTATAACCTGCATATTAAGAAGTTCCCTAATTCCGTTTTGGCCGGAATTTTAAATTTTGATGAACTTGCCTACTACCAGGCAGATGCAGGTTCCGAAAATGCCCCTGATGTAAATTTTGAATTTGATTGATTTAACAATGTCAAAGGTTGAGGATTTTTTAACGGCTTCGGAAGAACAGGAAATAGTAGATGCCATCCTTAAAGCGGAACAAAATACTTCTGGCGAGATACGGGTGCATTTAGAGCACCATTCCACGATAGATCACTACAAACGTGCCCAAGAGGTCTTTCATCTCTTGAAAATGGACAATACGAAACACGACAATGGTGTACTTATTTATGTTGCGGTAAAGGATAAAAAATTTGTTATTTGCGGTGATAAGGGCATTGATGCCGTTGTGCCAAAAGACTTTTGGCAAAGCACAAAGGACAGCATTCAACATCATTTTAAAAAAGGGGAATTCAAGGACGGCCTCGTTGCCGGTATTTTAAGAGCCGGGGCGGAACTACACAGTCATTTTCCATGGCAGTCGGATGATACCAATGAATTAAGCAATGAGATATCTAAAGGTTAGCTTCCTCTTGCTTCTACTTTGGTGCAAACCACTTTGGAGTCAGTTTGAAATTCCGGAAAAGCCGGCGCTGCAAACCAGTGTTTATGACTACATCGATCTGCTTGATGCCCAACAAAAAAAGAGCCTAAGTCAGAAATTGGTTCGCTATTCCGACAGTACCTCCACCCAAATCGTAATTACAATCATTGCAAGCACACAAGGAGAAAATATCAACTACCTAGGGGCACAGTGGGGTCAAAAATGGGGCATCGGTCAAGAAGGAAAGGACAATGGTATTCTTATTATTCTTGCCAAGGATGATCGCAAAATAGCCATCAATACAGGGTATGGGGTTGAAGGTTCCTTAACAGATGCCCTATCCAAACGCATTATTGAAACTATCATATTGCCCGAATTTAGGAAAGGAGACTACTATGGTGGACTGGATAAGGGATCGGATGTAATTTTCCAAGTACTAACCGGAGAATTCCAAGAAGATAGAACCTTTGAAAATAGTGAAGGATTTCCTTTTTCTTCCGTACTGCCCTTTATCATCTTTATGGTGATCCTATTCATTTTATGGAGCAGAAAAGGAGGCAATAATAATGGTCCTGGCGGGCGCAGAGGGCTTAGTCCCTGGGATATGATAATCCTTAGCAATATGGGAAGATCTAGTGGGGGCTTTGGCGGAAGCAGCGGTGGCGGATTTAGTGGAGGTGGTTTTGGCGGCGGCTTCGGCGGTGGCGGCTTTGGCGGCGGCGGCGCTTCTGGGGGATGGTAGTGGTTATTTATTGGTTGATGGAAAAAACTGACACTATAGTTTCCTAACCTCTAAATCCTATGAAAATAGTTCATGCACTCAAAGTTATAAATACAAACCGCTTACATTCAATATGTTAACTAATTGAGATTTCTGTAATTAATGCTGTAAATCTATTGATTCTTTGTGAACGATAAGGGTACCTTTACTGTCCATGCCCTCAATATACAACTGAACCCCTTTCTGATTTTTAATAGGAATTTTGATTGTTCTTGATATTTCCGGACTTAGGGAAATATTAGGCTTCCAGTCTAAAGAACCATAACTTTTGAATATCTTACTACCGTATTCTGAATAATTTGGCGAAAAATACGATTGGGGACGAGCATATCCGTTCTCAACCACAAATTTAACAAATTTCATTCGCTGCTCCGGACTTTCATAGGCATCGGGCCTTAGCACAATACTTACATATACTTTTTTTGCAATATCGAAGTAAATGGCCCGCACCCGTGAAAGTGGCAAGCTTAATAGCCTTGAATCAACGTTTACCGGATTTTTATTTTTTGGATTGAGTAAAACATCAACAAAAAAACCATCAGCATCCAATCTTTTTGAACTTGAATAACCTAAAGTCGAAAGATAACCTAAAACACTATTGTATCTCTCAATGTCTGCATCCCTTATAATTCTACCTTCACTGATTATTCCATCGTTCGTAATAAACATGTCCGTTTTTTTTACCTTGTAAAGTTTTTCTGTAACTACAACTTCTTCCAAGGCAATGGTGCGATCCTCATTATTTAGGGGTTCATCTATACGTTTTTCATAGATTATATCACTTTGTTTTGCAATGGGCGCCGTTTCTAACCATTCTAAAACCCACAATTCTGATTTTTTTTGGCCCACAAACTTGATTTCAGCCTTCGGTTTCCTCAGTTTTCCCTTCTTACCCAAGAGGCATACTCCTAAGGAATCCCCATCAAAAAGCTGCATAGTTCCTTCGAAGGATTTGTTCTCATCAAGTTTGGCAAAAGCCATGGCAGCCGACAACTCGGCAACTAGTGAAACTTCATTTTCTACATTTAAATCAGCGTCGAATATTCTTCCGAGAAAAGGAATACCTGTTTCCCTCTCAAAGGCCAAACTTGCATCGCCTTCCTTTCTTGAATCCCAATTGTATTTACCCCAACCCTCAATCATTAAGCGTAAGTCTAGTTCATAGCGCTTTCTTCTGTCCATTCCCTCAAAAAAGAAACGGTCTTGAAATGCCATATTTATATAGGGTCTCAAGTAGAATGAGGAAAGAATTGAGTTTTCTGCACCATAGGCCAAACTTTCTTTAGGCTGGGCAGATAGGCTTACCATTGCTTCCTCTATGTTCTTGGGCACCCTAAGATCAACTTGAAGGGAGTCTCCGAAATCTGTAAGGCAATGGTCAATTTCGAGAGGGTAAATGGTTTTTTTATGGTTAAAGAACATACGATAGGCAACCGGTCTTAAATCTGTATCAAAGAGAGTGGCTACCAAGGTACCAAAAGGCAATTGCTCCCGCATTATTGAAATCACCGGTCCCCGTTCATCTATCTTTATCGTATTCAGTAGCAGAAAATCATCCTGATACACACCTATGGTGTAGTTGTCACCAGTCTTTGCCGAAAAAATTTCTTTGGAGGAAACCAATCTGAAAAGCACCTGTTCCTTTCCATAATTGTTTATACTGAGTCCCAATTGATCCTTTGTTGCATTCGGCAGACGTTCGCGTACCATAGGAAGTCCTTCCCTTTGGACTTGCAAAAAATAGCTTTTTCCTGATTCCGCCAAGAAAGAGGTCTTGCCCATTCCAAAACTATTGGTACTTATATCGTGCCTAATACGTTTATCTTTGTCATCAAGGAGCTCCAGGTTGTTAACTTGAACACCCTGACCCAAGCCGTTTTCAATAAATATCCCGATGTTATTATATGTTCCTTCGATCAGTTGTCCCCCCTCTGGATAGATTGAAAGCCTCGTGTTCGCTTGCTGTGAAGCATCGCTTTTAACCCCGTTCTTAAAAATCTGGATACGTTGTTGGAAAGGAGACAATTGTTTATAGTTCCGCATATTGTTGGTCCAAGCCAATATAGTGTATTCGCTGTCTGTCAACATTGAGTCGATTGCGAAATCACCTTGGGCCATTCCAGATTCAATCAACAAGAGCTTTCGTTTGATTTCTTCCCCATTATCATTGTAAATGCCAACGTGCAGATTGGTCGACCCGATGGAGGGTATTTTGCGCTGTTGGTCCCAAACATAGGCTTTGAACCAAAGCCGTTCACCTTTCAAAAATTTTGTTTTGTTCAAGTGAAGATGGATGTTTTCCTTGAGCTCATTAACGCCGTCATTGGTCTGAGCGAATGCAGAGTTCATAGAGACGAGCAAGATAAAAAACAAGGATAACTTTTTCATAAGCCGTATTTTGATTAAAAATACAAATCAAAATTACTCCGCTTCTTAGTTCTTTCCCATAGAAGTAATTATAAAAAACTTATGACAATTGGTAGGTAAAATAATTTCATTGGAAAATGTGTTTTAAAAAGTAGGGTACAAAAGTATAGTGCCGAGATTTTTCATGGGAAGTAAAATTTCCTGTTGTTAGGATTTCAATTCAATACGTTTTTAACGGTTTTCATTAATTTGAATTTCTTTTTTAAAGCTGATAAGCGAACCGTCTGCACAGATACCTTCTATAAATAAAAGCATCGCATCTTGCCCGTGTGTGGGTATTTTAAGCACCGTAGGTTCTATACTACTAACAAATATATTAGCCTCCCAATCCAGCACTCCATAATATTTAAAATAATCGGAATCATAATCGATATAACCGGGTTCTGTATAAGGCCTTGACCGCGAATATCCCTCTTTGATCAAGAAACGGACATAACGGGCCCTTTCCTCGGGCGCTATATAATCGCCTTTCCGTAATTCAATTTCAATAAAGAGTCCACTGTTAAGATCCTGTTGCACAGTTATAACACGGACCGTAGCCATAGGAATAGGCATCACTTCATTTGCCATTACGCTCATGCCGTCAAGAAATATTGAGAAAAAGGGGCGTGGATGGCCAGGCGCAAATCGCTTTCTCAAAAGTAAATCACCATTAGGAGTATAGACAGGTACAATACCGTATCTCATGATATAACTTCGTATCGTTGGTGTTAACTTGACGTCTCTATCGTCTATAAAATTAGCTACCATAAACGGTCCTAAATCTACTTTTTTACGATTTTTAATTTTCGCTTTTATAACGGCTTCGTCCAGCTTTATGACATTGCCGTCCTTAGATGTAAAAAAAATTGGGTTTGTAATGATTTCCCTACTTTCTTGTTGTCTACTATTGCGTTGTTTTACATAAGGTGCAGGGATGGCTACACTTTTTTCTTCCATATTTATAACCAATTTGGACTTTATTGGCTTTCCGTCGGAGCCCAGGGCCAAAACACCCAAGGAATCCCCTGCCATAAGGTTCATTTTTACCGAAAAGGTTTTATCCTTTTTTAGGTCCTCCAGTATGTGTTGCCCTATTTGATTCGTCTTCAGGTAGACTTTTTTCGCTTCATTGGAATAAGTTTTTGCTATACTTCCCGTTACCAAGAACCCGTTTTCCAGGACATATTGATTCTTTTCCTCATTCAAAGCACGGGAATCCCAAGTATAACTTCCATTTCCCTCCATAACGAGTCTGGTATCCAACTGAAACCATTCTTGCCTATTCCAATCCTTTCCAAAATACCCTAAGCCAAATTCAGGACTATTTTTTAAGTATGGGTTTATTACAAATGACGTAGTTATATCATTGCTCGGATTGTAGGCATAGGTACCAAGAGGTAGAGCGGATACACTTAAGATAGCCTCTCTGTTCACGTCCTTGGGTAATTCAATCTTTAAGCGTAAGCTATCGCCTTCCATAGAATGGATTGTACGTAACGAAGGTAAGATGCGGGAGCTGCTTTCTCTCTTATTAAAAAATAACCTATGTGCAATCGGCTCCAAATCTTCGTTTAAAAGCACCACAGTATTTACACCATACGGCATTGCATTTCTATCAATTGCTATGGATAGTTCACCTTTACCTATTATAATATTTTCCAGTAGCAAATCGTCATCTTGAAAAATACCAATGGTATATTGTTGTCCATTTTTTTGTGCAATAAGCTGCTCGGACCCAGTGAGCCTTACTAAGACCGCCTTATCGAACTTATTATCTACTTGAACACCTAACTCCCCAATTTCCGCCGAGGGTAATACTTGATCGACATTGAGACCATCTGGTCCGGCAAGCCGTAAAATATATTCCTCGTCTTTATCTATTATTAATCCTATACGTCCAAACCCGCATTCATCCGTGGCTATATCAGACCTCAGCAAAGTACCTGAGCTATTTATTAAGTACATTCTGTTCTGAGGGATACCTCTACCCTGCGCGTTCATTAAGCGGATAGCTACTTGGTTGTATGTGTCCGCTATCAATGAACCCCCCTCAGGATATGCAATGATTTTAGTAGATTCTAAATGCCCTTCAATGCCTTGATCGAAGCTTTCCCTTAGCAGCTTGATCCGTTGTTGGAAGGGTTTTAGATTTTCGAAATTTCGCATATAGTTTGTCCATGCCGTAAGATTGTATGCGCTTGCGGTAAACGTAGTATCCAATTCAAAATCACCCTGAGCAACTCCATTTTCGACAGAAAATATTTTTTTGGAAACTACCTTTCCTTGTGAATCAGAAAGTGCTACATGAAGATTTTTGGTACTTAGCGATACTGATTTGGAAAACTGGTCTTGTACATATGCCGCAAACCAGAGCGACTCGCCTGGATAAAAGATGGTTTTGTTTAGATGGAGGTAAATATTTTCACGAAGTGCCGCATCTTTACCTGGCATCTGGGCCAAGGTTAAGTTGACGGATGAAAGGAAAATCAAAAACCATAAAAATTGCCTCATGATCCGTTTTTTAATAAAAATACAAATCAAAAGCGATTGTCAACTTATTTTTTCCTCATAAATACCGTAATAGGAACACCGCTAAAATCATACTCCTCCCTAATCTTATTTTCCAGATAACGCTTATAGGGTTCCCGAACATATTGCGGAAGGTTACAGAAAAAAGCAAATTGGGGATACGGTGTAGGCAATTGGGTGCAGAATTTAATTTTCACGAACTTGCCCTTATAGGCAGGTGGTGGATAGGCTTCGATGATGGGAAGCATTGTCTCGTTAAACTTTCTGGTGATTATTTTCTTGTTTCGGTTGTTATACACCTCAACCGCCGTTTCTATGGCTTTGTAAATTCGTTGTTTGGTAAGGACTGAAATAAAAAGAATGGGAACATCTATAAAAGGTTCAATGGCCTTTTTAATTTTTTGGGTGTAATGTTTAATCGTATTGGTTTCCTTATCCTCCACCAAATCCCATTTGTTCACCAAAATAACGATTCCCTTGTGGTTGCGTTGCGCCAACCAAAAGATATTCTCTACCTGACCATCAAAGCCACGGGTGGCATCTAACAGTAGTATACAAACATCGCAATGTTCTATGGCCCTGACGGAACGCATCACGGAATAGAATTCCAAATCTTCCTTTACTTTGGACTTCCTACGGATTCCGGCGGTATCAACCAGATTAAATTCAAAACCAAAGCGATTGTATTTGGTATCGATACTATCCCTTGTCGTACCGGCAATGTCCGTAACAATATAACGTTCTTCTCCAATAAGGGCATTTATAAACGATGATTTACCCGCATTTGGCCTTCCAACCACTGCAAACCGCGGTAAATCGCTCTTTTCCTCCTCTATTTCGGGTAATTCCTTAACCAGGGCATCCAACAATTCTCCCGTTCCACTCCCGTTTATACTGGACAAAGTATAATATTCGCCTAGCCCCAAGGCATAGAATTCAACAGCATCTTCCGCCCTTTTTGCATTATCGACCTTATTAATGGCCAAAAAAACGGGTTTTTTTACCCTGCGCAATAATTTAGCCACGTCCTCGTCCATTCCGGTAACCCCAGATTCCACATCTACCATAAAAATAATGGCATCCGCCTCCCCTATGGCCAACTCCACTTGTTTATCGATTTCTTTTTCAAAAACATCATCGCTCCCTACCACATAACCACCGGTATCAATAATGGAGAATTCCCTACCGTTCCAATCCGTTTTACCATAATGGCGGTCTCGCGTAACACCGCTAACAGCATCTACGATGGCCTCCCGTCTTTGAATTAATCGGTTAAAAAAAGTTGATTTACCTACATTAGGTCTCCCTACGATAGCAACAATAGCACCCATAGCTTAAATTTGGCGCAAAGGTAGTACTTAAAGTGGCAACTTCAATATATACCTGTTTCTGTTAAAATTCATTATGAATTCTTAATGAATTTAGCTTTTGTGGGTTGTAATTTTTGAGAGGAATATAAATAAGGCTCGCCATTTTCTCTTTCCCGTATCGCTTTAGCCGGTGAACCGTAGACCATTAAGTTGTTCCCAAAGCTATTGACGACCAAAGAACCAGCCCCAATAATGGTGTGGCACCCTATTTCAATGCCATTAATTATATTAACTCCTAGACTAACCGCTGAAAATCGCCCCAGTTTTAAGCCACCTCCACTACAGACGGCAGGTGCCAAACTAGAATAACTATCCATAATACCGTCATGGCCAAGGGAGGCATTTGTATTTATAATACAAAAATCATGGACGATGGCATTGGCATTTACGATGGCACCCGGCATAAACACATTACCACACCCCATCAAAATATCTTTCCCCAATATGGCCTTGGGATGAACGGTATTTATAAAATTAAAGTTTGGAACTATCTTTACAATACGATCTACTATAAGTTTTCTTGTCCAGTTATCGCCAATAGCAACGATTCCTCCGCTTATATTGAACCTACTCGTTAAAAAAGGTAAATCGTATTCACTACCTAGAACTTGATACCCATTTATTCTTGTACCCTTTTTTTTGAAGGAATCTACAAAACCAATCACATTATACTTGCCTTCTTGCTCAATGCAATCCAATACCACACTACCATGGCCAGAGGCTCCAAAAATGATTATATTCTGCATCTACTGAGGGAATTAGGTAGTTAATCGATGATTTTGGTATTTCACCGATAATTCAAAAATAAGATTTTAATCCAAGAAACCTAAACTAATTGTTTATTAGAGGTAAAAATTTAACTCCTTTAGTACATTATCAAGTATTTCAAAATCCGTATACTACAAGCTAAAAAAGGTAATCAAAGATTTTTTGGGATTTTCAAGCAGTTTCAGGATATCTGATACTTACACCAATAAAAACTGTTTGAAACCCGAGTACAACTTCCATGGATTTTTAAAGGTTCAGAAAATATAGTACCGGGCAGACTTATCAATTTTCAGCCAAACCCAAACTCCCGAACTTTGTGCAAAGGGTGATTTTCATGTTGATATCAAATCAAGGGGAAGCATTACAATATCGCATAAAATCATCAAGCGCTAATAATTCTAAATCTGTAAAAAATCATGGCCGAAAATGTTTAATAGGAAAGAATTGAATATCTTATCTCCGAACAAACAACCTTATGAAAACGGTATCAAATGAAATTGTTCTTCGACCCCGATTCCAATTAAAATTAGACGTCTCGAAAGAATCGGCTTTAATTGCCTTTCAGGATGTAGCCCAAACACGATTTATCATCAAAATCTTGGACGACCATGTTTTTATTAAACTTACCGAAAATGAAACCCATTTTTGGTCCCCGCAGTTGCAATTGGAAGTAATTGAAGATAATGATGAAACGGTGGTTTATGGACTTTTTGGTCCCAATCCTACCTTATGGACTTTTTTTATGTTTCTCCATTTTGGCTTGGCAACCCTCTTTATTATCCTTGGAATATGGGCTTATTCAAGTGCCGCTTTAGGCCGGCCCTATGGACTCCAAATAGGGTTAATGATTTTTAGTGTAGTACTTTGGTTTGTTTTATATTTTTTTGGAAGGTATGGAAAAAAGAAGGGGGCGTCCCAAATGAGCGACCTTCATACTTTTATGAAAAAGACCTTAAAAATTTGAATCGAATGTGCTTCCTGTCTCTTTTATCATTCCAAAGAACAATTGACCGGGCCCAAAATACCTAAGCTAGAATTTCTGGTTCCTTAATTATTGTACCCAAACCGTTTTAGTTGACGTTCGTTGCTTCTCCAGTTTTTGTTGACTTTAACATATAGTTCCAGATGCACTTGCTTACCAAAGAATTTTTCCAAATCCTTTCTGGATTCTACACCTACCTTCTTCAATGCCGCCCCCTTATGCCCA
>CAWBZP010000005.1:0-27683 GCA_963793365.1 uncultured Flavobacteriaceae bacterium | reverse complement strand
CCCGTCCAGACCGCTAAAGGGGAAATCAAAATCCCTCAAAACCTTGTAAATCCTATGATTTACAAGGTTTTATCATTTTAGGGCAATCATAGAATTTGGTTCTATTTGATTCTAAAAGGTCATTAATCGTCAACATTATTTTTTAATCGTCAACATAGATGAAAAAAAGGTATATCTTGTTGTTCTAGTCTAGTTGATTTGAGTTTCGTCTCACTAAATGTTTAACATTTAAAAGACGTCAACTATACGTACTTCATCAACATTTTCTATCCTGTTCCGGATATATGCTTCTCGTGCCGTAAATGACAAAACGACCATTTAAGTAAGAATTACATTGAACGGTTAACCCGTAAATATTAGTCTTAAGCGAAAGATTAATGTTACTACTTGGAATTCCATAATACAAAGAGCAAGCGGCACTAGCAAAGTTTCTAAGGCACTTAATCCGTATCTTAACGAAGTCCAATCAACGCAATTTCAGATTTATGAGCAGTTGAAATTGGATGATAGCTTATTTACTTCCCAAACTGTTAGTGCAGAGTTTATGGGCGAATCGAAAAAACGTTTTTCATTTAAATAACTGGTTGATTACCAAAATGATAAGATACAATAGAAACTGCATAACAACACTCTAGGTCAACACAATACTAGCCAACGATATATGCTGGACTATATTCTAGATGAATATGGAATATCGGACATCGCCCTCAAAGAATTGGACTATGGTTTTATTGTTGGATTTGAAAACTATCTGAGGTGCTTGGTACCGAAGCTAGGTCAGTCAAACATTGGAAATAACAAGGCGATGAAGCATATCAAACGGCTTCGTAGGATGGTATCGTTAGCTTATAGAATGGAATGGCTTAATAGAGTGCAAACAGAATTGAAAAATAAGGACAAACCTCCCATTAATTAAGTCAAATAATAATATCTTCAAGTGTACAATCAAACCAAAAAAGCCATGCCAAATAGTTTTAGTTCAGACTACCCATCCGTTGAGGATTTGAGAACCAAGGCCAAAAGTAGAATTCCAAAATTTGCTTTTGAATATTTGGACGGAGGCTGCAATGAAGATGTGAGCCTTAACCGGAATACGGCCGAGATACGGAAAATAAAATTAGAGCCGCGCTACTTAAGAAACGAAGGAAACACGACAACAAAAACCAAGGTATTGGGCATGGAATTCGACGCCCCCTTTGGTATAGCCCCGGTGGGCCTACAGGGCTTAATGTGGCCCAATACGCCCGCCATTTTGGCCAAGGCGGCCCATAGCCACAACATCCCTTTTATCCTAAGTACCGTGACCACCATGGATATTGAAAAAGCAAGTGAACTTACCGAGGGCAACGCCTGGTTTCAGCTCTACAACCCTGTTGAAGATGCCATACGTGATAGCATCTTAGACCGTGCCGAGGCGGCAGGCTGTCCTGTTCTAGTGCTCTTATGTGATGTACCTACCTTTGGATACCGCCCACGTGATTTTAGAAATGGCTTGGCACTGCCCCCAAAAATGACCATTTCCAATATTCTTCAAATTTTGGGTAAACCTGCTTGGACCATAAACACATTAAAATACGGGCAACCTACTTTTGAAACCTTGAAACCCTACACGCCAGAAGGACTTAATCTGAAGCAATTAGGTGCGTTTATGGACAAAACCTTCTCTGGCCGTTTGAACGAGGAACGGATAAAACCAATACGTGATCGATGGAAGGGAAAGCTGGTATTGAAAGGTGTTGCTTCCGAACAAGATACAAAGGATGCCATACGCATGGGTTTTGATGGCATCATACTTTCCAACCACGGCGGCAGACAACTCGATGCGGCACAGGCTACCATTGATTCGCTTTTGGAGTTGGAACCTACATACGGAAACCAAATAGAAATAATGATGGATAGCGGATTACGGTCCGGCCCCGATGTGGCCCGCGCAATGGCTTGCGGCGCAAGATTTACTTTTATGGGCCGGTCTTTTGTTTATGGTACTGGAGCCCTAGGACAAAAAGGAGGCGACCATACCATAAGCATGCTTAAAACGCAATTTAAACAAGTCATGGATCAACTCTGCTGCAAGCGGGTAGAAGACCTACCTAAATATCTAATTAAATAAAACAAACTGACCAAGCACTTTGATTGTTTAATTATCCCGGAGGGAATTAAAGGGGTCTAAGCATATTTTAAATGAAAAAACTGATTCAGATTTTTGGCGCATGGTATGGAGCACGAAAAATAGGAGGCGGAAATTGTGGCTGCATCGGAACGTTTTTTGTCTTCCTATTATTATACTGGATTTTAGGCTATGTCCTAGACCTAATTTAAATTCCTAAATGGCCCGGTCCTTTTATTACGCTGGTCGGCATTGCTTTTCATTTAAAAAAGGTATCCCTTTTCCTATCCAGTACCGAGCATTCTAGAAACTAAAAAACCCTGTAAACAAATGTTTTACAGGGTTTTGGTTTAATTTAATCTGTTAATCGTACTCGAGGCGGGAATCGAACCCGCACTCCGAAGAACTGGATTTTGAATCCAGCGCGTCTACCAGTTCCGCCACTCGAGCGCATTTACCGCTTAATGCGGCACACTAAAAATAGGACTGCGAAATTAAAAAATTATTTTCTTTCCACAACCAAAAATATAAACATTTATGCATTCCTAACCGAATTAAATTTTTAAATTTGCACCTCCTTAAAAAACAGCGCTTTCCATTAAACTGGAAGAACTGTAGGGAAACAAGACAATAGCTATGCCGTATCAAGTTCCGCAACCAAAAATTTTCGCCTGTACACAGAGTACGGCCTTAGGAAAAAAGATTGCCAAAGCTTATGGCGCTGAATTGGGCAAAATTTCCTTTTCCCGGTACAGCGATGGCGAATTTCAGCCTTCCTTTGAGGAATCTATCCGTGGAACACGCATTTTTATAATTGGTTCCACACATCCGGGTCCCGAGAATTTAATGGAAATGCTGTTGATGATCGATGCCGCCAAAAGAGCATCGGCACGTCATATAACTGCGGTAATGCCCTATTTTGGATGGGCACGGCAAGACAGGAAGGACAAACCCAGAGTGCCTATTGCCGCAAAATTGGTTGCCAAAATGTTGGAAGCCGCAGGAGCCACCCGTATCATTACCATGGACCTGCATGCCGATCAGATACAGGGCTTTTTTGAAAAACCTGTGGACCATCTTTTTGCCTCGACCCTATTTTTACCTTACTTAAGAAATCTTGGGCTCAAAAACCTGACCATTGCCTCTCCGGACATGGGTGGTTCCAAAAGGGCTTACGCCTACTCCAAGGCATTGGATAGTGATGTGGTCGTGTGTTATAAACAACGGGAAAAAGCCAATGTCATTTCCCACATGGAACTTATTGGCGACGTACAGGGTAAGAACGTGGTGCTTGTAGATGATATGGTAGACACGGCAGGAACGCTTACAAAGGCGGCAGATTTGATGATGGAACGCGGGGCGGAAAGTGTAAGGGCAATTACCACGCATGGGTTATTGTCCGGCAATGCCTACGAGAAAATAGAAAAGTCAAAACTAACGGAGTTGATTATTACAGATTCGATTCCCATTGAAATAAAAAGTGACAAAGTGAGGGTACTGAGTTGTGCCGATCTGTTCGCAGATGTCATGGACAAAGTGCATAATAACAACTCTATCTCTTCTAAATTTTTGATGTGATTTTGGCTACGCCAAATCACCACTAAAAAAGTTGCGCTCCGCTAACTTAATTGGCGAATAAATTTAGAGGGAAATCAGATAAGAGTGACCGAGCGGAGTCGAAGTCAAAACTAAAGTTGAATATTAATTTTTAATACATATAATGAAGTCAATTACAATTAAAGGATCAGAAAGAGAAAGCGTGGGCAAAAAGGCGACCAAAGCCCTACGTAATGCTGGAAAGGTTCCTTGCGTAGTATACGGAGGGGATAAACCATTACACTTTTCAGCGGATGAACTATCGTTCAGAGACTTGGTTTACACTCCAAATGCACATACGGTTGCAATTGAATTGGATGGTGGGGCCAAGGTTAACGCGGTAATGCAGGACATACAGTTCCATCCGGTGACGGATAGCATCATCCACATTGATTTTTATCAATTATTCGATGACAAGATGGTTACCATGAACATTCCTGTTCGTTTGGAAGGAAATTCCCCAGGGGTTCGTAATGGTGGACGTTTATTGTTTAGAAAGCGTAAACTGGCCATTAAAGCACTGCCAGACAAATTACCGGATTTCTTTGACGTAGATATTTCCAAATTAAAAATTGGTCAGCATATTGCCGTTGCATCATTGAAGAGCGATGATTTCACCATCTTACATCCAGACACAACCGTTGTGGTACAGGTTAAAACTGCACGTGCCGCTGTTGTTCTTGACGAAGAACTGGAAGAAGGTGAAGAAGGGGCTGAAGAGGGAGCTGAAGGTGCAGAAGGTGCCGACAACGCTGCTGAAGAGGCTACTCAAGAATAAGCTTAATCAGTTTCAAATAAATAGAACAGGGCATCCCAATATACGTATTGGGATGCTTTTGTATTTTTACAATCTAACGTAATCGTGATATGCTCCCTTTTTTAAAATCGTTTTTTACGCGAAAAAGCAATAGCACGACAGAGAAATACCCCATGAAAAAATACTTAATCGTAGGCCTTGGCAATATTGGAGACGAATATGCAGAAACACGCCATAATATTGGTTTTAAAATCTTGGACGAACTTGCCAGAACCCAGGAATTTTCTTTTGAAACCCTAAAGCTTGGGGATGTGGGTTCGTTTAAAATAAAAGGAAGAACGGTACTTTGCCTTAAACCATCAACGTATATGAACCGCAGTGGTAAAGCCTTAAAATATTGGATGGACAAGGAAAATATTCCGCTAGGCAACCTTTTGGTAATTACCGATGATATCAATTTACCATTTGGCACCCTACGAATCAAGACCAAAGGCAGTGATGGCGGCCATAACGGACTAAAGGATATCCAGCAATTTCTACAAACCATTTCCTACAACAGGTTCCGATTTGGCGTAGGGGCGGATTTTGGAAAAGGGAGACAGGTAGCGTACGTTTTGGGTGAGTGGAACGAAACGGAAAAAGAAACCATGACCGAACGTTTAACCAGAGCTACAGCTGTCATAAGCTCTTTTGTACTTGCCGGTATAGCGCGTACCATGAACCAGTACAACAATACCTAGCGGGCCTACAGCACTTTAAAATTGTACACACTGGAACTGGAACTGTTTCCTTCGGCATCGAATACCACAACTTTCCAGTAGTACACCGTGTCTGAAGTAACCGATACCTTGATGCTGGTAGTAGCTGGCGAAAGGGTTCGAATTAGGTCGGACGGGTCTGTTTCTACTGAAAAATAGACCTCATAACGGTCAATATCATTGTCCAGATCTGAAGCGGACCAGGACAGCGTAATTTCATTATTAATATCCTTAAAGACATTTTCTGATGATGCAGGGCTGCTTATTGCAGGCGGAAACGGGGCAAAGGTGGTTCTAGATCCCGCATTGTAAAAGTTCCAGACGTTACTCGATACCGTGGCATCCACTTCCCCGTTCCTGGAACGCACCAACCAGGAAAAGGGTTCGCCTTTTGCCAAGGGCAGACTGGCAGACGTTGTAGCGGAAACGATGGTCTGCACCGTACCGGTGTTTATATTGGTAACCCTAAGTTCATAGGTTTCGGTATTGTCTGCGGGCGACCATAGAAATTCTACCCGGCTCGTTTCTTCCCCTAAACTGACCCCGGTCGTACATTCTGAATTTAGTTCCGGAAAAAGCAACAGTGCAGCTTCCGGCGGTTTGGGGTCGCTCTTCTTTTTACATCCATTCAAGACGACCAACAAACAGAACCCAACAAATAAAGCACGTATCATTCCTTACTAATTTTAGAGGTTCCCTTAATTCCATTTCCTTCATACCGCAAGTAGTAGATTCCCGTGGCATAGCTACTCAAATCCAATGAAACACTTCCTTGCTGCGATTGCAGCTTTTTGGTAGCGATCCACCTTCCATCTGCGCTAAATATAGTTACGGAAACCGGTGCCTTATTTCCCAGCTGAATGGTTACAAGGTCCCGCACCGGATTTGGAAAAACAATGGGTTCGCTATAACGAAGAATTTGCTCTTCAAAAATTCCTTGGCAGGGAATAGCGGTAAATACTTTTAGGGTATTGAGTCCCTTGTCCAAATCTAAGGTAACCTCACTTTCGGTGGTCTGTGTAAGGATACCATTCAATTCAATAAAGTAAGACGGGGCGCCGGACAAAGAAACCAACACTTGACTACCTGCCAAGCCCAGTTGGGAGCTAACGGATAGGGGCTGCGGTTCCGTAATCTGCACATCCAAACAATATTCCTCATAGGTAATAAGACCATCCGTACCCGTTATACACAGTGTATAGCTCCCAGCACTCAAATTGGCCAGATTAAAGGAATTGGTAAAGCTTTGGCTAAGGTCTATTCCATTTCCAGCAACGGTAATTTGATAGTCCAAAGCCAGTTTTGGGGTAATCAATACTTCACCATCGTTGTTATCCCTGCATGTTTCACTTTGTAGGCGAACACTAAAATTCTCACTTGGAAAACGGTAAATTGGACATCCGCTTGCATTTACTTCCTGCCCTAAAGGAGTACCCGGGCACAAGTCGTCGGTATCATCAAAAACCCCGTCCTGATCGGCATCCGGTCTAAAGTCACCCTCCACACACACTTCCAATGAAAAAGTTTTTAAGCGGCCTCCGTCCGAAGGTGCATTATCCCTAACTTCAAGCGTCCATTCCCCTAGAATAGACTCACCGTTAAAAGCACTTAGTGTTCCTATGGGTTTAACGGTACCGCTAATCGCAGGGTTCGTGGCGCAAACAAAAGCACTACCGTCATCATCAAAGGTAGCGTTGATGTTTCGCGAATCGCCACAGGAGCTTGATACCAAGACCACTGTAGTCCCTGCTGGGGAAATAAGGTTGATGACCAAATCTGCCAGGAAGGTATGTTCCAAATCCAAGGTCACATTGATATCGGCCACAGGAAGGTCCTCAAAAAAAACAATTTTAGAGGAGATGACCGGGGTACCGCTACTTGAAATTGCTATTGGGAGTCCGCCCGCATTCTTGGTAGCACAATTAAACTGTATGGTCGCAAAGCTGAAAGGAGCGCTAAATGTTCCTTCGCCACAAGCGTTCTTGGGTTTTACACGCCAGAAATATTCGGCATTGTTTTCCAGCAGTGATGGTGGGTAGCTGTTACCGCTTACCGTAGCCGCCTCCACAATATCCGTAAACCCAGCGTCAGTGGCAATTTCAATATCATATGCAGTATTTCCAACATTGGCAACCCACTCCAGTAGGACTTCTTTGGAGGCATCCATGAAACCATTGGCAGGAGCCGTTAACTGCACGACTTCAAAATTGGTGTCATATACAAGTAATTGCAAGGTGATGTCCTTACTTATCGTAGCGGCAGTGGCCAAGACCTGAATAGGATAGGTCCCTACTGCCAAATTGGAAACCCCCTCCAAATCCAAGGTTACCGGTGCGCCCGTAGCCGTTGCGGTACCGGGTGTAAACTGGGCGGTAAGCCCAACAGGTATATTGGCGACGCTAAACGTACTTTCCTCGTTAAACCCCAGGTAGGTCTCGTAAACAAATGGGATACTGATGTCATCTGGCTGACAGACATCAAAGGTAACCTCAGCGAAATTCAATACAATTTCTGACGGCGTTATCCCAAAATCCGAAGCGTTGACGGCAAAAAAAATATTGTCCGTAGCCTTAACCATGATCCGGGCATTACTGGTGTCTATGCTTGGAAGGATAATACGATGTTCCCCATCGTTAGCGGTATTGTCTACCAAGGTTATGGGAAAGGTAAGTCCCCCATCGGTGGACAAAAGGAGCGCGACCGATGTTGCCCCTATCGGGGCGATATTGGTATTGGCGACGTCCCAGTTGATGGTCTGCACAGACCCCGCAACGTAAGACTGCGGTGTGTTTTGGGAGGTAACCACGAAAGGCCCCGCATCGTTGATTACGGATAATTGTAGTTCATCCGAAACCGATTGCCCCCCGTTCAATGCATTGTCGCGCACCGTTAGCGAAAAATTTAAATTGCGGCCTATAGTGGACACGGTTTCCCAAGCACCTCCTTCAACAGGTACGGTCTGGGTCAATTGTCCGTTTAAAACACGCGACAAATTAGGGAAATAACGGTCTGGGCCTATACTAGGTGGCAAGGACCTAAAATTGGCGCCGGCCGGATTAGTGGGGCCAAAAGTGGCTTGGGTGACCACCCCATTGTCTATCTGTTCCCAGGCGTAACTAAGTACATCTAAGGGGTCACTATCCGTGGCTTCCGCAGAAAGCACAAAAGCGGTCCCCTTAGGTATATTATAATTCGATAAGGGTGTTAAAACGGGGGGAGCGTTCGTTAATACCTGGGCCTGTCCGCAGGAAATGGTCTGTAGGTATTCCCTAATCTGCACAATGCTTACATAATGAAAATAATCGTTGCTATTGGCCGCCACGTCATTGTTACCTGTAATGCCGGCATAGCCCATGATGGTGGTTCCACTGGCCGGTTCTACCTGCACGTTGGTACCTTCGGAAATGTGGGAAAACGTATGGTTGGCCCCAAATTGGTGTCCCATTTCATGCGCCACCAAATCTATATCGAACAGATCGCCCACAGGAGTCGATAAGGTAGTGTATGCACTACCCTTTTGGTTATTCCTACAGACCGCTCCAATGAATCCAGAATTACCATCCAAGGTATTGTCTTGTTGATTGAACAAATGCCCTATGTCATAATTGGCCTCCCCTATGAAATTGGTAAGGGTGCTTTGTACTTGGGCACTTAGACTACCGGTATAGGGATCGGTCTGAGGGTCCAAATAAATTACGGCATCCGTAGTACCGATAAGCTCCAAGGTTATGGCCAGGTCCCGTTCAAAAACGCCGTTGACCCGGGTTAGCGTTGCGTTGATGGCGGCAAGGGCATCCGCCTTTGTGCCCCCGTGGAATTGGGTATATTCCCCCGATGCCGAAACCGCTACCCTAAACCTACGTAAGGATTGGTCATCGACCAATTTAGCAGTAGTAGCAGGGGTATGCGTTAATGCCGCTGGCATGGTCCTACAAATAAAATCGAGATCGCGCTGGGTTTGTTCCGTTCTTCGATAGACAACATAGGTATCATCAGCAGATTTCTGCATAAACAGGGCAGCTTTCTCCCCTGCCGTATTGATCATACTCTGCACGCCCTTGTGCGAAACGCTAAACCGAATCTGTTTGCCAGCATCGTTCAACGCACTCCCTTTAAAGGATTTTATAGAGGGATATTTTTCTGCAAGTTCCTTGGAAAAAAGAGGGACCTCCGTAATTTCGAATCCGATTTCATTCCCATTTTCATCTGGGAAATAGACTACCCTATTTCCCGATTTTGAAGTAAGGGCCTGGGTAAAAAGCGTCTGGTTCAGTGTAAAAGCGACGGATTTATCAACCCGTAGTTGCTTTTTTGAAATTTGCCTGCTGTTTCCTTTTAATTCCGTATTTTTCCAATACGTACTTTGTGCTGCCCCGTAAAAGGAAAGAAATAGTATGGTAATTGAAAAAACTAGGCGTAATTTTGCAACCATTGAGGGGCTTTTATCTCAGAATCAAATATAAGTCTTTATTATTTTCTATCATAGGTGATTACAGTCCACGGAATTTCTAAATATAAAGAAGCTTATGCCACCGTCATGACCATTGGCACCTTTGATGGGGTGCATATTGGCCATAGGAAAATACTGGATAAAATCATAAACCATGCCAACAGTACGGAGCTTAAATCTGCGGTACTCACCTTCTTCCCACATCCGCGGATGGTATTACAGAAGGATGCCGACATAAAGCTGCTCAATACCATAGAGGAGAAAATTGAGATATTGGAAGGCCTGGGCCTTGATATACTGGTCATACATCCGTTTACGACAAACTTTTCAAGACTTACGGCGACCGAATTCGTAAGGGATATTCTGGTGAATACGATGAACATCAAAAAAGTAATCATTGGTTACGATCATCGGTTTGGCCGCAATAGAACGGCCAATATCACAGACCTTATCGCCTTTGGCAATACCTTGGATTTTACGGTAGATGAAATTCCCGCCCAGGAAATAGAGGACGTATCCGTAAGTTCCACAAAAATTAGAAAAGCGCTGGACGATGGGGATGTTGAAACGGCCAATAGCTATTTGGGCTATCCCTATATGCTTACCGGCACCGTTGTAAAAGGAAAGGGGATCGGCAAGCAATTGGGCTACCCTACCGCCAATTTATATATTGAGGAACCGTATAAACTTATTCCCAAAAATGGGGCCTACACGGTAAAGAGTACGCTGAACGGGCAAACCGTTTATGGGATGATGAACATAGGGTTCAACCCCACCGTAAACGGGACCGAAAAATCTGTTGAAATCCATTTTTTCGACTTTAATGCCGACCTCTACGACAAAAGAATACAAATAGCTATTCTGGACCGTTTGCGTGATGAGCATAAATTTGAATCCGTTGAAGTCCTAAAGGCACAATTGGAAAAAGACAAGGAGCACTCTTTACAATTTATAAATCGCTGATATGTTGAACCGGTTGTTATTTCAGCGGATGGATAATAGCCCCTTGATCATCTTCCGTATTTTTTTCGGCATTTTGGTCTCCTTGGAATGTTTTGGTGCCATAGCCACCGGTTGGGTGCGGCGCAACCTGATCACACCCCAATACCATTTCCCATTTATAGATTTTGAATGGATTCGCCCCTTACCCGGGCCCGGCATGTATTTTTATTTTTGCTGCATGGGCCTTTTGGGGTTATGCATCGCCCTAGGTTTTAAGTATAGGGCAAGCATTATTGCCTTCACCCTGCTGTGGACCGGTACCTATCTTATGCAGAAAACAGCATATAACAACCACTATTACTTGCTGGTTTTGGTTTCTGCCCTCATGTGCTTTTTTCCGGCGCACAGGAGCCATTCCATCGATGCACGCCAACGACCGGAACTTAAGACCAATGCCATGTTGGGAATCGTAAAGTGGGTGGTCGTACTACAGTTATTTATCGTCTACGTTTATGCCTCCATTGCGAAGTTATATGGCGATTGGTTGGATTTTAGTATGATTGGCGTACTCATGCAGCCCAAAAAAGGTTACCCTTTGGTTGGGGAGCTGTTGCAGCAACCCTGGGTCCATACCATCATAGGTACTGCAGGGATACTTTTTGACCTCCTCATCGTGCCCGCATTACTTTGGAAGCCCACACGCAAACTGGCCTTTGTGCTATCCATTTTTTTTCATTTATTCAACTCTGTTGTTTTCCAAATTGGTATTTTCCCCTATTTGTCGTTAGCCTTCACCGTATTTTTCTTTGAACCGGAAACCATCAGAAATATCTTTTTTAAGAAGAAGAAAGCCTATACCGCTTTTGAAATGGGCAGTCCAAAATCAAAACCGATCCTACTGGCAGGTTTATCCGCATACTTCATCATTCAATTCGTACTTCCCCTAAGGCACTATCTTATCCAAGATGATGTTCTTTGGACGGAGGAAGGCCACCGGATGAGCTGGCGGATGATGCTGCGAAGTAGAAATGGGGTAGGGAGTTTTAAGGTAATCGATAAGAATACCAAGGAAACCATTGCGATACGCCCTGAAAATTACCTGAACGCCGGCCAGGAACGAAAGGTGTTTTCCTATCCTGATTTTGCATGGCAATTTGCGCACTTTTTAAAACGGGAATTCAAAAAAGACGGAAAGGAAGTAAGCGTTTATCTCGTAAACAGCAAGGTGAGCATTAACGGCAAGCCGTTTGAGCCGTTCATAGACCCACAGACCGACTTGGCCGCCGAACCTTGGAAACCACTGGAGCATCACACTTGGATATTCCCCTCAAACCTCGACCAAAAAAACTAAAGCTAAAGCTAAAACTTTTTGGCACGTTGGCATAGCTGTAATGGCATGCCCCAAGGATCCCGTAACATAACCAAGTGGCTACCATCCTCCTTATGGATATCTTCCACAAAATGGGCCCCTGCGGTTTGTAACCGTTTTTTATCGGTCTCCGCATCCTCCGAGACAAATGCAACATGAAAGGTTAAGGGATGTACTTGGGCAAACTCCTGCATAGGGGCATCGTTCCTCGAATAAAATTCCATAATTACACGACCAGAACCATCTGCCAGAAAGGTCATGTACGGCTTGTCCTTTTGCTGGCTGGTAATGCTAAGCCCCAAGTGCGTGCAATACCAGGTGCTGACCGCTTCCACATTAGCCACATTTAGTGCAAAGTGTTCAAAAACCATATTGATCGGTGTTTAGGTCTTAAAAGTATCTAATTTAAAGCTAAGAATACTGTAAATTTGCTGCCAAATCTAAAGTGGAATGTTACAATTACAGTCTATACGGGAGCAAAAGGAACAATTTACCGCGGCCCTTGGAAAACGAAATATCGATGCCAAACCGTTATTGGAAGACGTACTACGGCTCGACGAAAAAAGACGTGCTACCCAGACCCAATTAGATAATGTTTTGGCAGAATTGAACAGGATCTCAAAAGAAATAGGCACCCTATATAAAACAGGGAAGGTGCAGGAAGCCAATCTGCAAAAGGAACAAACGGTGGCCTTAAAGGAGGAATCCAAACAACTGGGCGAAGCGTTGACCACCGCCGCGACCGAATTACAGCAGCTACTTTATCAAATACCCAATACGCCCCATTCCTCAGTACCTGCCGGCAGCTCAGAAACGGATAACGAAGAGGTATTCAGGGAAGGCGAAGTACCTGTCCTGGATGCCGAGGCCTTACCCCATTGGGAGCTGGCCAAAAAGTATGACATCATCGATTTTGAACTGGGCGTTAAAATTGCGGGCGCCGGTTTTCCGGTCTATAAAGGTAAAGGTGCCCGCTTGCAGCGTGCCCTTATCTCCTATTTTCTTGACAAGAATACGGAAGCGGGATATACAGAAATACAAGTACCGCATTTGGTAAACGAGCTATCGGGCTATGGAACGGGGCAGTTACCGGACAAAGAAGGACAGATGTACCACATTACCGCAGATGACCTGTACCTGATTCCTACGGCAGAGGTACCCGTTACCAATATTTTTAGGGACCTTATCCTTAACGAATCAGACTTTCCTATCACCTACACCGGTTACACCCCCTGCTTTAGGAGGGAGGCCGGCAGCTATGGGGCACATGTACGTGGCCTAAATAGGTTGCATCAATTCGATAAAGTAGAAATTGTACGTGTAGAACATCCGTCCAGATCCTACGAAGCGTTGGATGGCATGGTAGCGCATGTAAAGACCCTTTTAAGGGAACTAAAGCTGCCGTACCGCGTCTTAAGGCTTTGCGGCGGCGATCTAGGTTTTACAGCGGCGCTTACCTATGATTTTGAGGTATTCTCTACCGCCCAGGACCGATGGCTGGAAATTAGTTCGGTTTCCAATTTTGAAACCTACCAGGCCAATCGATTAAAATTAAGGTACAAGGATGCCGAGGGCAAAAGCCAATTGGCACATACCTTGAACGGCAGTTCTTTGGCCTTGCCTAGGGTATTGGCGGGTATTTTGGAGAACTACCAAACAGCGGAAGGTATTCGTATACCGGAGGTGTTGGTACCCTATTGCGGTTTTGACATCATCGATTAAACAGGCGAACCTATTTTTGAAAATAGGGTGTGTGTCCCCAACCGGAGCGGTGGAAAAATGCGTTATGGTATGGGTTGCAAAACCCCTTTATTTGTGGAACATCTGGCCCTAAATGGGAAGTGATTGAATAGGGTAAACGTTTCGTACACTTTAGCAAAACAGCGTTTTTGCAGCACGCATAGCATGGTCAATTCTTCATATAGGCTTGCCAAGTGACCAAGACATATTTTTCCCTTCCGTTCTCAGTTTTTTTTAAAAATCCGTATTCGTATACGAACAGGTACACCTCCCCTTTTTGGTTTTTCCAATAGTGGGTAAAAAAATTGGGGTCGAACCCCAGTTCCAGTAACACACTGCTTCTGATCGTTACCTTCCCCCCTTTGTTGTATTCCTTTAAAATCTTCCGGTTCAGTTTCAGCTGATTGTCCACTCTGATATAGAAACGTTCCGGTCTTTCCTTTTCCTTTTGGTATTGGTAGGCACTCTTGCAGTGCAGGTTGCAGTATTTCTTATCCGTTCTACCGGTAAGTTGCTTTTTACAATACAGACATTCATGCTGTAATCTCATTTCCAGAAACTTAAGTGAATTCCTATGCGAACAATATTCGCTTAAGGTACGACTAAATCAATTCTATCCTATAAATTGCCTTTATATCCATTAATCCAATAGTATGGCTTCCTCTAATACACCACATTTAAAATCCATAACCCTTTATCATCTGATGATCAACGGCCAAAAGATGATAGGCATAAAATTTTCTCCGGACAGACTTATACAGGGTCTGATTAAAGGCTTGCCCAACCCTAAATGGAGCTCTGCGCACCAAATGGCGTATATACCTCATACTAAAGAAAACCTAGGCGTGATCTTCAACACCTTCAAGGGCGTTGTTTGGATCAATTATAACCGTTTTCTTTCAAACAGGCCTGTAAGCAAAAGTGATGAACCGGTAGATGTTTCTTGGTTCAGAAAACGAAAACCCATACCCGGATACCGCCTTTGCCCTGAGGAATACCTTTTAAAACTTGAACTGAAACGATATGCCAACGCTACCGTAAAAACCTATGTCAACTTCTTTGAAATATTCATCAATCATTACAAGGATAGGGAATTGGCAACCCTTGATGAAAGTGATATCAGGGCCTTTCTTCAATTTTTGATTCATAAAAATGTATCGAACTCCTATTTGAACCAAGTGATCAACGCTATAAAATTCTACTACGAAGTGGTCTTAGGGATGCCGAACCGATTTTATGAGATCGAGCGTCCTAGAAAATCATCGAAACTGCCCACTGTAATTTCAAAGCAAGAAATTCTTTCCGTTATCGAAAACACCAACAATATAAAGCACAGGTGTATAATAGAACTGTTGTACGGTTCTGGATTAAGGCGCAGTGAACTGTTGAACCTGAAAATAAGCGACGTGGACAGTAAGCGCATGCTGATCTTGGTTAAGGATTCGAAAGGAAACAAAGACCGGAATACCCTATTGTCCAAGACCGCACTGGAACATCTACGCATTTACTATAAACAATATAAACCCACCACATTTCTTTTTGAAGGCGGGCCGGGAAAACAGTACAGTGCGGAAAGCGTACTCAAAATCGTAAAAACGGCGTCGGTAAAAGCACGAATAAGAACCAGGGTAACACCCCATGTTTTAAGGCATAGTTTTGCCACTCATTTATTAGAATCGGGTGTTGATCTGCGTCAAATTCAAGTATTACTAGGCCATGGATCGAGCAAGACGACAGAAATCTACACCCATGTAGCGGTAAATACTTTTGAATCAATTAAAAATCCTTTAGATTAGTACGGACAAAAAAGAAATATACGTACCAGTACGCATATACAATTGTTGTAGCCAATTTGAGAAAATGAAGAACTTTCGACTAACTTTAATTACTGAAAACCAAAATTCTCTTGAAAAAGGGGAAAATTTTGCGGAATTGATATGCGAAACTCTGAATTGCGAAAACGGATTTGAAATCTCAAGATATGAGAAGCTGAAAAACTCATACCGAATTGAAATTATTGGACAAATAACAAGCGAAGAAAATTCTGTTACTGAATCAATCGAATTAACTGACCGAATATGTTCGCCTTGGATTGTAACTTATGAGAGAAACGAGAATAATCTGGAATTGATATTTAATAAATCAAATTTTTCTAACTTTCGGAGAAACGAATTTAATGTGCTGAACTGGGCGGAATTTGGAATTGAAAATGAATAAAAACAGAATTTAAATGCCAAGTCACAAAACATTAAAAAGTGTATCCCATAATTTCGGACACTCATTCGTGAGTTTAATGAACTATATGGAAACTGACTATTTTCTTGGATTATTATTAACTCAAATGCGGAAAACTGGACTTAACAAACTTGAAGTTGATATTCTAAATAAGAACTCAGAACCGAAAGAATTGTTGACAAGAAAAATTTTGAAATCAATCGGATATTGGACAAAATGGTTTCCAAAATTAGTTGAAGACAGTGGTTCATCAATGGATTTTGTAAAAAGTGCGGAAATGACAATTGAATTTGACTTGACTTTGAGCAGACCTTATCCACACGATAATAGGTTTATTGAAAACCCATATGTGTGCGGAATTAAAATTATTGACGACAACGGAAGAGAATATTTAAAAGAACAAAAAGGCTGGTGGTTTCCAGAAGTTTTGGATAATAAAACGAAAATTAAAAACTGGCTACAACAATGGTAACCGTTGCACAAGCCCCTAATCGGTCAAATAATAGATGAATTTTAGCCTCTTTACGGGGCTTTTTTCTTGTCGGCTCAGAAGTTATAAGCTAAATTTCCATGCTCTATAGAAGCCGGGAAAAGCAATTGAAAGATCCTTTTCACCAATACCGCCAAAGCAAGCTGTCCCGCCCCGCTCTTTACCCGTTTCCCTTCGAATTTCAGGTACTTCTTCAGGTTGTACGCGATGGCCGATAGGTGCATCACCTTGTTGGCCTGTGCCAGACCTATCGTGTTTATCTTTCGCAGGCCCATGAACTGGGTCAGGGTGCCGAACACGGGTTCCACCGTACTCTGGCGCTTGCCCTTCATGTACCTGCCCTGTGGACTCTCCACCCTTGCGATGTTGCGTTCGTATTCTTCGCGATAGTAGGTGACCGAGAACTGTTTTTCGTTCACCTTGCCCAGACACGCCGACCTGAGCGCACAGCCCTTGCAGATCTTGCTCGATGCACGGTACGCTTTCTTTTTGGTCTGGGTGCGGCTGTCCAGGAACACTTTCCTGAAAGGTATCGCCTTGCCCCGTGGGCAAAGGTAATGGTCGTGTTCCTCGATGTACTCGAAGCCATCGGGGCCGCCCTTGTAGGTGCCATGCGGGGGAATGAAACTTTTAAGGTTCCTTTCTTCTAAAAAACTGTAGTTCTCCCCGCTACTGTAACCGGTATCGGCCACGCAGTTCTCCCATACAAGGCCTTGCTCCCACAACCGTTTCTTAAGTCTATCGACGATATCCGGCAACTGTTGGTTGTCCTTGCCATCGGCATGATAGGCCCTGATATCGGTGATCACATGATGTGCCGTATCCACGCTCAGTTGTGAGAGGTAGTTCAGCTTTCTCGCCTTACCGGGCTTGACGCTTATCCGTGCATCGGGGTCCGTGGGACTGTAATGGGTCTTGTTGCTGGTATATTTGGAGCCTTTGTTCCCCGCACCGGGGCGTTGGTCCTGGTCCTTGGCCCACTTCTTGTTACGGCCCTTTATAGCGGACAGTTCCCTATCGTTGGCCGTAACACTGCGCTGGCCCCTATCGGACCTGTCGCCCTTGCTCTTGCGATGGGGTTCCTCTTTGTCAATCGAACTAAGGGCACGTACCTTTCTTAGATGTGCGTCCAGGTCCTCCTGCGGCACCTTCAGCTCCAAGGTGTCCATACTGGCATTGGCCTTCACGGGGGCCGAATCTATCGCCTGGGTATGGCCGCTGACCATGCCCTTTTCCACGCACATGGCCAGCACCTTGGTGA
Organism: uncultured Flavobacteriaceae bacterium; assembly: GCA_963793365.1. Lineage (GTDB taxonomy): Bacteria > Bacteroidota > Bacteroidia > Flavobacteriales > Flavobacteriaceae > Maribacter. Next base: position 9,978 of record CAWBZP010000005.1, on the reverse strand, counting down.
ACACTTCCTCGAATACAGACCCGGGAAAAAGTCCACGGGTCCTACTGATCGTACTGTGCCATGGCAGTTCCTCGTCGATATCGTAACCTATGAAGAACAGGATGTCCAATCTCATCGAACAATGGTCGATGAGTTTTCGGTCGCTGATGATATTCTCGAGATATCCAACTAGGCAAAGCTTGAAGAACACCGCCGGGTCTATACTTTTCTGGCCGCTCTCCCCGTAATATCCCTTGGTCAGCTGATACAAAAAATCCAGGTCCAGCGAACCTTTCAGCCTCCTGTAAAAATTTTCCTCGGGTATGCGTTCACTGAGCTGGAAGCTCGCGAACAATTTCTCCTGATAATCCTTTTTTCCCTGCATACCTAAAGTTACGATCGATCCCCGGATCGGCAATGATCATCAACGACTTTTTTCGCTAACTTGTGCAACAGGCACAATGGCTATAAGTAATTGCTTATTCTCGCCTACTTTGGAAATTCCGCAGGAATTTCCAACTTTGTGTGTACTTGTAAAGTTAATTGCTAAACCACGCAACTACTCATAGCCGAGACGTTAGGCAAAATATGAAATCCGTATCCAAAATGAAATTTATCACAAAGAATGTACAGTAAAGCTATTTCAAAATACTTTTTGGATATTAATATGTTCAACGTTCCTTTTTGTCTAATTTTTGGATTGATATCTGGAATTTTTTGGAGTGTAGTTATTTTTTCTTCTTTTGGAATATTAATTGGCTATTTAGGATTTCAAACTTTCAAAAAAAACGAATATTACGCTTATTACAATCTCGGATTTACAAAAACTGACCTTTTAAAAAAAGTGTGGTTACTGAATTTAGTTATTTCTTTCTCAATATTTACAATCTATTTAATATTGAGATAAATGGATTTATTAAAAGTAACTGACCTAAACAAATCTTACGGAAAGAAATCCATCTTAAGAAACATAAATCTTGAATGTAAAGTTGGAGAGATAATTGGAATCTTTGGTCGAAACGGAACAGGAAAATCAACTTTATTAAAACTAATTTTCGGAACAGTCAAAGCTGATTCAATTCTTATAAAAGTAAATTCAGAAATTATTTCTCAAAAAGCTATTATTCCTTCAAAAAAAATAGGTTACTTACCTCAAGATACTTTTTTGCCAAAAGAACGGAAAGTAAGAGAAATTATTCCTTTATTTTTTCCAAATGGAGATGACCAAGACAAAATTTTTTATTCACCACAAGTATCGAGTTTTGAAAAAACAAAAATTGGGAAACTATCATTAGGACAATTACGCTATCTTGAATTATTGATTATTGGAAACCTAAAACATCAATTCATAATGTTGGACGAGCCATTTTCTATGATTGAGCCGATTTATAAAGATGTGATAAAAAGTTTATTGCTCGAACTAAAAAAAACAAAAGGTATAATTTTGACTGACCATTATTACAATGATGTTCTTCAAATAACAGATAAAAATTTCGTTATTAAAGATTCGGAAATAATTGAAATAATAGATAAAAGTGATTTAGTGAAGTATGAATATTTAAGGTCAAATGAATAATAAATACTTTGCCTAACACCGGTAACCGTTGCACAAGCCCCTAATCGGTCAAATAATAGATGAATATTAGCCTCTTTACGGGGCTTTTTTCTTGTCGGCTCAGAAGTTATAAGCTAAATTTCCATGCTCTATAGAAGCCGGGAAAAGCAATTGAAAGATCCTTTTCACCAATACCGCCAAAGCAAGCTGTCCCGCCCCGCTCTTTACCCGTTTCCCTTCGAATTTCAGGTACTTCTTCAGGTTGTACGCGATGGCCGATAGGTGCATCACCTTGTTGGCCTGTGCCAGACCTATCGTGTTTATCTTTCGCAGGCCCATGAACTGGGTCAGGGTGCCGAACACGGGTTCCACCGTACTCTGGCGCTTGCCCTTCATGTACCTGCCCTGTGGACTCTCCACCCTTGCGATGTTGCGTTCGTATTCTTCGCGATAGTAGGTGACCGAGAACTGTTTTTCGTTCACCTTGCCCAGACACGCCGACCTGAGCGCACAGCCCTTGCAGATCTTGCTCGATGCACGGTACGCTTTCTTTTTGGTCTGGGTGCGGCTGTCCAGGAACACTTTCCTGAAAGGTATCGCCTTGCCCCGTGGGCAAAGGTAATGGTCGTGTTCCTCGATGTACTCGAAGCCATCGGGGCCGCCCTTGTAGGTGCCATGCGGGGGAATGAAACTTTTAAGGTTCCTTTCTTCTAAAAAACTGTAGTTCTCCCCGCTACTGTAACCGGTATCGGCCACGCAGTTCTCCCATACAAGGCCTTGCTCCCACAACCGTTTCTTAAGTCTATCGACGATATCCGGCAACTGTTGGTTGTCCTTGCCATCGGCATGATAGGCCCTGATATCGGTGATCACATGATGTGCCGTATCCACGCTCAGTTGTGAGAGGTAGTTCAGCTTTCTCGCCTTACCGGGCTTGACGCTTATCCGTGCATCGGGGTCCGTGGGACTGTAATGGGTCTTGTTGCTGGTATATTTGGAGCCTTTGTTCCCCGCACCGGGGCGTTGGTCCTGGTCCTTGGCCCACTTCTTGTTACGGCCCTTTATAGCGGACAGTTCCCTATCGTTGGCCGTAACACTGCGCTGGCCCCTATCGGACCTGTCGCCCTTGCTCTTGCGATGGGGTTCCTCTTTGTCAATCGAACTAAGGGCACGTACCTTTCTTAGATGTGCGTCCAGGTCCTCCTGCGGCACCTTCAGCTCCAAGGTGTCCATACTGGCATTGGCCTTCACGGGGGCCGAATCTATCGCCTGGGTATGGCCGCTGACCATGCCCTTTTCCACGCACATGGCCAGCACCTTGGTGAACACTTCCTCGAATACAGACCCGGAAAAAAGTCCACGGGTCCTACTGATCGTACTGTGCCATGGCAGTTCCTCGTCGATATCGTAACCTATGAAGAACAGGATGTCCAATCTCATCGAACAATGGTCGATGAGTTTTCGGTCGCTGATGATATTCTCGAGATATCCAACTAGGCAAAGCTTGAAGAACACCGCCGGGTCTATACTTTTCTGGCCGCTCTCCCCGTAATATCCCTTGGTCAGCTGATACAGGAAATCCAGGTCCAGCGAACCTTTCAGCCTCCTGTAAAAATTTTCCTCGGGTATGCGTTCACTGAGCTGGAAGCTCGCGAACAATTTCTCCTGATAATCCTTTTTTCCCTGCATACCTAAAGTTACGATCGATCCCCGGATCGGCAATGATCATCAACGACTTTTTTCGCTAACTTGTGCAACAGGCACAATGGCTATAAGTAATTGCTTGTTTTCGCTTACTTTGGAAATTTCTGCGGAATTTCCAACTTGGTGTGTACTTCCTAAATTAACCGCTAACCCACGCAACTACTCATAGCCGAGACCGTTGGGCTTCATACAAAAAAACACCTTGGATAGACAATAAACACTATGATTGAAAAAATCAAAATTGAAGAACGGAGAAAGGAGTTTGCGGAAGAATTACACGCTGGAAGTGTTTTTAGAGATATTCAAGCCAGAGAAAAAGAAAGAAAGGAATTTGAAAAACGTTGGTTTTGGGAGCTACTTCAAAATGCCAAAGATTCAGTATTTGAAACTGAAAAAGTAAATATTAAAATTGAAATAAAAGAAAAGGAAATTGCTTTTTCACATACAGGAAACGCATTTGAATTAGACGAGATATTAAGTTTAATAATTCAAGGTTCTTCAAAAACTGATGACGATAATAAAACGGGCAGATTTGGTACAGGTTTTATGACGACATACTTGTTGTCTAAAAAAGTTAGAATTACAGGAAAATTGACCAATAATAACGGTTATTTTGATTTTTGGCTAAATAGAGATGCTCAAAACATAAAAGAATTCTTTAAACTTCAAACAACATCAAACGATGATTTCATTGAATCCATAAAAGAGAACTCATATACTGAAAATAGTGATTATAAAACTAGGTTTACATATAATTTAGATGAAAAAGGAGAAATTACTTCTCAAAAAGGGTTACACAGTCTAAATGAATTAATTCCTTTCACTCAATTATTTAACAATCAGATTGGGTCAATTACAGTAAACGACTCTTCTGTAATAACAACTTATGAAAAAGAAAGAATAAAAGAATACGAGTTAGGCAATCATAAAATTGAAGAATGGCAACTAAAGTCATCAAATTCAGAAAATGTTGTTAAAGCATATATTATTAGAGATAACGAATTTGATATAGTTCTTGTAACAAAAATTGAAGGAGAAATTGAAAAGCTGATTGAAATTGACGATAAGTACCCAAGATTATTTTTCACATTTCCTTTAATTGGAACTGAGGAATTAGGTTTTCCTTTTATTATAAATTCTACTTCTTTTGACCCAAAGATAGAAAGAGATGGTGTGTATCTTAATTCAAACGGAGACAGCAGTAATGGAATTATTAAGAATAAAGAAATAATTTCTCAATCATTAGAAGTAGCAATATCAATTTTTCCTCAAATCATAAAAGACAATAATATTAAAGATGTTTTTAACATTTTTGATTTTTCTGTCTCAAAAGATTATAATTGGATAGATGATAGCTGGTTTAACGATTTGAAAAATAATCAAATCTCAAAGTTAAATGAAACTGAATGCATTTTATATGCTGAAGAATTCAAGAAATTATCTGAACTAAACATACCATATTCACGCAATCAAGAATTAATAAATAAATTATGGGAATTATTAAATAACTCAAAGTCATTCAATGCAATTCCTAATCCAGAAATTGATAATTGGATTTCAGTTGCTAAAAATTATGCCAAACTAAGAGAAATTGATGTATTTGAAATTGAGAATATTGTTGGCAGTAAACTTCTAATAAAATATGTTTCAAACAAATCGAGTTTAGATATTCTAAAAGAGGATTTAATAATTGACAAATTTGAATGGTTAAATAACCTTTATGCGATAATAGATAAAGATTTAGAAGAGTTCCCATTAAATAAAAAATTATTATTAAATCAAGAGGGCTATTTTATTGAGGCAGAGAAACTACGTTGGGATTCAATTAAAGATGAAGAATTAGTAAATATTTCAAAGAAAGTTGGTTTGAATTTTCATCAAAGATTAATATCAAATGACATACAAACATTTGAAATAACTGGTGTAGATAATTACAAACGAGAATATGCTATTGAAGATTTAAAAAATAAAATCAACCTATTAAACGCAGATGATTACTCATCTAATGATAAAATTCAAGCCAATGCTTTGTTTATCAAATGGCTTATAAAACATAATAAAAAGGACATAATTAAAGATTTGAAAATTATATCCCTAGAAAAGAGTTCAGAAAGTTCAAGTGTTGTTTCGCAAGTTTTTCCAAGTAGTAAACATTTATTATTGGCATCAAAGAACTTTTTCAAAATCAATTACCCATTATACTCTGAAATAATTCGTGAAAAAGATTGTATGCATCCTATTTACAATGAAGTTTTAGAAAGTTCGGATTTTGAATGGCTAGAAAGATTTGGTTTTATTCATTCTTCACCATTAGTAAAGCGAAAAGAAAAACTTGATACAAAAACAATTGAATTATTGATTCAGAACTCTAATGACTTAGCACATATCAAAGATGAAGATGGGAAAATAACCATTGAGATAGAAATGGAATTTAGTGATTTCGCATACTTAACAACATCTGAAAACCACATCTACGATAGAAATTCAACGACTTCATCAAGTCTAAAAATATTTAACTTTTTGCTAAATGAAGCAACAATAAAAGATACTTTTTTCAATGACAATTTTGAAACTATCATTGTTAATGAAGATAAAACCATTCTATTTGATAAATCATTGTGGTTAAAAAGGTCTAAGAGTATTCAATGGGTCAATGTGAAAAACCTAGATGATGATAACGCTAATAAATTTTCAAAAGAAGTTCCTTCATCAAAAAATCTTTCTGAACTGATTAAAAATGACTCTGAATTAATAAACACGATAAGGGGAGAAAAACAAATATCATTTCTTTCAAGAATAAACGTAGGAGTTTCTGACCTTATACGTAACACTTTGCCATCTGATGAAATTAGAATTAGCTGGGATAAGGCGTTGACAAATATGATTACTAGCAATGTTGACCCTGAATTAGTTCAAGAAATATTTAACGACCCAGGAATTCAAAATGAATACAAAAAACGATTGAATGAAAGAAAACTAATTAACCGTAATCAAAAAATTGGTGCATTAATTGAACAATTATTTACTGAACTAATCGATAAGCTAAAAGAGAAAGGAGTTAAAATAAACATTAAGCGAGAACCTTTTGGAAGCGATTATCTTTTGACAGATGAATCATCTGACTTAGTTAATGATGATAGAAAAGAAGAATTTTTTAAAATAAATGATTGGTTAATCGAATTAAAAGCAACAGGAAAAGATTTTGCCGCAATGACTTCATTACAAGCAAAAACTGCTGCCGAAAAGAAAGATAACTATGCACTTATAGTAGTGCCATTAGACGGCTCTGAACCTGATATAGAATATGTCCGAACAAATGCAAAGGTTGTTGGAGAAATAGGATATAAATTATCGCATTTAATAAATGATTTTAATGATATTGAATCTAAAAAAAGTCAGTTAAAGACAGAACAAAACGGAGTATCAGTTGATATAGAAGACCAGAATGTAAGATTTAGAGTAAACTCATCCGTTTGGAATTCAGATAATGGCATTTCTATTTCGGAATTTATAAGTAAATATTTTGATGAATAAAAAGTACGAAAGCCCAACAATGTATAAAAATAATAGCGGGTTTAGTGCTAAACTCAAAGTAAGTAAATATAATAAAGGTCTGTGTTTAACTGAAAAGTTAGTGTGTGCAAATCCGCTACTATTCTTATACTAGACCGTTAGCCATAATTATGAAGAAAATAGGAACCAACATTATATTTTTCCTTTTTAGTATTTCACTTTTAGCGCAAAATGCAACGGAGGGAATTATAAAAGATGCGGAGACGGACGAGCCAATTCCTTACGTAAATATCGGTATCGTGAATAAAGGTAAGGGAACAGTCTCAACCGATAAAGGCGAGTTTAAATTTGAAATTCCAGCAAACTTTATAAACGACTCCATTAAATTATCCTCAATCGGATATCAACCAAAATCTATGCTCGCGAAGGATTTTGTAGCAACCTTGAAAGCGAATCCAATAATTAAACTTATACCTGAAGTTACGGAATTGGACGAAATTGTGGTTATCAATAAAAAACTGAAGGAGAAAATTATCGGAAGTAAAACTAAATCAAAAATGTTTGGAAATGGATTTAGTAATGGACCTCTTGGTGCCGAATTTGGCTCAAAAATCAGAATAAAAGACAGCCCAACTTATATTCAAAAATTCCATACAAATGTCAATTCGAACACAAGTTGGATAGGGCGGTCAAAGTGAGCCACCTCTGGCGGATTAAAGTGAGCATAGCAAATCAGTTGCTCAAAATCGATTCTAAAGAGGTTTAAAATTAGTGTTTATTTCTTAGTTTTTTACGCATTGATTCTCCTTTGATGTTAATTCGATGAGCAGAATGTACCAATCTATCTAAAATGGCATCTGCTATAGTTTGTTCTCCGATAATATCATGCCAGGCTTCTACAGGCAATTGAGATGCAATGACAGTTGACCTTTTACCATGTCTATCTTCAATAATTTCCATAAAAGAGTGTCTATTTAATGTATCTAAAGCTTTTAATCCAAAGTCATCTAGTATTAACAGATCTTGTCTTTCTAATCTGTTTATTTGTTTTACATATGAACCATCTGCTTTTGATGTTTTGAGCATGGTAAAGAGCTTACTAGCATTAAAGTACATTACTTTAAACCCTTGTGAGCAAGCCTGATGACCTATTGCCGATGCTATATAGCTTTTGCCCGCGCCTGTACTTCCTGTAATTAATATATTCTCTTTACCCTTAATAAAGGCACAACTTGCAAAACGTTGCACTTGATTTTTATCAAGGTTTCTCGTACTGTCATAATCAATGTTTTCCATCACAGCGCTGTACCTAAATCTAGCTGCTTTGGTCAATCGTTCCATCTTTCGGTTCTGTCTGTCATCCCATTCTGATTGTATTAGATAGGCGATAAGCTCATCGTTTGTATACCCAATGCTATCCGAGGATAAACTGGTGTTAAAGGCTCTGATCATACCGTAAAGCCTTAATTGTTTCATTTGTTCCAATGTTTGTGTATTCATATACTTGGTTTAAATTTATTGATTTCTATCTGTAATAATTACCGCCCCTGATGTTATTATGGTTAGGTATTTCAATATTTTCTTCAAGGTTTTCATCTAGTCTGTCCCAACCTTTGTTTAAGATTCTATTGACCATGTTATAATTGTAGGCTTGGTATCCCAAAGCCCTTTTACAGGCATTGTTCAATCTTTCGTTGCCCACTTTCTTAGCTAGGTGCAATATGCCAAGGCAAGATTTATAAGATTGCTCAGGGTGTTGTTTCTTATCCAAGATTACCATGATATATTCTTTACAATGAGAGCCAATAGTATTTGCCCATGCTATAAACTTTTCGGAGTTCCATTCACTTACGAACTGATGATGTGAAGGCATGTGCTCTTTTAAAGTAGTGTAGCCGTATTTCTTTCTCTGGCGAGCATGCGCGGTAAGCCGTTGTTCTTTGTGAAATATCTCTACTAAACTATTAGAGAATATCACCTTAACGTGTTTGCCTATGTGCTGATATGGCACGCTGTAATAATGCTTGTCCTTGCTTAAATAGATATGACTGTTCTTGTGAACGGTAGCTTTTGCGTACGATTTAATCTCATAACGCTTTACGGGCAATGGTTTGAGTTCAACGCTTTCTATTTCCTTGAACAGGGAGTATCTTGAATACTCCCTACCTCTAAAGGACATTTTGTTATGTACATCTAAAAGTTCTAGAATTGCTTTGTTTATGTCTTTCTGAGTATGAAAGGTTTGATTTCTAAGCGGAGCGAATACCCTTGTATAAATAATTCGTACCGTATTCTCAACAATAGCCTTATCTCTTGGCTTGTAAGCTCTTGTTGGAAGTACTGCCGTTTCATAATGTTCTGCGAAGTCTGCAAAGGTTTCGTTTACCTTAGGCTCATAGCGACTACTTTTAGTAACTGCAGCCCTTAGGTTATCTGGCACTAAGGCTTGCGGAACACCACCATAATACCACAGGGCATTTTCTACACAGGCAATAAAATCCTCTTTCTTTTGGCTCTCACGAGCCTCGACATAAGTATACTGGCTGCTGCCCAATACACATACGAACACTTCCAAGTTGTGTATTTCTCCGGTATGTTTATCTACAATATGAAGCTTCTTTCCTGTATAATCAATGAAGAGTTTATCGCCAGCTTTATGGGTAAAGTGCATTACTGGTGATACATCTTTACACCACTCACGATACCAATATCTGAACTGGGATAGTTTGAAGCCATCAGGGTGTTTGGCGTAGTATTCCTGCCATAACAATTGCTTGGTCACCCCTGTCTTTCGAAGCTCTTTATCAAAGTAAGGAAAGTACTTCTCTAAAGTCAATAACTGCGGACTCTTTGGCTTTTGGTCTGATTTGAACAGCTTGTGAAGCTCTTCTAAAGTCATTTCTGATATCTCATAACCGGTAAGCTGATAACGCTTGAAGAAATGAATATACTTGGTAACCGTATTCCGAGATAGTCCGAGCTGTTTACTTATCTGGCGTTTGCTCACACCAGCACTATATAATTTGAATATTCGTTTTACTTTACGCATTTCTATTTGTGTGTTGGCCATAATCTTTTTAACAAAAAAAGACTATTGACTAAACCTTCAAATAGAATCGATTTTTAGTGGCTCACTTTAATCCGCTCTGCTATGCTCACTTTGACCCGCTGTAAGTGGTTCACTTTAATCCGCCGCTGGTGGTATACTATATCCGTTTTTTGCAGCC
>CAWBZP010000004.1:0-575506 GCA_963793365.1 uncultured Flavobacteriaceae bacterium | reverse complement strand
TCATATTTTAAGTAGTTAATAGTAGGCTGGTTCATTTTCTTAGCACTAAGCTCTTTTATTTTACAATCATCCCACGGATCGAAATTACCCTTTGGATTCAATTCAACTTATTTCATTTAGCAGTCTTCTAACTTATCTATAACTATTTATGCTTACCATTTCTAATCATTCTTCTCAAAACGTAAATTGAAATCAGTATGGCAATAGGAAGTATAAATAAATCATATCGAGGAATATTCTTTTTCACTTCATCTCCTAAATTTTGCAAATCGTATTGCCATAGAGCGATTAAAGACCACACTAATACCAATAGTACTGTAAGTATAACGTTGCTAAACCTCATGAAAATAGTTTTTTGAGGGTGCAAAATTTGTAATTTCTGAGGTAGTAGATTTAAAAAGAAATGTTAAGAAAGCCCTGATTTCAGAAAACAGGACAAATTCATTGTATTGTATAATCGTAAGAAACCACTTGCAGGAATCAAGACATACAGTAAGTAGATGGTTACAAAATTCAAAGTGACATTCTATTGTTTGAAATTTATACTGCAACCCCTTCCTTAAAGCGTGAAGGAGTTGTTCCGGTTCGCTTTTTAAAAGCAGCATAGAAAGCACTTCTACTATGAAAACCAGCCTCAGTGCCAATGCCTTCAATGCTCAAATGCCTATATTCATCGCTCTGAAGCATCAATTTTGCCCTACTGATTCTTTGGTCATTGATATAAGTATTAAAGTTTTGATTACGAACCTTATTCACTGCTGTAGAAATGCTCCTTGGCTGCAGGTTAAGTTCATTGGCAAGATCCATTACGGTCAAATCTGGATAGGTAAATTGTTCAGAGCTAATCATGTGGTTATCTATTTCCAACATAATATTCTCCAATTCCGCCTTCAGCAATTCTTGAGACTGGGGTTTTTCAGGTTTGGAGTTTTCATTATTCTTATTTGACGTATCAGGCTGGATTTTTTCTTGAGTTAACCCATAAAACGCCACCCAGAATATTGCGATGATATCAAGTATGGAAAAAACTATTTTATAAACACTTTCCACAGAATCTAAGTAATGAAAAACAATGATTAGAATAGAGTTTATTATACCGTAAACAAGAAAATATACAATCCATTGCAAATTCTTAGATTCCATTTTAGAAAAGACATTTCCAGCCTCGATTTTATGTTCGTTGCATACAGTTAAATTCCAGATTACAATGCACAATGAATACAGTATTCCCATATAGGTAAATAGTATATCATACCATGAACTTTGGGCTATAGCCACCTTCGCTAGATAAGGTTGAAAGTAAATTACAATTTGAGCTATTAGTGATAGTAAGCCGGGATAAAGTATCCAATATGGAGCTTTGTTAGAAGAGAAAATGCATATACCATGGCTATAAACAAAGAACAAAGGGAATAAGAGCCATGAAAAATTTATCGGAAAAAGAAATAGCTCTGGATTTGTAGAACCAAATTCCGTATCGCTAATAAAGGGCCATAAAGATTGCAAAGACAAGAATATTAAGAAAAGACCCAGAAGCAAAGTGTCTTTTTTTCTTTTCACGTGCAGAGCAAGAAATAATATACCCAAGGTAACTCCTTGGGTAAAACCTAGAAGATCCAATAAGATGCTAAAATTGTCGTCAAAAGCCAATACCAAATCCATTGGAAAAATATAATGATTATTTGAGCCAAAAACTTATACTCCCGTCTAAGACTATATTCATATATAAATTATTTGAAGATAGTCTCTATTTAGTAAGAATCAAGGCTAATAACCAATGGTCAATAAGATGTTTGCTTTTTGTGTCAACATTTAATTTTTAAAAGCTAAGATTCATTTACATATCTAATTGTTTTTCTTCAAAACCTATAAAATTTTACAGATGAAAAATTCTAAAAATATAGTTATTATGATGTATTTTGGTTTGATTTTGTTTGCTTGTAAGGATACTGCAAATACGACAATCAAGGAAGATAACAGAGTGGAAATGATCGAAGATAGAACACCCGTTCTAAAGGAGGAATGGAAAGAGAATATGAACGATTGGTCTGAAGGCGAGGGCCGATCTACGTTAAAGGCGACTATTTCCAACAATACCGATTTCGATAGTTTTGTAAAGGCACTTAAGTCAGCCAACATGTATATTGGACTAGACGAATTGGAAGAAGCTACCATTTTTATTCCGACAAATGTCGCATTTGATGAATTACGCGATAGTTACTTAGCGGAATTGAAAACACCCAACAAAGAAAAGCAAATGACAGAGATTTTAAACTATCATATTGTTCCAGAAGAGTATGACAAGAGCACACTACTTTCGACAATTCGATTAAACGAAGGCGTGTTGCGTTTGAAAACCTTACAAGGTGGTTACCTCGCCATGAATGTTCAAAACAATCAATTGGTGATTACCGATGAAATGGGGCACGTATCTAAAGTGAGTATTGCCGATATTGAGGCTTCAAATGGTGTAATTCATGAAGTCGACCATATATTAATGCCACAATAATTTTACAATCATAAAGTATATTCAAACTGAGATAGTTAAGATTAATAAGTCAAAAGTGAACAAATAACGAACTAATTTTAATCGATAAATTTTTGAAAGAGCTAATATCAACACTTTATATACATGAAGATGATACGAAGTTTGTATATCAACAAGTACTAATGTTCTCCCACAATGAAGGTTGCCATATTTGTTTAGGAAAAATCCACCAAATTCTTTTGAAACAAAACTTTTTATAATACCTTTACCGTATATAAAAGCGCATACAACTTATGCGATTTATAAGATTAAGCGATTATTAACTCGCTGTTAATTAAAGAGTTAAAAAACCGCGGGATAGACCAGTAGGTAGCTCGTCGGGCTCATAACCCGAAGGTCGCTGGTTCGAGTCCAGTCCCCGCTACTAGCAAACAAAGGGCTTCCGAGAGATTGGAAGCCTTTTTTAATTTCTTTCCTAAAACATACCTAAAACATTTTTGCGTGTTTTCTGGCTGATTTGTCGCATACTGAGCCCTTTTTGCACTGCCCTCCCTTGGGATCTCTTTTTTCTTCCTTCTCCCTATCCACAAAAAAAACGCCCGAAAGGGTGCTATATTCTTAGACGGAACTCAGAATTATTTATAAGATTTTTTGCCACAAAAGTAGAATCAAAGGAACTATTAAAAAGAAGGACAAATGGAACCGAAAACAGATATTTTTTAAATCCAGCCGGGTCAGCTCCTTAAAACCGCAGTTTTATATGACTAGTAAACCTATTCACTACTAAATAGCTTTTTTAAATTATGTTTGTATGTTTGACCAATGGGTACAAGGTACTCTCTGATCTTTATTCTATTTCCTTCTATAATCTTTACTTTATTGGCAGCAATAATAAAAGATTTATGTACCCGTAAAAAATCCGAAGCGGGTAATAGTTCTTCCAAAGAAGATATTTTTTCATGACTAACTATCATTTCTTCAACTAAAAACACCTTCGTGTAATTCCCATAGGCTTCTATAAATAGAATATCTTCAGCATGTATTTGATGTGTTTTTTTATCTCCTTTTAGGAAAAAACTAACCTTCTTATTTTCAGCAGAAGGGCTTAAAGTTGGGCTTTTATAATCCATGACCTTGTTCATTGCTTTTAAAAAACGCTCAAATGAAAAAGGTTTTAGCAAGTAATCGGAAACGTTCAATTCATATCCTTCCAACGCAAACTCTTTATGGGCTGAAGTCACGATTACTTTTGGGAATTTTTGCATCGTTTTTAATAAATCAAAGCCAGAGAGTTTAGGCATATTGATGTCCAGAAAAATTAAATCAACTGCTTGACTATTCATCAACTCCATAGCTTCAAATACATTATAGCAGTTTCCTATCTTTTGGAGGTAAGGTAGGTGTTCGCAATACCCTTCTATAATTCGATGTGCAATTGGTTCATCATCGATGATGCAATAGTTCATAGTAGTTCAAGATTTAACGATGCTTTATAGACGGATTCTTTTTCTTCAACAATTAATTCATGCTGGCCGGGATACAAATACTTCAATCTTTTTTTCAAATTGTTTAGACCAATGCCATTTTTTTTATTCGTTATGGCTTCATCAAAACTATTTTCAATCGTAAAAAAGAGTTGCTTTTCTTGAGATTGCATTCGAAGATGAATGAAAGCATCCTCATCCATTTCCGATACACCATGCTTAAAAGCATTTTCCAATAAAACAATAAATAACAGAGGGGCCACTTTTAAACCTTCCTGAACATCGTGCGTAAATAGAATTTCCACTTTTTTTTGATAGCGGATTTTATGTAGTTCGATGTAGTTTTCGAGATAGCTGATTTCATCCTTTACCGCTACTAAATCTTCTTTACCCTCGTAGATGGTATATCGCATCATATCCGACAATTTCAAGACTACTTCAGGAGCCTTCTCCGATTTCTCCACCACCAGACCATAAAGATTGTTCAGGGTATTAAAGAAAAAATGAGGATTGATTTGGCTTTTCAGTAACGCTAATTCCGCTTTTCCTTTATCCGCTTGCAAGTTCTTCAACCATCGCCATTGTTCATAAAGCCATAGGGCGGTAAAAACCGGAATGGGAATAATCATAAAATTTGTCAAATACAGGCGATGATTTTCTGCATGATCAGGTGTTATATTGAAAAGGAAAAAATTGTAGGCTATAACCAATCCGTACACTGAAAGAATTGCAACCCTATATTTTTTGAAAAATTCGGGTAAAACAAGGTAAGCTACCCCCAACCAGAACAGAATAAAAAGCGGAATAGTAATAGGATTATCCCAAATACCCTCATAATGCGGTATAATAAGCATCACGGCGAGCAAAGCAAGTACTACCAATACCTTATATTTTTTTTGAAAAAAACTAGTCATGGCTCAAAAATAGGATTCCTACTATAGATTCAACATCTTTTTGGCCAACACTATCAGTTTTGATTCAAACACTAGATTTTTTGCGTCGAATCGTATTGGTCCGCGGTTCATAGATATGTATGCTGTTTTCTACTTGATTCATCAAAACAATTTCAAAGTCCTTGTATTTTGGTTTTATGTTTAGATGGAATTAATTAAACACAGAACTATGTTACGAGTTATTCTGAAAGTTTTAAAGTGGATTGGCCTATCAATAGCATCGCTGTTACTACTGATTATTTCGGTAGGATTATGCTTCCGTCTGTTCAGTGCCAAACCACAACCCCCTGGGAAACTAGTCGATATGGGGGAGTTCAAACTCCACATTAATAGCACGGGAGAAAAAAATGAGAAACCAACTCTGGTAATTGAGGGCGGCGGTGGTATGGCAAGTGAATACTACCATTGGTTGAGTGAAGGTCTTAAGGATAGTATGAGAGTTGTGCGTTACGACCGAGCTGGAATCGGTTATAGCGATGCAAGTAATACCACACGCGACCCGGAGACAATTGCCCATGAGTTACATACATTATTGAAAAAAGCTGGAGAGTTGCCGCCGTACATTGTGGTGGGTCATTCGCTTGGGGGGCCTTATATCCGTGTATTTACTGAACTTTACCCAAACGAAGTGGTTGGTATGTTTTTATTGGATACCACGCATCCCGACCGAGTTGCAAGAATACCATCCATACCTAAAAAATCATCTTTGAAGTCTAAATCAATGGTTTGGATGTATGACTTTCAAGGCGTTTTAGGTGATCTCGGTATACTGATGCTTTATGATAAGCTCACGGGACCCATATTAAATAGAGAAATGGAAGGCCTACCTGATGAAATCAATAATCGTACAAAGGACTTTTTGAATTTCGGAAAATATCTTCGAACCATGGGGAAAGAAATAGAACAATACCATACCACATTAGAGAGGGCCGGTAAAAAAAATGACTTTGGCTCCTTACCAATTAGAGTATTTACCGATACTATTGGAGATATTCCAGATGAAATTCACAAAGAGTATCTTGAAAGAGGAATAGATTTAAAGAAGACCGCGATAGAAAGTATGAAAATGCAAGAAGAACTTACCGACCTATCGACAAACAGCAAGCTAACTCTAATTAAAGGAAATCATACCAGCATTTTCACGAAAAAAGAAAATGCCGATATTATTTGCAAAGAAGTAATTCAACTTTTAGGAGAATTGAAACACTAATTGGTAGTATTAAAATGGCAATTGTATATCTGAGGTGCTTAGAATAATAAACGACATACAAAAGTTTGTCTAATGAAAAGCTTGGCCTATTTTCAAAAAAAGAACTTTTTATGGAAATTATAGTACTCAACAAAAAAGAACCTGAAGACCATCAAATAAATCAATGGATTTTATTGCAGAAGTTTTCCGTCCTCACCCAAATCTTTCCATAACTTACCTGCGCGTGGATCCTACAGAGTTTTTTTAGCGTCCCGACAGGTAAGCGTAAAGAAGAAACTTTGTAGGGCGCAACCATACGGTTGCTCGGTGCACCATACTTCTTCTCCCCCTATCCACAAAGAAGCGCCCTTCAGGGCGCAAAATTCCGTGACCGAATCGTTTCTTTGAATCTACATCGAAAGTCCCCTACCCTTATATTTAGTAAAATCAGTAAACTCATCCTTAAAACCGTTGAATAGTTCTTCCTCGAAATAGCTTTTGCCTCCAAGTATATTTCCAAGGACATAAACACCCTTTCGAATTAGACGCGCCTGATTGTTATTTACTTGTTTTTGGGAAACACTGACCAAAGCTTGTCTCAACCCGTTCTGCATATGGTGTTCCAATTGTTGTAATGGAAGATTTGGCCTTACCCCATCCAATAAGAAGACATATGCCGCCCTTTTGTACTGCCCCCTCTCTATCAAATGTGTGGCCCAGAGGCTTTTCAAATTGTTGCGCCCAGAAGTTTTGATGTCTTCCAAGATTTCCGATTGTCCTTTCAGCACAATGTTAAAGTCTTTTGAAGATTCCAGATAGGCCTGAATTTTAGGGGAGATTGGAACGCTTACCGGATACTTCGAATATATCGAACCGACGCAAAGCCTCTCTTCCCTTCTTTCAAAATAAAAGCCTTTGGCATTAAAGAATTCTATATAATCTCTCGGGGATTTCTCGATGGACTCCTGTTTGCGCGCGGCATATTGGCAATAGGATTTAAGACTTAATCGTTCAAACCTCTCCCTATATTTTCTCGCCATGGCCGCATAAAGGTTCGGAAACATCAACGGCAGGAATATCGCAGTCGGGCTTGGGCGGATTTCTTTTTCCGGTTTGTCGTTCAGAAGTCCGTCCAATACTTTTTCGTTTTCCGTGATAAAGCTTGGGGAAACGTAAAAGTCAATTTGCTTCGGCAATGGTATTTGACCCATATTCAGTTTGACCTGATGTATATGGGAATTCGAAAATCGGAGCATGCCCACACCGTAATCGGTGCCAAGGCTTCTAACAAGTTCGAAGAGGATTCCCTGTTGTCTCGGTGCATCGAATAATCGTTTCTCGCTTGCCTGTCGTATAAGTTCGGCCTTCCCTTTTAATTCCTGTTCTTCCCTGACCAATTCTTGAACGAATAGCTTGTCCTTAACAATATAGATTTGTTTATCTATCAGTTTGCCCAATTCTCGGTTGTCAGTATGCAGGTACTTTTTAAGAAATAGAAAACGCTCGGATTTGACCATTTCCGTAACTATCGTTTTTATGGGCATCCTATCGATGTGTTCGGAGAAAAGCAGCTGCCTCCCCGAATTTTGATAGGTTTCTTTATAGGCTTCCTTGATGCACTTTTGAAGTTCCAGTTTTAGCTGCTTGCTTTCCGCGTACATCTGGGTGTATCCATTCTTGAACAGTTCGGGGTTTTTGCGGATCGCGATATGGTGTGCTATTTCCTCTGCTCTGAGGACGTAGCCCGATTTGTCATAGATGGTAAAATCCATGGCTTCTCCTTCGTCATCATAATTTACTTTGCAATCGAGATTCTGATAGGATTCCAGGATGTCGGTAAAGTGTTCGGGGCTTATCGTCCTGAAAAGTCGGTAAGTGGTCTGTATTTGTTTTTCCAACCGCTTTTTGACCATCGGCAACAGTTTCGAGCTTCGGTTCTGCTCGAAAACCTTTTCCAGTTTTGGGCCGCTCAATTGTGGATGGACGGTATAGCCGTTGATGAACCTTGACTTGTAGCCGTCTTTTACCGCAACTCCATAGGATACTCCCATCCTGCCATTTCGCTCGACCGTCTTTATCTCGATGTGATGTTTTTTGAGGTGTTCTGCCAGTTCTGTAAAACTTTGCACCTTGTACTTTTGCAGGGCGATGTTCACGATGTCCTGGATATAGAACCTGACCCCGTTACTATCGCGGTTTCGAAATTCGGGCATTTCGTATATCGGGAGTTCCTTGGTCTGTTTTGTATCCGGCGATGGGGAAAGTCCATACTCTTTTTCGAGGTATTTCTGCGTGGCGATACTCCTTCTTATATCGTTGGAAAGGTTGACCTGCAAACAGTCTTCCTTGATGGTGGACGAGACGATATGCACATGCTCATGTTTTGTATCGTGATGACGGATTACGACATAGGGCTGTTCGCCATAGCCCATGTGTTCCATATACTTCTTGGAGAGTTCGAAAAATTCCCTGTCGTTCAAATCTTCGCCACGGGGAAGGTTTAATGAAGCGTGCAGATACCGTTTTTCCGAATCGTGGCGATTGCCTAGATGGTAGAGTACCCTCCCGAAAAACTTCATGTCGGTATCTGTATCGGAATAGGTATTTTGAAAGCCGAGAACTGTGCTTTGGGATTTGCCCATTACATAGTTCAGTACGCCCTGTACATTTTCCCGATAAAGAATCCTTGCTATCATTCTTGGTTTTTGGCGTTTATGGTTTCTATGAGTTCGAGCATCAGTTCGCTGGCCTTTTGCACTTCCCTTTCGAGGTTCGAGTTCGGGCTTCGCATGTTCTTGTAATTCGCAACCTTGACGAGTTGGTTGATGTTGGTTCCTATCTTGTTTATCTGGTAACTGAGGTTTGAGATACCATCGGGAATCCGTTTCTCCTTTGTAGTTTTTCCGTTCAAAATGAGCTTTCTGAGGAAAGGGCCGACCGTTCCCCTTTTTCCAGTTCCGTGCCGTTGAACCTGAGCGTTATGGTATGCATCCTTTTTTTGTCCCCCAATCGTTTTCTGCCGCCTTTATTACCAGCCATTTTTAACTCGATTTTATTCGGTTTTCACTTCGTAGAAGTAGGCAGTTTTGCGCTGTGCAAAACATCACTTGCTATCCACCTACGTGGATAAATATAGTGAACGAATTTTGAATACAACTAACTTATAATCAATTATTTAAGTCAATAAATCATATAGAGCCATATAAGATTATTTGAGACCAATCGAGGAATTTAACTGGTCTGATATGGTCTTTAAAAAAGAGAAGAGATATGAAAATATTAAAGTTTTTTGTGGGCAGGGAGAAAAAGGGCAAGCGGTTTTTTTACCGCTTGTGCTTTTGTGCGGCCATGAGGGTGTCGTTCAAAACTGGAGACGAAAAGACGACCGAAAGCGGGCGGGCGAAGGTCGTCTGCTCGGGAGGATTGGAGTGAAAGGATTTTCATACTTCCGCCGTGGCTTGGGAAAGTATGTCTAAAAATTAATGGTTAAAAAACAGAATCATATTGATATTTCATTTAGCGATAAACCATAAAAATTGGGGTTTATCGCTAAATGAAATATAATGGGAAAGAGTATAATCTAAGAAGTTAGTAATTCCGATTTGACTTGAAGAAATCAGTTGTCATCAAAAAGGTTCTTTGGCGTGGTCCTCAAGATATTCGTTGATGGAATCCCGGTCGTAAACGATGTGTTTCTTTTCGGGCTGCGAAAACCTGATTTTCCCCTCATCCCGTAATTTCTGCAAGGTGGTAGGCGATTTTATTCTCAGTAGCCGCATCGCTTCTTTTTTGCCAATCCACTTATCTGTAATAACAGGTTTTATTTCGGATTTGACATACTTTATTACTTCCCCAATTAGGGTCAAAAATGCTTTTTCTTCTATACAGATTACGTTCATAGACTACCAATATAACAAATGATTTTTGGTATTTCCAAATCTGAAAACAGATGAAAATACATGAAAAGGAATTGCGCGAAGATTATGCTTAAGATGGAAACTTTAGACAAAGAAAAGAAGCACAAATTCAACTATGAACATTTGCCTGATTAGGTATCACAAATTGTGATACCCTAAGTTTTTTAATGGAAAATATTTTGCAAAAAGTAGGCTATACAAGAAAGTATTTTGCTCAGAAGTTCAAGCATAGATGTTTTTACTGGAAAGATCTAGCAAATCAATTATAATAGAAAATATTTTACTTAAAATAATTTATATTGGAAAATATTTTGCATTTTTGTCTTTAAAATAGTTATAGTGGAAAAAAATACGCCTTTACATCTACAAGAAATTATCTATGGTTCGCCAGACTCGGTAACTTCCCGGAGGATATCAAAGTGGGAAGATGAAGGTATTGTACGCAAAATTGCACCAAGAATCTATACCTCGAATCTAGAGGAAACGCCAGAAGATATTGTAAGCCGTAATTTATTTCCAATTCTTGGGAATTTATATCCGGAGGCTATTTTAAGCCATCGATCTGCTTTCGAGTTCGCTCCAACGGCAAACGACCAAATCTTCGTGACCTATAAATACACTAAAAAAATACAACTTCCCGGCATTACCATACGTTTTATGGAAGGCCCAAAAGCGATCAAGGGTGACACTTCTTTCTCGGGAGCCTTAATGGTTTCGCAACGGGAACGTGCCTTGCTCGAAAACCTCCAGGTTTCACGACAGACTGGTGCCGATTCCAAAACGCTTGCCTATCCACAGATAGAGGAAAAACTGGAAAAAATCAGTCCGCGTTAATGGAGAAGAGGAACTCAACCAAGTTCGCGATCGTGCAAGGGATATTTCCAAAGAACTGGGAATGGAGAAGGAGTTCGAAAAGCTCAACAAAATTATAAGTGCCTTTTGGCCACACGACCGGCCAGAGAACTGAAATCGCCCTTAGCAAAGGCACGGGCAATAAACAATCCTTATGACCCGGCCCGTATACAATTATTTGAAATCCTTTTTCGGGAATTGAAACAACAAGAGTTCAGATACCGTGAGGAACAGAATACGAGTACCGAGGCATATCGAAATTTTGCGTTCTACGAAAGTTACTTTTCCAACTATATCGAAGGAACCGTTCTTGAGATTAACGAAGCAAAGCAAGTAATCGCCACTCAGCAGCCCCTACCTGCACGAAACGAAGATTCGCATGATGTGCTAGGAACCTATCAATTGGTTTCCAACAGGCGGGAAATGAAAATAGTTCCATACTCCGCGGAGAATTTTTTGGAAATTCTTCAATACCGCCATGCTATTCTACTCAGCGCGCGCACCGATAAAAAACCCGGAAAGTTCAAGGACAAGAACAATCAGGCAGGCGACACAAATTTCGTGGAAATGGAACTGGTACGAGGTACATTGTTACAGAGCTTTGACTTTTATAAGGCATTGGCACATCCTTTTGCGAAGGCGGCCTATATGATGTTCGTCGTAAGCGAAGTACATCCTTTTTTGGATGGCAATGGCCGTATCGCTCGCGTTATGATGAATGCTGAACTATCCACGGCGAATCAGACCAAAATCATTGTCCCCACCGTATATCGAGAAGATTATCTGGGAGGGTTGCGGAGATTGACAAGAAACAACGACCCTAAAGTTTATATCAGAATGTTAGAACGTGCACAGGCATTTAGCCATACGATGTTCGGGAAATGACATGGAGGCCATGGAAGATGTGCTGTATGCAAGTAACGCTTTTAAAGAAAGTAATGAAGGGGTTATGAAAATCGTTGCCGTCTAGAATAGTAAAGGTTCAGTTATTTATGCTCATCATAAAAATGAGCACCCTAAGAAAGCGACAGGAAAAGAGGACGGCAGAAAAAATAACTCGGCTCTATTTTATGGTAAGTTGTCAGTAATACTCGTTTAAATTAATTAAGTATCGCTAATAGTCTTTCGCGCTCAGACCAACGAACAGCTTCCTGACCAGTGTGTTCTTCAAGAATTTGTAGCTGTTTTGAAATTTGATTTAAAACAAAACCATCAGCGGTATTGTTAACTAATACAATTTTATTATCGATATACTCGCTATATTTTGAAGAGGTTGCAATCTCAAAATTCATACTTACCCTCGCTATACTATTTCTAAAATTGGCTGGATTCGACCCTGTGACATAACTGATTAAATTTAATCTATTTCTTCTTTCAATAAGAGCGCTGAAACGAACCGAGCGAAATTCCTGTTTATCCAAAGAGGCATTGAATTTTGGGCTATAGCCTTGAAAATTAGTGTTTATATATGTAGTAGCCTTAGTTCTAAAATTATTTCGTTCTTCAATTTCCTTTTGATCTTCGAATTGAACAGTTGCCGCCGAGGCACACATTGAAACAAATTGTGCCATTTCGTATACTATGTTCGGTATCAATCTTTCTTCCATTGTTGTCTTATAATAATGCTTAATACCTTGTTTGTCCTCTGTCCTTTTAACATCATAAAAAGCTTCAAAATGATAGAGAATTTTTAGCAAGCATTGATTTTCATAGTCGATTATTGATTCATACGCTTCAGAATTGAGCAGTCCACCGTCCGATACTATATATTTTCCTTCTCTTATAGTTACATAAATAGAAACAAACTTACTTGTTGTTGTGGAATACGGAGTACTTATTTCAATGGTATCGGATCCCCTAAGTTTTAATGACCATAACTGGTCGAAACTTTCCCGAACATTTAGTGCTATTTTTTCTAATTTATTCATATTCTACGCCTTCCGTTGGATTATCCCTATCGCTGTCAAAATCTAATTCTGTAGGTGGTGTTTGGATTATTTGTATATACTCTTCATTTTCATAATATGTTTTAGATTCGTCGCTATAATGTGCCATACATAGGCTTATGTCAGCCAGTAAAGCTTCTCGGTCAGCTTCTTTTTTCAAAGCCTCAGTTTTGTAAGCAATATTTCTTCCATCACAATTATACTTATGAAAATGTGGAGTATCTATTTTTTGAGCTGGAAGTTCTATATCTGGCAGCCTGTTGTAATGTGCAACGCCATCAGAGTCAAATCTGAAAAAGGGAATTCCAGTAAAATCCGGTGCTCTTAGCTTGAATTTAAAATCCTTCTTATTTTGAATCTTTGATTCTACAATTAGCTCAAGCTTTTCAGAAATTGAAGTATGATTGACATCTACTTTTTTAACCCTTGTATTTTTATGGTTTCCTTTAATTTCATCTAGCGTTATTTTTTGAACGGAAGAATTTTTGGTTTTACCTATTAATTCCTCATATTTTGAATAGTTGTCTCTTATTTCTATAACTGGTTTTTCCATAAATTCAGTATATTATTCAGTAGGGTCTATTTTTTAGAATTCCCGACCGCTATTACGACATCATCAATATTGCTATTCCGCTTTAAATGATCATCTCCCATTTTTCTTCTTAGCTCACGTATATTAAATACTAGGTCATCATAAGAACCAACCCCCAACTTTAATTTTGGTAAAGTTCTGTATTTTTAATGTCCTTCAACAAGGTATCAATTTCTTGGCCCAAATCATCACGATAATTTTTCAGTATGGACTATAAAACTATTTTTGCCTTTACTTACTGATTATCTTATTTTAGAAATCCCAATCAATTTTATACCCCTTCAAAAAACTTGGTAGCAAAATCGCAAAATTCCTTTATAACCTCTTTGTTAAGTTCAAACTCTTTTCTGTTTCCCAGATAGTTTCGAGAGGCTTCGGTAATTTCTTTTCCTTCATTTAACTCTTGGACGCTAACACATTTAATGTGTTTTTTGCTCACTACAATTATTAGCGCATTTTGGTAAGGGTAATCCTTTGATAGATTTTTCAAAGAAAAAGAACCGCTACTTCTAAACTTGACCTCTACAAAGTGTACTTCATTTGAATTAGGGTTCTGAATTACAAAATCCGGCATTCGTTTTATTTCGGTAGCCACATCACTTTTTACTCCTTTTAATAATTCCATAATACCAGGTATGGTATTCTCCATACCGTATCTGAAAACATTGAAACCAAGACTTAAAAACAATTCTTGTATAAGGGTTTCTGCAATTCTACCCTTTATCATATTGTAGCGATAGTTTCTTTCTTTATCGGTCAAACCGTTACCATTTTCTGGCATCTCCTCTTCATCTAAGTCTAGACTAGTTTTTTCTTTTTGATAACAAGGATAGCACAAGCCACCCTGAAATTTTGTAAATGCCCCACATATTATACAATCCGCCATGACTAACTTTTACACTTAGTTAAATATTCCAACTTTTTCTAGCCAACTTGACCATATTTCATTTGCCATCTCTTCAATAGTAAGTTTTTGTTTCTCGCTTCTATGAAAGTCGTTCTGTCTCTCCCAAAAGAGTTCAAAATCATCCCATGCGATACCATAACCAAGATTTTGATTTGAGCTATTATCGAAGTCACAAGATATAGCGTGTTCTGAGCTATTGAAACGCATATGTGCGCTTGATTGTGAATTACCCGTGCTAATCAAGACTTTAGATTCTGTCTGAATCTTATTGCGGTTTACGATTAATGCTTCAAATGCGTTTGCGGTATTTGCAAGAATTCTAGTCTTAATATTTTCAATTCCATTTATTTCTTCGATATTCTTATCCAAAATACCTTTCAGTTTTTTAAAACTTTCATCTTGAAAATCCATTTTTTGAAGCGAATCAAAATCTTTCTTTACCTTATAGTTAGTAGGTAACGAAAAAGATTTTTTTGTGCTGGATACAGGTTCTTCTGAAAATCCTGAAACAAGTTTCCGGATGTTTTGTATCACATCTAGCATAGCATTATTTTCATTGCTCCAATCCGAAACGGGTCGGCCATCTTTTGGTAATGCCTTGTATTGCGAGAAAGGGGTATTTTTCCAATCGCAAGGTTCCAAGACCACCGGAACTATGGTCAGTTTACCAAGGCCTTGCATTGCCTGTGCCGTTTTGAATTCCTCCTCATAGCAATAACTTGAACTAATATAGTCTGGACTTAGCAGGGCAATGAACAATTGGGCATTATTCAATGAAGATGATATCTCATTGTTTAGATTGTCCCCAGCTAAAATTTTTTCGTCTGTCCATGCGTCTATAAGGTTGTCTCTTTTTAGCTGTGCTAAATGCCGATGGAGCAGTTTTAGATTATCCTCATCTTTATGACTATATGATATAAATGCTTTCATGCTTACAAATTATTTTCAATGATTTTTATCTCTTCTTCGCTCAACCCGTACAACTCGTACACCATGGTATCGATTTGTTGTTCTATGGAATCAATTTGCACTTGTAGCTCTTGGGCTTTTTTCTTGTTTTGTTCAAAGAGATTTAGCCACTCGAACTCATCGGTTTTGGTAAGAGCAGCAACGGTGTTTGATTTTCTTTCTCTAACACTTTATTGATGGCCTTTATGGCTTTGTTCAACTCTTTTATGAAGTCGCCAAAATCAAGATCGTGCCAGGCTTCTAGCTTGCGAGGAAGGTTTACTAAACTGTATTTTTTCAATAAGAAAGATTTCTGGGCATTAATGCACTCATTGAACTCTTTAGTTTTGAGTAAAATTGAATCAGCTAACAACTCAAATTTTAATTGTATTTCTTTTTCCGCAATGACTATTGGAAAAAGTCTCAAATCTTTTAGAATAATTTTCGGAAACATTTTTCTAACAGACTTGGCAGTATTTTTGATAAACCAATAAGATAGAACTTTACTGTTTAGAAGGCAAAGTACATATCGTAATGTAATCGCTGAGTCCTGTTTTTTAATTATTGCAATATTACTTCTGTTGAATAAATGGAGTTTGTCGTCAAAGGTGGCTAGCAAACACCTTGGATATTTTCCTGCAATCTCACGTACAATTATTTTTTCTCCCTCAAATAAATCCAAAGTTCTTGGGGATGCTAGGTTGTCCCCATACTTTAAATAGAGACCAGACCACTGCAAATAATATCTATTTACATCCTTACCTTCTAAATATTTGAATGTTGTTTCATCAAATTTATAATCATAGTCATAAGGTCTCATTTTCACGTCCTCCGAAGTCTGTTTCGGAGTACCTTTGTTTTTTTCATAGGCTTGTAGGCCTGCTTTTATGGAAACTAAATTATCTAAAATTTCAGCTTTGCTTTTAAGCTTATCTGTTATCGAAAGACTTTTTTCATCACTAAATACTCTAAATTCTTTGCCTTCGTTTTCAGAGAAATCACTTTGTTTCCTTTTGTGAGAAAAATAAAACTCCTTACCGTTGTTAAGAAGTACATTTAAATAATTTGTGCCAGTTTTACTCTTTTGCGCAATTAGAATAATCGTTTCCACATTTACGCCCTCAAAGGAATATCCTTCCAAATTAATTATTTCATTTATTTGTGAAGTCTTAAGAATGATTTTTCTGAGTCCAATCCCTGAATATACCATTAACCAAGCGTTTGGAACTATCAGACCGTAGGTCCCATTTTCTTTTATGAGATTAATGGTTTTTTCTATGAAAAGCAGGTAGGTGTTAACTTGATAATCCGCGGACTTATAGTTTTTACTAAAAAAGGTTTTTTCTGCATTGGAAAAGTTTTCTCTTGCAAACACGTACGGAGGATTCCCAATAACCACATCAAACCCACCCTTTGCGAATATCTTTGCAAAAGCGGTTTCCCAATGAAAGGCTTTAGGGCCCGCAACGGCTTTGCTATCAATCAAGCTATTGCCACATTTAATATTGCTACTCAAATCATTGAGTTTACGACGGGGCTGTGCGGTACGCAGCCACAGAGACAGTTTGGCAATCTCGACGGACTCTTCATTGAGATCAACGCCGTAAATGTTATTTTCTAGGATGGTATTCTCAATATCGGGAAACTGCAAGCCACCGCCCAAAATCTTGGCCTTAAGCTCGTCTATATATCGGTGTTCTTTTATAAGAAAATCCAGTGCCTGATTGAGAAACGCACCAGAACCGCAAGCGGGATCACAGATAGTCAGTTGTAATAACCAATCGCGGTATTCATCGAGTACTGCTACCAATTTTTGAACGGTCGCTTTCTGACGGTGTTTTCGACCCCTGAAATATTCTTCTTCCTTAAAACCGAGCACTGCCTTCTTCTCGTCGCACAGCTTGCCTATCGTATTCTCAACAATGTACTTGGTAATGTATTTGGGCGTATAAAAAACACCGTCCTTCTTGCGCTTGCTCTTTTGTTTATCGAATTCGGCACCTTCAATCTCAGCGTTGACGCTTTCTATCTCATTGAGCGAATTCTCGAAAATATGGCCCAAAATATTAACGTCAACTTGACTTTCGAAATCATATTTGGCCAGTTTTAAAGTATGGCGGTACAGCAGGTCGTCATCAATCTCTAAACCGTCGAGAATGGAATCCCGTTGAAAAAGTCCACCATTATAGGCATATATTTCGGCCCTACTAGACGTACCCTTTCTTCCGGTATCCAAATAATTGAAATATTGTTTGAACAGATTATACAAGGGGCGTTCATCCCCGAAGTCCATATCGGCTTTCCACTTTTCCAGTATTTGGAGTGTTGAATTGGGTGTGAGCAAGCCTCTGTCCTCCGCAAAAAAGACGAACAGAAAGCGGTCAATCAGTTTTTGTGACTTCTTAAACAGGGCCAGTTTTACATTTTTGTCCAAACTTTGCAATTCCTGTTGAAAGGCAGCATCCGTAGTTATTTCTTCCAGTTCCTGCGCCCTGGCCGTTTTGATTTTTTTGACGTTCCTTTTTACCAGATCGCGAAAAAGTTCTCTCTTGAAAAGCGAATAATCGTTATAAAACTCCTTAGTAATCTGCTCTTCCTTGACCAGCGAGTCCTGCTTGATTTTAAGTGGTAAGGCGTTGAGCAGATTATCCTTTTGCAAGCACAGATATAATAGGGCAAATCTATCTTGTGTTAGTTGGAACAGGTCAAAAGGTTCATGATCAGTGGCATCATCAATATAAAACCGTAGCTTTTCGAAATTGGAAGTAATTACATATTGGCAACCTTTATGGTTTACTTTATAGTCGAACGCCTGACGCCGGATGCTTTCCAGATCTTTTGTATTGGTTCCTTTAAGTTCGACAACGGCAACAGTTGTTCCGTAGTTTAGAATGGCACCGTCCGCCTTCCGATTGTTCTTTTCGTTTTTGTACTCTGTGGTAAGATTGTATTTAGGACTGGGATTTATTGTGTAATCCAGCACGTTTACAAACAGTTCGGTAAGAAAAGTAGCTTGAAATTGCTCTTCCTTGCTACTGCGTATGTTCTCCTGTATTTCTGGGTTCAGGAAGTATTTGGAGTACTTGCGATATGCTTTTTCTACTGCTGTCTGGTCCTGCTGCGATAGATATTTCTTAAGTACCGATGTTTGGAATAGTGGCATTGTTGGTTTGTAAGGTTATTCGTCGGATAAATTTAACAAAGTTTAAAGTCGAAGCGTGTGCTTTGAAATTATTTATGCTATCTATCTTAGATTGGTTTGCAAAATATTTGATTTCGGATCCGACGCAGTTCATATTTTTTCAATCAACGTTTCTTTTATGAACTCATATGCAGCGTGCTGGTCATATTCAATGCCGGGTCTTAGCAATGCATAAATATCCCCTCCAAAATCAGGGTCTATTATTTTCTCATCCATATTTAAAAGGTATTGTTTCTGTGTAGGCGATTGCCCTCTTGAAAAGTTCATGTACTCCCTATATGTGTCTATTAATTTCCGGGTATCAACATCGAGTTGAGTCATGGTGTGAAATAGGTCAAACAAGTCCCGTCCCTTTCTGCGTTGATATAATGCTCTTAACTTCGTAGCCAACAACTCCTCGATAGAAAAGGAGTTCATGGTGCAGCTTCCGGAGAACCATCCGTTTTCCATGCTATGTTCCAACTCGGTATAGCCCATGACCGTGAAATGTTCCCGTGTATTGATTTCAATCTTCAATCGCATATTGACTACTGGGGAAATTTCAGATTCAAAACGATACGTAGCGGTATTCATATTTATATTCTGCTTGATATTTCTTTTGGTTCCCAAAAAATCCAGCTGCTTTCTAATTGCTTGCAAAATAGGCTTTATCGGGCCTTCTTTTATTTGCACCAAATCAATGTCTTCAGAATAACGTGCTTGCGGTTTTAAATATATTTTGTGTAAGGCTGTACCACCGCGAAAAGCTACATGCTCCTTTAAAAATGGGTCTGAAAACAAAGCGATTAAAGCCCGTTCTATGACCAAATCCTGCTCCACTTGTGCATCGGTCGGCCAAGGTGCGTTTGCTTTCCATTCCGTAATATATCTCCTTGGTATCATGAGAACTCTAGTTCAGCGTTTATAATTAGATTCCATTTTTCATTTTTGAACCCCTTTTTGTTTTTATGGGATAGTGACAGGGGGGCGGCATTGGTTTTGTTTGCCGCCAGCAAATTTGCTAAAGCCTCCGCCAGTTTTGTTTCCGACAGCCCCTCTAATAAATAACCCAATCGCTGTATGGTCGGAAAAGCAGTTTCCACGGAAATAGCTGTAAGCTTTGACGATTTCAGATTTTCACTTAGTTCTTCCAAAACAGGAATCACTCGATTTAATCCCCCTATCTGCTTATGATAATGCACTAAATCTATGGCGGTCAATTCGGGGGAGGATACCTGCACATATCCGGCATCGGTCTTTTTTTTCTCCAACCAGTCGTTGTTCCACGAACCCTTAGTAAAAAAATTCAAATGTTGTTTCTTGGTTTTTATATCCCTTAACGCTGGTTTTTCAATTATGATTTGCGATTGCATGGGCTGTTGATGTCCGGCTCCGTGCAAAGCCGCTGCGGAATATATGCCTAGATAATACTCCCTTTTCAGGAATTTCATCATATCATCCAAATAATAGGTAGTGGGCAATATTCCCTGATGGGAATATTGCGGAGGAACGATTACGTAAAACTCCTTACGCACTTGGGCTAGTTTGTTCTCTTTTTTTAAACGGTGTAGTTTTTGGGCAATCGCCTTTTCGTTTGGGCCAAAACGTTCCCTTAGCTCGGGCAAGCTAACAGCATACCTGCCCTGAGCTTGGATTTCGTATAAATAATCTGAAATGGCCTGACCTATCACAATAAATCTATTTGCGTAAATCTACGTTAAATGTAGTTAATTGCAAACATATATTTAACTATTTTGAATTAATGTCGAATCAAGTGCACATAGATGCTCCCTCAACTGCTCCCTCAATTGTTCCGACAATTACTCCGACAACTGCTCCGACAAGTATTTACCAATGGGAAAAATGCACTTTAAGAGTAGCTCTTTCTCAAAAATAGAGGTCAAGGAGACTATGAATTTTAAGAATTCAAAACCGCGTCCAACGCATCATCAGCATCCTTATGGATGAAATTTGCCTGATACATGATGGTCGTTTTTAAATCGCTATGCCTATACAGTTTTTGTAGCATAAGGGGCGAAATGGCGTCCCCTGCGATATTACCGAATGAATGGCGGGCAATATGGTTCGATAGGTTCTTGGTAATCCCAGATTTTTCGGCAACCTGCTTTAGGTATTTGTTGAGCACGGCGATTCCATTGCGAGTCTTTACAAATATATCCCGCTTGCTATTGGGGTTCGCTTTTTTCAGATAAGGAAAAATGTAATCTTTATTCGATTGGCGAGAGGGCCGATAACAATCCAATATCCCCTCGGCCTGTTCTGGAATTTTAAGGCTCAACGGTTTTTCGTTTTTATTCATAGTGTAGTAGAGACGGCCATCCATCAAATCGGACCATTTCATTTGCAGCACGTCCGAAATTCGGATTCCCGCAAAATAAAATGAGAACAGCCACACATTACGGGTGTGCCACATCGGACTGTCTTGCTCCAATTCCACATTTTCAATGCGTTCGATTTCTTCCCTTGTCAAACCGATTTTTTGTGTTGGCTTTATACGTATGCGCTCTTTTTCTCCCGCAAAAGGGTAATGCTTGGCTTCAACGATACCTTCCTTTATGGCGGCATTAAAGAGGGTGCGAATATAAATAAGATGATTAGTAACCGTTCTGGTCTTATGATCTAGATAGGAAATACAGAATACTTTGAAATTGCTTAGAAAGGCTTCGGTGATATCTTCAAAGTACAGTGAGTTTTCTTTACCGAATTCGCTTTTGACATGTTCCAAGAAATTATAGCCAAACTTTCTAGACTGCCCTACCCTATTTCGTCGTCGCTCCTTGATTCCGTCGATGACCTGTTGACGTTCCTCAAACCGATTCCACTTCATAAATTCACGGACATTAAACAACATAGAAAGCTCCCCTTTACAGGTGGAAAATTTGCCTGACTGAAATCTGCTTAATACCCTTTCTGCTCCAAACTGAAAGAAGGAAACCGCTCGCCCTTTATGTTTGGCTTTATTCTTGATTTGTTTACTGGAAATGAAATCTTTTGAGCCCTCTGCTTCCAGAGCGATGCTATCGACCTCGGTTAACTTTTTAAGCAGATAATTATTTAGCCTCGCTGAATTAGAGTGGGATTTTTTTACTTTGCTCAAATCTTTGTCCCAATCCTTCTCCAAAATATACTTGCCTGTAAAGATGTAGCGGGTTTTTCTATTTTGGGTAATTCGAATGGCCAAAGGAAAAGTCCCGTCCTTTTTCTTATCGTGTTTCCAAAGTACTATCTTTATCGAGGCCATTTCGGTAAAATATTTCTTTCTAAATATATGGCAATCTACACATTTTACCTAAAACATACCTAAAACATTTTGGGGTTTTATATGGTTTTTTCTGTTTTGATATAAAATATAAGTGTTTGATTATCAATTATATCAGTACATATGAGACCATATAAAACCAGTATTTCTCCGACTCATAACCCGAAGGTCGCTGGTTCGAGTCCAGTCCCCGCTACTAGCGAAAAAAGGGCTTCCGAGAGATTGGGAGCCTTTTTTTATTTCACTTAGTACAGAATAAGTACAGAATTACTACTTTTTGTCCTCAAAAATTTTATTTCATCCTAATTGACTTTATTTGATTGATTGAATAAATGGTTTGTAAGTAATTGATTAAAGTTGTAAGCTTCCCCTAGATAGAACTGCTTAGTTTTCTAAAACTTCATTAAAGTTATTGTTTTTAATTCTTTCGGGGCTAGCCCCGAAAGAATTAAGTTCCGCATATTTTATAGGAGATATTTTTCCTAGCGCATCGTGCGGTCTGTGATGGTTGTAATCGTTCATCCAAATCTGTGTTTGTTCCCTTACCTGGTGGATATCCTCGAATATGTATTTATCGAGTACACCACGCCGATAGCTGCCGTTGAAACGTTCTACAAAAGCATTCTGGGTCGGTTTTCCAGGCTGTATGTATTTGAATTCTATCCCGTGCATCTGGCTCCAATCGTTCGTTATATTGGCAATGAACTCCGGGCCGTTGTCCATTCGTATCTTCTTTGGTTTCCCCTTTCTATTGATCAGATGGTTGAGTACCCAAACGATACGGTTGCTGGTCAATGAAAAATCGACCTCGATATGAAGAGCTTCCCTATTAAAATCATCGATGACGTTAAATGACCTGAAGCGTCTCTTGTTCTCTAGGACATCGGTCACGAAATCCATGCTCCATGTATGGTTTAGCCCGTCCGGAACCTCTAAAGGCTCTTTTACCCTCGCAGGCAGGCGTTTCTTGACCTTTCTTCTCAATGGCAGCCCTAGGGCTTTATAAATACGGTGTACCCGTTTATGGTTCCATGGCTTCCCTTCATTGCGCAGACGGTCGTAAGCCTTCCAAAAACCTTCCTCCGAGTGTTCTCTGGCCTTTTGCCGTAAGGCCTCCTCTATCTCGGTATCGTCCTTCGGCAAAGGTTTATAGTAATATACGCTCTTGCTCATATTGAGAACACGGCACGCCCTGCTGGTACCGTAATGAACAAGTTCTTTGGCAATGCTGCGCTTGCGGCAAGGCTTTAGAGCTTTTTTTCGATGATCTCCTTCGCCATTTGATGGTCCAACGCCAAGTTGGCGTACATCTGCTTGAGCTTTCGGTTCTCCTCTTCTAGTTCCTTAAGGCGCTTAAGTTCTTTGGAACTCATGCCAGCATACCTTGAACGCCACTTGTAAAAACTGGCCGAACTGACCCCATGTTCACGGCTTATCTGCTCAACACTTTTTCCATTGTCGAACTCCTTCAAGATCTTTGAGACCTGCGTTGGTGAAAATTTGCTCTTCCTCATAATACTGTTTAAAATTAAAGATTATTATTCTACTTTTAAACAGTTCGGTTTTAAGGGAAGCTTACAAAGTTACCTACCAAAAACCTTTTACATTTTATGACATAACTATGTCATCAGAAAAAAATATGAAAAAATATACAGGTTTTGAGACAGTCTGACGGTTAGTATATGAAAATTAGGTGGTTTTGTGACTACCATAAAATCCTTGAAAATAATTTTTCACAAGAACTTTTTTAGCTAAAATCGAGAGATATTATCATCATTAATAAAGTAAGTTGTCAAAACTCAAAACCTAAAAATCTCCTTTACTAGAATAATCCTAAATACTTTTAATGAGTACATTGGTTAATATTAATTTTTAAATTAATCTATAAATTTAATTTAGGATTTTGTAATCTTCTATAGAATCATTTTTAACCCTAAAAAAACTGTTACCAGCTCGAAATTATTAAACAAGGTTCATTTAATTTTATGATTGGTACATGATTTCCTTCTATTATATTGGTATTTACGATATTATTTTTTTTAGAATAATCATATTCAATTTTAATATTAAATGTATCGTCATGCCAAACTACTTTTTCACATTCCTTAATGGCAATTATCATTTCATTCACAAAAAACATGTTAGCTTTTACAACAGTTATTTTAGAATTTAAAAAATCAAAAAACACATTTTGATTTTCAACCGTTAATTTAGATAGTGAATATAATGTATCTCCAGGTTGTCCTAGAGTATCCCCGAATACAGAAATAATTCCTGTTATTGAAGCTTTTGACTTTTTAAATGAATTGACAAACATTTTTTCGCTTATTGAATTCATCTTTTCAATGTCATAATAATTTTTCATTCTTATCTTTTAAATAATTCAGGAAATAATTTTCTAAATTCTGTCAATGTATATTTTTTACCTGTTTCAGTATCCAATATCTCAGTAATCCAATTTAAATTCCAATTTGACGGCAACAAAACTTGATCACCACCACCTGCTAATTTTTCAAGACCATCTTTACTAGTTTGCGCAGCAATCTTACCTATGTTAAGGGTATTACCGGAAGGCACTTTAATGACAGCTTCAAAACGCATGCTATTATTAAAGTCTTTTATTATTGCCAATTCATTCCTACTAACACCCTTTGAAGTTGTTGCAAATGCGCCGTCAATGGTTGCGTAGGCACTGTTTATACCATTAGGTTTACCGAATGAACGGTAAACATTTAAATCTACACTATTTTTAACAGTTCTATACCCTCCTTCAATAAAAGATGATGTAATACCAGGAGGTAAACTAACTCTGGTTAAAACAGTTATAAATCCTTCAATAGCCGTTGCATTTTGTATAATTGTTTTACCTCCAATTTTCATTATTATTTTAACAGCTTTTCCACCTGATTTAAGAACTGGTTTTAATAATTTACCGTCTGGAACAAACCCAATTACTAAAAAAACTCCAGCTTCCTTTTGACTAGCTTGAGCATTGTAAAAATCTCTACCATCAATTAAAATTATAGCGTCTTCCAAAGGTGTTGCATATCTAGCAATTCCAGCCATTACATTCCAAAAGGCGGTCACTAAATATGGATCACTATTCACACTTACGCCAGTTGCCGGTAATAATAATTCATGCCAGTTATTAGTCTCGTCATTAAATATGTAATAATAAAAATCGTCGTAATTAAGACTAGAATCAGAGTTTGGGATTCCTCCATTTACACTTCTGGGAGTGGAAGACCTATATACCCAACCACCATTTGTTAATTTATAAAATCTATTTGCTGCTGAACTGGTACCATCCAAAATATAATTGGAGTAAGCAAGTGAGTTTAACCCACCAATTTTACCACTACCATTGGCCCAAACAATACCATCCCTTATTTTTTCCAACTTCGAAGTCATTCCAAATTCATCATAATTAATTAGTTTATCTTGATGTTCAAGAACGACTTGCTTTTTGAGGTTTTCATATTGTAGCCTTTGAGGAGTGCATAAATCCGGTCCCAATAAGACGCCTTTTGGACCTCTTGGTCTTGCTGCTTGGCAAGAAGTATATTTATTTAAAATATAATTGGGCTCAAAAATTAATGCTTTTATATCTGGGAGCGGAGCTACTTTTTTACCCTTATCCAAAAGGGTTTGATTTTCCCACAATATTGGAAGTTTATACGAACTTATAGGCACAGACATTGGTCCTAAATTCCTATTATTATATTGTGTTAAGTAAGCCGTCATTAGAAATATTTTACTCTTTAAGTCACGACTAGAATAATATGCAATATGATTGTTGGTCATTTCAAGTAAAATACTACCATCATTGATTATTTTATCGACCCCTTGACCCCATGATTTATTCTGAGCAGATGTATATTCACGATTGGCAAAATCGACAAGTGATTCATTTTCAAGCCTATCTAAAGTCGACAGACTTGCTGATTCTAATCGAACACCTCTTACTATTTTTTTTCCTTCATTTCCACAATCAATTATACCTAGTGGCTTACAATTATTTCTAGATGCTTTCCAATCTTTAATAAGAGTTAAATCATTAGTAAAGGTCTTCTGTTCATTATCTAACCTGCCACTATAGAGAAAATGACTACTTGAAACGTCTCTTCCTCTCTCTTCAATTCTATTAAAATTTTTCTCAAAGTTTTTATAGAAATCTTTTTGAGCATCTTTAAAAACATTGTGCTTAGTACCTAATTGCCTATTTATTTCATTTTTAAAGTTGTCTTCCTGTTTTCTCATCCATTCATCAACCTTAGCTTTATTATAGGCCGCCATAGCGTTTTGCATGTTCAAAAGAACATTCATATTTGTGAATGTAATTTTAAAATCGAATGGATCCTCAACGAAGGTTTCACCATTAGAAGAACTAATTGGATCACCATATTGATCAAAGGAAACTTCCTGTAAAACTGTTTGTTTGTACTGTGCTACACCAAGCAAAGGAAGTAGAGCAAAAAATACTAATATGTATATATATGTGTTTTTCATGTTATTATAATTAAACATTATTCCTTGATAACAATTCTTGTATAGTTGTCATTTCCAACACTCATATTTACTATATAAAGCCCTTTTTGAAGAATTTCAAGCCCATCTAGGGTTATGGTGCGTTCACCCTTCTTCTGTATTCGGTCTTTTGTTTTGATAGGAACTGAAGGATTATAATAGTCATACAACTTTACCGATATCTCAGAATCATTCTCCAATGAGTAGTAAAGAAGTAAATCGTCTTTAAAAGGGTTTGGATAAACTTTTATGAAATGTTCTTTTTGTTCCGATAGAGCCAAAAGTATATCAGTGTTAAGTTGGTCATCCTCCCTTTTAATAATTAATTCGCTCGGAGGTGCAGGTTCGCTCCAATTCAAAATGGTAGACTCTAATTTACCTTTTATAAAATGTCCACCGTCTATATTTAAAACATTGAAAAGAAATGAAGTTAATCTATATTGGAGCTGAAATTCGTCCACATAATCGGTATAATCATTACTTAAAACGACAGTCATGTCGGTGAAAATCAATTCATTGTTGACCTGCAAAATTTGTCCATTGAAAGTCTTATTTTCTAAGGTGATACTTATATCAAAAATACCTGTGCCATTATCTAAAACCTCCATATCAATTGGTATAACCCTAGCAAGTTCATTATTTGACCAATCCGAAAATTGCCATTCACCAGACCATTTCCCAATAATTTCAGAAAAAATATTAGAATCAGAATCTTCATCTATCAATTTGCCGTCACTGGATTTAACTAACTCGGATAAATTTGAAAATAAAATTTCCTTATCAAGATTAGTCATTTCATATTGTAATTTTCCAAGCAAAACCTGACTATTTCCAATAAGATTATTTGATAACATTTCAATAGCTTTATCCCTATTGGTAGGGAGTCCCCATCCGAAGTAATTCATTTTAGCAAGCCAATGTTTAGCCATGGGATAAGTACTTTTCTCGAACCATTCAGCTGCCTTGGAATAATCTTGATTAGCATTTCCAAGACCTTTTAAGTATAAATATCCCAAGCTATAAGAAGCCTTGTTGTTACCTAATTTATGCGACTCCTCAAATAAATTTCTAGCCTTATTAAAATTAAGGTTAGTCCCTATACCGTCTTTATATAATACACCTAATAAACATATAGCCTCTGCATTTCCCTCGTCTGCCAAAGACTTTATATTATCAAAAGCTATTTTTGATTTTTTTCGCGTTAATTCACCACTGTAAATGTAATCTTCAACCAACTCAACAGTATTAACTTCATTTTCATATATTTCTTGAGAAAAGGAAAAATGGTTGGTCATCATTACCCCAATTAATAGAAGTAGTTTTTTATTCATAGTTTTTTATAAGATTAAAATTTATAATTACTTAAAATCATTTCAAACCTAATATGATTAGACAAAATGTTTGGTTTTAAGGGAAGCTTACAATCCGATGTAAGATTGAGAAAGCAAATGCAAAATCTCA
The DNA here is from genome assembly GCA_963793365.1 of uncultured Flavobacteriaceae bacterium. GTDB lineage: Bacteria > Bacteroidota > Bacteroidia > Flavobacteriales > Flavobacteriaceae > Maribacter. Next base: position 547,781 of record CAWBZP010000004.1, on the reverse strand, counting down.
TTAACTCTTATAACGAATATGTGAAAAACTCTTTTTTGGTACTATAATTAGGTCAGTACCAAAGTAGAAAAATGACAAAATGAGTAGAGAGGAAAGACCATGAATATTCTAAGGTTTAACCTTAGATTTGTAAAAGATATTAAATTAAGCCAAGTTCATTAGCTCTATGAAGCAAGGTATTTATACGAACATTTTCGAGATTAAATAATTTGGATAATTTTCTTTGACGCCATTCAATTCCGGAAACGGATAAATTCAATTGTGTGGATAGTTCTTCAATATTTAAACCTTCGGATAAAAGATGCAATAATTTCCTGTCAAATTCATCAATTGGCAAGGCCATGGATGCATTTTTTCTTAAAAAATCAGATATAGATTTAGTAAAAAATGATTGGCCCTCTAACACGCTGAGTATTGCCTTTTTGGTGACCTCAAAATCAATTTCACTTTTTATTAAAAAACCCTCGGGATTAATATTTTTAAAGATTGTATAAAAACGATATTTTTGAGTGGAAGACGTTATTATAATTATCTTGGCGTTTAAGTAAAGACGCCTTATTTCCCTAGCTAATTCCTTACCGGATTTTTTAACTGAAGGATTAGTCGAAACTATCCTAAGATCAATAAGTACTATTAGGTTTACTAGAGAATCCTTGTTACTATTTCCTTCAATAATACTTTTCCCGTCCTCAAAAGTATTAGCAACTTTTATTTTGAAATTATAAATTGAGTTTTCTTCACTAATAGATTTAAATACAAGTTTGTAGGCATCTGAAAGAAAAGGCTCATCCTCGACTATTAGAATCGTATTATTTTCCAATTAGTATAAGTATAGATTTAATTTACTTCTAACGAATATTAAGAAATTATATTACTCAAAATTCAAGATTTTAAAAGTACTTTCTTTAAATAGTTAAAAAAATTTAGGTACATAAAATATGAGGAGGTCACCATCCGTAAAAAATACATTGATGAATTCGTGCCTATGGAAAAAGAAGGAAAGGTTTAGGGTGTTGAAGATGTTATCTTGGAATCTATTTTTTGAAAATGGGAAAAGACAAAAAACCAGAGAAGCTAATTTCTCTGGTTTAGTATCAATTATTTAAAAACTGTCAACCTATTTTAGGACGACTCACCATAGTATATCTATCCAATCTCAGTAGTTTAAATAACATATTCCAGGGATTTCCCCTAATCAATAGAAAATGAGTGGTCGATTCAAATAAGTTGAATTGAATTCTTTATAACGTATTATACCAGTTCAATTTAAGGAAGACCGAACTTTTTAATTACCTAAAGAAGTCCTTTTTAGCTGTTTAACATTTAGGAGTTTAACACTATATTTGAGAGATGGTATCAATAATGCGAAAACACTTTTTATTTTTCAGCTGCTTCTTGGGCCTTGCTCTTATTTCTGCCTATGGTCAAGAAAATGAAGGTTCCAACTCTGCAATCGAAATTAATGAGCCAAACGCAAACACGGTTTGGAATATCCCTGAAAAAGTATCCTTGGCCTGGAATACCGTCGCCATTGACACGAGCAAGTCAATCAGGTTTTTTCTTGTCCGCAATGAAATGGTAGTACAGGAACTAGGCGCTTTTAAAAACGACGGATTTGAAGAAGAAATAGAACTTGCAAAGAACATCGGTTCGGGAGACCGGTATCAGGTAGTGGGCATAGAGCTCTTCCCAGACAATAAATTTAAAATTGCCAAAAAGGTTACGCCTTTCTTTTCCATTGTCAACAAAGCCTCTGACGAACGCAAGAAAAAACAGCAGTTGGCGAACGCCGCTCCTTCCAAGCCTACAAAACGAACCAAAACTGACAGACTTAAGAACGCTGAAAAAACTATGGTTGTAGAAGCAACAGCGCCACCTGTTAATCGCGAAACCTTTGAAGGTAGAAAAATTTCCTACACCAAGGAACTGGAGTTCGATTCTGAAGATATCACCATTAAAATTTGGGACCACGGCAGACAGGATGGGGATATTGTCTCCATTTATTTAAATGGTATCTCCATAGTATCAAAATATTACCTCACCTACTGGAAGAAGGAATTCAACGTAAAATTAAACCCAAAAAAATCGAACGACCTTTTTCTATACGCGCATAATTTGGGCGATTCCCCGCCAAATACAGTATCGGTTGAAATAACCGATGGTAAAAAGTCTGAAAATATAATTCTCAATTCCGATCTTCAAAGTTGCGAGGCCGTACTCATCAGTGTACGATAAAAAAAGGTTAAGACCATTACATTATTAGGATTCTAAGGGTGGATGGCTTAACTTATTTCATTGATTAAATTTTGATTAATAATGCAGGAAAAGACCAATTTGTCTGAATTCGGACTTCAGATTCCCGATACCGAAAAAAAAAGAATTATTATTATAGGAGGCGGTTTTGGCGGACTTAACTTTATAAAGAATATACCGGAAAACGACTTTCAACTTGTACTTTTTGATAAACATAATTACCACACCTTTCTTCCCTTACTTTACCAAGTAGCGACCAGTGCCTTGGAGGCACCCTCCATTTGTGATGCACACAGGCGTATTTATGGAAAGCGCGATGATGTATATTTTAGGGCGGTAAAAGTCTTGGGAATCGACCCAAAATTAAAAGAAATCGAAACCTTTATAGGGAATCTAAATTATGATTATTTAATTATTGCCAGTGGATCCGTACCCAACTATTTTGGAAATGAAAACCTTATGCAACATTCGTTTCCTTTAAAAAGCCTTCCCAATGCTACTGCCTTACGGACGAAAATATACCAAAATCTGGAACGGGCCACGCTTACCAAATCTGAGGAGGAACGAAAACGACTGCTTAATTTTGTAATTGTTGGTGCTGGGCCTACCGGGGTAGAAGTCGCCGGTGCCCTGTCAGAGCTACGTAAATTTGTACTTCCATTAGATTATAAAGATTTGGATTTTGGCAATATGCAGATTAAAATCGTGGAAGGGGTTGACCAGGTGCTGGCCGGTTTTTCTGAGAGTGCCAGTAAAAACGCACTTGACACCTTAAAAAAAATGGATGTTAAAATTCTCTTCAACACCTTGGTGGACGATTTTGATGGGCAGACCATTACGTATAAAAATGGGGATACGGAAACATGCGGTATGCTCATTTGGGGAGCCGGTGTTTCCGGAGCTTTAATCGACGGTTTGGAGAAAGAAACCATAAAAGGAGGTAAATACATCGTAGATCCGCATTGCAGGGTAAAAGGCTATGATACCATTTTTGCAATTGGGGATATTGCCTTGTTTACGAATGAACGGTATGAAAAAGGGCTGCCCGGCGTAGCGCAGCCCGCCATTCAACAAGGAAAATATACGGCAAAACTTATTTCAAGAGTGGTCAAAAATGGGAGTACCATAGCAGATCAAAAGCCCTTTACCTATTTTGACAAAGGTAGCCTTGCCACAATAGGTCGTAATAAGGCGGTAGCGGATTTGCCGGGAAATTTAAAATTCTCCGGTTTTATCGCTTGGATTCTCTGGGCAGGCGTTCATTTATTCTACCTGAACGGCTTACGGAACCGACTGCTTACTTTTCTAAATTGGATGATGAACTACTTCAATTATCAAAACAAGGTGCGGTTGATTATACATCCGAGCATCAAACCGGACGATACGGTAAGCAAGGAATTTGCCGAAATCAATGAAACCGGGAGTTAGTGTGTACAAAAATGAATTACTAATTTAATACCTTACACTAAGAACTAGTTCAACTTAAAGGAGGAGTAATAAAAAATTAATTGAAAAATAATCGCGAAAACTACCAAAAACCCTATTTCCGTATTTAATAGCATTTTTTTGGTCGTGAGCGTTGCTTTATTTATTTCCAAAAGTTTTCTGTTATCCAGTAATTTTGAGGATACAAGGTCGTCAATATTCAATAGCATCTTATCAAGAATGATATTTATTTCAGTAAGGGTATGGGCCCTTGATTCAATAGTATTTTCAGAACGGCTTCTTTCCAATGCAACTAATTTTGAATAGTTCTTTTTCAAATCATTGAAGTAAAGCGTCTCTTTAAGGGAGAGCTTCAAGCTTTGAACATCGCGTAATAATTGCTCAATGGATTTTTGTTCACCCATAGCAATTGGATATTGTCCACCCATAGCAATTTGATATCTTTTTAAATTAAGTTGATGATTTAGACGATATAGATAATCTTGTGAAACCAGACGTTCTATATAAAGTCTATCCAAATCATTTTGTACCTGTTCTAAATGTCTTTGGTTCAGCCAGTTCACACCAATTACCAAAATGAGTATCAAGAATACCGGCGCAGCCAATTTTATGAAACGGTTAAGTTCCGGTCTTCCCCAAACCCTATTCTTTTTAAATTTTAAAAGTCGTTCCATATCTGTATTTTAAGCACTCCGCCCGGCGATCGAATCACAATATTTCAATTTTCACCAGACGGATTACCTCTACCAACCAAAAAAATAAACCAGATAACCAACCCCTTTTCCTTAGTACTATAGGGCTCTTTTACCTTAAAGTTTAAATACAATTTACGACCCGCCCAATTGCACCCTTGCTGCCCATGATGCTCATAGTTCTCCTTGCGTCAATGCTTATGGCCCGGCTCATAAATTAACCGTAAAAACGTGCTAAATCTTTCGTCTTCCCTACTTATAGGGATACCCGTTACTATCCCTATCAACAGATTATCAGCTATTCCAACCCTCATTTGAGGCCGTATGGTCATGTCAAAATCGCGCTCATTAATATTCTTATTGAATTCTATACCAATGAAATTTCTAGTACCCGTAATCATGTAATGGACATTTGAATTTATTTGCCAATCTGTCTCCAAAGCACCATTTGAGAATTGATGGGATACAACAGGACCGGTATAAAGCAACGTGTGAAAATTTTGTTTCCATCTTTTTGCGACTACCAAAAACGGATTGTATATATTACCCGTAAACAGCATGTCCTTTCCATAATTCTTGAAATCTGTCATTGCAAATTCATGTAAATACCCCAGGGCCATAGAGGTATTAATCTTTTCAGACACAAAAAACGAATACTGCCCGGCTAATTTTAATCCGTTTAAATTACTTGAAGGATACCCGCCATTTTGGGATACGGGATAGAATGAAAAAGGAAGTTCAACTTCTAGGCCTAATCTATCTATTGCTGCCCATTCATATTCTATAAGGGCTTCATATTCATCATAACTATTTTTATCCTTTATTCCAAAGCCAAGGTTCCATTCCTTTTCTCCTTTCCTTGCTCCCAAATCCCTTATCAAATCAATATATAAAGGCTCGGCATGTAATATTTTTACCGGTTCTTCCTTTGTTTCCATTTCTTGAATATAAAGGCTGTCCCTAATTTGTTTTTCTCCTTCTTGCGCCTTAATTTTTACTACTGTAAGAAGCGCTATTATAACCGTCAATCTCATTAGATTATAAAAATTGCCTGGGTTTTTGCTTAAATATATTTTAGGTCGTTTGAAATGGGTTGCATATCCTCTTTGGCAACTAAATAAAAACGTACACCCTGAATTATACAACCCTCTTTTCTTTAATTGAATTTGAAGCGATTGTTCTGACTTCATTCAAATTATTTGAAAAGCCTTTTTTAATGAATCCAATAGACCAGATGATTGGTCATGACTAGAAAAATCTTCGTCATTTTTTGTGTTTTCTAAAACTTTTATTTCTGGTATTTCCCTTTGAATCAACCGTATTGGGTCAAATAATGAATCCTTGGTAAAGTCTAAAAAACCTGCTTGCGGAATCACTGCCGCTTTTATCTCGTGGGCATCGGTAAAATTTTTGAATGCAACAGCGGTAACACCTGTATACATTTTTATTAAAATAGAATTGACATTTACATAGTACCTTCGCACAAGTTCATCCTTTGCTTCCCTGAAACCTTCATTTGCATTTTCTATTATAACCCTGCCTGGATTAAAATTGTAAAGGTCTCTTTCCCAAACGGGCAATCGATAAGGGTACATAAAAACGATATCTATCACCTCATTTGTATTTAGTTTAAATGCATATTCGGCCAATTTCAATGACTTTACGCTTAAATCTGTAGGTATTAATACTTTTTTCATCCTGCAACAATTTGAATTATGGTGCAAGGATACCGCCCCTACATTAGAAGGAATTAAGAACTGTATTAGAAATACATTAGAATTACCGGGCTATTTCATAACCCTGTTCAATATTGGGTAGTTCTATGATTACCTCGGTGCCTTTTCCTTCAACTGAAGTAATCCTCAATTCCCCACCATGTAGTCGTATTATTTTGTGGGATAATGGAAGGCCGAATCCAAAACCTTTATAGTTCTTGGCATTCGATCCTCGATAGAATGGCTCAAATACGCTTTTTATATCGCGTGAAGGAATTCCGATACCCCGGTCCTTTATGGATACTAGAATCGAACTTTCCGTTGCCTCAATTCCAAATTGTATGTTCTCGTTCTGTGAATATTTCAATGCATTGTCGATTATATTCAAGAAGGCTACCTTTATAAGACTTCGGTTACCTTGGAATATAAGTTTTCTAGAATCCTTGGGCAGGCTCTGAAAATCGATTTTTAGATGGACGGAACCTTTGAAATCCAACCCTTGCTTTATCTCCAATACCAATTCATCTACCCTAATATTTTCGATTATAAGACCTCTGAGGTCATGCTCGGTATGCGTGAGTTCTAGTAGTGCACTTACCATTTCATTTAGCCTTAAGGCTTCCTTTTCAATTGTTAACAGTGTTTCCACATAATCCTTTTTTGTCCGAGTAGTACTGAGGGTAACCTCTGCCTGGCCAATTATGGCAGTTAACGGGGTCTTTAGTTCATGTGAAGCATTATGAACAAAACTACTTTGCATTTCAAACGAAGTCTCGAGCCGGTCGAGCATGTGGTTAAAGGTCCTTGATAGATTTCCAAGTTCATCTTTATTCGGATTTGCCGGAAGCCTTAAATGAAGGTTTTTAACCCTAATCTTATTCACTTGATCTGTGATTTCAGAAATAGGCTTAAGTACCTGTTTCGCGTAAAATTGACCAATAACAAATAGAACAGCTAAACTTAACACAAAGGCCGTAAGCAATGTTTTGAGTAAATTTTGCATTTTTGATTGTCCGTACTGATCTTCTGCGGAAAGAACAATTACAAAATCACCTTGATTATCTGTATATAAAATTCCCGTATAATAGTTTTCATCTATTTTGATTTCAGCATGTCCCTCTTGCAAAACACTTATAAAAAAATTCAAATCCAACGGATGATAAGCCTGTGAATAAACTGCATCCTTCAATACATTTACACTCCATATTTTTTCCTGCTCATTGGGCAAAGTCTGCAAATGGCGCTTTCTTATATCCTCGTAAATACTTGTGTTTAATTCATCCTCCTCCAAGTAGGCTTGGGCTGCAATTGTTGCCCGTTGACTGAGCCTGAGGTAAAATTCATTTTCTGTATGTTTCTTTGCGGAGAAAAACACAAATAGAAAAACAGAGAACAAAAGAAATGCCGTAAGCAAAACAAAGATCAACGTTATTTTATTCCTGATTTTCAATTTACGATGCTTCTCTAATTACATACCCCATACCGATTACGGTCTCAATTAATTTGGATTCAAATTCCTTATCAATCTTGTTCCTCAGATAATTTACATAGACATCGACCACATTGGTTCCAAGATTGAAATTAATATCCCAAACATTCTCCAAAATATCAATGCGGCTCAAGACCCTATTCTTATTCACTAATAAAAATTCCAATAATCTATACTCGGTAGAAGTCAATTTAATTTCAATATTGGCCCTTTTAACAATTTTCGAATCCCGATCCATCTCAAGATTCTGAACGGTTAATTTTTGATTCTTTTTGACCAAAAGAGCACTACGTCTACTCAAAGCCCTAATCCTAGCCAGAAGTTCTTTAAATTTAAATGGTTTAATCAAATAATCATCTGCACCGGAATCCAAACCCTGCACAACATTTTCCGTTGCGCCCAAGGCAGTAAGCATTAGAATGGGTAAATCTTTGTACCCCAGCTCCCTAATTTTTGAAGCAACTACTTTTCCGTCAAAATCGGGTAACATGACATCGAGAAGTACTAAATCTATATCATTCTGATCTACCAATTTCAAGCCTTGTTCGCCATTATAAGCTAGGTAAACAGTATAACCGGCTTCGGACAATCCCTTTTTTACAAAATCTGCAACACTACGTTCATCTTCGATGACAATTATTTTGTTGATCATACAATTTCATGAGAAGTATTTTGTTCACTTGCGTTTCACAACGCCAAATTAAAAATAGTAAATAGTTGGCATGACCGCTTGCTAAGGCCATTAGAATAGGATTAGAATAAATTCATTTCCCTTCAATCCAATATTTCTCTACCAAGTTTTTATACTTATGGGAACAAGAACAAATCTAGTTGTCCGTAAAAACAATTTATATGACAGTAAACAAAGAAGGGGATGCTTCGTTGCTTTCAGAATAATTTTTTAATCCCTTTATACACAAGAAGTACCAGAAACCCGGCAACCAGGCCAACCCCAAATTCCACGATCAAACTTGGAATGTTTGGGAAAATATGATGGAGAAAAGGAAGGTTATGTACAAAAATACCTCCAGAGACCAAGAGCAAGGCGATTGTTCCAATGACAGCCAAGGATTTAATGACTACGGGCAGTGCGTTAACGAAGAACCTTCCTATTTTATCCGATATGCTATTATCGCGTTCGTTCATATTTATTAAACGCGCACCGAATTCGTCCATACGTACGATAAGCGCAACAATACCATAAACCCCTACCGTTGCCAAAAGGGCAACAACGGATACCACCATTATTTGGGTGGCAAGCGGCTCTTTGATGACGGATCCAAGCGCAATAATCACTATTTCTACGGAAAGGATAAAATCGGTGACAATAGCAGATCTAATTTTGGTCTTTTCTATTTCCAAAATCTCCTTTTGTGTGGGTACTTCCAAATCGGCCGGAATGGATTCTGCGGTATGGGGAACAAAGAATTCATATATTTTCTCGGCGCCTTCAAAAGCAAGGTAAAGCCCGCCCAACACCAACACCACGGTTACCGCCCATGGTAAAAAGGCACTTAATAGAAATGCCACAGGTAGAATTATGATTTTATTGAGAAGGGAACCTTTTGTAATGGCCCATAGCACGGGCAATTCACGTTTAGATACAAAACCGGACGCTTTCTCTGCATTGACCGCAAGATCATCGCCCAGTATACCCGCTGTCTTTTTCGTCGCAATCTTACTCATTGCCGCAACATCATCCAATAGCGTTGCTACGTCATCCAATATTGCAAAAAATCCTGAAGCCATTTTTCTATTTTGGGTAAAATTATAGAAGATCTTCAGATATTGGAATTCCTAAGGACAAAAATGATGACTCATGTGATTTTTTCTTATCCGTCTTGGATTCTCATCCCAATTTTGCACTTTAGGTATTTCGCCTCAAAACCGAGAGCCATAGTATATAAAACAACAGATTAAAATACCGTAGGCTTGCCGAGCCAAACCTTTGCCTAAAATTTTTATGATTTCTGATAATCCTTAATGATTTCTGTAGGATTCTTCATTGCGGCGAACCTATGGATTTGTATCTTGTGCGCTACAGCCCCTTCCCTTCTGATCATGGGATACAGGAATATTAATTAAAAAATATAAATCGGTTCCCCAAGGATATCCTTATGAAAGACAATGCTACTACCTTATCCGAATCTGTTTCCTCCTTCTATGATAATCTCATTCAACAATTACCCGGAATAGGGATTGGTATTCTTATCATTATTCTAGGGCTTCTCTTAGGTTCGTTTGTTGGCAGTCTGGTAAGAAGAAGGCTTTCGGTCAAGACACAAGACCCCTTAATGAGCAAATTTTTGGGTAAGGCCATCAAATACATCTTTGTAATCATAGCCATTATGCTTGCTCTGGAGGCATCCGGTCTCGGTGCCATTGCTGCTGGTATCTTAACCGCTGCCGGAGCCAGTGCGGTAGTCTTGGGGTTTGCGTTTAAGGATATAGGACAAAATTTTATTGCCGGTATCATCATGGCTTTCGGGCGCCCTTTTGATGTGGAGGACACGGTAGAGATAGGTGAAAATTTTGGCAAGGTAAAAGCTTTGGAATTTAGGTATACCAAACTAAAGACGTTTGATGGCAAGGATGTCTACATTCCCAATAGTGATGTATTGACCAAACCCGTTACCAACTATACGGAGGATGGATTCTTTCGGTGGGACTTTATCATTGGAATCGCCTATGAAGACAACATTGAAGGTGCCAAAGGAGTGGTTATGGAAGCACTTCGAAAAGAGCCCAATGTAATTGAGGATATGGAGCACCAAAATTTTGTTATCGAGGAAGCTTTGGCTACCAGCACTGTAAACTTAAAGGTTTATTTTTGGGTGGATACCAAAGATTTCAGAATGTCGGCATTGATTACAAAGGGGAACGTAGTACGGAACGTTAAGGAAGCCCTCGAAGATGCTGGCTACTACATGCCGGCCGATATCCAAGAAATAAAACTATACGGACGCGAGACAGAGTTTCCTTTGAGAATACAATCCAACGATGTAACCAAAAAGAACTGATTTTAAATAAAAAATTTCTTGAAACTGACTATCCCCGGGGCAAGCAACAGGAGTATTTCGCCAGTTTCATTTTGGCCAAAAAGGGCCAAAAACCGAAATTTTGTATTTTACCCCACCCGAAATTGCAAAAAGGCAATTCCAACCTCCCCCAAAGGGAGGTAAGTTCGGAAACCCCGAGTCAGAGCCATCAGGGAATTATTTAGATTAAAATATCAGTGGCATACAACAGCATTGAATACGCTTAAAATTAGCCTTCTTTTTAATCTTTAGGTTCAATTTCGCCGGCTTCCAAGGCCATTTCGTAATGAATGAACAAAGGAAAAACCCCATAAGGTCTAACGTCCATGAAAATTTTATTGCGTAATCTTCCGCGCCTAAAACTGCCAATGCTTTTGAGGGGTAACTTTCTTCCCGGAATAACGTTATCCGCGCTTTCCCAACCCATTGCCACTATTATATACCTAAACCCATTAGGGCCACTTGGCGTTCCCTTTTCAACGGAATTCCGGTACGTCATGACCTCTCCATTTTTAGCGGTGTAGGTATTTGTGATAGCAGCTTTAAAGTTCCGCGTGATTGCGCGAAATATTGGGAAGGCTATGCATGATTTAAACTAGGATCAGCAGCTACTACTGCATCCAAGACCAACCTAACCAAATACCACAGCACCTCAATTATAACTTTCTAGACGGGGTGTACGGCGCTCCTGCTTTCTCCAAATCTGCCTCTAACGCTTCCAGTTCCATTAAATAGTTCCTAAATTCTTGTTGGAATTTTTCGAAATCAGCCTCTGCAATTTCGATATTCAATTTTTGGGTCTGCGTAGCCGGTTGTGTAGTTTCCCAATGGGCATAAGCCACTTGCCCTACCCTAGAACGTATCGAGGGGCTTACCGATTCATCCTTAGCCTGTTTAACACTATCCCCATTCAATGTGTTCTTTAATCCGTTCAATTTCCGCTTCAATTCTTCTAAACGGGCAAGAAGACGCTGTGGACCTTCCGGTGTTTTTACCAAAGCCGCATTTATATAACGAAGGCGCTCATTTACCTCAACCAATTTTTTTGCTGCCGCCGAAACTTTCCTGGAAAGCTCGGCCGTCATTTTTTGAAATTGGGCCACTTCAGTATTATCATTGGATTTGAACACGGGTTTAACGACGAAATCTTGGGAAGCTCCCTGTATTTCCAATCTACCTTCAAAAAAGGTGTAGAGTTGTGCCGTATATGTTCCCGGTGCCGCCAGAGGCCCTTGATCGTCTCCGGCCCACGGAGGCTTAAATTCGGGTACCGTAAGATCAATAGGGTCTGGTGGTGACAGCCTCAAATCCCAATTAATCCTGTGCAACCCCTTTTCAGCAGGTCCTTCCAGCCACCTTACCGGTTCACCGTTCCCATCACTTACCAAAAGTAATATCCTAGCATCTTCTTCCGTGGCTTCAGAAGCAAGCTGCTCCCAGCCAGGGAAAGGAATGCTCATTTTTTTATCCCGTAGGGTTTCTTCTTCTTGTTGACGGATGGCCTTACTCGTTTTAGGAATATCTGATGCATAATAGGTAAACAAGGCTCCAAAGGACGGGTTTTCCGCTGCAAAACTCGTTGTGCCCAAGGTGGGCATTCCTTTTGCCTGCATAGGGGTATTGGGGACATACCACCATGCATCCCTAACAGGGAACAATGCTGTTGTTCCGGCCTTTACCACGCTGCTTATTTCCCGTAACGGGGTATAATCATCCAGCACGTAAAAGCCTCTACCAAAAGATGCGCCAACCAAATCGTTGTCTCTAGGATGAAGCTCAATATCCCTGAATGGTATTGTGGGAACGCCAGATTTTAGCGGAATCCACTGCGCTCCCTTATCTACGGAAAAATAAATGCCATATTCGGTACCTAGAAAGATTAAATTCGAATCCTTTGGATCTTGTTTAATGGCCCAAACGATGGTTTCCTTTGGGAGGTTTCCAGCAATTGATTTCCAAGACCGTCCACGGTCCGTACTCATAAAAAGATAGGGATTGAAATCTCCAAACTTATGGGCGTCCGCACTTACAAATAGCGTACTGCCATCATGGCTTGAAGCTTCAATATCATTAATAAACGAAAGTGCCGGAACCTTGGGCATTGCTGTCATTCGCTTCCAATTTTCCCCTCCATCTTCACTCACGTGCAATAGTCCATCATCCGAACCAACATACAACAGCCCTTCAACTGTTGGCGACTCCGCTATCGCCGTTAAGGTTGCGTATTTAGACATCGCACTATTGTCATACAAGGCATCAACACTCCATACTTTACCGATTATATCCAGTTCATAGCGGTTACGATTGGTTGTCAAATCTGTACTTATCGGCTCCCAGGAATTTCCTCTGTCATTACTTCGCCATAGTCTCTGCGACCCGTAGTATAGCCTATTGCCATTATGCGGACTAATAAGAAGTGGACTGTCCCAATTCCATCTTTCGGGCATTTCTCCAGGCCGGGGTTGGGGCTGAATATCCGTTGCCTCTTCACTTCTTCGGTCATACCTATTTAAATTCCCCTCCTGTATTTCCATGTAAATAATATTGGGGTCATTGGGATCAAAGGCATTGTCGTAACCGTCTGCTCCCAACGGAACGTACCAATCCCCATTTCGTACGCCTTCCGTATTCATGGTTCTTGATGGTCCAAATAAGGTGCCAAGGTCCTGGGCACCGCCAACAATGTTGTAAAATGGTTCGCTATTATCCAATGAGAGCTTATAAAATTGGGCAATAGGAAGGTTAGGGAAATGCCGCCATGTAGTGCCTTGGTCAAAGGATTCGTAGAGACCGCCATCCGTTCCCGCCAATAAATGTTTTCCATTTTTAGGGTCTATCCAAAGCGCATGATTGTCACTATGCTTCTCGCGGCCCGTACCCAACACCTTAAAATTTTGACCGCCATCCCTGGTAACATGAATAAATACATCCATTTGATAGATCAAATCCTCATTTGTGGGAGATACTTCAATTTCTTGGTAGTAGTGTGGACCTGTACCTCCAGAAATATAGGAATTACGTTGCTCCCAACTTTCACCCTTATCAGTAGATCTATAAAACCCTTTTTCCGCTGCATTAGCCTCAATGGTAGCATAAACAAGATTGGGATCGGCCGGAGTTACGGCCAAGCCTATTTTACCCATATCACCTTTTGGTAGCCCCGTGGTTTTATGGACCCATGACGCCCCGTTATCGGTTGATTTATAGATTCCAGATTTAGGACCCCCGGATAGCAGCGCCCACACATGTCTTCTGCGTTGGTATGCGGCCGCATAAATAATATCTGGATTGGTGGGGTCGAATTCGATATCTGTAACCCCGGTATGCTCATCGATTTCCAGCACTAAGTTCCACGTTTTACCCCCATCCATTGTTTTGTAAACCCCACGCTCACCTCCTGCCGACCATAAAGGCCCTTCTGCGGCAACAAAAATGACGTCGCTATTTCTGGGGTCAATCAAAATCTTACCAATATGTTCCGACTTTAAAAGGCCCACACGATTCCACGTCCTACCACTATCGTTACTTTTATAAACGCCGTCTCCCCAACCTACATGCCTTCCACTCACATTTTCACCCGTACCTACCCAAACAACGTTTTCATTATTGGGGTCTATGGCCACAGTACCGATGGAATACGAGGCCTCCGCATCAAAAATAGGTTTCCAAGAAATACCGTTATTCTCGGTTTTCCATAGCCCGCCAGATCCAACCGCTACAAACCAGGTACTTGGGTCCTGGGTGCTCACGGCAATATCCGCAATCCTGCCCCCCATAACCGCCGGACCAATAGCCCGTAATTCCAATCCCTTGACCGCATTTGTAATTTCATTTTTAGCTGTCTCTTGAGATTGAATAGTAGCCCATAAGCAGAGCGTAAAACAGCATGTTAACAAGAAGTTCAATCGGTTTTTTATTGGCATGATTATCTAAATTTAAGGGTCGTAAAGAAGGAAAATGAACTCATTTTTTGTACTTATTAAAAATAAGAAACCGGAACGACAAAAATTAAATTTAAAAAGAGAAAATACGATAAGACTTCACTTGTCAGTTAACTTTTTCTAAATCCGTCTAGGCTTTAAAATACGAATGCCCCTAGCCGTTTGTTCCGCTATGTTTAAAGTAGGTCCCAAACTGTCCTTATCTACCTCCGTATATCCCTTCCTGATTACTTCAAATTCCGCTGTAGAAATAGGGTATCGACCATCTTTCAGAATTCGTTCTTGAAATTTCAATTGCCTCCTAAGCAAGAAGCGTTACGAAAGTTTCTATTTACTAATTTTATTTTTCAATACTTGATCACCGAATTAAAATTTGACTTATATTTATATCACAAAATGTTTCATATGTAACGGGTTCCTGATTTCCTTATTCCGCGCTACACCTTAGAAGGGTACAAGCGCCATTTAATAAACCCTTACATTCTGATTTAAAATATGAAACACTTATTAGTGATGCTTCTGTTTGCCTGCTCCTTAGGGGCACAGACCAAAGAAACCATTGCCGATTCCAGGTTACGGTTTGCCCCAACCGTAGGTTTTGCCTACCGCACCGCACCACTTTCAGACCAACTTACCGGTGATGATAGGGAGTACGTGCAAAAAATGAAACCTGGCTACAATATTGGTGCCGAACTATCCTATTCTATTAAACCGCAATGGGGAATAGGCGCAAAGTTCAATCAGTTCAATTCAATTTACACCACTTACCTGAACGGCATTAATCCAGATGGCAGTGCCTCCCGCGAAAATATTAAGGACAAAATAAAAATTAGTTTTATAGGACCCACCTATTTCTCTAGGGTACTGCTGCCCAATGCCAGGCACAGCGTTAGTGGCAGTCTTGGCCTTGGCTACCTAGCTTACCGCAATTCTGCCAACTTTAGGGGCGATTCCATTAAAATAAAGGGCGGCACCTTTGGGTCTGCCATGGATTTAGGCTATGATTACCGACTTTCAAAATCACTTTATGCCGGGGTTCAATTGGGGTATACCGTGGGTGTATTGAACAAAATATCCATCAAAGAAAATGCCACTACCACAGAAATAGAATTGGAGGGCGACACTAGGGAAAACCTATCCTTCTTGAATATTGGTGGAGGATTACGACTATCCATTTAATGCTTATAAAAAATAAAAACCATGAAAAATATTATTCTAATGACTCTTTTGGGAGCTACCCTACACAGTAATTCCCAAGAGTTGATTGCCACTTCAAATGCCCATTCTTTCCCACAGGGAATGTATGCCACCCTAGATGATATCATTCTAGCAAAACCTACTAACGGAACTAATGCCTTTACCATGAAAATGGGCAGTGACTCCATTGCCTACCGATTTTATGATGCGGCATCCGGCGATCGCTTAAAGAAAGCATTCGCCTTTTCCAATGATGGTTTTTTATACTTCCGTATGAAGGATATCCTAAAAAATATGGCCAAAGAAGATCAAGGGCAATTGAAGGATGATGGAGATTACCATGTTAGAGCACTGGATATAGGCCCTAAATATATTTATTTTGAGGACTATTTTACCAGTAGCGCAGCAGCGCTTTGGGGCGGAGCAATAGCTACTGCCGCTTCAAGAAAGCTTAAGGGCCTGGTCTATGATCAGGAATCCAGACAATTCAACCTTTTTAGAAATACCAAGGACTTTGAGGCCTACATTGCGTTAAACCATCCAGAATACATCGACTTAGTATCGAATACCACTGCAGCGGATACTGGTAAGAACGGCAAAAAACACCACGCCGATATAAATCTGGTGCGCAAGGTCATTTTTGAAATAAACAAAAAAGCACGGTCCGTCAACTAAATAACACACGCATCTTAAAATTTATGGTTAAAACAATTGCAACACTTGGTCTTTGCTTGTTCAGTATTTTTACTTTTTCGCAAAATGACGCTACCTCAGCCGATTTTACCGATAGAAATGAGCTAAAAATAAATGGCCTTTTCTTGGTACTAGGTGCCATAGAAGTGGATTATCAATACCTGATCAATGAGGAATCTGGGCTTGGGCTAGAGGTTTTATTCTCGTTTGATGACGAGGACCTATCCATCAACTATTTTGTTTCTCCCTATTACCGCCAATATTTTGGTAAAAAACCGGCATCTGGTTTTTTTGCCGAGGGATTTGGCATGCTGAATTCCGTTCAGGACTACACCTATACTTCCATCTATGACGCCGGAACGGATTCCTTTTATTATGCAGGTGGTTCTGATGAGGATATCGTAGATTTTGCCCTTGGTATAGGGATCGGTGTTAAATTCTTGACCTCGCGCGGCTTCGTAGTGGAGTTGGATTTGGGTGTAGGCCGCAATCTTTTCAAAAATGATCGGGACTATACAATCATTGGCAAAGGAGGAATAAATCTAGGGTACCGGTTTTAAAAGTCTTCGCTAGAATAAAGAAACGTTCATTATTGTTGTCCTATAAAAAAGAAATGGAGCTGGTCTGCCAAGAACTAGCATCTTGGCCATAGTAGGCGTTTGTGTATTAAGCAAAGGCACTTTTTATACTCTTAAGGTGCTTGTGCGATATCTACGGAAACACTTAACTTACTCTGACCGCTACCGTAGACCACTCCCTTTAGCGGCGGTACATCATAATAATCCCTACCCCAGCCCACTACAATATGTTGATCTTTAGGAATCATATTGTTGGTAGGGTCGAAATCTACCCAACCAAAACCGGGTATAAAAATGGAGAACCAGGCATGCGAGGCATCGGCGCCCACCAATTTAGTTTTTCCAGGCGGCGGAAGCGTCTCGATATACCCGCTGATATAGCGTGCAGGCAAGCCTACCGAACGTATACAGGCTATGGCTATCTGTGCAAAATCTTGGCAGACCCCCCTTTTTTCCTGCATCACCTCCTCAATAGGGGTGGAAATGGTGGAAAATTCGGCATCGAAATCAAAATCGGTATAAATGCGCTGCATCAGTTCGTAGGCCGCCTCAAATACGGAACGGTTATCTTGGAACGATACTGCCGCATAGGCTTTAATCGCCTTATCCGTTTTACGTATAAAAATAGATTCCAATAAATATTGTTTGGCATCGAGTACGTCTGGATCCATGCCCTTCAACTGCTGTAGCGCTTCAGTCATCGTGATTGCCTTGCAGACCGCACTATGAAATGAGTCGTGGTATTGGGCATAATCCCGCAACACCTTACTTTTTGTGGTCACTTTTAACACTTTATGCTCGGTTTGTATCGAGAATCGGGTAATGTAGTTTCCAAAATAATCGACCCGTTCGGTAATCTCTGTGGGACCCGGAACAATCTGAATCTTATAATCCAACAATTCTTGACCTTTAGATTCCCTCGGTCGTAAGGTTCCAATATTATGACAATAACTTACAGGAGCATTGTATTGATATTTTGTGGTATGGGTTACGGTAAATAGCATCCTTAAATAGGAAAAGACTGGGTGAATAATTGGTTTTGCTTGTCGGTATGGTTAAAATAGGTGTTGGAAATGGACTGTGAGGTCTGATAGAGCAATTCTGATAACTCTTCCATCAATTGGTCCAACTCTGCACGGGCATAATCCTTATCGGATTTCGTTTTCGCCAATTTCGAGGATTCAGCAAGCCTTAATTTTGAAAAGGCCTCGAATACATACTTCTGATAATTGCTTAATTGATGGTCTTGCCTCGAATGCGGCAACCTGGCAATATCTTTTTGTAACCGATTTACCATAAAGGTCAGCGATCGTGCATAGTCCAAATCTAGCAACACCAAATCCAACACATGCTCTAGCTGAATATACGATCTATAGCTGTACCGGTAAATATTTAAGCTCTCATGACTGGTAAGCAAATATTCCAGTAGGTCATACTCTACCTGCTCATCATATTTAATGCCCAGCAACGCACGGCATTTGGTGATGGTGATCATGCTTTGTTCTAGTTGTAGGCCGATAAAATAAAGCAACAAGCCCTGCTGTACCATGATACTCTCCTCGATAAGGCCCATAAAGGCGATCAAACGGGTGATTAACTGGTTGAGCACTTTTAAGATGCGGTTTATGGATCGGTCCTCCCCTTCTACGAGCGAACTCCATAATTTTTGAATGTTCTCAAAAACCCGCCACATGTCCGAAGACCAGAGGTTGCGGATCGAATAGTAGGAATTACTGAACATGGTTAGGGTATGGGAAAGGCTACCAATTCTATTCTTATCCAAAATAATGGAAAGCATTTCGGTTAGCGGATCGTCCATGGCATAGGTCCCTTCCTTTGATTTCTCCGTGAACCCTGGGTAGGTCCCGGTTAAATGGGTAACTGCTTTGAACAAGACCTTCAATTTTTCCGAATCGGGATTTTCATTTCTGTTCTGCACCATCGCCATTTGGCGCATGACCATACGAATAAAACGGGCATTGACGAGGGTACGGCCTACGTACCGCCCGGCCCAATACAGGTTTTCTGCCGTAAGACTGGGTAAATCGTTCAATCCTGAAATGGCTATGGAAGATTTGGTATGCCAATGCCGGTTCGTATCTTCCTTGACCGGTGCATCCTCCAGAATCCAAAAATCCTTGCTTGTGCCGCCACGTTGGTTAGAAACTTGAATCGTTTCCCGATCCGGGGCCACCCGTACCAATCCGCCGGGCATTACCGTGTAGTCGCCTTTCGCAGCAATACAGAAAGAACGGGCCACAACGTTCCTGGGCTCCAATACATCCCCGGATAAATTAGGGGCCGTGGAAAAATGTATCCGCTCTTGGGCCACAAAACGGTAGGGGCGTTCTTCTATTACCTTTTTTAGTGCATCAAGCTCCTTCGCATTTAAAAATTCACAGAAATAGATGCTCTCCCTGTTGGTGCGATCAATACGCTTGACCACCAGTTGCGCTAGATTTTGCAATACGTAGTTCTTTTCCTTTTCTTGTCCACACCACCACGAGGCGATTTGTGGTAGTATCAATGCGTCGTTTAAAAAGTACTTGGCTATAGCGGGCATAAAGGGTATCAATCCAGGATTTTCCACTACACCGCTTCCAACGGGGTTAATCACCGATACATTTTTTCTGCGTACCACATCCAACAATCCGGCAACGCCCAAATGCGAATCCTCACGTAATTCCAAGGGGTCTGTAAAGGCATCGTCAACACGTCTTAAAATAACATCGACCAGCTTCAATCCCTGTAATGATTTCATCCAAACAAAACCATCACGCACGACCAAATCATTGCCCTGCACTAAGGGGTACCCCAGAAACGATGCCAAATAGGCATGTTCAAAATAGGTCTCGTTGTGTGATCCGGGAGTAAGGATAACGATTGTGGGATTCTCTTTGCTACGTGGCGCGGCATCCACCATCATCTGGTGTAGGTCCTGAAAAAAGCCAGATAGCCTCCGTACATTCATTTTGGCGTACATATCGGACAGTATTCTGCTTGTCGTGGAACGGTTCTCCAAGGCATACCCCATACCCGAAGGTGCCTCTGCCCTATCGTTTACGACCCATAGCCTACCGTCCGTACCACGGCATAAGTCTGCGGCATAGATAGACAGGAATTTTTCGGTGTTCAGATCCATACCGGCACACTGCCGTAAAAATCCACGATGCCCATAAATCACTTCATGCGGAATAATTCCGTCCTTGATCAATCTGCGCTCCCCATAGATATCCTTTAGGACCAGGTTGAGCAATTCTGCCCGTTGTTTTATACCGGCAGATACTTTTTCCCATTCGGCATGGTGCAGCATAAAGGGCACTACATTTAAGCTCCAGGGCCGGTGCATCCCTTTGGGGTCGTTATACACATTGTAGGTGACCCCGTTCTCGGACAATAACCAATCAATATCTTTTTGGCGCGCCGTTAAACCATTAACCCCAAGTTTGTCGAATCCTGAAAATAACTTGTTCCAATAGGGCTTTACCCCTTTGCTCAAGGAATACAGCTCATCGTTTCCTTCCTGTATGGTATAGCCGTTTAACCAGCTTGTTTTTGTTGTAGGCATTCCTTACTAATTACTTCTTTCGTAAATCTGTAATATGTGGATATTCTGGATTTACCGGTATCTCTTTATATGCAAATGTATTTGAACCTTGTTTAGGTTCTACCATCCGCCCCGTAAAATTTGTTGTAGCGACCAATTCTGTCGGTAGTACTTCCGCTTGCGGCTGTCCTATATCCCAAAACCGATTGATACGCCTAGATTCGGCCTCCAAACTATTTACGGGATAGCTGTCGTAGGAACGCCCACCGGGATGTGCAACGAAATAGGTACAGCCCCCAATGGATTTTTTGTTCCAAGTATCCACGATATCGAATACCAAAGGGGTATCAACCCCTAACGTGGGGTGCAGTGCAGACCAAGGTTCCCAGGCTTTAAAACGGACGCCGGCAACATATTCCCCTTTGGTGCCTGTACCGCTCAAATCCACTTTTACGCCGTTGCAGGTTAGTATATAGCGTTCCTCGGTAAAATTCGTGACTTTTACCTGTACCCGTTCCAAGGAGGAGTCCACGTAGCGTGCCGTTCCACGGCCAGACATTTCCTCGCCCAATACGTTCCATGGTTCTATGGCCATACGCAATTCCAATTGTATGGAATTGATTTCTACCATGCCGTAAAGCGGAAAACGGAATTCAAAAAACGGATCGAACCAATCCAATTTAAATGGATAGCCCGCATCGTTCAATTGCCTTACGATATCCTTAATATCCTCTTTTACGTAATGCTCCAACAAGAATTTATCGTGCAGCTCCGTACCCCAGCGTACCAGGTCATGCTTATAGGGCTGTTTCCAGAACCAGGAAACCAAGGTGCGCACCAATAGCATTTGCATAAGGCTCATTTGCGCATGGGGCGGCATATCAAAGGCACGTAGTTCCAAGATACCCAACCTACCGGTTGCTGAATCTGGAGAATACAGTTTATCGATACAGAATTCTGCACGGTGGGTGTTTCCCGTAATATCGGTCAGCAAATGACGAAAGAGTCGGTCTGTCAACCAAAACGGCACCTCTTTATCCTCAGGGATTTGGGAAAACGCGATTTCGAGCTCATACAGGTTTTCCAAACGGGCTTCATCGACCCGGGGCGCTTGGCTCGTGGGACCAATGAATGCTCCGGAAAACAAATAGGACAAGCCGGGATGGTGCTGCCAAAAGGTCAATAGGCTACGCAATAATTGTGGATTTCGCAATAATGGACTATCGGCCGGGGTGGTGCCCCCCAAGGTAACGTGGTTTCCCCCTCCCGTACCGGTGTGCTTGCCATCCAACATAAACTTCTCCGTACCCAAACGTGCTTTTTTTGCCTCGGCGTACAGGGTAAGGGTATTATCGGTCAATTCTTTCCAGTTGTTCGCCGGATGTACATTTACCTCAATGACGCCGGGATCTGGGGTAACTTTCAATACCTCCAGTCGATTATCGCGGGGCGGTTCGTAGCCTTCCAAAATTACAGGCACCTGCAAGGCTTTGGCGGTAGCTTCTATACTTGCCACTAAATCCAAAAAATCCTCGGCACCGTCCAATGGCGGAAGGTACAGGAACAATTTATTTTCGCGTACCTCGGCGCATAAGGCCGTGCGTACAAAAGGTTGTTTTTTAGGGGTGGCCGTTTCGGTTTTAGAGGATTTCCGTTTTTCAAGCGCCTCGCCGTACTGGGGCAATGCCGGTCTTTTTTCGAATAATTCCGGTTCTGCCGTAGGTTCTGAGGGCACCTCAGGATTTTTAGGTAAGGATTCCAAGGGAAGCCGTAGACCGATGGGGGAATTCCCTGGCGTAAGCAGTAAATGCTTGCCCCTAAACTCCCACGAATTTGTGAGCCATTGGTTGTTTTTCTTGGTCAATGGGAATACATGCCCCACTGTCTTACCAATACCCTGCTCCAGGATATCGCCCAGTTTACGGCGCAAGTGGCTATCGTCCTTGTTGTATTTTTTGGGATCGATATCTATCGGTAGCTTACCTTCCTCCCATAAGAAGTAAAAGGCATCCTCAAAGGCTGGTGTAATGCTCGTATCGGTACAACCCAAATTAGCGGCCAATGTCTTTAAAAAAGACTCCGTAATGGCTTCCGGGAGTGTATAGTCTTTTGAAAAGGAGGCCAATAGTTTTGGGTCCTTCCAAATGGGCGCACCATCCTTGCGCCAATGAATCCCGATTAACCAGCGGGGCAAGGGCTCACCAGGATACCACTTTCCCTGGGCATGGTGCAACACTCCCCCTTTACCGAAAACCTCCATCAAACGTTGCGATAGGGTACTGGCCAATTCGCGCTTATGCTCTCCATCCGCCGCGGTATTCCACTCTTCACCCTCCATATCATCAATGGAGACAAAAGTAGGTTCCCCGCCCATGGTTAGGCGCACATCGTTCTGCTGCAGCTCCTCTTCCACCTTAAAACCAAGGTCGTAAATGGCGTTCCATTGCGCTTCCGTATAGGGTTTTGTTACACGTGGCGATTCAAAAATACGGGTAACGGAGTTTTCGAACTCAAAGCTTACCTCAGCAAAATCGGACATACCGGATACGGGGGCCGCACTCTCGTAAGAGGGTGTGCAGGCCAAGGGAATATGTCCTTCTCCCGCCAAGAGTCCGGAGGTAGCGTCCAGGCCGATCCAACCGGCTCCGGGCAAGTACACCTCTGCCCATGCGTGTAAATCTGTAAAATCTTCCTCGGGACCCGAGGGGCCGTCCAAGGATTTCTCGTCGGATTTCAACTGTACCAAATACCCGGAAACAAAACGGGCGGCCAATCCCAAATGCCGTAAGGTCTGTACCAGCAACCAGGCAAAATCCCTACAGGAACCCAACTTGCTCTTTAGCGTCTCCTCGCAGGTCTGTACCCCAGGCTCCATCCGCAAGGTATAATCGAGGTACTCGTACAAACCACTGTTTAAGCCAATTAAGAAATCGATACTCCGTTTTGGAGTCCTATCGATGCCCTTTAGAAATTCCTGTAACAACGCACCGTTTTCGGTCACCTCCAAGTACGGGGTCAATTCTTTTTTCAGGTCTTGGGAATAAGCGAAGGGATAATTTTCGACGGATTCCTCAACGAAAAAATCGAACGGGTTAATGGTCTTTAAGTCTGCGATGATCTCCACATCTACGGAGAGCTCCGTGGTTTTTTCCGGAAAAACGATCCGCGCCAAATAATTGCCAAAAGGATCTTGTTGCCAATTAAAAAAATGATTCTCCGGTTTTATTTTAATGGAATAGGCCTCAATGGGCGTTCTACTGTGCGGAGCCGGGCGCAACCTAAAAATATGTGGCGATAGGCTAATGCTCCGGTCATAGCTATACTTCGTTTTATGTTTTATTGCAACTTTTAATGCCATACGTTCCTTATTTCTGTCCTTTCCAAGATAGGCACTAATATGGGTAATAGCGAATGACGGGGCGTTAATCCTAAAAAAATTATTCAAAAAAAGTTAACAGGCCCAATTATTCCCAGAATGATAATTTATTAGGGATTCTACAGTAGTTTTTAGTCATCAACTTGCGTTTAAAGCAGTGGACAACCTAATTTTAAGAACTATATTCCTACTTTTAGGAGTGATGATCGTGCTCATGCTCAAATAAGCAATCCATTTTTAAAACAAACCTTGATGAACAGAATGCTCTTACTTTTTATTTCAATCCTACTTTGGTCCCAATCTTCCGGACAAAAACCTAGAGCTAGGGATATAGGAGTACCCTTTGCAGGGACTACCGGAGCATTTAATGCCATCACGGATGTAAAAGGTGTTGAAGTTGGATACAGTACCCTAATTTCTGGGGAAGGAAAAAATATAGTTGGCCAAGGACCCGTGCGCACCGGCGTAACGGCAATATTTCCTAGAGGTAAAGCTTCTAAATTCAATCCGGTATTTGCGAATTGGTATAGCCTTAACGGTAACGGAGAAATGACAGGCACAACATGGGTAACTGAATCGGGATTTTTAGAAACGCCTATTATGATCACCAACACGAACAGTGTTGGTGATGTAAGGCAAGCGGTACTAAAATGGTTTGTAGATACTGATTGGTATCAAGGTGATGATTGGTGGTATACCTACCCTGTAGTAGCTGAAACGTATGATGGTTTCCTAAATGACATCTACGGATTTCACGTTAAGGAACAACATGTTTTAGAAGCGATCAGTGACGCTAAGGGAGGGCAAATCGCCGAGGGAAACATTGGCGGCGGAACAGGCATGATGTGCTTGGGTTTCAAAGGAGGAACGGGAACATCGTCAAGATTGGTGCAGATCAAGGATTCTACGTATACGGTAGGAGCTTTGGTCCAAACAAATTTTGGCGAAAGAAAATCGCTTACGATAGCTGGCGTTCCAGTAGGATTAGCTTTAAAGGACACCCTGAACGATGAATTAAACCTACCCCCACAATCTTACCGTAAAAAGGGCGATGGCTCAATCATTGTTATACTGGCTACCGACGCACCTTTACTGCCCCATCAATTAAAAAGGATTAGCCAAAGAATTCCATTAGGCGTAGGAAAGACAGGAGGTTATGGCCGCAATGGTTCTGGAGATATTTTTATGGCCTTTTCCACGGCAAATGGTAATGCCTTTCAACGTAATGATTTCTCAACGGTTAACCTATTGCCAAACGACCTAATAAATCCATTATTGGAGGCAACGGTCCAGGCTGTGGAAGAAGCCATCATTAATGCACTCGTAGCGGCTGAAACTATGGAAGGAATTAATGGAAATAAATCCTATGCGATACCTCACGATTTACTTCTAAAAACATTAAAAAAATATAACCGCCTACAAGAATAAGGTGGTACAACCACGGTTGTACTTTACTAGGATAAACCACTACTTAATGCTGAAATTCTATAAAAATATTCGACAAAAATTGCCTTCAGTGGGAAAAACTGGAAAATATCTAAAATATGCATTCGGAGAAATAATATTGGTAGTAATTGGAATTCTGATTGCGTTACAGATCAATAACTGGAATGAGCAAAGAAAAGACCGGACAAAAGAACATATTTTACTAAATCAACTTCGAGAAGATTATCAGGCTAATCTAATTCAACTTGAAGAAAAAATGGCAACAAGAGAAAAAATGATAATTTCAGCAGTTGAATTATTGGAGGTTTTTGATTACCCTCAGACAGCGAATAGAGATAGTGTCATAAAAAAAATTGCAGTAATAGGGAATGACCCAACTTTTGACCCCATAAAGAATGATTTGAACAGCTCTGAAAATTTAAGATTGATTAAAAATATAAAATTAAGTCGCTTGCTGTCAAACTGGTCATCAGATGTAGTTGCTGTAAAGGAGATTGAGGATGTTTGGACCAAAATAGTGTATAACCAATATGATTTAACGACATCAGAATTGGGTATTGGCAGGGATTTGTCAAATAGTTTCATGAATGAACAAGAGCATCTTTGGCTATTGGATAAAAATCAAAATTCTATTAAAATTAGGAGCTCCACTAAATGAAATATTGACCAATAAAAATCTGGAAGGTATTTTAGGAAATACCATCACCATGAACAAGTCGGCAAATTTGCAATCAAAAGCATTGCACAATCGAATTATGGAGATACTGGATATAATTGAAATTGAACTAAACAAATAGCGAAAGCACAACAATTTACAACCTCAAATCCAAGGAATTTGATTATTTATAGATTCACTAGAAATTATCAAAGTCTGGGCCAACCAAAAATTAATGCATTTTACCTATTATATGAGACCGTAATGATACATATTATAAAAACGCAATCCATTAGAAACCGGGATAGCCGAAAACCGACCAACGTAGGCACTAAATCATCTGAATTATGAAAAAAACAACCAACCAACTGTCTTTGCTCGCTACACTTTTTGTCTTGGCTTTTGTAGGCCAAAGTTGTGAACACAAACAAGAGGAAGAAAAAAAAGAAGTTGAAAATGAAGTACTCATTGATGCTGAAAAACCGGACTATTTTCTGTTACGCCCCGAGATAGAAAAGGCCTACGGGTATTCCCACGCCGTAAAGATTGGGAATAGTATTAAAATCTCTGGAGCCGTGAGTATGGACGATGAAGGCAACCCAACCGCCATTGGAGATTTGGAACAACAAATGAAAAACTGTTATGCGGACCTGGAAAAAATAGTAGCGCACTATGGTTGCACTTTTGATGATGTGGTCGTAGAAAACATTTTCACTACAAATATGGCTTTGATGCTGGAAAAATCTACTTATAGAGCTGAAATTTATAAAAACCATTTTCCCACCGGTACTTGGCTCGAGGTAAAGGGATTGGCGCTCCCTGAACTAATGATTGAAATAGAACTGGAAGTACATAAGCCGGAATAAAGGCAGGTACCAACTCTCTAACATAATTGGTCAGCTAAAAACAACGAACCTGTACTTCGCTATGGGCGGCCCATTTTATGTACTGAGTTACGCTGTTTGGCCAAGCACCAAATTTCAATCCTTGTCGCCAAAACCCCGTTCAAAGCCTTAAAAAATCTCCTATCTTAGTTCCACCTATAAAGGATATATAAATCATATGATCTAAATCCCTACGTTGGCCATAATTTTCAAATGCAACCAAAAAAGCTGAAAATTTTTAAAAATAAAAAAGGACTCTATTTATATCCTCATCATTGGGTATTTATCTTTCTCTGCTTAATTGTTGCAATATTAATAAGCATAGAATACATATTCGAATTTAGCCTTAAAGATTACATATTCATTTCTATGGGTTTTCTATTACTTTCCCTTATAGTAGTGGAAATTCGGAACCAATTTATTGAACAAAAAGAAGTTGGCGAATATTGTGGAGAAATAATATTTTCGGAAAGTAAAA
Organism: uncultured Flavobacteriaceae bacterium; assembly: GCA_963793365.1. Lineage (GTDB taxonomy): Bacteria > Bacteroidota > Bacteroidia > Flavobacteriales > Flavobacteriaceae > Maribacter. The sequence goes on along the minus strand of CAWBZP010000004.1, from coordinate 520,353 downwards.
TTCAAATTACAAAAGATGAATTTAAAATTTCTGAAATTTTAAAAATAGACTTTGTAGTTGCATCGGATATACAAAACAGATACAAAATATCTTATAGTTTTAGTCCAAGGCTCTCTCATGGCTTGGATAATATCTTTGTTTTGACTTTAAAGAACGGAAAAAAAATAGAAGTGAATTTTTTACAAACGGAATGGCAAAGACTCAAGGTCTACAAAGAAATTTTTGTTCACTACTTTAAAGAAGGGATTCTTGGGTGGATTTCACTGCTGGACATTTTAACTATTAAAGATTACGCTGAAATTCAAATTTTTAAAAAAGAAATAAACTATGGCCAACAAGACCTCCTATGAAAAGCCTTTATTTAGAAAAACGTAACTAGTCAAAAAACAAAAAATATGAAAACAGTTGGAATTATTGGAGGCTCAGGCTTCATTGGAAGTCATACCACAAAGAAATTTTTACAAGAAGGGTTTAAAGTCAGAGTATCTGCTACCGACATTTCAAAAACAGAAAAATATAGCCATTTGAAAGAATTACCGAATGCAGAAAATCTTGAAATTCTTCCTTTAAAAGTTGAAAATAAAAATCAACTTAAGGAATTCGCAACAGGATGTGAAATAGTAGTTCATGGCGGAACACCTTTTCAGTTGGACGTGCAAGATCCAAAGACAGAATTATTTGACCCAACAATTAAAGGAACTGAAAATTTCCTTGAAGTAATTAACGAAACATCAGGAATTGAAAAAGTGGTTTTCATTGCTTCCGTAGCATCATATAACACGAATTTTCCGTTGCTTCCCGAAGGAAAGGATGCTAATGATACAATTGATGAAGCTGACGAACCGTTTATGAGTGAAGAGAGTCATCCTTATGCGCAAGCAAAATTTATTGCTAACCAAACCGTAGAGAATTTTATAAAAGAGCATCCGAATTCTGATTTTGAAATAACAAGTGTATCGCCTGTTGCCGTAATGGGCAAATCACTTTCACAAAGAGAAGATTCAACTTCTTCTGGTTTACAATTTCTTTTCAAAAACAAAATAGCACCGAATCCATTTGTTCAAATGCTATTTGATACAGATACAGAATTTGCGATAGTCGATGTGAAAGATGTTGCAGATGGAATTTACCGTTCGAGCACAAAAAAAGGATTACACGGAAAAAATTATTTATTAAGTAGTGAGAGCTGGAAAGTTTCTGACATTTCAAAAATGCTGAATAGCGTAAAGCCTAACGGAAATGCCAAAATTGTTTACAAAAACGATAAAGCAAAAAAAGAATTAGGAATTAAATTCAATCCAGCAGAAGTTCCATTAAAAGAATTCGGGAATTAATAAAGACAAAAGATAACACCGTATAAAATTAATTGCTAGTACAAGCGTACTTACGAAAATCCTCGCGGATTTTCTATTTGGTTTGTATTTGCTAAATTAAGCGCTCAAACCACGCAACTAATCTTAGTGTAAGCTTCCCTTAAAACCGAACTGTTTAAAAGTAGAATAATAATCTTTAATTTTAAACAGTATTATGAGGAAGAGCAAATTTTCACCAACGCAGGTCTCAAAGATCTTGAAGGAGTTCGACAATGGAAAAAGTGTTGAGCAGATAAGCCGTGAACATGGGGTCAGTTCGGCCAGTTTTTACAAGTGGCGTTCAAGGTATGCTGGCATGAGTTCCAAAGAACTTAAGCGCCTTAAGGAACTAGAAGAGGAGAACCGAAAGCTCAAGCAGATGTACGCCAACTTGGCGTTGGACCATCAAATGGCGAAGGAGATCATCGAAAAAAAGCTCTAAAGCCTTGCCGCAAGCGCAGCATTGCCAAAGAACTTGTTCATTACGGTACCAGCAGGGCGTGCCGTGTTCTCAATATGAGCAAGAGCGTATATTACTATAAACCTTTGCCGAAGGACGATACCGAGATAGAGGAGGCCTTACGGCAAAAGGCCAGAGAACACTCGGAGGAAGGTTTTTGGAAGGCTTACGACCGTCTGCGCAATGAAGGGAAGCCATGGAACCATAAACGGGTACACCGTATTTATAAAGCCCTAGGGCTGCCATTGAGAAGAAAGGTCAAGAAACGCCTGCCTGCGAGGGTAAAAGAGCCTTTAGAGGTTCCGGACGGGCTAAACCATACATGGAGCATGGATTTCGTGACCGATGTCCTAGAGAACAAGAGACGCTTCAGGTCATTTAACGTCATCGATGATTTTAATAGGGAAGCTCTTCATATCGAGGTCGATTTTTCATTGACCAGCAACCGTATCGTTTGGGTACTCAACCATCTGATCAATAGAAAGGGGAAACCAAAGAAGATACGAATGGACAACGGCCCGGAGTTCATTGCCAATATAACGAACGATTGGAGCCAGATGCACGGGATAGAATTCAAATACATACAGCCTGGAAAACCGACCCAGAATGCTTTTGTAGAACGTTTCAACGGCAGCTATCGGCGTGGTGTACTCGATAAATACATATTCGAGGATATCCACCAGGTAAGGGAACAAACACAGATTTGGATGAACGATTACAACCATCACAGACCGCACGATGCGCTAGGAAAAATATCTCCTATAAAATATGCGGAACTTAATTCTTTCGGGGCTAGCCCCGAAAGAATTAAAAACAATAACTTTAATGAAGTTTTAGAAAACTAAGCAGTTCTATCTAGGGGAAGCTTACATTAGTACAAACACCTTAGCTATCATTTTGAAAACATTATGAAAACATATTTGATTATTTTATTAATTCTAGCTTCTTCTTGTAATCAAGACAATTCTGATTGGATTGACAGAACCAAACACGAAGGTTTGCATAATATAAAATATTCAACCTCATTTGAAACTTACTGTACGGAAGAGAACCCAAAAGGTATTAAGAATACCATTAAAAATCTTGAACAAGCCAAGATATATTTTGATAAGATTTTTAAAGAAGATTTAAATTTCGCAGTATTATTTGTGGACAATTCAAATTGGAATAAATATGCTTTTTCACCTCCACCAGGAATGCCACAAGTACATTATCAAGGAAATATGGTCTTAGGGCTTGAAAATTCAATAATGTCAATGGGTGCTAAACAAGGACTCAAACAAGTTCCAGATTCAAAATTAGGATTATTAAAACAACATTTTGGCGAAGAATTGAATTTAGATTTATTTTATAGAGATGCATTGTCACTACACGAACTAGGGCATTTATACCAGTTTTACAAAACTGGAAAAGGAACACAAAGGCATTGGTTAAATGAACTTTTCGGAAACTTATGTCAGGTTGCCGCTTCACAAAATTTGAGTACTCAAGATGTCTTTAATCAAATGGATGTATATCAATTATTTCTTATCAATGCAAACCAATGGGGCGAATTAAATTTTAAGACTTTAGAACAGTTTGAGGATGATTACTATGAGATATTAAAGAAAGGACAGAATTATGGTTGGTATCAAACTCAATTTTATCTAAAAGCTAAAGAACTATATGCAACTTTCGGAGATAAATTTATCCATGATTTTCGCGACTTTCTGATTGAGATTAATCCAGATAAAATTGGTCGTATGGATGATAAAGGACTGAATGAATTAATGAGCAATAAATTTGGAAACCAAGTAGTACAAATTTTAGAGTGGAAAAACGATAGCTAACAATGATAACCGCTGCACAAGGCTTTAATTCATCACTAAACCTTTCAATATAAGCCTCTCTAAGAAGTTTTTTCGTTCCAACTCTCTAACATAATTGGTCAGCTAAAAACAACGAACCTGTACTTCGATATGGGCGGCCCATTTTATGTACTGAGTTACGCTGTTTGGCCAAGAACCAAATTTCAATCCTTATCGCCGAAACCCCGTTCAAAGCCATAAAAAATCTCCTATCTTAGTGCCACTTATAAAGGATTTATAGATCATATAATCTATATAGCTACTTTACCATATATTAAAGTTTAGTTTTATGAAAAAATATCTGATTTTATTTGTATTCATTACTTTGTTATCGTGTTCAAAAGACGATGCTGATATTAGTTCCTTCTCACTACCAACTTTTTTATCAGGAACTTGGCAAAATCCTGCTGATACAAACCTAACCTACATATTCACTTCGAACAATATAATTGAAGATGGCTGCTGCATAGAAGATAACACTTACATCATAGATTATAATGCTGAATTTGCTAATGCTGAATTTGAAATAATCGAAATAGTGGAAGAGGCCTATTATCGGGTACAAATTAAAAGCAAAACAAATAACGTTATAGATCTTGCAGGCGCACAGACGGAATTTTACAGGGCATTCAGAAAAGGAATTGTTAACGGGAAAGAGGCCATACTCCTTGAATATCAGGGTACTGCTGGGGGATATATGAATAGAGTGAAATGATTACTGTTAAAATATTAAAGAAATAATGTGATAACAATAGTAACCGTTGCACAAGCCCCTAATCGGTCAAATAATAGATGAATATTAGCCTCTCTACGGGGCTTTTTCCTTTTCCGTTCAGAATTGAAACGTCAATTTTACAGGCTTTATAGAGGAACTTAACAGGTGTTGAAGGACATTTTTAAGTGCTTTCGTCAAAGCAAGTTGCCCCGCCCCGCTCTTTACCCGTTTCCCTTCGAATTTCAGGTACTTCTTCAGGTTATAGGCGATTGCCGAGAGGTGCATCACCTTGTTCGCCTGTGCGAGCCCTATCGTATTTATCTTTCGCAGGCCCATGAACTGGGTGAGGGTGCCGAAGACGGGTTCGACCGTGCTCTGTCGCTTGCCCTTCATGTACCGTCCCTGCGGACTCTCCACCCTTGCCATGCTCCTTTCATACTCATCACGGTAATAGGTGACGCTGAACTTTTTCTCCTGTGCACTTTTGCCAAGGCACCGCTCCCTTATGGGGCAGCCCGTGCAAACGTGCTTTCTTGCACGGTACTCCTTCTTCTTAATGCCCGTTCGGTAATCATTGCATACCTAAAGTTCATTGCTTGCGGATTTCCAAAACGGAAATCATACGCAAATTGCTATCTTTAAGTTCGGCTAAATTGGCCTTCGAACGAATCACAACAACGAACCTAAGTCAAGACCTTAGCCACAAGCAAAAAAAAATAATGCGAATAGCTTTAGTCTTATTCATTGGAATACACGGAATTATCCATTTATTCGGATTTCTGAAAGCATTTGGTATATCTGAATTCACTGCTATTTCACAGCCAATTTCTAAAACTTATGGCTTCGTCTGGTTGGTGGCATTTATACTATTCGCAAGTACAGCTTTTTTATTCCTTTTCCAGTCCAATTATTGGTGGTTGACCGGATTATTGGCCTTGATGACTTCACAGTTTTTAATTTTCAATTTCTGGGCCGACGCGAAATTTGGCACCCTGGCAAACCTTTTTCTACTAGTATCCGTTGTAATTGGTTATGCCAACGTTAGTTTTAAGAACAAGATTGTAGAGGAAAGGAGAGCACTTTTTAAAACCGCAAAACCTCTACCAGATCAACAGCCAAGCCAAGAGGCCGTTTCTAATTTGCCCCCGGTGGTACAAAAATGGCTTATTGCCTGTGGTGCTCTTACGCATAGTCCGGTTTCCAACGTGCATTTAAATCAGGAGGTACAATTAAAATTAAGTCCGGAGCAGGAAAACTGGAACGATGGAAAAGCGGAACAGTACTTTACGCTGAATCCTCCGGCTTTTAATTGGAGCATCCACACTACGGTAAAATCATATTTTAGCGTGGTAGGGAGGGATAAATTCGTGAACGATAAAGGAGCAATGACCATAAAACTATTTTCACTTATTCCGGTTGCTAATGCTAAAAATCACGAAAAAGTAAACCAGGCAACCCTTCAGCGTTATTTAGCCGAAATCGTTTGGTTTCCATCCGCAGCATTAAGTTCCCATATTAAGTGGAAGATGCTAAGCGAAAATTCCGCCAAAGCAACTATGGAGGTTAGCGGAACCAAAGGTGAAGGGGAATTCCACTTTGACGAACATGGAAACTTCAGAAAATTTGTAGCAATGCGTTATCAAGATATTCATGCAGAAGAACCAACCGAATGGACGGTCATTGCAACAAAAACGGAGGAACGGAATGGCGTAAGCATACCGGTGGAGTGCGAAGCAAGCTGGACCTTGAAAAGTGGTAAATGGACGTGGTTGAAATTAAAAATTACGGATATTGCCTATAATATAAAAGAAATGCCAGTCGCTGAAAATAGACCTGATAAATAGGTGAAAATTATATTTTAATAACCCTTGAGTAAGGAAACGCATGAACTACATCATTAAGGATGAAAAATTGACCCTTCACTATATTCGAGGCAACGGGGCCTGGACCTACCATTTGATTATTCCAAACACAAAGGAACTAAGCGGTAAATGGGGAGATTTAAAAGTTTCTGGAACCATTGATGGTTTTAAAATAGAGCATAAAAATTTAGCTCCTGTAAAAAATTCGGACAAAAAAATATCCATTAATGCGGATATCAGAGATGCAATTCAGAAAACCGAAGGGGATACGGTGACCGTAACCTTGTATTTGGAAAACCATGCCAAACAAAATAATCGTTCAGAAATTTTGGAATGCTTTAAAGAGGCACAAGTACTACACATTTTTGAGCAGTTGGCGCGAACGGAACAAACCGAAATACTAGATGCTATTTGTACCGTTGCAACGGACGAACAAAAAGCGGAAAAAATAATTGGGGTAATCGAAAATCTTGAGGTGAAACGAATGTAAAAAGAACTGCAATCGTACTTGCAACAAGGTCATATTAATTGTGTTCTTGAGATTGAACCATGGCGCTCCACACGAAAAAGAAGTTCAAGTAACTCAAAATTGCCCCAGAAAGTCCCGCATCATAAACTTTAATTCAAGTAGCTTGTGCCTGGTGTTTGGGTAAAAAAATCCAGTATCTTAGTTCCACCTAAAAAAGGTATATCGATGTAAAATACATCTATATAAACAAGTTGCGTTTAATTTGGTCGACTTATTGTTTTTGTGCAATGAATTGTGCCAATGGAAGAAGTTCAGGGGGTCCGGACATAGGGGCGGAAGGACCATTTTTTGGGTCCAAGTCTTTGCGATTACATCGTTGAGAGCTCGCTCTCAGAACGTTGGGAACGTCAAAAGACTTGAACAAGTTAGTTGAAAAAAACCGGAAAGTCAAATGGATGTTCCCGTCCATATCGATTTCGGCCCGTAGAGGACCATGTTCGGCACAAAGCCTGGAAAGTACGTCCCATAGCTCCGGCTATAGCACATTCTTTCAAGGTTCATTGAAATGCCGGAGCGCATCTTGCTATATTTGGGAAAAGCCGACCAAACTCCGTTTTTATTTTAAAAGGTAAGGGGAATCAAAAACTAAACACAACAGCACCTAAGAACAATACCCGTACCTCCTCCTTTTTTAACGGTATTAGTTTAAAATAAAATTAATCTTAATTTAGACGAGCAGGTAAAACAGGTACTGTTCTTAGCTGCGAGACGTTGTGCGTCATTTTACAAAAAACCATCAGACAATGAAAAAATTCTTACTAACATTGACTTTCCTTTTTGGAATAATCGTAGTAAACGGACAAGAAAAGTTTGCGGAAAATCCATTGGATGCAAAATTTATCACGGAGGACTATGAAAGATTTTGGCAAGCATTCGATGAAATGGAAAATTCATCTAAAAATCCATTTGAGGACTATTTAAAAAACGCTTCGGACGGATTTAGTCCGTTAGTTGGTTACTTTGACCCGAAAACCTTACAAGAAACCGTTGAGGAAAGAAAAGAAGATTATTTAAAATCAATAAACGTTTTAGACAGTTTAGGCGGAAAAGAAACCGAGATTAAAAATGCTTACGCGAAAATGAAAAATTTGTATCCGTCCGCTAAATTTCCGCCCGTTTATTTTGTTGTCGGAATGTTTACATCAGGCGGTACAATAACCGACAAAGGACTTTTAATAGGTTCTGAAAAATTAGAAAACCTAAACGGATTGACTGGATTAGTAGCCCACGAACTAATTCATTATCAACAAAGAATCGAGGGAAAAGATAACCTTCTCAAACAATCAATTTTAGAAGGTAGTGCCGATTTTATTGGAGAAATGATTTCGGGCGAACATATTAACTTGGTTGCTTTTAATTATGGCAATGAAAATGAAGAAGAACTTTGCAAAGAATTTGTGAATGTAATGAAGAAGAAAAAGTACGAGGATTGGCTTTACGGAACAAGCGGAAAAGACAATCGTCCAAACGATTTAGGTTATTGGATTGGGTACAAAATTACGGAGGCGTATTTTAAAAAACGGACGGACAAAAAACAAGCGATAAATGATATTTTAAACATAAAAGATCCTATAGCATTCCTGCAAGAAAGCGGATATTTAGAAAAATATATGAAGGACTAACAGCAGCACGGAAAAAAAACGAACGCAACAATACCTATAAGTAATGAGGGGTTTGGTGTTTAATTTAAAGTAAGCTTATATTAACTATGTCCACAAAATCTTTTCGATTTAGCTCTGTAACAAAAAAAGAAAAACAATAAGCTTTAGCTTCGTGCTAAGACGGAAACGAAAAGTTTCCTTGCCTCCGCACTACGCTTAGCCTAACCGTCAGACTGCGCAAAAACCTACCCTTTCTTAATAACTTTGTTGATTACCCTTGTAGCTTCGAGGGCCCTAACATTCTGATATTGATTATCTTAATGGTATGGATTTTATAACAGGTTTTGACAGGGACCAACTCGTAATGATGGATTTCGAATCCTGCCTGGGTCCCGATTCGTGGGCAAGGATCGTCGATATGTTCGTGGATATCCTCCCGATGGGCGAACTGGGGTTCAGGGATGTGCTGAACAACGAGGGCAGGCCACCATATCGTTCCTCGGACATGCTCAAACTCTATCTCTACGGCTACAGGAACAAACTGCGCTCCTCCCGCCAATTGGAACATGCCTGCAAGGTAAACCTCGAGGTCATTTGGCTCCTGAAGGGACTAAGGCCGTCCGCCAGGAAAATAGCCTATTTCAGAAAGCGGAACCCAAAAGCCTTCAAAGGGGCCTTCAGGTATTTCGTGGTGCTGCTCAAGGATTGGGAACTCATCGAAGGCGGGACCATTGCCATCGACTCCTTCAAGATAAGGGCCCAGAACGCCCTGAAGAACAACTTCAACCAGAACAAGATCGACCGCCATATCGAGTACATAGACAACAAGATACTGGAATACCAACAACAACTTGATGCAGAGGACAGAGATTCGGATACCGAAAAAATACAGGACAAAATAGCCTACCAGGAATCGAAGAAGGAAAGGTACCGCAACATTGAGGAAGAGCTGCGGACCAGTGGGGAACGACAGATTAGCCTTACCGATCCCGATGCCAGATCGGTAGTACTGCACCGCAACATAATCAATGTGGGCTATAACGTGCAGGCAGGGTGTGATGCAAAACACAAACTCTTCGTCAACAACGACACGGGCACCGTAAACGATACACACGCACTTTCGCCCATGGCACTCGATGCAAAGCAACTTTTGGGCGTGGAAAAAATGAGGACACTTACCGATAAAGGGTACACCACGGGCAAACACCTGGACATATGCACCAAGAACGGGATAACAACTTACTCATCACCAAAGGAGCACTCTTCCCAACACAACGGCCTTTATCCCATGATCGATTTCAGGTACGACAAAACAAAGGACGCCTATACCTGTCCCGACGGACAAATATTGGCGACCAATGGAACCGTTTACGATAAGGCGGGCCACAAGGTCAAGCATTACAAGAACAGGCAGGCCTGCAAGGTCTGCCCCGTAAGGCACCTTTGTACCACGAACAAGAACGGACGCTTCATAGAGCGCTCCATTTACCAAGAGGCCTTGGAGGAAAACCAAAAAAGAGTGGAGGAAAATCCGGAATATTATAGGCTCAGGCAACAGATCACCGAGCACCAGTTCGGGACCATCAAAAGACAATGGGGCTTCACCCATACATTGATGAAAGGAAAACAGAACGTGCTCTCCGAGGTAAACCTGATCATGATATGCTACAACCTTAGCAGACTTATGGCCATTCTTGACCCAAAAGAGCTGAAGAACAAGCTGAAAAAGCTTGCACTTGAACTATCACCCATATTCGAGAGAATTTCGGGTATTTTGAGCGACTTTCCTTTTCTTGGAAATTTAGTTTACCACAAAAGAACCGGCTATAAAACCTTCGCTTAGGGTACTATAAATCAAAACAAATCATTTATTTTTATTCGAAATGGAGTTGCTGCGCAAACTCCCGTTACCCACAAGTTTGAAAAAAACCGTAATCATATTATCAACATTAGTTCTAATTGTAGTTGGATTTTCACTTTCAATGACTGCGATGGCTTGGTCAATTAATCCATCCGAAATGCTATATCTGCCCTTATGGATTTTGACTATCATCGGACTAATTTTATTTCTGACGATTAAAAAAATCGGAACATACTCTCTGATTTTAATTGCAATTCTTTGGCTTTTGCAAATTTCAGAAACTTTGGGTTGGTTTTTGACCTTTGAACCTGAAAACCTCGCTTTGTGGGGAATTTTCGGATTGCCGACAATTGCTTGCATTCTAATTACATTTTTCGGAATTAATTATGATTTGGAAAATCAAAAAAAGTTTGGACTTGGAATTAAAGGAATTGCTTTACTAATTCCAATAATTGGAATTTTAAGCTACGCTAATAAGACCTATGACAAAAATGTGTTTTCTGAATTTTATAACATTGAAAAAACAGAATACAAAGCAGTTTTTAAACCACAGCCTTCAGACACAAGACAATTTGAAATGGAAATGTCATCAACTGAATTAAGGAATTTAGTAAAAGACAAGGCGACATTTGTTGCAAATCATCACTATTTCCCGAATGCGAGATTTAAAGTAAATATGACATTCTCAAAAATAAATGAAATTGAATTGTATCAAGTTGCTGACCATAAACTTGAACAGCCAATTAAATGGAAAATTGACGAATTGAATGGAGAAACGGAATTTTTAAAATAAAAAACCAGTGGGTAACACCGTGTATAATTAATGGCTAGTTCTCGCCTACTTACGAAAATCCTCGCGGATTTTCTATTCGGTTTTTATTTGCTAAATTAGGTGCTTAACCACGCCACTAATCATACACAAGACCGTTAGAGGCCATTATGACCCGTCCTGAAATATGTATACAAAACACTTCAAGTATATGTATAAAAATGATGGATATGTGAGACGTTATAGCGAGAGCTTTAAACTTAAGATTCTAGCTGAACTTACCAAAGGAAACCATTCCAAAAGACAAATTGCATTAACTTACGGGATACAATCCAGTACTATCAACGTATGGATAAAGAAGTATGGACGTAAAGATTTAATGAACACCCGTGTAACCGTGCAGACAGACGATGAATTCACCCGTATCAAAGCCCTTCAGAAAGAGCTGAAACAGCTTAAGGACCTTCTTATCAAAAAGGACCTCGATAAGCTCGTTACGGACAGCTATCTTGAAGTGGCCGCCGAGAACCTAGGGTACAAAGATGTTGAAGAACTAAAAAAAAACTTAAACATCAAGCCCTAATGAAAACAGCACCGAAAAACAGAAAGGACAGAAGCTTTAGCATTGAAGCTATTTGTGATGCTTTCTCCTTAAAAAGAGATGCCTATTACAAATTCCATAAACGTTATACCGCTAAAAAAGAGGTAGAACAGATTGTTGTCGGACTTGTTCGAAAAAGCAGAAAAATACTCCCTAGAGAAGGTACAAGAAAACTGATGAGATCATTACATCAAGACTTTCAAGAACAGCACCTAAAGATAGGTAGGGATAGGCTATTCCGTATCCTAAGAGAAAATCAACTGCTCGTTAGAAGAAAGAAATATTCTTCCAGGACCACCAATTCATATCACCGGTTCTACAAGTACAACAACATCATAAAAGACCTAAAGATAAATAGACCGAACCAAGTCTGGGCCTCCGATATCACCTATATCAGAACCGTAAAAGGATTCTGCTATCTGGCACTCATAACCGACATGTATTCAAGAAAAATAGTAGGCTTCGACCTAAGTGACAGCCTTGAACTCAAAGGATGTGTAAGGGCATTGAACAAGGCTATTTACAATGCCAAGAGCACTACACAGCTTATTCATCATTCGGATAGGGGTATTCAATATTGTAGCAACATTTACACTCAAATTCTTAAAAGAAAGAAAATAGGAATCAGTATGACAGAAGAGAACCATTGCTACGAAAACGCAATGGCGGAAAGGGTAAATGGTATACTCAAAGACGAATTCTATCTCGACCAAACTTTTGCCAGTGTCGTTCAGGCTAAGAAAGCGACCAAAAACGCGATCAAATTGTACAACTCTAAAAGATTGCATTTATCTTTAGATTACAGAACACCTAATTACGTGCATCGATATGCCGCTTAAAACTAATATTAATCTGTAGCCGTATTTTAGGACGTGACAGTCCGGGGTTTGCTATAGGTATTTTAAAAGACAGTACTGTTTTATACAAGTCAGGATATGGAGCTGCAAATCTTGACTATTCTATACCAATAGATAATAATACAGCTTTTGATATTGCTTCTGTTTCAAAACAGTTTACGGCTGCTTGCATAGCGTTATTAATAATGGATGGTAAATTAACCTTAAATACGCCAGCTCAAGATTACATTCCAGCATTATCCAAATATCAAGATACTATTCGGATTAAACACTTAGTGTATAATACAAGTGGTTTAACCGATTATTTTAAGCTTCCAAGATTAAATAAAACATCTTGGTTGGACTTCCATTATTTTGACACAGAAGAAGCTATTAAAACTTCTTTAAGACAGGATACTTTATCATTTACACCTGGAGATAAATGGGATTATTCAAATGTGAATTTTATGTTGCTCACAAAGGTTGTCGAAAAAATCAGTGGTAAGTCATTCCCTGACTTTATAAAAGAAAGATTGTTCATCCCTTTAGAAATGAAAAATACTCTTGTGAATGATGATATAACTGCAATAATTAAAAATAGAGCAACACCTTATAACCCAAGAAATTCCCTATATGTAAATGCTTATAAAAAGGAAGGTATTAAGGTCTCAGAAAATGGGGACTGGATTCAACACAACAGAAATTCACCTCATTATGGAGGAAGCGGAATTATCTCTACAATAGATGATTTAATAAAATGGGAGCAAAATTTCTTTCACCAAAAATATGGAGGTACTGAATTTTATTTGCTGATGCACGAAAGAATGCAATTCAATCACGACAGAACAAATCAAGCCTTTGGGTTATATTTTGGCACATACAAAGAGAGGGATTTTGTTGCCTGGGAAGGTGCAACATCAGGGATTAGTTCTCAAATCATTAGATTTCCAGACCAAAAAGTTGCAATAATTGTGTTATCAAATTTAGGTTCAGGAGCAGCAAGTAATAAAGCTAATGAAATTGCTGATGTTCTGATTAAAGCATCCGAATTATAAAAACCAGTTGCCAACAATGTATAAAAATAATAGCGGTTTGGTAGCTAAAACTAAAGTAAGTAAATATAAAAAAGGTCTGTGTTTAACCGAAAAGTTAGTGCGTAAAAATCCGCTACTATTCTTATACTAAACGTTAGCAACAAGTTGAAAAAAATAGGAATTAAATGGCTGGAGAAACAGATATCTCTGAATTATTAAAAGGAATGACTCCCAAACTGAATTTAGGAGAATACGTATTTACTACTGTAAAGGATTTAAATAAGGTTAACCGAAATGATACAGTTTGTGAATTCCAAGAAGTGGAAGGAACTACTATTGTTATTGAAAGAAAAAAAGCAGATGAGCTAAATTTGAGCTATGAGTATATTGCATCTTGGATTACTCTTATGATTCATTCATCTCTAGATGCTGTAGGTTTGACAGCTATATTTTCAACGGAATTAGCGAAAAATAATATTAGCTGCAATATAATTGCTGGATATTATCACGACCATATTTTCGTTAATAGCAAAGACTCGGATAAAGCAATTAAAGTTTTGAGGACATTATCCAAAAATCAACAATAAAACCAGTAGCTAACAACGGGTCCTATAAGTAATACGGGGGAAATTGTTTCTTCGAAAGTTTCGGTATATTTGGGATGACCGTCAAATCTTCTGATTTGGCTTTTTATGAATCAATAAATTAAAAACAAAACACAAGATTTGGCTATATGCTAGACAGAGGCAAGTAAAGTTCCCTCCCGCTCTACCCATACCCAAACCGTCAGACTGTCTAAAAACCTCCCCTTTTGAGAACCATATTCCGGTAGATATCCTTAAGATTTATGAGTTTTGAGACAGACTGCCGTTATAAGGCATGGAAGAGATGATGAGAGAACCAAAAAAATCGACTTTAAAGACCTTCAAAAACCGCACGCGCTAATGGCGAGAGCGCTATTTGAGCAGTATACGATTATTTTACTTGACAGTTACTAAATCAAACACATGCAAAAGAAACATTTTCGGCAACTATGGGTAATGGCAGGCTTACTGATGGCGATGCCCGTTACAGCCGCAGCACAGGAAGCTGAGCTCACGCTTAATGACCTGTTCGCAACGCCAAAACTTACGGGAACAACCCCGTCCCCACCTGCGTGGGCACCGAACAGCGAGCACTTCGCCTTTTCTTGGAGCGAATCAGGAAATCCTATGCGCGACTTAAAGGTATTCAGAAGCGATGGGAAGGAAGTGCTCATTAATTCCAGTACGGCATCCGCGTCTGTGCGCGATATTGTCTGGACCGATGCCAATACAATCGTCAGCCTACGAGGTAACCACTTATGGCAAACATCCCTGAGCCAAGGAGACGACCTCCAGTTTATGCCCGTCGAGGCAGATGCACATAACCTATCGATATCGCCAAGCGGCAAGCAAGCGGCGTATATAGGTAACGGGGACCTCTGGCTTGCCGACTTCCCTTCAAAACAGAATCGCCAGCTTACCAAGATCGGCATCGCAAGCCTCTCGAGCCTACCGAAGGGGCGCTATAGCCGACCAGAGCGTGAAATAGGTCCGGGCATCTGGAGTGGGCCAACGTATAAGTGGTCCCCGGATGGCAAGACAATCGCGTTTCACATCGTTGACCGACGCGAGATGCGAAAGGTACCGTTCCCAAATTACCTCGCTGCCGAAACCAGCCCCAACGAGGTACGACGAAGTTACCCGGGCGATCCAAACGAGATTCGCAAGGTTGGCCTGCTCGATGTAGAAAGTGGCAATAGTATATACCTCGATTTACCAGACCCGCACGCCCACCAAGTCATCGACTTCAACTGGTCACCAGGCGGTGCGCTGCTGGTTGATACCGCATCCGACACGGCGGTTGATCGTAAGTTGTTCGTCATTGCCCGCGGAGAAAGCCAACTGCGCCAGATATGGCAAGGTGTTCGAGAGAGCCGTATGTACACATCGTTTGGATCTACCTGGCATCCAGATGGCAAGAAGGTCATTTTCTTAAGCGATATGGGTGATCGCTATGGCCTTTATACCATCGATGCCTCACCGTCTAGGGATCGTCCGCAGCTTCTGACAGATCCGTCCTACGATGTGCTGTCTGCCCCAAGTATTGCTGGTGATGCACTGTTTTATGCAGGCAACGGCGTTAATCCGTACGAACAACACGTGTATCGCCTGAATAGTTCCGGTGGTGATCCCGAGCAGGTGACGCGTCTTTCTGGCCGAAACGATGGCTACCCCTCACCAGATGGCCGGCACTTGGTGTTCATGCACAGCAACGACACATCACCGCCCGAGCTTTACGTGGTAAGCAGCGAGGGTGGTCACGCTACGCGCGTGACCCATTCGCCGTTGCCCGCCTTCACGGAGCGAACCTGGGCGGCCGCAGAATACGTTAGTTTTCCCAGTCTTATAGATGACTACACGCTGCACGCCCGTATTCTGAAACCTACCAACATGCAGCCCGGCACCAAGTATCCAGTGCTGTTTGGGCCCGTGTATTCGAATACAGCACGGAACCGCTGGGCCGGCAACTACAGCCTCGTACAGCATCTGTTGGCCAAGAAGGGATATATTATCGTACAGGTGGATTCACGTGGCAGCGACGGTTATGGCCGGGCATTCCGTGAAGAGTTCCTGCTGGGCTTTGCCGGCGAAGATATTGAGGATTATGCAAGTGCCGTTGCCTACATGGAGTCCCTGGATTATGTCGATCCCGATCGCATCGGCATCTGGGGCAGCAGTTACGGTGGCACGCTCTCCGTTTATTCGCTCTTGATGAAGCCGGGCTTATTCCAGGTGGGTGTTGCTGCAGCAGCTGCTGTTGACCCGATGTTCTTTGGCACGGACGACGTTGCAATTGTTCGTAGCCCGCAGACACACCCGGAGGTCTTCGAACGGAAAGCGCTCAACTATGCAGCGAATCTGGAGGATAAACTCCTGTTCATTCACGGCATGCAGGACCATGTGGTACCATTTAAGACGACGGCCGCACTAGCTGAAGAGCTGATTAAACAGGGCAAGGACTTCGACTTTGCGTTTGCACCGGGTGCAACGCATGGATGGAGCCGTGAGCAGCATTACGATCGCCATCTGTTTGGCAAGATAATCGAATACTTTGATCGACACCTAGCCGTGCCGTCTGAGTAGTTATTTGCAGGTGTCTTGTTTCAAGGTGTTTTAGAACATCGCCAAATCTTTTGGATTTGGCCTTTTTGGTGGTCAAGGTAAAAAACAGAACCAATAGATTTCGCTAATTTCGAAGATGATAAGCCGTCAGCTGCAACCCCGTACTGCGCCTATTCGGGACTTTGTGTGCAATTTGAAAAAATCATTAATGAAACAAAAATGGAAAAAAGGACAATATCAATATCCGAAAAAAATAAGCTTTATAAAGTGGCTCTCGGACTTGCGATATTTACCATAATTTACAACATTGCAGAAGGATTGATTTCAACTTACCTGGGTTTTGAAGATGAAAGTTTGGCGCTCTTCGGATTTGGGTCAGATAGTTTTATAGAAGTCATTTCAGGACTTGGAATTGCACATATGATTTTACGAATACAAAAACAACCGAACAGCAACAGGGACAAATTTGAACGAACCGCTTTGCAGATTACAGGTTTCGCTTTTTACGCATTGGTATTTGCTTTGGTTGGAACAAGTTTATTCAATATTTGGACAGGACATAAACCATTAAACACTTTTTATGGAGTACTAATTTCTGCCATTTCAATTCTAGTTATGTTGATTTTGGTTGCTTGGAAAAAAAGTGTTGGAAAAAAACTCAATTCCGAACCCATTTTGGCAGACGCAAACTGTACCATGGTTTGTGTATATATGTCAATAATTTTACTAATTAGTAGCGGAATTTACGAACTTATTAGTATTCCATATATCGACAGTATTGGAACTCTTGGACTTTCTTACTTTGCATATAAGGAAGGAAAAGAATGTTTTGAAAAAGCCAGTAGCGAGAAATATTGTGGTTGCGATTAAATAAAGTGTGGAAAAGGCAGCGCACAATACCGGTAACCGTTGCAAAAGGCATTAATCCGTCTAAAACCTAACAATTCAACCCGCTTTAAAAAACTTTTCTCTTACCGGCTCAGAAGAGTGAAGCCAAATTTGATGTTTCCTAGAAGCATTAATCAAGTTTTGAAAAACCTTTTTGAGTATTACTTCCAAATCAGACTAACCCATAATTTCGCTAAATAAGAAAATCCAAGTCCAATACACCTCTCAGCCTCCTGTAAAAACTTTCCTTTGGGATTCGTTCGCTGAGCTGGAAACTCTCGAACAGTTATTCCTGGTAGTCCTTTACTTCGGCTATTCACAGTTAGGGTTTTCCCAGCATACCTAAACTATCAATCAATCCCCGGATTGGCAATGAACACGAACCACTTTTTTCGCTAACTTGTGCAACAGGTGCCATGGCTATAGCAAATAAGGGGAAAACCGCTTAATTTAAAGGCTTGTGGCTATTTTCCAAGTTCATTAAATCTTTTTGGTTTAGCTTTTAAAATGAAAGAATAAAAACAAAACAATAAGCTGTGGCTACTAGCGCAGACGGAAATGAAAAATTTCCTTACCTGCCATATTTGACCTAACCGTGACCTTTAGACTTTAAACACCTTTAATTATGAATAAGACACTCCTGATCATATTGTCCATCTCCTTGAGCACAAATGTGCTAGTTGGTCAATCTAAAATAATAGATATGCATATCCATTCCTATACGGAGTCAGCTATACTAGAATTGACAAATCCTACCGACTATTACGGAACACCGGGGTCTTCATCTGCTGAGGAACTCAGACTTGCAACCTACAAGGAATTCGAGAAATGGAATATTATAAAAGCGGTTGTAAGCGGAAACCCCGAAAGTGTTGAAGAATGGGCTTCAAAAGACAATGATCAAAGAATCATCAGAGGGATATTAATTTTTCATCCTGACGATTATGGACTGGATTCCCTGAAGTTTGAACAAATGGTTATAAACAATGAAATTGAAGTGTTCGGGGAAATTGGTGCCTACTATAGTGGTACGACCCTTAGCGATGAAATCTGGCAACCTTATCTTAGGATTTGCGAAAAGTATGACATCCCCGTAGCTGTACATACTGGCGGTGGTGACCCTGGGGGAACATATTCTTGGTCTCCAAATGCAAGGTTGAGCTTAGGAGACCCCTACCTCATTGAAGACGTATTAGTGAAATACCCAAAATTAAGAATCTATTTAATGCATAATGGAGGAGAAGAATGGCATGAACGTGCGTTGCGCCTAATGGCATATTACCCCCAACTATACACTGATATAGCCGTTATGCTATGGGTTGAACCCAATACCCAGCGTACCGTCACAGACTTCTTAAGAAACACAAAAAATGCTGGTTATTTGGATCGGGTTATGTTTGGGTCTGACCAAATGACCTGGCCGTATGCCATTGGAAAATCAATCGAGTTTTTGAATAGCCTTGATTTTCTAACCGCGCAGGATAAAGACGATATTTTCTACAATAATGCCGCTAGATTTTTGAAAATAAACGAAAAATGAGACTTAGAAATATCAATATGAGTTTGCGAATTTAGCTATTTGATAAAACAAATCTAGCAAGAAACTTTTGTGATTCTAGCAAATGCTGCGCTTACTCATGCAAGTTGGGTCTTTTAGCAACTAAATCGAATATAAATGAGGAATACACTGATTTTCACATCAATCATTAGCTTGATGATTTTGACATCATGCTCAAGGAAGTTGTCATCTATTCAGGACAAAGCACCTGAACAAATCGCTTCGATTTACCAAATTCTAAAAGATGTTTCATATGGTTCAGATCCTGAACAAAAAATGGACATTTACCTTTCTAAAGATGCAAAATCTTACGGGAATAATAATTACACCATAGTTTTTCTTCATGGTGGAGCCTATTATTTAAGCGACAAATCTGAAGAGGAAAACTATATTGAGCCGTATCTAAAAAAAGGTCTTAATGTTGTCAATTTAAATTATCGACTACAGAAAGGAGTCGCTCTCGCTACAAGTGACCTTTCCCATGCACTCAATTACCTAGAGCGCAATAAGGGTGACTATAATTTAAACCTAAACAATATTATTTTAACAGGATTTTCTGCTGGAGCCCAAATTGCAACAAATGTTGGGTTAGCCCAAAACAACATGTCATTTCCTGATAATTTAAGCGACGGTTTAACTATCAAAGGCATAATTAACTTTTCAGGACCAGTTGATGATTTAGATGTAATAGAAAAAATCTTTGTTGATTTCGATTACGAACTATTTAGTAAAGCAGGTAAGGCACTTTTTCCGTCAGATGGATATGAAAGGAAAGAAGTGGTATCTGTTTACGAACCAATTACCTATTTTGACCAGAATGACCCACCAGTTTTCTTATGGCACGGCGGAATGGATAATCAAATTCCACCTGAAACATTTATTGATTTCGCTTCAAAATTACGAGAAGGCAAAGATGTTTTGAGTTACATACCCACTGGAAAACACAGCCCAACACAGGAAGAATTAAAAGTCGCCTATTCGAAAATTTTCGACTTTTTAGATAATTTATAAAAACTGCCGCCAATACCGGTAAGCATTGCAATAACCCATAATCCTTATAAAAATCCTTTGACACTAGCCGCTTTACGAGGCTTTTTCATGTCAATTCAAAAAGGGAAATGCAAATTTAGATACTTCGTAGAAGCTGGAAACTGGTAGTCAAGAAAACTTTTAAGTTCTGAAAATCCCCTAAATAAAAAATTTATTGAAACTGACTATCCCCGGGGCAAGCCACAGGAGTATTTCGCCAGTTTCATTTTGGCCAAAAAGGGCCAAAAACCGAAATTTTGTATTTTACCCCACCCGAAATTGCAAAAAGGCAATTCCGACCTCCCCCAAGGGGAGGTAAGTTCGGAAACCCCAAGGCAGAGCCATCGGGGAATTATTTAGATTAAAAAATTTACTTAAAATTGTAGCGCACAAAAGGCAGCTTTTATTCGGTGATTGAAAGTTGAAAGTATTGCTACTTGGCAGCATTACGCCAAACCATAGTAAACACAAATTAACGCAAAGGTGTCAAAAAAACCGTGTACGGCAATAACAAACCATAAATCGTATTTACGCAAGTAGAATAGTAGGGCTAAGAGCGCTCCCACGCTTCCTGCAACAATTTGCCCAGTAATTCCTTGATAACTGTGCATAAAGCCAAAAAAACAACCAAGCAGCACAATATTTAGGGTGATACTGGCCTTACTTTCCCCAAAGAATTTTACCAATTGCCTCATGAAATACCCGCGAAAGATAATTTCTTCCCCAAAACCCGCGGTAGCCCACACCAATACTAAAGCAATTAAGCAGGCCGTAAGATTTCCTTCCAATGGTTCAAAACTTGAATAATCTATAGGAGCACCCGTGAGTTTTGTAATTCCCGGAACCAATACGAAGACATAAAATGCAAAGAGCCCTATTGCAAGTAATGGAGCACGCACGAAGATGTTTTTAAACGTGAATTTTTCTCGCTGAAATCCAAGCGCTGAAAATGGTTTTCCGTGGTACTCTATATAGTTCGCCAAAATTACTAGTAGCGCAATGATAACATTTACGATATATGGAATTTGAATTGGACCAAACCA
Organism: uncultured Flavobacteriaceae bacterium; assembly: GCA_963793365.1. GTDB lineage: Bacteria > Bacteroidota > Bacteroidia > Flavobacteriales > Flavobacteriaceae > Maribacter. Next base: position 499,222 of record CAWBZP010000004.1, on the reverse strand, counting down.
TAAAAATAAAATAATTGCGGTGGTGCTAATTGGAACTAATAGTTGTCGTAGCGTGATTTTATTCATTGCTTGTTGATTTAAGATTCGCTACGAAATAAGGACCAAAATGCCTTAAAACCCCTTAGAAAAAGGGCTTTTTTACTGAATGGTAGTCAATTTACATCTGAATAGTAGGTAGTATTGAAAGCTTTTATTGAAACCAGTTTAAAAACTCTTTTCGCTTGTAACGACTTATCCTAATTTCTGGAATTGAATCATTTTCAATGGAAGCTTTTAACCAAATACGCAATTTGCCATTTTCAATTTTTTCAATTTGGTCCACAGCATCTCTATGAATAATAATTTGCCGAGTGGCCCTAAAAAACAATTGATCATTTATTCTTTCTTCAAGCTCGTTCAGCGTAAAATCTGTGTTGATGGTTGTACCATCCTGTTTAACCGTATACACAATTTTGTTTTCGATATAAAAGCAAGCGATATGTTCATAGGCTAGCTTCGTTAGTTTCGCGCCACTTTCAATCGTGATTTCCGCATCTTTAATGGACAACTTATATAAATTGTATACCTCTTGCGCATAGGATACCCCTATGAGGATAAAACTTACCAATAAGGTAAGCAACAACCCAATTAACAAATAATAGAATTCCGTATCACCACCTGCAAGTAGGTTTAAGACAATGCCTAGAGGAATATATAAAAGGGTGATATAACCCAGGGTAGACATCATAAACCACGCTATTTTGGCAATTTCTACTTTTTTGGAGAAATGCTTTTTCCTGTAAGATCTAAAATTTAGTTCCGCTATGATTGCAATGAGAAGACATAAAAGAATAGTTGACAGAAAACCTTCTACGGGGAATCTATACGATGCATTACCAGGAAAACTTTCACGAGTTGCTAAATGATTTACAACTAAGGAGAACACTATCAATAGAGTGCCTTTCTGAAACCATCGCCATGCAGGACCAATGATACCTGTGAGTCCTACTGTTTTTGTTTTCATCTTGGTTTGTTTGGCAATACTCATGAATTAAAACACTTTTTTATCCGATTTAAAAGTAAAGAAAATTATTACCAATGATTAGTAGCCGTTTCGCAAGCCTATAATCGACCAAAGAAAGGATTTCTGGGAGCACTTTTGCGCGGCTTGTTTCATGTTGACTTGTAGCATTGCCCGTTTTGGGTAAAGCTCTACCGGTTCAAAAGTTATATTCTAATCTTTGATGCCAATAAAAACGCAAAGGGCAGCTCTTTTACGCCTAAGCTTACCGTTAATAAGGGAAGCCATCGGTAAAAAAGTCAATAAAGCATAGGCCGTACATGAAAACCGAAAAGATGGATTAAAAAAATAATTATGTAGATTTGAGAATATACCATTAGCATCATGCGAATACTCGTTGCAATAGCTTTTATCATGTTACTAGGATATGTGCTGCGTGGACAAACCTCACTCGAAGAAATAAATTTACGTAACGGGCCTTACGGTGTAGGTTTTAGCCATTATACTGCGGTAGACAGCACAAGGCTGTATACGATTGAAAATAACTTTGATAACAAATACATACACCGGCCAATTCCTATAAGCCTATGGTATCCTACCCATAGTGCAAGTAGCATTAAAACTCAAATGACCGTTTTGGATTATCTCGAGATTTTAAAAGAAGAGGAAGAATCCAAAAACTTGCCTAACGAATTGCTTTTAGATTGGTTTCCAGACTTGAGTGACACCCCGCAGAACAGGGCCCGTTTATCTGAAAAGGTAAATGCGCGCTCCAATGCCGATTTTTCAGAAGGGAAATTTCCTCTTATAGTTTATGCCCCAGGCAATCAAAAATCGTCCATAGAAAATTTTGCATTGTTCGAATATTTGGCCAGTAATGGCTTCGTAGTGCTTTCAAGTCCGTCGCGAGGAACCCACACCAAATGGTTGGAAGGAGGCACTACAAAGGATATGGAAACACAATCCAGGGATGTGGAATTCCTTTTAAAAGAAATGTACAAATACAAGACTATTGACACTGATAACATAGCACTCATGGGCTTTAGTTTTGGCGGACTTTCCAATGCGATTACGGTCATGAAAAATAAAAACATACGTGCCCTTGTGAGTTTGGACGGGGCCGAGAGGTATAATTACCCCGTATTGGAAAATTCACCTTACTTTAATTTGGAGCGGTTTACCCTTCCCTACATCCATTTTGCACAAAAGGAGATTCCAGAAGAGGTACTTATCACTGATAACATTCCGGCAGCCTTAAATCGTGAATTTCAGCTGTACGACTCCTTAAACTATAGCAATGCCTACAGTTATAGATTCCACGACCTTACCCATTCCTATTTTGGCACTATTGGCGTGCTCTTTAGCTATCGGGACAAAAGACAGGATAAAAGTGACGCTAAAATTATGGCGTCCTACAAACTACTCGCGCAACATACCTTGCAATTTTTGGATGCCACGTTGAAAAATGACGGAAATGCAAAAGAATTCATTGAAAATAGCCCCGCTGAAAATGGCTTTTCTGAAAACTTGGTTTCGAAAAAAATGAAAAAAGCAGGTACGCCAGCGTTTGATTATAAAGATTTCCAAAATGTGGCACTCGATCAGGATTATCAAGATTTAATCCCGTTATACGAACGAACGATAGCGAATTACCCAACACTGAAGCTGGAACAGGGAATGTTGAACAACCTCGGGCTTCGGTTATCCTTTAATGCCGGAAAGATGGAGCAAGGAATCAATGTCTTTTTATTGGCCGTACACCTCTACCCAAAATCGGCAAATTTATATGATAGCTTAGCCCTGGCCTATTTCTATAATAACGATAAAAAAAATGCGATTTTAAATTACAGGAAATCCTTGGTATTGAACCCTAATAATCAAGGCGCAATCGATAAGCTGAAACAATTGGAAAACTAATGGCGGGTACGAATAAAAAATTTCTTGAAACTGACTATCCCCGGGGCAAGCCACAGGAGTATTTCGCCAGTTTCATTTTGGCCAAAAAGGGCCAAAAACCGAAATTTTGTATTTTACCCCACCCGAAATTGCAAAAAGGCAATTCCGACCTCCCCCAAGGGGAGGTAAGTTCGGAGACCCCCTGGCAGAGCCATCGGGGAATTATTTAGATTAAAAAGGACGATACTTAGTTGAGTGCTCCTATCTAGTCTGGCATTGAGAAAGCTGCCGCTATGCCCATTTTTAAAAAACACAAACATGTAAAGACTGGAATTTAGCGGAGTACTTACTTATGGAGCTGATTAATTATTATACTGTTTAACTAGAATAAAACAAACACCTATGAAGCTAGCACGGGATATACCTATTTTCATTCTAACACTTTTCCTTACCGCCTCAATTCTTACTGCCCAAGCCGACAAGGAGCGAATTTTGGCGTTGAGAACTGCTTCAAACCAAGCCCTAAAAGCCTATGACACTGAAAAGGTGCTTTCCTTTTTAACCGCTGATGCCTTGACAACGACAGGTAACGGAACCCTCTTAACCAGTAAAAATGCTTTAAAGAACTACATTTTAGAAGCTGCGTCAAGTAAAATGTATTGGCTACGCACCACAACCGATATTCTTATCAACGATAAAAAAGGTTTGGCCTGGGAGCACGGAAGTTGGAAGGGATACGACCCAGACCAAGGTTCTGAACACTTAGTTGGCGGAAATTATGCTGCCATGTGGACCAAAGCATCGGGAGAATGGAAAATAAAATCACAACTTTTTGTGACCTTAAAAGTAAATTAAAATCCGGCAATAATCCAGGTTTCTTATTTCAAGTCCAAAATGAAAAGTAAAGCAGACACTTTTTTTAAAAATCTAAAGGATTGGGCGGCAGAACTGCAAGCGCTACGCAGTATAATTCTAGAATGTGACTTGGTGGAAGATTTTAAATGGAAACATCCCTGTTACACGCATGCCGGCAATAATATTGTCCTGCTCCACGGCTTTAAGGAGTATTGTGCCCTACTCTTTCCAAAAGGGGCCTTGCTTAAAGACCCAAAGAACCTACTGATTCAACAAACCAAAAACACCCAATACGGGCGGCAACTCCGGTTTACCAACACAGGTCAAATAACCGAACTAAAAAACATTATCCGAACCTACATTTTGGAAGCGATCGAAAATGAAAAATCTGGTTTGAAAATTACCCCTAAAAAAACGTCTGCATTTGAAGTTCCTAAGGAACTGACTGTGAAATTCAAAGAAAATCCTAAATTCAAAAAAGCATTTCAACAACTGACGGAAGGGAGAAAGCGCGGGTACCTATTACATTTTGCCCAACCCAAACAGGCCAAGACAAGAACGGCACGCATAAACAGGAACCTGCACCGCATACTGGACGGCTACGGATTTTATGATTGTACCTGCGGCTTGTCCAAAAAAATGCCGAATTGTGATGGATCGCACAAGCAACTGGAGTTAAACTAAGCGATGCTGAACATATCTTGCGGTTTTCGTTGGTCAAGGTATATCGCGCTGTACTACTAAATACAAAGGATTCTCTTCCGTTAAAAAAATAATGAATCGTACGCTTTCTATCCTTTTAATTTTTTTGAAACTGCTTTCCTGTGAAGAAAGTATTCCCATTTTTGAAATAGTGCCTAAGAACTAAGAATTAATCCTTAAATAGCTGTTTATTAACTATATAACTAAGATGAATTTGTAGTATATTTAAATGAAATACCTTACAAGAAAGCCATTACCAAACTAAAAGCGGAATCCTATGGACCCATTTCTTCAAAAAATGATTGATAATATGCCCGAGAAAACGGGGAAGTCCCTAGAACAATGGAAAGCCCTTCTTGCAACCAAATCCTTTGCAAAACATTCTGAAGCGGTAAATTTTCTAAAAAAGGAGCATCAGGTTACCCATGGCTTTGCAAATACCATAGTGACCTTGTCCAAAGAGGAAAATACCTCAGAAACGGACTTGGTAGCACAACAATATGAAGGAAAAGAGAAATTGACCCCTATTTACGAAGCCCTTTTGTCCACAGTTAAATCGTTCGGAAAAGATGTAAAGATTACCCCTAAGAAAACAACGGTAAGCATCATTAGAAAGACCCAGTTTGCCTTAATTAAGCCCGCTACAAAGACTAGAATCGATCTTGGATTAAAATTAAAGGACAAACCTACTACGAAACGCTTGCAGGATTCGGGCCCGTTTGGGACCATGTGCACCCATAGGGTTCAGTTGACCGATGCTATACAAATTGATTCAGAACTTAAAGCTTGGTTACAAGAAGCCTATACGAAAGCGGACTAAAGATTACGTTACTCGAGAGCCCCTACTTGAACACCATAGCAACTAAGATATAACCGGCTGGCGGTACGATCCGTTATTGTTTTACACTATTGAATTCGTGCCAAAACCTTCAATTTTTCTGTTTGCATTGTAGCTTTGATCTCAGTTTTAGCCCCCATATACTCTCCATCTATCTGAAATGGAATTGCTATACGTGTACTTATGACGGCTGCTGCGGTCTTAATGACCGTTACAAATTCCGGGTTATGGGAAACGGTTCCGTAAAACGTTTTTATAATTTCTGGGATATCAAAATTCTTGAACAGGAGTACCTCAAATTGCCCATCATTTAATTGACCGGTAGGATTTATATTGGCACCGGTACCAAATTTCTGGGCATTGGCAATAGCCACCAATATGGCAGTGCCAGTAACCTCTTCGCCATTGGCCATTACCGTTACCTGAAAGGGATAATTACTCGTGGCCAAAGTAGGGATGGTCTGTAACAGATACCCAAGTTTTCCCCTAATATCAGACGCCTCGTAGTTTTTGATCAAGGCAGCGTTTACCCCAAGGTCTGCAATATGCAAGCAGGTATGCCCATTAATATCGAGCATATCCATGGTAATGTAATCCGTACCAAAGGCAATCTCCAGTTGTCCCTCTAGCGTATCGGGTATTCCCAAATTTAGGGCCAACCCATTCGCGGATCCACAAGGAAGAATTCCTAGAAGTATATCCTTTTTCTTAATCGCATCGGCTATTTCACGAATAGTGCCGTCCCCACCGGCAACCAAGACTTTGGAAAACTGTTCTTGATCCGTTAGGGATCGTACGGCCTTCCCGTCCTCCTTTCCGGTAGTCTCAAATACCTCGACCTCAGATTGCATTCCTGATGCCTTTTTATAGACCGCCTTTTTAACATGCTCTTTATCCGTACCCCCGGCAATGGGATTTATGACCAATAGTATTTTATTTCCCATACAAACAAATTGGTTTCTTCAAAATTAAGTATTTTACCAGCCTATCGTTTACCAAACAAATGAAATTAGACGTACAGCTATATAGGGGCTATGCAAACGACACGGAACTGGTCGTATCTGGGCATATCTTCGAATCATGGGGTCCCGGCAATTACAAAATAGACCGAAATGGCCTCTACCATACCCTTTCAATTTGGAAAATGTTCAGTATAAATCCAATGGAAAACGTTCCTGTTACCGTTGATTTTAAATCACTTTCGGCAACGTCCCTGACCAATGCGAATGGATTTTTTGAGTTTCGATTGCCCTATAATTTTGATCTTGCCCCAGGCTGGCATAACTATACGGTAACATGCCAACCCAAAAACCACCGGTTTGGCATTGTAGAAACCTCTGAATTGCGAAAGCCCTACGAGACGGGAATAAGCGTAATTTCTGATATCGATGATACGTTTTTGGTTTCACACAGTGGTACTATCTGGAAAAAACTGTACGTGCTCCTGACACGAAATGTAAACCAGCGAAAAACCTTTGATGATGTGGTAGCCCACTATAAAGCGCTCGAGGAGAACCAAACCCATAAAGAAAGCCCCAATTCATTTTTCTTTGTTTCCAGTAGTGAGTGGAACCTGTACTATTTCATTATTCAATTTTCAATATTGCAAAAATTACCCAAGGCCGTTTTGAAACTAAAGGATATTAAAACGGGTATTTTGGACTTTCTAAAAAGCGGTGGCGGCAGCCATGACCATAAGTTCAACAAAATTGAACGGATTATATCGTTCTATCCAAAGAACAAGTATATCCTATTGGGCGATGACTCACAAAAGGATGCGGATATCTACGAACGTATAAGTAAGAAATTTCAAAAAAATATCAAAGCGGTGTATTTGAGGCAAGTTTCACCAAAACCAAAGAAACACATAGTAGAAAAACTAAAATGTATTGAGCAGCGGGGAATAGAAACCTGTTATTTTAAATCTAGTGCTGTGGCCATAGCGCATTCCGAAAAAATAGGATTGATCAAAGGGAGTTCCTAAACCCTATTCGATTGCAAACCGATTAGCTCAAACGATTACAAATAGATTTTGCGAACTTTAATAAGCCTTAATTAAATGTAATCCCTTACTATTGTGTATCTTACCCAACGTAGTTCCCCAAAATAACTTTTTCAAAATGGAAAGATATTCAGAACTGCATCGTTGGATGATTGCCCTGTTTTTTGTCATCCAAGTAAGTATTTACAAGTATTACTGGCCAAAATTTGGCACGACCACTTGGGAATTTCATATTCACTATTGGCTGGTAACCGCATGGTATTTATTACTTATTATCCAGCCCTATTTGATTTCCATATCCAAAATCCAAAAACATAGAACTATTGGCATACTAGGATTTCTTTTGGCTGGCGGCGTAATCTTTACCGGATTCAGCTTACTTGATGTACCCTTGAAATTGGCTGGTAAATTAAGTGCTACGGGGGGCGGTCCACCGTTATCCTTTTATTATGGGACTTTGATCGTAGAATTCCTTTTAATGGTCGCTTTCGCCTATGCCGTTATCCGAGGAATACTGCATAGAAAAAATTTAGCGGAGCATTCGTGGTGGCTAATCGCCAGTGCATTTTACATGATGATGCCCGCCGTAGGAAGGGGACTTATCCTATTCTGGAGAGGAATCCTACCTCCAGAAAAATTCCATCCAATGATTGTATTCATAACAGGAGAGCTAATTTATATCCCATTATTTCTACTGTTTGCCTATAAATTTGGGAAAATCAAGCATCAAGCAACCTATATAGGATTACTCTTGGTCATAGTACGGTTTTTAAGAATACCCTTGGGAGCTTCTGAGACAATCCAAGAAATTTTAAAAGCGATGATTCGATTTCAGTAGCGCCAAGTATCAGTACTTAGAAAAGTCGAAAACTATTGAAAAGAACTTTTACGCATCGTTAGAAACATATAATAGGCTTGTTCAGCATCTATTATAAGACGAGACCCAATTCCTATGCTATAAATTTAAGAGCGCGAGGGCGTCTGCAGTATTCCCCTTCTCCAACCATTTTTGTGCAAGCTTGTGAATTTCGGACTTATTTAGGGCATGCTCCACTATTTTACGCACCTCCGGATGTTCCGCGACCCTTCTGATGGATTCCGCCGTTGGTAATTCTTCTAAATTTCCCAACCGTCCCAGATTATTACCAGTCAATACTTTGCTATTTCGCACCTCCTCGGGCAACTGGTCCACGCCGATACCTTTCGAGCGGATAGGTTTTGGAATTTCGAACAGTGCATCCCCTTGGGCGCGGCAATACCAATTGCCTCCCATGCGCGCTACCAAATCCAGTTTGGGCGTATCCAAATTTCCGTCCGTATCCAAATAAGCCTCGTTTACATGAATCTGCACCACCTTGGCCAGTACCAGATTTCCAGCACCACCCTCATCCCCTAAAGAAATCACTTGATCCACCACACATTCAAAAGCAACGGGCGCCTCCCCCACACGAGGTGGTTGCACCTTGTCACTTGGGACTTGGGTAAAACCGGCTTTTTGAAATTCGTTGACCCCATGTCCATATTCCGTACTGGAAAGCGACATCTGCTCCACCATATCATAATTTACGATATTGATAACGGTTTCCTTTACTTCCAGCACATTGTCCAAGGTATGTTTGGTGGTATTGTCCCTACCCCTTCTAGAAGGTGAAAAAACCATTATGGGCGGGTTTACACTGAATAGATTGAAATAGCTGAACGGACTCAAATTTATGTTCCCATCCTTATCTATCGTACTCGCAAAACAGATAGGTCTTGGCGCAACGGCAGATAATAAATAGCCATGAAGTTCTTGTTGTGGAATGGAACTGGGATCGATTGTTCTGATTTTTGTTTGCTTTTTCATTCAGTATATTTAATTCTTTCTAAAGCGCTTTTTTATCAATTAGTTACTGGGTAAGATGGTTCCTTTAACCGTACCAAAACCTATACGCATCCCATCTTTTTTTGCATGCCCACGCATCACCACGGTATCATGGTCCTCCAAAAACCTTCGTTCGCTACCGTCCTTCATTTTAACCGACTTTTTACCGCCCCAAGAAATTTCAAGCATAGAGCCGTAGGAGGTTTCATCCTTGCCGGAGATGGTCCCAGATGCCATGACATCGCCAACATGTACATTGCATCCATTAACCGTATGGTGTGCCAATTGCTGCATCATATTCCAGTACATGTATTTAAAATTTGATGAACTCACCAATTGCTCATCGGCACCCTTTGGTTGAATCCCCACTTCCAATTGAATATCATAATTGCGTATACCCCCGTATTCAAGATAAGACAACACTTGATCTTGCTTTGGTCCTGCAACCTTGAAGGGCTCCAGAGCTTCCAGTGTAACAATCCAGGGCGACATGGACGAGGCGAAACTCTTTCCCAAGAAAGGCCCTAGGGGTACATATTCCCATTTTTGGATATCCCTGGCAGACCAGTCATTGAAGAGGACCAATCCAAAAATATGGTCAGCTGCATCGGCTGTGGAAATACGTTTTCCCAATTGGGTATCCTTACCGATAACGAACCCCATTTCAAGTTCAAAATCCAGCCTGCCCGATGCTTGGAAAATTGGCTTATCTGCACCTGACGGCATTACTTGACCCATAGGCCTATGTACCGCAGTACCACTTACGACGATAGAGGACGCTCTACCATGATACCCTACGGGAAGGTGCTTCCAATTAGACAATAAGGCATTATCGGCATCCCTAAACATTTTACCAACGTTCGTAGCATGCTCTATACTGGAATAAAAGTCTGTATAATCTCCTATATGTACGGGTAAATGCATGGTAGCATCGCTTTGGGCTATAAAAACTTGGGAATGCTCCTTTAATGGAGATTGTTGCTGGACCAATAATTGCTGTACTGCTAACCGCACCTTATTGGTTATTTGCTTCCCCAATCGGATAAACTCATTCAACGTCGCCTGCCTAAAATAGGTGGCGTTCACCTCCAACAAACCCAAATCAGACAAAGCCGCCAAATCAATTATTAAGTCGCCAATGGCCATACCGGCTTTGGGCGCACCATCTTGGACGCAAAAAATACCAAACGGAAGGTTGTAAATTGAAAAGTCGGTATTATCGGGTACGTTTACCCATGTTTCTAGTTTTGTCACTTTATTCTTTTAATTTTTTTGCTCCTTACAAGCGCCCCGGCAGACAGTGAAAAATAATTAAATAACGCTACTATTTACCTTCCAACCACGATTTATAATAATCGCCATCGTCCAATTTGAGTGCATTTTCCGTCACCATCAAAGGTTTGAACGTATCGATCATAACCGCTAATTCCTCAGAACCTTTTTGACCAATACTACGCTCCGTAGCTCCAGGGTGCGGCCCATGGGGAATACCGGCCGGATGTAAGGAAATATTACCCGGTTGCACCCCATTCCTGCTCATAAAATCCCCATCCACATAATACAAGACCTCATCAGAGTCTATATTGGAATGGTTATAGGGCGCAGGAATGGATTTTGGGTGGTAATCATATAACCGTGGGCAGAACGAGCAAATTACAAAGGCCGAGGTCTCAAAGGTCTGATGCACCGGTGGTGGTTGATGGATACGGCCCGTAATTGGCTCAAAATTATGGATTGAGAAACCATACGGAAAATTATACCCATCCCAGCCCACAACATCGAAGGGATGTCCTATGTACATCATTTCATGCAGCACCCCCTGTTTTTTTACTTTGATTAGATGTTCCTTGGTATCGGTAAAAGTCTTCAGATTTTGGGGCAATTTATAATCGCGCTCACAGAACGGGGAATGTTCCAATAATTGCCCAAACCAGTTCCGGTAGCGTTTTGGGGTATAAATTGGTGAAAAAGACTCCGCATAAAAAATGCGGTTGTCCTCCGTATCAAAATCGATTTGATAAATAGTGCCACGTGGAATAATGAGGTAATCCCCATACTCGAATGGTATTTGCCCAAATATTGTATGCAATGTACCCGTGCCTTTATGTATAAAAAGCATCTCATCAGCATCCGTATTCTTATAAAAATAGGAGGTTAGGGATTTTTTAGGGGCAGCCACCCCAATATGTACATCGCTGTTTACCAATAAGGGTTCGCGGGCCTCCAAAAAATCATCCTTTGGAGGTGCATTAAAACTTACCAATTTCAAGGAACGAATATTTTTCTCCAACGCAATTTTTGGGGAAACATCCGTACTTTTCAAAATCTCCTTGACCATTGTAGGTCTATTATGGTGGTACAAGAGCGAAGACATACCATCGAACCCTATTGTACCGAACAATTGTTCCGCATACAGTTCACCATTCGGTTTTCGAAATTGGGTGTGCCGTTTGGGCGGTATTTCACCTTGTTTATGATAAATGGGCATGTAGCTGCTTTTTACTGTTCAACAATCCTTACTTTAAAAATACATTATTCCTAATCAATTTCTTATCCTGTTGAGAACTTATAAAGTTCCCCTAAGCTCTTGCTCGCGCTCTATAGCTTCGAATAATGCCTTAAAATTTCCTTTCCCGAAAGATGTGGCTCCTTTTCGCTGGATAATTTCAAAAAACATCGTAGGTCTAGCCTGCACGGTTTTGGTAAAAATCTGTAATAAATAGCCTTCATCATCACGATCCACCAAAATGCCCAGTTTACGTAATGAAGCAATATCCTCGTCAATTTCCCCTACCCTATCCGATAAAACATCGTAATAGGTAGTAGGTACATTTAGGAACTCCACGCCCCTACTTTTCAAATCGGATACTGTTTTGACGATATCATCTGTAGCAACGGCAATATGCTGTACTCCTTCTCCTTCGTAAAACTCTAAATATTCATCCACCTGAGATTTTTTGAGTCCGGCCGCAGGTTCGTTGATCGGGAATTTAATCCGTCCATTTCCATTGCTCATCACTTTACTCATCAACGCCGTAAATTCCGTAGAAATATCCTTATCATCAAAGGACATAATTTGGGTAAAGCCCATTACTTTTTCATAAAAATCAACCCAGTAATTCATTTTCCCTTCGTGAACGTTCCCTACCATGTGATCAACGAATTTTAAACCGGTCGAAGAAGGTTTATAATCAGATTCCCATTTTTTGTATCCTGGTAAAAATGTTCCGTTGTAGTCTTTTCGTTCAACAAATATATGAACCACTTCGCCATAAGTGTGGATACCGGAGCGTACGACCCTACCGTGATCATCCTCCTCCACTTTAGGCTTCATGTAACTCTCGGCCCCTCTTTTCATAGCCTCTTCATATGCGTAAGTAGCATCATCTACCCAAAGAGCGGTTACCTTTACCCCGTCACCATGTTTGTCAACGTGTCGTCCCACATCTGTACCACTTTTTAAGGGTGAGGTCAATACCAACCGAATCTTATCTTGTTGGATGACGTAGGATTCCAAATCCCTACTTCCTGTTTCCAATCCTTTATAGGCCAAGGATTCAAATCCGAATGCGGTTTTGTAATAGTGTGCCGCCTGCTTGGAATTACTAACGTATAGCTCCAAGTAGTCCGTACCATTAATGGGCATGAAATCCTTTGTTTCCGAATTTTTGTTCGATACTGCTGTAGATGTTGACATAGTTCTTGCTTTTATATTTTTTAGTAGTGCTCTTTACACCACCTATAGATTAACTAGTTTTACTTAAATTTTTAAGGTTTCGATTTTCGTCAATACGGTCAAGGCTTCCAATAATGCTGTATTTGCTTCCCGTGTCCCAAACGAAATTCGCACTTTACCGGGAGCTCCAAAATTGCCTACCGGCCTTACCATGATACCACGTTGCTCTAAAAAGCTGACAAATTCCATATCAGGAACCGGCGGATCTATCAAGACAAAATTACCTTGGGTTGGCCAATATTGTATCTTTAAGGCGTCAAGTCCATTTAGGACAAATTTTCTTTCCGCTTTAACCAAAGCTACCGTTCGGCTAACAAAGTCCACATCCTCCAAAGCCGCAATTGCGCCTTCCAAGGCCATGGTCGACAATAAGAAGGGTTTGCAAATTTTCCGCATATAATTGCTCAGCTCTAGGGGAGCGTAGCAATACCCTACCCGCAACCCGGCCAGGCCATAGGTTTTTGAAAAACTATTGATGGCGATGACATTCTTGCCCTCTAAAACGAAGGGAAGTCCGGAAGAATAATCCTCAGCATCTGCAAAATGCCGATACACTTCATCCAAAACTACGATTACGTTTTCTGGAACACGACTTATAAACTTGCGCAACTCCGCTTCTGGAACATAATTCCCAGAAGGATTGTTGGGAGAAGCCAAAAATACCAGTCGGGTGCGACTCGTAATGGCCTCCAGGATACCTTCCAAATTATAATCGTAATCAGCTGTCATGGGAACATTGATCGCTGTTGCACCCATCCACCGGGTAAAGGCGGTATAGGGAAGAAAACAAGGTTGGCTAACGATAACCTCGTCGTTTTCGGTTAAAAAGGCCTTCGAAATCATATCGATAACCTCAGAGCCACTATTTGCGGTTATGAAATGTTCCGCGCTAAGTACGTTCTTAAAATCCTTCACTAAAGCCTGCCTCAGCCGTATGTCCGTGTTATCGGGATACATACTCAAATCGTCCAATGACGCCGATAAGGCTTTCTTTACCTTGGGCGAATACCCTAACGGATTCTCGTTGGAGGAAAGCTTATGCACCGTAACGCCGTCTGGCATTACAATCTTCTTGCCACCTCCCTTATAGGTACTATCCTCTAAAATATACTTCTTAAACGTAATTCCCATTGCTTCCTTTTAAGGCCTATTTGAACCCATGCAAAATTACGATATTTTTTTAATTTTGTTGCATTAACAACAATAAAAAAGTTAAACTCCCCTATTTTTGGGTGCAGAACACAAATTATGGATCGAACGGAGGGTTTTGGCGTGTATATAGACCGTACACTAAAAAAGGTACAAGGCACGTTTCTGCAGGCATTTGCGGAAAACGATATTGACCTAACGATAGAGCAATGGGTAATTTTGCAACGTGTAGATCTCGAAGGCAAAGACGCTTCACAGGCAGATATCGCCAAATCCAATTTTAGGAACCGCGCCACTACATCACGGGTAATTAGCGGGTTATGTAAAAAAGGGTATTTGAAAAAATCAAGGTTCCGTGACGATCAAAAACGCTATAAACTGATTGTGACCGAAGAAGGCACTGCACTCATGCAAAAAGTGCTACCACTGATTCAAGATTTACGAAAAGTGAGTGCCCAGGGTATCTCAGCAGACGAATTTGAAATCTTTTACAAAGTTCTAGACCAGTTGTACGAAAACTTTGACCAATACGAAGGGAGGGCACTGTAGCCAGCCCATTTAAAATAATCGCTTTTTTACTAAGTTTTGGTTTTACCAGTCTGGAATTTTCACTAAGTTTGCACCCACATTTGAAAAAATGATGTCGGTCGCGTAGCTCAGCTGGATAGAGCATCTGCCTTCTAAGCAGACGGTCAGAGGTTCGAATCCTCTCGCGATCACTGCCAAAACGAAAGTCTCAAGGGGTTTAACCTATGAGACTTTTTTAGTTTTTAGGTTTATTTGATAGTGCGAATACCAGGAAAACCGCCCCACAATCAATACATAAAAAATTATATTAAATTATCAAAGGAACACCCCTAATTGCCATAAAGTAACAACAATGCAAATTGACTCCATATCTACTTTTATACAAATTCCCCGGAAATTTCCCTGTCGACTACACCTTCCCCTTAGATTTTTTATTTTTTTCCTTTAAAGTAGTACCCGAAGCATCCTTGAGTAACGTTTTAACTGTGAGGTATAAAAAAACAATATAAAGGATCGTAAGGGATGATAATCCAAATGCCAATTTTTCCATATCAATTCCTTTATTTAGTATGTTACTATTCGCTAGTGTTTAAAATCAGTTCCAAAAAAACTTCTAAATGCTAAAATATTTTAAAAATTTAGGATCAGTGAAATAGCCTTAAATAGCTCAAAAAAATAAACAAATTTCACCTATATTTAATTTCTTCTTTACTATTCCCTTTCCATCGTATTTGCAATGCCGCTTTTTACCTCGGCCCCTGTAAATTGATACTCTTTACTCAGCCTCATTTTTTGATACAGATTCTCGTCTACCCCAACCGGTATTTTTAGGTTGGGAAAGGCAATTTTGTAATACCCGTTTTGTTTACCTACCAATTTTACCTTGATTGACTTTTTACGCATGGCTACACTGTTTAAAGATTAAATTCCTATTTAAACCGTTTCGTTATGCTTATTCTAAGACTTGCTTTTGCCTCTCGCAAATAACGTTCTACCTGAAATACGGAGATACGCTTGATTTTTGCTATCTCATAAGGTTCAAACCGCTGATTTACTGCCAAATCATATACGGAACGCATAGGTGCAGGCAATTTGTGCAAAACCATGTCTATATGTTCATGAATTTCATCCGTGCCAAGTACATCGTTTAGATTGTCTAACCATTCTTTTTCCAGATTTTCCCCCATAAACGTATCGCTCAACTGATATTCGTAATTGGGATAGGTAGGGTTATCGAATTCCGCAAGCAGCATCCCATCCTCGTCACTAGTACTGCCAAAATCTCGCTGCATTTGTTTCCATTCCTCTGAGGTGTAGTTATCTATATTCTCAAAAAAGTGTTCATTTTCCTCTTCTGCCGTTACGGTTCGTTCCAGAAGTTCATCGGCCTTTTCGAATAACCAAGGTAGCAAGTATTTTTCATCCTCTACTTCCCCAATTTTATCAAACGCCTGGACGTATAGTTCATCCGTAAAATCTTCAACCTTATATTTACCCGAGGGTAAGTTTCCGTTCCTAACCGCAGCGCTAAGCCGTTTTGCGATATAGCCATTAATATCTGGTAGTAATTGGAAGATTATTTTATCGAATTCGTTTTGTTTATTGCCTTCTTTTAGACGAATTAACCGCTCAAAGGAAAGAGCAGCAAGCCCATGGAGTCCACGTGTGGTATTTGCAGATTTTTCAATTTTACTACTTTTCATGATTGCGTATTTTATTTAAATTAAAACTTAGACAACACAAAATCTATAAAATCAACTTTCATAACCGGATTAGGAACCTACATCATATCTAATGCCTATAAATTCTCAAATGCTATGCCAAAATACCGTTTGTTAAACAAAAGTCATAATTACGAAAGTAGACCTATAACTACCTGCTCCTATAGTTGTTTGTTTCGATAATTTTACACACAACTACATGACAAATAGATAGTTATTACTGCAAAGATGTCATTTTAAAAAAAAATAAAAATGTCAAGTTGACATTTTTTATTAATACTTTTTTAATAAAATACTGTCAGGGTCCTTAAGAATTTTTAAATGATAAATCGTTTCGCTTTCTACTCCTATTTTGGCATTTAATTTGCATCTCGTTTAACTATAAAATTTGAATTATTGTTTAACCAAAATTTTTATAGTTATGAGCAACTTAGTAACAACTAGAAAAAATGGAAGTAAGGCAAGCACAAATTCGAATGGCCTTACTTTTCCAACGTGGTCCTCTTGGGTAGACGAAGTATTTAATCGCGATTTACCTTCCGTTTTCAATTCTAACTTCAACGCAGGATTAACCTTGCCAAAAGTGAATATTAGGGAGACTAAGGATGCCTATCTCGTAGATATGGCCGTACCCGGACTCAAAAAGTCGGATTTCAACATTGAGCTAGACAACCAATTGCTTTCCATTTCAACCGAAATTCAGGAAAATCAGGAAAGTGAAGGGGAAAACTTTACCCGAAGGGAATTTGGCTATTCATCCTTCAAAAGGTCCTTCTCACTCCCAGAAACCGTTAAGGAGGACACGATAAAAGCAGAATATAAAGATGGGGTATTGCGTATTCATCTTCCCAAAAAGGAGGAGGCAATACAAAAACCTTCGCGTACTATTAAAATTTCCTAACACATTGATAAAGGCCAGTTTAACCGGCCTTTTTTATTTAGCAAATTGTAATTATCCCAACTGTTCTTGTTTGTAAACATACAAAGCATGATAAGCAATAAAGTAGTTTTCAGTTACATCAATCCATGAGGGTTCCAAGTTATTCCCATTTCCTCCTAAAAACTATGTATCCAATTAAACTTTTTCTTGATAATTTCCTCCTTATTTGCATCTAAAAAATCGAGCAAGGCGTTAGCTGCCGGAGATAACTTTTTCGATTTGAGCCAAATTAAATTCCACGTGGTCGTTATGGGCAAGCCCTTGACCGGGATTATCTGTAAATCCCCGCTTTTTAATTCATTTTTTATTCCTATTAAAGGCATTATCGAACATCCCAAACCAGAAATTACCGCTTGTTTTACCGCCTCGTTGGAGGTAAGTTCCATTTTCTTACGAACCGAGAATTTATTTTTTGAAATGAAGCTCTCCATTGCATTTCTGGTAGCGGAACCCTGTTCCCTATAAATTAGCGGAAGGTCTTCGAACAATTTCTTCTTACTTGGGTTTTTCTTGAATTCCAGAGCAGTGCTTCCCACATAGAAAAGTCTATTAGGCATCAATTCAACCCGTTTTACTTTTAATTTACTGGGTAAAACCGAAACCAATGCAAAATCCACTTGGTTCAATTCAAGCGTCTCTACAACGCTCGCCTTATTGGTTACATCCATAATCAAATCCACCCCGGGGTTTTCCTTCATAAAATCAGACAAAAAATAAGGCATCACGTATTTACCCGTTGATACCACGGATATTTTTAATCTTCCCGAAAGTGCCCCTTGATAGGCCAAGGTCTTGTAATTTATAGCATAGACCTCATTTAGAATTTTTTCTGCGGCCAAGGCTATCTCCTTACCAAAATCCGTAATAAATAGTTTCCTACCCACAACCTCGGTAAGGGGGATGGGAAACTGGTCCTGAAAATTTTTTAGTTGGATTGATACTGCCGGTTGGGTTAAATGGAGCGCCTCCGAAGCCTTCGTGATGCTCTGTATTTGCGCTATTTTCAGGAAGATTTGGAGTTGATGCAAAGTATAGTTCATAAAATATATTTATGTATTACATAACTAATATAAATAAAAATTAATGATAAAAATCAACAACCTTTGTACTGGATATCAAAATGAATCCATAAAAACCTAAAACGTAAAAAATGGAAACAAAAGTAGCAGCAGCTTCAAAAGCAACAAAACAAAAAATTCAATTGGTAAAAGGGGAGTTCACTTCTTCTGAAGCCTATGATGTCATCCTATCCTTAATCGACGAAAAAATAAATTTCCACAAGTTACAACGCCTACAGCTTTGGGAAGGAGATCAGTTATGTGAAACCGATATGTTGGATGGTCGTATAAAGGAGCTGTTCGAAGAAAAAGAGAATATAAAGGAATTCTTGGCCGCCACCAGGGCCCAAGGCAAAAACTATGTTATTAACGGTGTACTCGAAATTAAGATGGTCGACTAACACCCATAAAAGAAGAGAACAAATAAAACAATACTAAAACAATTAGCAATGAAATTTTCAAAATCTACCGCCCTACCCATAATCGGAATGTTTGTCTTAGGCCTATTCATCTTACTTTCCTATCTCAACGGAGCCATGTTTTTGGACCGTATCCTTGTTTGCAGTCTTATTTTGAGTGTCATATTCATTAATAAATTAAGGGAAAATTATCATGCCTCAACCTCCAATAACGAGGAAAGTAAAGCGAGAGTAAATTTATTCAGGAGAACCCAATAAGCATTGATTTCGCGATGAAGTCAATGTATAAACACATTGTCCACCTGCTAAAAATAAAATTCTTCAAATGATTCTTGAAAAAAATTTACACGAGAATACCATACCCCTTAAAATAAAAACCGACAACACTAGGGGAATCACGACCATCGCTACCTTCCTGCCAATAGTGCTTTGGCTTTTATTCCTTGCGAACGTCATTAACCTCATCTCCTACTTCCCCAATACCGGAGAATGGCTTTTTGATAACTGGTTGCGAATAAATGGCTTCACTTATTTAATCTGGACCACGGTCACCTTTTTCAGTGCAGTTGTCGCCAGCTACGCCAAAAATTACCTGACAGGATTTAGATATCAATCCAGATTCATGTGGCTTTGTCTTGGATTTACACTATCGGTAATGACCCTTGTTATGGCCAACCATATCAGTTTACTCATCTTAAGTTGGTTACTCATGGGTTTTTTTATGTCGCGATTAATCGGTGTGGATGCTAGATGGGGAGAGGCGCAGGAGGCCCTTAAATTTACCCAACGCTACTTTGCTGCCGGAACGTTCTTCTTGGCAGGCGGTGTTATTTTATTGGCCTACGAGAGCGGCATGTATACCATTAGCGGCATCGTAGCTGCAATGGGGGAACTGCCTTTATATAGTGTTACCATAGCGGCGATTTGTATCAGCACCGCAGCCATTATCCAATCAGCAATATATCCCTTTCACCGTTGGTTGCTTTCCGCAATGACCGCACCAACTCCCGCATCTGCATTAATGCATGCTGGTTTTGTAAATGGGGCAGGAATTATATTGGCGCTTTTTGCTACGGTTTTCTTTTCATCGAACACCTTGAACATCCTACTGATCATTGGGGGATTGACCGCCATTATCGCTCAATTTACCAAGCTTCTACAGGTAAACGTAAAACATAAACTGGCCTGTTCCACGATGGCCCAGATGGGTTTTATGATCATGCAATGTGGCTTAGGTTTCTTTAACGCTGCCGTAGCACACTTAATTCTACATGGGTTTTACAAAGCATACCTGTTCTTGGCTTCAGGGGAAGAAATAGCGCTTTCCAAACCACAGAAGCCGCCCAAAATAAGGATAAAACCACTTCAAGCATTGGTAGTACTCCTCTTTGGATTGGCCGGGGCCGCTCTTTTTGCGCTCTTTACAGGTAAAGGAACGCAGCTGGATAGTGGCATTTTCCTTACCCTCATTGTAGCGATTACGGTGGGCCAGATTACCTATAATATTGTTAAGGAAAAAAGCCTTACCGTAGCCCAGAAAATTCTTTTGCCACCCGTACTTTTTTTCTCGGGCATAAGTCTTTACGCCATACTCTATAATGGAGTTACCCTGCTTATGGCAGATTTATCCATGACGGCCGTACCCTTGCCCATTACAGGGGTCCAAATCGTATTCGGCGTGGTATTTTTAATCGGGTTTTTTATCATGAAACTGGGGGTCTACAGAAAGATTCCCTGGTTATATGTAAAACTGCTCAACCTATCACAACCAGAGAAAAAAACCATTTTAAACTATAAATCCAACGTCTAATGAACCAGCATATCCAAAATAGTATTCTAACTGCTTCTAAGGTAATTGGAAAAACCTGGCCGCTCTATTCCTTCGTAACATCCAATCCGCTTTCGGGGTATGAAAAGCTTCCTTTCCAGCATGCTGTAAAAACCGCAAAGGAATATTTGAATTTCAATGTATTCCCAGAGGCGCATGTATACCGCCAAGCATGGGAGCAAGGAGCCATTAAGGAGGAGCAACTTCTAAAACAACTCAAGGAGAACGGATTCAGTAATTCGCCTGAATTCTATCTCAATGTATTGGAATCGGAAAAAGCGAGCAAGAAACAAAACCCAAACCATCAGCTGGACAGAATGATGGTTAAATGGCTCTCGGTTTTCATGGATGAAGGCCTCGCAGAATGGGAGATGCCCAACAAACATCTCGGATTCTATAAAGCTTGGCGCTCCCTTGCCAAATATGACGAGCAGTTGGCGCTTAATAATGGGGAAAAACTTCCTAAAACAAGTTCAGATGCCCTAACATTTGCACTAAGCAATTGCAAGGCGAAAGATTACGATAAGCTATTCACCCATCATTTGGCAGCCCTTCCAGGATGGACAGGGTATATCAATTACCGGTTAGACTCAAATTCCCTTTGGCAACAGGCCTACCCAATTAACTTGGAAGAATACTTGGCCGTGCGTTTGTGCGTAGCTAAACTACTGAACCTACCAATGCTACCTACAACAGGAAATTTGGAATTGAATCCAACTACGGAAAAGTTGAAATACCTTTGGTTGAAGGCTTGGGAAGATAGTTGGCAACAGGAGCTTATAGCTAACGTGACCAACGCATCGGACTTTGAAAATATCAAGAACGCGGATAGAAATACGGCAGAGGCCCAATTGGCATTTTGCATAGATACCCGATCGGAAGCGATACGAAGACATGTAGAATCCAAAGGGGATTATGAAACCTTTGGTTATGCAGGTTTTTTTGGAATAGCCATGGACTATACAAATCTGAAGGACGGATTAACACGGAAATCATGCCCTCCCATTGTCTCATCGGCTTATACCGTAACGGAAGCGCCACAACCAAACCAAACAAACAATCTCAATTCCTTTAAAAAGAGAAACCAACACAGCAACTTTAAGGAGTACTTTTTAAAAAGGATGAAGAACATGCTACCCTCTGCCTTTGGCTATGTGGAAGGGTCTGGTATACTCTACGGCCTAAATATCCTGGCCAGGACACTACTGCCCGGTTACTCATATCGCTTTAAGGAAAAAAACACGGCTTCCCATGAATCTATTTGCGAACCGAGAATAAACCCTACAGAAAAACCGCACGAGCATGATTTAGGAATCTCTTTGGAAGAGAAAGTGGGAATCGTAAAATCCGCTTTTGACCTAACGGGATGGAAAACTTTTGCGCCCTTGGTGGTGTTTGTAGGACACGGAAGCCATTCTGCCAACAATCCGTTTGGATCAAGTCTAGACTGCGGCGCGTGTGCAGCAAGCCCAGGGCGACATAACGCCCGCATGTTGGCAAAATTGGCCAATTTGCCCGAGGTGAAAAAAATGCTGTTTGAAAACTATAACCTAATCATCCCTAATAATACCATCTTCATTGGGGCGGAACACAATACGACGACGGATGAAATTGTAATTTTTGATGCCGAAGTACCGGATTCACACCTAAAACAACTCAAAAAGCTAAGGTCTGATTTATCAAAGGCCCAGGAAACAGCAACCCAAGAGCGACTAGGCCTACATAAAAACAGCGTTAACCTTGCCCACCAAAAAGCAAATAACTGGGGCGAAACGAGACCTGAATGGGGCCTTGCAAAAAATGCAGGCTTCATCATAGCACCAAGAGCGCTTACAAAAAATCAGCACCTAGACAGCCGCTGCTTCCTGCACTCCTATGATTGGGAAATGGATAGTGAAGGCACCGCCTTGGAAGGAATACTACAAGGCCCTATGGTAGTGACCCAATGGATCAACAACCACTACTATTTTTCCACGGTAGATAATGAGCGTTTTGGGGGAGGTTCTAAAATCACCCACAATATCACTGGTAAATTTGGGGTGGTGCAAGGTAACGGCGGCGACTTAAAAATGGGGCTTCCCCTACAATCCGTTCACGGATCGGATACAGAAATGTACCACCAACCCCTTCGCCTATCAGTGCTGATACAGGCTCCCTTAGACCGGGTTACGCAAATCCTCGCCAGAAACGAACACTTGCAAAACTTGTTGGACAATGAATGGATTTATGTCATGGTCATGGACCCGAAACAACAAAACAGAATTCTAAAATACCAACGAAACTTGGAATGGAGTTCCATGACCCATGAAAAGCCCCAATCGGTACAAAAATCAAAAAAAATGCAGACCACTGTTTTAGATGAAATCCTTACTTAAATAAATCAACGAGATCGTTGGCCTAAAAAAGGTCGTGATCGTAACCACCAACCCAAGTAAGGGTAAAAAAGGGTTAGTACGCTTCATTAAAAAGCATCTAGCCCTTTTCTTATTTTGCCGTAGCGAAACTCCAATCCCCTAAAAGTCAACTTTCTTTTGCGACCCCTAAACAATTTCGACAAATACATGGCGCATTCCGGCACTATGCTTATTTTGCATTACTATTTAAAATACCAATCAATACATGAAAAACAACTTCAGCCTGCAAACCGTTTTATTTCTTCTTTTTCTTCTTTTCAATCAGACCCAAACACTGGCTCAACAGGATAGTTATGATGATTTGGTCGTTTTCTTTAAGGAATGGAGAGCCTTTGAAACACCACCATTGCGTGATGGTGCCCCAGACTATACCAAGGAAACGTTTGATAACAGATGGGAGGCGTTTCAGATACTCCACAATAAGCTGCGAGAAATAGATACGACGGGCTGGTCTGTTCCCAATCAGGTAGATTGGCGTATCGTAAATGCAGAAATGAACGGGTATGACTTTAACCAAAACATTCTGAAGCCATGGGTTAGGGACCCCGCTTTTTATACCACGGTATGGACAGACCGGAGTGATGTGCCTGCACATGAAGGGCCAACGCACCATGCGGTTTTAGACCTATGGACCTACAAATTTCCGTTGGACAAGGATTCCAAAGAAAAATTCTTGAAGCAACTAAAGGTAATCCCCGCCTTAAATGAACAGGCCAAACTTAATTTAACGGGCAATGCAAAAGATCTTTGGATAGCTGGGATAAGGGATATTAAAACCCAAAGTAAAAATTTGGAGAACATGAAAGACCTTCCAGCCGTTGGTAAGGATAAAAAAGTAATGGCGGCCATTGATGCGGCCATTACGTCCACAAATGATTTAGTTGACTGGTTAACGGCCAAGGCTCCTACCAAAACCGGTCCGTCCGGTATTGGAAAGGAAAATTACACATGGTACCTACAAAATGTACATTTAGTGCCATTGACTTGGGAAGATGAAGTAATGCTACTAAAAAGGGAACTTTCAAGGTCTTGGGCCGCCTTAAAACTGGAGGAGCATCGCAACCGAAAGTTGCCGGAACTAACTGATGCCAGTAGCCCAGAGGAATACGATAGCCGCGCAAGGGAAGCTGCCAAGAGTCTTTTGAATTTTCTGGACCGCAATGAAATGGTTACGGTAAAGGAATATTTTGAACCTGCCCTGAACGAACATCTAGGTGCTTTTGTACCCAAGGAAAAAAGAAACTTTTTTTGGATTACCGCCCATTATGATCAGCGGCCGCTCTATTCCCATTTTTATCATTGGTTCGAGCTGGCCCGAATGGATACGGAGCCAAACCCAAGTGAAATTAGACGCGGTGCACTATTGTACAACATCTTCGATTCCAGAAATGAAGGTACCGCTACAGCGGTCGAAGAAATGTTCATGGACGCAGGGCTTTATGATGACCAGCCGCGATCCAGGGAAATCGTTTATATCATGATTGCCCAGCGTGCTGCACGTGGATTGGGTTCGCTCTATGCACATGCCAATGAAATGACTATGGAGGAAGCCGGTAGCATCCATTCAGAATATACGCCAAGAGGATGGATGAAGACCGAAAAGGAACTCTTGCTTTTTGAGCAGCATCTTTATCTTAGGCAACCGGGTTACGGAACAAGCTATATTACCGGTAAATATTTGTTGGAAAACACCATGGCAGAATATGCCAGAATGAAGGAATCCAAAAACGAACCTTTTGAACTACGCGCATTTTTTGACCAATTGAACAACATAGGCAGTATTCCAATTACCTTGGGCCGCTGGCAGATGACAGGGGTAAGCTCATTTCTAGGCCAAGAATAGATTCCCAAATCAATGGACCTGTAAATGACCCAAACAAATCCAAAAAAGCTTGCACGCCAAATGGGGCTTCTTGCCCTAGTGGCAACAGGGGTATGTTCCATGCTGGGCGCCTCCATTAACGTAGTGCCGTTCATGATACAGCGCAATGTGCCCGGTATTGGACCCTACGTACTGCCCGCTTTTGCATTTGCAGCCGTTCCGGCCATTTTTGCGGCTTTGGCCTACGGAATTCTGGCATCTGCAATGCCCCGTGCAGGCGGTAGCTATATTTATGCAAGCAGGGCCTTAAATCCCTACTTAGGGTTTGTGGCAAGTTTTTCACAGTGGTTTGGCCTATCCATAGTCATTGGGGTAATTTCGTATGTAACCGTTCCTTTTATACGCGACGTAACCTTGAATTTGGGTTGGGAGGCGGTATCCAAAGGCCTAGAAATAGGCTGGATACGTGTGGTACTTTCGTTGTTGCTGATTTGGTTTTTCATTGGGGTCAATATCCGTGGTATAAAATCCTACGAACGCATCTTGTTGCCCATGATGTTCTTAATGTTCGCCTTGGGAGGTATCGTAATTATTTCCGGGTTTATTTTTGATTCGACCGATTTTCTTGGCGGGCTTCAACAGAAAGAAGGCCGAACTTTTGAACCCATACGGCAAATTGATTTTGATTGGCGTGTATTTTTATCGGCCGCCGCCCTCCTATTCTCCAGTTTTATAGGTTTTGACTCTATTGCCCAAGCTGGTGGGGAAGCAAAGAATCCGTCCAAATCACTACCCAAAGCCATTTTATTGGCCATACTTGGGGTAGGTGTTTTTTATTTTCTATTTGCCGCCGCCGTTTATCACATCGTCCCCTGGAGTTTTGTGGCAGAAGAAGCTTTGGTCAAGGATATTTCTGCACCTGGTCTATTGAGTTATGTGCTGCCTTCCGGATTGGGTATTGCCATTTTGCTGGGAGCGGCCATTGCCTTGATCAATGATTTACCCGCCATGCTCTTATCCGTTTCCAGATTGATGTTTGCTTGGGCCAAAGACGGAATTTTTCCATCGGCCATTGCACGTATCCATACAAAAAACCAAACCCCGCATATTGCGCTAATAGTGGCCGGGAGTACGGCCAGTGTTGGTGTATTAGGGTCGCATTTTGCCGGGGATTTTTTCTTGGGCATTGATATTATGGTCACCTCCATGATGGTCAATTTTCTCTTGATGTGTATTACCTTGGTAGGTATCACCAAAATAAATCCAAAATTGGCAGGTCAAATTTCTGTCTTAAAGCACAGAGGCCTACAATTAACTATAGGATGGCTCGGAATCATTACCTTGACCGGCTTTCTAGGTATCCATACCTATAAGGACCTAACCTCGCAAGCAAGTGCATGGTACTTTCACTCCACTCCCATATGGCTTATTGTCATGGCGGTGGCTAGCTTTATTTTTATATTTAATTGGATACGTTTGAAAAAAGATAACAACAAGCTATCCCAACTATTTTTAGAACTTCCCGAAGAATAAATTATGCAGACAAAATTTGAATTGGCTAAAGGATTGGAGTTATCACGTGTTATTACGGGCCTATGGCAAATTGCCGATATGGAACGCAGTGGAGAAGAATTGGACCCCTTGGCCACAGCACCCTACATGGCCCCCTACTTAAAAGCAGGCCTTAGCACTTTTGATATGGCCGATCATTATGGCTCTAGCGAGATAATTGCGGGTACATTTAAAAATAGTTTGGAAGACAAGGAAAAAGTGCAACTATTTACCAAATGGGTTCCAAAACCGGGCAAAATAAGTAGGGATGATGTGCGCCAAGCTGTTAAAACGGCCTTGGACAGGATGCAACAGCCTTCCCTAGACCTCATGCAATTTCATGCCTGGTACTATCCTGACCCTAGTTGGTTGGACGGGTTGTTCTATCTAAAGGAATTGCAGGATGAAGGATTGATAAAACATATAGGGGTTACAAATTTTGATGCGGCACATTTGCGCATAGCCTTGGCCAGTGGCATACCCATTGTGAGCAACCAAGTATGCCATTCCTTGATTGACCAGCGCGCGAATGGAAAAATGGCCAAAGTTTGTAAGGCATATAATGTGAAATTACTTGCTTTTGGAACCTTGGCAGGTGGCTTCCTAACCGATAAATGGCTCGGAAAACCTGAACCCAGCATGAAAGAACTGACCACTTGGTCACAGATGAAATATAAGCGCTTCATAGATACTGCCGGGGGCTGGGCGCTGTATCAAAACTTATTGCAAACCGTTAAGGAAATCGCTGTAAAACATAAGGCTTCCGTTGCCAATATCTCCAGTAGGTTTATTTTGGAAAACCCGGCCGTAGCAGCAGTGATCGTAGGTGCACGGTTGGGAGAAAGTGAGCATATCGAGGATAACCGCAACATGTTGGCCATAGCGTTGGACGCCGCCGATATTGAGGCCATACAAAAGGCGCAAAATAACTTAAAGGCTATTCCCGGAGACTGTGGGGACGAATATAGAAAACCCCCATTTTTAACTGCATCAGGAGACCTCAGCGACCACCTGGAAACCATCCCAAAAGCATTTACCCCTATCCGAACGGGTGAAAATAAAGAGCAGATTTTTAGCGGTACTGAATGGGAAGCGTATGCCGGTTATTGTAGGGCAGTAAAAATAGGGGACCGAATTCACGTTTCAGGAACGACCGCTACCCACGGTAGTACAATGATCGGTGGGGATGACCCTGCGGCACAGACGCATTTCATAATCGATAAAATAGAGGCTGCCATTACCTCATTTGGAGGCACCTTGGCCGATGTTGTGCGTACCCGTATTTTTGTCAACGAACTTAAGGATTGGGAACCGGTAGCACGCGCCCATGGGGAACGGTTTAAGGACATAAATCCGGCCAACACATTAGTAGAAGCCAGATTAGTGGGAAAAGGCTACAAAGTGGAAATCGAAGCCGAAGCCATTTTACAGTAAGGCCCACGCAAGTTAGGCCACTATCCCTGTAACCTTAGACCGCTATTTTCAACGGTATTCTTAAAAGGCATCCACCTGGTGTCCATAAATTCGGCCACAATTTTTGAAAATTCAGAAACCATTTCTGTCGCTTCATCGAGTACTTCCTGCTGCTGCGGGGACAATCTCTTTGTCTGGGCAGCGGCAATGCCAAGTGCTTGCTGTATCTTGGAATACGGTGTCGTTTCAAAAGACTGCCACGCACCTACCTGTCGCTTTGGCTTTGGGCTCTGGCCCTGGGCACGAAGCCTTTCCAGTTCACTGACCATACTTTTTACCTTTTTTGCCACATCATTAATTGCTTTGGATGGGCTTTTTTCAACTTCGTTGGCCAGGTTTTCGACCAGTTTCTTTTTAGTGTCAATTGCCTTTAAACTATTGGTCAATTGAGCGACTTGCATATCCAAGGCTTTTCTGAACGCATAGAGTTTTTCATCCGTATGCTGCTCCAAATCAAATCTAGGATCTGGCAGCACGTTTATTTTGGTCGAATCCTTAAATGAACCATAGGTAAAGACGATTGTATATGTACCCGGCAGAACCGGTATGTCCCTCGAAAAATCGTCTTGCCATGCTCCTGGCAGGGATGTAGCCTTTTCATCCAACTTCCACACGATATAATTTAAGCCCTTCTTCAAGGCTTTAGTCTGCAAAGTATTAATTTCTACATTTTTGCTATCATAAATGGATACGTTTACCACGGCGGAATCTATGGGTGCGCTGGCCAAATAAAAGGGCATCCGTGTTTTTTGAAAGACCTTGTTCTTGCCCTCAAAAGTGGTATTAAAGCCCGTCCAAATGTTTCCAGGGGGATTAATAAACAGACCCTTTACCTGCACCGCGTCATTCACAGGTAAGGCGGTAAGCTCCGGCTTTAGGTTATTCACTGCTATCTCGCGTAAGGATAACAAATCGTCCAATACCCAAATGGCCCGGCCAAAAGTGCCAATGATCAAAGCAGATTCCTGCTCCTGTATTTTTAAGTCCATCGTTGACACGGAAGGAAAACCATTCTTGACCTGGGACCAGGTAATTCCTTCATCAATACTGATCCATAAGCCGTTCTCGGTTCCCAGGAAAACCAGACGCGGCTCCACAGGATCTTGGATAACGGTAAGCGCATATCCATTAACCGTGGAAGCATCGATCAGTCTTTTCCAAGTCTTACCATAATCCTCCGTTTTAAAAAGGTAGGGGGCATAATCTCCTTTCCTATAATTATTGACTACCATCCAAGCGGCACCTTCCTTATATTTTGATGCTTCTATTTGGGCGATCCAAGCTTCCTTTGGCATACCGGCTACGTTTGCCGTTAGGTTATTCCAAGAAGCTCCCCCGTCTGTTGTCAATTGCACCTGGCCATCATCCGTCCCAACCCAAATTAGCTCTTGATTCAACGGGCTTGGGGCTATGGAAAGAATGGAGTTATAACGTTCCGCACCAGAAACATCGAGGGTAAGTCCACCGTAATCCGCTTTTTGATGCGCCGGATTGTTCGTCGTCAAATCTGGGGAAATAATGCTCCATGTACTTCCTTTATCTTTGGTAACGTGCACAAACTGTGATCCGTAATAGGCTGCATTGGCATCGAACGGATTTCTCGCAAAAGCTGCGTTCCAATTAAAACGCAACACAGTTTTCAAATCTGGTGCCGGGGGTTTTATACCCACATAATAACCGGTTAACTTATCATATCGGTATAAATCTCCATTTTGCGAGGATCCATACCCAAACCTGGAATTATCCAAGTCTGGAGAAATATCAAACCCATCCCCACCAACCAAATACTGCCAATATAGGGTGCGAATCCCTCCCCTTTTCCAAGTATAGGCAGGGCCAGACCAATTGCCATTATCCTGCATGCCGCCGTATACATTATAAGGACGGTCGTTGTCTACACCGATATGGTAGAACTGGGCAACCGGAATGGTCTCTGGAAAATACCAACTTTTACCGTGGTCATAGGTGATGCCCAAACCGCCATCGCCCCCAATTATAAAATGTTTGGCATCTTTTGGATTCACCCAAAAAGCATGAAAATCTGCATGAATGCCCTTTGTTTCATCCGCAGGTATCATGGGAATGGTATCAAATGTGGTACCCCCATCATAACTTACAGATAAAGGTTGATAAATATTATACACCCGATCGGCATCCTCTGAATCTACTGCAAGATCCTGAAAATAAAAGGGCCTATTATTGGCGAACTTGGGGTTGTCGTTAATCATTATCCAAGTTTCCCCTGCATCATCACTTCTGTAAATGGCATTTTTCCCCGCTTCAATTTTAGCATACATCCGGTTAGGTTCAGACGGTGCAATGGCCAAACCTATTCTTCCTAAATTACCCGAAGGCAAGCCCTCCTTTTCACTTACCCGTTTCCAAGTTTCCCCCGCATTGTTTGATATATAGAGCCCGGAGCCGTTACCACCAGACGTAAAATAATAAGGTGAACGTTTGTGCTCGTAAAGCGCTGCATAAAGATTTTTGGGGTTATCTGGGTGCATTACCAAGTCCGCTATACCTGATTTGGCATTTGAATACAATATTCTTTTCCAGTGGAGGCCCCCATCCGTGGTTTTGTAAAGTCCTCTATCCGTATTTCCCGTAAAAGGATCACCCATTGCACCAACATAGACCGTATTAGGGTCCGTAGGATCTATACTAATCCTATGAATAGTTTTGGTAGCCTCCAGCCCCATAAACTTCCAAGTTAATCCACCATCGGTACTTTTAAAAATGCCCATGCCCAAATTCATGGAGTTCCTAGGGTTGCCTTCCCCGGTACCTACCCAAATTACATCGGGATTATCCTGCTGTATGGCCAATGCACCTATATTCTGTGTTGGCTGGGCATCGAATATTGGTTTCCAGGCCGATCCACCATTTTCCGATTTCCATACCCCGCCGGATGCAGCACCAACGAAAATATTTTTTGGATTATTGGTTACGACATCTATTGCTGTAATACGGCCGCTCATATTTGCGGGACCTACATTACGGATTTTCAGATTTTCCAAACTGGAAAAATCTATTTGCTGTGCGTTGGATGTATACTGAAAGAGAACAAAAATTGAGAAGATGAGGCTAAGTCGCATGAACTTTGGTTTGCTTCAAAAATAATAATCCATTTGAATTAATCTAGACCCACTACTACAAATAACATAGGCCATACGAAAATAACAAGGTTTATATTGGAAAGGGCAACCAAAGTACAGGGCTTGCACTAAATTTTACTTATGGCAGCAAATGAAAGCCTTGTGCATGGGGCCAATATTTAATGAAGAAAATTCTAAAAAAGGACTTTTTCAGACCAATAAAGGCCAAAAAACCCTTTAAATTAGTCAAAAAAATCATAAAATGACCATTTTTCTTGGATTTCTGCAAAAAAATCATAGTTTATAAGTTCATCAAAAACTATTTTATGCGACAATTGAAAATTACCAAACAAATTACCAACCGGGATGCAAAATCCTTAGAGAAATATTTTCAAGAAATTAGCAAGATAGATTTAATTACCGCAGATGAAGAAGTAGAATTGGCAAGGAAAATTCGCGAAGGAGACCAAAAGGCATTGGATAAATTGGTAAGCGCCAATCTTAGATTTGTGGTTTCCGCAGCCAAGCAATACCAAAATAGGGGCTTACGCTTAACTGATTTAATAAATGAAGGCAATCTTGGTTTAGTAAAAGCTGCAAAACGATTTGACGAGACCAGGGGTTTTAAATTTATTTCTTATGCCGTATGGTGGATAAGACAATCCATATTACAAGCCCTTTCCAAAAAATCGCGGGTTATTCGTTTGCCACAAAATAAAATAGCAACCAATTCAAAAATTTATAAGGTCTATTCTTCTTTGGAACAAGAACACCAGCGGCCACCGAGTCCTTCCGAAATTGCATCAGAATTGGATATCAGTATTTCAAAAGTAAAAAGTTCTATTAAATCTTCCAGCAAACATGTTTCCTTGGATGCCCCATTTAGGGAAGGCGAATCGTCTAATCTATATAATGTTTTGGAATCCAATAAATTGAGCAGCCCAGACAAGGAAATGATCAATGAGTCCTTGGAAACGGATATTGATGAGGCCTTGAAAAGAATCCCGGAGCGACAAGGGGATGTATTGCGTCTTTTCTTTGGTCTTGGAAACCAGCAACCTATGAGCCTTGTGGAAATAGGTGAAATATTCGATGTAACCCGCGAGCGGGTAAGGCAAATCAAGGATAAAGGACTTAGGGCCTTACGGCGCAAATCCAATACGGAAATGTTACGCGCCTACTTGTAACCCAATCAACAAGACATAAAATCTGAATACTGAAAAATTGTATTCAAATCCCCCGTTTTACATAATAACATAAGCTTAACACGTCATATTTGGACGTTGTTCGGCTTATGTTATGCTAGTATCTAATTAATTTAAAAAATGAAATTTATTTATATCAAAAGACGTAGTGTCACCAAAGAAGTATATAGAACAAGGTTGGGCCTAATAAATTCAACCGTTACCTCTATAACAAAGTATTTTTTGGGAATCCCGATCAAGAACTTACATACCTATCAAAAAACGTATCACGGCATAAAGAATAATGCCATAGAGAAAATGTTATTTATCTAGAAAAGTTTAAAAAAAGAATAATTAATCATATTAAATTTAATTCATGAAAATCTTAGTAATAGGAGCTGGAAACATGGGCTTGACCTATGCGGAAGGTATGGCAAAATCAAAGTTACTGAAGAAGCGGAACATCATGGTTTTGGATACCTCTGAAGCCAAACTGGAAGAATTGCGGAAAAATCCACAATTTGATGCGTATGACGATTTATCTAAATGCGCACCACAGGCAGATATTATTTTAATAGCGGTAAAACCCTATCATGCAGAAAGCGTCTTCATGAAATTGGAGCCATTGGTAAGTAAGGGTCAAATCCTTATTTCCATTATGGCCGGTGTAACTATAGGTACGATAAAAGAATTAACAGGGCTTACCAAAATAGTAAGGGCCATGCCAAACCTACCGGCACAAATAGGTAAGGGTCTAACCTCTTATGTAGCCTCTGAAGAGGTGAGCAGGTTGGAATTATTGACCGTTGAAAGTTTGCTGGATACGACCGGTAAATCCATATTGGTAAGTGATGAAAACTTTATTGATGCCTCCACTGGAATTTCTGGTTCTGGACCTGCCTACGTATTTTATTTTATGCAGAGCATGATGGAAGCGGCTTTAAAGATGGGCTTTTCGAAAAATGTTTCAAAAATATTGGTGAGCCAGACCTTTACCGGTGCAATTGAACTTTTTAATCAAAATGAACTTTCCCCAAATTCTTGGATGGATAGGGTTGCGAGCAAAGGGGGTACTACCCGCGCAGCTTTGGATTCTATGGATAATAATAATGTAGGGGAATTAATCAAAGAAGCCGCCTTTGCAGCCTTTGAGCGCGCGGTTGAATTAGGAAAAGAAAAAGAGGAATATGTATAAGGAAAAGATAGTCATTAAGGTAGGAACAAACGTAATGACCAATAAGGACAATAGAATTGTACGCCCGGTACTACGCAATTTGGTGCAGCAAATCGCAGAGCTCTATGAAAGGGACATTGTTACCGTATTGGTTTCTTCCGGATCCGTAATTGCTGGTAAGGAGGTGTTGGGAACTTCTAAAATAGAGAACAACACCCAGCGCAGACAGGTATATTCCGCAATAGGCCAGCCCAGAATGATGCGCCATTACTATAATATTTTTAATGATTATGGTATGAAATGTGCCCAAGTATTGCCAACAAAAAGAGATTTTAGCCCAGGCGTACACAGACAGAATATGATCAATTGTGTTGAAGGTCTTTTATCTGAAGGTGTTATACCCATTGCAAATGAAGATGATGCCGTTTCCGTTACCATGAGTATGTTTTCGGATAATGATGAGCTGGCCAGTTTGATCGCACAACTGATCGATGCGGACAAGTTGATTATCCTAACGGATATTGACGGGCTTTACACCGGGCACCCAAATGCGGAAAATAGCGACCTTATCCATCATGTAAATCCTGAGGACAATCTGGATAAATACATAAAGGATAGCAACAAAAAAGAGGAAGAAGGACGTGGCGGAATGGGCTCCAAATTAGACTATGCGCAGCAAGCAGCTGCCAAGAACATTCCTACCTACATCGCCAATGGTAAAAGAGATCGAACAATAATAGACATTATAGATGGTAAGGATGTGGGTACCAAAGTAACCCTAGAAGAAAAAGCAGAAGCATAATGAAATTAGTAGCAACAGCAGTTAAAAACGATGTATTAAAGAGTATGGTGCGTATTTTGGATACAAACCGAAATGCCATACTTGAAGCAAATAAAAAAGACCTGGACCTCTTTCAAAGAGAGGATCAGGCCATGTATGACCGCTTGATTGTCACCAACGAAAAAATAGATGGCATGATCGCTTCCATAAATGAGGTCTTGTCTCAAGAAGACCCCGTAGGAAAAACAATTTCCTCGAAATCACTGGAAAATGGTTTGGAAATAATCAATAAGACAGCGCCTTTTGGGACCATCATGATTATCTACGAATCAAGACCGGATGTTACGATAGAAGCGGCCGTACTGGCTTTCAAGGCCAACAATAAAATATTGCTCAAGGGAGGAAAAGAGGCCTTGTACAGTAATGCCATACTAACAAAACTTTGGCATGAGGCATTGGAAGAAAACGGATTATCCACGGAATATATCCAGCAATTGACGATGAACCGGGAGGAAACCCAGGCCTTTTTGAAAAATCCGACTGAAAAATTAGATCTTATAGTGCCACGTGGCGGGGAGCGCCTGATCGGTTTTGTGAAGGAACATGCTACTTGCGCCGTATTGGTAAGTGGCAGGGGTAACAATTTTCTCTATGTAGATGAAAATGCGGATTGGGAGAAAACGGTAAAAGTAATCTTAAACGCCAAGACCGATAAAATATCGGCCTGCAATGCGCTGGATAAAATATTGGTCAGTTCCCAAATCGAAAATTATGAGGAAAAACTAAAAGACCTTTATAATCTATTGCAAGTAAATGGGGTGGAAACCTTGGTGGACTCAACGGTAAATGAATTAATAACCAGTGCGGAAGCCATAAAAGACCCGTCTATTTGGCAAGAGGAGTTTTTGGCTATGAAGTGTTGTTTAGGTGCTGTTAATTCCTTGAGCGAAGCCATTGAAAAAATCAATGTTAATTCTGGTGGCCACTCCGCTACAATTATGACCGGTAATAAGGACTCAGCCCTACAATTTATGCAGGAGGTGGATTGTGCCGCCGTATACCAAAATGCATCTACCCGCTTTACGGATGGTGGACAAATGGGTGTGGGTGCAGAATTGGCGATAAGTACAGATAAGCTTCACCATAGAGGCCCCTTGGGCTTAGAACAATTGGTAACCAACAAATATTACATATTTGGCGACGGTCAAATACGTGAGTAAAAATGGATTCGTTCGTAGTTTAACTGCCCCGAGACAAGCCCACATTGCAGTAGAAATCAATGCTATTAAGAGGGAAGTCTGGGTGCATTTAAATCATGATTATCGAGTAAATTGCAAATCTTAAAAGTATGTTTGAAAAAATTGAAACGATAGAAGGTGCTTTGGTCTACCATGGCAACATGCATAATCGTATCTATTTTCCAGAAGGAAACTTGGTCGACCTAAGTAGTCTTTTGCCAAAAATGAAAGATTTGGCAAAGACCAAAAACTATGAGAAAATACTGAGTAAGGCTCCAGAGAGTTCCATGAACGTTTTCAAATCAAATGGATATGAGGTGGAAGCCAAAATTCCAGGTCTATACAATGGCACCATAGACGGTTATTTTCTAGCCGAATATGTTCGTAAGGAGCGGCGTCAAAATGACGAGAAAAGCGCAAAGACCATTGCGTCCGTTAAAAAGATAGCTCTTGCGGCAAATAAGCCAAAGACAGATTCGCATCTATTAATGCCCTCTAATCTAAACATTAGAAAACTTACTGAAAAGGATTTTGATGCTTTGGAGGAATTGCATAAAAAGGCGTATAAATATCATCCGAATCAGATTAAGGACAAGGCGCACTTCAGGGCATTGGTTGGAATGGACCATTTGTTTTTTGGACTTTTCGAAAATGATGAATTGTTGGTATCGACGACACTGGCCATCCATAGCGATGAAGCAAACATGGAAATCGTAGATTTTGTCACCCATCCTAATTTTAGGGGACAAAACCTTTCCTATTTTCTAGTCCAAAACATAAAGGACCAAATGGACAATTTTGAATGTAAAACAATATATACGATGGTTAGGGCAACTTCCTATGGACTAAATATCACGTTCAGCAAACATGGCTTTACCTTTGCAGGTACCTTGACCAATAATTGTGTTGTTCGCAATACCATGGAAAGTATGAATGTTTGGTATTATAAGCATTCCTGAAATCAAAGTCATTTTTGATTCAGACGAAAATTATAATAAGGCAACCGTAAACGAACAACGGTTGCTTTTTTTGCTTTGAACAATCCTATTTCTATCCTGTTATAAGTATATAAACTTAGCCGCGTTGGCGCAACCAGCATCTATTGTCTCCTTTTATAACAATACCGCTTTGTTTGCATTGGTATTTATCCTTTATTTGGAATATGGATATGAATTTTACGAGATAATCGATGAAAGGACCAAGCGATTCAGATTTTATACACCACCTTTCCTTTGATTGTGTCATATTTGGCTTTAATGGAAAATTGCTGAAAATTCTCATTCTAGAATACCACAATACAGGTCTTTTTGCTTTACCTGGGGGCTTTATACGTTCCGATCAAAGTTTGAGCGAAGCCGTACAGGAGGGGGTAAAGGAACGGACAGGATTAGATCACGTATTTTTGGAACAGTTTCAATTATTTGGAGGCCTGAAACGTTCAGATCCAAATGCAATGAAACGTATTCTTGAGGCCAATAACGAGGACTTGGAGAAAAATAGCTGGATGATGGAGCGCTTCTTGACCGTTGGTTACTACGCACTTATAAATTATGAAGAGGTAAGTCCTACCCCAGATCGGTTATCGGATAGTATCGACTGGTATGCCATAGACGAATTACCCCAGCTGATGATGGACCATAACGACATCGTAAAAAAGGCTTTACAAGTGCTTCGCAACAACCTTGGCGAAAAATTGGTAGGGATGAATTTGTTACCCCCCAAATTCACCATGAAGCAGTTACAACTGGTTTATGAGGCTATTGGGGACCAAAAGCTACGCCGCACTACCTTTCAAAGAAAAATGTTGTCGTTGGATATTTTGGAGCGACACGAAAAACTCTTTCAGGGTAAGGCACATAAGGCCCCTTACCTTTATAGTTTTAAATAAAACATTACATACGACTACTAACTTTTAAATCAATAACAATGAAAAAACAACGAATGAGCAACAGTATCAAAGGGATATTTCTGGCTGTATTTATGCTAGGTGCCCTACTTGTGCATGCCCAAGAACGATTTGGAGGTCTCGCCCTGTACACGGTAAGGGATGACATGGGCACCAATGCAAAGGCAACCTTGCAAGCGGTAGCGGATGCCGGTTACAAAAATATTGAAGCAGCTGGTTATGAGGATGGTAAATTTTATGGTATGGTACCGGCAGAATTCAAAAAACTATTGGCCACCATGAAACTAAAGCCAATCAGTACACATCAAGGATCGGTAACCTTGGAAAATGCAGATCAAATGATGGCTGACGTAAAGGCAGCCGGTTTTACCTACTTTGTAATTCCAGTACCCCCCATGGGCATGTTCGAATTTAACAGGGAGAAAATGAGTATGGGAATGAAGGGATCTGTTGAGGAATTGGCCTCTATCCTAAACACTTTGGGTGAAAAAGCCAACAAAGCAGGCCTAAAGCTATTGTACCATAACCATGATTTTGAATTTAAGAAAAATGAAGCGGGTATCGTTCCCATAGATTATCTGTTGGAAAATTTAGATCCCAAAAAAGTGAATTTTCAAATGGACCTCTATTGGGTGACCAAGGCAGAAGCAAATCCTATTTCCTATTTCAATAAATATCCTGGTCGATTTAAAATATGGCATGTAAAGGATATGGATGAGCAAGGGAGATTTGCGCCGGTAGGTCAAGGAAGTATCAATTTTCAAAATATCCTGGCCAACAAGAAGCTGTCTGGGATGAAATATTACATGGTAGAGCAGGATATGACTTTTGACGGATTGAAACCACTGGAAGCCATTAAAATCAGTCATGACGGACTTGAAAAAATAGGTTTTAATTAATGCCTTAAACTGACTTAACCTTTCAATAGAAGTTATTGAAATCAAATCAGAAAGAGTAAATTAATTTCAAACCCAGATAAGTCATCCAGAAGCATATTGATATTATAAGTAAAGAAAAAAGAATCGGGAAGCAAATCAACTATCAGCGCTTCCCGATTTTTTAATGGTTTCGCTATTCAAATACCACAATTTGAGCCAATGGTCCTTAAACTTAGTTCTAGATTAAACCATTTTATCAATCTTCTATCTAACAGATTTTAATATTATTTGAATATTTTTGCGCCTCGTAAAAATGATATAATAAATACTTGTTTCGAATGAAAATGACCACAGGATTACGTATGCGCATCATACATAGATATTTAGGATTTTTCTTGGTAGGCATTATGGCTATGTATGCCATAAGCGGTATCCTTATGATTTTTAGAAATACCGATTTTCTCAAAAATGAGGTCCTCGTTGAACAGCAATTGCAACCCAATCTTTCTGAAAGCGAATTGACTACCGCCCTAAGGGTGAAAGGAGGGCTAAAACCTGAAAAGACAGAAGGGAGCATTACCTATTTTGAGCAGGGCGAGTACAATTCCAAAACCGGTATTGCCACCGTCAAAAAAATGGAACTGCCCTTGATCCTGGATAAGATGGAACACCTTCATAAAGCCACTACGGATAGCCCAGTGTATTGGTTGAATATTTTCTTTGGCGTCTCCTTGCTATTTTTTGTCATTTCTTCATTTTGGATGTTCCTTCCACAGACATCGGTATTTAAAAAAGGACTCTATTTTTCGTTGGCAGGTATGGTTTTGACCATCATTCTTTTGTTCGTATAAGAAACCGAACCTAGAGAGCAGACCTATGGATTATTTAGAGAACCAATGCCTTACAGTCTCCTCTGCACGTTTATTATTGGGGGTAAACGCATTGTTCTCGGTGCCTCGGTACTCCAAATAACTTGGAAATTTCCACCATAAAATACCTTGGCACCACGGCTCGTTCTCAATGCCTTTAAAAATTACTTCGTAGCAGCGTTGTTGGGAAATTTCATTAATGCTTTCATCGGCTTCCGCATGCGGGCTTTTCCAAGGGGTATCGATACTTCTAAATCCTATTTCGGTGAAAACCACAGGTTTGTTGAAGCGTCTGTGCACTGCATCAATCTTGACCTTAATGGCTTCGAATGCTTTCGTAAGCTCCTCATCTGTTGGGTCCTCCTTCTTGCTTAGGGGATAATAGGAGTTTAACCCGATGAAATCCAAGTCGTCCCAAAATTCTATGTTCTCAAATTCTTCACCCCAATTAGCGGAATAGGTAAGTTGGCCGGAGAATAGCCCCCTTGTCCTCTGTATCATTTTACGCCACGCTTCAGGATGTGTTAAGGTAGCTTTTGTAAATTCAACGCCCAAACAAAGTGCATCCATACCATATATTTCAGCGAGGAAAGCGTAGTGGCGTATCCATCTATAATAATGTTCAAAAAATAGTTCCCAGTCTTCTTCGGATTGCATCTCTATGCCACCCGGCCAACTCCCACCAACGAAAATTTGGGGTTTTAAAAGCGTAAACATTCCCAACTCACGTGCCGTATGCGTAGCATGGACAACGGCTTCAGCATTTTCATTACCGGCACTGGAACTAAATTGAAAGGGTGATGGCGTATTTATATCCGGTATGTAACTATACGGCACAATGGCCATAGCATTGCTACCCAACTGCTTTTGTTTGATCAAGGATTCCGTAGCCTTTGTAGAGCCATACCCATTGTAGATACTATAACCTTCATGGGCAAAGTTAAATCCTTTTAAATAGGGTAACCGCTTCGATTCATGTTGTTTCTTTGGATAGTTGAGTGGTAAATTTTTCAAAAATTCTTGCCACTCCGCTTCCAACGCAGCCTCATGGAGCTGTTGCTGTTCTAAATTGCGATACAGTTCCAGAAACTCCTGCTTACCCTTTTTTTTAATCAAAAAATCGACCAGTGTAGCGGCCAAACAATCCCGCACCAAGGGTGATTCGAATTCTAAATATTCATCATCGAAAAGCTCCCTTAAGCTCAACGTATTACCCGATTCCACCAAGCGGGCGGCCCAATAGCCATAACCCTTAAACTGCCACGTATCTGTAAAATATATGGGAAGGCCAAGCTCAAAAATCTGACTTTTGGAAAGTCCTAAAAGATGGTGCAGCACCAAGGCATTTCCTTTTCCTATATTATTTTTATTATAAATAGCATTTTTTATGAGGTGTACGGTATTGGTCAACGTATCAATATGGGCGTGATCCGTGTTCCCCGTCATTAACCCTTTAGATTCCGTAGTGGCATAAAAATGATATGAAATTTGGGGTACAGTACTTTCTACACCTACCCAATTACGAAGCTCTAGGTCGGTTTTTTTTATTTCATTAAGCAACCCTTCGAATTCTTTCGGTTTTACTGCCCGCCCATGATTTACAAAACGGTATAAGGCTGTTTCGACCAGTAGTTCTTCGTCATTGGAGAAATCAAAAAAAGTAGATGAACCAATGTTCCAAAGCGTGTCAAAATCTCCCAAGACCACCCGTTCCCCATTCCTATAAAGTTCATAATCCAAGTTCTGTCTGTAGAATGATTGTCCATTCTGCCGGACCTTCTCGGCAAAAAAATCATATACGCTTACTGCATCATGCCCGGTCAAAAAACTAAATGGGCGATTGGGCATCAACGGATTTGGATAAAAACTTACCGACAATAGACCGTTTGAGCCTGCATAGGGCCTATCCCCTATTACTATCCGTTTTTTATTTACCTTAAAAGGAGTATTGCCCAAGAACCGCTTAAGTGTAGGGTGTTCCTGTAACGAACCCACTAAAAAAACAGTATTTTCCTTTAGCTCCTGTTCTGTGACCGCTGCTGCATTTTTATATAGAATTTTGGTGCTGCGCCAAGAGTTCGTTTGTTCCTCTAAGGAAAGTTCATGCAGGAGTCTCTTATATTTTTGAGCTAGAAGCGTGTCTTTAGCCGCATAAATAACAAGTATTTCCCGCTTTTCAAAAAAGCTTCTTCTTAATTCCCGTCGCGTCGGTACCGAATCCAAGTTGCTTAACCGGGAATTTTCTTCTGCGAAAGGAAAGTATTGAACACTCGCAAAGCTCACGATAAGGAGGGTCAAAAAGACTAGAAGAATCAAATAGTTCCTTTTCATAGATAGGTGTAACCAACGGTAGGTTTAAGATACTAAAAGCTTACCTTGTATATGCCCTAGTGCAGTTATTTAATTTAGGGCTAAATGAAAAACCATCCTAAACGAAGGGGTATTGACTTCAACAGGAATGAAGATTACCTTTGATTCTAGAACTATTTATAACTACATGAAGCCAATACTACTTATCCTCTTTTTCCTTTATTGTTTTGGCCCTTGCCGATCGCAAGAAGCAACTACGGTACCATTGGCACATTTTACCGAACTCAAAGTATATGACTTTATCTCCGTTATCCTTGTACCCGGGGATGATAACAAATTGGTCTTACATACCGAGGATCGAGAATTTATTCAAATTTTGGAAAGTGATGGAGTGTTGAAGCTCAATTTGGCATCCAGTCGATTTTTATCCAACTTAATTCCGGTAGAACTTCATTATAAACAGCCATTGACCGTTATCGATGCAAACACAAATGCCAAAATAACGTCAAAAGCCATTTTTAAGGGAATTGAAATAGAAATCATGGCACAGGAAGCCGCCTTTGTCTCGTTGGTATTGGAAACTGAATTCACTTCCATCAAGGGAACTTCAGGC
The DNA here is from genome assembly GCA_963793365.1 of uncultured Flavobacteriaceae bacterium. Taxonomy (GTDB): domain Bacteria; phylum Bacteroidota; class Bacteroidia; order Flavobacteriales; family Flavobacteriaceae; genus Maribacter. The sequence goes on along the minus strand of CAWBZP010000004.1, from coordinate 457,375 downwards.
AGTGAAATACATTTGAAAGGAAGCTCAAAAGTACAGGATATTTATGTGAATACAGGCAGTAAAGTATTTTGTAAGGATTTGCTAGCTAAAGAAACAATGGCCATGGTTTTGGCCGGTGGCTATGCGGAGGTCCACGGAACGGACAAGGTGGTGACCAAAGTCAAGGCCGGAAGCACCGTTGTCGTTTACGGTAAACCAAAAAAGCTTGAAAAAGACCAGACATTTGGGGGCAAAATAGAAGTAAGGGAGTGATTATTGTTCAATGCTTTGTGCATCAAAACCAATGAGCTCAGCTTCTTGAAAACGGGGTGTAACCTCTATGGGATTGCAGCACACCTCGCAATCTTCCACATAGGTTTGTTGGCGAACGGATGGATCTAATAGCATGGAAACGTCTTCCCAACAATACGGACATTGAAAAAAATGCTCGTACATGTTAAATTATCCTTTTTTTAATTCCTTGGTCAATTCCTTCAGCGTCATCGACTGTATTAAATTATCCGCATTGGAAGTGAATATGGTTCGGTTTCCCAACTTTAGGAATAAAGTATCCTCGTCCGTCTCCAAAAAAAGATTGGAAGTGTTTGCTTTAATTTCTTCCAATTTTACATCAAACCGCTTTTTCAGGATAATTATTCCGTTAAGATTGGAAAGCTTAAATCCGGCATAATCAAATAATCGTTTTAAACCGCTAAAAAAACCCAGCCCTATAAAAAGCAATGCCGCCACGGCAAACTTAAATGCCAGGGTAAATACGTCAAGTTCATCACCGTTTACAAAGGTCATTACTAGGTCTATACAGCCATAGATACCAATCAAAAAAACCAAAAGACCAATTAAAAGGGCAACGACATCCGTAAGTATTGCTTTTTTAGTACGTGTAATCGTTAATCCGCCGTCTGCAGTCCTAACCGCCTCAAATCCAAAATCCTTTAAATAGAACAAGTCCTTTATTTCGGCTAACTTTTGGGATATCGACATTTCCAGATTAGAGGTATCCACAACAATTGCCCGCTTTTTTAACTCCTCCCTAAGGCTTAGTTGCGATTCGAAAGTGAGCAGGTCATACTGCTCCAAAATTCCCAATAATTCGCTATTCGTTCTTTTGCTATACATGGCTTGTGCTACTTTATCCGTTACAACTCAATATTCAATAACTGACCCGAAAGTTGCAATAACTGTATCTCGGCCAATTTAGCATCATACTTAGCTAAGTTCTTATTGGTCTGGGCATTCAATAAATTGATTTGGGCTTGGCGAAGTTCAACCGAGGTTATTTGGCCAATATTGTACTGCTCCGTTGAGCGCTCATAATTATTCTTAGCGGTAACCACATTTTGTTCCTGCAAATCATAGATACGCAATCGATTGGTATATAAATCCTTAGCGTTCTCAATATCCCTAACCACTTCCTGTTCTATCTGGTTCTGAAGGGTTTCCTGATTCTCCAATAAAAGTTTTGCGTTTTTTATTTGGGTGATGCTACCACCACCATCAAAAAGATTCCAAGTTAGGTTAAAACCAGCCGATAGTCCCGTAGATGTACTTGAGGCCAAAAAGTTAGTGGCAGGAAAATTTCCTTCATTCCAGCCGTATGCACCCGTTAAGCCCACGGTGGGCAAAAATATGGCTTTACTGGATTTATAGGTGTAATCGTTAATAAGAAGGTTTTGTTCCGCCTGTAAAATACGAACGTTATTGGCAATACCCTGATTTAAAAATTCTTGTAACCGTACCGGGTCTATAAACGTAATTACGGTATCAACTTTGAAGGCCTCCACCAACTCGCGATTTAATAAAAGATTAAGATCGCGTTTCGTATTTCTGACGGTCTGCCTTTCGTTCATTAGGTTGATACTATCGTTCACTAAATCAACCTCCGCATTCAAAACATCCAACTTATTGGTTTGTCCAAACTCAAAACTATATTGCGCACGCTGTAGCCTTTTTTCAGTGTTGGAAAACGTTCCCTCAAGCACGCTTATGTTCTCGGTAAGCCTGGCCACCTCGTAGTAGACCGTAAACAATTGAATCATTGTAGTTTCTATTGTCTCCCGTGTCTCGAGCTCACTTAAATTATATTCTTCCTTTAACCTCTTGTAGTCATACCAGCGCCCTAAACCATCAAACAAAGTGTAATTAAGGTTCAATGAGGCATTGTATCGCGTCGTTTCAGCCCCATCAATAGCTCTTACAGAACCATCTTGGAACGTGGCTTCCTGATTGTTTTTATCATAAGATCCACCCGCATTACCCGTCAATGTTGGCAAAAAACCGGAATTCAATATATTTTTATTGTTTTCCGCTATCTTCAAATTTGTGGTGGCAATCTCAATACCGAAGTTATTCTCCAGGGCAATAGCGACGGCTTCCTCTTTGGATAAAGAAGGTTCCTGTGCCATTATGCAAAAGCAGGAAAGCAAGCCTACTACATATAGTATTCGTAATCGTATCATTCTAACGTTCCTTCTAATTCCTTGTGCGTTTTTGAACCAGCTTCAATTTGCTCACCGTCCTTCTCTTCTAGACCGTGTACCAAATGACCCTCTAAATGGGCGGATTCCTTTTTTTCCTTGATAGCCCTTTCCACCTCTTCCTTGGTGATTTTATGTCCAGAAACCAACATCCTGTTCTTGGATTTTAAATTATTGCTGAAGGAAAGAAATAGAGGTAACATTAATAATGTGAGTACGGTAGCAATTCCAATACCATATGCGATGGAAATAGCCATTGGTTTTAAAAACTGCGCTTGCCTACTGGTCTCCGCCATCAAAGGCGCCAAACCAGCAATAGTGGTGATGGATGTTAGAAAAATGGCCCTAAATCTTGACTTACCAGCTTCAAAAATAGCATTGTTAAACGTCATACCATCCCTAAGGTTGGTGTTAAACTTTCCTATAAGGACCAAACCATCGTTCACCATAATACCGATCAATGCAATAATCCCCAAAATGGATAGCACATTGATTGGAAAGTCGTGAATCCAATGGCCCCAAGCTACGGCCGTAAAACTGAACGGCACTAGGAGCAATAGCATTAAGGGTTGACTAAAACTCCTAAAAGTGAATGCTATGGTGATATAAATGAGCAATAAAACGGTAAAGCCCACGACTTTTAAAGAACCTGTCAGTTTTCCAAGTTCCCGGTTCTGACCTTCGTAGGAGGCGCTTACCGTAGGATATTTGGATTGAATTTCGGGCATAATCACATTTTCGATTTCTGTCATGACATCAGTAGGACTGTCCTTTACATCCTTCATATCTGCAGAAACCTGTATTTCTCTTCGACCTTCCAATCGGTTAATGGCTACATCACCCCTTTCAATGGTGTATTCCGCAATTTCTTTCAAGGGCACACGTTCACCGGTTGGAGTTACGATACGCATATCATCCAAATTTGAAATTGAAGAGCGCTCATCCCTTTCATAGCGTACCCACACCCTAATTTCATCCTGTGAACGTTGAAAACGTTGTGCCTGCACCCCAAAGAAGCCCGCTCGTACTTGGGCCATTACTGTTCTTAGGTCAAGGCCAAGCAGATATGCGTTTTCCTTAAGCTTTAAACGAATTTCCTTAATACCGGCCGGATCATTGTCAGAAATATCCTTGAGCCTGGAGTTATTCTGCAAAACGGATTTGAGCTCTTTCTTAGCTGCTTTTAGTTCCGCAATATTGTTCCCTAGCAAGGAAACCGAAACTGGAGAACCTCCAAAATTCCCTCCTGATCCGTAGATTAAACTTTCTACGCCAATTACCGGACCAACAAGTTCTTCAAGCCTACTGGTAACCAAATCTGAAGAAATCTCATCTGGCCGCTCCTCCCCTGGTAATAAATTAATATTAAGCTGTGCTGTTGACGAACCGGGACCTAAACGCCTTATGGTATTTTCAAAAAGCATTTTACCAGATCCCTTTAAGTATTTATCGGTCAGTTCAGCATTTACTATTTCCGATTTTTCCTCTATCATGGAGATAATGGAATCTGTTATCTTTTCATTGGTACCGTTTGGCATCTGCAACTCTATACTTACCCTATCACTGGCAATTCTTGGAAAAAATGCAGTTCTAATGATTCCACCACCTACAGAACCAAAGGTTAAGATAAGTGCCCCAGCAAAGAAACTGAAGGTGAGCATTTTATATTTCATTGCAAAGTGGAGGGTTGGGCTATATAGCTTATCCCGCATCCACGTCATCATTTTGTCTCCAGATTCATTGATGACCCTTAGTTTTGCAAATGCCTTAGCAAATCCACTTTTTGGTTTGTCGTCCAACGGCTGAAGCGCCTTGGAGTGCGCCAAGTGGGCGGGTAAAATAATCAAGGCCTCTACCAAGGAAACGACAAGGGTCAAAATAACGATAACGGAGACCTCACCAAAAAATTCCCCAATCCTACTATCCAAGAAAAGGAATATCGAAAAAGCCAAAATTGTTGTAATGATGGCAGATATAATAGGAGGTAATACCTCCATGGTACCATCTACCGCAGCCTGGACCGGGGATTTACCCTTTTCATAATGCTGAAAAATATTCTCGGCGATTACAATACCGTCATCAACCAAAATACCGATAACGATAATCATCCCAAACAAGGAAAGTACATTGATGGTTACATTAAAGAAGCCAGCAAAGACAAACATCCCCAAGAATGCTACAGGCAGACCAAAAGCCACCCAAAAAGCAAGACGTGTATTCAGGAATAGGGAAAGAAATATCAAAACTAGAACCATTCCCATTATGGCGTTCTCGGCAAGCAACTGTGTACGCTGCACCAAGGTGGTAGATTGGTCCGAGACAATATCCAGTTTTACATTATTATATTTTTGATTGAATTCCTCAATGTATTCTTTGACCTTTTCCGCAGAAACGATTAAATCTTCAGTATTGGTACTGGTTATTGTGGTATTAACGGATAGGTTGCCATCAAAATAAGTCGCGTTGGGATCTTCTGCAAAACGGTCTCTGATTATAGCAACATCCTTCAAACGAATGACACTACCGGATGGATCTGCCCGAACTACTAAATTGGAAAGTTCGTCACCATAATAGGAACGGTTATTGGCACGTATCAAATACTCCTCGGCATCCGTTTTAATATTTCCACCGGTTACCAATATATTGGCATTACTTACGGCATTGGCCACCTCTGTGAAAGAGATTCCGTACGCCAAAAGGTTATTTTCGTTTACGGCTATTTCAATTTCCTCTTGTGGAAATCCGGAAATATCTATCTGGGAAATTCCTTCTATAGCCCTTAAATCGTTTTCTATTTCCCTTCCTACGCTTTTTAAAGTAGCCAAGGGTATATTTTCACCACTTATGGCAAAGGAAATGGTTTGCCGTACCGCCTCCAACTTTGAGACAACAAGGGGCTCCATACCTGTGGGAAAAGTAGGTACCCGATCTACCGCATTTTTCACCTCCAAAAGCATGAAATCGATGTCCCTGCCCTTTTCAATTTCCACGTTGATCGTGCCACTGTTTTCCCTTGAGGTGGAGGTTACACGGTCCACTCCCTCCAGTCCCTTTAAATTATCCTCAATCTTAAGAACGATGCCCTCTTCAACCTCTTGAGGGGATGCCCCGGGGTATGTAATGGTAATTGCTATATTTTTTGAGTCAGTTAAGGGAAAAAAGGAAGACTTTAAAGACTTTGCCCCAACAATCCCGAAAAGGGCAAAGGAGATTACTATAACATTAACGGCAACATGGTACCTTATAAAGTATTCAATCAGTTTACGCATTATCCTTTGGTATTATCAGGTTGCTCTGAATACACTTTAACAGCCATACCCGTATATGCACCGATCAAGGGCTTTGACATTATGGTTACCCCGTTTGGAACATTCTTTAACACGACCCGCTTATCCGAAAAATAAACCGGCTCCACATCTATAATATCCAGAACAGAATCGCGTACTACAAAAATACGGTTACCTTCCAAAAGCAAACTACGATCAATCTCGATTGCGTTTTCCTCTTTTTTGGCGTCCAAATTAGCCTCAAGGTACATGCCTTCACGTAAATTTTTGTCGTCTACCTCAATATAGGCATTGACCGTTTGTGATGCCTGATCGATACTTCCGCCAATACGGGTCACCGTTCCTTTATATGTTGAGCCATCATCCAAGTTGGTCAATGCTACAGACTCCCCAACCTTTAAAAGATCAGTGTAGGTTTTACTGATAGATACTTCCAGCTCATACACTTCCGGATTTATGAACTCCCCTAATTTTTGACCTGCCCTTACCAGGGTACCTTCAGTAACTAAAGCTTCCGTAACCACCCCAGTAAAAGGTGCCGCAATTCGGTATTTGGAAAGACGCTGTTCCAAATTTTTTACATTGTAGTAGCTCGTAAGGATTCCACGTCCTGAAATAAAGAATTTCTCCTTTTCAGTAGCCATTTCAGGAAGTGCCGGAGTACTGTTAGACATATCAAAATTATTGAGGTATCCTTGCCATTTTGAATAAATATCAGGATAATCTAACCGCAAATCTGGCATCACCGCCGTAAGTTGGTTAAATAGATTGCTTTTTGCAGACTGTACGCTGGCCGCGTATTCATTGGCATCAATATTTATGATGGTTTCCCCTTGCTTATAGGACTGTCCTTCCTTAAATAATTTACTGCCTTTTCTAAAAACACCTTGGACTTCAGCATAGAGCTCCACACGTTGCTTAGCCCTTAAATTACCGTTTGCCGCTACAATTATGGGTACCGTCCTATTTTCAACTACCTCGGTAAAGACGGTCTTTACTACTTTTTCCGATTTTGGTTTGAAGGTCTTCTTACTATCGATGATAACCTTGGAAAGAAAAACTGATAAAATAATCAATAAAATACCGAGACCGGTAAAAATAATTTTTCGCATTTTGTATTAGTGTTTAAACTCTTTTACCATCTACCGTAAGAACAAATATACTTTATTAGCCTTTTGCAATTGTTTATATAAATGTATTTTGCGCTAATACAATTTAAAGCAAACAACTTTGGTTTTTTTGTATAGCGGCTTAATTCTTTATGTTCCTTTCCGTCAAGAAAAAGGCAATCTACCAAACTTTTCTTTTCAGCGTATTGAAAATCAATTACCAAGCGGCGAAACTACAAAAAAAGGAAAGCGATAATTGAAGTGCTATGGGTTAAAGAAATCATAAATTATAACAATTGCTCTAAATGGGGCTCAATAAAAGAATGCCATGATATTCGTCAACACTGTTTATTCAAAGTTTATTACTCATTTTTATCGGCAAACTTTGTATCCGCTAAGTGTAACTTATGCATTTTTCCTTTACCAAATTTCATGTTTAAAAATGCATCATCACTATCAAAAACGCTAAGTTTTGGACTTTTGAGATATAAAAGCGTATTCAGTGAGGTGAAATCATTTCCTTGTAACTGAATAAATTCAAGATTTGTAAGGCTTGCCGTGCTATTCGGCAAATCACCGGTAAAAAGGTTATAAGATAAAATCAATTCCTTTAATTTTTTCAACTTACCCAATTCTATTCCTATAGACCCGGATAGCTTATTGCCAAAAAGCTCTAATCGTTCCAAATTCGTCAAATTTTCTATGGAGGTGGGAAGGCTTCCCTCTAAATAATTACTGGAGAGGTTCAAGGACTTTAGACTACTTATACTTCCAATTCCCGATGGAATAGCTCCTTCCAACAAATTGTTATACAGCGACAATTCCTCCAATTTATGCATTTTTGAATATTCCTTTGGCAGGGAACCGCTCAATTTATTCATTTCTAAACGTAGGGATTCAAGTTCAGTCAATTCAAAAAGCTCGGCCTGTAATTTTCCTTCCAGCGCATTAAAGCCAAGATTTAATTTCTTTAATTTTTTAAGTACTGAAATCCCTTTGGGAATTTTTCCCTCTAAATTATTCCTAAACAGGTTTATGCCCGTTACATGACCTTCCGTTATCTCCAAACCATACCAGGTATGCACATCGGTATTCAAATCCCATTTGTTTTGCCAATTGTCACCAGCGGTGGCATTATATAATTTTGTCAAATATACTTTCTCTACTTCCGGAATTTGCGCCGCGAGTTTTATCCCTGCAAATAGAAGGACCAAAAAAAGACAATATTGTAAACCGGATTGTAATTTTAAAACGTAATTCATGATAGGTGATTTTATGAATTAAAAAATAATGGCCCTTAATGGCTTTTATGAAAACAGAGCCTATATATAACGTATAGGAGCTCGATTTATGATACTGAAACCCGTCAATTTTAGGGAATTAAAAAGGGATGTGCTGCACACATCCCTTCTTTCACCAAACTAACTAAAAGTGTAAACTACTCTTACTCTTCTATATCTTCAAATTTTGTATCGGCCATTTTGGTCTTACTAAAATTGATATCCTTAAATTCTAATTTTCTGTCTTCTTTATCATAATCGAACACCAAGTATTCCTTCGTTTCTAAAAATTCCAAGGCTTTGAAAGAAGAAAAATTATTGTTCTGTATTTGGAAAACCTCAAGACTTGCCAATTGTGCAAACTCCGTGGGAATTTCCCCATCTAACATATTGTTGGCTAATACCAATTCTTTTAAGTTACCCAACTTACCCATATCCTTGGGAATGGCACCTTCCAATTTATTTTCAAAAAGCCCTAAAGTCTCTAATTGGGTCAATTCTCCCAAACTAGATGGGATATCCCCATAAAGCGCATTGCTCGATAAATTAAGAATTTTCAGACCCTTCAAATTTCCAATAGCCGCCGGGATTTTACCGGTAAAAAAATTATTGAATGCCGATAGCTCATTTAATTGGCCCAGGCTTCCTATTCCTGTTGGCAGCTCACCTTCCAGCCTATTCATTTCCAATTTTAAAATTTTTAGGTTGGCTAATTTTGTTATGCTTTCAGGCAGTGCTCCTGTCAATGAATTAAAAGCCAGGTTCAAAACATGAAGATTTTCCAGGTTTCCTATTTGTGATGAAATTGGGCCCATTAGGTTGTTATGGAATAAATTAAGTTCTACAACTTTATCATCAACCACCTTAACACCGTGCCATTGGGAAACCGGAGTTTTCAAATCCCATTTTTTTACCCAGTGTTTGCCATTTGTAGACTCGTAAAGATCTAGTAAGGCCTTCTTCTCTTTCTTGGAGACTTCAGCGAAACCCGCCGTAGTAAGAAAGAACAAACAAAAACTTATGTAGTACAGTTTTTTCATATGCTAAAGTTTACAAATAATCCTGTTGTTAAGAATTATCCTACAAATTTGAACATATAACGTCAAAAACTAAAATTTTATCGTTGAGTAACACTAGATTGTTGTGAACAATGCTAAAAATGTTGTGAAACCCCAAAAATTGTAGGTCTACGTATTACCTTTAATCCAAGGATTCTATGTCTACTGTAAGACTTTCCCAATTTTGCATTAGCTTTTCCAGCTTTTTCTTCTTGGCCTGGTAGCTGTCAAAAAAATTAGGCTTTGCAATGGTAGCATCATAATCCACCAAAAGCTTATGGTCAATTTCCTTAATTTCCTTTTCCAAGCTCCCAATTTTACTTTCTACAGCACTTAATTGATTTTTTAAGCCCTTAATTTTCTTTTGATCCTGAAATGAATTTGAACTTTTGGGCGTTTCTTGTTCTTTTTGAACATTGGCCTCTTGCTTTTTCTCTATTCCCCTAAAGTTCTCGACCTTGCGCTGTTCCAAGTAAAAATCCACATCGCCAAGATATTCCTTAATTTTTTGGTCTTTAAACTCATAAACCTTGTTGGTTAGGCCTTGGAGAAAGTCTCTATCGTGCGATACCAATATCAAGGTACCCTCAAAGTTTAAACAAGCCTGCTTCAGTACATTTTTAGATTTAATGTCCAAATGGTTGGTAGGTTCGTCCATGACCAGAACATTAAAAGGCTGCAGCAGCATTTTGGCCAAAGCCAATCTATTGCGTTCCCCTCCCGAGAGTACTTTAACATATTTCTCCACCTCTTCCCCCCTAAAGAGAAACGAACCCAAGATATCGCGAACCTTACTCCTATTCTTTTCGTTCGCAGCATCGATCATCGTATCCAAGATGGTTTTGTTCCCATCCAAATATTCTGCCTGGTTTTGGGCAAAATAACCAATCTGTACATTGTGCCCCAATTTCAAGTGGCCCTCGTGCTCCAGCTCGCCCACTATAATTTTTGCCAAGGTAGATTTCCCTTGTCCGTTTTGACCGACAAACGCCGTTTTACTATCCCTTTCTATAAGTAGGTTTATATCGTCCAGAACCAAATTCTTGCCGTAAGCCTTTGATAGTTCTTCAATCTCCACTACCACTTTACCGGGCGTTATGGACACGGGAAACCGAAGGCTCATGACACTATTGTCGTCCTCATCTACCTCGATACGCTCAAGCTTGTCCAATTTTTTGATTAGGGACTGCGCCATAGAGGCTTTGGTAGATTTGGCCCTAAACTTCTCTATAAGTCGTTCTGCCTGCTGTATTTCTTTTTCTTGGTTTTTCTGGGCATTAAGTTGTTGCTGTTTTATCTCATTGCGTAAGACCAAGTACTGGCTATACGGTTTATTGTAATCATAGATGCGGCCTAAAGAAATCTCAATGGTCCTATTGGTTACATTGTCCAAGAACATTTTATCGTGAGAGACAATGATGACACCGCCCGTATAGTTGTTGAGAAACTGCTCAAACCAGATGATGGATTCTATATCCAAATGGTTGGTTGGCTCATCGAGCAACAGCACATCGTTGTTCTGGAGTAATAATTTTGCCAGTTCGATGCGCATACGCCAACCCCCTGAGAAGGTTTCGGTCTTTTTGTCAAAATCCACTCTCCTAAACCCTAAGCCCTGTAAAATCTTTTCGGTTTCTCCCTGGTAGTTGTAGCCACCCAAAATTTCATATTGATGGGATACATCATTTAAATCGACAATCAGTTGACTATAGGAATCCGTTTCATAGTCTGTCCTTTCCGCCAATTGCTGGTTTATTTCATCCAATTTTTGCTCAAGCTTTTTAATCTCCTCAAACGCTTGGTAGGCTTCTTCCAAAACTGTTCTTCCCTGTTCAAAGTCTATATCCTGCCTTAAAAAACCAATCTTGATCTCCTTTTCAACGGCGATCACACCCGTATCCAAGGGCATGTCCTTATTCAAAATTTTCAATAAGGTAGACTTACCGGCACCATTTTTACCTACAAGGCCCACCCTATTTCCGGCGTTTAATCGAAAGGAAATTTCCTCAAATAGGTATTCTCCTCCAAAGGATACAGAAAGATTGTGAACGTTCAACATAAAATTATCTTCATTTTTAATGTGCACCACCCCTAATTTGGGATGTATTAATTTTATACAAAGAGGTGTTTTGAGCTCTCCCTTGAATCATGTAAAGAACCATAATAGTGTACCTTTGCAAAAAGTTTTGCAAATGTTAAAAAAAGGAAACAAACTCTACAGTATTTTAACAGGAAGTTGTCCAAGATGCCATGAGGAAAGCATGTACGTGGAAAAAAATCCATATCATTTGGGTAAAATTTTTAAAATGCACGAACGGTGCGGTTCCTGTGACTTGAAATTTAAGATAGAACCATCCTTCTTTTACGGCGCCATGTACGTCAGTTACGGATTAGGAATTGCATTCGCTGTTGCCGCCTTTGTAATTGCAAAACTGTTTATAGGCGCAAACCTTATCGATTCGTTTATTGCCATCGTTATCACCCTTATGGTATTTATGCCCATCATAATGAGGCTCTCCAGAGATATTTGGATAAATATGTTCGTAAATTATGATCGTACTAAAAAAATAAATGAGAATTAATCCATGGCAAATCGCTTAATATCCATTTCCTCCAATACAGGGACGCCAAATTCTATACGCTCGTAAAGCGCCTTAGAAGCCCAGGGCGCAATGAGGACTCCATGCGAGCCAAATCCGTTCAAGACCCAAAGCCGATCGTGTATCGGATGTTTCCCAACCAAAGGCCGCCTATCTTTTATGGTAGGCCGTACACCTGCCTCCTGGCCAACAATGGAATAAGGGCATTCGAGTAGCGAATCCATTTTTTTACGGATTTCGGTTTGGGCTTCCGCAGTCGTATTACTGTCTTTTTGATCTCGGTTATAGGTCGCACCCACTTTATAGAGGTCGTCTCCCAGAGGAATTAAAAAAAAGGAGGATTTTATCATACTTTGCTCTTTTAACTTCTCTGCCTTGATAATCAAATACTCCCCTTTGGAGCCCTGCATGGGCAGGTAATTGAAGTATGGATTGTTCTTAAGGCCATACCCTTCCGCAAAAACAATATTTTTTGCAGTGTTACCTTGATAAGAAACATAATTGGAATGAAGCTGCAGCGCTGAATGTTGGAACGTTTCTTGATTTATTTGTTTTTCTCGTTCCAACCACTGCGTATAGGCTTCAATCAAAACCTTTGTGTTCAGTTTTCCGGTTTGTACTACTTTTCCAAAGCTATAGGGAGCAGCGAGGTGTTTATTGTTGTTTACTACCAGTGTGGTGGTCAAATAACTATTTAGGTTATTTTTTTCGGAGGCCTCAAACCATAGGTTCTGTTCCTCAATGGACGCAAATTTGCGCAATACGTTCAATTTTTCATCAAACTGAACCCCTAGAAACCTACTTAATTGGGCGTAAAAATCTGCGGCAACAGGAAGTTGCTCGTCTGCCTTCCATGAAAGGGTAAAGCGTTTTAGAATTACAGGATTATAAATTCCCCCGGCTACCTTTGAAGACGTTTGGGAATCGTCATTGAAAACCATAAAGGATTTGTTATGGCGACGCAGGGTCTCACAAAAGGATACACCGGCCAAACCGAGGCCAACCACCAAATAATCTAACATTTCACAAAGGTAATGAAATGTAAAAGCTTCCAAACGGAATAGGAAAGACAAAAAGCCCAATCTTTCGATCGGGCTTCTATATTTTGAATTGGAATTATTTTTGGCTTAGTAAGCCCACATATCTTGCTCTTTATCCCTTATCTCTTCTTTTATGCGTTGGGCTTCCAACAACTGAAATAAGGCATTATCCGCAATATAATCATCGATTTCCCGATCGCCTTGAACGTTATCCTCCTTATAGATTACAGCGTTGAATCTTCGGGCATTCAAAAGCATATCATACGAGATAGGTTGCGCAGAATTTTGTTGGTTGAATACCTTGGAATTATGAAGAATTTCGCGCGCATCTGGATACCAAACCCAGAACAATTCTACTTTATCAGGATTTTCATCATCAATAAAGTTAACGTCTGGTGCAACCGGTGCGATCCCTAACAGACGGTACTTTAATTCACCCTGCCTTTTATCAAAATACCAAATTCCTTTAATATGGTATTCCTCAATTTCAGCAGCCGTAATACTTCTACGTGTAATGTATTCCTCGGAAACGGTTTCACCAGCGTTCATTTGCTCATAACCATAATCTAAGGTATCTACCATTTGAAGGGCATCCTTTAAATCACCAAAGGTTCTTTTATTCGTAAAGTAAGAATCTGTATACGCCTCCAGTTTACCACTCTTTAAATTTTTAATCAATACATGGTATAAAGACCTTCTGTCTGGCCCAATATCCATCGTATCTGTTGGATAGTATAGCGGGAAATTTACACGTTCGTCCAAATCTATGGTTTCCCACAAGGTTTTGGACCAAAGAATATCCCTATCATCAACATATCCATATTCTAAAGGAGCATCGTTATCAACGGCTTTTTGGGCCTCTGTACGTACACCTACCTCTTCAGGTTTTTTGGCATTAAGGACGTTGGCTTGCGCTATCATAGCTGCCGGTAACATAGTTACGACGCCCATTACTAAAACATTTTTCCAATTCATGTTTATTCACTTTAAAATTAACCGGGCAAGACCAAAGGACTTGCCCGGCATCATTCCATTTTTATTAGTTTGTAATCTCCACAACTACAGGAGATACCTTTTTCAACTTGTAACTTTTGTTGTTGGTAATATAGGCTTCGATATCGAAGATTTGAACGATATCACCCCTACCGGCACGTTGCAATGCAGCTTTCGCCTTTGCATCCAACTTGTTACCGTTAACCGATACGGTTGGTTGACCCGGTACCTTGAATTTGAATCCGCTTACCGCAAGATTTAAATCAAAGTCAAAATCTTCCAAACCTGCACCTACAGTACCAATCTCAACATTACGCTTAGGCAATTTTAAACTACCTGTCTGCTTGCTGATGCTACCTTCTGGTCTTGGAATATCCTTGATCCTAAATTCTGAGTTAGAAGAGATGGACTGACCATCTGGAAGGGTTCCAGAAGCAGTAATCGTTACCGTTCTTCCCTGTCCTGGATTCATCACATACTTGCTACCGCTTACGGCCGAAAGACCTGGGGCGGAAGCCCTAACTTTATTATTTGGTATACCAGGTATAGAGATAGACATTGGGTTCGCAACCCCACGGTATACAACGTTCATTTTATCGGCAGCGATCAAAGCCGCATTTGGCTTGGATATCGTTGCAAATGAGTTGTTCACCTCTACCGGAATCTCTTCGCCGTCTTGTTTAAAGTAAATGATACCTTTAACTTCATGGTCACCAGCAGCACCGGAACCAATCATCATCTTAACACCACCAGCTTCCAATTTATAATCGGTACCTTCAGAAAGTTTTCTACCATCTAGGGTCAATTCCGCTTTAACAGGTGTAGAAGAATTATCGGTCTTGCTAATGATAATCTTACCATCGTACCTTTCACCGGTATAATATGCAGATTTTGTTGCTGCCAAAGATGTTGCGAAGTTCTTCAAGGATACTTGGCTCGTTAATTCACCTTCAAGCATCGATTTTAAAGCAGCCTCTTCGGTAACTTTTACATCTGCCTGTAGTGCAGTCAATTTAGCCAAGGATGCAACCAAAGGATAGCCTTCATAATGATAGTTGATCCAATCTTGCATACCATCCTTAGCCTGTACCTTACCATTTTCATTTCCGGTTTGAAAACGATCTACAACAGAGCTTTTTAAAGATACAGGTACAATGGCTGCTACGTTATCCCTGTATTCAGTAAGTCTTTTCATGAACTCCTCACCACCATCGGAAAGGTTATCACCTTGAAAGAACTTTTGGTCTAAGTAATCGGAATTATCCATTCTTGCATAATCCTTCGGATTTTCAAGACCTTCTGTCATTCCAGATTTAAGCGATTCCAAGTAATCATAATATTCTTGGGACATTGCCTTGATCTTCTGAGCATCTTGATACAGCTTTTCGTATTTTGCCGCATCCTCAGAAGCCTTAGTTTCCAAACTACCTAAGAACGCTTCGTTACTTGCGGTAGTCATTGCGTTTGAAGTCTCTAGCTTTTCATTCATAATACCGAATGCCGCCAATACTTCCTTACTCATGTTTAACGCCAGCATTGCTATGAAGATCAAATACATTAAGTTGATCATCTTCTGACGTGGTGTTGCTTTTCCTCCTGCCATGGATTTTAATTTAGATTTTAATTAATAATTGATTTGGGTTCGTTAAAATCCAATTTAGTTCTTACTGCCCATTGCGGATAACATACCACCGTAAACACCGTTCAATGAAGAAAGGTTAGTAGACAATGATGCCATTTGATCCTTAAGCGCACTTGCGTTCTGTACAACTTCCTCGTTTACGGAAGCTTGTCTGCTAGCGCTCTCCAATTGTACTTTGTAAAGACTGTTCAATGATTCCATTTGTGCAGCTGCCTGAACCATTTCGTCTGAATATTTTCTAGTTGATTCCATTGCATCAACAGTAGGGGCGATACCTTTTGCGGCACCTTCAAAATTCTTGATACTAGAACCTAAGCTCTCCATAAGATTGGCATCTACACCAGCCTCTTTTAAAAGGTCATCCAGTTTTTTGGATAAAGAAGTCTCTGCTTCCTTAAGCTCTGCGGCCTGGTTCTTTTTACCACCTTTAGTTTCAGCACCTGCTAATTCTGGATATACCAATGACCAATCCAAGTCATCATCTACCGGTTCAAATGCACTGATTGCAAAGATAAGGGCCTCTGTAATTAGACCAACTGCCAATAATAGTCCACCTGTTAGCGGACCAAATTCCCAGTGAAGAATTTTAAACAATGCACCAATGATTACTACTGATGCTCCTAGGCCGTAGGCCATGTTAAATAGTTTTTTTGTTGATTTTGACTGTGCCATGATTTTAATTTAATTAAGGTTTAATAAAAAAGATTTGGTTTAAAATTTGATTTGATTTATACTAAAATTGTTACTATTCTTTAATTTATTGCGTTGAATCCTCTTCGCCCATGTAATCCTGTACGGTCCTGAAACCTATGTAACTACGGGCAGAATCTGCATATTCGAAATCCCTGGTACTAACCTGAAGGAAGTAGGCGACATCTTTCCAAGAACCACCCCTAATTACTTTTCGGGTATTGGACTGGTCTCCTCCGTTAGGGTTCATTGTGGATACATAATCGTAAGCACTTGGATCATAACTCGAGTTGGTCCATTCGGAAACGTTCCCCGCCATGTTGTACAAGTTGAAATCATTCGGCTCGTAGGATTTCGCTTCTACAGTATAGAGTGCTGCGTCTGCCGCATAATCTCCACGTTGTGGCTTAAAGTTTGCCATAAAACAACCTGTGTCACTAATAACGTAAGGTCCACCCCATGGATAGGTTCCACTTTCAATACCACCTCTTGCGGCATATTCCCACTCCGCTTCTGTAGGAAGTCTAAATTGATTCACAAACTGCTTACCACGGCTCTTGTTATCGTCATTTTTATACTTCGTCCTCCAATTACAAAAAGCTTTGGCCTGTTTCCAAGTAATCCCTACTACAGGATAATCACTATAAGCATCGTGCCAGAAATAATCGTTGTGCATTGGCTCGTTATACGAGTAGGAGAAATCACGGATCCACACTGTAGTGTCCGGATAAATTTCCACTTCTTCCGTACGGATAAAATCTTTTCTGCTGCCCTTGCCTTTTGTAGACGCACGGGCCGCTGCTTGAATATCCATCCAGTTGTATTTGTACTTTAATTTTTTAACATCTATGGTACGCTGCCCATTGTAAGATTCCTCCTCAGATAGGTAAATGGAGTCCATTATTTCGGTATAATACTCATCTGGATATTCCGATGTATCCCAAATCAAGTCCTCATCCTTGTTCAGGGCCCGGCCTTCATAGCCTGTTTCGCCCATACCGGAATAATTATCCAACATGTACTTATCATACACAGAGGCTCTTGTGGTATCCGCATCCTTAAATGCATAATCACCAATACCCCCTTCTTCCGGTCCTATACCTAACTCATCGGCCAGAATAGCCAACTTTGTTCGTACAATAGAATCCTGCACCCACTCCACGAATTGACGGTACTCGCTGTTCGTGATTTCTGTATCGTCCATATAAAAAGAACGAACGGTTACTGTTTTGGTTGGGGCGTTCAGTAGTTTTCCTTGGTCTTCCTCACTTTTTCCCATAATGAAAGAACCTCTTGGGATAAGTTCCATTCCATATGGTTTCTCAGGGTACCATTTTTTCCCCTGAACACCGGTTAGCTCTCCTTTAGTTTTAGACCCACAACTGGTGAGTAAAAAAACAAATGCTATAGATGACAACAATAGCTTCTTCATACTTTAGGTTAAATTTCGATTATGGTTTAAACTCAGAATACAATGGTTTATTCTAACATCTAAAACTATGTTTTATATAAAATATTGTATTAAAGTCCTTTAATGCTTAAAAATTACACTCATTTAATTAAAGCCTTTCTTGTAAGCTTTAAACCACCGTTCCGGGATGTTTTGATTACATGCATCTAAATAATCCTTCTCGGTGCAAGGTAATAACGCAGGTGTATGGGCTTTAGTATGTGAAGTAAAAATAGATGGGACTTCTGTCCACCATCGTTCTGTCAATAAACTCTTGTAGAATATAAGCTCTTCGTCTTCTGTAGGTACATTATACTTAACAAAGTCGTCTGTTTTGGTGTACGGGGACTCTGCTATCCTATAATTGATCCCTTCTATAAAGTACCAAATAATTTGTGCGATCAATTGCTGGGATTGAACGGTATTCTCCATTTCATAGATACCAAAAACGGAGACTTTATCGCTTAAACCGGCATACCTGGCAATGGTACAAATCTCACGGCCCGTAAAACCGTTAGGAGAAAAATTTGCGGAAAAGGACATCTCACATGCCCGAATAGCCCTTACGTCCAAGCTAACCATGTTGGCATTACGTAAAACAGGTTCCGCCAATTGAAGATCATTGGCCACCTCCCCCAATCTATAAGCATCAAAAAAAAGGCGCTCCATTAAATCAATTTCCTCCTGGGCATTGAAGTAACTTTGATAGCCTAGATTAGAAAAATTGAAAAGATTGTTGGGCTTGTCCGTAATGATCTTACTCATATAGGAATGGGAAGATATCAATTCATCATCGATACCAAAATCGAACCGACTATCGATCGCCACCAAATTGATCATGTCCTTTATGCCATCAAATGCCCGGTAAGTGGGGTAGGTAATATCTTGGGTCGCCCCTAATAGTATTGGGATGATATTTTCCTCCAATAGGCCCGCAACAATTTCCTTTACTACAAAATAGGTATCCTCTACCGTAGCTCCCTCTTCTATATCACCTAAATCGATCAACGAAGCATTCCAATTGCCCATAAGCAACTTGTATAGCTGCAAACGTATTGCAGAAGTGTCTAGTTTTTCATGCTTTTTCTCATAGGCATTCCTAGATTCCTTAACCCCTAAAAAGGCTACCGTAGCATTTGCTAGAACTGGCAGACCATCCTTTTCTGTATGTATGAAGGTATTTTTACCGATAGACTGCTTGGGCAATAACTCATTATGGGCCAAAACGTTATCGGGTACTGGAACCAAAAAATCAAAGGCCATTTACTGGAAGTTGTTTTCGTTTAAAAGCTAGGTTTCAATTATAACCCTAAAAATATGCTACTTTTTTGATTTGGGTTTTGCTTTCGCTTTTTTCTTTGGAGTTTTTTTCTCAATTAATTCTTGGGCCTCCTTCAAGGATATTTTCGTGGCATCTACGGTCTTCGCCAATTCTACCTTTATTTTCCCTTTTAGAATGTTATGACGGCCCCATCTTGCTTTTTCAATACGGATTCCCTCTTCCTCCCAATTTTGTACGATCTTATCAATTTCCTTTTGTTTCTTGTCCTCGATGAGTTGAATAATATCGTCTTTGGACAAATTATCAAAATCGTATTTTTTGTTCACGTTAATGAATATGCCGTCCCATTTTATAAACGGTCCAAACCTACCCACGCCTTTCGTTACTTCCTTATCCTCGTAGGTTGCAATTGGCGCATCCGCCTTTTCTTTGGCAACAATCAATTCAATAGCCCTATCCATTTCGATTTCAAAGGCACTCTCTCCCTTATCCATCGAAATAAATTTTTCGCCAAATTTTACGTAAGGACCATATCTACCCACATTGGCCTGCACCTCTTCTCCTTTGTACACCCCTAATTTTCTAGGAAGTTTAAAAAGTTCCATTGCCTCCTCGTAGGTAATGGTATTCAAGGATTGCTCTGGCAATAAGCTTGCAAAAGTGGGTTTCTCCTCATCATCTACGGTACCTACCTGTACCATAGGACCAAATCTTCCCAATCTTACGGAAACCTGTTTTCCACTTTTGGGATCTGTTCCCAAGATACGCTCACCACTGGCGCGGTCGGCATTCTCCTCGACATCAACAACATTGGGATGAAAATCCTTGTAAAAGTTTTTCATCATTTTCTTCCAGTCCTCTTCACCGGATGCTATTTCATCAAAATCTTCCTCAACTTGTGCCGTAAAGTTATAATCGAGGATATTGGCAAAATTGCTTACCAGAAAATCGGTAACGATCATCCCAATATCCGTTGGTACCATTTTACCTTTATCGGAACCTACATTTTCGGTGAGGTTCTTCGCTTTAATGGTGTCGGACTTTAGAATTAACTGTTGGTACTTTCGCTCCGTACCTTCTACAGTACCTTTTTCTACATATCCCCTATTTAAAATAGTGGAAATGGTTGGCGCATAGGTAGACGGTCTTCCAATGCCCAATTCCTCCAATTTCTTAACCAAAGAGGCTTCCGTGAAACGGTAAGGAGGCCTTGTGAAACGTTCCGTTGCGGAAATAAAATTATTCAATAAGCGCTCTCCTTCTTTCATTGCGGGCAACATACCTTCCTGTTCTTCCGCTATATCCTCATCATCAACGCCCTCCATATATACTTTTAGAAAACCATCAAATTTGATGACCTCTCCATTAGCGCTAAATTCTTCTTGATGCTTGTTTGCCTTAATTTTCACATTGGTACGTTCCAATTCCGCATCGCTCATTTGTGAGGCAACGGTACGTTTCCATATAAGGTCGTACAACTTGGATTGATCCCGCTCCAAAGATGGGGATTGGTTGCCCATTTCGGTTGGCCTAATGGCTTCGTGCGCTTCCTGCGCCCCTTTGGACTTCCCCGTAAAATTACGGGTTGTACTGTATTTCTTGCCGTAGTTGCTGATTATTGCGTCTTTGGCGGCGGTAAGGGCCTCCTTGGACAAGTTTACGCTGTCCGTTCTCATATAGGTGATCAACCCTGCTTCATAAAGCCTTTGGGCCACTTGCATGGTACGCCCTACGGAAAAATATAATTTTCTGGATGCTTCTTGTTGTAAAGTCGATGTTGTAAACGGTGCCGATGGCGATTTTTTAGCGGGCTTTTTATCCAACTTACTAACGGAAAAATCTGCGGAGATGTTCTTTTCCAAAAATGCCTTGGCCTCCTCCTCGGTGTCGAAGGTTTTATTCAATTTGGCCGAGAATACACTTCCTTCCTCCGTTTTAAATTCTGCCGCAATCTTAAAGGATGCCTGAGGTTCAAAAGATTCAATATCCCTTTCGCGCTCCACGATCAAGCGCACGGCCACAGACTGAACACGCCCTGCCGAGAGCCCTGGCTTAATCTTTTTCCAGAGCACAGGTGATAATTGATACCCCACCAAACGGTCTAAAACCCGCCTTGCCTGCTGGGCATTTACTAAATTGTAATTGATTTCCCTAGGGTTCTCTATCGCTTTCTGAATCGCCGCCTTTGTGACCGAATTAAATACGATGCGCTTGGTCTTCTTTTTGTCCAAGCCCAATTCCTCGGCTAAATGCCAAGAAATGGCTTCTCCTTCCCGGTCCTCATCACTGGCCAACCAAATAGTGTCCGCTTTCGCAGCTAAGTCCTTTAGTTTTTTAACGAGCGCCTTTTTATCCTTATCTACAATATATTTTGGGGTAAAATCATTTTCAACGTCCACTCCCAATTCCTTTGAAGGTAAATCCGCTATGTGCCCAAAGCTCGATTCTACCTTAAAGTCCTTCCCCAAAAACTTTTCTATTGTTTTGGCTTTCGCGGGAGACTCTACAATTACTAAATTCTTCGCCATTTACCTTATTTATGCGTACAAATGTATACTAAAAATTAAACTTTAAAATTCGAAGTATGCATTTCTTCCTCGATTTTCATTTCAAGTTTGTCCTAAAACTGACAATTTACAAGAAAGTAGAAAGATTAATAGGATCAATTTCCTAAGCCTTGAAAATATTTCTATTTTTAGGGAAAACTAACTCAATTTAGCCAAAAAATGAAGAACCATTACCTAGCATTTCTACTTTTAATTTTTTTGGTACAACCGTGCCAAGACCTTTATGCGCAGCGCAAGAAAAACACCATTAGTTATGATGATTCCTTATATAATGGAATGGAATATCGCTTAATTGGTCCTTTTAGGGGAGGCAGGGCCGGCACGGTTGCCGGCGTAGCCAATAATCCCAACCTCTACTATATGGGTACAGCCGGAGGCGGTGTTTGGAAAACAACCGATGCGGGCAATACCTGGGAGTGTATCTCGGATGGTTACTTTGGTGGATCCATTGGTGCCGTTACGGTAGCGGAATCCGACCCTAACATTATATATGTAGGTGAAGGGGAGCAAACCCTACGTGGAAATGTATCCTCTGGAAAAGGCCTGTGGAAAAGTTTAGACGCCGGGGAAACCTGGAAGTTTATAGGCTTAAAGGATTCTGAACATATTTCAAGAATTAGGGTGCACCCAAAAAACCCAGACCTTGTTTACGTAGCAGCCATTGGAAACTTATGGAAACCAAACGAGACGAGAGGGGTGTATAGATCCAAGGACGGAGGAGAAACTTGGGAAAAAATTCTTTACGTAAGCGATAAGGCCGGCGCTGGGGATTTGATTATGGACCCCAATAATAGCAGAATCCTTTATGCCGCAACTTGGGAAATGAAACGCAATGGGTATAGGATGGACAGTGGTGGTCCAGACAGCAAACTCTTTAAAAGCACCGATGGTGGAGATACTTGGAAAGATATCTCTGATAATTCTGGCCTACCCGGTTTTCCTTGGGGAATAGTGGGCATTACAGTTTCCCCGTTAGACTCTGATCGGGTTTGGGCATTGATCGAGGCAGAAAATGGAGGCCTTTTTAGGTCTGATGATGCCGGGGTTACTTGGAAAAAGATCAATGAGAACCGAGCTTTGAGACAACGTGCCTGGTACTATACCCGTATCTATGCCGATACCGAAAATGTCGACAAACTTTACGTGATGAACGTAAGCTACGGTGTTTCTACGGATGGCGGCAATACATTTACCCTCAAAGACGCTCCCCATGGCGACCATCATGACCTTTGGATCGCACCCAACAATAATAATCGGATGATCATTGCTGACGACGGGGGTGCCCAAATCTCCAACGATGGCGGAAATAATTGGACCACCTATTACAATCAACCAACGGCTCAATTTTATCGGGTCTCAACAGATAGTATCTTCCCCTATAGAATATACGGTGCACAGCAAGACAATTCTGCTATTCGTATTTCGCACCGTAGTGCCGGCGGCTCTATTACAGAAAGTGACTGGGAGCCTACAGCAGGCGGGGAAAGCGCACATTTGGCACCGGACCCAAAAAATAATCAAATGGTCTATGGGGGAACCTATAAAGGCTATATGAATCGCCTGGACCATACTACCGGCCAAGAAAAATCAACCAATATTTGGCCAGATAATCCTGCCGGTTCAGGAGCGGAGGTAATGAAATATCGTTTTAACTGGAACTATCCGGTTACGTTTAGTCGGCATGATTCCGACGTACTGTATGCTGGATCAAACTATTTGCACATGACCACGAATGAGGGTCAATCCTGGAAAACCATTTCACCGGATTTAACGAGAGGTCTTCCTGAAACTATTGAATCTTCCGGGGGTCCCATCACCCAAGACAATACAGGAGCGGAATTTTATTCCAATATTTTCGTCATCACCGAATCCATTTTAGAAAAAGGGGTGATTTGGACCGGTAGCGACGATGGATTAATTCATGTAACCCGCGATAACGGCACCACTTGGGAAAATGTTACACCACCTTCTTCCATGTCCCCAAAACTGAACATGATCAACTCCATCGATGCGAGTCCTTTCGATAAAGGAACCGTGTATGTGGCGGCAACCTCTTATAAATTTGGGGATTACACCCCCTATCTTTACAAGACAACTGATTACGGCAAAACATGGGCCTTGATTACCAATGGTATTAAGGAAAACAATTACACAAGGGTCATACGAACTGATCATGAACGCCAAGGCTTGCTGTATGCCGGAACGGAATGGGGCATGTATATTTCCTTTGACGATGGCACATCCTGGTCCCCTTTTCAATTAAACCTCCCCATTACGGCCATTAGGGATTTACAAGTGCGCGATAACGATTTAATAGTAGCGACCCACGGACGCAGTTTCTGGATAATTGACGACCTAACGCCGTTACACCAATTAACACCAGAAGTAAAAGAAAGTGAGTTTTACGTCTTTAAACCGGATACTTCGTACCGGATGGAGCAATCCGGAGGCTGGTCCGAGCCCAATACCAAACTAGTGGGGGAAAATCACCCAAATGGTGTACTTATAAACTATTACCTTAATTCCTTCAACGAAAAGGATACCGTACAGCTGGATATTCTTGAAATGGATGGAACATTAATTCAAAGGTTTGCTACGAATGCCAAGGAGGATAAATTGAATCCCGCAGCAGCCAAACCTTTAAAAGTAAATGCCGGAGGCAATAGAACAGTATGGAATATGCGCTATCCCGGATTTAAGGCATTTGAAGGTATGATTTTCTACTCCTCCCCAAATACGGGCCCAAAGGCAGTGCCGGGAACCTATAAGGTTAGACTTACTTATAACGGTGCGCCTAAAGAGCAAAACTTTGAAATTATAAAAGATCCACGACTAACCAATACCCAAAAAGAGTACCAGGATCAGTTTGATTTCTTGATTGCTGTGAGAAACCAGGTTTCCAGAGCCAATGAGGCCATTATAAAAATACGTGGGATTCAAAAAGACCTTAAATACCTTAAGGAAAAAACGAAGGACAATGCGGATTTGCAACAATTAATTGCCGATTATGAGTCTGAATTATCGGTCATTGAAAACAACATCCACATGACCAAAAACCAGAGTAGGCAAGACCCCTTAAATTATGGCATACGCATTAATAATAGATTGGCATTCCTGCTGGCAGATTCACAACGCGGAGACTACCCCCCTACCCAACAGGCGCAAGATTTTTTCAAGGAAGTTACCCAGGAGCTCAACCAAGAAATTAATGCACTCAACAGCCTAATTGAGAAACGAACCTCCATGGTCAATTCTAAAGTGGATCAAGAAAACATAAAGATGATTTCATCGGAATAACAATTTATTCAATAGATATACTAAAAAAGGGAAGCGCTTAAAACGCTTCCCTTTTTCTATCAATTATACCCAAGCAAAGGTCAAAGGTCAAAAGTACTCAGAAGTCTTAGATCGTCATTCAAGTATTCATATTGGTATAGTTTTTTATCGCCGATCATTAATAAGGATGAAGCAAGGGGAATTACGTCATACGCATAAATAGCGTCAAACGTTTTCAAAAGCCTAACATTGGGGGCAGCGCTTTTATCATACACTTTTAAACCCGCTTCGCCATCGCAAATAAAAAGATTGTCTCCTTTAATGCCTAAACCGTTGGGAGCCGTCATGGGGTAGATAACCTTGAGTTCAGGGTTTTTTAAATTAGAAATGTCAATGACATATAGACCACTTTCAGTATTGCCACAGAAACCACCTCCTTTTAAGGTAACATAGGCATAATCACCATCTACCACCACCGGGTCACAAGCCGTACCGTGCCTAAATTCTGATATAAATTCTGGCTTTTCGGGGTTTTTGATATCGTAAATATACATACCTTGTCTTCCGCCTATAAACAATATATTGCCTTGATTGAAAATAGTTTCTATATCCCAGGCCACTTCAACATCCTCAAGAACTTTTGGTTCGGCCAAATTTGAAATATCGAAAATATTGATATCACTGCTATCAACAACATAGAGATAATCCCCTATTATTTTAAACCGAGCCAAGGAGCCACCTTGCCCTACAGAGGGCTGCGGACTACCATTAGAATTATCGAGACTTATGAATGCTTCACAGTTGTTACAATTAAATTGTCTTTCATAATCGGAGACAGGCCTTCTTTCCATTTTAACTTCCCAGCCAATAACAATATCGGTGTCGTAATCTATGGCATCGTAGTCGTAGATATCCGCTTGTGGAAATTCAATAGTTGATACCCATATATCATTATTATATATGGCATTTACAATACGGCTGTCCAATGAAATATTGCTGATATCGGAAATATCAAAAACAACAAGGTCCCCATAACTATCCGCGTACAGCTTATCGTCCTTGATCGAAATATCATTGTTGCCTTCAAGCTTTATGAAGGCGATGCTTTTGGGTGAGGTAGGAATGTGATTATCGATAACATGAAAACCCAGCCCTACATCATTGACGAAAATATAATTTTTATAGGCATATATTTTTCCCGATGAACTAATAGGAACCGGATCGGTAATGTCAATGGCTTCGGCCTTAAAAGTGATGGCATCCATAACTATGGGCCTAGCTACCATATAGTCCTCGAAAGGGCCATCATCATCACAAGAGGTAAATACCGTAAAGGCAAGCAGCACTAGCGCTAAAACATTCTTTCCCATAATTTTGAAATTTAAGTGGTTGTATCCATTAGATGCGGAAATTAGGTTTAGTTGCGTGGCCTAAATAAAAAATTTCCTGAAACTGACTATCCCCGGGGCAAGCCACAGGAGTATTTCGCTAGTTTCATTTTGGCCAAAAAGGGCCAAAAACCGAAATTTTGTATTTTACCCCACCCGAAATTGCAAAAAGGCAATTCCGACCTCCCCCAAGGGGAGGTAAGTTCGGAAACCCCGAGGCAAAGCCATCGGGGAATTATTTAGAGTAAAAAATAGACTAGACTTCAGTGCGAAAACCTACTCCATTCTTGTACATATAGTAGGTTGGGATCTTACTCAACATTGCGGTAAAAAGAATACCAACACAACAGAGCAAGAACCCCAATTCTGCCACGATTCCCATAACGAATACCAAACCAAATATGACCAACCAATTCTTATTGCCCAAAACAAAACTGGCCTTAACAATTTCAGTTGCGGTAAGGTCTTCCGAAAATGCTAAAAAAGCGGGTACTAAAGAAAGTGGCACCACAACATAAAACAGTCCTATACCACAAGCCAACATGCCCAATAAGCTTATCCCTATGGTATAGAGCGCAAGTAGGAACACTTTGCCAAGGCGCCCATCCCTAAAAAAGAAAAAATAATCATCCTTGGTTTGCTCCCCAAAATCTTTCTCCTTACAGATTTTCAAAAATGCTGCGTTAAGGGCCAATCCAAATGTGGCTACACCAATGGCAAAGACTGGTGCTAAAATACCCATGGCCAAAGCGACCATTGGGGGAAATTCATCGTTCCTTAGTGCTTCCGGGTCCGTAATCCCGGCCGCAATCATAGGAATATAAAGAATAATATAAAAGGGAAGGATGGTCACAAAAGTTAGCAAAAGCGTAATAAAACCTTGTAGCCATACCTTTTTGAACAATTCTATGGCGCTGTTAAAAATAGTGCCAAAACTTAAATCTGGTTTTTCCTGAATACGTTCCTTATAATTTTCCAAGTTCATTTTTTTGCGGTCGGTTATTGTTTGCCCTAAAACTAGATAATTATAACGGGCAAACCCTAAAAATACCCTAAAATATCATGTCAACTTGTCATATTTTTTGATTATAATGGTATCTTTGCCCACCAAAATAGGCTGGAAAAAGTAGATAAAGTAATGGAGAAAACCATAGATGAAAATGTGCAGGGCACAACTTTGACATTGGATGGGAAAACGGAAAATACGCGGAACCTTTATATAGAAAGCTATGGATGCGCCATGAATTTTTCGGATAGTGAAATCGTGGCATCCATTCTGGCAACGGAAGGGTTCAATACTACCCAGAAACTGGAAGACGCAGATTTGGTGCTCGTTAATACCTGCTCTATCCGCGACAAGGCTGAACAGACCATACGCAAAAGACTTACAGAATACAATAAGGTAAAGAAAACAAAGCCCCATTTAAAAGTGGGTGTTTTGGGTTGCATGGCAGAGCGACTAAAGGATAAATTATTGGACGAAGAAAAAATAGTGGATATGGTCGTTGGGCCCGATGCCTATAAAGACCTTCCCAACCTAATTAAAGAAGTGGATGCCGGTAGGGATGCCGTCAACGTAATTTTATCCAAGGATGAAACCTATGGGGACATTGCCCCGGTTAGGCTTAATACCAACGGCGTTACGGCCTTTGTTTCCATTACACGTGGTTGCGACAACATGTGTACATTTTGCGTGGTTCCTTTTACAAGAGGTCGTGAGCGCAGTAGGGATCCGCAATCAATCCTTGCCGAAGTAAATGAACTTTGGGAAAAAGGCTTCAAGGAAATAACCCTATTGGGACAAAACGTGGATAGCTATCTGTGGTATGGAGGGGGACTAAAAAAAGATTTCGAAAAAGCTTCCGCCATGCAACAGGCGACCGCGGTAGGCTTTTCCAAACTATTGGAAATGGTGGCTTTGGCCCAACCCAAAATGCGGATTCGGTTCTCAACCTCCAACCCGCAGGACATGACCATGGACGTTATTGAAACCATGGCCAACCATTCCAATATCTGTAAACATATTCACCTACCCGTGCAAAGTGGCAGTAATCGTATTTTAAAGGAAATGAACCGATTACACACGATAGAAGCGTATTTTGACTTGATCGACAACATTAGAACCATTTTACCGGATTGTGCAATTTCACAAGATATTATCACCGGTTTCCCTACAGAAACGGAAGAGGACCATGCGGCAACACTAAAAGCATTGGAACGTGTAAAATATGATTTTGGCTATATGTATGCCTATTCGGAAAGGCCTGGTACAATGGCCGGAAGAAAAATGGAGGACGATATTCCCGAGCCTGTAAAGAAAAGAAGGCTTTCTGAAATCATTGCGCTGCAACGAACGCATTGTCAGTTTAGAACGGAAAAACACGTAGGTAAAATTCAAGAGGTCTTGATTGAAGGTACTTCCAAAAAATCTAAAAACGAATGGATGGGTAGGAATTCCCAAAGTACGGTTGTGGTATTTCCAAAAGAACAGTACAACGTAGGCGACTTTGTTAACGTAAAAATAAACGATTGTACCTCTGCCACCTTAATGGGAACGGCAATAGGATATTCGGATAATAATTAATTTCTCTTTTAGCAGCCCTTCTTTATGGAAAGCATACAAAGCATAAAACAACGGTTTGAAATCATTGGTCAGGACCCAAAACTAAATAGGGCCTTGGAAAAAGCAATGCAAGTGGCCGTCACGGATATTTCCGTATTGGTTACCGGTGAAAGTGGGGTTGGAAAAGAAGTTATTCCTAAAATCATTCACTCCCTATCCCATAGAAAGCATGCCAAATATATTGCGGTAAACTGTGGAGCGATACCTGAAGGCACTATAGACAGTGAGCTTTTTGGACATGAAAAAGGAGCATTTACCGGGGCTACCCAAACCCGAAGCGGCTACTTTGAAGTTGCGGACGGCGGAACCATATTTTTGGATGAGGTAGGTGAATTGCCCTTGACCACCCAAGTGCGTTTGTTGCGCGTTTTAGAAAACGGGGAGTTTCTTAAAGTGGGTTCCTCACAGGTACAAAAGACAGATGTACGTATTGTGGCGGCTACCAACGTAAACATGTTCGAAGCGATAAAAAAGGAACGCTTTCGTGAAGACCTTTACTATCGTTTAAGCACCGTGGAAATCAACATTCCCCCCTTGCGGGAAAGACAGGATGACATTCATTTACTTTTTAGGAAATTTGCGTCAGACTTCAGCCAAAAGTATAAAATGCCTACCATTAGGTTAGAGGAACAGGCCGTTCAGCTATTAATCAAATACAGATGGCCTGGGAATATACGCCAGTTACGGAATATTGCGGAGCAGATATCCGTACTTGAGGAAAACAGGTCTATTTCTGCCGTAATGCTCAACGGCTATATTCCGCAGGGCAGCACTAGCAATTTGCCGGCGGTTATTTCCCATTCAAAATCTGAAGGTGATTTTAGCAACGAAAGGGAAATTCTCTATAAAGTTCTTTTTGATATGAAAGGAGACTTGAACGACCTTAAGAAATTGACCATGGAACTTCTTAAGAACAATGATTCCCAGAAAGTGCAAAAAGAAAATGAAAACTTGATCCGTAAGATATACGGGAACGAAGATGAAGAAGATGCGGAAGTAGAAATGGAGAGCCAGGATGAAACGTCAATGAATCTACTGCACCTCCCGGAACCCAAAAATCCGGAGCCCACTTTTGTCAATGATTCCTATGAGGACAAATACCATTTTGCGGAAGAAATTGAGGAGGAAGAAACCTTATCTTTACAGGAAAAGGAAGTAGAACTGATCAAAAAATCCTTGGAGAGGAACCGTGGAAAAAGAAAAGCGGCAGCGGCAGAATTGGGTATTTCAGAACGTACGCTCTATCGGAAAATAAAACAATACGATCTTTAGATTATATGATGATCCCCAAGCCAATGCACTTTATAAAAAAAACGATTCTATTCTTACTTCCAGTCATACTCATTATTGGTTGTGGGGCTTACAATTTCACAGGAGGCAATGTGGGCGAGGCAAAAACCTTTCAGGTCAACTATTTCCAGAACTATGCCACACAAAGTCCCGGTTCCATATTTGAACCCGGTGTAGATCGAGACTTTACGCTGGCCCTACAAGACCGCATCTTGAATCAAACCAGTTTGGACCTTGTTAATTCTGGGACGGCACATTTATTGTATGAAGGTGAAATTACGGAATATAAGATTTCGCCCATGTCCGCAACCGCGCAGCAGACTGCTGCAGAGAATAGGTTGTCCATGCGGGTAAAGGTTCGTTTTTATAACCGCTTAAAGGAGGATGCCGCATTTGACCAAAGCTTTTCGTTCTTTTATGACTACCCCGCAGATGTTCAATTGAACGCTATTCAAAGTGAAGCCCACGAGGTTATTTTCGAACGTCTTACACAGGATATTTTCAATGCCTCATTAGCAGATTGGTAATCTTATGAATGTCACCGATTTTACATATTTTCTAGAACATCCTACCAAAGTGGTAGAACCCATACATACCAAACATTTAGAAGATATTATTGTTGAATACCCCTATTTTCAAGCGGCAAGGGCATTACATTTAAAAGGCCTCAAAAACCTCAACAGTTACAAATACAATAAAGCGCTCAAAACAACTGCCGCCTATACTGCGGATCGCGACGTGCTTTTCGATTTTATTACCTCAAAGGATTTTTTACAGTATACTGTTGTTGAACCAAAAGCGGAACAACCCAAGGAAGCCCAGGAAGCGCCAGTGAAACAAGAATCCAAAGCACTAATAGATGACTCTGAAGATCGCCCGCTGCCACAGGATGAAAAGGACGCCGACCACATTTTAGACCCGGAGCTGTTCACTTCAAAAGAAACACCAAAAGCTATTGAAAAAGAGGAGGAAACTTTGGATTTGGGAAAACCCTTATCCTTTGATGCCAAGGAAAAATACTCCTTTTCGGAATGGTTGAACCTCGCATCCAAAAATCCAATTGAACGGAATACGACAACGGAAAAGAGTGAAAACAAAGCCGCTGCAAAAGAAAAGCCAAAATCAGATTCGGCAAAAAGGAAAAAATTTGAGCGTATCGATAAATTTATCGCCAGTAACCCCAAAATTGTTCCTTCAGAAAAAAAGAACATCGATATTGACCTTTCAAACTCATCAAAAATCAATAACAACGAGCTGATGACCGAGACCTTGGCACGGGTTTATTTAGAGCAAAAAAAGTACAAAAAAGCAATACAGGCCTACAAAATTTTAAGTTTGAAATATCCGGAAAAAAGTAGTTTCTTTGCAGACCGAATTAAGGCAGTAAAGAAAATACAACAAGATAATAAATAATATAGAATGAGTACATTTTCAATATTCTTGATCCTTATCATCATCGTTTGCTTATTGTTGGTATTGGTGATTATGGTACAAAATCCAAAAGGAGGCGGACTATCTTCATCTTTTGGTGGTGGCGGAAGCCAAATAGTTGGTGGCGTTAAAAAAACAGGTGACTTTTTAGATAAGAGTACGTGGACCCTCGCCGGTTTATTGATTGTTTTAATTTTAGCCTCGAACATTGCATTGAAAGGAAATTATGGAGATGTGGATTCCAAACTTTTGCAGGGAGATGATTTGGAAACTACCGTTCCTGAAACCTTGCCAGAAGAAGTTACGCCACCGGTAAACGAGAGCGCTCCTAATGACAGTCTATAAATAGAATCAACACTATTTTTAAAATGCCAGCTTAATGACAAGCTGGCATTTTTAATTTACAATTTGTCAGTTTATGGCTAATGGCATAATTTCTGCCCATATAAATTCACGAAATATAAAAAATCAATTTAAAAATTAATAATTATGGCTAAAGTTAATATCAAACCATTGGCAGACAGAGTTCTTATCGAGCCAATGGCAGCTGAAACAAAAACTGCGTCTGGAATATACATTCCCGATACTGCAAAAGAGAAACCACAAAAAGGCAAAGTAGTTGCCGTGGGTCCTGGCACAAAAGATGACAAAGTTACCGTTAAGGTTGGTGATACCGTTCTTTATGGAAAATATGCCGGAACCGAATTAAAATTGGAAGGAACGGACTATTTAATGATGCGAGAGAGTGACATTTTAGCTATCATCTAAATGGCTTTCGCTATTGTCAGTTTTTGACAGTAGTTTTTTACTAAAGCAAAAAATAAAATCTAAATATACGGTCAACGCCAAATGGTAGTGGCCAGAATCTAAAAACTATAAAAATGGCAAAAGATATAAAGTTTGATATTGATGCAAGGGACGGTCTCAAAAGAGGCGTTGATGCATTGGCGAATGCAGTAAAGGTAACGTTAGGCCCAAAAGGAAGAAACGTTATCATTAGCAAATCATTTGGTGCACCACAAGTGACTAAGGATGGTGTTACTGTCGCAAAAGAAATAGAATTGGCCGACCCGTTAGAGAACATGGGCGCGCAAATGGTGAAGGAAGTTGCTTCCAAAACCAACGATTTGGCCGGTGACGGTACCACTACCGCTACGGTTTTAGCACAGGCTATCGTTAAGGAAGGTTTGAAGAACGTAGCTGCAGGAGCAAATCCAATGGATTTGAAAAGAGGGATCGACAAGGCCGTCGAAGCCATCGTTGCAGATTTGGCAAAACAATCCAAAAAAGTAGGTGACTCTTCAGAAAAAATAAAGCAAGTAGCCTCTATTTCGGCCAATAACGATGAAACCATTGGGGAATTGATCGCACAAGCGTTTGGTAAAGTTGGAAAAGAAGGTGTTATTACGGTAGAGGAAGCCAAAGGAACGGATACTTATGTAGACGTTGTAGAAGGTATGCAGTTTGATAGAGGGTACCTTTCCCCATACTTTGTTACCGATTCTGAAAAGATGGTATCACAACTGGAGAACCCTTACATCCTTTTGTTCGATAAGAAAATTTCCTCAATGAAGGATTTACTTCCTGTTTTGGAACCGGTTGCACAATCTGGAAAACCACTTTTAATTATCGCCGAAGATGTTGATGGTGAAGCCTTGGCTACATTGGTGGTAAACAAATTAAGAGGTTCCTTGAAAATTGCAGCGGTTAAGGCTCCAGGATTTGGTGATCGTAGAAAAGCAATGTTAGAGGACATTGCCATCCTAACAGGGGGTACGGTTATCTCTGAGGAAAGAGGATTCTCATTGGACAACACAACGTTGGACATGTTGGGTACGTGTGAAAAAGTAAGTATTGACAAGGACAATACCACTATCGTAAATGGTGGCGGTGTTGCAAAAGATATAAAGACAAGGGTAAACCAAATTAAGTCGCAGATAGAGACAACCACGTCTGATTATGATAAGGAAAAACTTCAAGAGCGCTTGGCCAAATTGGCCGGTGGTGTAGCCGTACTATACGTAGGTGCTGCCTCTGAAGTTGAGATGAAGGAGAAAAAAGACCGTGTTGATGATGCCCTTCACGCTACAAGAGCTGCAGTGGAAGAAGGTATCGTTGCCGGTGGTGGGGTAGCATTGGTAAGAGCTAAATCTGTTCTTTCTAAAGTAGCCACTGAAAACGAAGATGAAGCAACCGGACTGCAAATTGTAGCACGTGCGATTGAATCTCCATTAAGAACGATCGTTGCCAACGCAGGTGGCGAAGGATCCGTGGTTATCGCAAAAATTTTAGAAGGAAAAGGCGATTACGGATACGATGCCAAATCAGAGAAATACGTTGAAATGATGAAAGCAGGTATTATCGATCCTAAAAAAGTAACCAGGGTAGCTTTAGAAAATGCCGCTTCTGTTTCTGGTATGATCTTAACTACGGAATGTGCTTTGACGGACATTAAAGAAGATGCACCCGCTGGCCCACCAATGGGTGGAGGCGGAATGCCAGGCATGATGTAGTGGCGAGCCGCCACAGGCATTCACTAGCTTGGTTGCGGAAATAGTCTACTTAAAACCCGCTTTTGGAAATTTCAAAAGCGGGTTTTTTATGTATTCTTGCCAACAAAAAAACCACCTTCTTTATTTACAAAAGGTGGTTTTCATGTCCAAAAGGTAACAGCCTATCCCATAGGCTTCAACCAACTACTTCTTTCTAGGAGCAGCCTTTGGAGCAGCCTTTTTACCAGCTTTTGCTGGAGAAGGCTTTGCAGCAGGTTTCCCAGCTGATTTTGCTTGTGCCATTAGAATCGAATTTAAAATAAACCGTAGCTAATGTATTTCAGATTTTGATACGTGATATTTTCGTTGGGAAATAATTAACTAAAATTTATAACGCATTTTTATAAGAGCAAAACGCCATTACAATGGACTACATTTTATGGTTTGCCCCATCATCAGAATTATCCTCCCTATACTTGCAACAAGGGTGAACACTATTATAAGCCGCTTCCGTAGCCTTTAATTCTTTAGTGTCATGACCTACTTCCACAATGGCCGTTTTAATCTTCATGGCTTCCGTTTTACGTTCATCCATAATTACGGACAATTGGTGCGTTGGTATATCCCAAACTGCATATTTTACACCCTTTACATTTAAAGCGGCCGTTTCAATACGCTCTTTGCACATGGCACATTTACCATTTACATCAAAAACCATTTTTTTGTTCTTATCCTGTGCATAGGTCAAAAGCGTAAGCAATAGCATTGAAATTGATAGCACTGTTGTTTTCATATTTTTGTTTTTTAGTTATAAAATTTTAAACCTGAATCCTGCGTAGAACATCCTTCCCATGATTGGGGCAAAGACTATGGTTGTATCAAAATTTGGACCAAAGGGGTCATCTGCGCCCAAAACTGGATTTATCTGACGCTCTCCGGTCAGGTTTTCGCCTCCTAAATAAATTTCAAATACACTTGAAAATACCTTTGTTAGTTGGGCATTCATTATAGTATAGGGTGATGAAAAATCGCCCAATTGATATTGAATAGGGTTTGAATTTGTGTTTGGCAATCTCATTTTTCCAAAACTGTGCAAGGTATAGTCAAATTTCCATTGCGCGCCATTATCCATAGGCTTCGTTTCATAACCTAAGTTAACAAAAAATCGGTGTTGTGCCTGCAAAGGCTTTTGAAGATTTCCGCTCCTATAATCCGTAGAGACATCATAAAATTTGTAGGACGTCCTAAAATTTAAACGGGACAACAACTCGTAATTCAATTCTGCCTGAAAGCTTTTGGCACTACTCTCGCCATCTAAATTATAGAAAGAAACTTCCTGTGGATTTTCCCAGTCCACAACGATTTGATTTTTAAAATCGGTCACATAATAATCAAGTGAAATGTTCCCTTTCCTGTTTAAAAAATTAAATCCCTGTAAAAAACTAACTCCATAGTTCCATGCATCTTCAGGCTCCAATCCATAAACGCTGCCCCCTGTATCGAAAAGGTTGATTTCCCTGGCGGATGCAAACAACTGTTGATTTTCGGCAAATATATTGGCCGCTCTTTTTCCCCTTCCAAAAGACCCACGCAAACTACCGGAAGGCCATGGGGTATAACGAATATGGAATCTTGGTGTTACAAATGTTCCCAACCTGTTATGGTTATCGATCCGCAAACCGGCAGTTAAACTAACCCGCTCCAAATTCTCATAGCTGTACTCCATAAACGCACCTATAGAAGTGTCCTCCCTAGAATAATCTATGGCACTCACCGCTTCGTTATAGCCGTCATAAGCGAAAGAAAGCCCTGTTTTAAATTTATTTCTGGTATCACCAATAATAGAGCTAAAAAGCAAACTGGAAAAAATACTTTCATGATCAATAGTATAGGTTCTTCGACCAAAATAGGAATCTTGTTTATGCAGACTATACGAGGTTTGAAATCCGAAACTCTGAAACGGCAATTCTGGAAACACGTACCCCAATTTTAAGGAA
This sequence comes from uncultured Flavobacteriaceae bacterium, assembly GCA_963793365.1. GTDB lineage: Bacteria > Bacteroidota > Bacteroidia > Flavobacteriales > Flavobacteriaceae > Maribacter. Next base: position 421,406 of record CAWBZP010000004.1, on the reverse strand, counting down.
GTGTCAAACCTACGCGTATTTATTTCACTGCCCCACACTTCGGCTCCGCTCAGTGCAGGAACTTCGGCTCCGCTCAGTGCAGGCAATCCAGATTCAATAATTATGGCCCTATTACCATCAACCCGGTCCGTATCAGGATCAAAAGCTACCTGCCCTACTTGCTTTTCATCATTTAAGAAACGAACATTAAAAAAGCTGACCCAGCCTTTTTCAGCGTCTTGGTACTGCCAACGGTTCATAACATTGATTTGATTTCCCAAAGGAGCGTCCAGAAATCCGTCCCCATTCCCATCTTCTTTTTGGCTTCGCTTATTACCATGAATATAAAGTCCCGAACTCCATTTTTCGGTAAGCTTCTCATTAAAATGGGTATTTAATTCATAACGCCCATTTTGATTGGCATACCCGTTAACAAAAATAGTGTTATCGGTATAGGGCTTCACGAGTTCTGTATTGATTTGTCCAGAGATACTCTCGTAACCATTTACCACGCTTCCCGCGCCTTTGGTTATTTGAATGCTCTCTATCCAAGTACCTGGGGTAAAGGTTAAACCATAGGCTTGGGAAGCTCCGCGAACCATTGGAATATTTTCTTGCGTAATCAACAAATAAGGACTGGTAAGGCCTAGCATTTGTATTTGTTTTGTTCCCGTAAGACCATCGGAAAGATTGACATCTATTGCCGGGTTGGTCTCAAAGCTTTCGGCCAAGTTGCAACAGGCAGCTTTCAATAATTCGGCACTATTGACCGTAATCACGTTTTGCGGGCTGAAATAAGTTTTCTGAATAGCATCCCGTTCTTGACTAACAACTACCTCGTCCAATTCATTGGAAGGTTGTAGTACATGGCGAATATACCTGGGCTGATTCACCGTAAGCGTATCGGAACGAAACCCTATATAACTAATTATAAGTTGATTGAAATCCTTTAGGTAGGGTATTGAAAAATTACCATCATTATCCGTTACAACTCCCGTTTGTGAGTCTTGCCAATAGATATTTGCACCAGATAGCCCTAGGGTGTTTGAACTATTGGATTCCAAAACTATTCCATTAATGGTTTCTTGCGAAAAAGAGGACCAGGATTGCAAAGCGGCAAGTAGTAGTATGACGTATTTATACATTGGGTTTGGTATACGCATTAATCATTACATTTAAATTTATTTGAAAAAAAAGGACTGAAGATCGATTCCTAAATACTACGTCAAATTAAAATCCTTTTTACTAAAAGTAAAACCGGACAGCAGAAATCAAATACTTGTGCAAGCATTGGTGTTCTGACACCGATGAACCGAAAAATACTTTAAGAAACTTAAGGAATGGTTTGATTTCTGAGTAGCGTAGCGCACTAATCCGTCGCTTAAAATCAAATTAAAAAAACTTGGTGAAGAACATTTAAATCCGTTGCCCTAGATGGTGGCGGATAGTATAACGGCTCTGCCTCCTTTTTGGAAATACTGTCCAAAAGATGTACGAAAGTAGTAGGGTGTGCTATAACGAAGACCGACTGTGAAAAATCAAATTCAGTAAAATTAAAATGTAATTCATTTTGCCCGGCCAAAGTGAAGACCTCATCACCACAACATTGACTTTTTTTAAAATCGGTTGTAAAACCGGCCCCCATGCAACAGTCTTTAGGTTGGGAAAAGAAAGGGATGTCAGTAACGGACCCCTTACAAATATGCTTCTCTACCGTCCACGAAATTGTTGACAGCAACAAGAGCAAGGCCATTGAACTAGCTTGAAGTTTGAAAAAAAGCACTTTCATTAGCGTAAAATTAATCAATAATCCGATGGTGGCCTCAATTCAAAAATATCTTAACGAATTTTTAATCCGTAGCTATTGTAGATATAGGTTTTAAGCGCCACATTTGTATTCATCTTTAATCTTGCCTATGTTCGACTCGTTAAAACCGCACGTAAAATCTATTATAGACTCGCATGCTAGCGCCACAGATAAAATGCAACAGCTTTGTGAACTTCTAAAAAAAGAAATTCCACATTATGATTGGGTAGGTTTTTATTTTAAAAATGGGGATAAACGGGAATTAAAATTGGGGCCTTACGCCGGCGCACCAACAGACCACACCATTATTCCTTATGGCAAAGGAATCTGCGGACATGTTGCCGAAAGCAATCAAAATTTTGTTGTCCCCGATGTCAAGGCCCAAGATAATTACATTGCCTGTAGTATAACGGTGAAGGCAGAAATTGTAGTACCGCTTTTTGTAAATGGAGAGAATATAGGACAGATAGACATAGATTCCAATACTGCCGATCCCTTTACCAAGGCGGACGAGCACTTTTTGGAATATGTAAATTTCGAAGTCGCCAAAATTCTTTAAAACTTTCCGCCTTTTGTTGATAACCTAGCCATTATACTAGCTTCAAAAAAATTACATTTGTCTGCTTATTAGAAACCTTAAGCATCGTACAATGAGCAGTGTAAAAAAAGCATCTTCAGCCTTAATTTCTGTTTTTCATAAAGATGGCCTGGAGCCGATCGTAAAGAAATTTCAAGAATTGGGCATCACCATATATTCTACAGGTGGTACCGAAAAATTTATCAAGGATTTAGGCATTGATGTAATTGCAGTGGAAGACGTAACCAGTTATCCATCCATTCTTGGTGGCCGTGTAAAAACCCTGCACCCAAAGGTATTTGGGGGTATTCTAAATAGACAGGATAACGAAGGTGATGTTGCACAACTGGCAGAATTTGATATTCCCCAAATCGATATTGTCATCGTTGATCTATATCCGTTTGAGAAAACGGTAGCCAGTGGCGCCGCTGAGCAGGACATTATAGAAAAAATAGATATTGGTGGTATTTCTTTGATACGGGCCGCAGCCAAAAATTTTAAGGATGTACTTTGTGTTTCCTCCATGGAGGATTATGCCGATTTTCTTTCCCTAATCTCAAAAAATAATGGAGAGACCAGCCTTGAGGACAGGAAAAGATATGCTGCAAAATCATTCAATATATCATCCCATTACGATAGTGCCATTTTCAACTACTTCAACCAGAACCATGATATTGCCTCTTTAAAGATTAGCGAGACCAATGGCAAAGTGCTGCGCTATGGCGAGAACCCGCATCAAAAAGGGTTTTTCTTTGGTGATTTTGATGCAATGTTCTCCAAATTACACGGCAAGGAATTATCCTACAACAACTTGCTCGACGTAGATGCAGCTGTAAACCTAATGCTCGAATTTAAGAACGACGGCCCTACTTTCGCCATTCTCAAGCATAACAATGCCTGCGGATTGGCGCAAAGGGATACCTTACACCAGGCCTATATAGATGCTTTGGCCGGCGATCCCGTATCGGCGTTTGGTGGTGTATTGATCAGTAATAAAAAAATAGATAAGGCTACCGCAGAAGAAATACATCAACTTTTCTGTGAGGTGGTCATAGCACCGGAATATGCGGATGATGCCCTAGAAATCTTAAAAGGAAAAAAAAATAGGATTATACTCGTGCAAAACGAGGTAGCCATGCCAGATATGCTGGTAAGAACTTGTTTAAATGGCATCTTATTACAGGATAAGGACCATAAGACCGATGCTCTATCGGATTTGACTTATGCTACCAACATAAAGCCATCAGACCAGGAGCTTGAAGACCTTTTGTTCGCTTCCAAACTTTGCAAGCATACCAAATCCAATACGATTGTTCTGGTAAAAGACAAGCAACTTTGTGCAAGTGGTACGGGGCAGACCTCCAGGGTAGATGCTTTAAACCAGGCTATACACAAGGCGCAGTCCTTTAACTTTGACCTAACAGGTGCTGTTATGGCCAGTGATGCATTTTTTCCGTTTCCGGACTGTGTTGAAATTGCTGACAAGGCGGGTATCACCAGTGTTATACAACCCGGTGGGTCCATAAAAGATCAATTAAGTACCGATTACTGCAACGAAAATGAAATTTCAATGGTGATGACGGGCACACGTCATTTCAAGCATTAATTTCCTTACTTTTGTCGGTAAAATGCACCCTTTTATCTAAAAATATAAATATTACATATGGGATTTTTTGATTTCTTGACCGAGGAAATAGCCATAGATTTAGGTACGGCGAATACTCTTATTATACATAATGACAAAGTAGTCGTCGACAGTCCGTCCATTGTTGCCAGGGATAGAATTAGCGGAAAAATCATTGCCGTGGGAAAAGAGGCCAACATGATGCAAGGGAAGACCCATGAAAACATAAAGACCATTAGACCCTTAAAAGACGGAGTTATCGCTGATTTTGATGCCTCTGAAAAAATGTTGATGATGTTCATAAAGAACATACCGGCATTGAAGAAAAAATGGTTTCCGCCAGCGCTCCGTTTGGTCATCTGTATCCCTTCCGGAATTACCGAGGTTGAGATGCGAGCGGTCAAGGAATCCGCCGAAAGGGTGAATGGCAAGGAAGTATACCTAATCCATGAGCCCATGGCAGCCGCTATTGGTATTGGCTTGGATATTATGCAACCCAAAGGAAATATGATTGTGGATATAGGGGGCGGAACAACAGAAATTGCGGTAATAGCATTAGGAGGTATCGTTTGTGACAAATCGGTAAAGATTGCGGGCGATGTTTTCACCAATGATATTATCTATTACATGCGTACGCAGCACAATTTATATGTTGGAGAAAGTACGGCAGAAGCCATAAAAATTGAAATAGGATCGGCAACGGAGGATTTGCAATCCCCACCAGACGAGAAATCCGTGCAAGGTCGCGACTTATTGACCGGTAAACCAAAGCAAGTACAGATTTCATATAGGGAAATTGCCAAGGCCTTGGACAAATCTATTCTTCGTGTGGAGGATGCCGTAATGGAAACCTTATCCCAAACCCCTCCAGAACTGGCAGCAGATATTTACAATACGGGAATATATCTTGCCGGTGGTGGATCCATGTTGCGTGGTTTGGACAGAAGGTTGTCCCAAAAAACAGACCTTCCAGTTTATATAGCAGAAGATCCGTTGCGTGCCGTAGTACGTGGTACCGGTATTGCATTAAAGAACCTGGAACGTTACAAGAGCATATTGATCAAATAAACGGCACTTAAATTCAGGAGCCGTACCATATAATTTAAGGGTGAATGCAACAGATCATAAATTTTCTGATTAGGTATAAAACCTTCTTATTATACCTGTTACTGCTATTTATCTCCCTAGTTTTTACGTTTCAATCACATTCCTATCACCAATCTAAATTTCTAAATTCATCCAATTTTATTTCGGGTAACATCTATTCATATTCAGATAATATTACTTCATATTTCGGTCTACGTGATGAAAACAAAAAGCTGGTCGAAGAAAATGAAATGCTCAGGAAAAAATTGTTCAACAAAGTCAAGCTTCCCAACATTAGCTTGGATTCAACCGAAATCAATTACGAAGTAATACAGGGCAGGGTCATTAACAATAGCTTTGCGGATGAACGAAATTACATTACCATCAATAGGGGTGAAAATGACAGTATCGCACAGGATATGGGCGTGATTACGGACAAGGGAATCCTGGGTATCGTAGAAAATACCTCAGACAATTTTGCTACCGTCCAAAGTATTCTGAACGACAAATCCAACATTAACGCGAAGATCAAGAATTCAAACCACTTTGGCTCCTTGGTCTGGGAGAACACACAAGATTATAATGTAGTACAGCTGATCGATATTCCAAGATTGGTTCCGTTAACGATAGGGGATACTATAGTTACCGGTGCCATGAGTAGTATTTTTCCAGAGAATATTCCTATCGGTACCATAAAGAAATTTGATTTGGACACTTCTAAAAGTTTCTATTTTATAGACGTAGAACTTTTCAATGACATGACAAATTTAGGTCCCGTTTATATCATCAAAAATTTGAACCGGCAAGAAGTTCTAGAACTGGAAGCAGAAACACAGACCAATGATCAATAGTACCTTCTTTCTAAACGTACTGCGGTTTGTTCTTTTGGTTCTAATCCAAGTTTTGGTCTTTAATAGGCTCAATTTTTTTGGATATATAAATCCATTGATTTATATTTTATTTCTGTATTGGTACCCCATAAAACAAAATAGGACTACCTTCATACTGGTTAGTTTTCTTTTGGGGCTCTGCGTGGATGTTTTTTCCGATACGTTGGCAATCAACGCTGCTGCCACAATTACGATTGCCTATTTGCGGCCTACTATAATGCGTTTTGTCTTTGGGGTAAACTACGAATTTCAAAGTTTTAAATTAAACAACAGTACTAAGGCACAACAATTTACATTTTTAGCGTTATTGATTATGATACATCATTTGGTATACTTTAGCCTTGAAATTTTTAGCTTTTCAAATAGCTTATTAATTTTACAAAAAACAGTTACCGTAGGTATCGCCACATTGATTTTAAGCACATTGTTCAGTTCATTATTCAGTAGTAAAAAAGAATGAGAAAAATTCTTTTATCATCCGTAATCATTATCATCGCAATTACCTTTTTGGGAAGGCTCTCCTATTTGCAAATATTCAGCTTTTCCACAGAACAGCTCATGGAAGATCCGGCGATAAAGGCCATTTACGATTACCCGGAACGCGGATATATTTATGACCGAAACGGAAAACTACTGGTAGGCAATGATCCTGCCTATGATGTCATGGTAATACCACGAGAGGTTAAGCCTCTGGACACCTTGGAATTTTGTGATTTATTGGGCATCGGGAAAGAACAACTCATTGATAAGCTCCATAAGGCAAAAGTATACTCCCCAAGATTACCTTCTGTATTGGTACCGCAATTATCCAAACAGGATTACGCCAAATTACAGGAAAAAATGAGAAAGTATAAGGGCTTTTATATTCAAAAACGCTCTTTACGCTATTATGACACCCCAAGCGCCGCCAATGTCCTTGGCTACATCAGTGAGGTTAATGAAGGAGATCTTGCCGTCAATAAATATTACGTACAGGGGGAGCTTAAGGGACGTACCGGTGTGGAACGGTACTATGAAGACCTATTACGTGGACGAAAAGGCGTACAATACATTCAAAAGGATAGGTTCAACAGGGATATTGGACCCTACAAAAATGGAACATTGGATACCTTGCCAGAACAAGGGAAACAAATTAGCATCACTATTGATAAGACCTTACAAGAGTACGGGGAGTTATTAATGAACGGTAAACGCGGCGGAATCGTAGCGTTAGAGCCCTCTAGTGGAGAAATACTAACCATGATTTCTGGCCCCACCTATGACCCAGCGTTATTGGTAGGCAGGGAGCGCTCAAAGAATTATACAGCACTTTATTACGACACCATTGCAAATCCAACCTGGGACCGGTCCATTCATGCCCAACAACCCCCGGGGTCTCCTTTTAAAACCTTAAATGCCTTAATTGCTCTGCAAGAAGGCGCACTAAGTGAATCCACAACCATCCAGTGCTATAACGGTTTTTATGTAGGAAAGAAAAAGAGAGGTTGCCACTGTGGTGGTGGAATGCGGGATATGAACAAGGGTATTTATCAGTCCTGTAATGCCTATTTTGCCGGAACGTTTAGAAAGATTTTCGAAAAATTCGAAACTACGGATGAAGCTATGGATGTTTGGGAAAAACACATGCGTAGCTTTGGCCTAGGGGACTATTTAGGCTATGATTTGCCTTTTGGACAAAAAGGGCGAATTCCGGATAAGGAATTCTATGATAAATGGTACGGGGATAACAGATGGTCTTCCTCTACCATAATCTCAAATTCGATAGGACAGGGAGAAATTCTGGCAACGCCGGTACAATTGGCAAATATGACCGCCGCAATCGCCAACAGGGGTCATTATTTCACCCCGCATATCTTGAAAAAAATAGATGGGCAAGAAATAACCGAGCCTAAATTTACAGAAGCCAAACATACCACCATCGACCCTAAACATTTTGATGTTGTTGTTCAAGGTATGGCGGATGTATATACTAAGGGTACTGCGGCTAGGTTGCAAGTTCCCGGTATCGAAATAGCGGGTAAAACAGGTACGGCAGAAAACTTCACCAAAATAAACGGTGTGCGCACCCAGTTAACAGATCATTCCGTTTTCGTTGCCTTTGCACCAGTGGATAACCCTAAAATCGCCATCGCCGTATATATTGAAAACGGTTATTTTGGGTCTAGATATGCGGGTCATATTGCATCCTTGATGATAGAGAAATACCTTAAGGGAGAAATTTCCAGAACAGATTTGGAAAAAAGAATGCTTGAAAAAACCTTAGAAGACGAATACGCAAAACCGTATAGCGGGGAAGAGTTCAAAATAAACGAGCGTGTCTGGTAGAAGTATCCTAAAACGAATAGATTGGCTCAGTGTCCTCATTTACCTGGCACTTGTTTTTATTGGGTGGATCAATATTTACTCAAGCACCTTTGTAGACGAAAACAGCTCTATCCTGGATATGGGCACCCGCTACGGCAAACAACTATTTTTTATAGGGGTAAGTCTCTTGACCATCGTCATTATTTTAGCGCTCGAAGTCAACTTCTACGAGCGATTTTCCAGTATCCTATACCTTATTTCCATTGTATCGCTCCTAGGCCTTTTTGTATTTGGTAAAACCATTGCCGGTGCCACTTCTTGGTATGACCTTGGTTTTTTTAACCTTCAGCCCTCTGAACTGGCAAAAGTGGCGACTGCCCTTGCCTTGGCAAAATATTTAAGCGACATACAAACAGACATCAAAAGAGGAAAGGACCAGTTCTATGCGTTATTGATTATTTTGACACCTGCCATTCTTATTATCCCGCAACCCGATCCAGGTAGTGCCTTGGTATTTTTTGCCCTGATCTTTGTAATATTTCGTGAAGGTTTGCCTTTATACTATTTGGCCATATTGGTGAGTCTTGTTCTCATTTTTGTCGTCACTCTCAAGTTTGGCACGGTTTGGCTGATTATCGGTTTAGCCCTTTTTATCATACTCCTTTATGCACTTAAACGAAAAGCATTTAAGATTCCTATACTTCCACTCACCCTGATAAGTTTGGCAATCATATTGTTTTCATTGTCGGTCAACTTTGTATTCAATAATGTTTTCGAACAGCGCCACCGAGATCGTTTTAGCCTATGGCTTCGACTCGAAAAAGATCCCGACAAATTGGAACAAATACGAAAATCGATTGGCTATAACACCTATCAATCTGAAAAGGCCATTGAATCTGGCGGTTTTTTTGGGAAAGGATTTTTGGAAGGTACACGTACCAAAGGTGACTTTGTACCAGAGCAGGATACCGATTATATCTTCAGCACGGTGGGCGAAGAATGGGGATTTATAGGAACGGCAACCGTTATCCTTTTATTTTCCATTCTCTTTCTGCGATTAATTTCCTTGGCGGAACGGCAAAAAAATGCATTCGCCAGGATGTATGGTTACGGCGTCATTTCAATTTTACTGATACATTATTTTATTAATATCGGTATGGTAATCGGCGTCCTTCCAACTATTGGTATACCCCTACCTTTTTTTAGCTATGGCGGTTCAGGACTCTTGTTCTTTACCGTTCTGCTGTTTATCTTTCTTCGTTTGGATACGAACCGACTTAAGGAAAGTTTCTAAAACTTCCACGCGGCCTTTTGGGAGGAGCCCTCAAAAGAAGCTTGTTCAGCCTTTGAAAGGTTATGGAAAAAATCAATGCCAGTTTCGTGTTCTACCTCATCGATAGAAACCATAAAAGTGGACCAACTGGCAGCCTGCGGCTTGTTAGGTATCAAAAATGCGATTGCAAGCCATTGCGTTTCTTTTTTACGCAAAACGATTTTATAAAAGGTGTCTGGGACATCCACGGCCTCCTCTCCTATTTCTTGTAATCCTGGTTTCAATACACCCCCGGTAATTACATATACTTTTCCATAAATCTTGGCCCATCTCCTAATTTGCTGTTCCAAATCATTCCAAACACCGGCGTTAAACTCCCTGTTTTGCGGACTAATATTACTGGTGTAAAAGGTTTCATTATATGCCTGCTCAGAAAACCTCCGGTCACCTGCTGGTACCAGATGCCCACGGTCAAAACCAGAACCTCTGTAATTCTTCCAATCCGCAGATTTTGAGGAAACAAAGGGGTCTTCTATAAAATAAGGGCGTTTTCTGTCATCATAAGTCAAGTGACTTTTTTCCAGTACATACGCTACCCACTCGGCTTGTTCATACGGCTCATTATAGGACAAAGTAAAATTTACATGGTCAATTACCGCCCCAAAGGTAGCGCTTGGCAGAAGTTCCTTTGGGAAATAATGAAAATTCGTGGTATCATTTTTTTCTGAATATGTTGCCGGGGTATAAAAATTCTCAAAAAGCCAGAATCCGACGATACAGACCAACACCAAAACACTGTATAAAGTTCTATTTCCAAACCGATTAGCCATGCTTCAAAATTACCGTAAATTTGTAAGAATTACTGAATAGTACCGACCAATGCCGGAGTACTAAATCAAAATAAAATATGATGCTAACTTGGAAAGATGTAATCCATTTTTCGGTAAATGGAAATCCGAAACCGGACAAAAGGGTGGAGAAGACAGAGCAGGAATGGAAAGAACTATTAACTCCTGAACAATTTAGGATTACCCGTAAGAAAGGAACGGAAGCTCCACACTCAGGAGCACTATGTAGTGCGCATGAAGCAGGAAAATATGAATGTATCTGCTGCGGTACTTCTTTGTTCGATTCCACGATAAAATTTGAATCCGGAACAGGATGGCCTAGTTTTACTCAACCCATAAAGGAAAATGCCATTAAATACCATAAGGACGTTTCTTTTGGAATGGTACGGGTAGAAGTAATGTGCAATGCCTGCGATGCCCATTTAGGGCATGTTTTTCCAGACGGACCAGAGCCAAGTGGCTTAAGGTACTGCATTAATTCAGAATCCATGCAATTAGAAAAGGAGGGTGTCAATGGCTGATTCTAAATATGAAGTTGCTACGGTTGGTGGTGGATGTTTTTGGTGTACGGAAGCTGTTTTTCAGGAGGTAAAGGGTATTTCAAAAGTTGTTTCTGGGTATACCGGTGGTAATGCCCCGGGAAGACCTACCTATAGGGAAATATGCTCAGGCCTCACCGGTCATGCGGAAGTCGTACAAGTCACCTTTGACCCAACGATTATATCCTATGAAGATATCCTGATAATTTTTATGACTACACATGACCCCACTACTTTAAACCGCCAAGGTGCAGATAGGGGAACACAGTACCGTTCTGTCATCTATTTCCATGATGAAAACCAAAAGGAGCGTGCAAAATCCGTTTTAAATCAAATGGCATCTGTTTATGAGAACCCAATCGTCACGGAGTTAAGTCCGCTTGGACTATTTTACGAAGCGGAAGACTACCATCAAGATTACTACAAAAACAACGCAGATCAAGGATATTGCCAGGTAGTCATCAACCCAAAGTTGTCAAAACTTAGAAAACTGCATGCAGATAAATTAAATTAAGTCGAGAATTACAACGCATAAAAAAACCGCTGTTAATACAGCGGTTTTTTTATAGGTATTCGGACCAATTTTTTAATCCCTAACGCTTGCAAGCTTCGCATGTTTTATGTTGTTTACTTTTAAATCTTCCAGAACATTCACTGCTTCTTCCACGTAAACATCCTTTGCCAAATTCTTATGCCATCTGTTTCTTTTCTCACGTAACACAGAATCTTTTGTGAACAATTGCTCCTCGTACCCTAAAGACTTAAAGGTAAGCTTTGAATCGTAATCTGATAATTCCTTAAAATAATCGGATTGCTCTTTATCCTTAATCTTCTCGTCCTTATATATAGTATAATTCAAGGAAATTTCGGTTTCATCCTGTTCGGATTTGAGCCATTTTGCATTTTCCTCTATTAATTTGATTTGGGGATTCGCTGCCATTCTTTTCTTACTGTCGGCAATGGTTTTATCATAATCGATATAACCATCCCATATATCATAATCGGCCTCCGTAATCTTATCCCAACCCAACGGATTGGACTGATCACGCTCTCCAAGGTCTATATAACTATACCTATCCGGAACGACAATATCACTCTTAACACCTTCTAACTGTGTAGAACCACCATTGATTCTGTAGAATTTTTGAGTTGTGATTTTAATAGCCCCCAAATCTCCATGCTCGTTACTACGCAACATATTGTTCAACGGAATAACATTTTGTACCGTTCCCTTACCAAAAGTTTGCTTACTGCCAATTACAATGCCCCTCTTATAATCCTGCATTGCAGCAGCTAAAATTTCAGAGGCAGAGGCAGACAATTCATTGACCAATATCACCAATGGACCATCCCATTGAATTCGCTCGTCCTTATCATCGTAGACGTCCTTGTTTTTGTCTTTGGAGCGTACTTGAACTATGGGACCATCCTTTATAAAGAGACCTGCCATTTCAACAACCGTTTTCAAGGACCCACCGCCATTATCACGAAGATCCAAAATTAATCCTTCTGCACCTTCCTCTTTTAAGCGCTCCACCTCTTTGGCAACATCGGTTGCGGCATTACGCTCACTATAATCTTCAAAATCGACATAGAATTTAGGAAGATTGATAATCCCGAATTTTTCATCGCCTTTTATAATAGTAGCTGATTTTGCATAGGATTCTTCCAATTCCACTACATCCCGGGTCAATGAAACTTCTTCTAAAGAACCATCAACTTTACGTACTATTAGATCTACAACGGTTCCTTGCGCTCCCTTAATCAATTTAATGGCATCATCCAATCGCATGCCAACAATATTGATTGGCTCCTCACCATTTTGACCTACTTTAATGATTTCATCACCCACTTCTAGACGTTGGTCCCTCCAAACCGGACCTCCAGAGATAATCTCAACTATTTTGGCACCTTCAGATTTCTTTTGAAGCCTAGCACCTATACCCTCGAACTTGCCCGACATACTCATGTCAAATTTCTCCTTATCATCTGGCGCGAAATAAAAAGTATGGGGGTCAAATTCATCAACGATAGTATTAATGTATTGTACAAACCAATCCTTACGTTCAAGGTCCCCTACAAAATCGAAAAATTCGTCCAAAGTAGCCTCCGTAGATTTTCTAGATTCCATTTCAGCCTCTTCCGGTGTATGGGCACTATGGTCGTGGTCATCGTCATTCTTAATGTTTTCGAGTTCTGTGATTTCCTCTCCATCCTCGTATTTCTTTGTAGTCACTACCTCTTTTTCCATATGGGAAATTTTGGAATCGTAGGTTCCCAAAGTAGCATACTTCAATTGCTTTCTCCAACGTTCCTTTAATTCTTCCCTGTTCGCCGCAAAAGGCTCTTCCTCATATTTTATACTGATACTTTCATTTTCGTTATAATCAAAAGGAGTTTGAAGGATGTCCTTGTAGATTTCCTTGGCATCGCCCATACGCTGCATCAACCTCTCATAAACCACGTTAAAAAATGTTATATCCGTGTTTTTGATTTCATCATCGATTTGATACTTGTATTTCTCGAATTCAGCTATATCGGATGCGATGAAGTAGCGTTTGGTGGGATCTATGACATCGATAAAATCTTCAAAAACATTGGCTGAAAATTCATCGTCAAGCGCTTTGGGCTCATAATGCCCTTTTTCCAATACATAAGAAATAAGGTCCAAAAGAAGTTTGTCCTTATCATCATTTTCAAAAGTCTTGTTCGTAAAACTACATGATGCCACTGCAATCAACATCAATAGTAATACGTAGGCTAAGTTTCTTTTCATAAAATTATCTTTTACATTCCTTTTCAATTTCTTCTTCTTTGAGGGTTATTTATAGCAATCTTAACTACACAATTCTCTAAGATAAAGAAAAAACCATGCCAATTAATGGCCTAGGAATTAATTTTTTGTTAAACGGCGGTTCTGCCATATCCTTTATAAAAACGTATTTTTACTACGGAAAGTATATTGTATGAAAAAACCATTAATATTGGTCACAAATGATGATGGCATAACGGCTCCGGGCCTGCGCATGTTGATTTCAATAATGAAAAAAATAGGAGATGTGTTCGTAGTTGCTCCAGATAGCCCACAATCTGGTATGGGCCATGCCATAACCTTGGATAGCACCTTATATTCCAAGAAAATGAGGATTGACCTGGATACGGATGGTATATCTGAATATAGTTGTAGTGGCACCCCGGCAGACTGTGTCAAGCTAGCCTTGCAAGAGCTACTGCCAAGAAGGCCCGATATCTGCGTGAGCGGTATTAACCATGGATCCAATTCCTCAATAAACGTCATCTATTCAGGTACCATGAGCGCCGCCATAGAGGCGGGTATAGAAGGAGTACCGGCAATAGGGTTTTCTTTATGTGACTATAATTGGGACGCTGATTTTACGCCTGCAGCAGATCATATTCATACCATTGTCACCCAAGCCCTGAAAAATGGAATTCCAAAGGGCACCGTACTCAACGTGAACATCCCTAAAGCTGAAAAAAACAAATTGAAAGGAATCAAGGTGTGTAGGCAGGCAAGAGCAAATTGGAAGGAGAAATTTGATAAACGCACCAACCCGATGGGCAAGGATTATTATTGGCTGACCGGCGTATTCGAGTTATTGGATAAAGGGGAGGACACGGACGAATGGGCGCTAGCCAATGGATATATTTCGGTAGTTCCCACGCATTTTGACCTAACAGCACACCACGTTATACAGGAATTGAACGGCTGGGGACTGTAGTGCTCTGCTAAATAATAAATAGAATTACACATCTTGTAGATTAATTACCCATGAACACTAAAAGAGAAATTTTAATTGGTTTCATCGTAGGCATCATTGCGAATACGCTTGGCACATTACTATACATTCTTATATTCTCAGATTTGAGTATCTCAGAGACCTATACCGCAGCGGTTGCGCAAGACCATGTTGGTAGTCTTTTGGCATTAGGTGCCATACTAAATTTAATCGCTTTTTTTGGTTTCTTACGATTAAAAAGGGACAATAGGGCTAAAGGCGTATTGATGGCAACGCTACTTACGGCTTTTTTAATACTTTACTACAAGGTTTTTAATTAAGTGAGCATAAGGAATAGGGATTGCTTGTCCATTATTATTTTATAAAGTTGATAGTCAAATAACCAGGCT
Organism: uncultured Flavobacteriaceae bacterium; assembly: GCA_963793365.1. GTDB lineage: Bacteria > Bacteroidota > Bacteroidia > Flavobacteriales > Flavobacteriaceae > Maribacter. Next base: position 406,332 of record CAWBZP010000004.1, on the reverse strand, counting down.
GCCCACATTGAAATGGGAAGGGGCCTATATAATCGTTCACAAGAGCATTTTTGAACCTGATATACAATCATGAAGTACTACATCATTGCTGGGGAAGCCTCTGGAGATTTACATGGCTCCAACCTTATAAAGGCCTTAAAAAATCAAGATAACGAAGCAGCTATTCGTTGTTGGGGTGGCGATTTGATGCAACAAGCAGGAGGAAACCTCGTCAAGCACTACAAGGAAATGGCTTTTATGGGGTTTTTGGAGGTGTTACTTAACATCAACACTATTTTCCAGAATATCAAAATTTGCAAAGAAGATATTTTGGCCTTTGATCCCGATGCCATCATTTTTATCGACTACTCTGGGTTCAATTTACGAATAGCCAAATGGGCAAAGGAAAAAAGATTTAAAACAAACTACTATATATCGCCCCAAATTTGGGCATCTAGGGAAGGCCGCATCGAAAAGATAAAGACCACGGTAGACCATATGTACGTTATACTACCATTTGAAAAAAAATTCTATGAAGAAAAGCACTCCTATCCCGTCCATTTCGTTGGCCACCCATTACTTGATGCTATTTCAAACAGGCCAAAACTAAACGAAGTTTCATTCCGGTCTACAAACCAACTCCACGCTACCAAACCCATAATTGGCCTGTTACCCGGTAGCCGCAAACAAGAGGTTCAAAAGATGTTATCCGTAATGTTGTCCCTAAGTAAGGATTTTTTAGGGTATGAGTTTGTCATAGCGGGAGCACCAAGTTTGGAAATGGAATTTTATGCACCATTCTTAAAGGACAAAAACGTAAAATTTATTCAAAATAAGACCTACGACCTTTTATCCATAGCTACTGCAGCGCTGGTCACCAGTGGCACCGCTACCTTGGAAACAGCATTATTCAAGGTGCCGCAAGTAGTCTGTTATAAAGCCAATTGGATCTCTTATCAAATTGCGAAACGTATCATTACCTTGGATTATATTTCCTTGGTCAACCTGATAATGCAAAGGGCTGTAGTGACAGAGTTGATTCAAGAAAAATTCACCAAAAAGAACCTGAAAAAAGAATTGGAGCTTATACTCACAGGAAAATCAAGGGAACAGCAACTCAACGCCTATGACGAACTTATCAGAAAATTAGGAGGTGAAGGCGCGAGTAAAATGGCCGCAAGCCTCATCATAGCAAATACCAAAACTTCATAGGTTTAGGTTTCGTATAAAATAATTCTATAATTTTGAAGTTCACGTATTAGAGGGAATACCTGATATTTATGCGCAAATTACCGTATCTGTTCGTAGTGTTTTTATTGGTTAGTTGTGGCGCTAGCAAAAAAGCAAGCACGTCCAGTTCGGAACGTACAATTTCTGTGGCAGCAGCGAACAACGAGCGTACAGGGGCTAATGAGGAGCCAATAGAAACGGTTTCGACCACGGTTACCACCAACCATAATTTGACCAAGGCGGACCAGATTATCAATACCGCCTTAACATTCTCTGGGGTGCGCTATAAATTTGGCGGAACCACTAGAAAAGGTATGGATTGTTCTGGGCTTTTATATGTTTCCTTTTCAGATAACGATATTAAGCTCCCCAGAACTTCGTACCATATGGCAGAGGAAGGAACCCGTGTAAAAGTAAAGGATGTCCAAAAAGGAGATCTCTTATTTTTCAGGACCAGCAGGGGCGCCAAACGCATCAATCACGTTGGTATGGTCGTAGCCACGGAAAATGATGAAGTAACTTTTATTCACGCATCCACCTCCCGGGGGGTAACGATTTCCTCACTCCGCGACGGTTTTTGGAACAATGCGTTTGTAAAGGCAACAAGGATACTTTAAGATGAAACTACTAGCGTTCATTCCAATAAAAATAACGCTACTACTCATCTTAGGAATATTGATTGCCCACTTTGCCCCTATACGCACCAGTATACTTCTACTTCTTATAATATCCTTATTTCTACTTCTTGGTCTAGTATTCATTTTTGGTAAAAAAACAAATACCGTTTTGTTTGGCTGCATTGCGGCCGCGACGATAATTGCAATGGGAGCCTTTAGTTATTCCTTTTCACAACCCATGAATAGAACGGACCATTACTCTAAACTAAACCTAAAACCCACCGCGGTATGGAACTTGAAAATAAAAGAAGTGCTTGCACCCAATCAATTTACAAAACGTTATTATGCAAGCGTAATAGGGGTTGATACGAGACAGGCCACAGGGAAAATCTTGATGCAGATACCCATAGATTCGCTTACGACCAATCTAAATGTAGACGATGAGATCACTTTTATTGCTGAACTCCAGCCTATCAATCCACCGTTAAATCCACACCAATTTAATTATAGAAAATATTTGGAGCGTTTAGGAATCTATCATCAACTCCGAATTCCACAGGCCCATTACATAAAAACAAAAGCGCCTGTCAAATCCATTGCCGGTATCGCCGCAAATGCCAGAACGTATATCATTAATAAGCTGGGAAAGGAGCATTTTGGCCCTGATGAATTTGCAGTTCTTCAGGCCCTTTTGCTGGGACAACGTAACGACCTCTCCCCAGACACTTATCGCAATTATCAAAAAGCGGGGGCCGTACATATCCTAGCACTCTCCGGCCTTCATATTGGAATATTAATGGGGCTTGTACATTTTTTATTAAGTCCCTTGAAATACATTCCAAAAGGAAGAACGCTGATTCTAATTATCTCGGTTCTATTAATTTGGGGGTTTGCCTTTCTATCCGGACTCTCCGCAAGTATTATCAGGGCAACCACCATGTTTACATTTGTGGCCTACGCCCTTTATTTGAATAGGCCAAATAATTCATTCAATATTTTGGCCCTCTCCGTTCTTTTCATCCTCTTATTTATTGATTCAAATCTATTATTTCAGGTAGGTTTTCAAATGAGCTATGCAGCGGTATTTGCTATTCTACTACTATACCCTCGCCTTCAAAAATTATGGCTCCCCAAGAACAAAGTTGTCCGGTATTTTTGGCAGCTTCTTTCTGTTAGTCTGGCAGCGCAAATTGGAGTGCTCCCTATAAGCCTCTACTATTTTCATCAATTTCCTGGCCTCTTTTTTGTCTCCAACCTACTCATTGTACCTTCCTTGGGCCTCATTTTAGGAATAGGTGTTTTGGTCATCTTTCTTTCATTGCTTAATTGGTTACCGCCACAAATTACTTGGCTATATAATGAAATTATTCGCATAATGAACAGCCTTGTTGGATGGGTAGCCAAGCAAGAAAGCTTTATTTTCGAATCTATTCCCTTTGATTTTGTTCAGCTGTTCTTATCGTTTTTAATTTTACTACTAATAATAAATGCAACTAGAACCATCACCTACAGACGACTAATGGTAGTCGCATTAAGTATTATACTATTTCAAAGTTGGACCCTTTACCAAGAATATGACGCTGGCCAAAGATTAGAAGTAGTTGTGCTGCATCAAACCAAGAATAGTATCCTCTACAATCGAAATGGTCTATCCCTAACTGTACTTGCCCGTGAACCCGACAAGGTTAAGAATCTAGTCAAGGACTATCAAATTGGAGAGCGCACAAAAACGATAAAATATGATTCTTTGGCAAATAGCTATACGCTGAAGGACTCGCTCCTTCTCATTTTGGACCATTCCGGCGTATATTCGCCCACTAATTTGAATTCCAAGATTTTACTGACCCAATCTCCAAAAATTAACCTAGAACGATTAATTGAAGATACCCGCCCAATTGAATTCATTGCCGATGGTAGCAATTTTAGGAGTTATATTGAGCGGTGGCAATCCACTTGCCTCAAATACAAGGTCCCTTTCCACTACACCGGTGAAAAGGGAGCCTATTATTTTAAGTAGTACGAACTTTAGTGAACGTTGCCCATCAACTTTTTTATCAATGGTGATGCAATCAATACCAGTATGCCGGCAGCAATAGAATACTTTGCTATTAAATCAAAGCCATCTGTATAAACGCTAAGGGTATCAAAGCCTCCAATATTGATATCGGTGCTTTCTATGGCCAATTGTTTACCGATAAAGCCCACGACTTGAAAAGCAAAGGCAGAGGATAAAAACCATACCCCCATCATAAATGCCACAATCCGCTTGGGCGACAGATCGGTTATTTTAGATAGGCCAACCGGTGACATAAATAGTTCCCCTACGGAAAGTAAAAAATACATCAGTAACAAATATCCAAAAGGAACCAACCCGGAATCATTGGCACTTGCTCCACTCAATGCCAACACGTAAAAGCTAATACCCGCGAATAATAGTCCAAACCCAAATTTATAAGGCGTTCTAGGGTTATTATTTTTCTTACTCAAATAAGTCCACATCATAGAAATTGGAATTGCCAGTATTATAATGAACATAGAGTTCAATGAATTCGTTTGTGAAGCGGACATAATCGTCAATTCCACATTACGGGCTGCAAAAAGCGTAATCACACTTCCAGAAAGCTCATGAAAGCCCCAGAAAATTGTCATGAAAAACGTAATCAAAATAGCGACGAACAACTTTTTACGTTCATCCAGCGTAGCTTTATACATTATGGTCCCCAAGTAAATCAAAATTGAAATACCGATAAGCTTGAAAATTACATTCACGATATTCTGATCATCCAATAATGTTCCTTCCGCACCCAGTGATTTGTACGCAGAAAGTAAATAGGCAATTACCGGGGCCGATAAAACGGCAAGTACAGGAATTAAAACACCCTGTTTAATTCCGAATACTTTTTTACCCATTACCTCCTTGTTTGGTGGAAGGCCCCTGTTGCCAAAAACGTTCTTGCGTATACCGCTCCAAAAAAAGATAAGTCCGGTCAACATGCCTATTCCTGCCAGTCCAAAACCATAGTGCCAGCCATATTCATACGCCAACCAACCACACAGCAATGGCGCTATCCATCCGCCAATATTAATACCCATATAAAAAATAGTGAAGCCAGAATCTTTCTTTGGATCACCATATGGGTACAAGGTGCCCACGAAGGTTGAGATATTCGGCTTAAAAAAACCGTTTCCTACAATAATCAAGGCCAATGCCAAAAAGAAGGCAATATCATTTTCTATCGCCAAAACAAAATGACCAACGGCCATGAGTATCCCGCCTAAAAATATGGAGTTTCTCATCCCCAATATTTTATCTGAAATTTGCCCTCCAATTACCGTGGAGGCATAGACCAAAGAACCATAAGATGCATACACGGCCGCAGTTGCAAAGTCTCGCTCCACCAATTTCTCGAAAATCACGTTCACCATGTATAAGGTGAGCAAGGCTCGCATTCCATAAAAACTGAAGCGTTCCCATAGTTCTGCAAAAAATAAATAGAACAGTCCCTGCGGATGTCCAAAGAGCTGCTTTTGGTCTGAAAATTCTGTGGTTTCTGTCATAATACTATAAAGTTGGTTATAGATTTTCTTTAAGGAAGTTGGTCATTTTGTTAAACAAGTGAATTCTAGTGTTGCCCCCGTAAATTCCATGGTTCTTATCTGGATAGATACCCCAATCGAACTGCTTATTGGCCTGGACCAGGGCTTCGATCATACGCATAGTATTCTGCACATGTACATTATCATCTCCAGACCCGTGTATCAACAAGTAATTTCCTTCCAATAATTCTGGATAATTGAAGGGAGAATTGTCATCGTATCCACTAGGGTTTTCACCTGGTGTACGCATAAAACGTTCTGTGTAAATAGTATCATAAAAACGCCATGAGGTTACCGGAGCCACGGCAATGGCGGTTTCGAAGGTATCATTCCCCTTCAGAATACAATTAGTGGCCATGTGGCCGCCAAAGCTCCAGCCCCAAATGCCTGTACGATCCTCATCGATATACGCAAGTTCACTTAGTTTTTTTGCTGCAGCAATTTGGTCTTCAGTTTCATATTTTACCAAATTCATATAGGTGACCTTTTTGAAATCCCTACCCTTAAATCCAGTTCCCCTGCCATCTACACAAGCAATGATGTACCCTTCTGCTGCCAATAACTGATGCCAGTAATCGTTGGCCCCCATCCAACTATTGGATACATTCTGGGAGCCCGGACCGCTATACTGATACATGAAAAGCGGGTATTTTTTTGACGCATCGAAGTCCTTTGGCTTGATTATATACATATTAAGGTCGTTACCATTGATGGCAACCGTAGAAAATTCTTTCGGACTTATTTCATAGCCCTCCAATTTTTCCAATACTTGTTGGTTATCCTTTATATCCTTTACTTTTTTACCGTTTTTGGCTAGATGTAACGTATATACGGGAGGAATTTCCGCACTTGAAAAAGTATTGATGAAATAGGTGAAGTCCGCACTAAAAGAAGCTTTGTTGGTACCTTCCGTAACGGCCAGGGCCTTCTTATTTTTACCATTGCTATCTACATTGTATACACCACGGTTTATGGAACCATTTTCAGTTGACTGGTAATATATTTTATCTTCATTCTGATCATACCCATAATAGTTCGTCACCTCCCATTCACCTTTGGTGACTTGATTCATCAGTTTTCCATCTTCATTGTACAGGTAAATATGGTTCCAACCATCCTGCTCACTAGACCAAATAAAGCTATCATCCTCCAAAAAAGTGAGGGTATCCGCGATGTCTACATAAGCGTCGTCCTTTTCCTCCAACAATAGACTTACTTCATTCTTTTTGGTGTCTACCGTATGGAGCAGTAGCTGGTTTTGATTCCTGTTAAGGGTTTGCACGCTCAACATATCCTTGTGGTTTTTCCACTTTATTCGAGGCACATAGTAAGCATCGCCTAAATCTATATTGGAGATCGTACCGCTTGCTACTTCCAACACATGAAGGCTTACCAAAGAATTATTCTCGCCCGCTTTGGGGTATTTGAAAACATAGGGTTGCTGGTATAATCCGCTACCATACACATCCATGGAAAACTCAGGTACCTCGGTCTCATCAAAGCGAAGGAAGGCAATTTTAGTACCATCCGCATTCCATTCAAAAGCACGTACAAAGCCAAATTCCTCCTCGTAGACCCAATCCGTAACCCCGTTTATGATTTTATTTTTTACGCCATCAACAGTGACTTGTTTTGTTTCCTGTGATTCTATAGTGAACAGGTAAAGATTATTATCCATTACATAAGCCACCTCTTTCCCGTTTGGGGAAAGTGTAGGCTCTTGGATTTTCACATCACTTATTTTTACCAATCGTTGGGAATCGATATCATACACATAAAATATACCCAAGGTAGAACGCCTAAAAATGGACTCTACCTCTGTAGACAGTAAAATCTTTTTTTCATCGTCGCTAAAACTATAGGCGGAAAAATTGGCAATACCCTCCAAATTTGAAGAATTTACAATCGTGCCCACCTTATTTAAGGTTTTATAATCGTATTTATCTATGGAAGATGTCGTCTGTGCCCTATCCATGTTTAATACGGTGTATTGCTTGCCATTATTCATGGACCGCAGTGCATCCATACCTTCCGTTCTAAAGGCGCCTTGATATATTTCCTCAATAGTAACCTGTTTTTCCTGTGCCCATGCAAATGCTTGAAAAGCTATTATAACCAAGGTCAGCAAGTGTAGTTTTCGCATAAAAAGTAGAATTTTGTTAAATCTCTCAAGTTTACCACTATTTCCGTAAAAAACCACGGTTTACCCCAAAAAAGAACCTGCTTTTAACGCTTTGTATAGGTCGAATAAATTCATGGCAATATGCTTATATTTACCCCGCCAAACGGAAGATTATCAATAACCCATTTGCAGTCAATAGCAACCTTTAGAAGAAAGCAATACCTAAATGATTGAGCCAATTAGCGGTTTTTCCAAACTTAGTAAGGAAGACAAAATAGAATGGATAGCCACCCATTACACTAAAAATAAGGAGGAAGCAAAAAAAGTACTCAAGACCTATTGGAATTCAAATACCAGCTTGCAGCAATTACACGATGAGTTTATAGAGAATACCATTACCAACCTTTACATTCCGCTTGGTATCGCTCCTAATTTTAAGATAAACGGTAAAATGTATGCCATACCTATGGCCATTGAGGAAAGCTCTGTTGTAGCGGCAGCAAGTAAGGCAGCTAAATTTTGGTTAAAACGGGGAGGGTTTACAGCGACTGTCCTTGGTACCGAGAAAGTTGGGCAGGTACATTTTATTTACACAGGAGATTTTGAAAGATTAAAGGCTTTTTATACGCAATTAAAACCAAAACTTTTAGCAGCCAGTGCGTCCCTAACCAAGAGTATGGAAAAAAGGGGTGGCGGTATAACCGATATTGTCCTAAAAAACAAAACGGACTCACTAAAAAATTACTATCAATTGCATGCTACTTTTGAAACCAAAAATGCCATGGGCGCCAATTTCATAAATAGCTGTTTGGAACAATTTGCGGCTACCTTAAAAACGGAAGCGGCGGCACATGCAGAATTTACGGAAGCGGAAAAGAATATTGAGGTAGTGATGAGTATTCTTTCCAATTTCGTTCCAAATTGTATTGTAAAGGCAGAGGTAAGCTGTGCAATTGAGGATTTAAAACTAACGCCAGAACTTTCACCGCAACAAACAGCGGAAAAAATACTCCAAGCGATTAAGATTGCACAAGTAGAACCGTACAGGGCAGTAACCCACAATAAAGGAATAATGAACGGTATAGACGCCGTAGTGTTGGCTACGGGTAATGATTTTAGGGCCGTGGAAGCGGGAGTGCATGCCTACGCGGCCAAGGATGGTCGTTACAGTAGTTTAACACATGCTCAAATTGAACAGGGCGTCTTCAAGTTTTGGATAGAGCTCCCTTTGGCTTTGGGAACAGTTGGCGGCCTCACCAACTTACATCCTTTGGTAAAACTCAACTTGGAACTTTTGAAGAACCCTTCAGCAGAAGAGTTGATGCAGATAATTGCCGTTGCCGGTCTCGCACAGAATTTTGCAGCGGTCAGTTCTTTAGTAACAACTGGGATTCAAAAAGGACATATGAAAATGCACCTTCTCAATATCCTTAATCATCTGGGTGCCTCCGAAGCCGAAAAAAACAAATTGGTGGCGTATTTTAAGACGAACACCATTACCCACCGTGAGGTAGAGCTACAGCTCGAGGCATTAAGACTTTAAATTATGACGAAGCAGCTGTACAGTAACGGAAAGTTATTATTGACAGGGGAATATGCGATTTTGGACGGTGCGAAAGGATTTGCACTACCAACAAAATTTGGACAGTATTTGAACCTTAGCCAAAATACTTCGGATACGTTGGATTGGATCAGTCTCGACGAAAAAGACGAGGTATGGTTTAGCGGTAAGTTTTCCAAAAGCAATTTTGCCATACTAGATAGTACCGATGGGAACATTGCCAAAAGGCTTTCGCAGCTATTGTCTGCCGTACGAAACCTTAACCCCAAATTTCTAACCCACACTACGGATTATAATCTGGTAGAAACCAAACTTACTTTCCCGAGCGATTGGGGCCTTGGCTCCTCTTCCACGTTAATCGCCAATACGGCACATTGGGCCAGTATTGATCCTTATGAATTATTGGCGGCAACCTTTGGAGGTAGTGGCTACGACATAGCCTGTGCAAGTCATGACCGTCCCATTATTTATAAAACGTCCAAGAAAGGCATACAAATTGAGGAAGTATCTTATAAACCAGCCTTTTCAGAACACTTATTTTTTGTCTATTTGAATGAGAAGAAAAACAGTCGCGATGCCATTCGTGCTTATCGGACTTTACAGATCGATAAATCTGATTTCATCTCAAAAATTAATGCCATCACCTACAAAATAACAAGGTGTTCAAAACTTTCCGAGTTTGAAAAGTTATTGGACACACACGAAGAAATTATCTCAAAGACATTACAGATCCCTACCGTAAAGGAAAGCCTCTTCCCAGATTATAAAGGGACCATTAAAAGTTTGGGTGCTTGGGGCGGAGATTTTATTTTGGCAACCGGCAACAAAGATGTTATGGACTATTTTGAACAAAAAGGCTATACCACCATTCTACCATACGCAAAAATGATTCTATAAAAAAAGCGTCCTTGTGGGACGCTTTTAGATATCTTGAAACGAGACTTAGCACTTAATTAATAAAAAGTAGCCCTTTTATCCTCAATTTTTGCAGCATCTCTCAATGCATTGTAAACTGCAGTGTTTACTCTGCCCGCCGCATTGTTTTTTAAGGTATTCGCATAGGTGCTATAGTTATCCAATTTAGGGGCCTCGGTTTTCTTTACGATTTCAATTTTGAAAACTCCGGTGTTTCCTTCAATTAAGTCTGAAGTAGCTCCTTCGCTTAAACCATAGGCAGTACCTACGACAACCGGTTCACTACCAGCACCAGGAATCGTTGGAGCCTTAACGGTAAGCGCACTTGCAGTAGAAATAGTAACGTTATTATCCTTGGCAATAGCATCCATATCCTTACCCTTGTTGGCAGCCATTATCTGAGCAGCCTTCCGTTCTTTTCTTATAATGGGCAGCACCAAAACCGAGGCATCCTCCGCGCTCATTACGCCCTCGGCATAACTCCCAGTCAATTGCACAACGGCATACCCGTTGTTTATATTGAATCTTTTAATATCCCCAACTTCGGTATCGTTATTAAATGCCCATTGTACAATATTGCGCTGCGTTGAAAGGCCCGGTAAATTTTCGTCCAATGCCTTAATCTTGTTTACAGGTCGTACTACATATTCCTCCTTTTTGGCCAAATCTGAAAAACCACCCTCGTTTGCCGTAGTTTCCATTTCAAATTTGGTTGCATTGGTGAACAATTCATTTATGGTTTCTTCGGAAGGTGCAATTTCCCTAGATAGGGTCGCTATCTGTACCACATCTTCCTTATCGTCTACTTTTATGACGTGAAAACCAAAATCCGTTTCAACTAAGCCAATGGTGCCAACATTACTATCAAAAGCAAAGTCATTAAATTCTGGAACCATCACCCCTCTTTGGAAATAGCCTAAGTCCCCACCGTTGGGCGCCGAGGGACCATCAGAATTATCCCTTGCCAATTCAGAAAAAACAACCCCAGATTTTCTGGCCTCCTTCAACAGTTCATTTGCTTTCGCCTGTGCCTCCTCCTTTGTTCTTGTAACCTCTGGGTTTGCCCTAGTAGCTCCCTCATAGGACAATAAAATATGACTGGCCTTCACAGAACCATTAGGCTTTCTAGCCATCATTTTAGAAATCTTATAGGCACCGCCATCTTTGTAGGGACCGTATATTTCACCAACGCTCAAAGTCATTAACGTATCTGCCACACTTGAAGGTAAGTCTTTTTTTGCCTTGAATATGGTATCGAATTTAGTATCTGAATTACGATCTAAAAATGCGGTCATATTCGCAGTAGTACGGAAACCCCTTATCGTATCATTGCGGTCTGTTTGAGAATTGTACTCTACCGTATCATCAAGAAGTTTGGTAATCGCATCCTTGATTGCAACATCATCGGCATCGGAAGGTTTTTCTTCGAAATACACATACTGTAAGTCTCTTGCGGGCTCTTGCTTGTATTCTTCCTTATGATCGTTTACATAATCCGCAATCTCACTTTTTGTAACCGTTATTGTACTATCCGGTATTGAAGCGTAAGGAACGCGAACATATTTTATGTCCATCTTTTCGTTCGCCAATTTATAATCAAGCTCCCCTTCTTTTAAGGTGGCGCCAACGCCAGCCTTTACCATGTTAAAATAGGTTTGCTCCTTGGCCAATTGAATAATCTCATTTTCGGTCTGTAACCAAGCTTCGTACTGTGCAGGGTTATTTACTTTCCAATCCGCTACGGTCTGCTTAAACCTATTGGCATCAAACTGTCCATTCTCGTTTTGGAATTCTGGGTTTTGCGCATATCCTGTAGTACGTAGAAAATCTACGATCTGATCCTGCTCAATACCGATTCCCAATTCCTCAAACTGCTCCCCTAGGATAGTCTTCCTTACTTTATTTTCCCATACTTGGTTCACTACTTGCATAGAAGATGTGGTAGGGCCCATTCTTCTGGATGCCGTCTCAACTTCCTGCCTAAATTCATCAATGGAAATATCTTCACCATTAATTTCGGCAACTGAGGAGCCTACTTTTTCGCCCCCAAAATTACTACTGGTAAAAACACCAGAAATCACAAATGCAAAAAGCGCCAAACCTATAATCAAGATCAACACCGTAGTACGTTTCCGTATATTCTCTAATACTGCCATTCTAATTAACGTTTAAAATAATCCCCTGTGGTTATCGGGAGGCAAAACTACCATTTTTAATTGAAATAATAAAAACTAAAAAAAGACCTAATTTATTGATTGGCGCACCCTTATTCATCATCCAAAACTTCAATGGAAACGAGGTCAATTTTAGTGTTGGATACTTCCAAAACCGTGAATTTATAGGATGCGATCGTGAGTTCCACCTGTTTCTCTGGAATTTCCCCTAAGGAATGTACTAAAAGGCCGCCCAAGGTTTCATATTCATCGGATACCGGAAGGTCCAGTTTATAGTTCTCATTGATGTAATCCACCTCCAATCGCGCAGAAAATAAAAAGTTACGTTGATCCACTTGTTCTTCACGTAAATCTGTAGTATCGTGCTCATCCTCAATTTCTCCAAAAAGCTCTTCGACAATATCTTCTACGGTCATCAAGCCCGAAGTGCCTCCATATTCATCAAGAACTACTGCAATACTCTTTCTTTTTTTGATCAGCACATTAAGGATATCCTGTATCAACATGGTCTCTGGAACAAATTCTACAGGCAATAAAATACTTTTTATGGTCTTTGGCTTCTTGAACAGTTCATAGGAGTGTACGTAGCCTATTACATTGTCCACCGTATCGTTAAATACCAAAATCTTGGAATAGCCCGTTTCTGTAAAAAGTTTGGCCAAGTTTTTTGGGGTTTCATGCATTTCCACTGCCGTAATTTCCGTTCTGGGCACCATAACCTCACGTGCCTTTACGGCGGCAAACTCGAGGGCATTCTGAAAAATCTGGATTTCAGTATCTACGTCGTCCTCCTCTTCTACCGTTTCCATTTGCTCGGTTATATAATCCCCCAATTCCAGTTTGCTGAAGGCCAGTTGCACCTCATCGCCAGAAGTGCGAAAAACATACTTTAATATGAGGTCTGAAATCCAAATGATAAAGTCGGAAATAAAAGAGAAAAGTATGTAAAACAAGAAGGCAGGGATTGCCAATAGCTTTAAAAGATTATTGGCATAAATCTGAAATAGCACCTTGGGCAAAAATTCTGCCGTTATCAATATAACAAACGTGGAAATCAAGGTTTGGGTCAACAAACTAAAATCTGTGATCAACACCCGTAGTATTTCATTTTGGGGTGCCATGGCAACAAACCAATTCATAAGAACATCTCCCATGAAAAGCCCATAAATTACCAAGGCTATATTATTGCCGATCAACATGGTGGCAATAAACTTTGATGGTTTCTTGGTTAACCTGGTAAGCACCAGGGCCAAAATGCCATCTTGCTTTTTCTCTATTTCTATATGGATCTTATTTGCGGATATGAATGCAATTTCCATCCCTGAGAAAAATGCTGAAAATAATAAGGAGAGAATAATTATAATACCGGCTGTACCCACTATTGCTTATTATTATCCCGTTGACGCTTTTCAAACTTCTTTCTATAATTTCTTCTAAAAAGAAACATGCCTATAGATACGATGGCAAAAAATATAAAAAAGTAGGCCATTGTACGCTCCGTATTCCAATCCGTAAAAATTCTATAGATAGAAAATACAGCTACTATGATATACAGATACTCCGTATACTTTAAAATTTTAATCATCTTTACTTTCTTTTATCAACATTAGCCCGTAGGTCTTATGTGCATTCAAATACTTTAGGTCCTTTTGTATATCCATACCTTCACCGTCCATAACAGTACCATCCTCTGGATTGGTGAACTTAAACTTTTCTTGGGTAAATGCCCATTCATTACCCCGGTCATAGTACAATTGGGATGTTTCCAATTTCTTACCATCATCGCCCTTAATGACAACATTACCACGCAAATCTACAATAGAAGTTGAAGAATACAATATTCCATAATCGGCTTCTATGGTTGTTCTCTCATTTTTCTCATTGAATACCTCTACGAGCAAACCTTCCGGGAATGTTTGGTAGGGAAAGGTGAGTTGATCGTAATCATTACGAATAGGACCGGATAGCACTGCCAACACTTTTGATGTACCAGTATCCTCAGAGCCTATTTTCCCTGGAGTCTCAGTATAAGTCAGCACAAAATCTTCAACCACTCCTCTGGGATAGACTTTTTTAGCAGCTTCTTCGCCTACACGTTTATAATTATCGGTACAAGCAAAAAAAAGCATTGCCATGGTGGTTACCATGGCAATGCCCCTATACTTAACTTTGTGTGTCATTTTCTATAACGAAGGTACCGTAACACTACCACCTACCCAGCAGGAAAATGATACTGTTTTACCGGCCATTCCAGAACTAAAAATCATTTCCTTACTTGGAGCCTTGGCCAAATAACTCGTAGCTGCCTGACTTGCAGAACCACCTAGTGATGGATCTACCCTTCCTGCCTGTCTGGCCATATCGGCCGCTTTCCAGTAAATTGCCCTTTTCTCGAAAGGCGTACTACCACAATCGTTAGCACTTGTTGCATATAAATTTGCTATTAGCAAGTATGCCCTACCATTGGCCGGGTTATAATCGATTGCTTTTTGTGCATAACTACGTGCCGTAGACTTACTTCCTTTTCTTTTGTTTATGGTGGCAACCTTGTAAGCAATGTTGGATTTTTTGGTATTATCCGTTTCCAAGGTCAAAGCCTTATCAAAATCGCTCAACGCCCCTTGGGTATCCCCATTTTTCATTTTTAAGGTTCCGCCATATACATATGCACTTGCGGATGGATCAAGCGCCAATTGTGCCTCAAACAATTTTTGGAACAATGGGTCATCTGTACATTCTTTGTTGAACATAAGACCTACCGCTCTTTTCACCCAAACAACATCTCCCTTTTTCTCTGCAAAACTCTTTTCGTATAATGGAATCAAATTATTGCAGTCTGCTAAAGGTCCTAATTTAGAATCTATACTACCGGCGATTTTACCATAAACCTCTGAATAGGAATTATACGATTTAAGACGTGACTTTTCTTTTGAAGACAAGGTCCCTGCTTCTTCCTTAGGCAATAACTTTGCTATTTGATCGGTAATCTTTTCGTTTTCCGTTTCAATTTTTTCAGTTACGGCATCATACACATCAAATACTTCCTGTAAATCTTTTTTACCGGCATTATGTAAATCTACCAAGCTTGAAAAATAAATGTAAAGTGCCTTAGGATTGGTGAAATTCTCTGTATCCTTCGTAAACGCATCGTTCATCATTTGATACATCTTGACATCATCTGCCATCTTATTATCGTACATCACCAATGCCTTATCGATAGCAGTTTCCGCAACGTTGGTCTTGGAGGCAAAATGCTTCATTTTATTGTCATAAAGCCCCATAAGGTCATTAGCGAACTTTTCCTTTTCAGCACCGGTAGCCTTTTCCAATTTAACCTTAAGTATACGCTCACCGTATACATAAATTGCATTATTCAATTGCGGACAGGCTTCATATACCATTTTCCATGGTTCGTAGGCCGCATCATAATTTTTAACTTTTGCATGCTCTGAAAATATAGACAGATTGGTCATACATTCAGGATTCTGAGCCTGAGCATTACTTACCCCCATCATTCCAAGGAACATAATTGCCGTGAAGTAAAGTTTCGTTTTCATGTTTCTAATTTTAAAGTGGTTAATGTACTAAATTTTTATTAATTGATTTTTCTTTTCTGGAACCATCTATCGTTTAAAGAAAGACCTACATTAATTTTTAAATAGCTTTCCTCAACAAGATCGGCTTTCGTCGTTCCCCTTCTTCCCAGTTCAAAACCAAGGTTTAAATTGGAGAAACTGCCACCCAGTGGTAAGCCTAGTCCAAAAGTTATGCCAAAATTATTTATTTCCACATCATTCACCAGCATACCGGTCTTATCCAAGCGCAATCCGGCCCTATACGTTATTCGTTTAAAGTAGTTTGTAAAAGAGTTATAATCTGGTGTAATGAAACCGCCCAGCGCAAAGGAACTGGCATCGATATACTCAATACTATCCGCACCCAAAAAAGAGTTGTCGAAAGAAGACATGCCTTGAAAACTGTATTCCGCACCCAGAAACCATTTATAATCTTGGCCATAGCCGAGGCCCAGTGTAGTCGTGGTAGGAATTTTTAATTCTGTATTTCTAAGGTTTTGGGCGTCCAAATTTACATCAACCTGTTCAATATTCCCTCCTGTGGCAACTGAGAACGAACCTATCTGCCTATCATTCTCGGAAACCAAATTACCTTGCGTATTCACCCTGATAGAAGAATGCAATCTGTTCTTTCCATTTAGTATGGGCCTATAGTTCAACGCATAATTGAAATCAAAACCGTTAACCCTGGAACTACGCCGATCGAACGTGCCAAATTGGATACCCTCAATTTGCTGAAGGCGTTCACTGTCCAAAGTACCGTAATTAAAGTTTACGGTAGCCCCGATACTCACGTCCTTTATTACTTCATACCCTACGGAATAAAATACACGTGTTAATCCTCCCTCTCCGGAATAAACATTTACGAGGGGCCCACTGGCATTAGTGCTGTTATCGACCAAGTTGTACCCAACCGATGAATAAGGCATAATACCAAAACCCATACCCAAGCCTTTACCCAAACTGAACCCCAAGGCCAAATAGTCTAAACTTGTAATTGAGGTATTCTCCTCTGCGGTGAACGTTTTTAATCGGTATTGCCTATTGGAAACCCCGGCGGTATAAGTCACCAGACCTATTTTGTCCATAACATCCAGGCCCAATTCACTAAAAGCAGCAGGATTTTTTAAACTGATGTGAATACTATCCGCAAATACAGCGATGCCCCCCATCATTTGATTTTCTACCGTACTACCGTCCTTTAAATCACCGATTCCGAAAAAAGAGTAAGGAGAAGCAGTACCATCTTGAGCGTACATGCCCATAGCGGTCATGTATACAATTGTAATTACAATTTTTCTGATCATTTAGTGCTTGTTGTATTCCAGCAAATAATTAAGCCCTTTCAGGAGAAATTTGGAATCCGCAAATATGGTATTTTTTACCCGTTTAGACAAAAATTGAGCATCACCCCCTGTTAAAATAACTGTTAAATCTTTGAAACGCGCTTTATATTGATTTATGGCCCCGTCCAATTCCAGACCCACGCCATTAACCACTCCACTGTGCATACAGTTAGCTGTAGAGTTACCAATAAAATCGAGCGGTTCCTTTTTATCCAAAAGTGGGAGTTTGGCAGTTTGTTGGTGCATGGCCAAATACCGCATCTGTATTCCTGGAGAAATGGCCCCTCCCAGATACTCGTCAAAATCATTAATGATATCATAGGTGATGCACGTGCCCGCGTCGATAACCAAGTTGTTTTGGTGTGGATTATGATAGAAAGCGGCCGTTGTCAAGGCCAAACGATCTACACCGATTGTTTGTGGCGAGGCATAGGAATTTTTGAAGGGCACCTTAGAGGAGTGAGACAATTCGTGTAGCTGGCAATAAACGGCGACCACATTCATTTTTTCCCGGGAAAGGGGGCCAACACTCGATACTATGGCTGCTTTAATTTTTGGAAACTCTTTAAATAACTTGCGTATGGCCTCTACAAAATCGTTTTGATCGATAGTGACTAAATGAACAATTTCCTTTTTTTTAAATAGGGCCAGCTTTACCCATGTATTACCGGCATCAATGATCAAATTCATAGTGCAAAGATTATAAATTATAAAAACAATCCGCTTTTTTTATGATTTAGTTTGTATATCCTAAAATTGAAATTATATTTGCAGCCGCTTACGGCGATATGGTGCCTTAGCTCAGTTGGTAGAGCAATGGACTGAAAATCCATGTGTCCCTGGTTCGATTCCTGGAGGCACCACAAGAAATCCTTACTTAACGGTAAGGATTTTTTTGTTTTAATACCTATCTTTCCTACAACGAAAAACCACCCTTTCTTGATTCAACTTAGCGAACAAATTTCTTTTTCTTCCTTAGAAGCCTACCTAGGTTCACTAGGGTGGAGTGCCAAGGCCGAGCACATTTCAAAAATAGCAATAGCCGGTGAAGGAAACATGAACGTAGTGCTACGGATAACTACCAACCAACGTTCCTTTATCCTAAAACAATCCCGCCCCTTCGTTCAAAAATATCAAGATATCCCAGCCCCATTGGAACGCATCATAGTTGAAAAGAAATTTTATGAGACTGTAGCAGAAAATAAGAGCCTCCATCCACATTTTCCAGAAATAATAGGGTATGATACAGCAGCCTATATTTTGATGATGGAAGATTTGGGTGATTGTGATGATATGGGTTCTTTATATGCCAGAAAAGGTATCGATGATTCCTATTTAAAAAAATTGACATCCATTCTCAAAAATATTCACGCGACAGGACCCCCATTAGACTTTCCAGAAAATAGAGAAATGCGAAAACTGAACCATCAGCATATTTTTGTACTCCCCTTTTTGGAGTCGAACGGCTTTTCCTTGGATGCTATTCAGCCTGGTTTACAAACGCTGTCGGTACCCTATAAGCGAGATGAGAAATTAAAGAAGGTAGTTTCCCGTATAGGCGAACGCTATCTATCAAAAGGAACTGCCTTACTACATGGAGATTATTATCCTGGAAGCTGGATGAGCAATACCCAGAATCTTTATGTCATAGACCCTGAATTTGGTTTTATAGGTTATGCTGAATTTGATATCGGTGTTATGGTGGCACATTGTATCCTTGCCACCAACCAAGAAGCATACTTGGAAAAAATTGTGCAATTATATGGCGGGAATGTCAGTAAAGAGCTCATTCGTAAAACGGCCGGCATAGAAATTATGCGGAGGATAATTGGTTTGGCCCAATTGCCCTTAACCAGAACCTTGGCAGAAAAAGAGGAATTGTTAAACTTGGCCAGGAAAATGATGCTATCATGAGGTATTTAATTATACTTGGGTTTATAGGTCTAGTAGGCTGCAAGGAAACCCCTAAAAATTTTGATATTCCTTCCCCCGCTACACGTGAGTATGAAAGTGGAGGCCAACAGTTAACCGATTCGGTCTATTACGATAAAGTGTTGGGGGCCTTGGTAGGATCGGCCATTGGCGACGCCATGGGAGCCTCCACGGAAATGTGGCATAGGACCAACATTCAACTCAATTACGGCTATATTGATGGATTCACCCCTGCCGTACGCGAGCAATCTCCCGAGGGTACATGGGAACACAATCTTATGGCCGGTGCAACAACCGACGACACCCGTTGGAAAAGTTTAATGGTAGCTTATTTTGAAACGACCCAACAAGAACTATCGCCAACCAATTTCGCGGAATACATTGTTTCATATTACACTTCACTTACCAAAACCTTGGCGGACAAAGACCTTCAAAAAAGCCCGGATGCCCTGGAAGAGCAAATGGAAAAAATTGATTGGATCAAGGAATGGGTGCGGGTGGCCATGGCTTACACCAAAGACAATACTTCCTACTTGCAGGCACAGAATAGATTTTATGGCGGTGAAATGTCCTGCGCAGGACAACTGTATTCACCAATGATCGGGCTTATTTCCAGTTCTCCCCTTGAAGCTTATAATACAGCCTATAACCTAAGTTTATTTGATATTGGTTACGCCAAGGATATTTCTGCATTGGTTTCGGCGATGACCCAAATGGCCTTGCATACCAATCAAATGGATTCTATAATGAATGTTACTACGTTTATTGACCCCATGGGCTATGCGGACAGTAGATTGGTAGGCCGTATTCCTTATTCCATTTTGGATGCGGCTCAAAAAAATGTTCGCCGTATACATGAACTTGTTCTCATAGACTCCGTATTGGAAAGGGACAGTATACTATTTAAAATTCCAAAAGGGTATAAGGGTTCCAAAAAAGATTGGGTTCGCCAAGAAATGCTCTATCAGCTATTAGAGAAGGAAGAGCGCTCCATTGCATTTCATGCGGCGGAGATTTGGCAAATTTTGGTTACCGCGCTCGAATTTGGAAACGGTGATTTTGAAAAGACAATGCAATTTATCGTGAACTACGGTAGGGACAATGATACCGTTGCCGCCATTGCTGGAATGATTTTGGGCGCTAAGCTGGGTTATTCAAATTTACCCCTACAACTACGTGAACAGGCGCTAAGTGTAAACAAAGTTTACATGGGTATTGACTTGGAACAGTTGGCCAAAGAACTAGTCCAATAATTTTTGGTCCCATATACCCTTCACTTTCTGTTCCGTAAACTCATTGATAATTACATGTTCCTGGCCAGGATTAATGAAAGTAAGATTCGTATATGGCTCTCTAGGAAATAATTGGTTCGTCATCACATACTGCCCCTTGTTCAAAAACAGCTCCAAGGAAGAATGGTCCAAAAGGAGCTTCACCTCAATAAAACCCTCTGGCAAATGGGATACGGGCATTCGTTGTTCCCCCAGCGCAAAAGCATCACTAAAATCTGTTCGGCCAGATGCAGACCTGTCCAAGGTGACCAGTTCTTTGTTAGCGTCTATGAAGATTCTAAGGCTGTCTCCCATTGCGTTACTGAAAAGTAATTGAACCTGCGGATTCCTTAATAGAAACCGAATTTGGGATTGGTTACCATGCTCCAGGCCAATATTTTTATGTTGGCTTCCTTCAAGCACCATAGTAGGTTCTGTATGGGCATCCGCAAGCAGATTATCCAACTGTTCCAATGGATAGTTGAACAATAAAAGCTCCCCATTGATATTGTGAAGGCTTAAATTTCTTGGTAAGGTCATAGCACCACGCCATTTACCGGTAGGGGTGTCACGGGCATAATCCCAATTGCTCATCCATCCAATAAAAACACGTTCATCTTTAGGGGTATTGTTGTAGGTTACCCCTGCATAATTGTCCCTTCCCAAATCAAGCCATTTGTTCTCGGTCTGGTTCGTTGAAAAGGTAGTACCGTCAAAATCCCCGATAAAGTATTGTGTACCGCTACCACCGTTTGGCGCACCGGGATTTATACTAATGAGCAAAACCCATTTTACTTCATCACTGCCCTTAACTTTTAAGGGAAACATATCTGGACACTCCCATACCCCACCATGGGCGCCTTTGTCCCTCCCAAATTCACTCACCTTTTTCCAATCCTTTAAGTTTTCAGAATTCCATACCTGCAAATGGTCCCCCGCCACTAAAAGCATTGACCACGTTTCTGCAATATCATTCCAGAAAACCTTGGGATCTCTAAAATCCTTATTACCATCATTCTGCACCACCGGATTTCCCTCATATTTCGTCCAGCTATCCCCATTGTCCAAACTATAGGCGATACCTTGGGTCTGAAAATCTGTTCGCCCGGCCTTTTCCCCGTCCATCAGGTGATAGGTGAATATCGCAACCAAAGGCGGTTGTTCAGTGGTGCCAAAGCCTGAAGTATTATTTCTGTCCACCACGGCACTACCAGAAAATATTAAACCATGCTTATCTGGGTATAAAGCAACCGGCTTATGTTTCCATTTAAGCATGTCCTCGCTTACCGCATGGCCCCAGTGCATGGGCCCCCAAACCGTACTGTCTGGATAATATTGATAAAATAGGTGGTACACGCCATCATTATAGACAAGCCCATTTGGGTCATTAATCCACTTTTCTTGTGGAGAAAAATGAAACTGTGGGCGATAATCTTCCGTATAATAGGATGTAGTAGTCTCAGTAGGGAGGGGCGAAGTTTTTTTATTCTCTTTTTTACAACTGTTCATACCAATGATACATGCCAATGAAAATAATAACAATAAAAATTTCTTCACAATCTTAACCATAATTTCACTTTTTCAACGATACTTCTTGCCTATTAAAAATAGTACCTTTACGGCAGTGAAAATAACGAAAACTTCTTTATTATTTTTTTTCATTGCCGTCTTGATTGGTTCGGTCCATGTATATCCGCAAGATGCCATTGATAAAACATTAAATACGTGGAATAAAGAGTCCGTACCGTATATCTACCCAGATAATTTACCCATGCCCGATTCCATATTGTATCTGGATACCCGTGAGCGGGAAGAATATGAGGTAAGCCATTTAAAAAATGCGATGTGGGTAGGATACAAGGAGTTTGATGCAACTAGGTTTACACGAGCAGTGCCGGATAAAGCACAACCCATTATTGTCTATTGCTCCGTTGGGGTACGCTCAGAGAATATTGGCGAACAATTGAAAGACTTGGGATATACAAAAGTATTGAATCTATACGGCGGTATATTTAAATGGAAAAATATGGATAGGCGCGTGTACAATACCTTAGGAAACCCAACGGATAGCATCCATGCATTTAACAAGCATTGGGGCAAGTTACTGGAAAAGGGGATA
Source organism: uncultured Flavobacteriaceae bacterium (assembly GCA_963793365.1). GTDB lineage: Bacteria > Bacteroidota > Bacteroidia > Flavobacteriales > Flavobacteriaceae > Maribacter. The sequence continues at coordinate 383,894 of CAWBZP010000004.1, read as the reverse complement.
AAAGTTTATTGAGTTAAGCGCTTTTGGGAGGTGTAAATAATAGTGAATAGGAAGAACAAAGTATTAAGTACTGTGTACAAAGTAGTTGCTGTGAATTGACGCCTACTAGGTGAAAAGTTGTAGTAGGTTGAAAGGAAAAAGCGAACAACCAAACTAAGGCAACGGACAATAAAAAAGTTAGGAATAAGAAAAATTAAAATACATTGGGAATACTACAAACGAATAAGAATCATAAAGATGATAAAATCATAGATTTCTCGTTGGCCAATTCCAAAAATTTGCTTTTAATATTTACAAGAAACCCGGAATTGGGTAAGGGAAAAAGACGTTTAGCCGCTACTGTAGGCGACCAAGCAGCCTTTGCTATTTATGAATTCTTGTTGAACCATACTGTTGCAATCACAAAAAATCTCTACGTTGAAAAAGCGGTATATTATTCTGAAGAAATTTGGAATAACGATATTTGGGATGCAAAAACCTTCACTAAAAAATTACAGGTTGGTGATAATTTAGGCGCGCGTATGTCCAATGCTTTTTTAGAGGGCTTCCAAAACGGGTTTCAAAAAATTATTATCATTGGTAGTGATATGCATGACCTTTCCCAAAATGATTTGGAGCATGCCTTTAAAGCATTGGAAAAAAGTGATTTCGTAATAGGGCCCGCAGAGGATGGCGGATATTACTTATTGGGAATGAAAAAATACATGCCGCAACTTTTCAAGCAGAAGGAATGGGGTACCGAAACGGTGCTAAAGGATACCTTAGCCGACCTGAATGAAGAAAATGTTACGCTTTTAGAGCCCAGAAATGATATTGACCACTATGAGGACATAAAGGACGTCAACGCCTTTAAACCTTTTTTAAAACATATGAATTTATGAAACAAAATCAATTAGACGAATCTGTGGCCTATCTTAAAACAAAAGGTTTCGATAAGCCGGAAATAGGAATTGTACTAGGAACAGGATTGGGAAAATTAGTCGATAAGATTGAAAATCCCATCGATGCACATTACAACCACATCCCTTTCTTTCCGTTGGCAACCGTGGAGTTTCATTCCGGAAAATTGGTATACGGAACCATTTCAGATAAAAAAGTGGTAGTCATGCAAGGCCGCTTTCATCTGTATGAGGGCTATGACTTTTTGGACATCACCTACCCTATTCGTGTAATGCACCTTTTGGGTATCAAAAAACTTTTTATTTCAAATGCCGCAGGTGCGGTCAACCTCAACTTTAAGAAAGGGGATATGATGCTGATAGAAGATCACATAAATCTTCAAGGAGGTTCTCCTTTGGCTTTTAAAAACGTTAGTCAGTTTGGGGAACGTTTCGCAGACATGTCCGAACCCTACGATGTAGGCATGAGAGAGAAGCTGGTTGCCATCGCTAAAGAGAACAATATTTCGTTAAAATCTGGAGTATATGCCTCCGTGGTTGGTCCACAATTAGAAACCAAGGCAGAATATAGAATGCTAAAAATTTTAGGTGCGGATGCCGTTGGTATGAGCACTGTTCCAGAAGTTATCGTTGCCAATCATTTGGCGCTACCCATAGTAGCTGTTTCCGTTTTAACAGATGAGTGCGATCCAGATAATCTTAAACCGGTGGATATTACAGAAATTATCGCAATAGCTGAAAAAACCGAACCCAAGATGGTCAAATTATTTCAGGAACTGATCAGACAATTGTAAGGTAACTGCAGAACCGGCTACCAATAGAACTCAAATTACTGCCCATGAGTGCTTACCGGCCCAAAATAAGCATTATTATCCCCGTTCTTAATGAGGCGGATTACATTAAAAAAGTACTCACCACAATTTCCAAGAACACTGGAAACAAGCATGTTAAGGAGTTATTGGTCGTTGATGGAGGTAGTACGGACCATACCCTTGCCAATGCCCTTGAATTGGGCGCAACGGTAATACGGAGTAAAAAAGGTAGAGCGGTTCAAATGAACGTGGGAGCTTCCCATGCCACTGGCGATGTGCTATATTTTTTACATGTTGATTCCCTACCGCCCAAAAATTTCGATAATGCCATAGCACGCGCGTTGAAAGAGGGTTACGAGGCGGGTTGTTTTCAAATGAGATTTAATAGTACAAGCCGTTTTCTAAAATTCTTTGGATGGTGCACCAAAATTAACCATCAACTTTGCCGGGGCGGGGACCAATCGCTTTTTATAACCAAAAAACTGTTTGCCCAATTACGGGGGTTCAATGAGAATTATATCATCTATGAGGACAATGAATTTATTCAACGCATTTATAGGTTGAAACCATTTAAAATATTGTCCCAAAAGGTTGTTACATCTGCGCGCAGGTACGAGGAGCGGGGAATGGCAAGCCTACAATGGCACTTTGCCATGATTCATTTCAAACATTACCTAGGTGCTCCACCAGAAAAATTGCATCAATATTATAGGAAGTACATTGCGCTTTAGTGTTTTATTTTTCCTCGTAATCCAACAGCACTCCCTCAGAAATCCATTTTGCCAACGCTTGTCGATTATCGGGATTTAGAATTCTCACCTGATCTTTTGCATTCCTAATGTTCCCTATTTCGATAAAGGTCATGGCCGGATGTGTTTTTTTGACCAAATACAGCGAAGTGCGGTCTTCAAAAGTACCCGAGTAATTTCTATTGGGCTGGTACTTTTTATATTTGGCATTAAAGGTTTTATGTATGCTTTCGGCCAATTTCTTACCGTTCTTGCTTTTTTCGTGGTGGTAAAAGAAAACATCTATATTTTGCCCTTCGCTTCTACTGTCCACATGTGTAACCAATAAGCGTTGGTACTTTCCCTTGTTCTGTTTATAAAGGTTGTTAACGATTTCTACGCGTTGCTTAAGGCGTTCAACTTGGTTAAGGGGAATCACCTTATCTGGGTAGGCGACCTCATCATGGTCTATTTCCAGCACATAATCATCGCGTATACCATCATTCTCATCTTGGATAATAATATATACGGAAGCTCCATGGGCAATTAGCTCGCGTGCAAGGCGAAGGGTAATATCATAAGCATATTCATCTTCCGCTATAACTTTGCCTGCATAAGTACCCATAGCGCCAGGATCTGGACCTCCATGGCCAGAAACCAAATAGTAAACATTCCCCTTTAGCCGTTTACTTTTTTCAATTACTGTTTTGTTCCTTTCACCAAAAATAGCGTATGTAGTACTTTCCAGTTCCTTAATCGTAGTGGCCTGTTTTTGAATCGAATCTACAATAGGAACCGTATCCAAAACTACCTTGGGAATTACATAGGACTTACCAGCTACCAAATGAATACTATCGCGTAATTGATTACTGTTCATCGCAATAAAATCCTCCATGACATCATATGGATTTACGCCCTGCTTCCTTAAAAGCGAAAGGATACCGTCACCGGGTTCCGCCAAAACAGTCTTAAGGCTATCTTGCGCGGTTACGGACTGTATACCAATTACAATAAGAAGTAAATACCTAAACATAAAATAAGAAAAACAAAGTTTGTGCCATTTTAGAGCAAAAAGAATTTGACTGCAAAATTGATACTATTCACTGTATTTTTGATAGTTCTCGCTAATAATTTTAATTGAAGGCTTATTTTGCGGGGTAAATCGATTATCATTTTCTCCACCAGCGGTATCGTGATTCACGAACCACTTCCAAACATAACCGCCGGCAAACCAGGGCTCCCCCCAAAATTCTGAAAAAATGGCTTTTTTAGCATTCACTTGGGATACCATGTTCGGTTTTTCTTGGCTCCGATCAACCAACCAAGGCTTTTTAGCGGTATAATCCATACTTCTATAGCCATATTCCGTAAACAATATTGGTTTTTTGGTTTGGATGGACACTTCCTCCAATTTAAGTTTCCAAGGTTTCCATCCGGTTGCCAGTTCCTCCACGGAGGGTGACTTGGATTCCGATAAGGGAAAATAGGCATCTACCCCAACATAGTCTAGCCGATTCCAAAAAGGCACCCGGTCAAACTCGTCCCAATTTGCGGCGTAGGTAAGTTTACCTTTATATGTCTTTCGTATCTCCGTAATTAGCTGCTGCCAATATTCTGGCCTATTCTGGACAAATTGTTCCAATTCTGTACCTACACAAAGAAGGTCCACATTAGTGTCTTCAGCCAATTGGGCAAAAGTGAGCAAAAATTCTCGGTACGATGTTTCTAGAATTTTCCAATCCCGTTCATTCCCCATCTTCAAGGTTCCGGTAAATACACCTTTAGAAATCCATAGTTGTGGTTTCAACATCACCGCAATATTATTTTCATGCAGCATAGCTATATATTGCCTCGCACCCTCCTTGGTCTCCCCAAACCATTGTCTTTCCGTGTTAAAGATAATTTGGGGGTTACTTGCATCCCTTATAAAACCAAAGGGCATTACGGCGGCACTGTTGGCATGAATAGATATCACCTCCTCCACTTGCCCTTGCACGACCTCTTCCCTAGACGCCACAAAACTGACCCCGTTTATTTTTTTGTTGGATTGTCCAGAACAGGAGAACTGGATAATAGAGAGAACCAGGATACCAATATTTTTCATTGATGCATTGATTAAAGCCCTAAAATTATATTATTTATAGGTTTCTTTAACCAACGACGATCCTATAAACAATTGTAAAACCAGCAAAGGAACCTGCTATCCCTATTTGGAACTTTCAACTATTTTGAGTTTAAGGTCCAATCGTACGGGTAATAATCAATTTTTATTGTCACCGGTAGTTTCGTTTTCCGATATGTATTGATAAAAGGAAGAATACCCCCTGCGTTTTCAAAATCGCTTTTATACCATTCAAAAATTTGTGAGACTCTCACGGCATTTTCCTCTTCCCGGATAAACTTAGGGTCATTCAATGCTTTTTCTGTTTGTCGCTGCAATTGGTTTTCTAGATTATTCGGTACATAGGCCTCGTTTATGATTGGAGGACACCCCAGTCCTGCACAGACCAAGACAAAATGAAAACGTGGTTCGTTTGGGAATTTGGCCCGTAACAACTGGTTCTCTATTTCGTTTAAGGTACTCAATTCACCGCCCGCGGCATACTTTGTTTTATCAAAGAACCCATCAATATCCAACGGGGATTTTAAGGGGTAATAATCAATAATCCCTTTAATCACCAAAATATTGTAAGTATTGATCCAAAAGGACTTGTATATATCCGGTGCTGCGGTGGAAACACGAAGCTTCTTTGCCATATTCACCAAGGCGTTCAAACGCGATGGATTTTCATGAATGGCCTTATAATCGACTTTACCATTATCAACATAGGTTTTAAAAAACGAATCAGCAGTAGTAAAATAGGCATCTAGGTTTTGTGCCTGTGTTGAGATACATCCGAAGAAAAGTAGAAAAACAATTAGCTTTAAATTCATGGATTTTGTTTTAGAACACGATTAAATTGGTCGTTGTAAACTACGTAAACCAACAGTTTGGTTTATTATTGCGCTTTGTCATATATACGTAGTCAAAAGTTTATTTGTTTGGTTATCGTTGAAAATTTAGCGCTTAGAACAAATCTAAATAGCTTTATTTCGAGAATATTGTGTAAAGTACCTTACCTTTTAACCGACTCATATGAAAAATAACCCTTCTTGATGGAGCATATTGTAATTATTGGTAACGGCATCTCTGGGGTTACCTTGGCGCGCCATGTACGAAAACTATCCAATAAAAAGATTACGCTAATTTCAGCTGAATCTGATTATTTCTTCTCACGAACGGCGCTCATGTACGTATATATGGGGCATATGAAATTTGAACACACGCAACCTTACGAAAATTGGTTCTGGGAAAAGAACCGTATCAATTTAGTGCATGGATTCGTTGACGAGGTTGACACTGATACTAAAAAACTACGTTTAGCAGATGGCGCTTACCTCGCGTATGACAAGTTGGTCATTGCCACAGGTTCCAAACCCAATAAATTCGGTTGGCCTGGTCAAGATTTAAAAGGGGTTCAAGGTTTGTATTCAAAACAGGACCTGGAGTTGCTGGAGGCCAATGCGCCCAACAACTCCGTCTGTAAACGGGCGGTCATTGTAGGGGGCGGACTCATTGGCATAGAAATGGCGGAAATGCTTAGGACCAGAGCCATTCCCGTTACCTTTATTGTACGGGAGAAAAGTTTTTGGGACGGGGTCCTACCCGCAGGCGAATCCCAAATGATCAATGAACACATAAGGGAGCACCATATTGATTTACGCCTAGACACCAATTTGAAAGAAATTGTAGCCGATGAAACGGGAAGGGCCAAAGCTATAATTACAGATAAAGGCGAGACTATTGCCTGTACCGTTGTGGGCTTAACCGCTGGAGTAACTCCAAATATTGACTTTTTAAAAGACTCCGGTATCGATTTGGGAAAAGGCGTAAAAGTAAATCGCCTACTGGAGACAAGTGCAAAAGATGTTTATGCCATTGGGGACTGCGCAGAACAGCGCAGTGCAATTGGTAGTCGCAGGCCTATAGAAGCGGTCTGGTATACGGGGCGTATGATGGGCGAGGCGTTGGCACAGACCCTATGCGGCAACCCTATGGAATATAACCCCGGGCATTGGTTCAATTCTGCCAAATTCTTGGATATCGAATACCAAACCTATGGCTGGGTTTTTAGCGAGCGTAACAAACAAGCAAATGAACACCATTTTCATTGGCGACATGCACATGAAAAAATATGCATTACCATTGCCTATGAAATGGATACACATCAATTTTTAGGGATAAACACGTTCGGCATTCGCTTACGGCACGAAATTTTTGACCAATGGCTCACCGAAAAACGGAATATGGACCATGTTATGGAATACCTAAAAGATGCTAATTTTGATCCTGAATTTTACGCGAACTATGAGGAGGAAATTACATCTAAATACAATTTGGAGTTCAATAGAAACATTCGACCCAAGAAGAAAAGTTGGAAACGTATTTTCAGCAACGCTTAATAACATGAACCAACACAATCTACTATGAGTGATTTTCAAAGAAGCATGTCCCTTGCTGGAGAGCCGCCAAGAGCATTGAATACCCCACAAAAATTTGCCGTAGTGGTGGGTTTGGCCGGTTTGGGAATCCTAATTCTTCAACTGTTCAATTTAAATCTGGGCAATAGCGCACTATGGCTCACGGCATCTATCTTGGCGATGTTCGTTGGGGTCATTTGGTTTTCAAGGGCTGAGTATGCCAACAAACAGAAAGGAATTAAAAACGATGGGGTCTGGTTCAAGTCCATTTCAAGTCGTGGCGTCTTAGCGTGGATCGGGGGAATAGTGCTTACCGGGTTTTACATTGTGCTTTATTTTTATCCAGAATATTTAGGTTTAGTAAAAGATGGGGACAACAAGGGGATTATTGCGCTATTTGACCCGCTCAGCTACACGCTAAGCGGCAATCCTGCTAGCCAGTGGTTTGTATACGGCACGTTGTATACGGTTGCCATTTTAGCCTTTGGCATTAAATTCATGTGGAAATACAGGCATAACAGGTATGAGCGGTTGCGTACCATAAGCGTTATGTTTTTTCAGACTGCTTTTGCCTTTTTGATTCCGGAAATTATGGCCCGGTTAAATGGGGATTTGCCCTACTATGACCTTAAAAATATGTGGCCTTTGAATTATTATAATTTTGAACGGTACCGGGTCAATAGCTTTATCGATGCTGGAAATATTGGTTTGGCCATGCTGCTTTTTGGTATTCTGTCCATTTTTGTCATTTCACCCCTGTTGACCTATAAATATGGTAAGCGATGGTATTGTTCATGGGTCTGCGGTTGCGGCGGCCTCGCTGAAACTGCCGGGGATCCGTTTCGCCATTTGAGCGACAAATCACAATTCGCGTGGAAGGTAGAGCGCTGGGTGGTGCATAGTGTCGTGGTTTTTGTTACCTTAATGACCACAGCGGTCATTTATTCCTATCTAGGTACTGACAGCAGTAAATATTGGCTTACCAAAACCACGTTCCTAACCGGTGTAGCGGTGCTATTGACGGCCGTATTTACCTGGGTCATGGTTTACAAAAGAAAAGAACTTGAGAAGGATGCCAAATATGGCGCTATAGGCTATTTCACTATTATTGCCGTCCTTTTTGGAATGCACTTTTTTAGTGGCAGTGGAAATATTTTCATCTTTAAATCCGAAACCTTACGCACTTCCTATAGCTTTTTAATCGGAAGTATATTCTCCGGAGTAATCGGTACCGGGTTCTACCCCATATTTGGCAATAGGGTATGGTGTAGGTTTGGATGCCCCATGGCGGCCATTTTAGGTTTTCAACAACGCTTATTTTCCAAATTTCGGATTACAACGAATGGCGGACAGTGTATTTCCTGTGGCAATTGCTCCACCTATTGTGAAATGGGGATAGACGTACGTGCCTATGCACAAAAAGGCGAAAACATTGTGCGCTCTAGCTGTGTAGGGTGCGGTATCTGTTCAGCAGTATGCCCCAGGGGCGTTCTTAAGCTGGAGAACGGGCCGGACAAAGGACGTATTAATTCAAAGGAGGTTTTGCTAGGTAACGATGTCGATCTTATGGAGTTGGTAAACAGGAACAAGTAATGGGTATAAAGAAATTCGCTTGCGGTATTGGATTATTCCTGTTCATCGTTTCATTCTCGATACTGGAGGAAAAACGCTACGAACGCAATTACTATGACAACGGAATGTTGGAAAGTGAAGGATGGATGCGCTATACCACAAAAACAGATTATTGGCGGTTCTATTACCCTAACGGAAAATTATCCGAACAAGGTTTTTTCGAATATGACAAAAAGGAAAAATATTGGTTTTTCTATGATGAGAACCGCATTAGAACCGAAGAAGGCCATTATCAAAGCAATGAGCGCGTTGGCTGGTGGTTGTACTATGACAATAAGGGTCGCGTGAACCATAAATGCGAATTGAACAATAGCCAAAAAAACGGTTATTGTTTAAAATATGAGGAAGGAAGGTTGGTATCGGCCGAACAATATAGTGAGGGCGAAAAGCGAAAGGAATGGACAGATTTGGATGTGTTTACACATGAAAACAGTTTATCCGATTTAAAATAATGACCGATATCAAAGTAATCATTCCGGCCTTTAATGAGGCAAATTCCATCGCGCACGTTATTCACAAGCTTCCAAAATCCGTATCGGAAATAATAGTTATCAACAACAATTCATCAGACGACACCGTCAAGAACGCCCTAGCTGCGGGCGCTACCGTACTTACGGAGCCTAGAAAGGGCTATGGTTACGCCTGCTTATGCGGTCTGGATTATGTTGCGGCGCAATCCAAACACCCCCATATTATCGTATTTATCGATGGAGACTATTCTGACTATCCTGAGGAATTGGATAAAGTGGTAGCCCCTATTTTGGAGGAAAATGTTGATTTCGTTGTAGGAGCCAGAAAAAAAAGCTTGCGGGAGGAGGGATCTATGACGCCGCAACAGGTTTTTGGCAATTGGCTGGCCACATTTTTGATGCGATTATTTTTTGGCGCAAAGTTTACGGATTTAGGCCCATTTAGGGCCATTAAATACGAAAAGCTCAAAGAATTGAAAATGGAGGATAAGACCTACGGATGGACGGTTGAAATGCAGTTGAAAGTTTTAAAGAAAAAAATGACACATACCGAAGTACCAGTACGTTACAAGAAAAGAATTGGGGTGTCAAAAGTTTCAGGAACCGTAAAAGGTAGTATATTTGCAGGCGTAAAAATTTTGGGTTGGATCTTTAAATACAGTATCAAATAATATGGCACTAACAATAGCGTATCTTATCATTATCATCTACAGTGTTTCTTTACTGTTGATTTTCTTTTACAGCTTGGCGCAGCTAAATCTCTTGGTCAATTATTTGTCCCAAAAGCGGCAGAACCAGACCGCACCAAAATATAATTTATTGGACCCAAAGGAAATTCCTTTTGTAACCATTCAGCTTCCTGTTTACAATGAGGAATATGTAATGGAACGCCTTTTGGAAAATATCGCAAAAATAGAGTACCCAAAAAGTAAATTGGAAATTCAAGTGCTGGACGACTCTACGGATGAATCTGTTGTTGACACCGCTGCCAGCATTGCCAAATTACAGGAAACCGGACTTGATATTCAGCACATCAGAAGAACGGACAGGTCTGGCTATAAGGCCGGTGCCTTAAAAGAAGGACTAACGATTGCCAAAGGGGAGTTCATTGCCATCTTCGATGCTGATTTTATGCCAGCTTCAGATTGGTTAAAGAAGACCGTAATCTATTTTAAGGATCAAGAAATTGGAGTGGTACAGACCCGTTGGGGGCATTTGAACCGTGATTATTCCACGCTTACCAAAATTCAGGCTTTTGCACTTGACGCCCACTTTACCTTAGAGCAAGTTGGCCGTAACAGTAAAGGACATTTTATCAACTTTAACGGTACCGCAGGTATTTGGAGAAAGGAATGTATCATAGACGCCGGTAACTGGGAGGGAGATACCTTAACGGAGGATTTGGATTTGAGCTACCGCGCGCAATTGAAAAATTGGAAGTTCAAGTATTTGGAAGATGTAGAAACCCCGGCAGAGCTTCCCGTTGTTATAAGTGCGGCACGTTCCCAACAGTTCCGTTGGAACAAAGGAGGTGCGGAGAACTTTAGGAAGACGGTTTGGAGCGTAATCAAAGCGAAAAACATTCCTTTTAGGACAAAATTCCATGGGGTCATGCACTTGTTGAACAGTTCCATGTTCCTCTGTGTTTTCTTGGTTGCTTTATTAAGCATCCCCTCTTTATACATAAAAAACACGTACGGTCATTTAGATTGGGTGTTCTCTTTGTTAAGTCTATTCACCATAAGTACGATTATCCTGTTCATCTGCTATTGGTTTACTTACAAAAGTATCCAGGGAAGTAGTTTTGACAATTTTGTGGACTACATTAAAATATTTTTCACCTTCTTTTCCGTCGCATTGGGCTTCTCCCTTCATAATTCAATCGCAGTATTGGAAGGGCATATGGGAAAACGAAGTGAATTTGTACGTACACCTAAATTCAATATTGGTGCGCTAAAGGAAAGTTGGAAGGGTAATAAATATTTGGCCAAAAAACTTTCCCCAAACATGATTTTGGAATTTGCTTTAATGGTCTACTTTCTTTTTGGTATGTATAGCGCCATTCCATTGAACGATTTTGGATTGTTTCCGTTCCACTTTATGCTGTTTCTAGGTTTTGGTTTTGTATTCTTCAAATCATTGACCGCTAGGGCTTAAATAAAAACATGACAATGTAGATTAAAGAGGCTTAGAAAAGCCTCTTTTTTATTTTACGCATCTAGCCTTGATTGACGTTAATTTTGAAAAGATAAATTGAACAAAAAGATATAATTTACAATAATGGAACAGCGCATAAAAACCGTTGATGAATACTTACTGGGCTTCCCAACTGAAATTCAAACAAAACTCATTTGTATCCGCAAAATCATTAAAGACAATGCGCCAGCCTCAGTTGAACAGATTGCATACGGTATGCCCGCTTACACCCTTCACAAAAAACCATTGGTCTATTTTGGCGGCTTCGCAAAACATATCGGGTTTTATGCCACGCCTACAGGACATGAAAAGTTTAAAGAAAAACTGTCCAGCTATAAACACGGCAAGGGCTCAGTCCAATTTCCACACAATTTACCATTACCCGCACTACTAATAGCCGAAATTATAAAATTTAGGGTATGGGAGGTCGAGCAACCCATAGCAAGCCAACGGCATTAGATAACGTACATCTATTCAAATTCTCTCTAAGATTACGATTTTAGTATATAATCCTCCAAAACTGTATGCTAATTCCTTTTACAGCAAATCTTATGCGTTATGGAGCACAAAGTGCAGGCCAAAAAAATGAATAAAACAACTACCTTGGTAAGTGATATTGAACTTATTTTAGACCTAAAGAAGCGCGAAATGAACATTTACGAAGCCATTACCCAAGATCACGACCTACAACGAAGCCTATGCGACAAGATCGTAAAAACTTCCGGTAAATCCGATGAACGGAAAAAGCTTTGGGAGGATTTAAAGAAAGAGTTGGAGGTTCATGCCGTAGCTGAGGAGCGGTATTTTTACGCTCCGTTAATCGATACCGATAAGATGCAGGAAGATGCCAGACATGGAATGGCAGAACATCATGAAATGGACGAGCTAATCGAAGAATTGGAAGACACTGATATGAGCTCTCCGCATTGGTTGGCCACCATGGAGAAATTGGCGGATAAGGTAAAACATCATTTAAAGGACGAAGAAGAGGAGTTTTTTAAAAAGGCAAAAAGTATATATTCAGAAGATGAAGCCAAGAGTCTATCCAAAAGCTATAAAAAAACGAGGGACGATTATCGGAAATCATGGCCTAAGTCCATACCAGGAAACGAATAACTAAGGACAACTTCATTTACCATATCCACTGCCCTGTGAAAATCACCATTTTTTTTACTTTGGGCAATGCTCAATTTTTAAGGAAAACAATGTTGGTTTGCGCACGTTAATTACCTCTTCAAATTCTTCGAACTAGAAAATGCTATGCACTAGTATCCCGGTTCTACTATAAGCTATGCCTTAATTCGAAAATTAAATTGAGTTTTGAACTGCGGACGTGGAAAAATAGAAATCTGATAGCATCATAGGGCTAGCAAACACGTGCCTCAAACCTACAACAATCCCAATACGATGCATAAATTAAACAAATCGATATCTTAGTACCTTATTCTCTGACTGTCCATGATCAAAAAAATAAATATCCAAGGGATTAATTGGGATGCCAAATCTTCATTCCAAAAAGGCCCGGCAAAAGCGCCATCCCTAATTAGAAAAGCCCTCTACAGTGATTCTATGAACCTATTTGCCGAAAACGGAATCTCCATAGAACATAAATTAGTTACAGATAGTGGCGATTTTGAGATCAACGACTATTTCGATATTGAAAAAATAACTGCAAAACATCTTGAGAAGCACAGTAAAATCCTTTCGCTGGGCGGTGATCATTCCGTAACATTTCCCATCCTAAAAGCTTACAACCAGTTTTATCCAAAATTGGATATTTTACATATCGATGCCCATGCAGACCTTTACCACGAGTATGAAGGCGATCCCTATTCCCATGCCTGCCCCTTCGCCAGAATAATGGAACAAGGGTATGCCGTAAAATTAGTACAGGTGGGAATACGAACCTTAAATTCCCATCAAAAAGAACAGGCTCAAAAATTTAAGGTTGAGGTGCATGAAATGAAGGACCTAAATTTAAATACAATTCCACAATTTGAGAATCCATTGTACATTTCACTAGACCTCGATGGATTTGACCCGGCTTTTGCGCCCGGCGTATCGCACCATGAGCCAGGCGGACTTACCTCAAGACAGGTAATCGATTTAATTCAAACTATAGACACCGAGGTAGTTGGTGTGGATATCGTTGAATACAATCCAGATCGCGATTTTCAAGAGATGACCGCCTACTTGGCGGCCAAGATGATGAAAGAATTACTTGGTAAAATGATGGAGCGTTAAAATCATAATCCGATAAAAAACGGTTAAATTGGGGCATCCTAACCCAGTACCAATGCCCGATGCTATCCTAAAATTTCTAAAATTACACAAGCTTGGGCTCTTATTGGCTTGTTTAAGTTTGGTTTTCTATTATACGTTTGCCTACCAGCTAGAACGTACGGCATTTGTACAGCTTTTAACCCTTTTTATAGCACTGTTTCTATTGTGCTTTAAATTGATACAGTTTGAAAAATGGAATTTTAAATTTCTACTCACTACAGGGGTACTTTTTAGATTGATTTTTCTAGTTGCCGAACCTAATCTTTCCCAAGACTTCTACCGTTTTATTTGGGATGGCCAATTAGTCAGCAACCTGATAAACCCCTATATATATACTCCCAACGAATTGATAGCACAACCAGACTTGAGTATTGCAAACGCACAGGCGCTTCACCAGGGTATGGGTGAACTTAGTGCACGGCATTTTAGTAATTATCCGCCCCTTAACCAACTCCTTTTTGGTTTGGCGGTCCTATTAGGAGGTAAAAGTATTTTAAGTGGTATAGTGGTGCTACGGAGTATGGTTATTTTGGCCGACATCGGTATCTTCTATTTTGGAAGAAAACTATTGAAGAACCTCAACCTATCACCGCATTTGATCTTTTGGTATTTTTTGAATCCCCTGGTTATTGTGGAGCTCATAGGAAACCTGCATTTTGAAGGGGTCATGATCTTCTTTTTTATCTTTTCCATGTACCTGCTTTCGCTTAAAAAGTGGCAGGTTGCCGCAGTTTTTTTAGGATGCTCCATATCCGTGAAGCTAGTTCCCCTTTTGTTTCTCCCTCTTTTCCTAAGATTCCTAGGCTTAAAAAAAAGTCTTGTCTTTTATTTTATTGCAGCCATAACGGTGCTTTTATTGTTTATCCCCTTTTACACGCCAGAATTCCTTCATAATTATCACCAAACCTTAAGCCTTTGGTTTTCTAATTTTGAGTTTAATGCCGGGCTATACCATGTGGTGGAACAGATAGCAATTCAATGGGATGCAAAACCATGGGAATTTATTAAAACCTATGGAAGTATTACACCGTACATTACCATAGGTGTTGTTCTTTTGTTCACCTTTTTTAGAAAGAACGAGAATTTGACCACCTTACTCTCTTCAATGATGTGGGTATTGGCTTTGTACTATTTTATGGCAACAACCGTGCATCCATGGTATTGTATCTTCTTAATAGTATTGGCACCATTTACCGCTTATAGATTTGCTTTGGTATGGTCTGCGGCCATAGTCCTTAGTTACTTTGCCTATTCGCAACCGGACTTTAAGGAAAGTATCTGGCTACTGGCCATTGAATATACTGCAGTATTTGGCTTTCTTGTCTACGAAATTATTTCACAACGTAACAAAAATTGAGGTTTTTGTAAAAAAACAAGCTTAAACAAAGTCTGTATAATATAATTTGTACCTTTACCCTCTAATGAACGAAAAAATCCATCTTTTGAATTTGCCAATGAGCCCAGTTGCTCTGGCACGCCCGTTCACATCTCGCCGTCGCCCGTAAGGGTTAGCTCTATTTATGGAATTAGGTGAGTCCATTTCCGCACAAAAAATCAAAACAATTCTTTACATTTTAAAACCACATAGCAATGAACTTAATTGTTGCTAACGAATCACATTTTAAATACGCCCAGATTATATGCGATACCATTGCGGAGTCCGCCAAAGTTAGGGGTACCGGTATCGCAAAACGTACCCCGGAGTATATTCAGAAAAAATTATCGAACGGAAATGCCGTTCTAGCTCTGGACGGGGATAAATTTGCCGGTTTCTGCTATATTGAGGTTTGGGGTCATGAGAAATTCGTAGCCAACTCGGGTCTCATCGTGCATCCGGATTATCGTGGACAAGGGCTTGCAAAAAAGATAAAACAAAAAGTTTTTGAGCTTAGTAGAAAAAAGTTTCCCGATGCCAAAATTTTTGGGATTACAACTGGGTTAGCGGTAATGAAAATCAATTACGAGCTAGGATACAAGCCTGTGACATTTTCAGAACTTACAGATGACCCGGAGTTTTGGAAAGGCTGCCAAACCTGTAAAAATTTTGATATTCTCACCCGGACCGAACAAAAGATGTGTCTATGCACAGGTATGTTGTATGACTCCGCCAGTAAGAAAAAACCCAACCAAGAAAAAGAAATGAACAGCAAGGCTTTTCAACGATTGAAGAGCATTAAGGAAAGTTTGTTTTTAAAGAAAAAAGAAGTGAAATAAATCTACTATCGGCAAGAGCTAAAATAGCAAGGGGCGCCGGTCATAGAAAAAAGTACCTCGCTTTGTTTGATAGTATCGTTTAAAAATTAAATACAATGAAAAAATTAGTACTTGCCTATAGCGGTGGATTGGATACTTCGTACTGTGCAAAATATTTATCCAAAGAAAAAGGATTTGAAGTACATGCGGTTAGCGTGAATACAGGCGGTTTCTCAACTGATGAGATTAATAGCATAAAAGAGAAGGCGCTTCAATTGGGAGCCACTTCCTATACTTCGATAGATGCGGTGCAAACGTTTTATGACAGGGTGGTGAAGTACCTCATTTTTGGAAACGTGTTAAAAAACAATACCTATCCCCTATCGGTAAGTGCAGAACGAATTGTACAAGCCATTGAAATCGTTACGTATGCCAAAAAAATAGGAGCCAATTATATTGCCCATGGTAGCACGGGAGCCGGAAATGACCAAGTGCGTTTTGATATGATATTTCAGATTATCGCTCCCAATATTGAAATCATTACCCCTATTCGGGATAAAAAATTGGCCCGGGAAGAGGAAATTGAATACCTAAAACAAAATGGTGTGGACTATGCTTGGGAAAAGGCCAAATATTCCATTAACAAGGGATTGTGGGGAACTTCTGTAGGAGGTGCGGAAACCTTGACTTCGGGTAAAGCACTCCCAGATAGTGCCTACCCAAGTCAATTGCAGGAAAAAAATCCTACGGATATCACCTTGACTTTTGAAAAAGGGGAACTCGTCGCCGTTAATGGAGAAAAAGACGGTCCCGTACGGAATATCGAAAAAGTAGAGGCCATTGCCTCCAAATACGCAATAGGGAGGGATATACATGTAGGGGATACCATAATCGGCATTAAAGGCAGGGTAGGTTTTGAGGCAAGCGCGGCGCTGTTGATTATAAAGGCACACCATCTATTGGAAAAACATACCTTGACCAAATGGCAGCAATTCCAAAAAGAACAACAAGGAAATTTCTATGGAATGCTATTGCACGAGGGTAATTACTTGGATGCTGTTATGCGGAATATAGAAGCGTTCCTAACGGATAGCCAAAAAACAGTTTCCGGAGATGTATTTGTAAGCCTTTACCCATTTCAGTTTAGGTTGAATGGAATTGCCTCCAAACATGACCTCATGAACGCCTCTTTTGGTAGCTACGGTGAAATGAATAAAGGGTGGTCGGCAGAGGAAGCAAAAGGATTTATAAAGATACAATCCAATGCGGGAAAAATTTACACCCATGTGAATGGTTGATGGTTAAGAGTAACAATAAGGGTTACTAAGCGAAGCGGAAATGAAAAAGCTTTCAAAACATTTGATGACTTTTATAAAAAAGACGAGTACTATGTCAACATCAAATACAATTTTTCAACCTATTCAACTTGAATTTTGAAGATATGATTAAAGCAGGAATAGTTGGTGGTAGTGGTTATACGGGTGGTGAACTCATTCGTATTCTAATGAATCATCCGGCAGTTGAAATTGATTTTATACACAGTACCACAAGGGCCGGGCAACAACTTTCTACCGCGCACCCGGACCTTGCCGGGTTGACCGATCAACAATTTACGAGCGACGTAAATTTGGGCGTGGACATCGTTTTCCTATGCCTTGGCCACGGAAATTCTACGATTTTCTTAAAAGAGAAAAGGTTTTCTGCACACACTAAAATAATCGATTTAAGTAATGACTTTAGGTTACATGCAGATGCTGTACTGGATGGAAAAAAATTCGTCTACGGTCTTCCGGAACTGAACAGCGAAAAAATTCAACATTCTAGCTATATCGCGAACCCAGGCTGTTTTGCCACGGCCATACAATTGGCGCTTTTACCCTTAGCCAATGCAGGTTATTTAAAAAATGAGGTTCATATTAATGCGGTAACGGGTAGCACCGGTGCAGGCGTTAGCCCCTCGGATACGTCGCATTTCTCTTGGAGAAATAATAATATAAGCTGGTATAAACCCTTTACGCATCAACATCTTGGAGAAATCAACGGAAGCCTGCATTCCCTACAAGACAATAGCGGTATGCTTTATTTTATGCCGGTAAGGGGCAACTTTACTAGAGGTATATTGGCAACGTCCTATACCAAATATGACGGAGATTTGGCTTCCGCTATGGACCTGTACCATAATTTTTATAAGGAAGCCCTTTTTACGCAAGTAGTAGAAGCTCCCATCCATTTAAAACAGGTCGTAAATACAAATCAATGCCACGTGCATTTGCATAAACATGAAGACATTTTGCTCATAACCACGGCCATCGATAATTTGTTGAAGGGAGCCTCCGGCCAGGCGGTACAAAACATGAACCTGATTTTTGGATTGGAAGAGGATTTGGGGTTGAATTTAAAAGCGGGGGTATTTTGACATCGGCTACGCTCAGTTGCCAATCATAAAAATTATATCGGTTTAAAATACAACATTGGGCTCCAAAAGAAGTAAAAGTTGTTAAGTGGTGAAAAGGAATAGCATAGGAAATTGAATTTGAAGAAAGAGTTCCCCAAGAAAATAAATAGAAAATAAGGTATCAATGAAAATAGCAATCATAGGAACGGGCAATTTAGGGCTATCGATAGCAAAAGGAATCCTAAATAGCAATGGGGCCACGAGCATGTACCTCACCAAAAGAAATAAAAAATCCATCCAGGAATTCGAAAAATTTGGTAATGTTACGGTAACGGATGATAACCGGCAGGCTGTTTTAAATGCTGATATTTTAATTTTTGCGGTGCAACCGGGGCATTTTGCCGCAATTTTAGAAGATATTAAGGACTTATTGGGCGATAATCACGTATTGATTTCTACGATAACCGGTTTCGGAATAGACAAAATAGAAGCTATTGTAGGGCAGGAACGCTACATTATAAGATCTATGCCAAATACCGCCATATCAGTTGGTAAATCCATGACCTGTATCTGTAGTAATGTAAATGGCAAGAAGCGCATAGACTTGGCCAAGGCCATTTTCAATAGAATGGGCCATTCCATGGACATCCCTGAAAGTCAGATGCAGGCCGCAACGGTCATTTGCGCCAGTGGTGTTGCTTTTTGGATGCGTTTGATACGTGCTACTACCCAAGGTGCCATACAATTAGGGTTTGATGCGCAGGAAGCCCAAGAATTGGCCATGCATACCTGTAATGGCGCCGCAAGTTTGTTAATAGAATCCGGCAACCATCCAGAAGAGGAAATTGACCGGGTAACCACACCCATGGGCTGTACCATTACAGGACTCAATGAGATGGAACACCAAGGATTAAGCTCCTCCCTAATTCGTGGTATCGTGGCTTCTTTTGACAAAATCACCGAATTCAAAACCAAATAAAACCTGCTGCCGGTTTTAGGACCGGTTAAGAACGTAAACCTTTGAAAATGAAATTATTCGATGTTTATCCACTTTATAATGTAACCCCAGTTTCAGCCAAAGGAATCGTGGTTACCGACGACGAGGGACAGGAGTATCTTGATTTTTACGGTGGCCATGCCGTTATTTCCATAGGCCATTCGCACCCACATTATGTAGCCAGGCTAACGGAGCAGCTCAATAAGATCGGGTTCTATAGTAACGCGGTACAAAATCCTTTACAGGAAGAGTTGGCCACCAGACTTGGGCGGCAGTCCGGTTGCGAGAATTACAATCTTTTCCTATGCAGTTCTGGTGCGGAAGCGAACGAAAACGCCTTAAAAATGGCGTCGTTCACAACCGGAAAATCGCGGGTCATTGCCTTTAAAAATAGCTTTCATGGCCGTACCTCAGCCGCAGTAGCCGCAACGGACAATGCTTCCATAAACGCCCCCATTAACCAGCAACAAAAAGTAACTTTTTTACAGTTGGACGATGTAAAAGGGTTCGAGGCTGAAATACAAAAAGGGGATGTTTGTGGTGTCATTTTAGAGGCAATACAAGGTGTAGGTGGTCTCGATGAACCATCTACGGTGTTCTATCAAAAAATAGCATCGCTCTGTAAAGAACATAAGGTCGTATTGATCGCAGATGAAGTTCAATCCGGTTTTGGAAGAAGCGGCAAGTTTTTCGGATTTCAACACCATGCCATTCAACCCGATATTATAAGTATTGCCAAAGGCATGGGAAATGGTTTTCCCGTTGGCGGTATTTTATTGCACGAAAGTATACCGGCTAAATACGGACTTTTAGGCACTACCTTTGGCGGAAACCATTTGGCCTGTGTAGCTACTCTAGCCGTTTTAGAAGTCTTGGAAAAAGAGGATTTGATAGCCAATGCCAAAAGACTTGGTGCATATTTTACGGAAAAAGCTCAAGAAATCCCTCAAGTAAAACGGGTAAAAGGGCGTGGATTAATGCTAGGGCTGGAATTTGATTTTGAGGTAGCCGAATTACGCAAGAGACTCATTTACGACCATCATATCTTTACCGGTGGTGCAAAGGACAAAAACGTATTACGAATCCTGCCTGCCCTGAACATTGGACCCAGCGATTTGGACCTATTTTTTAGAGCTTTAAAAACTGCTTTGGATGACTAAGTTACTCCCCATACAAATAAGAAATAAGGTTTTACTGCGTATGGCAGAACTAGTACGCCAAGAGGAATCGATATTTGTATCAGCGAATGAGAAGGATTTGAGTTCTTTTGAATCTGACGATATTGCGATGACGGACCGCCTAAAGGTTGATAAAAAAAAGATTGGTGAAATGGTGGCCTCGTTAAGGCAATTAGCCGTCTTGGATGATCCGTTACACATAGAGCGATTTCATTTCAACCATGACAATGGTTTAAAAATAAGCAACAGAACGGCCCCGTTTGGAACGGTACTTATCATTTACGAATCCAGACCTGATGTTACTATAGAGGCTGCCGGAATCACTTTTAAATCGGGAAACAAAATTCTTTTAAAAGGTGGCAAGGAGTCATTGAACTCTAATTTGGTTTTGGTTAACTTATGGCATCAAGCCCTTGAGGCATGCAATTGCTCAAAAGACTGGATTACCTATCTAAATTACTCTAGGGAGGAAACCCAAAAATTCTTGGAAAAACCAACAGAACCATTGGATTTGATTGTGCCCAGAGGAGGTGAAAAACTTATTAGTTTTGTCAAAAAGCACGCTTCATGCCCCGTAATCGTAAGTGGTCGTGGAAATAATTTCGTTTATGTGTCACACGATGCGGATTTACAAATGGCGCTAGATATCATTATCAATGCAAAAACCACTAAAATATCTGCTTGCAATGCTTTAGACAAAGTGCTAATTTCAAGAGATTTACCACGTAAGCTTGAGTTTTTAAATCTTTTAATACAATCTTTAAAAAAACATGGGGTAGAAATTTTGACAGATACAAAACTTGCTGGTCTGGAAGGAACCTCCCTAATGCAGGACGCCTCCGTATGGCGCGAAGAGTTTCTGGATTATAAGATACTTATTGGTCAAGTGCCCAATGTAACGGAAGCCGTGGAGCTTATCAATACCCATGGCGGAGGTCATTCCGCAAGTATCATCACCACTAATGGGGAAGAAGCGAATGTTTTTATGCAAGACGTAGACGCGGCCGCAGTTTACCATAACGCCTCTACCCGTTTTACAGATGGGGGGCAATTTGGATTGGGTGGGGAGCTCGCCATCAGTACGGATAAACTCCACCAACGCGGACCCATTGGTTTACAGCATTTGGTAACCAATAAATGGTTCATCAAGGGCACCGGACAAGTACGATAAATCCCTTAGGGAGAAAAAATGAAAGATATTGGTTGAGGATCAAAATAAGTAGGTTAAGTAGCATAGTCGACGTGAACAAAAAACTAGGATGACCCGGCAACACGAGTAAGAAGAACCGAATAAAAGAATGACCAAAAAAAGAGTTTTATTAAAGATCGGCACCAATACCTTGACCAAGGATTCTGAACATATATCCAGGGGTAAAATAGAGGATATAGGAAGGCAGATTGCGGCCTTAAAAGAAGAATACGAATTTATTATTGTAAGCTCAGGAGCCATTGCTGCTGCCCGCCAATTCGTAAAATTAGAGCACAATGGTGAAGAAATTAATGTGAAACAAGCCTTGGCGTCTATTGGCCAACCCCATTTAATGCGCATCTTCCAAGAAAATTTTAGGGAATTGGGACTCTTCACCTCGCAATGCCTACTCTCCTATTCCGACTTTGAAAAAAATCAGTCCAAAGAAAATATTAGGAACACAATCGATATTCTGGTAGCCAATAATTTCATCCCCATCATTAACGAAAATGATACCGTGGCTACCGATGAAATTAAGTTTGGGGACAATGATAAACTTGCAGGTTTAGCCGCGGCGTTACTGGAGGCAGACCTTTTGATTATTGCCACGAACACGTATGGTATTTACACAAAAACTTCGTTGGAAAGCTCCCAACCCGAAACCATTAAAAACGTCAGTGACTTAGGGCAATTGAGGTCCGAAATAGGCAGTTTAAAAAGCAGCCAAGGTACGGGTGGAATGGAATCGAAAATTGAAGCGGCATCAATCGCACAAAAAGCGGGTATAGAAACCTGGATCACCAATGGGCTCAAGGATAATTTTATACTTGATGCCATTGCGAACAAAAGCATTTTCACAAAAATTATGGCATGAAGCACTATTTATCCGTCAATGACATAGCAGATTTACCAACTTGGGTAAAGGAAGGCATAGAACTTAAAAAGAATCCTAGGGCTCACAAAAATTTGGGGCAGGATAAAACGATAGGCCTCTTGTTTTTTAACAACTCACTACGTACCCGATTAAGCACACAAAAAGCCGCCATGAATTTGGGTATGGAGGTCATGGTCATGAATTTTGGGAACGAGGGTTGGGCCCTTGAATACGCTGATGGTACCGTAATGGACCAAGGAACATCGGAACATATCAAAGAAGCAGCCCAGGTTATTTCACAATATTGCGATATTATTGCCATACGTGCATTTGCTGGCTTGGTAGACCAGAAACAAGATGCGGCCGAAGAAGTGTTGAACGGATTTAAGAAATATGCGAGTGTCCCGATCGTAAATATGGAAAGTTCCGTAGGACACCCTTTACAGGCCTTGGCAGACGCCATTACCATGGGTGAGCAGAAGTTTAAAAATAAGCCGAAAATTGTACTTTCTTGGGCGCCCCATCCTAAGGCCCTACCCCATGCCGTGGCAAATTCGTTTGTTCAAATGATGCACAAGCAGGATGCCAGGTTTATAATTACCCACCCAGAAGGATACGAATTGGACCCTAAAATAACCCAGGGTACCGAGATAGAATACAATCAGGAAAAAGCATTGGAAAATGCCGATTTCGTATATGTGAAAAATTGGAGCAATTTTAAGGACTATGGAAAAGTGACCAACTTGGACCCCGCCTGGACAATGACCCTTAAAAAGATTGGTAAAGCGAAATTTATGCACTGTTTGCCCGTTCGCAGGAATATGGTCGTAAGTGATGATGTATTGGACAGTGAGCAATCCTTGGTTATTGAGCAGGCCAATAATAGAACCTATGCCGCCCAGCTCGTTTTGAAGAAAATTTTAGAAAATTTAGAGGTTAAACATGTCGAATAAATTGGAAGCTAAAGTCGCTATCGTTACCGGCGCCACTAGTGGTATGGGAAAAGCAATTGCACGGGCGTTTGTCGCAGAAGGTGCTAAAGTTGTGCTCTCCGGAAGAAACGCAGAGCGTGGAATGGCGTTGACCCAAGAACTTGGCAAGCATTCCATTTTTTTGGGCGGTGATGTTAGCGTTCCTGATTATAATGCCCGATTGGTGCGCAAGGCCATAAACGAATTTGGACGCTTGGACATTGTTTCCATGAATGCCGGAATTCTGGGCTTGGGCAGTGTGACGGATTTATCCGAAGAAGTTTGGAAAAATACGATGGAAGTCAACCTGTCCTCCCTATTCTATTTAAGTAAATATGCCATCCCGGAATTACAAAAAAATACGGGTGCTTCCATCCTTATCAATGCTTCCATTGCCGCCTTCAAAAGTTTTCCAAATCATCCCGCTTATTGCGCCTCCAAGGCAGGTGCCTTGGCCCTAATGCGACAAATGGCTGTAGAATATGCACCAAAAATTAGGGTAAATGCTATTTGCCCCGGACCTGTGGACACTCCCTTGCTATGGGACTCAGCTAAAGCCTTCGAGCATCCAGAACAGGCTGTAGAAAATGCAGCGAACACCACATTGCTCAAAAGATTGGGCCAGCCAAAAGATATTGCCCATTTAGCACTTTTCCTGACCTCTTCTGATGCTTCTTGGATAACGGGAACGGCAATGACCATAGATGGTGGAATTTTAAACACATAACATGAAACAAAAACTTTCCATAGTAAAAATTGGCGGGAACGTAATTGAGGACGAAAAAGCTATGGACATTTTCTTGACCGCGTTTTCAAAATTTGAGGGGCTAAAAATATTGGTTCATGGTGGTGGAAAACTAGCTTCAGTATTGGCTTCCAAATTAGGTATAGCCTCAAAAATTATTGATGGGAGGCGCATAACCGATAGCGATACCTTAGAAATTATTACCATGGTTTATGGCGGATTGGCGAATAAGAAGATTGTCTCCATATTACAGGCAAA
Organism: uncultured Flavobacteriaceae bacterium; assembly: GCA_963793365.1. Lineage (GTDB taxonomy): Bacteria > Bacteroidota > Bacteroidia > Flavobacteriales > Flavobacteriaceae > Maribacter. Next base: position 359,553 of record CAWBZP010000004.1, on the reverse strand, counting down.
AGGAACTAACGCACTAGGTTTGAGCGGCGCCGACGGAAATACCATACAGGCCCACAAGCGCCCAATTAAGGATATCGATTATGGCTTTGTAGGTGATATTGAGGGTGTCAATTCTGGATTATTGGCCCACTTTTTAACGCTTGGGCTTACCCCTATTTTTTGTGCGCTTTCCCACGATGGAAAAGGACAGTTATTGAATACGAACGCAGATACCATTGCTTCTGAGATAGCCATTGGCATGAGCGATCTTTATGAGACTACCCTATATTATTGTTTTGAAAAAAAAGGATTGTTGCTAAATATAGCCGATGAGAATTCCGTCTTAAAGCATCTTGATTCTAAAAAATATCGAGAACTTCTAGCAGATGGTACCATTTCGGATGGTATGTTACCAAAACTTCAGAACTGCTTTCATGCTTTGGAAAGCCAAGTAAAAAAGGTATGTTTAGGGGATGTTGGCCTATTGGAAAAAAATGCATCACAATACACCACAATAACCCTTTAATATGACAGAAAAAGAACTGACCCACAGCGCTATTGAACTATTGAAGGATTTGATCTCCATTCAATCCTTTTCAGAGGAGGAGGATCGAACAGCTGATGCCATCCAAACTTGGTTGGGAGGGTATCATATACCTACTGAGCGGGATGGAAACAATGTATTCGCGAAAAATAAGTATTGGGATGCAAAAAAACCCACCTTACTTCTTAACTCACACCACGATACCGTAAAACCTAATACCGCTTACACAAAAGATCCTTTTCAGCCCCATATCGAGGATGGTAAATTATTTGGATTGGGAAGCAATGATGCCGGGGGGGCTTTGGTTTCCTTACTAGCGACTTTTGTACATTATTATGAGGCCACCGGTTTGACTCATAACGTATTAATGGTGGCATCGGCAGAGGAAGAAAACGCAGGAAAGAAGAGCCTTCGTGGACTTTTACCTAAATTACCTCCCATAGACGTGGCCATAGTAGGAGAACCCACCTTAATGCAATTGGCCATTGCAGAAAAAGGTTTGGTGGTTTTTGACGCCGTGATAAAGGGGACCCCTTCCCATGCCGCACATCCCAACACGGATAACGCCATCTATAATACCATTGAGGCTCTACAATGGTTTAAGGATTATAAATTTGAAAGATCTTCCGAAGCATTGGGTGATGTGAAAATGACAGTTACCCAAATCAATGCCGGATCCCAACATAACGTTGTACCCGCCCAAGTAGATTTGGTTGTGGATGTACGCGTCAATGACGCCTATTCCAATAAGGAAATCGCTACAATACTGAAAAAAGAAGCGCCTTGTGTATTAAAGGAACGGTCGCTCAGGTTGAACTCATCAAAAATTGAAAAAGACCATCCTTTGGTGCAATCAGGTATTGCGCTGGGTCGTAGCACCTATGGATCTCCCACGCTATCAGATCAAGCAGCCTTGAGTTGCCAGTCTCTAAAACTAGGGCCGGGAGATAGTACCCGTTCACATTCCGCAGATGAGTATATTTACGTGCATGAAATTGAAGAGGGCATTGACCTCTATATTAAAATATTACAAGGTTTTTTAATTGCTTAAACTTAAGGAAATACACGCTCCAATTAAAGAATATACAGTCGCTTCAGGCGTTTGAACTTGATTAATGAACTTGAACTTGAACTATGAAACTCTGGGATAAAGGATTTAGTACCGATAAAAAAATAGACCACTTTACAGTGGGGAACGATAGGGAACTAGATTTACTACTGGCCAAGTATGATGTACAAGCCTCAAAGGCACATGCGAAAATGCTGGGAAAAATAGGTTTGCTTTCCCAAAAGGAGACCAAAGAACTAGTAGATGAATTGGACCTAATCGCCACGCGCATAGAAAAAGGAACCTTTACCATTGAACCCTCTTTTGAGGATATGCATTCCAAAATAGAATACATGCTCACGCTCAGCTTGGGGGATACCGGAAAAAAAATACATACCGCACGATCTAGAAACGATCAAGTTTTGGTGGCAATGCATTTGTATTTAAAGGATGAGCTTACGGAAATCAAGTCTATGACCAAAGCGCTATTCCATGTCTTGATGGAGAAAGCAGCCGAACATAAAAAAGTCATGCTCCCTGGATACACCCATTTGCAAATAGCAATGCCCTCCTCTTTTGGGCTTTGGTTTTCCGCTTATGCGGAAAGCCTGATAGACGACCTATACTTTGTTGAAGCCGCCTATAAAATAGCCGATCAAAATCCGTTGGGAAGTGCGGCAGGGTATGGTAGCTCTTTCCCTATAGACCGAAGCTACACAACAAAAGAATTAGGTTTCAAGACCATGAAATACAATGTAGTAGCGGCTCAAATGGGTAGGGGAAAGGTCGAAAAAGCCACTGCCTTTGGCATGGCCAATATTGCGGCCACCTTGTCAAAAATGGCGATGGATATTTGTCTTTACATGAGTCAGAATTTTAATTTTATCTCTTTTCCGGATGAGTTAACGACCGGATCAAGTATTATGCCCCATAAAAAAAATCCAGATGTATTTGAACTGATACGTGGCAAATGCAATAAACTACAGTCTATTCCCAACCAACTGACCTTGGTCATTAACAACCTGCCGAGCGGCTATCATAGAGACTTGCAATTGGTTAAGGAAATCATAGTACCTGCCCTACAGGAAATGAAGGCCTGTCTGGAAATATTGACGTTCAGCCTCAAGGAAATACGTGTACATACCACTATTTTAGAGGATCCAAAATATGACTATCTATTTAGCGTGGATACCCTTAACGAGCTTGTACAAAATGGGATGCCGTTTAGGGATGCCTATAAAAAAATGGGGATGGAAATCAATGCCGGCACTTTTAGCCCCAAACGTGATATCCATCATACCCATGAAGGGAGCTTGGGGAACTTATGTCTAGCCGAAATAAAGCAAAAGATGAACGCTTTGGAATAATCAGTATCAAAATTAAAAAACAGTCTTGAAAAACTTCCTTTTTCTTTTACTTCTAAGTGGTTCTTTTGCCATAGGGCAAGATACTTACGAACGCAACACATCAGCAGATGTAACGAATTATATCTTTAATTTGGAATTAAATGATAGTACCAATAAAATTAATGGGAAAGCAATAATTACCATCGATTTTAAAAAAGGGATCAATGCATTTGCCCTTGACCTAATTGGAAAAACCGACGGTTTTGGGATGATCGTTACCGAGGTGCTGGAAGATTCCATTAACGCTAATTTTACGTTTGAAAAAAATAAACTTAAAATTATTCCACGCACCGGTTCAACATTACAAAATGTATACACCGTTAGCTACGAAGGAATTCCAGAACGTGGCCTAGTCATTGACACCACCAAATTTGGCCAGCGGTCATTCTTTGGGGATAATTGGCCCAATCTGGCCCGGCATTGGTTACCCGTTGTGGACCATCCCTCGGATAAGGCCAGTGTTTCGTTTAGCATAACTGCACCTGATTATTATGATGTTGTAGCCACAGGTGAAAAGATCGAGGAAAGTAACTTGGGCAATGGTTTAAAGCTTACCACCTATAGGGAGCCTGCCCCAGTTGCCATGAAAGTTGTAACGATAGGCGTTACCAAATTTGCCAGTAGGCTGTTGGATGAGGTTTACGGAATTCCCGTTTCGGCCTGGGTCTATCCGGAAAATAGGTTGGATGGATTTTCAGACTATGGGGTTGCCTCAAAAGTTTTGCGCTATTTCATTGATTCCATAGGTCCCTATTCCTATAGCAAACTTGCCAATATGCAGGCCAAAACGCAATGGGGCGGTTTAGAGAATGCAGGTACCATTGCCTACTTTGAAAACTCGGTAACCGGAAAAAATGAGGTGGAAGAACTTATTGCCCATGAAATAGCGCACCAATGGTTCGGGAATTCTGCTACAGAAAACGATTGGAACCATGTTTGGCTAAGTGAAGGCTTTGCTACTTACTTTGCGATATTGTATCAAGAATGGGTCTATGGTGATGGCAAACGTAAAGAACAATTGGCACAGGACCGGCAACAAATTATCGAATACTATCAAAAAAATCCATCACCTACCGTAGACCCCTCGATTACGGACCCTTTGAAAGTCCTTAGTGTTAACACCTACCAGAAAGGCGGGTGGGTATTGAACATGTTACGGCATAGGATCGGGGATGAAAAATTTTGGAAAGGCATTCGATCCTATTATGAAAAGTATCAGGATGCGAACGCAATGACTTCAGATTTTCAAAAGATTATGGAGGAAGTTTCCGGTGAAGACCTGACTGATTTTTTCCAACAATGGATTTTCACCAAAGGCTATCCGGAAATTACGTGGGGTTGGAAGTATAGGAACGGGGAAATTAGTGTCAATCTAAAGCAAACGCAGGACCATCATAACTTTCAATTTCCAATTGAGATTGGTGTCGTAAGGAATGGGAAGACCACGATTTTCGAATTTGAGGTTCATGATAAGCAGACTGTGCTTCGAATACCAACTACCACCAAGCCAGATGGTATTATCCTTGATCCCAATTTTTGGTTATTATTTTCTGAATCAACCAAATAAAAAAGAAAAAATTGATGTACAAGCCGCTAGGTATCTATTCTTTTTTAAGGTACCGATCGGAATAAATCTTTGTAAACTGGGCTCCAAAAGAAAGTATCAAACTAGAGTAGGACACCCACAGCATCACTAAAATAATACTCCCAGCAGCACCATAGGTAGATCCAGGCTCCGCTTTACCAAAATAAAAAGCCAATGCGTATTTACCAATCAAAAACAGGATGGCCGTTAATGCTGCGCCAACTTTTACCGCTTTCCAACGAACATGGGTACTGGGCAAATACTTGAACATGGCCCCGAACAGCAAATAGATAAATCCAAGGGACAACAGAATATCCAGTACAAAACCCAGCTCCAACATACCATCGGGCAGAAGACGCGAAAGCTGTTTTGAAAATGCCGAAAGAAAGGAAGTGATTACAAAACTGATCAGTAGTAAAAATCCAAAGATGAGAATAAAACCAAAGCCCTTTACCCGCATAAAGAGCGTGGCCAAGATTTCGTTGGAATATTTGGGCTCGGTTTCCCATATATCGTTCAATGCGTTCTGTAACTGATAAAATACCCCTGTGGCGCCGTAAATCAATACCCCAATACCCAAAATTGTTGCAATCATAGATGTGCTATCACTGCCCCTATCAGATATCATTTCCTGTATGGATTGCGCGGTATCCGGACCCATGGCCGAACTGATTTCCGCAAAAAGCTCGCCCCTTACAATTTCCCTGCCCCATATGGAGCCTACCAACTCCATGATCAAGATTAGGAGACCCGGTAAGGAAAGAATGGCATAATACGCAATAACCGCACTTATCTTAAAGGGTTCATTATTCATCCAGGCCGTGTAGGTTTTTACGAATAACTTAGGTAAATGCGTTAATCGGAAACCTGCCTTATTGTTTTTATTTTCTTGATTTTCTTCCATAGTCAACAATACCAAATAAGCTGTAGTTAAAAATACATATTGTTCACAACCTAGGATATCCTTATCAGGTAAAATTTGGATTCCAATTCACGGTTTACAGGGTGAAATTACCAAAGCATTCCAACGAATTTTGATGTTCCATTATCCCTGAATACCGTGATAATGAACCTAATTCAAAATAAAAACCTTTTGCCACCGTTAAAAGCAGACACCATTAACTATTATGCATAAACATTTACTACTGCTATCAATCATTGTTAGTATTGCATTTTCAACTAACGCACAGACCACTCCAATACCAGATACAAATTTCGAGCAATTTTTGGTAGACCAAGGTATTGATACGAATGGTATTACTGGAGATATTCTGAACACAGATGCCCAAGGTGTAACCGCATTAAATGTAACCAGAAACGATATAACTGATTTTACCGGTTTAGAGGCTTTTTTAAATGTAGTTACCCTAAATCTGGGCTTAAATGATTTTGGCACGGCTCCCCTTACAACGTTGACATCACTTGAAGAATTGACTTTTGATGACAATGACATTTTGGCTAATCTTGATCTTACACAAAACATAAACCTAAGAATTCTAAATATTGGAGCCACCGGTAATGGAGGTACCCCACCCATACCAACATTAGATCTTTCCCAAAATTTGCAATTAGAGACAATCTATATCTATGCTTTTACCAGTTTGGCAGATATACTATTGCCACAGACAGCAAGTCTGAGCCTTATTCAAATAATAGGATCGGATGAGGATATTTTCGATTTTACAAACCATAGTGGCCTTGAAGAGTTAACGCTAAATCAGAATAGGGAAACGACCAACATAACCCTTCCGTCAATAAAAAGTGTTCTCAAAAAATTAGATATTCGAAATCAAACGGTAAGTTCCGTGGACTTAAGTGGTTTCATTGCTTTGGAAGATATCAATCTGGGAGGCACGGAAGTAGAAACACTTTTATTACCTGGATCACCGGTATTGAGACGACTTACCATATCCGGACATAGATTGCCTAGTGTATTTTCTTTTGCTTCGGAACCAAACCTTGAAATACTCTACGTTACCGGCAATAATTTACCAACTACGTTTGATGTGGACATCGCTTCCAATAATCTTCTCCGTGACCTTGACCTGTCAAATAACAAAATGGCGAATTTGGATATGACCCAAAATACCTTGCTCGTGGATGTGGATGTCAGTAATAATGCATTAACAACATTCGATACGAGTCAAAATGTTCTGCTAGAAGACCTAAATGCCTCAAGAAATAATATCACAACATTAGATTTAGCGGAAAACACCTCTTTAATTGACCTCAACCTTACCACCAATGAACTGCCCAACTTGGATGTTTCCACCAATGTACTTTTGGAAAACTTGTTACTTGGTCAAAATCAACTACCCAATTTAGATATAACCAACAATCTGGAATTATTCCGATTGAATATCAGTGAAAATCTATTCACTACCACGGGTTTGGATTTAACCCAAAATCCTAGGTTAGATAATCTTGATGCCTCCAAAAATCAGATTGAGTCTTTAAATATTTCACAAAATTCGAGATTGGGGACTTTGAACCTCAACAACAACCTATTCACGGGAACTGATATCATAAATCAATACCACACTATTTGGAGTAATCAAGGGGCTTTGAACGCGTCGGATCGTTTAGACGTGAGTTTTAATCAATTATCGGGGACCATACCTGACTTCGCCACCATTACTGTGGATAGAGCTACCAATTATTTTGAGTTTAGGTTCAACGATAATAATTTTGAGTTTGGTGACTTTGAGGCAGAACATGCCAACTATGTTGCCGCACTAACGAACACCTGGAGCGCCAGTCCTTTTTTACCTTTTTGGCGTGATTACGATTACGCACCACAAGCCAAGGTAAATACTATAGAAAACCCAATAAGAAATGCAGGCGAGAGCATTACCTTAACTACAACAGTACGTGGTGAACAAAACCATTATAGGTGGTTTAAGGATGGGGTGGAAATTACTGATGCGCCAGATTCACCCGATTTAGTCCTGACCGATTTGACTACCTGTGACGCCGGAGTATATTCTACAGAAGTAAGCAGCGACCTAGTCCCTTTTGAAAATACCAATCCTCCGGGAACTAACGGAAAAAACCTTCTCTTAGTCAGAAATGATATAACCTTATCGGTAAATGCAACTAAAGGGTGCGTTACACTTTCAAGTCCCGCAAACACTAATGTAAATGTACCCATAAACACGGGCATTCAATGGAATAATAACCCCGGAGCCTGCGGATATAAAATAACGGTGATCAATGTTGATACAGGAACGCCTATTCAGTATAATGGAAATCCAATAACCGATTTGGATGTAGGTACTATAACCTTGTTCAATTTTGATACGGACCTACCCACCAATACCGAAATATCGGTTCAAATAACACCTTATTTCGAAGATGGTGATTTTAGCGGATGCGCGACGGAATCATTTACGACCAATGCTACAGCGATAGCAACGGAATGTACCAGCCTTGTAAATTTTCCTCAAAATAACGAGACTAATGTTCCTGCAGGTGTTTCAAGTATTTCCTGGAATCCGGCAAATGCCGCCGACAGCTATAAGCTTACGATTACTTCCAGCAGCGGCACGAACAACCTCCCTGAAACTAATGTTGGTAATACGCTTAGTTATTCCTTCGGGCAGCCATTTCAGGCAGGAGATGTGGTAGAAGTTTCAATAATTCCTACGAACGACGATTTTGGAGACGCCCTAAGCTGTACTTCTCAAAGCTTTACGATTATTTCAGGAACGACACCTACGCCGACACCACCTAACTGCACCTCGCTTCTTAATCCAGCCGATATGGATACGGATATGGCCATTGATCTTGCATCAATAAGCTGGAGCGCAGTGCCCAATGCCACACAATACCGCATTAGTATAAATGGCAGTTCTAGTGACCTTAACGATGTCACCGATCTGATTTTGAGTGGAACCTCCCACCCATTCACGAACAATTTCGATAATGGAGAGACCGTCACCGTCACTATAGTTCCCTTGAATGGGACCGTGGAACCAACGGTAAATTGTAGTACAGAAAGTTTTACTATTGAACCGGCAAGTCCAACCAATAGACCCTTCATTACTACTTGGGAAACTACAGTTGCCAATGAAACCATTTCTATACCTACCAGGCCATTTTTTGGAGTCTATGACTATAACATTGATTGGGGCGATGGTACCGTTAACACCAATGTTGCCGGGGATATAACGCATACGTATGGCACACCTGGAATACATACCGTAAGCATTACGGGTAGCTTTCCACAGATTTATTTTAATGGGACCGCAGTGGATAGGGATAAAATTTTAAGCATTGAACAATGGGGCGATATAGAATGGGCGGCATTGACCCAAGCATTTAAGGGCTGCGGCAGATTGAATATTACCAACGCATCTATCGATGTACCCAATTTAAGTTTGGTTACAAACCTTTCGGAAGCTTTTGCAGATGCAACTTCTTTTAATGGTGATATAACCCGGTGGAATGTGAGTACCGTTATTAATATGAGTAATCTATTTCAAAGGGCAAGCAGCTTCAACCAAGCAATAGGAGACTGGGATGTAAGTAATGTATTGTCCATGAGTCGGATTTTTGAAGGTGCGACGGTGTTCAACCAAGATATTGGAAATTGGGATGTAGACAACGTAACCAGCATGGGCGTTATGTTCGCGGGCGCGACCGCATTTAATCAAGATATTTCTGATTGGAACGTTAGCCAGGTAATTGATATGAACACGATGTTCGGTTATGCTATAAACTTTAACCAAGACATTGGTAGGTGGAATGTGGGTAATGTTGAAAACATGAACCAAATGTTCCTGAACGCGGAAAGTTTTAATCAAGATATCAGTTATAAACCAGGACTTGGAATTCCCTCCGGTGATGCTTGGAACACAAGTAATGTGACGTCTACGATTGTTATGTTTATGGGTGCCACTGCTTTCAATCAAGATATTGGGAACTGGAATGTTGGCAGTGTCACCAATATGAACCAAATGTTCCGAGATGCGATGAACTTCGACCAAAACATTAGTAATTGGGATGTATCGGAAGTTACTGATATGAACAATATGTTTGGGGGTGTAACCCTTTCCACTATCAATTATGATGCGCTATTAATAGGTTGGAATGCTCAAACTTTACAGCCCAACGTTAGGTTTAGTGGGGGACGTAGTCAATATTGTGAAGGTACAAGTGCCCGGGCAAACATAATCGGCTCGGACAATTGGACCATATCAGACGGCGGTACTGCTTCACCAACATTGGATGATCTAGCTGATCAAAACCAAGCCGATGCCTATACGCTACCAATAATAACCGGCGCACAGTTGACGGGAGCGGAAGCTTACTTCACAGGGGCAAACGGAACAGGCACGCAGTATGGCGCAGGTGACATCATCAATTATAGTGATTTTCCCAGCTACCCTATAACACTCTACATTTATGATGGCACAGGAAACTGCTCCAGTGAAGAATCATTTGAGCTTATACTTACCAGCGCTTCTTTAACCCCGCCGGGCTGTACTACGCTACTAAATCCAGCCGACAGAGATGCGAACGTTGTTGTTGGCCTTGCGGAAATTAGCTGGAACGCAGTTGCAGAAGTAACACAGTATCGCATTAGCATCAACGGCAGTTCTAGCGACTCGAACGATGTAAGCGATTTGCTTGTTACCGGCACCTCCCACCCATTCATCAACAATTTTGAGAATGGCGAGACGGTGACCGTCACCATCGTTCCGCTGAACGGAACTTTGGAACCGATGATACCCTGTGGCCCAGAAAGTTTTACTATTGTTAGTGATGCCCTTACCCCGCCTAGCTGTACTTCACTTCTAAATCCGAGCGATACGGATATGGATGTTGCCACAGACCTAACAGAAATTAGTTGGAACGCAGTTGCAGATGCAACACGGTACCGCATTAACATCAACGGCAGTTCTAGCGACTCGAACGATGTAAGCGATTTAATTGTTACCGGCACCTCCCACCCATTCATCAACAATTTTGAGAATGGTGAGACGGTGACCGTCACCATCGTTCCGCTGAACGGAACTTTGGAACCTACGACAACCTGTGACCCGGAAAGTTTTACTATTGTCAGTGATGCCCTTACCCCGCCTAGCTGTACTTCGTTAACTACACCTAGGGATGGGGAGATTAATGTTGAACTTGACACCGCCATCTCTTGGAATGAAGTTGCAAATGCAGCTGGCTACCGCCTTTATGTTGGCACTTCAGAAAATAGCTTTAACATCGTTGATAATTTAGATGTCGGTATCCTGACAACATACTCTTTAACAGAAGAACTGCCACAAGGTGTTACCATCTATGTATCCATTATCCCATACAACGCACAGGGCGATGCATTGGCTTGCGAAATAGAAAGTTTTTATACACTGAGCCAAGATGAAACTTTATACGGAATATCACCAAACGGTGACGGTATAAATGACACTTGGTCCATAGATGGTATTGAGACCGTTCCCAATAATAGCGTAGAGATTTATAATCGCTGGGGAGACTTAGTTTTCAAAATGGAAGGTTACGACAATGCGAGCAATGTGTTTTCAGGCTCCGCAAATATGAAGACCGGCATGGGTGCGGACCAATTGCCAAGCGGCACCTATTTCTTTACTATTCAGGTAAATGGGGAGACCATTCTTAAAAAAACACAAGGCTTCCTTGTTCTAAAGCGATAACTGCATGAACCATTCCAAAAGAACGATCGCTTTATCAGCGCTTATTATAGGTATATCCATTTCTGGGTTAAAGGCGCAACAGACACCCACCTTTTCGGAATATAATTATAATCCGTATTTAATAAATGCCGCTTTTGCGGGGCTTACACCAAGTGCGGAAATTGGCATAAGTAATTCTGGGTTTTTCAATGAATTCGAGGGAAGCCCTAAAACTTTTGCGCTCAGCTTTCATAGTCCCTTTAATAGAGGTAAAATAGGCTTAGGAGCAGGACTTATCAGAGATGAAATTGGTGTAACCACTTCTACAAATGCCTTTGCCACCTATTCCTATAAGATTTTTTTTGACACCAAGAGTAACAGACCTTATTGGCAAATTTACACCCCCAATTCCTTGTCCTTTTCAATCTCGCCGGGAGTACAGCAATACCAGGACAACCTTTTAGAATTGGGAATTATGGACGATCCAAATTTTGCCATGAACATCAATGCGACCATCCCAACAGTGGGCCTAGGCATTCTCTTAAACTTAGCCAATGTATACGTGGGGCTTTCGGCTCCTAATGTTATTGGCGATAAATTGGCCTCAGATGATAATGTGACCATCAACGTTCCCTATTACGGTTATTTAGGCTATCGCTTTTTTTCAAATCAGTTCGAAGAGTTAATGATCAAACCAAACGTATTGTTGAAATATGAAAATGGGGCACCCTTTCAGGCCGACATAAATATTGCCGCTAGCTTCAGGAATAGATTTGAAATTGGAACCGGGTATAGAACCAACGCATCACTAAATATAATGGCGGGTATTTATCTATTTAAGAATATCCGCGCTGTTTACAGCTACAATCTGGCCATGAACGATTCCCCTTTGGGAAATACCCATGGTATCATTGCCACCTATCGTTTTGGGGAAGGTTTCCCCACGGATTAGGAACAGTGAAAATACAGCCAACCTAAATTTCTTTTAAAAGATTGTGGATAAACTGCAATTTTGCTTGGACCGGCTCGGCTATTATGAAGGGGTATGGATCTTCCTTTCCCATAGAACGGTTCATACTGTTCAAGGTAAAAAGTAGGGGTATCCCTGTATCCAATAAATTTTGAAAATTAGGTTCCAGGTAAGGATCGAAGCTGGCCTGCATTTTTAGTTTTTGACTTTTGTTTAGAATTGGATCGGATTGAAGACCAAAAAAATAAGCAGTCTCCAGAACATCGGTCAAGTGCAGGTAGTGAGACCATGTTTCTGCCCAATCCTCCCATGGATGGGAGGACGCATAAGTACTTATAAAATTATGTTGCCAATCTGTAGGAGCACCATTCTCATAATGATTTTTTAAGGAGGTGGCATACGATTGCGATTCATCACCAAAAATAGCCCTGAACCGCTGTACCTTTTGTGGATCATCCCGTATTAGTCTATCCCAAAAATAGTGGCCTACTTCATGCCTAAGGTGGCCTAAGAGCGTCCTGTAACGTTCAGATAGCTGTTTCTTAAGCTGCTCCCGTACAACCGGGTCCGCCTCTGAGATAAGTAGGGTTATGACTCCGTTCGCATGACCGGTCTTTATGTCCTTGGATTCTTCCGGCACATCCTCCTTGGCCAAAAAATCAAAATATAACCCGTTTTGCACATCGTGCACCTTGCTTTTAACTGGAAGCCTATAACGCAATAACTGATATATCAATCTTTGTTTTGCGAATTCTATCTGCCGCCACTTTTCCAGATTTTCGCTCGTCTTTAAGTGCGGAATGGTACGGTTCAATGAGCAGGAAAGGCAAAATTCTTGGGGGTCGTTGGTTTCCACCAACCAATTACATACGTTGTGTACATGGTTTTTGCAATACGAAAACGTTCTGCCGCCCAAGGCCTCCAAATACCACTGATCTAGTGTTGGGTCAAGAGATAAAATCTCGTTGTAATAGGCGGAATAACCTAGGAAATGTCCACAGTTTACGCAGGTATGGTTTTCAAAGACAACGGTGTTGTTACAATTAGAGCACTGGAATAGTTTCATTGTCTTCTTGGACCTCTTGCAGAGGACTTGCTTCCTATTATTTAATCATTTTTAAATTGATGACCTCTTGATCTGTTAAGTAACGCCAATGCCCCCTTGGCAAATCCTTTTTAGTTAAGCCTCCAAAGACTACCCTATCTAATTTTTGTACCGTGTAGCCCAATGTTTCGAAAAGACGCTCTACAATTTTACCTCTAGAGCTAAATAGCTCCATTCCTACCTCACGTTTCGGAGCGCCGTCAATAAAACTTATTTCCTGTACGCGAACCACTTTTTCATCGACTACCACCCCTTCTTGGATTTTCTTTAAATCTGCACTACGCAATTCCTGGTCTAGAACCAAATGATATATTTTTCGTAGCCCGTTGATTGGACTTTTTAGGGTCTTGGTAAGCGTACCGTCATTGGTGAACAAAAGTAGACCGGTATGGTCCTTTTCCAATTTGTCAACCGGCAACAATTTTGACTTTGAAGCACTTGAGATTAATCCAGACACATGCCTTCTTCCTTTTTCGTCACGTATCGTGGTCACGAAATCCTTGGGTTTATTGAGCAAGACATACTCTTTTTTTACCGGGTTAAGGAGTTGACCATCAAACTTTACTTCATCGGTCAATTTGACTTTATAGCCCATTTCTGTAATTGGGGTGCCGTTTACGGTAACATTACCTGCTGCAATATAAATGTCGGCATCACGCCGAGAACAAACTCCAGAATTAGCAACGTACTTGTTAAGACGAATTAAATTAGGGTCGGATGGCTTACTGGGGGCTACGTTTTTCTTTATAGGCGCATTACCACGCGCATAGCTCTTTTTTTTAAAATTCCCTCCTTGTCTACCTGACGGATTTTTACTCCTGCTAGAATCATCCCTGCTCATAACTGTACTAATTTTGTACAAAGGTAGTTTTAATCTTTGAACTCTACGGTAGATTGTCTTTCCCTATTTACGGTGAGCTTGGTTACATCTGGCCTAGCGTAGTGCCCAACCGGATCAAAATTTTGGCGCTCCTCGTATACCTTATTAAAATTCAACTCATGGTAGAACAATCCCTCTTTGTTCAAGACAGGTTCCAGTAGCCATTCCCCATCAGGGCCTGCAATACAGGAGCCGCCGTTGGCCAGTACTTTGGGTGCGTTTTTAAGGATTTCTCCCAAGTGCGGTGTAGTATCGGGAAAGTCTTTTCTTTCCATTAGAGAGGATACCGAGATTACGAAACTACGGGATTCGCGTGCAATAAATCGGGTAATATCCTTGGTATTGACATCACTACCCGGCCAAACCGCAATATGTAAATTCTCGCCCTGTGCATACAAGGCCGTTCTTGGCAAAGGCATCCAGTTTTCCCAACAGTTGAGACCGCCAACCGTAAATTTCTTTAAAGGATGTACAACAAGTCCATTTCCATCACCGGACGCCCAAGTCAAACGTTCGTCATAGGTGGGTTGCAGTTTGCGATGCACAGATCTAATAGTGCCAGAAACATCGATATAAACCAAGGAACAGTATAAACTATGGCTTCCCCTATTCTTGGCCCGTTCTATAATTCCCAAATAAACTGCTATCTTAGATTGCTTTGCCATTTCGCAAACGGCATCCAATTCCCCTAGCTCTATTTGAACGGAATTGCGGGCATAGTGCGCGTGCAATTCCTTGTTTACTTTCGTATCCCAAGCTGCACCATTGGTCAAAGCCAACCAAAAAGGGTAGCCGGGCAAAAGCGCCTCGCCAAAAATCACCAATTCTGCCCTGTTTTTTGCAGCTTCCTTAATTGTATCCTTTATTTTCTCAAGCGTTGCCAATTTATCCAACCAAATAGGGGAAATCTGCGCCAATGCCACTTTTAAAAGATGTTCCATTATAAAATTCTATTTAATACCAGCTCTACATCGATCAGTAAAATACTAAAGACCCCAACGAGTATAATTAGTTTAAGGATATTATGTAACCAAACAAAATCCTTTTTGGTGCGCGCTCCAATTAATAGAAAAAGAAATAGAATCAATAAAATAACACAGCCTCCAAAATAATAATACATATATCCCACATCAAACTTAAAAATGAGCAGCAAGGATGGCAAAAGGGTGAGTAAGATCAAAGCACTGATCATGACCTTGGATACTGTTGTTCCATAAAGTATGGGTAGCGTTCTATAGTTTTGAGCCAAATCTCCAGGTAGATTTTCCAAATCCTTGATCATTTCCCGCGACAATATTAAAAGGAATAGGAATATAGCATGTACAAAAATGACGGGCTCAAAATTGCGATAGTAAACAAATACGACAAAAAATGGCGTAATTGCCAAGGTAGCAGATATGAAATTTCCCAAAAGTGGTATCCTTTTCAGTTTATGGGAATACAACCATATACCAAATATATAAGAGGAGAAAAAGAAAACAGCCCTAAAGGAAACATAACTCGCAGCGATGACCGCTAAAAAATTGAGCACGAAATAGGTGCTTAATTTGAAACGTTGGCTTACAAACCGATCTAACATTGTTTTTCTCGGCTTATTGATCAGGTCTTTTTCCGCATCATAAAAATTATTGATGATGTAGCCTGCAGCAATTACCATGGTAGAAGCGATTACGATAACGAAAAGATTGACATCGAAAACGACCTTGCGCAAAGGCAGACCTGGAGCTAGGATATAGATGGAAGCTAAATATTGCGCCAGCGCAATTACTAGGATATTATAACCCCTGACCACGGAAAAAAGACTCAGTACTTTTAAAAGTAAGAGTTTGTTTTTTCTATTAAGCATTTTGGGAATTTCCTAAAAATTGTAGACTACTTCCAGTTTGTAGTCTTTAAGCGCAGTTTTAGCCTTTTCAAAGTCTTCGGTAAAGCCAAGTATATAGCCTCCGCCCCCAGATCCGCATAATTTAAGGTAATAGTCATTCGTGTCTATTCCCTTTTTCCAAAGTTCGTGGAATTTTACAGGAATCATGGGCTTAAAATTATCCAGTACCACATGGGAAAGCTGCTTTAGATTCCCAAACAAGGACTTAATATTACCGTTGACAAAATCTTCCACACAGGCATCTGTGTGTTTTATAAATTGGTTTTTAAGCATATTGCGAAACCCATCATTCTTCATCTGCTCCATAAAAATTTGGACCATTGGTGCGGTTTCGCCCACGGTACCGCTATCCAGCAGAAATACGGCTCCTTTACCATCTGTATTTTGGGAAGGAATGCTCGTAGATTCTATATTGTTTTTGGAATTAATAAGAATTGGTAGGCTTAAATAACTATTTAGTGGGTCTAGACCAGAAGACTTTCCGTGGAAAAAAGATTCCATCTTACCGAAAATCAATTTGAGCTTCAAAAGCTTTTCTCGCGTAAGGTTTTCCAAAACCGTAATCTTGTCCGTTGCGTATTTGTCATAAATGGCGGCAACCAAAGCACCACTGCTACCAACACCGTATCCTTGTGGTATGGAACTATCAAAGTACATACCTTCATCGATATCTTGTTTAAGTGCGTCCAAGTCAAAAGAAAATAACGCTGGTTCTTTACTGCTTATCTCTCCTAAATAATTTGCGAACAGCCCTAAGCTCTTATTCGATTTTATGGCTTCTGGGGAAGGATTGCCAATTGTTTTGAGCGCCCCCTTATAAAAGTTGTAGGGAATGGAAAGCCCTTTAGAATCCTTAATGATTCCATACTCTCCGAAGAGTAAAATTTTTGAATAGAATAACGGTCCTTTCATCCTTTAAAATCTGGCACAAATATCTTAAATACTTTTAAATATACTTAAACATTTTCACAAAGTTTAGCGTTTTACTAGATATGGCTAAACAAAAAATGTAAAAACAGGGCTCTGCTAACCCATTATAATACAGAAACGTACATTTTTCACTGCTATTGTTTCCTTGCTCCCACTCCTACTTGGTCGCAGATATATTGCCCATTCTCACAATAGGGAACCAATTCCTTTTTTATAAAAGCCAGGACCAGCTCTTTTTCAGATTCAGGATAAAGCACATGAACATTTGCCCCGGCATCCAAAGTAAAGCAAACAGGGGTTTGGGATTCATTCCTAAAACTCCAAATCCGATTAATAATCTCCAGCGTATTGGGTTTCATTAGGATGAAATAAGGATTACTCGTCATCATCATGGCATGGAGGGTAAGCGCCTCACTCTCAACAATGTTGATAAATGCGGCTAAATCGCCGCTGGTCAATACGTTTGTTAATTTTTTCAAATTTGAATGTGCCTGTTCAAATCGATTGGACGCATAAGGATGTTCGTGCATCAATTCATGGCCCAAGGTACTGCTCACTTGTTTTTCACCTTGATCAACCAACAGGATGGTGTCCTGGAAATTCTTGAAATTAGCATGGATAGCATAGGGATATGGTATACCATATAGGTCTGAACTCCCTTCAACGGCAGCACTTTTTCCCCATTGCATCAATGGACCGTTAATACTGCGCGCCGCACTTCCTGAGCCCAAACGGGCTAGAAAGGAGGCCTTTTTATCAAAAAACTTCAAATCAGAACGCTGCGTCAATTCACGCTCTATTTCCATTAAGCACAGCGCTAGCGCGGACATACCGCTTGCAGAGGATGCAATTCCACTACTGTGGGGAAATGTATTGGAGGTATGTATCACAAAATGATAATCATACAAAAAAGGCAGGTAAGCCGCTATCCGTTTAAAAAAGGTCTTTATTTTTGGCTTGAACGCTTCCTTTTCCGATCCTTCGAAGAATAATTGAAAGGAGAAATCATTGCCCTTTGATTCCAATTTTTTGTATTCCACCCACGTTGTTGTCGAGCAAGCATCCAACGTAAAACTAATGGAAGGATTTGCCGGGATTTGGTGCTCCAATTTTCCCCAGTATTTTATCAAGGCAATATTGCTTGGTGACGTATAACCCACCCTACCCTCCTGCTTCATAGTTTTGTATGCAGTTGGTTTAAATTCTTTTTCGGTCATTGAATGGTGCAATTTGTGCAAAGATAGTTTTTAGGGTCGTCAATTGAAATAATTCCTTATTTTAGACGTAAACACTAAGCTATTGAAAAGAAAGCTCACCTATATCGTAATTGGCATTTTGGTCTGTGCTGTTATTGGGTTTGTAAGTAGTGTTGTAACCCAAAACTCCGTCAACGATTGGTATGTAAGCTTGAATAAACCAAGTTTTAATCCCCCGAATTGGGTTTTCGCCCCTGTTTGGACGGCCCTGTATATTATGATGGGAATTTCTGTAGGATTGGTTTGGGCCAAAGGATTCCACCATAAATGGGTGAAAACAGGGCTCTATCATTTTGGCTTTCAGCTGCTTTTGAACGGTTTATGGAGTATTGTATTTTTTGGGCTGGAACAACCCTTCTGGGGTTTACTGGTCATTTTAACCCTTTTGATCGTTCTACTTCTTACCATTAAATGGTTTAACGTAGTGAGTAAAACAGCCGCTTTTCTTTTAGTGCCCTACGCACTTTGGGTGAGTTTTGCGACCCTCTTGAATTATAAAATTTGGGAATTAAATTAGGAATACGCTTGCGCCATGACCAGCAACATATTTAGGGTCCTGAAATTTCTTGTAGTCGCCTCAACCTTTAATTTTCGTTCAATTAAATTATTGTTCAGCTTTGCTTTCCCATAGCCCTTGATGCACTTAAGAAATATGCAATTTTGCGCTACCTCAAAGGTTTCGTTAACAAAAGAATCCTCCTTTAATTGTTGCACCAATTTTATATTGGGAGTCTGGCTCAGCAATACAAAATAGATTCTATTCGCTTCCACATCCGGTATGTCCCGGTACGGATTTCGGTTCATAATATATGTCAATTGTTCAACGGTTTTTATAATAACCGGAACGTCAAATCCAAACGCCATCGTAATTCCTTTCCTCAATTGCTTTTCCAAAAGGGAAATTTCTTCTGTATTACTTTTGAAAACAATATTTCCACTTTGGATATAGGTCTGTACATCATGGAATCCTAAAGTACCACATAGTTCCCTTAAAGAGGCCATGGGCACCTTCTTTTGCCCGCTAACATTAATTCCTCTCAAAAGGGCAATAAAGGTTTTCAATAGGATTCTTTTTTGGCATTAAGGTCTGAGGCCACACCCTGAGCGGCCAAGAAGCCTCCTGTCCATGCATTTTGAAAATTAAAACCTCCAGTAATGGCATCCACATTAATTATTTCTCCGGCGAAATATAAATTTGGGCTAATTTTACTTTCAAAAGTCTTAAAATTAATTTCCTTTAAATCCACTCCACCGGCCGTTACAAACTCCTCTTTGAACGTACTTTTCCCCAATACTTTAAAGACAGATTCCGTAAGTTGTTCGGCAAGCGCCAGCAATTGGGGTTTGGAAACTTCTGGCCACGTTAGCTCATCCGCAATTTGGGCTGCTCTCACCAAATTTGCCCAAAGCCGTTTAGGAATATCAAGAACCTTGGTTCTCAACACCGTCTTTTTTTCCACTTGTTTCACTTTCAGCAATAGCGCCAACAGTCCGTCACGGTGATAATCTGGAACCCAATTAACCTGTATCCGAAAGTCATATCCATAGTGCTCCAAAATACGTGCTCCCCAAGCGGAAAGCTTCAGTATCGCTGGGCCACTCATACCCCAATGTGTAATTAACAACGGGCCCTCCGCGGAAAGTGTGGCAACATCCCTTGCCTCTTTTTTGGAACTATGTCCGAATTTCTTTTTAGGTAAAACTTTTACTTCTGCATTCGTGGAAAGTCCCGGAATGTTGGAAATACGTTCGTCTTTGATATTAAAAGTGAACAGGGAAGGTACCGGTGGAACAACGGTATGCCCCAAACCTTGCACAAGCTTCCAGATTTTTGGATTGCTTCCTGTAGCCAGGACCAATTTTTTAGTTAGCAAATGCGAGTCCCCGATAGTGATTTTCCAATGCTCATCACCATCCTCCGTAATTTTTTCTATGTTATTTACCGCGCTTGTTTTCTTGACTTGGATTCCCAAACGATTTGCTTCAGCTAAAAAGCAATCGATAATGGTCTGGGAAGAGTTGCTTACTGGGAACATTCTACCATCCTCTTCAATTTTCAAGGCAATTCCCCTACGTTCAAAAAAACCAATGGTATCCCCACTGGCATATTGATGAAAAGGGCCTAAAAGTTCCTTTTCCCCTCTAGGGTAATTGGTGCTCAGCTCTTTTGGATTAAATTCTGCATGGGTAACATTACAGCGCCCACCGCCGGAAACCTTTACCTTGGTAAGGACATCCTTACCCCGTTCAATGATAGCGATCTTGGTAGTAGGCCGAGCCTCGGCAATATGTATGGCCGCGTAAAAACCAGCAGCGCCACCTCCTACTACAAGTACATCATACATTATTGCACTCTTTCTGGAAAGTTAGTGATGATGCCATCTACCCCTATGCGCTTCATGGCGGCTATATCCTGTGGCTCATTTACCGTCCACGTGTAGATTTTAAATCCGCCATCGTGTATTTCGATAGTGGCTTCCTTATCCAGTTTTTTAAAGTATGGATTAATGGCCGCCGCATTGAGTTCTTTGGCAACTGGAATAGCATCCACGGGATCATCTTCCGTAAGGACCGCTATGGCAACATTGGGATTGTATTTTCTCATTTCTCGAAGTTCTTCCCAATTAAAACTTGAGATTATGAAATTAGCGGGGCTCCAATTCTTATTTTCAATGTAATAGTTCATTATAAAATTGACCCTGTCTGCCGTTCCTGCACCTTTGAGTTCAATATTGAGTGCCACTTTATTGTCCATCAATTTAAGTACATCTTGCAACATGGGAATCTTGTGGCCCCCATCTACGATTAGTTTTCTTAAATCTGTGAGGTAGTAATCCTCAATGTTACCGGGACCATTGGTAAGCCTATCTACCGTCTCGTCATGAAACACGACAATTTCACCGCTTTTTATTTTAAAGACATCGATCTCGATCATATCCACTCCTAAATCCATCGCTTTTTGAATGGAAGCCAGGGTATTCTCAGTTTCGTGGCCCATAGCGCCCCTATGCCCAATTACCAAAGTCTTATCCATAGTACAGGAATTTAATGCTGCCCCGATCAATAGTATCAAAAAAAATCTTTTAAACATGCTATTCGTTATTTAATTCAAAAATAAAGGATTCCAAAGGATTTAATTCTACAAAAACATGCCCTTCCCCATTTTCAATTTTCAAGGTATTGGAACTACCATAAAGAACATCCTTTAAACTATGGTCGCCCTCTTTTAGTCTCCACTCATTCACTAAATCTACCGGTAGTTTTAGATCAAATGAAAAATGATCATGAACATCGAAATTTACCACTATAATCAACTTTTGACCTTTTGACCAACGTACATACGATAAAACCCGATGATTGTAATGCTCAGTAAGTTCTTTATTGTAAAAATGGATTTCGCGGTATGCTCCCATTAAGGCTTCACTATTTATCGTAAAGTTCAGTAGACGGCTGTAAAAGTCCCTTAACGCTTTCTCATTCTCTTTTAATTGGCCTCCATCAAACTTTTTATCGTTGACCCAGCGTTGATGGTGCGGCACCCCGATATAGTCAAATATTGAGGTACGGGACGGACTGCCAAAACCAGCATTCTCGGCAGCAGGTTCCCCCACTTCTTGCCCAAAGTAAATCATGGTCGGGGAACTACTCATGGTTGCCGAAACTACCATAGCTGGCTTTCCTATTGCCGCATTTCCTACAAATTCTGGACTTGCAATACGTTGTTCATCATGATTTTCTAAAAAATGGAGCATTTGATGTTCAATGTCCTGTAGTCCTTTTTGTACCACCGGCAGATGGTCAGACCAGCCATATCCTTTCATGATATGCTTTAGGCCATCATAAAAATCTACTTTATCGTAGAGGTAATCCATTTTACCCTTATGGATGTAGGTACGGTATAAATCAGGATTATACACTTCGGCCATGAGAAATGCAGTAGGGTTTTTCATTTTGATAGCTGAATTCATATAGCTCCAAAACTCTACAGGAACCATTTCTGCCATATCATATCGAAATCCATCTACTCCGAATTCTAGCCAATTTAGGGCAATTTCCTTGAATTTTCTCCAAGAACTGGGTACTACCTTTTTTTTCCAAAATTTAAAGTGCTCCTGGTAATCCTTATTCCCTAAATCATTGGGAAGCAAATCGAAATCTAACTCGCCATAAGGTGCTACACCATAATTAATGCGTACCGTTTCGTACCAATCATTCATATCCGGTTGAGGGCTCCGTGCACCATTACCCGTCCATTTTGCGGGTATTTCTATCAATTTGGAGTTAGGTAGATCGGGCATATCCCCGCCTAAAGGCACATACCCATCTTTCCAATCCGGAATCTGAAATTCACTTTCAGGGATATAATAGAAATTATTGTCCTTTGCATAGGCTACTGAGGTATCATCCCCAAAACCGAAGTCAGACACTCCTTTTGGATTCGTTTTTCCCTCATACTTCCGTGCTACGTGATTGGGTACAATATCAATAATCACTTTCATTCCTGCATCATGGGTGCGGTCAACCAAATCCTTGAACTCTTCCAATCTTCGTGAAGGCTCAACGGCTAAATCTGGATTTACATTATAGTAATCCTTAACCGCATAGGGTGATCCTGCCCTACCTTTTACCACATTTGGGTCATCGTTGGAAATTCCTATAGCCGTATAGTCTCGAATAACTGCATGGTGCGGGACTCCCGTATACCAAATATGGGATATCCCCAGATCCTTGATTTCCTTTAGTGCTTTTTCGGTAAAATCCGTAAACTTACCAACACCATTTTCTTCTATAGTTCCCCAGGGCTTATTGTTGGTATTGGTATTCCCAAAAAGGCGGGTAAAAACTTGATAAATAACGATTTTCCTGTTCATTGCTCCAATTTCATTTCTTAAACGAACGGCCCTTAAAAGCTTTTTAGCATTTGCGGCTATAAGGTTATGGGTTCATCAGGAAAAAGTTCCACTTTCTTGCCGTTTACCCTTATGGAAACCTGCTTGGACCCAGACAACTCAAAAGTAGTTGAAGCAGAGGACACCTTTACCTTTATAATTCGGTTACGAAAATTGACTTTAAAAGAATATCCTTTCCATTGATTTGGAATTTGCGGTCTAAAGGATAATTTATCGTTGATGACCCGCATTCCTCCAAAACCTTCCACGATACTCATCCAAGTACCGGCCATTGAAGTAATATGGAGCCCTTCTTCAACTTCCTTATTATAGTCATCCAAATCTAACCGGGAAGTACGCAGGTAGAAATTATAGGCCTGATCCATCCTTCCTAATTTTGCCGCTTGAATACTATGTACGCAAGGGGAAAGTGACGATTCATGCACCGTAAAGGGTTCATAAAAATCGAAATGCTTTTCCAAGTCCTCCATGGAAAAATCCTCTTCAAAAAAGTAAAACCCTTGTAAAACATCTGCCTGTTTAATATAGGGTGACCTAAGAATTCGATCCCAACTCCATTTCTGGTTAATAGGCCGATCCGTTTTAGGCAAATCACTTACTTTGACCAATTCCTTGTCCAAAAACCCATCTTGTTGTAGAAACACACCGTATTTTTTGGAGTATGGAAAATACATATGGTCGGCAACATTTTTCCATTTATCACATTCCCTATCCGTTAATTTGGTCTTACCAATAATTCTATGATAATCTTCTGGATAGCCATTCTTTACCTTTTGCAATTGCGTTAGGGTATAATTGATGCACCATTTGGCCAAATAGTTCGTGTACCAATTGTTATGTACATTATTTTCATACTCATTGGGGCCTGTGACCCCTAACATGACATACTTCTGCTTATCCTCTGAGAAATTAACGCGTTGGTACCAAAACCTGGCAATTCCGATGAGCACTTCGAGTCCCATTTCAGGTATATAGCTATAATCGCCGGTGTACCTATAATAATTATGTATTGCAAAAGCAATGGCCCCGTTTCTATGAATCTCCTCAAATGTAATCTCCCATTCATTATGGCATTCTTCGCCATTCATGGTTACCATGGGGTACAAGGCCGCACCGTTGGAAAATCCTAATTTTTTTGCATTCGCAATAGCCTTTTCCAGATGGTTATACCTGTATTTCAATAATTTCCTTGCAACCTTATCATCTTTTGTAGCCATGTAAAATGGAATACAATAGGCTTCCGTATCCCAATAGGTGCTGCCACCATACTTTTCTCCCGTAAAACCTTTGGGGCCAATATTTAAACGTGAATCCGTACCAAGATAGGTCTGGTTTAATTGAAAAATATTGAAGCGTATGCCCTGTTGGGCCTTCACATCGCCCTCTATGACAATATCACTCATTTCCCAAATTGAGGCCCATGCTTCCTTTTGCTTTTTCAAGAGACCATCAAATCCAAGATCACTCACCTTATCCAAGGCGGTATTGGCCGCTACCACCAATTCATTTGCAGGGTGGTTCCTTGAAACCGTGTAACCACCAAATTTCGTCAGTGTAAGGGTTTCATTAGGTTTTACTTTTTGAACAAATCTCAAGGACACATAAGTCTCCGTTGCGGGACCCTGTTCTGCGGATACCGTTTCCCCATTGTAGGCCAATGAAGCCTGCATAAAGGTGCAGGTCTGAAAATTAGTTTTCATGGTGTGCGCTTCAATAAACGCACGATTGCCCAAGACGCTGTTATTGGTGGTGTTCCAAAACTTATCGTCCCAATTACTGTCTTCATTGGTTATGCCACTATCCAAATAGGGCTCAAAGACTATTTCGGTTTCTGTCTTTAGGGATTTTATTTCATATGAAATTGCACCCACCTCATCAATATCCAAACTCAAGAAGCGTTTTACCATTACGGCAACCTCAATATTATTGACCGTAACCGCTTGGAAGCTTCGGGTGTAATAACCTTCTTTCATATTCAGCTCGCGTTTAAAATTGGAAACCTTTTTACAGGTGGCCAGATCAAACTCCACTTCATCGAAATAAATTTTTATACCGATCCAATTAGGGGCATTCAGCACTTTTGCAAAATACTCCGGATACCCATTTTTCCACCAACCTACGCGGGTCTTATCAGGATAGTATACTCCTGCGATGTAACTTCCCTGAAACGTTTCACCAGTATAGGTTTCTTCAAAATTGGCACGCTGGCCCATTGCCCCGTTACCAATACTGAAGATACTCTCTGAGGATTTTACATTGTCGTGATTAAAACCTTCCTCTATAATGCACCACTCATGGGCTTTAATATAATCTTGATTCATTTACTTACAATTCAATTTAGTTTAAAAACAAGTAACGCGGCATCGCTTTACAAAATAAGCTTCATTAAGCTTTTTCATTTACTAAGGATAAAAGGAAATCTGCACCAATTTCTGTAAAATCATTAAAATTGTATTTTGCTTCATGTAGAATTTCCGCATCTCCTATCCCTATACTGATCATGTTTGCAGCATTGGCAGCCT
Organism: uncultured Flavobacteriaceae bacterium; assembly: GCA_963793365.1. GTDB lineage: Bacteria > Bacteroidota > Bacteroidia > Flavobacteriales > Flavobacteriaceae > Maribacter. The sequence continues at coordinate 333,889 of CAWBZP010000004.1, read as the reverse complement.
GTATTCCGGCCACGGCATCTTCAAAAACAATGCAATGTTCAGGGTTTAGGTCCAAATTTCTGGCAGCTATTAAAAAAACCTCGGGGTCTGGTTTCGCCTTGGTCACGTTGTTACCGTCTACGATACTATCAAAGTATGCCAACAAGTTTACCTTTTCCAAAATGGGCTTAGCATTCTTACTTGCCGATCCTAAGGCGATTGGGATAGTTCTTTCTTTCAAAAACTTCAATACCCTTGGAACATCCGGCAGTATTTCTTTGGCATCCATTTGTTCGATGTAGGTTAAGTAATCTTCGTTTTTCTCCACCATCCATCTATCAAATTGTGCTTGGGTAGCCTTTACATCGCCTATTTCCAGTAAAATTTCCAAACATCTTTTTCTACTTACCCCTTTAAAAAGCTCGTTTTGCTCTTTAGTAAATTCAAAACCTAGGGCATTGGCCAGCTTCTTCCAAGCGAGATAATGATATTTTGCAGTATCTACGATTACGCCGTCCAAATCAAAAATAAATCCTATATTATTCATAGCTGCAAAAATATCAATTGATTGTTGAACCGCGTTTTAATAATGTGCCTTTTACTATTTCCGTAACAAAATCCATTTCCATGGTATCCTTCTCAATTCTATCTAACAATAATTTTGCCGCCCTTGCACCCATTTCATCACCATGTTGGGCAACGGTAGTCAATGGTGGATTCGAAAACTTTGAGAGATTTCCATTGGTGAAACCAATGACTGAAATATCATTGGGAATTGCGAAGCCTAGTTGTTGTATGACGCTCATGCATTGAATGGCGAAAATTTCATTTACGCACAAAACCCCATCTATTTTGTTGGATTGAAAAAACTCCAGAATCAAACGATCGTTATCCAAATCGTAAGGAAGTGTAAGGATAAGGTCAGCATCTGTAGCCAATCCATTATCTTTTATAGCATCTAAAAAACCCTCCCTTCTACTTTCGCTTACATTAAAATAAGAGTCTGTGGTAACCAAAGCTATGTGCTTACAACCTGACTTTGCGAGATGCCCTGCGGCTTCGTAGGCACTTTCCCTGTCATTAAGGACCACCTTGTCACATTCAATTTCTGACGTTACGCGATCAAACAATACAATGGGTATTCCTTGATCAATCAATTCCTTTAAATGGGCGAAATCATTTTTAAGTTGGGTTTCAGCACTCAACGAAAGAATAAAACCATCGATACTACCATTGGCCAGCATCTCCATATTGATGACCTCCTTATCGTGCGCCTCATCAGAAACACAGATAATAACATTATAACCGCGCTGATTGGCATACTTTTCAATTCCCCTAAAAACAGTGGTAAAAAAATGATGGACAATATCCGGTATAATCACCCCAATATTCTTGGTTCTTTTATTCTTGAGGCTTAAGGCTATATTATTAGGCCTGTAATTATAAAATTTTGCAAAGGCCTTTATCTTTTCCTTTGTGCCTTTACTTATTTCCTTGCTATTTTTTAAGGACTTGGAAACTGTGGATACAGAAACATCCAATTCCCTGGCAATGTCCTTTAATGTTATTTTTGGTTTCAAAACGATAGCTGATTAACCTGCATTATGCAAAAATGTAAATTTTATGATAAACCCCTAAACTCTTCTTAAAAGGAATCAAGGGATAAGATAGCGTATTACAAAAACAATATGGAAATTAATTTTTCATATATTTGATAAAAAGTTGCATATTCTCATTTACCCTAGTGTATTTCTATTAATAGTACAATTTTGTATGTTTATAGATAATATTCCTGTAAAAAATGAAAGTTATTAACACGAAACCGTTTTCGTACATATTTTGCAGGCACTAGTTGTGAATTACAATATCCTTTTTACATATTTTTAACAATTGAAATTAAATTAACTCAACTTAAATTAACGATTTATGAAGATTACATTAGTTAAGAGTCTGGTGCTTCTTGGCGCATTTTTGTGCTTTGGAATTACACAGGCGCAAGAAGTGTCTGGAACCGTTTCAGATGCAAGTGGGCCTTTACCAGGAGCCAGTGTTCTTGAAAAAGGGACCACTAACGGTACGCAGACCGATTTTGATGGAAACTATACCCTTGAAGTTGAAGCTGGTGCTGTGCTAGTAGTAAGCTACATTGGTTACAAGTCTCAAGAGGCTGCCGTAAACGGTAGAAGCACAATCAACTTTACCTTGGAAGAGGATGCACAAGCTTTGGAAGAGGTTGTAATCATTGGATATGGTACGACGACCATAAAGGATGCTACAGGATCTGTCAGCTCCGTTACTTCCGAAGATTTTAATGGGGGTGTTATCGCATCACCTGAACAATTGATTCAAGGTAAGACTGCTGGGGTTAACATCCAACAAACTAGTGGTGCTCCCGGTGCTGGAATAAACATAAATATTAGAGGTGCGAATTCCGTACGAGCGAACAACAATCCTTTATTCGTAGTGGATGGTGTACCTTTGTTTGGGCAAAATACCGACGCACAAGGTACTTCAGGTGAAACCGCTGGTAATGCCGATGTAGGAAACCCTCTGAACTTTTTGAACCCTCAAGATATTGAAAGTATCAGTATTTTAAAGGATGCTTCTGCAACCGCTATCTATGGTTCTCGTGGCTCCAATGGTGTCGTAATCATTACTACAAAAAGTGGTAAAGCTGCTAGAGGTGGTGTTTGGGAAGTTTCGTCAAATTTAAGTATTGCCAACCCTGTAAGGCAATTTGACCTTCTGAAACGTGATGAGTACCTAAGTGCTATTACTCAATTTGGGGGTGATGCTGCCGCTAACGATTTTGACGCAAGCACAGATTGGCAAGAATATGTTCTTAGAAGCACTGCTTCAACAAATAATAACATTTCCTATTCCCAGAATTATGGTTCTGGAAACGTTAGGGCTACTTTCGGATATCAAAAGCAATTTGGTATTCTAGAAAAATCAGAGTTTGAAAGAATTACAGGAAGGGTTAACTTGAACCAACGTTTTTTAGATGATAAATTGATATTGGGTCTACAAACTTCCATATCAAGAGTCAATCAAGAGCAACCCCCAATTGATTCCGGAGCTGGATTTAGAGGAGATATTTTAGGCGCTTCCTATTCTGCAAATCCTACTTGGCCCGCTAGCCCTTCTTTTGACGACGGTGGTGGACAGGTACAACCTGCAAATTATTTAGCAAACACACAAAACATTACGAATACAGACAGGGTATTACTTAACGGTTCTTTGGAATATAAATTTACTTCTGAGTTTTCCGCTAAAGTAAACTTAGGGTATGATGTATCTGAAAGTGAAAACACATCAGTATTATCCGGAGATTTAATCAACTTTGCAGGTATCGAAGACAATGGTTTTGGAACCTATAATACTTTGGAAAGGGATAACAAAACATTGGAAGTAACCGTTGACTACAATACGGAATTCGAAAACTCAAGATTGGACGCAACTTTAGGTTTTGCATATCAAGATTTTCAAACCACAGGAAGGAATTCCACGGGCAGAGGTTTTTCCACTACGGATTTAAACGAAATGGGGGCAGACCTTCGAAGTACAATCAACAACGCAGCATCTATTGTAGATGGTTCGTACCAACAATTCTTTTCGGCGACCAACACTGGTGGTCTACGAATTAATAGACTCTTCCCTGGTATCGTAACGGGAGAATTAGCCAATGGAAGCATCGGCTCAAGCGTCACAGCCTTTGCCGCTGACGTTTTTGACAATACAGATGAATTACAATCCTTTTTTGGAAGGGTAAATTACAGCATCGCTAGTAAATATTTATTTACTGCGACCATGAGAGCGGATGGCTCTTCTCGCTTTGGGCCAGAAAATCAGTATGGCTATTTCCCTTCAGGAGCATTTGCTTGGCAATTAGGAGATGAGGATTTTATTGGTGAAAACATTTCTACATTGAAATTGAGACTAAGTGCGGGTATAACTGGTAATCAAGATGGACTCGGTTATGGTAACTTCGTTGCCAGACAACGTTTTTCTGGTCTTGGAGTACAAAACAACTTAGAAATCAACCAAAATGGAACCGTTATCGTTGCTACTGATGTTCCAAATTTAAAATGGGAGCCAACGACAAATTACAATTTAGGTTTTGATTTTGGTTTCAATAATGATAGGTTGAGCGGAAGCATAGATGTCTACAGAAGTGAAACAACAGATTTGTTATTGCAAACCCCTCCTGCAGCACCTTCTACTAATCCATTTCAATTTGGTAATGTGGATGCTTCAGTGATAAATCAAGGTATAGAATTTGCTTTGAACTACGATTTTATTCAACAGGATGATATCACTTTCGGGGCCTCTTTCAATATTTCTTATAACGATAACGAAGTTCAGGATTTCGCTGGTTCCATTAACACAGGTGAGATAAATGGTCCTGGATTATCTGGTGCCTTTGCACAACGTTTTGAGTCAGGATATTCACTGTTCTCTTATTACATGGCGAATTTTGAAGGATTTGACGGAGATGGGTTTCCAATTTATACCGATGTTAACGGTGATGGTGTTGGTGACCCAGATGTTGACAAATCTTTCGTAGGAGAAGATGCTTTGCCAGACATTACTTCTGGTCTATCCTTAAACTTAAAAGTTAAAAACTGGGATTTTAGTACGTTCTTCAACGCACAATTTGGATTCTCTGTCTACAATAATACAGCAAATTCATTTTTTAATGCAGGCCAACTTGGAACCGCACGTAATGTAACCCAAAGCGTAGTTACCAGTGGTGAAAACCCTGCTGCTTCTACTGCCGTTTCCACACGATTTTTAGAGAAAGGTGACTTTGTTAGGCTACAAAACGCAAATATTGGGTATAATGTGCCTATGAGTGGTGAAGGAACTTTTAAAAGCCTGCGCTTATCACTTACAGGACAAAATCTATTCTTAATTACCGATTATAGCGGTATTGATCCTGAGGTTACTGTATCTACAGGCTCATTAGGGTCTGGCGTTCCTACACGTGGAATCGACTGGTCAGCTTTCCCTAATCCTAGAACAATAACTTTTGGAATTAACGCTTCATTTTAATTAAAAAAATTGTTTAAATCATGAAAAGAAATCAAATTAAAAATTATGCACTCAGTATGCTATCATTATTGGCCATCGCGTCCTGTAGTGATTTGGAAATTGAGCAAACAGACTCCGTCATCAGTGACGGGTTTCAAGGACTCGCCGACCCGCAAAGTACTGTAGGAGATCTATACAATAACGTATTTGGAAATTGGGGCGGACAAGAAAATAGGTACGCCATGTCAGAAGTTACGACAGATGCGCTTTTAATTCCCACAAGAGGTGCCGATTGGGGTGATAATGGCCGTTGGAGAAAATTACATCAACACGAATGGGGATTGGAAGAAATAGACATCATTAGACCTTTCGATCAATGGAATGCTATACAGCTAACCGCTTCGCAAATTTTGGACCCACGCAGTAATGCCTCTGCAGAGGTCGCGGCTCAAGCGAGCTTTTTGCGAGCCTTTGGAATGTTCAACATTCTTGATCTTTACGGACAAGTTCCATTTAGGGATACTTCACTTCCTAGTACTGAACTTCCCGTTACTTATTCTGGGGCAGAGGCAGTTGACTTCATCATTACTGATCTGGATAATGCCATAAGTGGTTTGCCCACAACGGGCGCTGGAGAAATCGCTGGCCTCAGGACTGCAAGTAAAGCTGCTGCACGTTTCTTAAAAGCGAAAGTACTTTTGAACAAGCATATATTTGTAAATCAATTAACCGGCGGTGGCGGCACTCCTGATAATGGGGACATGCAAGCGGTGGTTGACTTGGTAGATGCAATCGAAGCTGATGGTTTTGATTTGCAAACTGGCTACTTTGATATTTTTAGAGAAACTTCAGATTCGGAAACTATCTGGTGGGGAAATACTTCTGTAGGCAGCAGGATATTCAACACTTTACACTACAACTCTACAAGTTTAGAAGGTGGGGGATGGAATGGATTTAGCACACTAGCCGAATACTATGACTTATTCGAAGGGGATGCGAATGCCAACGCTTTGGATGCGAATGGTGAAGCAGCGAATAACCAAGAAGAGCGTCGTGGAGGGGTGCCGTTAGCAGGAACACCTTTTACCGGACGTGCCGGAACAACTGATTTGAACGGATTTGAAGCAGGTTCCAATGTTGGAAATGGATTCTTAATCAACCAGCAATATGCGTTGAGTGGTACAGCCCTAACAGATCGTCAAGGTGCACCTTTACAATTTAAAAGACAGTTTACTGACAACGACGGAAATATTAGTTTAATCAACAATAACGAACAAACCGGTATTCGAGTTATAAAGTATAACCCAACTTTCGGAGCCCAATTAAATCACCAAATTCTTTTTAGATATGCAGATGCGTATTTAATGAAAGCGGAAGCGATGTTACGCATGGGCGGCGATGCTACCTCCATGGTAAATACCTTACGTGTCTTAAGAGGCGCGAATCCCTTAGGTAGCGTATCCGAACAAGATTTATTGGATGAGCGGGCCCGAGAATTATTTATAGAAGGTTGGAGAAGAAACGACATGATTCGTTTTGGACAATACACGAGACAATGGGAATTTAAAAGCGACTCGGAGACTGGAAACGAAACACGAAGATTGTTCCCTATTCCATTACCACAAATTTTGGCTAACCCTAACTTAGTTCAAAACCCAGGGTATTAGGTTTAAACTAAATTTATAAGTGTTTAAGAAGAATCCCTTTTTTTAAGGGATTCTTTTTTCTTAATAAGTTCATAAAAGGAAATATAGACTGTTATATTTTCTTAACTATTTTCAATAGGAATACAATTTTTGTTTTATTTAAAATATTATTTTTTTAGTCCTTTATGCGTAAATGTGTATTTATATTTATTGTATTACTAATACTAGGATGTAAAAGACCGGAACCTACAAAATTTAAAACGCTTTCCTCCCAAAAAACCGGCGTAACCTACACAAATCAACTATCGAATACTCCGGAACTCAATATTTTAAATTACCTATACTTTTACAATGGTGCCGGAGTAGTAGTAGCAGATTTTAACAATGATGATTTAGTTGACCTTTACCTCTCCGGTAATCAAACCGCTGGGGCATTATTTATCAATAAAGGGGAGTTGAACTTTCAAAGAATAGAAACAGCAATGTCCCGTAGCAAAAACGGAAATTGGACCACTGGGGTAACGCAAGTGGACATCAATTACGATGGCTTATTGGATATCTATATCTGTAGGGCATCTGGTTATAGAAATTTGGAGGGAAGGAATGAACTTTACGTAAATACAGGTCTAGATGCAAATGGAAATCCTGTATTTGAAGAAAAAGCGGAAGCATACGGTTTAGCCTTCCGCGGTTTATCTACAAAAGCAGTATTCTTTGATTATGATTTGGATGGCGATTTAGACATGTACCTCTTAAACCATTCGGTACACCCCAACCTTAATTATGGCAAAGGCAGTCAAAGAAAGCTCGTTGATTCCCTCTCAGGTGATCGACTTTACACCAATGAAAACGGCTTTTACAAGGATATTACGGCATCATCTGGAATATTTCAAGGTAAATCTGGATACGGATTAGGCCTATCGATTGGTGATATAAATAATGACGGCTATCCTGATGTTTATGTTGGTAACGACTTTTTTGAAAATGATTACCTCTATTTAAATCAACAAAACGGCACATTTAAAGAAGTAATATCAGAAAATGATTTAATCATGGGCCATACCACCCATTATTCAATGGGTAATGCCATTTCAGATATAAACAACGACGGTTTCGTTGACCTTTTATCGGTTGACATGCTTCCAGAAAACCTTAAAACCTACAAAACTTCAGGACTGGAATATGCTTATCCCATCTATAACCAATACTTGAAAAATGGTTTTGCACCCCAGTACATGCAGAACACGCTACACTTAAACAATGGCGGTAGTTCTTTTTCTGAAATTGCAAATGTAAGCGGAATAGATGCCACTGAATGGTCGTGGGCACCATTAGCGGCAGATTTTGACAACGACGGCTACAAAGACCTATTTATAACGAATGGGATTATGGGCGCTACGAATGATATGGATTATATGAATTTTATTGCCAATGCGGATATCCAAAAAAGAATAGACGCAGGAATGCAAGATTCTGATATGCCATTGATCGATGAAATTCCTGAGAAAAAGGTTGCTAACTATTTCTATAGAAATAACGGGGATTTAACGTTTGCGAATACTACAGCCGAATGGATCGGTACTGAACCAACGTTTAGTAATGGCAGCGCATATGCAGATTTGGATAATGATGGGGATTTAGATCTTATTATCAACACTATAAATCAGGAAGTCTTAATCCTTGAAAACACCTTAGAGAAAAAATCATTTTTGAAAATTAAATTATCTGGGGGCCCTAAAAATAAATTTGCAATAGGAACCAAATTAATCGCCTATTCCAAATCAGGAACTCAAGTCTTGGAACACTATCCAAGTAATAATTATTTATCCTCCAACTCCAACCAACTCCTTTTTGGTCTTGGTACGGATAGTACTGTAGATTCCCTAAAAATAATATGGCCAAATGGTCAAATAAAAAAAATAGTCAAGCCCAACATCAATCAAGAAATATCCATCATTTACGAAAAAGACACCCTATTGAACACCATACGCCCCAGTACATCGAAAGACTTCGATACGCAAGATCAATTCCTAATAGATTTTATCCATAAGGAGAAATCCACATTGGATTTTAACAGAGAGCCATTGATTCCCTTTGCCAGCTCCAATGAGGGACCTACCATCACCGTTGGCGATATCAATAATGATGGATTTGATGACTTTTTTATAGGGGGAGCAAAAACACAGGCGTCGCATTTATTCTTACAAGATAGCCTCGGTAAGTTTCAAGAATATCAAAAAGAACTTTTCGAGGAGGATGCTATAAACGAAGATGTTTCCAGCCTATTTTTTGACGCCAACGGCGATGGCCTTTTAGACTTACTAGTGGCAAGTGGGGGCAATGAATTTTTGAACGGAAATCCCTTAAAACCGAGGCTTTACATTAACACGAACGGAAAACTACTAAAGGACCCTATCGCTTTTCAAGCTATAGAACTAAATGCCTCTGCACTTACGGCCAATGATTTTGATGCTGATGGAGACATGGATGTCGTGCTAACAGCTGATCAGGTACCAAGTAATTATGGAGAAACCCCAGAACACTATTTCTTCATCAACGATGGGAACGGAAATTTCACGAATGCTACCGATCAAATAGCTCCGGCACTAAGACACATCGGTTCCGTAAAAGACATGGTGTGGACAGATATCAACGGTGATAGCATAGAAGATTTGGTTGTCGTGGGCCATTGGATGGCTCCCTCCATTTTTTTAAACAATGGCGTTACGCTAGAATTCCAGAACAATAACGGTCTATCAACCTCCTTTGGGTGGTGGAACGCTATTCTATCAGTAGATATCGATAATGATGGGGATAAGGATCTTGTTGCGGGTAATTGGGGAACCAATACCAAATTTGAAGCATCGGATACATATCCAATAACCCTCTATAATTACGATTTCGACAGTAACGGAAAAGCCGATCCCGTGATTACCTACTATCACCAAGAAATAGAAACCCCCTTCGCATCAAAAGATGAATTGGTGAAACAACTCCCTTTTTTGAACAAAAAATTCCTATCCTACTCAGATTTTGCATCCGCAAGCATTAGCGACTTATTTGGTAATACTGCTTTAAGAAAAGCACAGAAAAAACAGGTTACTGAATTGCGGAGTTCTTTATTTATTAATGATGGCTCTGGCAACTTCTCAAAACTCCCATTACCGATCATAGCCCAAATATCATCTATACACGATATCATTTCTGAAGATTTTAATGCTGATGGTTTTAAGGATTTGTTAATTGTAGGCAACAACTTCGAAATTAGCACCCAATTAGGCCGCTTAGATGCACTCCATGGGTTAATTTTGTACAATTCTGGAGATAACCAGGTACCGTTCCAAAATAAATACGAAATGCTAGAAATACATGGAGCTTCTAGAGAAGTTAAAAAAATAAAAATCCGAAACGAGAAATATTATCTCGTGGGCCGAAATAACACTTCTCCCTTTTTTTATCGTTACAAAGACTAAAATGAGCAGATTACGCAACACCCTATTTTTGTTACTAATTTTACTCCAATTCTCATGCAAAGAGGATGTAGAACCAATTAATTCCCTTGAGGAGGATACATTATTTACCTTATTACCTTCGGACAGTACAGGCATCGATTTTGTGAATCAAATTGAAAATCAAAAAAAGTTCAACATATTCAAGTACCGCAATTTTTATAATGGAGGCGGTGTAGCTTTAGGCGATATCAACAATGACGGACTCACAGATATCTACCTTACCGGAAACATGGTGCCGAACCGGCTTTATTTGAATAAAGGAGACTTCAAGTTTGAGGACATCACAGAAGTTTCTGGTACTTCAGGAAACAAGCCTTGGTCCACAGGTGTCGTTATGGTGGATATAAATAACGACGGCCTCCTAGACATTTACGTAAGCAACGCGGGCAACATGGAAGGAAACAACCATGACAATGACCTCTATATCAATAATGGGGACTTAACTTTCACAGAAAAAGCCGCCGAATACAATTTGGCGAAAACTGGATTTTCTACCCATGCGACCTTTTTTGACTATGACAAAGACGGTGATTTAGACGCGTATATTTTGAACAATAGCAATATCCCTGTTAGCAGTTTGGGATACGCAGAGCAAAGAAATGTTAGGGCACAAGATTGGGAAGGCGTTCCCGATATTTTCAAGGGTGTCGGTGACATGCTGCTTAGAAACGATGATGGAAAATTTGTAGATGTTAGTGAAAAAGCGGGAATCTATGGCAGTCTTATCGGGTTCGGGCTTGGGGTCATGGTTACGGATATTAACCAAGATCTATACCCAGACCTTTACGTCTCCAATGATTTTTATGAACGCGATTACCTGTATATAAACAACCAAGACGGAACGTTTACGGAAGAAATTAAGAATTGGACAAATCATTTAAGTCTCTCAGCAATGGGTGTTGATATCGCCGATATTAACAATGATGGCTTATCTGATATTTTTATAACGGACATGCTTCCAGAACCCGATCAACGTGTAAAATCGGTCATGGAATTTGAAGGCTATAATATTTTTAAGTTAAAACAGAGCAAGGATTTTCATCAACAGTATATACAAAACACACTTCAGCTCAATAATGGTAATGGCTCGTTTTCTGAAGTAGCCTATTATAGCGGCGTAGAGGCTACAGATTGGAGCTGGTCTGGCCTACTATTTGATATGGACAATGACGGCTACAAGGATATTTATGTTACCAATGGCATCAACCATGATTTGACCGATTTGGATTTTGTGGATTTCTTCGCAAACGAAATTATCCAAAAAATGGCGCTAACAGGTAGAAAGGAGTCCATTGATTCTATCATCAATAAAATGCCCATGAGTCCCTTACCAAACTATGCCTACCATAATAACGGGGATATTACCTTCACCAATTATAATAAGCAGTGGGGTTTTGAACTTCCAAGTAAATCTAATGGGGCGGCCTACGCAGATCTGGATAATGATGGTGATTTAGATTTGGTAGTAAACAACGTAAATATGGAGAGCTTTGTTTATAGGAATAATACCCAGTTGAAAAAAGACCAAAATTATATTAAACTAAAATTTAATGGCCCTGATAAAAATAAATTCGCGATAGGAACAAATGCCAAGGTATATTTTAAGGACCAAATCATTGATCAGACCTTGATTCCTTCCAGAGGGTTTCAATCCTCGGTAGATTACCCCATGACCATTGGTCTTGGTAATAGTCAAAAAATAGATTCTATACGTATCATTTGGCCCGATGATAAGACGCAAAAATTGGTGGATGTTGCCATTAATTCAGATTTGGTTTTCAATTATACAGACGCTACAGAAGTATATGCGGTTCCCAAGGGCAAGACTTCGGATGAACTGTTAAAAGCAATTGAAAATTCTAATTTCATTGCCCATGATGAGAACGAATACAATGATTTTGACAATGAGGGGCTGATCTACAAATCTCTTGATGAAGAAGGCCCAGCGATGGCGGTAGGTGACGTAAATGGGGATGGCAATGAGGACATTTTTATTGGTGGTGCAAAAGGGCAATCCGCTGCATTGTACCTTCATCTAGGTGAAGGTAAAATCAGTTCGCCTAAACAATCCTATTTTGAAAAAGATAAAGACCATGAGGATATTACAGCTTCATTCTTCGATGCTGACAATGATGGTGATTTGGACTTGGTTGTTGGCAATGCTGGCAATGAATTGGGAATGCAAAATACTTATGGTCTTCGCCTTTATCTAAACAACGGAAATGGTGAATTCGAAAAATCAAAAATAAATTTACCAAGCGCTAATAAGAATATAGCCGTAATAGCTCCTTCAGACTTTGACAATGACGGAGATATTGATTTGTTTGTGGGTTCTAGAAGCGTGGTTGGCACCTTTGGTGTGGAACCTAATCATTTGTTCCTTGTCAATAACGGCAATCTTAATTTTACGGATAACACAGAACGGGTAGCCTATGACCTCAAGGATGCAGGTATGGTTACTGATGCCAAGTGGTTCGATATGGATGGGGATGGCAAAAAGGACTTAGTAACCGTTTCTGACTGGGGCACTCCTAAAATCTTTAAAAATTCTGGTAGGCGTCTTACTTACTATGACTCCAATTTGGATAGTTTACATGGGTGGTGGGGAGCTTTGGATGCTCAAGATTTGGATAATGATGGGGATTTAGATCTTATCCTTGGCAATTCTGGCACGAACATCCACTATAAGCCTTACAAGGATAGGCCTATGAAAATGTGGGTTAACGATTTTGATAATGATGGTACCATAGAACAAATAGTTACACAAAATTTTAATGGGGGCGATTATCCAATTCATCAGAAAAAGGAATTGACTACCCAGATTTTAGCACTCAAAAAGGAGAATATAAAAGCATCGGAATACGCAAAAAAGACAATAGATGAACTTTTTCCAAAAGAAGTTATCGCAAATACCATAGTTAAAAAAGCTTCGATTGCGACCTCCATCATTGCGGTCAATAATGGCAATGGTTCCTTTAGCATACAAGAATTACCTCCAAGAGTACAATTTTCGTGCATATGCGGCATTCAATGTACAGATGTGGATAACGACGGGAATCTAGATCTTATATTGGCGGGGAACAACTTTGAATTTAAACCTCAATTTTCTAGGTTGGACAGCAATTACGGCAATGTATTGTTGGGGGACGGAAATTTAGGCTTTGACTGGCAAAATTACTCCAGAAGCGGATTTTTTATCAAGGAGGAGGTCAAACATCTGGAACTTTTCAAAGACAAAATGGGAAATAATTTTTTAATCGCTGCTATTAATAATGAAGCTCCAAAAATCTATAGTTTCAATGAGAAATAGGGTATTAATTTTCTTAAGCCTATCTATAGTATTTAGTTGTTCTACAAAAAATGAAGGTGAGCTTTTTAAAAAGCTTACATCGGAAGAAACGGGCATTACGTTTGTAAATGAACTTACAGCATCTGATGACCTAAATATTTTGGACTACCTCTATTTTTATAATGGAGGTGGCGTAGCCATTGGAGACCTAAACAATGACAATCTTCCAGATATATTTCTTTCCGCAAATCAAACTAAAAATCAATTATACCTAAACAAAGGCAACATGACCTTTGAAAATATATCTGAAAAAGCAGGTATCACAGGAAACAGTTCTTGGAATACGGGTGCCGTAATGGGAGATATCAACGGTGATGGACTCTTGGATATATATGTTTGCGCCGTGGTTGGTTTAAATGGTTTCAATGGCCATAATGAATTGTTCATTAATAAAGGGGATGGAACATTTGAGGAAAGCGCTGCCAAGTATGGCCTGGACTTCGATTCCTATAGCTCCAATGCCGCTTTCTTGGATTATGACCTTGATGGGGATTTAGACATGTATCTTCTAAACCATGCCGTGCACACGCAAGAAACTTTTGGAAACGTAAACCTCAGATTTCAACGAAATTTCGAATCCGGTGACAAACTACTTCGAAATGACAACGGAATTTTTGTGGATGTAAGTGAAGAGGCTGGCATATTTGGGGGAGTCAACGGTTATGGTCTTGGTATCGCTGTTTCAGATTTCAATTTAGATGGTTACCCGGACCTTTACATTGGCAATGATTTTCATGAAGATGATTATTATTACTTGAACAATGGAGATGGTACATTTAGTGAAACCCTCAAAGCATCCTTTGGGCACACCTCTAGATTTTCAATGGGTAGCGATGTTGCGGATATAAACCATGACGGGCGACCCGATTTAATTTCCTTAGATATGCTTCCCGATGATGAAAAAATCATAAAATCATCGGAGGGGGATGACAATGTTCAAATTTTAAAGATTAGAACCAATGATTACGGCTATCATTATCAGTTCACCAGAAATATGTTGTTCTTAAATCAACCAGATGGTAGGTTCTTGGAAACTGCATTGCAAAGTGGGGTTTCTGCCACAGACTGGAGTTGGAGTGCGCTTTTTGGTGACTACGACCAAGACGGCGAACAAGATTTATTCATCAGCAACGGGATACCAAAGCGGCCGAATGATTTGGATTATATTAATTTTCTATCCAATGAAAACATCAAAAAGAAAATAAACAATACCAATTTAATCGATCAAAAAGCGCTTGAATTGATGCCCTCCGGCCATGTTGGGAACCGGATATTCCAAGGTTCTAAAAAGATGCCTTTTATCGATCAATCCAAAAAATGGATTCCACAGGATACAATTGTTTCTGGCGCTACCGCCTATGGCGATTTGGATAACGATGGCGATTTGGATATCATTACCAACAACCTAAACACAGGAATTACCCTATATCAGAATTTAACCGATTCAAAGGCTACTTATTTAAAATTGAAATTTGACTATACCAAAGACAACAAATTTGGCATAGGAACAAAAGTCTATTCCTATGCAAATGGAGTGCTGCAATTTAAGGAACTGTACACGGTTAGGGGGTTTCAAGCCTCTTCGGAGCCAATAATTCATTTTGGATATGGGAAAATCGATAAAGTTGACTCCCTAAGAATTGTATGGCCAAACAAGTCTTATCAAATTATAAAAGAGATTGAGACCAATCAGACCCTGGTTCTGCAACCAGATGGAGAAAGACCGTTTAATTATAAAACGTTAGCACCACTCACAAATCCCTTGTTTGAAAAGGTTGAGGGAAATTTAGGCATCGACTTCACCCACAAAGAAGACAGGTATACTGATTTTAATCGTCAGAAACTTATTACTTATCAGCTATCGGATAGAGGGCCAGCGGTTAGCATTGCTGATATAAATAAGGACGGTAAGGACGATATATTCTTTGGTGGATCAAAGTTTATTCCCTCCGTTACCTACATTCAGAAGGATAGTACTTTTTTAAAGGAATCTTACCCCAATTTGGCAAAAGACTCCATAAAGGAGGACATAACCGCCATTCTTGAGGATTTTGATGCCGACGGAAACATGGATTTGATCATTGGTACGGGAGGTGCAGATTTTTATGGTAGTGCACGGCCTTTGACCAATAGCTATTATAGTTTTACCGACACAGGTGTTGACACAAACAATTTTCCGGAATCATTCGAAAATACATCTGTTATTGTGCCAATTGATGTGGATGGGGATAATGATTTAGATCTTTTTATAGGGAATGAATCTATATCCGCAGATTTTGGGAATTTGCCAAATTCATATCTATTAATCAATACAGAGGGTAGTTTCGCTCCTTCACCTACGAATCCGTTTGAATCCTTAGGGATGGTAACGGACGCTATTGCAACTGATTTTGACAATGATGGTGTACAAGACCTCATCATCGTTGGGGAATGGATGGAGCCAAAATTTTTCAAGAACGAGAATGGGACTTTTAAACTAATTTCAAAATTAAAGCCAAATACGTTAACGGGTCTGTGGCAGAGCATAGAGCCTTTTGATATTGATGGAGATGGGGATGAGGACTATCTGTTGGGTAATTGGGGTACAAACTCCAAATTTAGTGCCTCCGAAGCTAATCCTATGAAAATGTTTTATAGTGATTTTGATAATAATGGAGCTACGGAAACCATCGTTTGCACCTACAAGGACAACGCATACTACCCTTTAGACGACTTCAATGAACTTTCGAGTCAATTAGTTTCTCTGCGAAAGAGCTTTACCTCCTATGCATCTTTTGCCGGAAAATCAATAACGGAAATATTGGATAAGGAACAATTGAAAAACGCCCAGACACGAACTGTAAACACCCTGAAATCAGGCTATTTAAAAAATGAAAATGGTTCGTTTTCGTTCGTTCCCTTTCAATCTGAACTTCAACTTTCTCCATTGATGGAATTCTTAAAATTCGATTTTGACAATGATGGTGCTGAGGAAGTATTGATAGGAGGAAATTATTTTGGTGTAAAGCCATACCATGGCAGGTTTGATTCATTCCCAGGGGCACTTTTAAAGAATGAGGGAAATGTTGTTCTCGGTAACGTCTTAGGGTTAGATTTAATGTTTAAGTCCGTACGTCATTTGAACATAATACACATTAAAAACAAGCCCTACTTGCTAGTAACTTTCAACAATGAACCCGTTGAACTATATCGAATTAATGAATACTAATTTAGAGAACTTAAAAAATAAAGTAGTAGAATGAAAAAGGGCTTTAAAATATTCTCGGCGGTATTGGCCATATTTTTAATATGGTATTTTTTTATAAAGAAATCTGATTATACCATCAACTTCAAATCCAATACTTTTCCTGAAACAGTGAACCAATCCATCAAACTATGGAACAACGGCTTGGATAATTCATTGGCATTAAAAGAAATAGGCGATTTAAACCATTTACAACAGCGCTTATCCATCGCTGATTCTGTGCATGTGTATGAATGGAAAATTAATGCATTGACAGATTCAACTTCCAGTATTTCTGTAGATATTACAGATAGTAAACTCAAAAACAGTTTAATCAACAGGCTTACCGTACCGTTTGTCAAGAGTAATTTTATAAAAGGAGCGGAAAATAGAGTTTATAACTTCATGACCGTTTTAAAAGATCATGTGGACAACTTTAAGGTTACGATAGTTGGCATTGAAGATATACCTGAGAAAAATTTGGCCTATATCCCTATTAAAAAATCACAAATAGAAAAGGCAAAGGGAATGATGGAAAATTCAACTTTTATAGGTCAAATACTTACCAAAAATGAAATTCAATTAGATGGTCCCCCAATGCTAGAGGTAACCTCTTGGGATAGGAAAAAAGATAGTCTCGCCTATAATTTTGGTTATCCAATCTTACCCGATCAAACTTTACCCCTAAATACTGAGGTCCAATACAAGAAAATTGGAAAACGGAAAGGCATAAAGGCCGTTTATAATGGTAATTATATTACTTCGGATAGGGCTTGGTATGTGCTTTTGAATTATGCCAGAAAAAATAATATTGAAGTCACTGCACTACCCGTCGAGATATTCTATAACAATCCTGATATGGGTGGAAATGCCCTTTCGTGGAAAACGGAAGTGTATTTGCCTTTAGCTAACGAGTAGCTTGTCCGCATAAAATCACTGCTACCGTATCCGCATTTATATTTATTTAGCAAAATAAATGTAAATACCTACAACGATTATGCAAATGCCCAATCCTACCTGATTTACGTACTTATACGGAGTTATGGAGACTTGGTTGGTATATTCTAAAATAAAAGGCTCCTTACGTGGTTTAAAATAGCCAATGACAAGCATGATAATCACGTTTGTAATGAATAAAATAGCCATAACATGTAGGTAATGCGGATACGCCTCCGCCTCTATCAGCTTAAGACGTGAAGGGTCTGTTATTCCCGCAATTTCAGCCTGGGCCAAAGCTTCATCCACAAAGGTGTTTTTTAACCAAAACTGACTGATGCAATACAGGATTGAACCGGACAGAATTCCAATTTTAGCCGCAATGGCAGGTACCCTTTTCGTTAGGTATCCTACCACAATTATAGTGAAGATTGGAATGCTGTAAATACCGTTTATTTCCTGAAGGTAATTAAATAAACTACCTGCATTGGCAATCAGCGGTGCAATGAACATCGCCGATAAGGCCAAGCAAATACCAAATATTTTTCCATACTTAACCACTGTGCTTTCAGACGCATCCGTATTAATATGTTGCTTGTAGATATCAATTCCAAACAAGGTAACGGAACTGTTGAGTACACTATTGAACGAGCTTAAAATTGCCCCAAACAATACTGCGGCAAAAAAACCGACCAAAGGCCTTGGCAATACTGCGCGCACCAATTCTGGATAGGCCAAATCACTGGTTTCCAATCCCCCTTCAAAATAATGATACGCGATCATTCCTGGTAGTACCAAAATTAAAGGTCCAAGTATCTTTAAGAAAGAGGCCAACAACAGCCCTTTTTGGCCCTCTGCCAAATTCTTCGCACCAAGGGCTCTTTGTATAATTTGTTGATTTGTTCCCCAATAGAACAATTGCACCAACATCATACCTGTAAAAATCGTTGAAAAAGGTACTTCCTGACCCGGTTCTCCCGTAGAATCGAACCGTTCTGGGTTGGAGCTTACCAGATTTTCCAAACCGTCAAAAATACTGCCGTCTCCAATAGCCATCAGTCCAAAAACAGGTATCAATAAGCCCCCTATCAATAAGCCTATAGCGTTGATGGAATCAGAGACCGCTACGGCCTTCAACCCTCCAAAAACCGCATAAATGGAACCAATGATACCAATACCCCAAATACAGATCACCAATGCAGTTTCATCAGAAACATCCAACAGTGTAGGCACATCGAACATACCGCTTATGGCAACAGAACCGGAGTATAAAATAACAGGTAACAAGACCACCACATAACCTGTTAAAAATAATCCCGAGGTTATTGTTTTGGTGGTTATATCAAACCTTTTGGCCAAGAATTGGGGTACAGTAGTTAACCCGCCCTTTAAATATCTTGGAAGCAGGAATACCGCCGCCACTACAATAGCAATGGCCGCCAATGTTTCCCAGGCCATTACGGATAAGCCATCTGTGTAGGCACTTCCATTTAAACCTACAATCTGTTCAGTAGATAAGTTGGTCAATAACAATGATCCGGCTATGACACCGGCAGTCAAACTTCTTCCTCCCAAAAAATAGCCATCAGACGATTTTTCATCGGTCTTACGCGTGGCCAAATATGAAATGACCGCCACCAGAATTGTAAATCCCAAAAAAGAAAGTATTCCTATCATTGTATGTGAATTGAAAACTATATTGCTGTTAAATATATTGGATATTTTAAGAATTAGGCAGCCTAATGTTATTTTTATCTTAAAAAAATCCACGCTAAATAGAAAGATTGTCGATTTAAGACTGCGATTTTGTTCAATTATGCATCTTAATATGCCACGGCGTGCGTATTACCCACAAATTTATTTAGTTTTGTACCCCATATTATTTATAAGATGAATAACAATAGTATCAACATAATGAGAGCTTTAGCCACTAAACTTTTTATAGGCCTAGTACTGGTCTTTATTATTTCCTGCTCTAAGGCAACGAGACAAGAACCTATTCTAATAAGTCCGGAAGAATTGCATACTTCTATCGATAAAGTTGTGGAAATCATGATACATGATATTTTTTCACCACCCGTTGCGAGTAGAATTTTTGCCTATCCAAATATTGCGGCTTACGAAATAATTGCCCAGGTAAATCCAGAATACACCTCGTTGGCCGGGCAGTTGCCAGAATTGACGCCCATTCCTGCAATAGATACCGTGCAAGGAATAAATCCGCAGCTGGCTGCACTAATCGCCCATATGAACATTAGCAGGCAACTTATTTTCTCGGAACAGACTTTTGATGTACTGCAGGATAGTTTATTCAATAGTTGGCAATCTAAAAATGAAATTGAATTTGAGGCCTCAAAAAAATATGGTCTTGCCGTGGCCGACCATATCAAAAAATGGATGAATACCGATAATTACAGCCAAACGCGCACAATGCCAAAATTTACGGTAGATACGGATGACCCAACCCGTTGGCAACCTACTCCGCCCGCTTACATGGATGGTATTGAGCCACATTGGAATAAAATTAGACCATTTGCCCTCGATTCCGCTGCACAATTTAAACCCGTACCACCACCTCCGTTCTCCATGGAGGAGAACTCACCCTTCTATAAGGAGCTGTTGGAAGTCTACGAAATCAGTAATAAAATTACCGCGGACGGCGACGAATCAGAGGAAGTTGCCATCGCTAAATTTTGGGATTGTAATCCTTACGTATCGGTAACTAGGGGGCACCTTATGTTCGCCACAAAAAAAATTACTCCAGGGGCCCACTGGATCGGTATTACTAAAATTGCCTGCAGAAAAACCGATAGCGATTTTGATCAGACGGTGTATGCCTACACGAAAACATCCTTGGCTATTGCCGATGCATTCATTAGTTGTTGGGATGAAAAATATCGAAGTAACCTCATTAGACCCGAGACCCTTATCAACCAACATATAGATGAAAATTGGAAACCAATTTTGCAGACACCACCCTTCCCAGAGTATACCAGTGGGCATAGTGTAGTGTCTGGAGCGGCAAGTACGGCACTTACAGCCATTTTTGGCGACAATTTCTCCTTTGATGATGACACGGAAGTACCCTACGGTCTACCCATTAGAAGCTTTAATTCCTTTAATGAGGCTGCCGACGAAGCAGCTATAAGCAGAATGTACGGAGGAATTCATTATAGAGCTGCCGTAGAGGTTGGTGTTGGCCAAGGCAGGGAGATTGGTCGCCTATTGAATTCGAAGATAAAGATGAAGGAAATGCAAAAATCATTGGCTTCCAAATAGTTAAGCATACGTACAAAGTCGCACTGTCTTTTTTAGAATTTTAAACGTACTACGCCTTCATGCCCAGATTTCTCTTTTTTTATTTGGTCCTAATACTTAGTTCTTGTACCAATTATGGGCAATTGAAAGTACTCTCCGATTTACCCGGAAGCCTGGAAGAAAATTCGGGTATGGTAACGTATGGAGATTCTACCGTATGGTTTATTGAGGACAACGGCAACCCCGATGAAATTTATCAGTTGAATTTTAGAGGTGATATCCTACGAAGCCTTAAAGTGAAAAATGGTGATAATGATGATTGGGAAGATTTGGCGAAGGATGCTCAGAACAATCTATACGTAGCGGATATTGGAAATAACGGAAACTACCGTAAAAATCTGGTCATCTACAAACTGCCAAATCCTACTACTGAACCGGGTGATAAGATAGATGCAGAACAAATAGCGTTTTATTATCCAGATCAAAAAGAATTTCCACCCAAAGACGACAGCTTATTTTATGATGCAGAGGCCTTGTTTCATCATGACAACAAATTATTCATCGTAACCAAAAACAGATCGGACCCGTTTAATGGAGGAGCCCACATCTACACCGTTCCAGATACTAAGGGTACCTATGAAGCTAAATTTGTAGGGTCATTCATTCCTTGTAAGGATTGGAAGCTGTGCCAAATTACGGCTATAGATATATCACCCAAGGCGGATAAAATTGTAGCCCTCAGCTATGGGAAACTTTTTGTTTTTACGCACTTCACTTGGGATGACTTCTCAAAAGGTAAAATAGAAGAAATAGACCTTGGTGCGAGAACCCAATTAGAATCCATATCCTTTTTAAACGACTCTACGCTATTGCTGTCGGATGAGCGTGCCCATGGTACTGGTGGAAACTTATACACCTTCTTGTTGAAGTAGGACTTCGCATACTCAAAACCCGAATCCCAAACCAAATGTAAACCGTGCCCCGTCCTCACTTGCAAACAATGCCGTGTTAATGGATAGGATGTCTGATGCATTCAAGAAAAACCCTCCTCCATAAGAGGTATGCCATCTGTTTGATTCCAAACCCGGAAACCATACCCTACCATAATCGAAACCGCCAAACAGACCCATTGCAATAGGCAGTAAACGGGTTCGTTTCTTTTTGAGACTAAATCGAACGTCCGTATTTTGATAGTAGGCCGTTTTTCCCGTAAAGCGTTGGTTCCTGAATCCACGCAGACCATCGAACCCACCGATGCTTGCCGCTTGATAAAACTCATAGCCATCGCCCACGTTAAAATGTGCTTTCCACTTGGTGGCCAAGACCAACCGCCCGTTGGGAACCAATTTATAATCGAAACTAATGGATGGAATTACATACCCGTAATTACCGCCTTTATCATTTATATTATCCCTGAAACCCACTTGTAAGGAAGTTGCCATGCCCATAGTAGGGAATGCCTCATTGTCCTTATTCTCGAAGGAGTAGCCAGCATGCACCCCTAAAAACTCGTTGTTTGTTTCCTGCCCATTTTGTTGATAGAAGGTATTTATAAATCTATTTTCCGTTTCCTCAACACTGATAGATTGGTATGATAATCCAAATTTTACTTTGGCTCCCAACTGTCCTCTCCAAACCAAGGAAGGGGCAAATTCCAATTGTTCCAGTCGAACACGATTGTAATCAAAGTCCAATTCACCATCTGGATTCACGGAATTATTTCCAAAGCCAAAAAAGTTTATCGCAAAATTTGGGCTGGTAAAACGGGCCATTAATTCGGCGTTCCAATTTTCGAACAGATGGGCAAATTCCCCTTGGTATTTGATGTCAAAACCACTGGTTGCAAAATAGTAGGATGCGGAAAAAGTGTGTTGTTGCGTAAAGGGATTTTGCCTGAATCCATTATAGGTATAGGTATTTGCAAAGCCCATGCGCACACCGTCATCTGGATTAAAGCCTAGGGTAGGCAATATTTGGTTCCTACTGTCCCGTAAATTTAAGGGCCGGTAAGTATTCAACTCATAATCATTGGATAATTTAACTTTTGCGCCGTCCGTTTCCTCAAAAGTATTTTTCTTGCTCTTATAATCATACAAAGCAACGTCCTTGCCCCCATCTATCCTGTAGATGTCGTTATTCTGACCACCTATGATGCGCACCTTAACACCATTGAAATTTGAAGGGTTAACTACTTCAAAAATATCGTCGTCATCCAAACCATATACCCAAATTTCCTTTGTATCGGTAGTTGTAAACACTTTATAATAGTAGCGTTTTTCTTTATTCCCTTCAATATTTCGATAGACCTTAACTTCCGTCTGCTTATCGTTCAATCTATTAATTTCAAACCAATCATCCTTATCGGTCCCGGCCACTATCGCATACTTATTCAAGATATTGTAGTAAGTGTTGGCAGTTTCCTGAATAGTACTCAACCTGGCCAACAAAATAGTCTTGATTTCCCTCACGGTCTCGTCGCGCACTTCTTCCGGAAAGGCCTTGAAGGCATCTTCGATAACCGAGGGAGTTAAATTTTCTTGAAGATACTGCGCCTGATCAAGCCATTGCTTTTTTTCAGTTTCCCCTAATAAAGCCAAATCCAAGACATAGGTCATGGGGGAAGAATTAAATCCTTTAACGTTTCTAATTTCCTTGGTAAAGCCTTCCATTAGCCTCAAGGCAGGAATTATTCGTGTTGCTACATTCATTAAGGCCCCATCCCCCATTTTTGAATACACCTGATCCCGGTCTCGTGGAACGGGCCTGTATACGATTTTATCCTTCTCTTCATCCTTAAACTCTGCCCAGCGCCATTGGTCCACATGCCGATCCCAATCTCCCAATACCATATCAAAAAGTCTGGCGCGTAAATAAAGATCTTTATCAACTTCGTATTTTTCATCGTCCCGTAAATCCTCCAACATACTATCTGTACTCTTAAGCTCATTAGCGTAGCCAAAACTTGCCAAATTTCCATGACCGTCACCCGCATGCTCCTCTATCATATAGAGTTCATCCCCAAATGACTCATTGTATTGCTTCAATGCGGGTTGTTTTGGAACATAGTAAAGCACGGGATTGGTATGGTAAATACCCACTGCGTCTGAAAGTATCCCTGTTGTAAATGGACCATAAGGATGTGCGCCCGTATAAAAATCCTGTAACAGCTCCTGGGTGTACGTTTCCTTCAGGTCATCAAGGACATATTGGTCCTGAAATGCCATGGATTGTAAGTAGAGTTCCGCACTTTTTTTAAGGGCTCTCATTACATACTCCCGGCCGTCCTTCCGTTGCAATCGTAATGATTTCGACTGGTGTCCCCCACCCTTTTTCACAGGTTCAAGACCACCCATAAGTGTGTCGAGGTTTACCGTGGGTGCCGTTACCTTTGTCCCATAATATTTGCGGTAGCGATCCCCCCAAATCATTTTAAAAAAACCGCTTTTGTCTATTTCCTCCGCTGTGTATATCGAAGCCTTAACCGTTTTTGGAAAATCAGTACCAAAATCACCTTTATAGGGGTTTTCGTTAGGTGGCAACACGCTATTCGTAAATAAAAAAGTTTCATTTCCGTTATCTCCAACTCCATAGAACCGCACCCTAGAGGAACCATCTGTGTACACTTCCAAGGTGGCATATCCCATTTTGCCGGTGCTGAATTGCGACCCATTCAGTAAGCGTGTAGCCCCTTCCTTTGCGCCGGAGCCACTCACAATCTGTGGGGTATTATTCTCTACAATGTATTGCAGGGTATGCTCATGCCCAGATGTAAAAATGACACGTTCAGAGAATTGGGCCAAGGTAGTCATCCTGTTCATAAGCTCATTGTATCTCTTATTATTCAAATCTTCCACAGAAGCACCCGAAGTACGCCTTAGCACATTGATGAACGTACCTAAAATAGGGATTGGAAAAGGTAGTTTCTTAGGATAAAATTGCTTTCGTAAAGAATACTGCCCTCCATGTGGACCATAACTGGTTGATGGGTGATGCATGGCAATCACAGTAGTCCTGTCCCTATAGTCCTTAATAGCATCTTCGAGTTCAAGCATGAATTTTTCCCTGCTTTTTATCTCACATTTGTCATTCATGTCGGGTCGCTTATCCCAATTGGTCAAGTACCATTCCGTGTCAATTGTAATGATTGCAATATCGTCTCCAATCTCAATAACATCTATAGGACACCCATTTTCGGGGAGGAACGGATTTCTCTGTTTCAAGGCATCCTTAATGTAATTTTCCTCGCGTTCAAGTCCTACTAAGCCCTCTGTATACCAATCATGGTTGCCAGGGATAAAAAGTGGCCTTCCTTTAAAATTATCCAAGGTTTTCAATTGGGCGTCCAAATGATTTTTGGCTTCCAAGTAGGCTATCGTGGAATCTTTAGGGTCAGGTAAGCCTGCCGGGTAAATGTTGTCCCCTAAAAAGATTGCGGTACTATTCTTGTCCGCTTTATCGAGTTTCGCCTTAAAAATCCTTAGGGCTGGGTTCATTCCTCCAATTGGGGATAAACCTGCATCTCCTATCAAATAAAACGTATGCGAAATTTCCTTTGATTCCGTTACATCAACGGCAAATTTATCATCCACATATTTGGTGGATATAGTGGCGCAACCGGTAATTAAAAATAATACTAATAGGTAAGCGTGATAATTTTTCATAGCAATAGGTCCCGCTTTAAATTTTCGTAATTTGGGAAATCTTAATTAATTTTTTTTTATGTCCGATATCTTAGATGAGACAAAAGAGTATGTGGAAAGGCTCCTTACCAACAAACTCGATGCTGCATATTTATATCATAATCTGAGACATACGCAGCGCGTTGTTAAAAGTACTAAAGAATTGTCGGAATCCTGTTCTCTATCGGATAAGGAAAGGAAGGTTTTACAACTCGTGGCATGGTTCCATGATACAGGATACATTAAGGGCACAACTGATCATGAGAAAAATAGTTGTGCCATTGCCCAGGAGTTTCTGAACGCACGCAATTACGATGCAAACGAAATCGAAAAAATAAAAGCCTGCATCATGGCTACCCAACGGTATCATGTACCCACGAATCTAAACGAAGAAATAATAAGGGATGCAGATTCTTCCCATTTTGCGCAAAAAAGCTATTTGGAAACCACAGAACTTCTACGGGAAGAATTGAAACTTTTGGGAATACGGGATTATACCCAAAAGGAATGGGTACAGGGCAATATTCAAATGTTCAGAACAGAGCACCGATTCTATACCGATTACGCCAAGGAAAATTGGCTTGAAAAAAAAGACAAAAACTTACGAAGACTAGTTAAGGAAAAGAAATCCGAGAAGAAAATCGCAAAAAAAGAACGGCTCAAGGCAAAGTTCAAAGGTGAGAGCCCGGATCGCGGCATACAGACTTTATTTAGGGTCACCTTAAAAAACCACATTACACTTAGTGATATTGCCGATACCAAAGCCAACATTCTACTATCCGTGAACGCCATTATTATCTCTCTGGCCTTGTCCAATCTAATCCCAAAATTGGACAATCCTTCCAATGATTATTTAATCTACCCAACGGTCATCTTCATATTCTTTGGTATCGTATCCATGGTTTTAGCCGTACTTGCCACGAGGCCCAATGTCACCGGCGGCGAGTTTACAAAAGAAGATGTTCAACAGAAAAAGGTGAATCTTTTATTTTTTGGGAATTTCCACAAAATGAAGCTACAGGAATATGAATGGGCTCTGCAAGAAATGCTAAAGGACAAAGATTACATATACACCTCGCTTACGAAAGACCTTTATTATCTTGGCCTGGTATTAAACCGGAAATATAGACTTCTACGATGGACCTATACTATTTTCATGTATGGCATGATCGTATCCGTTATAGCATTTGCCGTGTTTTTTAAACTTTTTGGTCCGGATAGAAAGCTTGAGGTTTTGACCGCCCTTTTATTCTTTTAAGGCCTCCATCAAATCTTCGTAGGTATAAGTCTTTTCAGATTCCTGGTCTCTTTTATATAAAATTTCTGCACGAATAGCCTTTAGACCAGATACGCCTTGCAAACCTTCCAATTCTACAATTTCAATATTATCTGTAAAGCAACCTTTGGACTTAAGGAATTTGATGTACCGTAAATATTCCAATTCATCTTTTTTCTGTGAATAGACAATGGAAATGGTTCCCTTTTTGGTAAGCCGCTCCTCTGTACCTTTGATAAAGGATTTATCGATTCTCTTTTTAATGACCTCGTACCGGGCATTGTAAGTGCCATCCACATCAAACTGTTTTTCATCCATCCTAAACCGGATAGACAAAGAGGTATTGTAGACCAAAATTAAGGAGGTGGCATCCAAAGGAACGGGGAGTTCTGGTTTTAGGGAATAATGGACGTTCTCCATTTCACACATGACTTGAAGCTGCCACAACCTCAAATTATTGAGGTAAAGGTCATTGAATTCCAAATTCTCGGATATGGAAGCCCCAATGTACAGATTATGTTCCACTCCATCTGTTTTATAGCGCTCGTAATAGTGTGGAAACATTTCCTGCGCACTCTCTTGACGCTTATCCAAAACTGCGGATAGCCTTTTATTGATCAAGGTCACACTCTCATCATAGTTCTTTCTATGGTCATAATAGGAATCTGTTCCCATATCGATTTTTGATTCGTAAATCAAAATCAATTTTTCAAAAACACCATCAGTTTTCTTTAAGTGTTCAAAAACCGGGTTAATTTCTTCCTTTACAAAATCGAAAATGGCTTGTTCGCTATTTGTGTAAAGCATTTCCTTTATGCTCTCCAAGTGGTTATTTACCCTAAAAATGAGCTCCTCATAAACGGGTAATTTTTTCTTCTTAAAAGCAGCTGTCAACACATCGTTTATTTCCGAAAGTTGAATCATAAGATCACGCTGTATAGCCAAATTACGGGCCTTTGAGGAATCCTTGATGTCTATTTGACCAAATAAAGGATGTACGTCCTTAAAAACGATTTCCTTAAACGTTGGCTGCTTGCCTTCCAATTGATCGGCAATAAACCGTTTTGCCTCTTCCTCAAACCTCCAGTAAACAGAGGAATGTACAGAGGTACATTCATTCTGTATTATCGCATCTATTCTATTGTTTTCCTCATTTTTCGTGCGGACTACAGCAGAAACGATGAAGGGCATGACATCATCAAGTTTATGGGCGTTGACTCCATTAAGCACCCCTTTCTTTTCTGACACAATTTCCAGAACCCCTAAAAGTTTACCGTTACTGGCTATGGGCGCAAAAATTGCACTCTGTATTTGCTGTTCCTTCAAACCTTTATACGGTTCAATTTTACCCGAAGACTCGTAAAACCTATTTACATCCGTAATAGAGAAATACGTATTGTCCTTGATCAGTTTTTTATAAGAGGCTTGACATAAGGCATTTTTACAATGAAGACGCTGTTCCCCATTGAGCAAAAAACTTTCAAAGCCCATACCGGCGATTTCTTCGAACTGGTCATTTTTGGCATTGTAGGATGCGAAACCCACCTTTATATTGGGTAATTTAAAAAACGATTTAAATGTTTCCTGCAACTCTTCCATAAAACTTCCGGTACGGAAATGGTCCTTGGAAATGAGTTTGGATTTAATGTCAGAAATTGCTTGCTCTATAGTGACATCGAACATATTGGCTATTACGAATCCTTTTGAAATAAAACTATCTGGTGGAATCTTATCCATCCATAGTTCAAGGTCGTTCGGGTTTTCCAATAATTCATCTACATCCTCTGCCGTAATTTCCTTTGATTTATCGGTAGGAATAACATCTATAAAATCTGCATTGTACAAAATTCGGTAATGGCGCATTACCCCTTTAGCATCCGGTATATCGTAAAAGAAGGGCCGGCTAAAGTCGAGTTCAAATCCATAATAAAAATTAAGGATAACGACGCAGCTCATGATATAATCCATACCATCACCAGGATTTCGCAGCTCTGGCTCATAGGCTTCGCCCGCTTCCTTTATGATATGCTGAAATCGTTTAGAGGTTTTGATTAGGACATCGCGGTATGGCAGGGTGGCGACTTTTATTTCATTGGTGCTCAGTGCATCGGTAAAGGTATCCTGCAATATTTTATCGATGATATCACTATATTTTTCCAACAATGAAAAATCGGTAAAACCCTCACGCAGTATAGGGTAATCGCTTTGGGCATCCAAGATACGTTTTGCGGTGGCGGCCAAAAAAGGATCATTGCCCTCTAATTGTTTCTCGTACTTCTTTAGAAGTCCGTCGAAACTTATGAGGTGCTTCATTGGCAATACCCTTTTATCTAGCTCGTTCATAGTGCAATTAGTCTCCTAAATTGCCGTAAAGTTACAAAAGATACCCTATTATTTTAGGGGAGTGGCTCCTTCTGGTTGCCGGGATTTTCGGATATTTAACGAAAAATAGCCCATGTCATCGGATAGTAGACTCTCCAGCGCTTATAAAAATGCTAAAATCCTGGAATTTGACGACACTTCCAAATTCATTCTTTTTAGCGATTGCCACAGGGGGGATAATAGTTTTGCAGATGATTTTGCCAACAACAGAAACATCTATTTCCATGCCCTTAAATTTTACTTTACGGAAGGCTTTGCCTACTGTGAACTGGGTGATGGTGACGAACTTTGGGAAAACATCCACTTTGAATCTATTTTTGAGGCCCATAAGAACGTTTTTCAACTGTTGAAAAAATTTCATCTAGAAAATAGGCTCCATATGATCTGGGGCAACCATGATATGGTCTATAAGGATGAAGCGTATGTAAAAAAAAACCTATCCAGTTATTACGAACCTATTGATGACAAGGACAAGAAGCTTTTTGAAGGAATAACGTACAGCGAAGCCCTAGTTTTAAGACATAAACAGACCCAACAGGAACTATTTCTAACACATGGCCACCAGGCGGATTGGTGGAACTATACGTTTTGGCGTTGGGGTAGATTTCTGGTACGCGTGCTCTGGAAACCGTTACAGGTTTGGGGCATTGCCGATCCAACTTCACCTGCAAAAAATTACAAGGAGCTCATTAAGCTGGAGCGCCGTATAAAAAAATGGATCCTTAAGAACAATTTAATACTTACCGTTGTAGGCCATACGCACAGACCGCGATTTCCTGAACCCGGAGATATACCCCTTTTCAACGATGGTAGCTGTGTACACCCTAGGAGCATTACCGGAATAGAAATTGAAAAAGGCAATATCTCCTTGATTAAATGGCAAATCAATACTACAGATGACGGAACCCTACGCGTAGTGCGTATTTTATTGGAAGGCCCACGTAAGCTTACGGAATATATTCCAAAATAATCAGGCCTATTTCGCCAAGGTTTTCATGGCATTTACAAACTGATCTAACTCCGCTGTAGTGGTATATAAGTTTGGCGTAATGCGGCAGCCTTGTACATTGGCGTGATCTATGGCGACCGTAAAAATTTTGAAATCATCCAATAGATGTTTGGCCAAATCTGCCGGCTGCATATGGGTTACACCCACATTGGCAATGCCACAACTTCTTTGCGTTTCAACGGGAGTATTTACGATGATATTTGGAACATCCCTTAATTGGTCACTCCAATAGTTTTGTAAAAAGCGTAACCTACTTTCCTTGCGTTCAATGCCTATAATTTCCAAATAATCAATTGCATTATCAATGGCCAAATCTGTATGAACGGGCAAAGTGCCCGTATGGTTCAGCCGATGGATTTTATTGGTTGCGTCTTCCCAATCTGTAAACAAAGGCCATATTTTAGTAATTTTCTCTTTGTTTACGTGCAGCATTCCAGAACCCAAGGGCACGCTAAGCCATTTGTGCAAACTAGAACCATAATAATCGCAATGCAATTCTTTTATATCCACTTGAATATGACCAATGCAATGTGCGCCATCCACCAAAACCTCTACACCATACTTGTGGGCCATATCACTTATTTTACGAATTGGTAAAATATGCCCAGTAATATTGATCATATGGCTCACCATCAGCAATTTTGTCTTTGGGGTAATCACTTTCTCATACAGCGCAACTATTTCTTCATCAGATTCTGGATGGTTGGGAATATCAACCACTTTTGTTTTTATTCCGTATCTCCTGACCATTAACTCAAAATGATCTTTCATGGAACCATAATCCTGTAAGGCATAGATTGCCTCGTCCTCTTTCTCCCAAGGGAAACCCCCTATAATTAAATCCAGGGATTCTGTTGTATTCCTTGTAACCATAAGCTCTTCCGATGTGCTCCCTACAAATTTTGCCAATCGATCCCTCACCTTTGCCTTATTCTCCCATTGTACGGTGCGCATGTAATAAGAGGCTTCATAATTTACCATTTTCAAATGGTCTATATAGTTGTTCATGGTAGGTTGGGGAATGAAATTGTAATACCCGTTCTCCAAATTAATATAGTCTGGCTTTAGCAGGTAATCTTCCCTTATGCGCAACCAAAACGCTTCATCGCTACTGGTTTTGTAGGTGCTAAGCGGTTTTATATCCGCTGCTTCCAAATGGTATGGTAGTAATGGTAGGGCCATGGCCGCTTTTCCTGCGTATCCTAAAAACTGTCTTTTGTTCATCTTCGCTATAGTTTGGGTTAGGTATTGAGTACTTAAAATCACGATTACACCGCATAGAAACCTCATCCTAAATATATTAAAATAAGTAAAGCAAGGCTTGGCTATAGGCAGTGTATATTTTGTTCAATAGAATCCAACCCTTGTAGGTTGCTAGAATTTTCAAAATACTATTGAACCTTCCCAAAATATGGTATCTTGTAGTGCTACAACCAAATTAGTTCATCAGCATGCCTTTATTTATTGTCATTTTAGGAATACTGCTTCTTTTTATCCTCATTGCCCGTTTTAAGCTCAATGCCTTCATCACTTTCATTATCGTTTCCTTATTTGTAGGGATTGCGGAAGGTATGGAACCTTTAAGTGTCGTAGATTCCATACAAAACGGAATAGGAAATATTTTAGGTTTTCTGGTCATTATTTTGGGGCTTGGGGCCATGCTTGGCAAATTGGTCGCAGACAGTGGCGCCGCCCAACGTATCACAACAAAACTTGTAGAAAAATTCGGAAAAAAGAATATTCAATGGGCGGTGGTACTCACGGGCTTCATTGTAGGTATTCCAATGTTCTATTCGGTTGGTTTTGTCATATTGGTGCCCCTAGTCTTTACCATTGCGGCAGCAACCGGACTTCCGCTACTATACGTAGGGCTACCCATGTTGGCTTCATTATCGGTCACCCATGGCTATCTACCTCCCCATCCTGCGCCTACCGCTATTGCGGCCACTTTTAACGCAGATATAGGAAAGACCCTTTTATATGGTATCCTTGTAGCTATCCCGGCCATCATTGTTGCAGGTCCTTTATTTTCAAGGACTTTAAAGAATATAAAAGCTTCCCCCCTAAAAGAATTTTTGAACCCTACGGTGTTAACAGAAGAGGAAATGCCCAGCATGGCCAACAGTATTATTAGTGCACTTTTACCCGTGATTCTTATAGCTATTGCCGCTTTGGCAGATTTTACATTGCCCGATGGGTTTATCCTTAAGGATATTTTGTTGTTTACGGGGAATCCTGCCATTGCCATGTTAATTTCGGTATTGGTGGCTATCTATACTTTGGGCCTAGGTCGCGGTAAAACAATGAAAGAGGTTATGGATTCTGTAGGCAGCGCCATTACCGGTATAACCATGGTACTTTTGATTATTGCTGGCTCTGGCGCCTTAAAACAAGTATTGATCGATAGCGGTGTTAGTGATTATATTGGGGCGATGCTTCAAGGGTCTTCGATTTCCCCGTTGGTATTGGCCTGGTTGATCGCTACTGTCATTAGGGTCTGCGTAGGCTCTGCTACGGTTGCTGGTTTAACCGCCGCAGGTATTGTGCTGCCACTTGCACAAGGAACAGGCGTAAATGCCGAACTGATGGTTTTGGCCATTGGTTCTGGAAGCCTTATGTTATCACACGTAAACGACAGCGGGTTTTGGTTGTTCAAGGAATATTTTAACCTTTCGGTCAAGGACACTTTGAAAAGCTGGACTGTTATGGAAACCACGGTAGGCGTAATGGGCCTTGTTGGTGTTTTGGTCATTAATCTATTTATTTAAAACGAATTCATATGCAAAAGAAACCATCAGAAAGAATAAAGGAATTAGGATTGATTCTGCCTCCTGCCCCACCCCCGGCAGGGCTCTATAAACCGGTACTGGTAGTAGATAATTTTCTATATGTTTCCGGTCAAGGGCCCATGAAGACAGACGGCTCCTTAATCGTTGGCCGTGCCGGTGACACCATGAATTTGGAAGAAGCCAAGGCGGCAGCAAGACAAGTAGCGCTAACAATGCTCTCCACCATTCAAACACATTTTGGGGATATAAATCGTATAAAGCGCATTGTAAAAACCTTGGGCATGGTCAATTCTGCCCCAGATTTTGGACAACAACCTTTGGTGATCAACGGTTTTAGCGAATTAATGGCCGATATTTTTGGTCCCGATCATGGGGTGGGTGTTCGTAGTGCCGTAGGCATGATCCTACCAGGGGGTATTCCTGTTGAAATCGAAGCACATTTCGAACTACATCGCTAACGGTATGGAAAAAAAAACATGGTATGCATTAAACCGTCCAGAGGAAGTAATTTCACCTTCCCTATTGGTATATCCAGATAGAATTCAACATAATATAGAGTTGATGATTTCTATGATTGGGGATGTGAAACGTTTACGGCCGCATGTAAAAACATACAAAAATGCGAATATCATTAAGATGCAAATGGCCAGCGGTATACAAAAATTTAAGTGTGCCACTATTGCGGAAGGGGAACTTCTGGGCAATTGTGAGGCCCCTGATATCTTGTTGGCTATGCAGCCTATTGGCCCCAATGCCAAGCGATTTCTTGAATTGGAGAAAAAATTTCCCAACTCAAGATTTTCAACGCTTGTAGATAATTTGGGCATGCTCTCCATTTTTGGGAGTTTGGCCAAGGCGAACAATAGCAAAATCCGGCTTTGGATGGATATCAATAATGGTATGAACAGAACGGGAATAGTACCAGATAAAGAGGCTCTTGATTTATACGCCAAACTGGATGCGCACCCCCATTTGGTAGCAGAGGGGCTTCATGTTTACGACGGGCATTTTAGAAATACAGATCCAAAAGTTAGGGAGGCACAATGCAATGAAGCATTTGAAACAGTTTTAACTTTAAAGAAAAACATTGAGGATAGCGGTATAGCCAGCCCGAAAATAGTAGCCGGTGGATCACCCACCTTTCCCATTCATTGCAAAAGGGAAGGTGTTGATGCCAGCCCAGGCACCACCTTATTATGGGACGCCGGTTACGGTGGGCTTTTCCCCGAAATGGGCTTTCTTCCCGCAGCGGTCCTATTGACCCGAATTTTAAGTAAGCCTACTACGGGCATACTTTGTTTTGATTTGGGCCATAAGTCCATTGCACCTGAAATGCCCTTTCCAAGGATTGAATTCCTAACCTTAAAACACGGTAAACAAATTAGCCAGTCTGAAGAACACCTTGTAGTAGAATACGACGATCTCAACATCCCAGAAGTTGGTGATATACATTATGCCATCCCTAAGCATATATGCCCTACTGTAGCAAAGTATGACACCTTAATGGTTGTTGAGGATGGAGAAGTTATAGATCATTGGGATGTTGTTGCCCGAAACCATAAAATGACGATTTAGATGTTCATATTCGATGCCCATTTAGACCTCTCCATGAACGCTATGGAGTGGAACAGGGACCTTACATGGCCCGTAGATGAAATACGGAAAAGTGAATTTGGCATGACAGACAAACCTGATCGCGGTAACAATACGGTCTCGCTAGACGCCATGCGCAAGGGGAATATTGGCCTTTGTATGGCCACCCAAATTGCCCGCTATGTACATAGGGACAACAGCCTTCCAGGTTGGAAATCCCCACAACAGGCCTGGGCACATACCCAAGGACAATTGGCTTGGTACAAGAGCATGGAAGCCCTTGGTGAAATGGTCCAGATAACAAATAGAGCGCAACTGGAAGAACATTTAAAGCTTTGGAAAACTGATGGGGAAAAGAAGCCCATCGGTTACTTGTTAAGTTTGGAAGGTGCGGATTCCATAATAGATTTATCTTATTTGGAAAAATCCTATGAGCAGGGTTTGCGTGCAATTGGGCCGGCCCATTATGGACCGGGTACTTATGCGCACGGCACTAATTCCAGTGGCGGTATTGGAGTTAAGGGAAGGGAACTACTTAGGGAAATAGAACGCTTGGGCCTTATTTTGGACGTTACGCACCTTTGTGATATCAGCTTTTGGGAAACAATGGTAAATTATAGTGGGCCACTCTGGGCCAGCCACAACAATTGCAGGGCACTTGTAGACCATAACCGTCAATTTACAGATGAACAGATCAAGGAAATAATTGCCAGGAAAGGCGTTATAGGGGTGGTCTTGGATGCCTGGATGATGGTCCCCCATTGGGAACGCGGGGTTTCCACCCCCAAAACTGCAGGTGTAAGCCTTGTGCAAATGATTGATAATATTGACCATATTTGCCAATTGGCAGGTAATTGTGACCATGTAGGCATAGGTTCTGATCTTGATGGAGGTTTTGGTAAAGAGCAGGGTCCGGCAGATTTGGATACGATTGCCGATTTACAAAAGGTTCATGGCTTATTGAAATCAAGAGGCTATTCTGAACCTGATATCGAAAAAATCATGCATAAAAATTTTATCGATTTTTTAAACACGAACCTTAGATAAAAAGCAGGGTATCGAATAAGGACCTCCACTACAACATTTTAACGAAGCCTTAAGTCCCTATGGCAGGGTATTTGTTATCTTTATTTTTTTTGTTACCACCATTGCTAATGAAGAAATGCATTTTTCTTTTTATAATGTTTTTAGGATGTGCCTTCAACATGGTAAGCGCGCAAGGGGATATCCCTACTTCGAAACCAATTAAAATCGAGGCGGCGAATCCTATAGATCCGATTGGTAAGCCAAGTGCCGGGCCCGTTTTGAGAATGCCCTCCCTTATCAAAGAACAACCACAATTGAACATGAACGATCCCAACCCCGTAAAAATGCTGCCAGACGAAGAACTGGTGCAAGCGGGGACAGGAATGAAAATAAATCCACGAATTGGTCCCGGCGAACGTTTGGGGGATTCCGGACAGTATTTTCCCGATCAGTATCTTGGGGATATAAAAAGTAACGGTAAGTTCATAGGCATTGTCTGCCGAGACCATGAGTATGTAGATGGTGACCGTGTTAAGATTTATATGAACGATATGGTGGTGGAATCGAATCTATTGCTCACGGGCGCTTTTAAGGGCATAAATGTAGATCTTCAACCTGGTTTCAATAAGCTTGATTTTGAAGCCCTAAATCACGGATCTTCTGCACCAAATACCGCCCAGGTAGATGTTTATGACGAAAACGGCCAACTTCTCTATTCCAATAAATGGTTATTATCTTCCGGGTCCAAAGCAACCTTGATCGTCACCAAGGAATAAGACATTAGCTATTCAACACAATTTTTAGTTCATCGGTTACTTCCATCCTCAATGGTACATATAGATTGTGGGCCTTACCTAAAAGACCTTGCATTCAATTTTAATATCTTTGAAAACACAAATGAACAGTACAATGGCAAATACATATAAAATAGCGGTGGTTCAGTTAAATCTAGACAATACGGCCGATGAGAATAGAAAAAAATGTTTGGAATGGATACGAAAAGCCGCTAACCAAGGGGCTGAGGTCATTAGTTTACCAGAACTGTATAGCAGTCATTACTTTTGCCAAAGTGAAGATGTAAAAAATTTTTCCATTGCCGAACCGCTAGGAGACATCTCCTTTACTGCGTTCAGTGAAATTGCGAAGGAATTGGGTGTAGCGTTAATTGTTCCTTTCTTTGAAAAAAGAATGCCTGGTATCTATCACAATAGTGCTTACATCATAGACACTGATGGTTCCCGGGCCGGGTTATATCGTAAAATGCATATTCCGGATGATCCACATTTCTATGAAAAATTTTACTTTACCCCCGGTGATCTTGGTTTTCAATCCGTCAAGACTAAAAAAGGGAATATTGGCACGTTGATATGCTGGGATCAATGGTACCCTGAAGCTGCTCGATTAACAGCCATGAAAGGGGCCGAGGTTTTGTTTTATCCAACGGCTATAGGCTGGCATCCATCCGAAAAAGTCAACTATGGCGAAAATCAATATGGGGCTTGGATGAATGTCATGAAAGGCCACGCCGTTGCGAACGGTATTTATGTTGCAGCAGCAAATAGAATTGGATTGGAACAATACCTCCCTGGCACGGACGGAATCGAATTTTGGGGCAAGTCGTTTATTTGTGGTCCCCAAGGTGAAATTTTGGCCATGGCATCCGATGACAAGGAGGAACTATTAATTGCGGAAGTGGATTTGGCACATCAAGAAAATGTTCGGCAAAACTGGCCATTCTTTCGCGACAGGCGTATAGATGCTTTTGGGGAATTGACGAAACGTGCCTTAGACTAATTGAAATGAACAATAGGAGATTTCCCGCAGAATGGGAGCCACAAAAAGGGATATTGCTTTGCTTTCCGCATAACGGAAAGGATTGGCCAGGCAAATACGAAGCAATCCAATGGGCTTTTGTAGAATTCATTAAAAAAGTATCTCTTTTTGAAACCGTATTTCTCGTTGTAGCTAATGAATTTTTAAAAGAAAAGGTGACCGACCTATTGCTCATGGCTTCTGTTGACCTCACCAAGATCTCATTCATCGTCCATAAAACAAATCGAAGTTGGATGCGCGATTCTGGACCAATCCTAATTAAAAAGGACGGAAAATCGGAAGCCTTAAACTTCAATTTTAATGGATGGGCCAAGTATAACAATTGGCAATTGGACAAACACGTTCCCGCTACGGTCGCCGATTATCTTCAGGTACCATTAACCAAAGTCTCGTACAAAGGAAGTAAAGTTGTTTTGGAGGGTGGCGCCCTGGAAGTGAATGGAAAAGGAACATTGATCACTACAGAGGAATGTTTGCTTCACCCATCCATTCAAGTGCGTAATGAAGGCTACACCAAAAACGATTATGAAGCGATCTTTAAAGAGTATTTAGGTATAACGAATACAATTTGGCTGGGCGAAGGTGTGTTAGGTGATGATACCCACGGTCATATAGATGACCTTTGCAGGTTTGTAAATTCAACTACCGTGGTTGCTGTGGTCGAAAAAAACAAGAACCATAAAAACTACAAGCCGTTGCAGGACAACTTAAAACGCCTTAAAGCGGCAACCTTGGAAGATGGAAAACCGCTGAATATTGTGGAATTACCCATGCCAAAACCTATTATTTTTGAAGAACTGGAACTGCCTGCCAGTTATGCCAATTTCTTGATCATAAACGCTGCCGTTTTGGTCCCTACCTTCAATGACTCCAATGACCGGATAGCGTTGAACATACTATCTGAATGTTTCCCTGACCGAGAAGTTATCGGTATCAATTGCATCGATTTAATTTGGGGCTTTGGAACCTTACATTGTTTGAGCCAACAAATACCCGAATAAAGAATATTTAGCCATTTTGAGAGCATTGATTCTAATAAGTAAGTAAGTTAAATCAATTAAATCCATTTGATTAAATCATTTCCTATTACCGGGCATATAGGTTTCCGCTGCCCTTTTGAGAACATCTTCACGGTAATAGGCGGCATCTTTCCAATCCACATTAATGTATTTATCGATTTGATCATCAAAATGAGGTGATGCAGGGTCACCACTTTGACCTCCGGCTAAAATAGTTTTCGCTTTTACCTTTTCTCCAAATTCTACGGCAGCTACAAAACTGTTTCCACGCGTACCATAAATTTTCTTAGCTCCTGGAGTGGTGTACCTGGCCCCATACGCCGCTAAAGCCCCCCAGGTACCGGATGCAAAACCTACTGCTTTACTTGGCAGGCTATCGTTGAACTTTTGCACGATGTCCCCGCTCAACCTTTGGTAACGGTTTACTTCTCCCCACGGCATTTGCCATGTACCAAAATCAATTTTTAGCTGGGTAATGGTTTCTTGAAATAGGTTCAATTTCTCAGCATCGGGAGAATCACTGCCCCAATACTCGATCAGTTCCATTCCGTTTAAGCCTTCGGGTCTTTGTGCCTTGGCATAACTCAACATTCCATAAAAATGTCCTAAGGTCATGGCAACGGTTTCTTTTGAAGTTCTATTATCCCATTTACGCAACACCTCAATGGCATCTTTTAATTCTGAAGTTGGTTTTGCATCAAAGGCTTTAACCAATCCGGGGATTAATGCATTAAAAGCAGGTAAATAAGGATCGTGTGCCAATTGAATAAGGCTATCGATGGTATAGCCTTTTCGATCGGTCAATAATTCAATGGCATGAACCCCCCTAAAGTTCTCTTGGTCTATAGACATGTAATAGGGATAATTTTCCTTTTTTGGACTATATTCCAACGCTGAGGTATACGGGGTAGAATTACAATTCTGAATCCATCCATTTGCAGGGTTCAACACCAGAATGTTTTCGTCAACCGTATGCAATCCTTGCCAATCGGTCTTGGGGTCACTTCCATCTACGGGCTCAGAATAATCAAAGCTTATATCGCGCTTAGGAACAAAGTTGCCATGGAAATAAGCAATGTTCCCTTCCGCATCCGCATACACCGTATTATTACTTGAATTTGTTCTGATATCCATCATTTCCCGAAACCCTTTGTAACCGTCTTGCTTGGTTCTGATAAATGATTGCTCCAAGGCTTTTACCGGTTCCCACATCATGGCAGAGGAGGTCCACTGACCGTCGACCATATGGGTAATGGGGCCGTGATGTGTTCTGTAAGACGGATAGTTTTTTTCCTTTACCTCATTTCCATCGCTATATTTTAAAACTACTTCCGAGGAGGTCACCGGTCTGAGTTCCTCTCCATATTGATAGAAAAGGTTTTCGTCATTTTTTATGATGGTTTCCTTGAATTCATCCATTACATCAGTATACGTGGAGGTGTGCATCCAGCCCGTTTTCTCGTTGAAACCTTGATACACGAAAAATTGACCCCAAGTTACCGCTCCATAAGCGTTCAAACCCTCTTCTGACACGACATGCACCTCGCCTCTAAAATAAAAGGAGGTATGTGGATTAATGAGCAACACAGCGTTGCCGGACTGGGTCAAATCCCCAGAAATGGCTATACCGTTCGATCCTTGCGGTTCTTCAGCTTCTTTTTCCTTTTTCAATTGTATTTCCTCAAGTTCCGGTAGTTCCATTGCGCTCTCGTAGAATGCAGCTATCTTTTTGGTGGAAATTCGTTCAATATCACCTCCAATGGAACCCTCGCTAAAGTACATGGGCATCCAAGGCTCAAAGCGGGTCAAAAGTTTGGGCTGCACCTCTGGATGGGTATAGAGGTAGTAATTAATACCGTCCGCAAAAGCATCACATAACTTTTTTAACCAATCCGGACTACCATCATAATAAGCTTTTGCCTCCGCTTCGGTCATAAAAAGTTTCGCCCGCAAATCGCTATATAACGCTTCCTCGCCTTCCACTTCCGCTAAACGGCCTGTGGCCCAAATATAGTTTTGCTCCACCCGGTTAAAATCATCTTCGCATTGCGCGTACAACAAACCAAAAACAGCGTCAGCATCGGTCTTTCCATAAATATGGGGAACTCCAAAATCGTCCCTGATGATTTCAACTTGAGAGGCTTGCGCTTCCCATTTTTCCACTTCGGGATTGGCCATTTCCGGTGTACAGGAAAAAACAATTAAAAGGCTCAAAAAATATAAATATCTCATTCTATGTATTGTTATAAGTCACCAATATAATCACAAACAACGAAACTACTTACATTGCATGCCCCATATAAAAGTTTTTTAGGTTCAATTGAAGTACCTTGCGGGTTTTAAAATTAACCCTTCATGCCCGAAAAGAAAGTCAGTATCCTTTCCGCCTTTAAAACAATTATTTGGCCCCGAAGAAAACTTGTTTTCATTGGCTTACTTTTAATTGTTATTAGTAAAGCAGCCAGTTTTGTAGCGCCATTGTCCCTTAAATATTTGATGGATGACATCATTCCCAATAAGAATGTATCCTTCTTAAAAATATTGGTTACCGCGGTGGGTTTGGCCATATTAGTACAGGCCGTAACCTCTTTTTTACTGACTAAAATATTGAGTGTACAGGCACAATACATGATTTCTGAGCTACGGGCCCAAGTGCAGAAAAAAGTACTCTCCCTCCCAATTCGTTTTTTTGATAACACAAAATCCGGTGCTTTGGTTTCGCGTATCATGAGTGATGTGGAAGGCGTTCGTAATCTCATAGGCACGGGATTGGTACAGCTTGTGGGTGGCAGCATTACGGCGGTAGTTTCGTTAATTCTTTTGTTGCGAATTAGCTGGACAATGACGTTGTTTACCCTGATCCCGTTGGCCATTTTTGCATTGATCGCACTAAAAGCCTTTAAAATAATTCGCCCAATTTTTAGAAATCGAGGAAAAATAAATGCAGAGGTTACCGGTAGATTGACCGAAACCTTAGGTGGTGTTCGCGTTATAAAAGGGTTCAATGCCGAAGAACAGGAAAACAAAATTTTCGAGGTGGGCGTGGAGCGCCTTTTCCAAAACGTAAAAAAGAGTTTGACCGCAACAGCATTCATGACCAGCTCCTCGACTTTTCTCTTAGGGTTGGCCACAACGGGCATTATGGGAATTGGAGGCTACAAAATTATGATGGATGAGCTAACGATCGGGGATTTTTTGACCTTTACCTTTTTATTGGGCCTCATGGTAGCCCCCATTGTACAGATGAGCAATATTGGCAGTCAGCTAACCGAGGCCCTGGCCGGTTTAGACCGTACAGAGGAACTTATGAACATGGTGCCGGAATCTGATGAGGAAAACAGAACCATTGCCCTCTCCAATTTTCAAGGACATATCGTTTTTGACGATGTTTCCTTTGCCTACGAAGAGGATAAGGAAGTTTTGCACAACATTAGTTTTGAGGCTAAATCTGGCGAGGTAATCGCGCTGGTAGGCAGTTCTGGATCTGGCAAAAGCACCATTGCCGGTTTGGCGGCAACCTTTTTGAATCCGCAATCGGGCACCATTAGGGTGGATGGTCAGGATATTTCAAAAATCAATTTGGGAAGTTTTAGAAAACACCTCGGTGTCGTACTGCAGGACGAATTCCTCTTTGAGGGCAGCATTCGCCAGAATATATTATTTCCGAGGCCCAATGCATCCGAAGAAGAGTTGCAGGCCGCCGTCAAAGCCGCCTATGTCAATGAATTTACAGACCGTTTTGATGATGGATTGGAAACCCTGATCGGGGAGCGCGGGGTTAAACTGTCCGGTGGCCAACGCCAACGCATTGCTATTGCCAGGGCCGTTCTGGCCAATCCCAAAATCTTGATTTTGGATGAAGCCACCTCCAATCTCGATACCGAAAGTGAGGCCTTGATCCAAAAGAGTTTGGCCGAACTAACGAAAGGGCGGACCACTTTTGTCATTGCCCACCGCCTAAGTACCATTAGGAAAGCGGACCAAATCCTGGTCATTGAAAACGGCCGCATTGCAGAGCAAGGTACCCATGAAGAGTTGATTGCTACCGAGGGTAGGTATTACAATTTGTTTACCTATCAGGCAAGGATATAAAATTAAAATAATAAAAAACCGAAATATGATAAGAATGTTAATCCTGATATTATCAATATTTATATCAACTTATAGTTACGCCCAAATAACTTATGAAAAAGGCTACTTCATTAATTCAGAAGGTGTAAAGGTAGATTGCCTTATTAAAAACAGCGGTTGGGATTTTAATCCCGATTCGTTCAAATATAAAACATCCGAAAATGGGGATGTGATGACAGGAGAGGCCTCAGGTATAAAAGAGTTCGGTTTTGAAAATGGTGTTCGTTATAAAGGTGCTTTTGTAGAAATAGATTTATCCAGTGATCAGACTGATAGATTAACTAGTAATAGAGTACCTGAGTTTACAAAAAAACAACTCTTTTTAAAAGAATTGGTGGATGGTGAAAGTCCGTTATATATTTATAAAGATGGAAATGTAACTAGATTTTTTTATTTGCTCAAGGATAATACAATCAAGCCCTTGGTCTACAAAAGGTATTATGTTAGCGAATCAAAAATTAGAGCTTATGAAAGGTTTAAACAACAATTGCTAAACCATATTGAATGTGGTGATATTACGGAGAATGATATTAAGTCACTCAAATATACTATTCCTTCATTAACCAATATATTTAGAGAATACAATAAATGCCTAAATTCAAACATAGATTTTGAAAATAGTTTGAGAAATAAGACTCAAATTAATTTTTCCGTAAAACCCGGGGTCCAATATGGTAACATTGAATACAAGACAGACCCTTCAGCTTTTTCTAATGAAGAGAGCTTCAATTTTGGTAGCACCTTTGGCTTTCGCCTTGGTGCAGAGGTAGAGTTCATTCTACCTTTCAATAAAAACAAGTGGGGAATTTTCTTGGAGCCTGCTTATCAGTCCTATAAATCAAAAAATCCCTCCGAGGATTTTAGCATTACTTATAAATCCTTTGAAATACCTTTAAGTATGAGACACTACTTTTTTATTAATGATTTTAGTATTTTCATAAATGCTGGAGGAATTTATGACATTCCTTTTAATTCCATAATAAATGAAAATACAGAGATTTCAAGTTCGGTAAATTTATTATACGGTATTGGGTTCTCATTTAAGGAAAAATATAGTTTAGAACTGCGTCGTAATACGGTAAGAGAACTTCTTTCTTCCTATAGCGGAGTAAGTGGTGACTACACTGTAAATTTTGCTGTCATATTAGGAATTAGATTATAAAAAGCTCACACCTCCTCCGGTGCAAGCTCAACTTCCAGCCCATCCATAGCTTCGGAAATATGCAATTGGCACCCTAAGCGTGAATTGTCCTTAACGTTGAACGCCTCGGAGAGCATTGCTTCCTCGTCGTCTGATTTTTCTGGAAGCTCATGGTTAGATAAAACATAGCATTGGCAGGAGGCGCACATGGCCATTCCGCCGCAGATACCAATGGTACCTTCCGGTGCCAATTCATAGGAGCGTACGACTTCCATGAGGTTCATATTCATATCGGTTGGGGCATCAATCTCGTGTAATATGCCTTCGCGGTCGGTTATTTTTAGTCTGATATCGGACATGGTCCTTTTAGTATTTTAGTGGGTTAGTGGACTGGATTATTTAAACCTGATAGTTTTTAAGGATTTCATGGGATTAGTCGAAGGACTTGACCACAGCTTTCGGAGCTTCCTTTCTACTTCCATCAAAGCCTTCTACACCGCCAACGGTTGTGTATTTCATTACATATTTTTTGTCGGGAAATATTCCTTGGTAGGCACTCTGGCACATAAGGGTCGCTTCATGAAAACCACATAATATCAATTTTAGTTTGCCGGGGTAGGTATTGACATCACCAATGGCATAAATGCCGGGCACGTTGGTCTGATAGTCGAACGTATCCACCTTTATGGCATTTTTCTCTATTTCCAAGCCCCAGTCACCTATAGGTCCGAGTTTTGGGGAAAGACCGAACAGCGGTATAAAAGCATCGACCTCCAGCGTAATATCCTCTTTTGCGTCGGTCATTTTTCGTATCAAAACAGATTCCAACGTATCCTTTCCTTTGAGTCCTACAATTTCTCCGGGCGTAATCAAATTAATCTTTCCAAGATTTTTGAGCTCCTGTACTTTCTCGACAGAATCCAAGGCGCCCCTAAACTCATTGCGTCTATGCACCAAGGTTACTTCAGAAGCTACATCTGCCAAGAAAATACTCCAGTCCAGAGCAGAATCCCCACCACCGGCTATAACCACTTTTTTATCGCGGTACAGTTCAGGGTCCTTGATCATGTAGGCGACACCCTTGTCCTCGAAATTTGAGAGATTTTCCAATATTGGTTTTCTAGGCTCAAAACTGCCC
Organism: uncultured Flavobacteriaceae bacterium; assembly: GCA_963793365.1. Classification (GTDB taxonomy): domain Bacteria; phylum Bacteroidota; class Bacteroidia; order Flavobacteriales; family Flavobacteriaceae; genus Maribacter. Next base: position 288,936 of record CAWBZP010000004.1, on the reverse strand, counting down.
AGACCTCCAGCTATGGCCACAATGGGTGCATGGTGCTTGGTTCCTTTATTCGTGGTTACGATAAACGAACCGTCTTGCAATTTTTCTATTGATTGCGCCCGTTCCCCTAGCGTAAAACCAGGTTGGAACGGTTTGATCTGTTCCATAAGATTATCTACCAGCTCCCCAGCCAAAACTTCTGGAAATCCCGGTATATCGTAGATGGGTTTTTTTGGATAAATTTCGGAACACTGCCCGCCAGCTTGCGGAAGGGCATCTATTAAATGGCATTTTAATTTTAGGAGTCCGGCTTCAAAAACGGCAAAAAGACCCGTAGGTCCCGCGCCAATTATTAGTATATCTGTCTCGATCATTCTTCTTTCACATCTATTTAAAAATTCGCTTTTGGGTTAGGGATAGAGGCCTTGTTGAAGCTCTTTTTTTGGCTACTGAGCGGAGCCGAAGTAACCAACAAAAAAGCGACTGCCGAAAGCCCGACCCGACCCTTTTTGGGAGGGTAACCCCGCTTTAACTTAAATTAATGACTTCGTCTATCTGCGGGGCATATTTTTTAATGGTCATTTCCACCCCACTCTTAAGGGTCATTTGATTGACACTGCAACCAACACATGCCCCCTCTAGACGTACTTTTACGGACCGTTGATCATCTATGGAAATCAAGGTGATATCCCCACCATCGCTCTGTAAGAAGGGCCGAATCTCTTCCAGTGCTTTTTCCACATTACTTTTTAATTCTTCTGGTGTCATCTTATTTTTTCTTAACGGCAGAACAGCCTGCCATTGTTGTAATCTTTATTGCCTCTGTAGGAGGAAGGCTCTTATTTCTCCCCACAACTTCCGAAACCACCTGCTTGGTCAACTCCTCAAAAGCCGCTTCCACCGGTGTTGCTGTTTGCAGTGCCGCTGGCCTCCCTACATCACCGGCCTCTCGAATACTCTGCACCAATGGAATTTCTCCCAAAAAGGGTACATTAAGATCTTCGGACAGGTGTTTGGCGCCTTCCTTACCAAAAATATAATACTTATTTTCTGGCAACTCCGCAGGCGTAAAATAGGCCATATTTTCCACGATACCCAAAACCGGTACGTTAATGGAATCTTGCTGGAACATGGCAACCCCTTTGCGGGCATCTGCCAAGGCCACTTCCTGGGGAGTACTTACGACTACGGCACCCGTAACCGGTAAGGCCTGCATGATACTCAAATGAATATCACCTGTTCCCGGAGGTAAGTCGATCAGCATAAAATCCAATTCGCCCCAGTGGGCATCAAAAATCATTTGGTTCAATGCTTTTGAGGCCATGGGGCCTCTCCAAATTACGGCCTGGTCCCGTTGCGTAAAAAAACCAATGGATAGTAATTTTACACCATAACTTTCTACAGGTTTCATCTTTGATTTGCCACCAACGTTGACCGCCAATGGTTTTTCATTGGCCACATCGAACATGATGGGCATTGAAGGCCCATAGATATCAGCATCCAACAACCCTACCTTGAAACCCATCTTGGCCAAGGTAACAGCCAAATTAGCGGTAACCGTAGATTTACCTACGCCACCCTTACCGGAAGCTACCGCTATGATATTGGTGATACCGGGAATTGGTTTTCCCTTTATTTCATTCACTTTTGGTTTCGCGCTGGGCGCATCGACCTTAATATTGATTTTAATTTTTGCTTTTTCATAGACTTCGCGATGGATAATCTTAAGGATTTCCACTTCGGTTTTCTTACGGGCCTGTAAGCTTGGGTTATTGATGGTGATATCTACTTCGACCTCATCTCCAAAAATTTGAATATTGGTCACTGCACCACTTTCTACCATATTCTGGCCTTCACCAGGTACGGTAATGTGCTCCAAGGCTTTTAAAACGTCTTTCTTTTCTATCTTCATTATGTAAACTCATTCTAAACAACAAAGATAATCCTTAGGCGGGAGATTAGGAAGTTACACGATTGAAAATGAAGATATCATTATAAAAAGATCCTGTTGACGGCAGAAACAAAAATCTGGTGTATTTGGAATTCCCAGGGTAGAAAAAGCGTCCTAAAAAACGTAAATTCGAATTTTGAAAACCAACTAAGCATCCTATGATCCTATTTAAAAGAACCCATTTACTTTTCGTGGTACTTCTTATTGGCTTAAGCAGCTGTACGAGTTCCAAAAAAGAATTTACGAAAAGGGACGTTATTCGGTCCCAAAAGATCTTGGGCCTGAATTTTGACAAGAAATATATAGACACGCTATATCCCTATCTTGAACGGAACAGGGAAGGTTTTGACTCTTTACGAAAATATACCTTAAACGCTGATGTTTTCCCAGCCATACGCTTCGATCCCGTACCCCAAAACTTTAAACCAAAAGAGCAAGTAGGTTTTCCAGACTGGAAAATACCCGAGAATGTTGGTTTACCCGCGAAAAAGTCGGAATTGGCGTTTTATACCATTCCTCAATTGGCCTCTTTAATCAAGGGCAAAAAAATAAGTTCAGAGGAATTGACTCAATTCTTCATTGAACGATTGAAAAAATACAATCCCATTTTGCAATGCACCATCACCATTACCGAAGAATTGGCTCTGGAACAGGCTAAAAAGATGGATGCAGAACTTGCCAATGGTACCTACCGAGGCATCCTACACGGTATTCCCTACGGTGTAAAGGACTTGATGGCGGTTGAGGGTTACAAGACTACCTGGGGCGCGGAACCCTACAGAAACCAACAAATTAACATGACCGCTACCGTGGTAGAGCGATTGCAGGGCGCCGGTGGGGTGCTCGTTGCCAAATTGGTGTCGGGTTCCTTGGCCCGCGGGGATGTTTGGTTTGACGGTCAGACGAAAAACCCTTGGGATACGGAACAAGGTGCAAGTGGTTCCTCGGCAGGATCGGGATCTGCAACTTCAGCTGGTTTGGTACCTTTTGCACTGGGTACGGAAACCTTAGGTTCCATTACCTCGCCCAGTACACGTAATGGTATAACCGGTTTACGGCCTACGTACGGTAGGGTAAGCAGGCATGGGGTCATGAGCTTGAGCTGGTCTATGGATAAGGTAGGTCCTATGGCTAGAAGTGCCGAAGATTGTGCCATTGTTTATAGTATCATTACCGGGAAAGATGCCAAAGACCCCACCACAACGGATTATCCTGACGGATTTGAACCTCAGAAGGACATTAAAAGTCTGAAGGTCGCTTATTTGAAAAATGATATTGAAAAGGACACTTCATTAAGCAAGGAGAATTTAAGCAAAGCCATTGCCACCTTTGAAAGGATGGGCTTAGATCTTCATGAAGTGGCCCTGCCCGAGGATATCCCCTATGAAAGTTTCGATATTATTTTAAGGGCCGAGGCTGGTGCTTTCTTTGACGACCTGGTACGTTCCGAAAATGTGGACAAAATGGTGGAACAGGACCAACGATCGCGTGCAAACTCCTTGCGGCAAGCCCGTTTTATACCTGCAGTGGAGTACTTACAGGCGAATAGGCACCGGCAAGTACTCATTGAGAAAATGCAGGACATCATTAAGGATTACGATGTCCTTATCTCTCCTTCCTTTGGCAATAGGCAATTGATCATCACCAACCTTACCGGGCATCCGGCTATTGCAATTCCAACAGGATTGGATAAGGAGAAACACCCTACAAGCGTTACCCTTGTTGGTAATCTATATGACGAGGCAAGTATCCTATTATTGGCCAAGGCATTTCAAGAACAGACAGAATTTGACGAAATGCACCCTGAGGGGTATTTGGATTAGAAATTTTAATCAGCGGCTCAATTATGCTTATTTTTAATAAAGTTAGGATATGATAAAACGTTTATGGTATAGAGAAAGGCTGAGCTTACTGACTAAAAGTTTCTTGAGAAAAAATACCTTGCTAAAAAGTCCTCTAACTATTGGAAAGGTCCCCAATTTGAAACTGTCCTATTATACCCTAAATCTTTCTCCCGTCCAACAACTTTAGAATACGTGAACCGTAAGCAGCGTTCTTCTCTGAGTGGGTAACTTGGATAATGGTAACACCATCCTCCTTATTGAGTTTTTTGAATAGCTCCATAATCTCCTCACTTTGCTCTGAATTTAGGTTTCCCGTAGGTTCATCTGCCAAAATCAATTTTGGGCTCCCGATCAATGCACGTGCAACACCTACTAGTTGCTGCTGGCCCCCACTGAGTTGTGAAGGGAACAAATCCTTTTTCCCTACAATATTAAACCGATCCAAGGTATCCGCAACCAAGGCTTTGCGTTCAGAACCTTTCACTTTTTTGTAAAGTAAAGGCATCTCCAAATTCTCCTCAACGGTTAGCTCATCCAATAAATGATACGATTGAAACACGAAACCAATATATTCCTTATACAAATTGGAACGGTACTTTTCCTTTAAGTTGTGCACGGATTCATCCAGAAATTGATATTCCCCCTCATCAAACGTATCCAACATACCAATGACATTTAATAAGGTGGATTTTCCGGAGCCTGATGGCCCCATAACGGAAATAAATTCTCCTTCTTGAACCTTTAGATTGATGTCCTTCAAAAGAAAGATCCGTTGACCTCCGGAATTGACCCATTTAAAAATATTGTTGAGTTGTAGTAGCATAATGTCTTATCGTATTTAAAATTCTATTCGTTCCTTAAAGAATCTACAGGGTTTGTAACTGCCGCTTTATAACTTTGCCAACTAACGGTCAAAAGGGTTATGAGCATAACGGCTCCGCCAGATAAAAGAAACATCCAAGGATTTAATGAAATCTTATAGGCAAAACCCTTTAACCAAAAAGTAACCCCATAATAAGCGAGTGGCATGGCCAACATGAAGGCTAAAAACAACCATTTTAAAAAGTCGCTATTAAACAGTCTTAGTATTTCTGTTTTGCTGGCTCCATTTACCTTCCGTATTCCAATTTCTTTGTTCCTACTTTGCGCTACCATCAGTGAGAGACCCAGAACGCCCATAGTACAAACGAAAATGGAGATTATGGCAAACAAGAGGATGAGTCTTTTCTGCAACAATTCTGTCTTATAAACGTCTTTATAAATAGTGCTTACTTCCACATAGTCCAATGGATATTCAGGAAATAAGTTAGTCCATACGTTTTCAATACTTTGTACTGCATCTTTTGGCGATTCCGAACTATACGAAACAACAATACTGTTCAACCAACTATTCTTACGTTTAAAAAGCACCAAAGGTTCCACTTTACTTTGTAGTCCCGATAAGTGAAAATCCTTAACAACCCCAATTATTTTACCTTCTGGCAATTCGACGTTCGGTACAGGGGATATTATAGCAAATTCCTTATCGATAATGGCATGGGCATCTTGATATCCTAAATGTTTCAAAGCACTTTCATTGATAAGGTATTCTCCATTGCCATTATCATCTGCGTTGTTTTCAGCAAAGTTTTTACCACCTAAAAATCGGATTCCGAATACATCTGTGAAGGAATAATCTGCGGCAAAAACCCCAATAGAATTACTACCGTTTTTGGGTTCAGGATTGCCTTCAAGTTTATAGGGGAACATATCATGCGTTTCGCTCCCGGGAGTATCCATCATCGCAGAGACAGAAGTGATACTGCTTTCTTTTAACAGTTCTGCCTTAAAAAGCCCAAAGTCCTTTTGCACCTCTGAATGAACTAGGGGCAAGCAAAGGATACTTTCCTTTGAACCCATGGCCTTCTCAAGCCCGTAGTTGGTTTGTTTTGAAATGGCAACAACCCCAATCAGCAACACCATAGCCAAGGTAAATTGAGTAACCAATAAAGCTCCATGACCCCTTACCTTACCAGTCCTTTGTAAAGTTTGATTCAAGGTCAAGTGTTCAAATCGATTTTTGATAACGGGTTGAAGTCCTGCAATTAGCATCAATAGGGAACAAATTAGGACGGTAACCAACACAAAAAGTCCGTTGTCCTTGAGAAGGTTCAACTGATAATTTTCAAAAATCATAGTATTAAACTGAAACATGCCCAACAAGACCAATCCTGTAGCTAAGAGAATGATAATGACACTTTCCATTGCAAAGTATCTGCCCATAATCCGTCTTGAGGAACCTAGAATTTGATTGAGTGCCAAAAAAGTAGAAAGGTAACCTGCCATTCCAAGATTTAAGCTCGCAAAGTTGCTAAGTGAGATAAAAAGTAAAACAACGCCTGCCAAAATCAGCAACCAAATATTTGTTAAAGAACTATTGGGTTCAATTTCACGGAATAAATCAGACTTTAGATGAATATCCGTGATATTCATTAAATGGGCGGCTACTTCTACCTCCTCCGTAGCTCCATCAGGCGTAAATAAGTTGGAAATAGCGGAAGATAGTTTATTCTGAATATCGCCCAAATCGGTATTTTCCGCCAAAAGCAAATATTGATATGCCCACCCTTTGATCACATCATTTCCTGGTAAGAATAAAATATCTGGATGGAAATGACTTTGTTGCTGCACATTTTGCATGACCCCCGTTACCTCAAAATCAGCTTTGTTCATATTAAAATGACCCTCTGGTAATGAAATCACCTGACCCAAGGGGTCTGTACTACGGAATATTTTTTCCGCGAGGGAACTCGAAATAATAACGGAGCCAGGATTTTTAATCGCTTGCGAAATTGAACCCTCGTTGAGTTTCACATCAAACAAATCGAAAAAACTAGCATCGATGGCGTACCCCTGATCGATACCATAGTATTGCTCTTGGTTACGAATCAATTTTCCCCGAATAGGTTGTAAACGAACAAAACTTTCGATTTCCGGTATGGACTCTGTTATATCAGGAAGTATTTCAGAGGCATAAAAGCTGGCGAAATGATTGTTTTCCAAAAAGTCTGGACTTGTAACGGTCAATCTAAAAAGTCGTTCTGCTTTTTGGTGCTGTTGATCATACTCAAGCTCATTCTTTATAAAAAGAGCGATAAATAAAATTCCACAAAGCCCAAGCGCAAGACCAATGATTTTAATGCCGTTTAAAACAGGTCTTTTTTTTATGTTGCGAAGGGCATATTTTACGAGCATATTATGAAGTTAAATTTTCTATTCGTCTCTTAATGAATCTACCGGATTCGTGATTGCTGCTTTAAAACTCTGCCAACTCACCGTTATAAGTGCTATGGTTAAGGCCGTAATTCCGGCCAAAACAAATATCCACCAACTCATATCAGTTTTATAAGCAAAACCTTCGAGCCACTTGCCCATTGCATACCATGAAATAGGGACAGCAATGATAAATGCAAAACCAACCCATTTCACAAAGTCTTTGTTTAAGAGCGTAAGCACTTGCCCAATAGTGGCACCATTTACTTTTCGTATCCCAATTTCTTTTTTACGTTGCACTACCGTATATGAAGTAAGTCCAAAAAGACCCATTGAGGCAATAAGTATGGCCAATATTGTAAATATTTGAAAGGCAGACCCAAAAGCTTTATCCTCTTTATATTGCGCTTCGAATTTTTGATCTAAAAACGTATAATTAAAGGTGCTTTGCGGGAAGAAGTCTTTCCATTTATCCTCTAACTGAGCGAGTGCAGCTGTCATACCTGCAGACGATAGGGTGCTTTCGCCCAGCTTTACCAAAAGGTTTCGAGTACTCGGACTGTAGCGTAAGAGCATAGGTTCTATTGCCGTTTTTAATCCAAAATGATGATAGTCCTTTATCACCCCAGAAATGATCCAATCCTGTCCAAAAAACTTTACAGTTTTGCCAATTACATCCTCCATATTAGATACGCCCATATGCTTTACGAACTTTTCGTTCATTACAATTTGATTGCTGTTACCTTGGGCGTTTTCAAGAAAAGGATTACCGGCAAGAAATTCCAAATCCATTAAGCCAAAATACTCCGGCCCAACCACATAACTGTACCAAATCCTCGTATCATCCTGTGTGCCATCGGGAAAGGTTATTCCAACTGATGAAGATAAGTTGGTGTAATCAGAACCCGGATAGGTCTGTGCAAGCGCTGTCGATGCAACAAAAGGCAAGGCTTTTAAATCCTTTTCCAACGTTCTAAACTCATTTAATATTAAAGAATCCGACTTATTTTCCATTATTTTCCCATTAACCGCGATAACTTTATCCAGCTTTACTCCAATAGGTTGGTTCTTTAAAAAATCAATTTGCTTTGTAACTACAATGGTTCCGACCAGTAGTACAATGGTCGCTAAAAACTGGCCTACTATGAGCGTTTTCCGAAGGGCCAAACCACTTACCGAGGTGCGAATTTCTCCTTTTAAAGCTTTTGCCGTGGTAAAGCTGCTCAAAACAAAAGCGGGATACAGCCCGGATACGAGGGTTCCAAAAAGTATAAACCCGAACATGGGAAGAAAATCCTTAAAGGTCGATAGTCCTACCGTTAACTCCATATCTATATAGGTATTAAAAAGCGGTATTACAATCAAAACAATAACGGTTGCCATAACCATCGCAATTACATTCAATAGAAAGGATTCTAAAAGAGATTGAAAGATAATCTGAGACTTTTGCGCTCCTGCCACCTTACGGATGCCCGTTTCTTTTACTCTTTCCAATGACTTTGCAGTAGAAAGGTTCACATAATTCAACCAAGAAAGAATAATGATAATAAGGGCAATAGCCAATAGAAAACGAACTCTACTCACACTGCCATTCGCTTCCGCTTCATAAGGCTTATCCGAATACAAATGGATATCTTCCAAAGCTTCAATATTGTGCCTTTCAAAGGGCAAGGCCTCCACCTTAAAATCCATTATTTTTTTCTTAAAGAGGGCTACATCAGTATTTTCGTCGATTTTAATATATGTAAAGAGATTATTGCCGTTCCAGTTGGGTTCTGGATTGTCCCTATATCCTTCCCAAGTCATCATGGTATTGAAAGAGATTAAAAAATCGTTCTTCATGTGGATGTTCTCGGGAAAGTCTTTTAGCACTCCGTTTATGGTAAACGCTTTTTCATTACCATAAAAAATCCTTACGGACTTTCCCATAGGATTCTCATCACCAAAAATCTTCTTGGCAAGGGATTCCGTCAATACAATCGTGTACGGGTCTTTTAAGACCGTATTCAAATCCCCTTTTAGTAAAGGATATTTGAAAACATTAAAGAATGATGGGTCTGCCAAAGCACCTTTTTCCCCATTGATCAGCTTGTTCTCATGCTTAAATGTGACGTCGGTGATATGACCTAATCTTACGAATTCATTGATTTCTGGAAATGCTTCTTTAAGAGTTGGTCCACTTAGATTATACGTTTGGGCATCCCCAGGGACAAAGACTCCTTCTTCCGTATAATCCATGTAAACACGTTGCACATTTTCAGAACCCTCAAATGTATCATACTCATATTCGTAGTTTACGTATAGCATTATCAGCACAAACGAAGCGATACCAACGGCCAGACCAGCTATATTTATAAAGGAGTAAAGCCTGTTCTTAAGCAGATACCTAACGGCTATTTTCATGTATAGTGTTCTCATACCATTTGTCTTATTCCGTTCGCAAGCTTTTTACCGGGTTTGTATTTGCAGATGCTATGGTTTTTATACTTATGATGGCCAATGCTGCAAACAGCATTAATAGTCCGCTCAAACCAAAAATCCACCAACTAAATGTTGTTTTATAGGCGAAGCCCTCTAACCAATAATTAATTCCAAACCAAGCAATTGGGCTCGCAATCAAAAAAGCGATCAGTACCAGTTTCAGAAATTCTTTGGACAACAACACATTTAATTGAAGCAATGACGCGCCCAGAATTTTACGAATTCCTATTTCCTTAATTCTTCGCTCTGTAGTGTGGATGACCAAACCTAAAAGACCCAAACAGCTAATTAAAATGGCCAAACCTGTAGCCCATTGAAGCAGCATGGCCGTTTTGCGTTCACTCTCATAAAACTGTTTTACGGTATCGTCCATGAAGGCATATTCAAAATCAGCATCTGGATAAATATCTTTCCAAATAGTTTCAACCTGTGCAATGGTGCTTGACCATTCTTTAGTATCCTTAATGCTAAATTTAAAATGTATCGTTCTAAATTGAGTCCATTTGCCCGTATAAGAACTTCCGGTAAAGGCCATAGGAGAAACCCCATATTTCAGTGAGTGCTGGTTAAAATCCTCCATAACACCAACTATAGGCAAGTCTTCATTATCAACCCTTAATGATTTACCGACCGCATTTTCAGGATGATCAATCCCAATAACCTTCAAATAGGATTTATTGACTACGTATTCCCGAATAGAGTCGTTTAAAGGTAAACGGCCAGCTGCCAGTTCTAAATTGTATAAATCAAAAAAATCTGGATTACCATAAAGTAATTGCAAATCAGAATTTACCTCTCGGTCCCCTTCTACAAATAAAACCCCCATACTCATTGTTGAGAAGGATGCAGGTGGATTTCCAGAAAGTACAGCCGTAGATATTCCCGGTAGTTCCTGAATCTCCTTTACAAAGCGTTTGCGTTTATCATAAGAGACATCACGCCATGGTGTTCTAAAGTAGGCAATGGCCTCAGTCTTAAAACCCATGTCCTTTTTCATTATATAATTTAATTGCTTACCGACCAAAAGTGTAGCAATGATAAAAATCTGGGCGATTACAAATTGGAAAACCGTTAAATATTTTCTCATTACCCCCTTATCAGAAGAAGGCAATACCTGCTGTTTGAGTACGGATATAGGTTTGAATTTGGACAAAACCACTGCCGGATAGAATCCAGATAAAAATGTTACTATAAGCAGCACTAAAAAGATACCCCCTAAAACCCAGGGACCCCAGAACAGCTCAAAAGTGAGCCCTTGCGGGATAAAATCTGAAAACAGTGTTAGCAGCCATTTAGACAGAAAAAGGGAAAGTGCCCCAGCGGCCAAAGTAAGTAAAAACGTTTCAACTAAAAATTGTAAGATCAGCTGTCCCCTAGAACTTCCCAGCGTTTTTCTAACACCTATCTCCTTAGCCCTTTTAATGGCCTGTGCGGTGTTTAAGTTAATAAAGTTTATACATCCTAAAAGCACCAAAATTGTAGCCAAAAAAAGTAGGCCCTTTAACGCCTCCATCGTAGTACGGCTATCCTCAAAGTCGAACGTTCCATAATTTGGATTCAAATGAATATCGGATAAGGCTTGAAGATCATACGTATTTGTTCTGCCCACAGCTACCATTTCTGGGTCATCATGCTCCTTAGCGATACCTTTTAAGGTTTTTTGAACCTCCATATGAACTGCATTTTTTGAAAGCTTTATAAATAATTGAGAAGCCGAGTTTGTATTATTCCAACCAGATTCATTGACTGCATATGTCATGTCTTGGGTGGCAGCAGTGGGTAGGGATATGAATTCCTGAAAGACTAAATCTGTCCGGCCCTTAAAATTAGCTACAATTCCAGTAACGCTTGCAGGAATCGTATCATTATAGACCAAGGACTTTCCTATAATGGAGCTTAAATCCTGATTAGGAAAATATTTTTTGGCCCTTTCTTCGGTCAAGACCACCGTATTAGGTGCATCTAGCACAGCTTCTATCGTACCTGCCAGCCATTTGTATTCAAAAGTTTGGAAGAATTCAGTTTCGGTATAGATAACAAACTTTGGGTCTTTAAATCGGTCTCCGGTTTCCTTATTTTGCACATGCAAAGGATCTGCCGTAAACAATGGGGCAACCCTTTCCAAGGCTTCCATTTCTAGATTTTTTAATGCTTGTGCCAGTGGTACCGTTACACCAGAGTTATAAAACTCACCATCTGGTCCTGTAAATGCACTTGTAACCCTATAAATACGATTGCCATCTGGATGAAACCTATCAAAAGTTAGGTCGTAATAAACCATAGCACCGATTACAAATGCGGCGCTTAAGCCAATTGAAAGACCCAAAATATTAATTAAGGAAAACACCTTTTGCTTCCAGATACTCCTCAATGCTATAATCAAATAATTCTTAATCATCGGTTTCAATCTTCTGTTGTTCAGGCTGGCTCACTTTGGCTGTTTTCAGTGAACTCGCTTAAGCCATTCGCGATATTATTCCGTTCGTAAGCTTTTTACCGGGTTTTTCCTTGCGGCGTTAAGGGCTACCAGGCCAACGAGCAATGCAGTTCCTAGGAATACCAATAGCCCTACTATTAAAAATATATAGTGTTCTACGTCAATTCTATAAGCAAATCCTGATAACCATCTGCTACTACCATAATAGGCAATGGGCCAGCCGATTAGAAATGCCACTGCAATAAAGAATATATATTCCTTTAGTGTAGTTCTAATAATATGGGCATCTGAAGCACCAAGAATCTTACGAATGCCTATTTCCTTTCTTCTGGCCAAGACCAGAAAAACGGTAATTCCAATAATACCCATAGAGGCGAGTATAACCGCTAAAATATTTAGATAAAATACTAAGCTTACCGCTTGTTCTTCCTGTTCGTACAAGCTAGCAAGGTTTTCACTCAAGAAGTTCATTTCCAAGGGAAAGTTTTCGTTAATTTCGGCATGCACCGTTCTAATCTTGTCCATTGCAATAGCGCTATTACCTGGTTCGAATGCAATAATACTGGTACCGGCCATGCGAACATTGGGTGATAGCGTAATAAAGTACGGGGTAACTTCTTCCTTAAGGGAAAATAGGTTGATATCCTCGAAAATACCTCCTATGGTGAATGGGAAACCTACTTGGCCATCTTCGGAAACGTATTCCGGCTCCGTAATGACCACTGTCCCTATTAATTCCTCAGGAGTTACGTTTTTTACTTTTGAGAATTTCTCCGCAGCCGTTCTATTGATAATAGTGGTTCTAGCTGTTTCATTCTCCCCATCAATGGTAGATTCAATCCCATAGGCCTTTAGGGCTTCATAATCTAGGTAAAGCTGGTTCGCATCATCAAAAACGGCATCCACGCCCTGCAATTTGTAAGTTCCCTGATTAAAGGTTTCAATCCCAAGTGTTGAGCCGTTGCCTACATGTTTAATCTCCGGTATTTGTCTTAATTTTTCTTGAAAGGCATTTTGTTTTTCTTCTGAAGTATAGGCATATAGTATCCCTTCCTTGTTGAATCCTAAGTCCTTATTCTCAATAAAGTTCATCTGGCGGTTGACGAAGTAGGAAACGGATATGATGATGATAAGAATTGCAAACTGACTTATGACCAAGTATTTCCTAACAGAGAAGTGTTCGAATCTATTATCCTTCAAATTCTCCTTAAACAGTGTCAGCGCATTTTTAGACGACAGAACAACAGCGGGGGCAATACTTGAAAGCGTCCCAAAAAGTAGCGCAAGTCCCACTAAAACAATCAAGGCCATTGGGTCTTCCAGTAAACTTACACTTAGGTTTACGTTCATCAAGTTATTGAAAGCAGGCATTACCATCATAATCAATAATGATAATATGGGAATCGACAATAGGGCCAGTAAGATTCCTTCCATGAAAAATTGTAAAGCGACCGATTGATTTTTAGCGCCCAGCGCTTTTTTTATTCCAATGGATTTTCCTTGTTTTGATTTAATGGCCAACGTGAAATTGGCATAATTAAAGAGCGTGATCAAACTGATAAAAAGCGCAAAGCCACCTATTAAAATAAGAAACATATAATTTCCAGGAGTCTTCAACTCATAGAGTATGTTAGACTTTAGGTGAATATCTTCTATGGGCTGTAAAAAGTGTTCTTTATATAGCGGGTCCGATGTTACGGCCGGGTTAATAATGGGCATAGCCGCATTGATCTGTGCCTCAACAGCCCTGTAAGCGCTGTTTTCCGAAAGCCCTAAATAAACCCGACTGCCCCAATAAGCAATCCGAGAATCGCTGATAGCTACTGAAAAATCAAAATGAGAATTTTGTGGAACGTCTTCTATTACTGCTGAAACTTGGTAGCTATCAGCTCCGATCTGCATCACTTCCCCAATCAAAGATTCAAAATTCCCCTGGTGTTGGTCGTAAAATTTATTTGCGTTGGATTCAGTCAAAATCAAACGATTTAAATTCGTGCTAAAGTCCAACAGGCTACCGGCCAAGGGTTTCCACGTAAAGACAGAAACAAAATCTTGGGCAGTATTGGTAGTCAGAAAGTTATTTTCCTGTACTCGTTTTCCGTTCCATTCCATAAACTCCAGATTCTGCGAAGTAATAAACTGGGCGGCCTCTTCAACACCTGGAATATCTTTCAAGCCTGAAATAAGAACTTGTTGTTCCTCGGCAGTAGCATCGTTCCAAGTTTTAAAACCAATAATACTGTAATCTTGGGAGCGATAGGTACGCGCCAAGCGATAGGTGTTTTCAGAATTTTCATGGAAGTCATCATAACTATATTCCCATTTGATGTAACTGAACGCTACAAATGCAACGAACAAGCCAATGACTAAACTTAATAAATTAAAAACGGTGAAAAATCGGTTTCTTATAAAACCCCGAAAGGCAATTTTTAGACTAGTGCTCAACATATTTTTATTTTTTTTGGCCCTTCGCTATTGGCTTTACATTTTTTATTCGGTTCGTAAACTTTTTACGGGGTTCTGCCTTGCAGCCTTAAGTGTTCTTATGCCAACAGTACTTATTGCAATAATAGCAGCTATTAAACCTGCCCCGATGAAAAATAAGGGACTAAGGGTAATTTTAAACGGGTAATTTTCTAACCATTTCTCTAAAAACCACCAAGCTACTGGTGAAGCCAATAAAAATGATATTCCAACTAGTTTCAAGAAATCTTTGGTCAATAAAAACGTAATGTTCGTTGTACTGGCACCTATAACTTTTCTAACCCCTATTTCTTTGGTACGCTGATTTACAATTAACAATGAGATGGCAAAAAGGCCTATACAACTCAGGGCAATTGCCAGTATGGAACCGCTCGTAATCATAGTGGTCATTCGCTCTTCCTTCCGGAAGGTTCTATTGATATTTTCATCCAAGAACGAACCTAAAAATTCTGAACTGGGAGAAATCTTCGCCCACACATTTTCAATGGCATCGTAGGATTTTCCAAGGTTACCCGGGGCCACTTTCACATAAGCGTAAGACAGTTCATAATCGCGGCTCATCATCATGGTAAGGGGTGCTATTGCCTTGTCCAAATTTTCAAAGTGGTAATCTTTGACCACTCCTATCACTGGAAATTGTATTGAATCGTCGAAGCTGACATATGCGGTTAGCGGGTCCTTTTCCCCAAACTCCTTGGCCATGGCCTCGTTAATCACAACCCCAGCTTTGTCGTTAGAAAAGTCTCTGCTAAAATTTCGGCCAGCTACTAGTTCCAAATCCAAGGTCTCCACATAATCATAGTCCACCGTTAAATAGTTCGTATTGATTATTCTGTTCTTGTATTCAAAGCCGAACATACTGCTGGATACACTACCATCTTTCCCGTATCCCAAATTGTTGTCGGCTCCGGATATTTCTAAAACATCGGGATTATCAGCCAATTCGTTCCGCAATAGTTCCAAAACATCATAACTGTCCTTTTTCCCATCCAACGGAAAGGAAAGTACCTGTTCCTTGTTAAATCCAAGGTCCTTGCTCCGCATAAAATTCAACTGACTGTGTAGCACCAATGTTCCCGTTACCATTAAAATAGCGATCCCGAATTGTAAAATCATCAAAGCATCCCTAACTCTATTTTTACCGGAAACATCCAACTTTCCTTTTAAGGATTGAATAGTACCTAATTTACTCATTAATAAAGCAGGATAACCTCCAACCACCAAGGTGATGATGAGTATGCTAAAGACAAAAATTAGAATAGTGAGGGGAGATAAAAGCAAATCAAAAGAGACAGCTGTCCGGAATACAGTTTTAAACTCATCCATGAGTAAAATGCTGATCAACAACCCGATGCTCACAGAAAACAAAAAAACGAGCAGACTTTCCGTCCAAAATTGCAAAAAGAGCTGTTTAGGTTTCGCTCCCAATGTTTTTCGCATACCAATTTCCTTTAAACGTAGCCCACTTCTGGCAATACTCATATTAATGAAGTTGACGCAGGCTATAAAAAGTATCAAAAAAGCAACGCCCAACACCAAATAGACATTGCTACGGCTTACGTCAACATACCCATTTCGGAAGGTTGCAAAATTCTCGTCTAAAAATGGTAAAAGTTCAAACGTATAAAAAAGGCCATCCACATCGGGTTGTGCCCCATCTCGTTTTGCGTTATCTATCCGTTCCTTAAAATTAGTATTTACCAATGAGCGTGTTGCCATTTCAAACTGGCCTGGGGCGGTATTTTTGGCCATTTGCACATAAATATCATGATACCTGGCGCCCCAATCATCCTTGCTTTCCAAATATTCCGCTTCTTTTTCAAACCGGACGGCAACATCAAATTTCAACGTGCTTTCTCCGGGGTAATTTTCAACCACGGTCCCTACGGTAAAAGGCTGGTCTTTTCCATGAATAAGAACTTCCACGGTTTTGCCAACCGCTTCTTCATCTCCAAATAAGGATTTTGCCGCAGCTACGGTGATGACGATATCCAATTGATTTTCTAAAGGGTTTTCCATTTTCCCTTTAACAGCAGGGAAAGTGAACATATGGAAGAAATCGGCATCGACCCAAATAGCATCCATATTGATTTCTTTTTCGCCGTACGTCAGTACCGCTTCTTGCTGTAAATGCCGAGTAGCTTTTTCTATACCCGGAACTTCCTCTACTAGGGCAGGCATTAATGGAGCGGCATGGCTTACACTAACCTGTGGCCCTTTCGGGTTCTGCCACTTGGCGTATACCTTATATATGTCCTTGGCATTCGTATGGGATTTATTGTAGGAAAGGTCAAAAAAACCGGCCATGGACAAAAGAATGGCAACCGCAAATGCAACAGACAACCCAATGACGTTTAAAATGGTAAATGTTTTGTTCTTGATAAGACTACGCCAAGTAATTTTTAAATAATTGTAAAACATCATTGATCGTTTTTTACTGAGTCCAAGTGGTGCGAGTGCTGATTCCATCCCAACTGATGTACTACGAAATCGATTACCATGCCAAAGAAGTAATTAACTGATTACAAGTTACTTATATTAAAAAGAGGATGTTTCATTGTCCAACATTTTTACAAAAGATGTAAAATATATTGACAACTGCTCAGTGTTACAACCTACACTCCAAAAAATAAAATAGTGCTATTCCGTTCGTAAACTCTTAACCGGATTGGCCCTTGCGGCCTTTATGGCTTGAAAACTAATCGTTAGAAAAGCAATAATCAGTGCCAGGAATCCCGCAACAACAAAAATCCACCAACTAATTTCAGTTTTATAGGCAAACCCCTGTAGCCATTTACCCGTTGCATGTAAAGAAATTGGAATAGCAATCAAAAATGACAGCATCACCAATTTTAAAAAATCTGAATTTAGCATCATTAGGATCTCATTGACCGTTGCTCCGTTTACTTTTCTAATACCAATTTCCTTTTTGCGCTGTTGCATGTAAAAAGTTGACATTCCCAAAATACCCATTGTGGAAATGATAAAAGACAGAAGTGTAAAATAGGTGATGATTTTACCTGTGCGTTCATCCTTTTCATACCATTGATTAATGACATTATCTACAAATTGGACATCAAATTCTGTGTTTTCAATTAAATTCCCATATTCCCTTTTTATCCTTTCTACTGTTTCAAAGCTGTTTATTCCATTGACCTTTAAAAAAATATCACTAGCCTGGAAGTTTTCGGTTTGTTGGCGAATCATTAAAGGCCCAATGCTATTGCTCAACTCCTTAAAATTAAAATCATCGACGATTCCCAAAATTGGTATTTCAGTATGCTCCATTTTGAAAGACACTGGGTCATTCAGAATTCCAAGCTCCTTAACTGCCGTCTCATTTAAATACATTCCTTCCTTTGAGTAGGCCACGTTGGTTGCAGTAACATCTATGTCAAAGACATTAAAAAACGAACTATCAACTGCAAATTCTTGAAAGCTTACTGATTTTCCATTGTTTTCAAAAGTTTGATTGCTTCCACCACTCAATGGACTTTGCCAAGTGATTGAAACATCCTCTACACCTGGTATTTGCAAAAGGGTATTTTTAATCGATGCTTTTTTATCGGTAGAAGCTAAATACTCTAAATAGACGATATTATTTTTTTGAAATCCAAGGTCTTTGTTTCTTAAAAAATGGGTCTGTTTCAAAATCATCCAACTACATACCAATAGCGCAATGGTTACGGTATACTGAAATGTAATAAAAGCTTTCCCATAGATGTTTTTAGATTTCGTCCTAAAACGACCTTTGACAATTTCAATAGGTTTGAATCTAGAAGATATACTAAAACCAGGTATACTGCCTGATATAAGACCAACCAACCCAAAAATGATTATGAAAACCGAAAGATTTGATAAATTAATACTGTCACTAAGATTTAATTTTGTTTGCAATAAGGAATCAAACAAGGGCTCTAGTAATTCTGCAAATAAAACTGATAGGATTACCGCACAGAAACATAGTAAAAGTGATTCCCTGATAAACTGAATTATGATTTGACTTTTAGAACTTCCCAATAATTTTTTAATCGCCACCTCTTTACTTCTAAAGCTCGCCTGTGCAATCGTAAGGTTTATATAATTTCCTACCGATAACAGTAAAATCAGAAAAGCGATGACCGATAAAATAGTTAATAAAGATTTACTACTGCTCTTCGTTCCACTTCCTTCTTTGGAGCTGAAGTATAAATCTTTTAAAGGGGTAAATTGAACGATTGTAGCCCAACCCTCGGTGTATAACCAAAAATCCTTGTTGAACTTTTTCAATATTTCAGGAGCTTTTGCAGAAAGGTTGGCATTTGCTTTTTCTAAAAAATAAATACTTATAGAGCACCAACCATATTCTTCCATTATGTTTTCAAATCCCCAGATTTTTTTGAATGCAATAAGATTTACCAAAGCATCTTGTCGGGCAAAATGGGTATTTTCAGGAAAGTCCTCCATAACACCGGTCACCGTAAACTTATTCTCAGCGTCTATCAAAACCGTTTTTCCGAGTATGTCTATTGTTCCGAAAAGCCTTAAGGCAGTAGCTTTTGAAAGAACAATACCGTCGGCTGTTTGGAGCACTTCACTATTCTTTCCTTTTATCAATGGAAAAGAGAAAATATTGAAAAATGATGCGTCTACTCCTAAGTAATCAAAGTATATTTTTTGATTATTTGGTCTCGATATCCTTCCAGAATGATTGTAAACTCGAGTAAAATCCTCAATTTCTGGAATTGAGGATTTTAAATCGTCTGCTATGGGAGGAGAAAAATCCACAGTTTCGTTCTCCAAACGGTATATCCGATCCTTATTCACATGGAAGTCATCAACCGAGCGTTCATTTTGAATGTAAACACTCAAAAGCAAAACAAATGTTAATGATATGGCAAAACCCAAAACTATGATTGCCGTATACAATTTGTTGTTTGACAAATACCTAAAGAATGATTTTAAGGATTTCATAATTGTTGGCTTTTATTTAAATAATTCTACTCGGTGCGTAAACTCTTAACCGGATTGGCCCTTGCGGCCTTTATGGCTTGAAAACTTACCGTGACCACGGTAACCACCATTGCGCCCAACATGGCCAGAGCAAAGATCCACCACTTTAAGATTACCCTATAGGGATATTCCTGCAACCAACCATTCATGACATAGTAAGCAATGGGAACAGCTATAAAACAAGAAATAATGACCAGTTTTAAAAAGTCCTTGGAAAGCATATTCCATACATTGAATATAGATGCGCCCAATACCTTTCTTACCCCTATTTCCTTTTTCCGCTGCTCCGCCACAAAAGAGGTCAAACCAAACAGGCCTAAACAACTGATTAAAATGGCCAGTGCCGTAAAGACTCCGGAGAGGGTCCCAATACGCTCCTCCGACGCAAATTTTTCGCCGTACTGCTCGTCTATAAATTCATATTGAAAGGGGATATCTGGAAAATGCTCCTTAAACACACGTTCCACCACCGCTAAATTCTGGCTGGCACTCTGTTTTGGATTCAGTCTTAAATTATAGTAACTGGAGTTGTTATAGCGGTCATACACATAAATGCCCTGTTTTACGGGTTCGTACGGGGACTGCGTAATCATATCCTGTACCACCCCTATTATTTTTAATGGGGGATTTGGGTCTTCCGTATCATCATCCTTCAAAAACTTTCCTACCGGTTCTGCCATGCCCAAATACTTTTTGGCCGTTTCGTTGATGAGCACACCCAAGGAGTCCGTCGCAAATTCCCTAGAAAAATCCCGGCCCTCAAGAATGGTAAGGTTAAGGGATTTTGCATATTCCGGAGAAACCTCGGTCCAAGCCAAATCTTCCTGAAAGCCTTCCGGCTTGCCCTCCCAAACAAAACCACTCCTATTGGACCAAATCTGCGTAGTGGGGCTGCTAGAGGTAGACATTTCCACCACAGCGTTCGACCCTATAAATTCGCTTCGCATTAAATCATACTTCCCCTCAAAATCTTGGCTAAACGTGGGTATTTGTATCAATCCTTCCTTATCATACCCTACCGGGCGGTTCTTTGCATAGTTGATCTGCTGCATTACAATCACGGTTCCTATTATAAAGGCTACAGATACCGTAAATTGCAATACCACCAAAATCTTTCTGGGCAAACCGGCATATTTACCCGCTTTAAAGGTTCCCTTCAATACATCTACCGGTCTAAAGGAAGACAGGTACAGTGCCGGATAACTACCGGCAAGCAAAGAGGTAAATAAAATAAAGCCGAAAGAAACCAACCAAAAGGTAGCATTGGCCCAAGGAAACGCAATCTCCTTGCTTGATAATTCATTGAAGCCGTTCAAGGAAAGCAGCACAATTAAAATGGCCAAAAAATAGGCAAAGAGAACTACCAAAAAGGATTCACTTAAAAACTGATAAATCAGTTGCCCGCGTTGGGATCCTATCGATTTTCGTATACCCACCTCCTTGCCACGCTTCTCCGATCTTGCCGTACTGAGGTTCATAAAATTAATACAGGCCAATAGCAGAACAAAAGCCCCTATAATTCCAAATAACCAGACATATTTTATGCGTCCACCAGCAGGTTTGCCCTCAACAAAGTTGCTCCTTAGATACCAATCTTCCATAGGTAGGAGAAAAAGCTGTGGATTGAATTCCGCAGAATTTTCGTTCAAGGTCTTTTTTACATTCGCAATCGTATTGGTTACTTTTTCGAAAGAAGTATTGTCCGCAATTTGTACGAACATTTGAAATGAATTATTGCCCCATTGATCTACAGCATTTCGTATCCATTCATTATTGGCAAGGTATTTTTCCCACGGAATTATATAATCGGTATCATTGAAGGAGTTGTTTACGGGAATATCCTTATAAACCGCACTTACGTTCATATCGTGCTGATTGCTCACCCGAACCGTTTTGCCAATGGGGTCCTCACTACCAAAAAGGGCATTGGCCGTAGATGCCGATAACATAATGGAATTGATTTCCCTAAGGCCGTCCTTTTCCCCTTGTATAACCTCTAGACCAAATAATTCGGGTCCTTCGCGCTGCATGTAATTTCCTGCCCTAGAAATATTCTTCTCCCCGTACTTCAAATAATGGTCATTGGTCCAGGAACACATGATCAAATGCTTGAAATTATCCCCGTACCCATCGCGTAATGCCATTTCCAATGGTCTGGGAATGGCCGGTCCGGTTCCTGTTTCCCCGTTAAAGGTCTGTGATTGAAAAACTTGGGCGATTTTAGCTTTGTTCTTGAAGTAGCTATTGTATGAAAGCTCATCCTGTACCCAAAGGCCTATAATTAGGGTTACGGCCATTCCCAGGGCAAGGCCACCAACATTGATCAATGTATAGCCCTTGTTTTTCCATAAGTTTCGCCATGCGATTTTTAAATAGTTCTTGAACATGATGTGGTGTTTTTTGATTTTTCTGCCCTTTCGACCCCGCTCAATGCAAGGCGATCAGCACAGGTTGATGATTTTTATAAAGACATACTTATTTTTAAATTGTTTCACTCTGTACGCAAACTTTTTACCGGGCTGGCCATGGCCGATTTTACCGCTTGTAATCCTAGGGTAAAAGAGGTAATCAATAGAGCAACAGATCCTGCAAGGGCAAACATCCACCATTTGATAGTGATGCTGTAAGCAAAACTTCCTAACCAAGCATTCATAACATACCAGGCGATAGGGAAGGCGATTAAAGCGGCGATACCAACCAACAGGATATAATCTTTTGATAAAAGCAATACAATTTTTGCTACCCCTGCGCCGAGTACTTTTCGTATACCGATTTCTTTGACCTTTCTTTTGGCCATAAAGGAAATGAGCCCGAACATGCCCAAACACGAAATAAAAATGGTCAATATGGCCGTAATGTTTACCGATTTTAGAATTCCTTCTATCAATAGGTATTGCGCACTTACCTTATCGGTCAATCGCAATTGTTCGTATTCCCTTCTTGAGGAAATAGTGTTGAATGCTGCCGTAATTTGAGTCTCCACCTGCTTTTCCTGGCCTTCTACCACGCTCACCGTCAAAAATCGATGTTTATCAAGTGCACTTTTATTGCGATAAATATGCACCAAGGGTTCAACGGCATTCTGCATATCTTGGTAATGAAAGTCTTTGACCACGCCTACTATTGGATGTCCTACTCCTGCGCCATTTTTATACTTTAATCGTCTCCCTTCAATACTTTTCCACCCAAATGCTTTCATAGCCGCCTCGTTAATGATAACAGCCCGTTCTTCGGTATCGTCTATGTTTCTTTCAAAATTCCTGCCCATGACGATAGGCACTTCAAGCGTTTTTAAATAGCTTTCATCAGCATAAGATCTTCGCATGCGAACATCCTTGTCTTTGGAAGCATCATAATAGTTGGTATAGTTGAAATAGTAATCGGAGGGAATAGCTTCGCTGGTCGCTACGCTTTTTACGTAGGGATTGGCTTCCAGTTCATTAAGTAAGGCATTGAATTTAGATTTTGCTACATCCAAATTTTTATAGTCCAAATCAATACTACCCACTAAAATATTATTTCGCGCAAAACCTAAATCCGCATTCTTCATAAAACCTATTTGGAGGTTCAAAATTATGGCTATACAGATAAATAAAATAGCGATGGTAAACTGCGCAATGATGAAAGAATTTCTTAGGATGAAATTACTTTTGAGTTGATCAATTTTTCCTTTAAGTCCAATGGAAACAGGAATTTTAATAAAACGGAGCGTTGGAAGGATACCAACCATTAAAGTGGCCAATATTCCAACGCAAACAATGCCTACAACTACAGGGTAATCATTAAAAATATCGAATGATATAGTGCCAAATTCAGGTCCGAACGTATCGTTCAATCGTGGTAAGTTGACCAAGAGAAATAGGACTGCTGAAATGATAAGGGATATAAAAACCAGAATGCCATTTTCAATACAAAATTGTACCATGATACTCTTTTTATTACTTCCCAGAACTTTACGAACCGCAATGTCCTTGGTGCGTTTTAACATTGTGGAAGTGTTCAGGTTCAATAAATTGACCAAAATAATCAGTAACACAAAAATCGATGCGGCGATAGATCCGCCAATAATGGTTTGTACTACAGGAATAATATCGGTGCGTATTTCAGTATAGGGCATGACATCTATATTGGCAATGAGCGATGGGTCAGTATAATTTTCTTGTACCAAGGCCTCAATTCGACCCTGAAGTGCGGTAATGTCGGTTTCTGGCCTAATTTTAAAATAGACGGGTGAAAAACTGTTGGACCAATCTGTCTGTCTCACAAATATGGGATTGTTTTCTAACAAGGTATTCGGTAAGACCACACCCAAGCGAAAAGAAGAATATGGACTTATTGGTTCTAATACCCCAGTTACTGTTAAGCTCAGGGTATCTGCGCCAATAATAGTTTTCCCTATTGGATTTTCGTCACCGAACATTTGCTGACTTACTTTATTCGTAAGTATAATAGAGTATTTTTCTTGTAATGCCGTTTCTTGATTTCCATACTTTAGTGGGAGTTTAAAAACCTCAAAAAACTCTGGATCAGCATAATCGGTACGGTTTTGAAATTCTTCTTCACCATATTCCAACCATATATTTCCCCAGCCATGTAAATGTGTTCCGGCCACAACTTCTGGAGAGGTACTAACTATTTTCTCCATAAGCGGGTAGGGAACTTCTCGATAGCTATTACCATCCACTAGCTGTGTTTTTAAATACACGATATTTTCTTTTTCGGGGATAGTATTATCTGCGGTGTAGTAGGCATATACCGAAAATAGAAGCGTTAGAACACTGGATACCCCAATACTTAGCCCAACAAGGTTTAGCAAGGAAAGGGTCTTGTTTTTCCAGAGGTTTCGTAGTGATATTTTCAAATGGTTTTTGAACATAGTTCAATGTTTGTTGCTGTTTGCGCCATTTTGATAATCCGCTCAATGCAAGGCGATCTGCACAGGTTAATGATTTTTATAAAGACCTACTTATTTTTAAATTGTTTCACTCCGTACGTAAACTTTTTACCGGGTTTACAATGGCCGCCTTGATGCTTTGATAGCTTACCGTTACTATAGCAACGCCCACCGCTAACAACGCGGCCAGTACATATACCCACCATGCAATTTCAATACGGTAAGAGAAATCCTCGAGCCACTTGTTCATGACAAACCATCCCAAAGGCAGCGCAATGACAATGGCAATGCCTACCATTTTTAAGAAATCTGTAGTGAGGCGGTAACTAATCTGCCCTACCGTAGCACCCAATACTTTTCGTATTCCGATTTCTTTGGTACGCTTTTGCGCATTAAAGGCGGCCAGCCCAAAAAGACCCAAGCAAGCAATCAAAATTGACAGCACGGTAAATACAGTAAAAATTTTACCTAAGCGTTGTTCCGCCTCGTAGGTAGCATTGAACGACTCGTCCATAAAGCGATAGTTGAACGGTTGGCCAGGAGCCATTTTATTCCATATACCTTCAATACTAGTGATAGCCTGGTTAAAATTTCCTGCGTTTAGCTTTACGGCCATGTTGCCCGTTGAGCGATCCAAGAAAAAACCTAATGGTTGGATGTTCTCCCGAAGCGATTCATAATGAAAATTCTTGACCACACCGATTATCGTATAGTAGGAAGGTATTTCCAATTCAATGTCCTCAGAAATACGCATCCCCAAAGCTTCGGTGGCATTTACACCCATAATGGGTAGCGCAGCCTCGTTGATAATGACCGAAACAGAATCGGCTATTAATTTTTTATTAAAGTCCCGACCTGCAATAAGCTGCATATTCAATGTAGACATATAATCGCCATCTACCTTCCAGGTCTGCATAGAAAGCGCACTTTCTTGGTCTCGCGCTCCTTCCTCAAAAAAAGAACTGTTTGACCGCCAGGAGGGCGTCGGCAAATAATCACTTACGGTAGCGTTCTCCACTTGACCCAGATTCTTAACCTCTTCCTTAAATGCCATAATCTGATTCCCTAAAGAAAAGGTATCCTCTAATACTACAATTTGATCCTTTGTATAACCAAGGTCCTTCCCCTGGATAAAATTCAACTGCTGGAAAACCACTAAAGTCCCTACAATCAGAAACACGGAAATTCCAAATTGAAAGACCACCAACGCATTGCGCACTTTTCCACCGCCAACGCTACTTCCCGCTCCACCATTAAGTGTTTTTACCGGCTTAAAGCGTGACATAAAAAAAGCAGGGTAACTGCCCGAAAATAAGCCTAACAACACCGTAGCAAGCAATAAGCATCCCCAGAACAAAGGATTGGAAAACGGAATGCCGATTTCCTTACCTGAGAGGGTATTAAAAAAGGGAAGAGACACAACCGTGAAGACCAGCGCAACACTAAGCGATAGAAAGGAAATAAGTACAGATTCCGTTAAAAATTGACGCACTAAATCATGTTTGTTGGAACCCAATGTTTTACGCACACCCACTTCCTTAGCTCTTTTCAACGAATGTGCCGTGGAAAGGTTCATAAAATTAACACTGGCCAGTACAATCAGAAAAAGTCCAATGAACGATAGAATATATACGTTTTGAATACTGCCATTAGCACCCATTTCCTGGTCGCGTTGGGAGTGAAGATGAATATCCGTTAACGGCATGGTATGGTACCGGATATAATTGCCCGAGGCCGCAAAGGTTTCACTGGTCATTCCTGGAAAATACTTCTGGGCCCAAGGCAACATATAAGCTTCCAACATACCCTGCAATTGCACTTGAAACTCTTCAATATCCGCTCCGGAAGCCAGTTTTATGAATGTTACAAAATTACTGCCGCCCCAATTATCCTCTTTAGCTGCAGGATAGCCTTCCATGGACATAAAAATGGAATAATCCTTTAAAACGGAATTTTTTGGCAGGTCATTTATGACACCACTTATAGTATAGGTATCCGTATTATTGAGCAACAAACGCTTTCCTAAAACGTTTTCCTGACCAAAATATTTTTCCGCAGCTGTTTTGGTGAGCACCAAGGTATTAGGTTCGGACAATGCTGTCTTGGCATCGCCGGTCGTTACATCAATACCAAAAAAACGAAAGAAAGTAGCATCGGCAAAGGTTACTTTTGCTTCCTTGGCATTGGCCTGCTCGCTCACAGGCCTTACCAGCGCGCTTCCCCTCGTGCGGAATCTCACGGTCTGTTCTACTTGGGGGAAATCCCTTTGCATAGCCGCAGCCATAGGTGCGGCAGCTTCTGAGGCTTTCATCTCCACACCACCAAACTTAATATCCGTATCTATACGATAGATTCTGTCCGCATCGTTGAACATGTTATCATGGTTCATTTCATCAACTACATAGAGTGAAATGAGCGTAGCGCCCGCAATACCTATTGCCAGACCAAAGATGTTTAGCAATGTAAAAAAGGACTGCTTTTTAAGGCTTCTCCAAGCGATTTTTAAATTGTTTTTAAACATGATTTTATTTTTTTTCCATCCCACCTCGATTTGAGGGGGTAAATGGAGTTAATCAAATTTTAACTTTCCGCTTTCTTCCCTCTGGAAGACGCGTTTGGACCCTTCGGACTCTAATCTGTTCGTAAACTATGGACAGGATTGGCCCTAGCGGCCTTGAACGCTTGAAAACTTACTGTAAGTAGCGCAATGCAAATAGAAATGCTACCCGCAATAACAAATACCAACCAATTAATTTCAATACGATAAGCAAAACTTTCCAACCAATTTTGCATGGCATACCATGCCAATGGAATAGCAATTAAAATGGAAATAAATACCAATTTCAAGAAATCTTTTGAAAGTAGGTTAACAATGCCTGAAACGCTGGCTCCCAATACCTTTCTTACGCCAATTTCCTTTCTACGCTGCTCTGCCGTAAATATTGAGAGGCCAAATAGCCCTAAACATGAAATAATTACAGCCAGCACGGCAAATATTTTTGAAAGGTTGCCCATAAGTTTTTCACTTCTGAACATGGCGTTAAAAGTATCATCCACAAATTCGTATTCAAAAGGAAATGCAGGGTTATATTTTTTCATCACTTCCTCCATTGTTGACAGTATTTCGGTCATAGCCACTCCTGACTTACCTTTTACGTACATATAATTTGCATAAACGGGATTATTAAAAAACAATACCGGTTCGGCACTACCGTACATATTACCGAACAAGTGATTTTTTACCACACCGATAATGTTGTAGGTTTCGCCCCTAATAATCGTCTTACCAACCGCACTTCCTTCACCCATCATTTTAGCTAGCGACTCAGAAACCAGAACATTTGTGCTATCGGCAGCAACATTATCACCAAAATTTCTACCTTCAACTAATTTCATTCCGGCGGTTTCCAAAAAAGACGGAGTTATGTGCCTAAAGGAAATAAGTACATTTTCCGTATCGGTGCCGCCCTTCCATTGAAAACCTGAACCATTATTACCACCGTAAAGGATTTGGGAATTGTTTAGGCCAACATTCTCTACCATTCCTGATGCAATCATATCTTGTCTGATAGGATTGAAATTTTTGACCATATCCCCGTTCACATTCATCTTAATGAGGTTCTCTTTTTGATATCCCAAATCGCGCCCCTTAACATATTGTACCTGTTGGTAAACAATAATTGTACTGATAATAAAGATTATGGAAACTGCAAATTGCGCAACTACGAGTACTTTTCGTATAAGGCTTGCACTTCCTTCTTTTGCCTTTATACCTTTGATAACTTCCACTGTTTTGAAAGAGGATAGATAAAAAGCAGGATACCAACCTGCTAGAAGTCCACAGATGATGGTAATACCCAAAAGGGAAAGTAAATGCAAAGGCGAGAAAAGCCCAAGCTCTATCTGTTTATCTACAAGTAGGTTGAACTCTGGTAACAATGTAAATAATAAGAAAACATTAACGATGGAAGCGAGAGTTGCTGTAATAAGGGCTTCAGCCATAAACTGTGAAACCAATCTTCTTTTACCCGAACCTAGCACTTTGCGTACTCCCACTTCTTTAGCCCGTTTTTCGCTTCTTGCCGTGGAAAGGTTCATGAAATTAATACAGGCAATAAGTAAGATTATAAATGCGATAAGCGCAAATAACCTCACATAAACGATTTGACCGCCCACCTTTTTCCCACCTTCAAAATTAGATCTCAGGTGCCAGTCCTTCATTGGGTGCAGAAAAGCGTAGGTCCCTGGGTTTTCAGTTATATAGGGAAGTATTTTCTGAACTTTAGCATCGACTGTCTTAAAATCAGCCCTCGGAGCCAGTTCTACAAACGTGTCTGTAAAATTACTACCATAATCTTGCATCCACTCTACACCGGCCGAGTAGCGTTCGAACGGAGCCAACCATTCAAATCCAAAACTTATGTTTTCGGGTAGGTTTTGAACAACTCCGGTAATAACATAATTATCGATATTATTTACTCTCAGTACCTTATTCAAAACTAGAATATTCTCGCCGAATAAATCCGATACGGTTTTTTGGGTTAGGACTATGGCATCAGGTCTATCAAAAGCGGTTTTTGAACTTCCTTCTATAAATTGTAGGCTAAAAATCTCAAAAAAATCCGCATTAGTAAACCTTCCCTGTCTGTTAATTCCATTATCGCCTTCGGTAAAGAGTAAGTTTTCCGAAGATGTGGCAACTGCTCTAACAATTTCCGGAATTTCCTCTTTTAGGTCTCGAGCCAATAGCATTGGTGTTGAATAAAAAGTATTCCATTCCCCTTCATATTTTTGATTGGTAGGAACGTAATACACAACGTCCTGTTTAGGAAATCCGCTGTCAAAACTTAGTTCATCCTCTACCCAAAGCAATATCATGGAAGCGCAGGTTATACCAATGGCCAAACCAAAAATATTGAGGGCGCTGTATCCCTTGTTTTTCCAAAGACTTCTCCAAGCGATTTTGATATAGTTTTTAAACATGATTCTCGTTTTTTGAATGATTGTACAGGGTCTATCCGTGATTAAGGGCTACCTTGGGTTGATTGGTTCGGTTTTGGTTGGTTACCTATTTGTACTTGTGCTCCGCCCAACGAACGGAGATACTAACCTGACTGATGAATAAACTCCTTTATTAAATCAGGGCTCCCATTGCCCTATTCTGGCTTTCCGTAACAATCTGGCCATCAAAGAGATTTACCACCCGATGCGCAAAATGGGAATCATGATCGGAGTGTGTTACCATAACAATGGTCGTCCCTTCTTGATTTAGCTCGGTCAATAAATTCATGACCTCCAATCCGTTTTTGGAATCCAGGTTACCTGTAGGCTCATCGGCCAATATCAATTTTGGATTGGTGACCACCGCTCTGGAAATGGCAACGCGTTGTTGTTGACCTCCGGACAGCTGTTGTGGAAAATGCTTTTCCCTATGGGCTATTTTCATACGCTCCAAAACCTTCATCACTTTTTCCTTACGTTCCGTTTTTCCCATTTTTAAATAGATCAAGGGCAACTCTACATTTTCGTAAACGGTAAGCTCATCAATAAGGTTGAAACTTTGAAAAACAAAGCCTAGATTGCCTTTTCGTAACTGCGTGCGTTGGCTTTCCTTTAATCCGCCAACCTCGTTTCCTGCAAAATTATAACTCCCATCCGTTGGATTATCCAACATGCCAATGATATTCAATAAGGTGGACTTTCCACAACCGGACGGACCCATGATCGCCACAAATTCACCGTCCTCTACCTTTAGGTTTACGTTATTAAGGGCCAATGTTTCTACTTCTTCTGTTCTAAAACTCTTTTTTAGATTCTTAATGGTTATCATTTTCTATTTGTTTAAGTTGTTATTTTAAAGACATCCAGTTGTCATAGGATGTGACAGTTTATGCTCATTTTTAGCTTCAGCTACGCTCAGCTATCGCTTTTTAGCTGCGGATACGTCAAGTAACCTCAATTTTTACGCTTCTTCGGTTTTCAATCTAAAGCTCCCCTATTTTAACACAATACGTTCTGCTTCCCCAAAATTGTCATAATTGCTGGTAATGACTTCCTCCCCTGCCTGCAAACCTTCCAAAACTTCATAATACCTAGAATTCTGCTTTCCTACACGGATGTTTCTTTTGATGGCCTCTTCCCCATCAGGCCCAACGACAAATATCCATTGTCCTCCAGTGCTTTGAAAAAAGCTTCCCTTGGGCAATAACAGGGCGTCGTTGGATTCCCCCAATTGCAATTTTATATTGTAACTCTGTCCCGTTCTTATCGTTTCGGGTTTGTTACCCGTAAAGACCAAATCCACCTTAAACCGTCCGTTACGTACTTCTGGATATACTTTCCGCAACCGTAATGGAAATTCAGAGCCATTACGTTCCAGAACAGCGGTTAGTTCCCGTTTTACACGATCAATATAATGCTCGTCAATATCGGCCTCAATCTTATAATCTGTAAGCACATTAATTTGTCCTATTCGCTGACCCTGATCTATATTCTGCCCTATTTCAGCGTCCAAAAATCCTAACTGCCCGTCTGCGGGGGCACGAACATTTAGATGGTCTAGGCGTTGGTACACCATCCCCAAGGTTTTCTGCATACGGGCCAGATCAGTATCCAAGCCTTTTAAGGAGGTCTCCCGCAATTCATCATCCTGCTCTGTCTGTAATTTTACGATTTCGTACTGCTTCTGGGAAAGCTCGTAATTTTCTTTGGACAGTTGGTAGGCTTCCTTCGAAATCAACTCCTCATCATACAAGGCCTTGTTCTGTTCGTAGTTC
This sequence comes from uncultured Flavobacteriaceae bacterium, assembly GCA_963793365.1. Lineage (GTDB taxonomy): Bacteria > Bacteroidota > Bacteroidia > Flavobacteriales > Flavobacteriaceae > Maribacter. The sequence goes on along the minus strand of CAWBZP010000004.1, from coordinate 257,846 downwards.
CTTTTTAACCGTTGCAAATCTGTGCTTGCGGTAGCGAGTGATTTTCTGCCTTCTACCTGCCGCGAGTCAAAATTTAATTTGGTAGACCTTAGGTCGTTCTGTTTTAATGCCAAATTACTTTCACTTGCTAAAATCTGTTCATAGAGGTTCATGTTTTCCAATTTTAGGATGATGTCCCCCTTCTCTACGATTGCTCCTTCCTCTATTAACTTTTCCTCTACACGACCCCCTTCGTAAGCATCCATATAAATGGTGGCAATAGGTGCTACATTACCGTTAATAGTAATATAATCGTCAAACTTACCCGCAGAAACCGTTGCAATGGAAAGCTTGTCCTTTTCTGTTCTAAAGGTTGAAACCGCACTTGCAAAAAGGAGTTGGTAGCCCACAAAAAGCACCAATATACCAAGCGCGATATACCCATAATGCTTGGGCCTTAAACCCTTCTTCTTTTCTATTTTTATATCCATTCTAGTTATCCTTTTTTTCGTTGATTTTTTTTTCGTTCCCCGTCTTTGGCCCCTTATTTAGACCACGCACTAACTTTTACTTTGTACTCTTTACGCTCTACCCTCTATTCCTTGCTCCTTGCTCCTTGAACTTTACCAAATCCTACAATTCATATCCACTTCCCAACTTTCAATTTACATTCATCCACCCAAGTCTTCTGCGCCTATATCGAACACGGGCAAGCCTTGATAAAACTCCAGGGTACTTTTATTGATTTCTGACCGCAACCTTACCTGTAAATTTTCATTCTGCGCCCCGGCGTAAAGATTCTTTGCCGTAAATAACTCCAAGGCGTTGATGAGTCCCTTTTCGTATCGTTTCTGCGCAATTATAAAAGCTAAATTTTGAGCGGCTACCTTTTGGTTGCTTTGCTCTTGCTCTACTAAAAGGGAATTGTAATCCTGTACCAGTTGCTGTATGGTTTGAAAAAGAACCTGTTCCTGTGTCTTTAAATTATTTTCGGCCCTAAGCTTTTCTATTTTGGACTGCTTCACCCGTGACCGGGCAGACCAGCCATTTGATATGGGAACGTTTAAGTTTACTCCTATATACTGCGATGTATTATCCCTAAACTGCTCCCTAAACGGCAATGTGTTTCCCAACGTATCGCGCGTTGTTTCAAAATAACCGGTACCTACACCGGCAAATAAGGATAGGGACGGATACAGTCTGCCACGCGAAACGGCCACCTGCTTTTTGGCCGCTTTGGTCCTAAACGCTTGGGCTTTTAAAAGGGGCAAAAATTCCCTTGCAGCGGTATAGATAGAATCGGACTTTAGTTCTTCTGTTCCAAAATCTGCGGCTACCATTTCCAAATCTTCCTGTATGGTTATTTCTGAGGTATTCTCCAAATTCATTTCTTGTATCAGCGCAATTTTTGCGGTGGCCAATTGGTTTCTACTTTGGGTAAGATTCAATCGATCTGTCAGTAATAAGGATTCCGCCTCATATAGATCAGCTCCCGCTTTTAACCCAAGTTCTATTTGCTTTTCAACCAAATCGTAGTTGGACTGCGAGACGGCAAGCTGCTCCTTTGAAATGGCGACCAATCCTTCAAAAAACTTAATATCATAAAACGCCTGCATCACCCTAAATGCCAACAGGAACTTTTGCTGCAACACTTCTTCCTGTGTTGCCTTATAGAGAAACTTGGAAGCCTTTATTGAATTGATTTTTTGAAACCCTTGGAACAGATCAATGGAGGATTCCAAGGAATAACTATTGGTAAAGAAATCTGTGGTAACAATATCATTTGTGAACGGATCCGTACTACGTCCAAAATTAATGGAGTAGCTCGAAGAAGCGTTGATGGATGGCAGTAAATTTCGTATAGATTGTCTATAGGTTTCTTGATTGGAAAGGTTGTTGTACTTGAAATCATTAAGCTGTAGATTATTCTCCAAAGCGAAGGATACACATTCATCCAAGGTCCAGGTCTCTTGGGCACTGAGTGAGCCGCAGAAAGCAAGGAGCGCTATAACGATTGTTTTTAATTTTTGATTCATTTCAATATTGGTATGCCACTGTGAATACGATATACGTGCCAAACTATTAAATGACTAAAAATCAATATTTTACATGTTGTAAAAACTATATAATAGTATGCTACTGTAAAAATGTTGTACAGATAATGTAAAATATTTTGACACTGTTGCATGTTGAAAGTATACTATTTGTAGCTTTAGATAGTAAATAGTTTAAAAACACGCATGATCGATGCCAAGATACTTGTAATAGACGATACCAAAAGTGTATTGAGCGCTTTGGAGATACTCTTGCAGTTTGAATATAAGAGCGTACAGACCATCGCCAACCCAAACTTGTTGTCCTCATTCCCCAACCTTGCCGAAATCGATATCATCTTATTGGATATGAACTTTTCAGCAGGGGTCAATAGTGGTAATGAGGGCTTGTATTGGTTACGCGAAATAAAAAAGAAGGCACCCTATATTTCCGTAATCATGATGACCGCATATGGTGCCATAGAACTTGCTGTTGAAGCCCTAAAAGAGGGTGCTTCAGATTTTGTTTTGAAACCTTGGAACAATGAGCGCCTATTGGCAACCGTAAAATCTGCGTATGAACTTCGAAAATCACAGAAAGAAGTACAACAACTAAAACAAAAGGAAAGTAATCTAAAACAGGTCATCAACCAGAATACGAATTATATCATAGGAAATTCCAAAGCCTTGAACAGTGTTTTAGCCTTGGTACAAAAAGTGGCCAAAACAGAAGTAAATATTTTGGTAACCGGAGAAAATGGTACTGGAAAGGAATTAATAGCCCGAGAGCTCCACAAATCATCAGCTCGAAATACAGAAGTGTTTATATCGGTGGATATGGGTTCCATTTCGGAAAATTTGTTTGAAAGTGAGCTTTTTGGTCACGTAAAAGGCTCCTTTACAGATGCCAAGGAAGACCGTGCCGGTAAATTTGAAGCGGCGAATGGTGGTACACTATTTTTGGACGAAATTGGAAACCTATCGCTCCAAATGCAGGCCAAATTGCTATCTGTCATTCAAAATAGGGTGGTGGTGCGCGTGGGATCTAACAAACCGATTCCCGTGGATATTCGACTTATATGTGCCACCAATTGCAATTTAGATCAGATGGTAGCCGACGGATTATTCAGGGAAGATCTACTCTATAGAATCAATACCATTCAAATTAAAGTTCCTGCGCTACGCGATCGGGAGGGGGATATCTTGATACTGTCCGATTTCTTCCTAAAAAAATTCGCCAATAAATATGGAAAACCAAGCCTTAAGATAAATCAGGCCGCGCAAGAAAAATTAATGGGGTATGCCTGGCCCGGAAACGTACGGGAATTATTGCATACCATGGAGCGGGCGGTTATTCTCTCTGAGGGAAATGTACTGAAGCCAACGGATTTCCTTTTGGAATCAAAACAGACCTTTTCTACCGAAAACGGACCTAAAACCTTGGAAGAGATGGAACTGATCATGATCAACAAAGCGCTTAATGAAAACGACGGAAATTATAGCGCAGCGGCAGAACAGCTGGGCATATCAAGACAGACACTATATAACAAACTTAAAAAAAGTGGTAACTAATGGTCAGCAAGAGTATCTACTACCAGCTCATCTTTAGGATTGTCCTCATAGCGCTTTCCGCATTATTGGCCGCATACCTATTTTTTAATGACAACTACCTACTTTCCGCAATAATCGGACTTGTTTTTATTGGTCAAGCCTACGGCCTTATTTACTATGTAAACCAGACCAACAGAAAAATAGCCTATTTTTTTGACGCCATAAAAAATGAGGATTTTACGTTACGCTTCCCGGAAAAATTAAGCGTGAAGTCATTGGAAGAATTGAACCATAGCCTAAATATGTTGAATGGCATGATACAGGACATCCATTTAAAAAAGCAAGCTCAGGAACAGTACTATCAAGAAATACTTAGGCAGGCAGATATTGGTATATTCACTATTAATGAAAAAGGACATATCCTATACGCCAACCCTACCGTGCAAAACTTATTGAATTATAAACCGCTCAACCATATAAAACAACTAAGACAGATAGACCCTACACTGTATGCACTTTTTGAAAATTTAGAACCGTTCGAGAACACCTTGTATTCCTTGGGCAACGAACGGGGGAAACGTGAATTGACCTTAAAATGCACCCCGATAAGTATTGAAGGAAAAAAACTGTTGTTGGTCATCGTTCATGATATCCAGAAAGAACTTGATGACAAGCAAACTGATTCCTGGGTTAAATTGATACGTGTTCTTACCCATGAAATTATGAACACCATTACGCCCATTACCTCTATCTCAGAGTCTATTTTAAAATATTTCCGAAAAGGCACTGGCATGGCAACCCCAGAAGAACTGGGGGATATTCAGATTAAGAATACTGCTAAAGGCTTGGAAGTAATACGGGAGCAGGGCAACGACCTAATGAGTTTCGTACAGTCTTACCGTACATTTTTGAGTGTACCCGAGCCGGATAGAAAATTGATACCCGCAAAAAAAATCCTTGAAAAGATACGACTGCTTTTGCAGGAGCATACGAGCACCCATGCCATTAAGCTGAACGTATCTTGCGAACCCCAAGATCTAGAATTATTTATCGATGAAAAACAGCTGACCCAAATACTCCTAAATTTAGGTAAGAACGCACAACAAGCCATCGAACAACAAGAAGACGGATTTATTCAAATAGTTGCGGGAATAGATGCTCAGGGAAAGAACTATATTTCGGTTACCGATAATGGCCCTGGAATCGCCCCAGAGCTTATCGATGAGATTTTTGTTCCCTTTTTCACCACGAAAAATACAGGTACGGGTATTGGCCTTAGCCTTTCCAAGCAGATGATGCGATTGCATGGCGGATCCATCCGTGTCGTATCCAATGAAAAAACAACGTTTACCTTGACCTTTGAATAAGGCTCACCAAAACCTATAGCTCCTTATAGGGATCCCAAAAATGGTTCTCCAGCTTTTGGATTTGATTGTCGACTACGGTAATCCCTTCACTTTCCAATAACTGCTGCATGAGGTTGGTTCCGTCAAAATGATGTTTACCCGTCAACAGTCCCGCTTTATTGACCACCCTATGGGCAGGAATATCCGGCATATTATGGGATTGGTTCATGGCCCAACCCACCATTCTGGCACTGCGCGCCGCACCCAAGTATTTGGCGATGGCACCGTATGAGGTAACCCTTCCAAATGGAATTAGCCGTGCTATCTGATATACTTTCTCAAAAAAATTCTCATTTTCAGGTTTCATTTGCACCTTAACTGAAATTAAAGAGCCTAACCGCTGTAATTACGAATAAAAGCAGCATTAAGGCGCTCAAAATATAATTACTGTTCTTGGAAAACGTATTGGTCTTGTGCTCCATTTTATTGAAGTAGAAAACATAGAGGTACATGGCCAAAAACGTACCACTACCTGCGGCCAGGATAAATAGAATTTCATCAATGACATTATAGCGCATAAGCCCTTGGCCATGAAATAAGGTATTTAACCCACTATAATAGGGTACTGCCAATAAATTGATCAAGGCCAGGAATACCCCCCTTGAAAAACTATTACGTTTCTTGCCCTCTACCAGGACAAAAGGTTTATGATGTTGCTTCCTGCCTTTCAAAAAAAAGAATATGGCCAGTATTAAAAAAAGTACTAAAGCCAGCTGCAACAGCACCTCAACAATATGCTGGTTCCTAGAAATATACTTTGCGATCCGCACTGCAACATAGGTCTGTAGCATGACCGCTACCGCAACACCAAAAGCGAAAATTACGCCGTTGGATTTTCCTTTCTCTACACTTGTTTTAGCAGCGTTTAAATTGAGCAACCCCGGCGGTAATGAAGCCAGGAAAGCGGCTCCAAATGTAAAAACAAACAAGGTTGGCAATTGTGGCATGGAATCAGTTTACTCTAAACCTGATAAAGGTAATGGGTTTTCCTTTTTCAAGATACTGATTTTCGTAGAAAGTCTGTATTTCTAGTACTTCTTGTGGGCTGCCCTCATTTTTATAAATATCGTGATTGGCGTAAAGTACCTCCAAATCCAAGCCATGTAGCAACCCTAAGGTATATCCGTGCATAAACTCGCTATCGGTCTTTAGGTTTACGGTACCATTGGGCTCCAGAATATGCTTATACCGTTTTAAAAACTCGATATTGGTCATACGGTGTTTCGTACGTTTATATTTTATTTGGGGATCGGGGAACGTAATCCAAATCTCGGCAACTTCATTTGTGCCAAATACCTGGTCCACCAACTCTATCTGGGTGCGTAAAAAAGCAACGTTGGGCAACCCCTCATCAATGGCAGTTTTAGCACCTCTCCAAAAACGGGCCCCTTTGATATCTATACCTATAAAATTTTTATCCGGGAATCTTTTTGCCAATTCAACGGTATATTCCCCTTTACCACAACCCAATTCCAACACAATGGGCTTATCATTCTTGAAATGGGACTTCCATTCTCCTTTAAGCCTAAAACCGCTGGTTATTTCTTCCCGTTTAGGCTGTAGCACATTGGAAAAGGTCTCGTTCTCCTTAAATCGTTTGAGTTTGTTTTTACTTCCCACCGTTTTAAATTCTTAAACAGGGACAAAACTACTAAAAATGCAAGGGCTGTTGTTATTTGGCACCCTTTATTTGAGGTTTGCTTTTCTCTAGGGTAAATGAAAATTCTGAACCTACCTCAACGGCGCTTTCCACATATATTTTTTCGCCGTGGGCCTCAATGACATGTTTAACGATGGCCAATCCCAATCCAGATCCGCCTTCACGTCTACTACCACTTTGGTCTACCCTATAAAAACGTTCAAAAAGCCGGGGAATGTGTACGGCAGGGATTCCTTCCCCATTATCGGTCACCCTAATGATTACCTTATTTTTCACCAAATTCTCAACACTTACCTCCGTGGTACCGTTGTCATTGCCGTACTTGATGGAATTGACCAATAGATTGGTAAGCACTTGTTGTATTTTTTCCTTATCGGCATAGACCAAAATGGGTTCGGGATAGACGATGTCAAAAGTGAGGGTTATGTTCTTTTTGGCGGCCTTCATTTCCAAGAGATCAAAAACACTTTGTATCAATTCAATGATATTGAAGGACTTCTTTTCCAAATTAAGATCGCCCACTTCAAGCTTTGTAATCAGGTCGAGGTCTTTTACGATATAGATTAACCGATCCACGGCCTTATTCGCTCTAATGAGGTATTTTTTACGTACATTTTTATCATCAATGGCGCCATCCAACAGGGTTTCCAAATAGCCTTGTACGGTAAACAAAGGTGTTTTTAGCTCATGGGACACATTGCCTAAAAAATCTTTTCGGTACTCCTCCCGTATTTTTAAGGTGTCTATTTCAATCTTTTTGTCCTTGGCAAACTTTTCAATTTCCGCGGTCAATGTACGCATATCGGTAGTAACTGGATAAGAGGGAATGGTCGATGACTCTAATAAGGCTACGTCGTCGTAGATTTTTTTTATCCGCTTGTATATAAACTTCTCGATCCGTATCTGAAGGGTAATAAAGGAAGTGGTGAAGAATAGGATTGACGCCAAGCCCAATATGCCCCAATGCCAAGCGTTAAAGGCCCATTGCAAAAAGGCCAATACCACTGTAGCAATGAGCGCAATATAGATGGAAGAGCGAAATGCAAAACGATACGATTTTCTAGAACGCAAAGGAGCCGCCATTTAGAGTACAAACTTATATCCTACTCCCTTAACCGTTTTAAAATGGTCCTCACCAATCTTTTCGCGAAGTTTCCTAATGTGGACATCAATGGTGCGCCCTCCAACAACCACTTCATTGCCCCAAACCTTATCGAGAATTACCTCTCTTTTAAATACCTTGCTCGGTTTAGAGGTCAACAATGCCAAAAGTTCAAATTCTTTTCTTGGTAAGATAATTTCCTTCCCCTTTTGTATAATCTTATATTCCTCCCTATTAATAACAATATCACCAACCTTGGTAATTTCGTCTTGGGTATTTTCTTCATTTTTAACACGCCTAAGAAGTGCATTTACCTTACTTACCAACACTTTGGGCTTAATGGGTTTGGTTATATAATCGTCTGCCCCCGCATCAAAGCCAGCAACTTGGGAATAGTCCTCTCCCCTGGCGGTTAGGAATGTGATAATGGTATTCTCCATACCCGGTGTACGTCGCAGAATCTCACAAGCTTCGATACCATCCATTTCGGGCATCATCACGTCTAATATAATAAGGTGTGGCATTTTCTTTTTGGCTTTCGCCACACCATCCGCACCATTTTTGGCGGTATAGATGTCATAGCCTTCTGCGGAAAGGTTATAGCCAATTATCTCAAGAATATCCGGTTCATCATCAACTAAAAGTATCCTAATATCCTTCTTTTTCATCTGTTGGAGTTTATGTGATTTTTATGGGTCTGATGGAATTTACCAAGAAAAAATTCAGTCGGGATTTAGAATTTATTTGGCTCATTCCATGGTTCTTAATTTGCGTTGATTAGCTCAAAAGTAAAGATAATACTATTACGGCTACCTGAGTTTACATTGATTTAATGTAGTAACGTTTAGGTAACACTAAAAAAATAAAGGTTTAACATGAGGGTAACCCGACTTTTACAACCACTAACTTTCTTTGCCCCGGATTTAAGAACCACTACAACTAATGAAAAAAATAGTACTATATACTTTTATCTTATTCCTTACCAACCTTACCGCGCAACAAACCGGTAGCATCGTTGGAAAACTAACGGACAAGGAAGTTAATGATGAGCCTCTGGCATTTGCCAATGTACTTATCAAGGGGACTACGATAGGAACCACAACCGATTTTGACGGACTATATGAGCTAGCGAACCTAGAACCCGGCATGTATACTGTTGTCTTTAGCTATTTAGGTTATGAGACTGTTGAATTACCCACCATAGAGGTGGTTGCCGGAAAGGTGACAACGGTCAACGTGCCCATGAGCGCTTCAGAAGGTGTTTCGTTGGATGAAGTAGTAGTAACTACATCTGCACGCAAGGATTCTGAAACCGCCCTTTTACTAGATCAAAAGAGAGCGGTAGAAATAAAAACTTCCATTGGTGCACAGGAATTGGCCCGTAAAGGAGTTAGTGATGCAGCCGGTGCAGTAGCACAGATTTCAGGTATATCAAGGCAACAGGGGACAAACAATGTTTACGTCAGAGGTTTGGGGGATCGCTATTTGAACACAACCATGAATGGATTATCCTTGCCTTCGAATGATATCAATAATAAGAATATTGATCTTGATCTATTTTCTACCGAAGTAATACAGAACATTGGGGTCAGCAAGGCGTATTCAGCTCGGTTCTATGGCGATTTTTCGGCCGGAAATGTAGATATCTCACCAAAGGAATATACAGGAGGGGGCTTTTTGGATGTCTCCCTTAATTCTGGAATAAATAACACCGCGGCTGGTAAGGATTTTGTTAAAAACGAAGGCACCGGTTATTTTGGCTTCTACAATAGATACGATAGAAATCCCTTTGCGGTAATACTATCGCATGGAGTAGATCCCGTCCCGCACTCAGGAATCGACCCGGTAAATGCAGGTGGCGCCATTTCATTTGGTAAATCCTTCCCTGTTTTTGGAGAGGACTCAGAATCTCTATTGAGCTTTTTTGCAACAGCGTCATTTGATTCGAATTTTAGATTTTACGAAGGTAGTCAAGCCAATTACGGCACCAATTTAGACATATTGTTCCCTAGTGTAGAGCGTTATGTACATTCCACTACCTCCACTGCAATGGCGAACATAACATTTAAGATTGATAACCTGAACAAAATAAAGTTCAATTCTTTAGCCATAAATAGCTCTAGCGATGAAGTTGGATATTACGGTACGGAAGGTCAAGGTTTTAGCCAAGACTTGAATTCGGACATCGGATATTTTCAATTGAACTCACAATTCAATCAAAACCTGATATTTGTAAACCAATTGAGTGGGGAACATAAATTTACGGAAAAACTGAATTTTGAATATGGTATTGGTTATAATAGAGTATTTGCCTACGAGCCGGATAGAAAAAGAATTACCCTTAACAATTACAATACTTTGTTCGACAATGATAATTCCACCTTTCCAGAATTTGGCCAACAGAACAATTTCAACACTCAACGGTATTTTCAAAATATTGAGGACGAAGAGCTCAATAGTAGAATCAATTTGACCTATACGGTTTCCGAAAAGGTTAAACTGAACTTTGGGTACAACGGCAGAACAAAGGAACGTTTTTTCGATAACCAAAGGTATGGTTTCAAAAATATCAGCAGTGATTTCCAAATTACCGACCCAAATAATCTCAACGGTATATTTAATCTGGAAAATTTTGTAGCAGGCCTAGCCGGAACCGGCGAAGGGTATCAAACACATGTTTTCAGGCCTATAAATCCAGAACTGACAGGTCTTACGCAAACAAGCGCACCTGGACTTTTGGAAAACACTTATCAAGGGAAACTCGATATTTATGCCGGGTATGTTTCAGCTGAGCTTTCATTGGGCGAAAAATGGTTATTTGTCCCCGGTATCAGGGTAGAGTCTTTTGACCAAAGTATTGCCTTTGATGTAATCAATCTACGCCCAGACATTAATCCTGGTACGAATGGCGTCAACGAACCACTTTACCTGCCCAGTTTAAGTATAAAATATGCCTTGAACGAAGACCAAAATTTAAGGCTTACTGCAAGTAATACGGTTTCCTTACCAGAATTTAAGGAAGTAGCACCTTTTGTATATGAGGGAGTTACACAGCGTATTGGAGGAAATCCAGACCTTTTGGGCAGGCAGGATATCGCAACGGTGAACTATAACAATGTATCCGATGTATCCTATTCTAAAATTTTTAATCTAGACCTAAAGTACGAATGGTTCTTTGGAAGAAGCGAGATTTTAACTTTAGGCGCATTCACCAAAACAATCAACGATCCGGTGAATCTTGTGGTTGCCAATGATGCAACAGGCACACAGCGTTACTTTAGAACAGGTGAGAGAGCTACCGTTTATGGAGCGGAATTGGAGCTAAGAAAAAACCTATTGGTGAAGTCGGACGAGCAGCCAGAACTATCTTTTGGTCTCAATGTTTCCTACCTCTACACCGATCAAGATCTTTATGATGAAATCAGCGGTTCTTTCAGCACCACTTTCAATAGGGATTCTGACGAATTGCAGGGTGCTTCGCCACTTATATTAAATGCAGATTTAAATTATACCCCAACGTTTGGAACCTATACGCCGGTGCTGAACCTTGTTGGGAATTATTACTCCGATAGAATCTTCGCTCTTGGATCGGGCCAACTAGGAAATATTATCGAAAAAGGAATTCCAACACTGGATTTCATATGGAAAAATGAGTTCGGCGAGCATTTCGAAATAAATCTAAGTGCTAAAAACATTCTCAACCCGACCTTTGAACTAAACCGAAATATTGTAAACAATCAGCAAATCATTTTACAGGATTACAAACGTGGGATCGATTTTGGACTATCAATGAAATACAAATTTTAATAACGCTAAATTTTAAACACTTTTTAAACTAACAAGAGAAATGAAAAATAAATTAGTACTTGGATTAACAGTGGTTACCGCACTTTGGATAACATCTTGCGCTAACGATGATACCGCTGACATTATTATCAACAGCACCATTACCAACACAACCAATAATACGGAAGGTAATGGTGGATCAACACCACCTCCTACTGCGGGTGAAACGATTATGCTTGCCGGATCCTATAGCACAGATTTAGTATTGGATATTGCCAATGAATACATTATCAATGGCCCAATGATTATGGAGGACGGTACTACACTTACCATTCCTGCAGGTATGATTGTAAAAGCTGAGGCAACAGGATCAGATGTCTATGTAGCAATTGCCCAGGAGCAAGAATAGTAGCCGATGGCAACCAGAATGCACCTATTATTTTTACATCGAACTCTGCAAACCCAAGAGCAGGGGATTGGGGAGGATTGATACTTCTAGGCAGAGCTCCGGTAAATTCGGTTGCAGGTACTGCAACTTCAACATCGGAGATTGCGGGACTTCCTTATGGTGGAACTGACGCTAACGATGATTCGGGCATTTTACGTTACGTTCGTGTACAGTATTCTGGTGGCAGTGCCGATGGACAATCAGAAAATAACGGATTTTCATTCTATGGTGTTGGAAATGAAACCGTTGTAGATTATGTTCAAATGTTCGAAGGAAAAGATGACGGATTAGAATTCTTTGGAGGTACTGTAAATGCTAGCCACGTATCTATACTAAACGCGCAAGATGATTCCCTTGATTGGACCGAAGGCTATTCAGGTACCATTACTGACATCTATATTGAACATAACGGTGTAGCTTGGGACAAAGCCATTGAAGCTGATGGTTACAATACGGATATAGGAAACAACTCCAATCCAATTTACTTTTCCGCACCAAACATTACCAACTTAACGATTATAGGCAAGGGTGCTGACAACTTAATACAGGACGGTACAGCGGTTAGTTTAGGAAGCTACGAAGCCGTTAGATTGAGGGCCGGAACTGCAGGTATTTTCACGAATGTTGTAATTGACGGTTTTGGTGAGGCCTTTGATTTAGATGGGGACGATACTGCAAACCCAACAGGGCAGCAAGTTTTGGACGGTGCTTTACAATTGGTAGATATTACCTTTACAGACGTAACCACTAAATTCAAGAACGATACAGGGGCTACCTTTACCGATGCAGATTTTATTTCTGGCGATGGCAATGGAACTGGAACCAATTATGCTTCATGGAGCACTGGTTGGACGCTTAGCAACTAAAAACCATATATTTTACTAAAAAGCCCGCAAATTGTGGGCTTTTTTGCGTTTCATCGAAAAAACGCAAAGAATTCATGTATCCCCTTGACATTCAGGAATCAATATCGCTATATTTGTGGTATACAATTTGTATTGTAGTAGCGTATGAAGCAACTTTACCCTATCCTCTTCTTTCTATTTATTTCTTTAAGCTATGGGCAAAGTACCCAAGGCACTCTAGATATAGATGGTTTTAGCATGTATCCCAACCCTGTCACCACTGGTAAAGTGTATATTTCCACGGCAGCCAACGCCCCAAAAGAAATTTTGATTTATGACGTTTTTGGAACCTTGCTTTTAAAAACTAAAATTTTGGGCAAGGAATTGAATCTTTCGGATTTAGATGCAGGTGTATATGTTCTTAGAGTCTTCGAAAAGGATAAGGTCGCTACTCGAAAATTGATTATAAATAAGTAGTTTTACTAAGCTATAAGCACTCAATTTCTCTAAAAATAACATCGGTGAAAAACACATTTTCCCGATGAATTGCAGGTCGTATCTTATTGACCTACAAAATCTTAGCTTTCACAACATTTTCATGCTCCTACTGTAGCTAAAAAGTACCTTTATGCTGTTGATCCCAAATCAATTCACCATGAAGAAAATCTACTTTTTATTAGTAATGGTATATTCCATTGGCCTATATGCCCAAGATACCATTGACTTCAACAACCTACGGAATGATGAAATTGCAGGATTTAAGCTTTATCCCAATCCAGTTCTTGCCGATGTCGTATACGTAACCACCGAAAAAAATTACACGAAACAAGTACGGGTTTACGATGTCTTTGGAGAATTAGTACTAACGGATAGATTGACCACAAAAGCAATGGATATTTCTCGCCTATCCCCAGGTGTTTACGTGGTTCAGGTTACCGAAAACGAGAAGTCTATCACTAGAAAATTGGTGGTAAAATAATAGCCTTACTTTAAACTAGTGCAAATCCAATAAAATAATAAGGTTCTGTACCTTTGCTTCAATTGGGAAATTCCATGAAGCATACCACCATTTTCGATATACGTACCGAACGGGATTTTTTAGCCCAAGCGCTACGTATTTTTGAGTTTCAGTACACCAATAACAGCGTATATCGCTCGTTCTGCAACCATTTGAACACTGAACCTTCAACGGTGGAACGGCTAGATCAAATACCGTTCTTGCCCATAGCATTTTTTAAATCTCACCGCATAGTCAGCTCACAGGAAAAGCCAGAAATAATCTTTACCAGCAGCGGTACCACGGGTAGTGCCACCAGTAAGCATTTTGTCACCAATCTTGAACTCTATGAACAAAGTTATCGCCATGGTTTTAGGGAATTCTATGGTGATATTGCCAATTATTGTGTCCTAGCGCTGCTCCCTTCCTATCTAGAGCGTGAGGGCTCATCACTTATCTACATGGTAAATGATTTAATCTCCAAATCCAATCACCCAAGTAGCGGTTTCTTTTTAAATGAGTACGGAAAATTTAATCAGCTCCTACAAGAACTCAATAATAGGGGAACCAAAACATTGGTCATAGGGGTCTCCTTTGCCTTATTGGAGTTTACGGAAAAATATCAGCTTTCCTTGCCCAATACCATTATTATGGAAACCGGTGGCATGAAAGGCCGCCGCAAGGAATTGATTAGGGAAGAGCTACATGAATTGCTAAAAGTTGGGTTTGGCGTAAACGAAATACATTCAGAATATGGGATGACAGAATTGTTGTCGCAGGGCTATTCTAAAGGAAACGGCATCTTTGAAGCTCCCCCATGGATGAAAGTTCTTATAAGGGACACGGAAGATCCGTTGACCTTTCAACCCTTGGGCAAGACAGGTGGGATAAATGTCATTGATTTGGCCAACCTTAACTCCTGCTCGTTTATAGCCACCCAAGATTTAGGAAAAACAAACCATGACGGTAGCTTTGAAGTAATTGGCCGATTTGACAATTCTGACATCCGCGGATGCAACTTACTAGTACTCTAATTAACCAGCCTATAATCCAAACCTGGGCCATCGCAAGCTTGCCAGGTACTGGAAAGTATCGTAGAAGACCTATACATTAATAGTTCATTGGCCCCTTCACCACAGTTCCCTACAAGATCAAGTCCGGTTTCAAAGGTCAATAGCACATAATGCTCCGGGTCTGTCTCAAACTCAACGATTTCAAAAGTTCCTATTGCTTCCGTAACCTCATCGTTTCTGGTTCTTGACTTTATAAAAGTGCCCTGAGGAGAGAGTATATAATATTCTTGCCAATCCATAGCGTCACCTGTAGTTTCAGAACCCACGAAGTTCCCGGTCATCCTAACCAATTCCCATTTTTGATCACTGTACACAAACTCGGTAGATTCCAACCCAAAATCATCAGGATTGGAACAGGAAAAACAAACGAGTACTAGAGCTAAAATTAATTTTAATTTTAAGGTGTTCATTGGAAAGGTCTTTCAGTATATAAAAGATACTACTTATAACAAAACGTTGCGCGCCAGTCGTGTTAAATAAACATCAAATACCATTTGCCCTTAGTTCCGCCTCAAGGTATAGAATACCTCGTCATCCGCAATTTCAGGTTCGTCCTGGTAGGTAAGGGTGAGTAATGAACCATTGATCTCAAAACGATAAACACTATTATCGCTGAACCCTATCCGATTTCCTTGACCGCCATAATAGTATACCCCGGCCTCCCTGAAAAAACTTAAATCCCCATCATGGATTACGGTAATTTTACTGTCTTCGGGTTCAAAAATCAATCTGGTCGAGGTGAAATCGGTATCCGGCTCAAAAAAACAGAAGCACGCTACATTGGTAAGGACCCATTCCCCTTCAAGTGCAGCATCGGCAATAACAGGTTCATCGTCTTGCATACATGAGACCAGTAAAATGCACAAAACCGTTAAAAAGATTGCCTTCATACTTCGATTGGTTTTATCTTAAGATGAGAATTTGTGTAAAGGGTTGCTTTATCTAATTGAACACAAGTACAAAATAATTTTTCTTGCCGCGCTGTAGCAATACAAATTTATCGTTAATCAAATCTTCTTGGGCAATGAGGTAGTCTTCCTTAACTTTTTCCTTGTTGACGGAAATAGCGTTCTGTTTCAACTCCCTTCTGGCCTCTCCGTTGGAACCCAAGAAATTTGTCTTTGCGGCCAAGGCACCGATCATATCCAAACCATTCTTTAATTCAGCTTTGGAAAGTTCGGCCTGGGGTACCCCTTCAAAAATTTCCAGAAAGGTCTTTTCATTCAATCCCTTCAAATCTAATGCAGTAGACTTACCGAATAAAATTTCACTTGCACGAACGGCATTGTCCAAATCATCCTTGGAATGCACCATAACCGTAATCTCATCGGCCAATCGTTTTTGAAGTAACCGTAAATGGGGTACTTCCTTGTGTTGGAAGATTAATTGCTCAATTTCTTCCTTAGGCAAAAACGTAAATATCTTAATATACTTTTCGGCTTCTTCATCGGAGGTGTTCACCCAATATTGATAAAATTTATAAGGGGAGGTACGTTCCGCATCCAACCAAACATTTCCACTTTCCGTTTTTCCAAACTTGGTGCCATCGGCCTTTGTAATCAATGGACAGGTGAGGGCATAACCCTTACCATTTCCAATTCTGCGTATAAGCTCCGTACCGGTAGTAATATTGCCCCATTGGTCGCTACCGCCCATTTGCAATGTGCAATTATGCTCCTTGTACAAGTGGAGAAAATCATACCCCTGCACCAATTGGTAGGTAAACTCTGTAAAGGACATACCCACCTTGTCTTCTGCGGAGAGCCGTTTTTTTACGGAGTCCTTGGACATCATATAGTTTACGGTAATATGCTTCCCAACATCCCTTATGAAATCCAAAAAAGAGAAGTCTTTCATCCAATCATAATTATTGACCAAAACCGCGGCGTTGTCGGTATCGCCGGTAAAGTCCAAAAACCGCGACAATTGTTCCTTTAATGCATTTTGATTGTGGCGCAAGGTCTCTTCATCAAGCAAGTTACGTTCGGCAGATTTACCGGAAGGATCTCCGATCATCCCCGTTGCACCTCCAATTAGGGCAAAAGGCTTGTGCCCGGCCAACTGAAAGTGGCGTAACATCATAACACCTACAAGATGACCTATATGCAATGAATCTGCGGTTGGATCTATACCCACATAGGCAGCTTGCATTCCTTCCAACAAATGTTCCTCTGTTCCTGGCATTGTATCATGCAACATACCACGCCATTGTAACTCCTTGACAAAATTTGTCATCGTATACTGAATTTTGTTTAAGCTGCAAATATAAATGGAATTCTTGCCAGTACCCAGCACTTCAAAGCATGAATTTATCCGGTGGTATTCCCTAACTTTGAAATATGGTATTGGTAACCGGAGGTACAGGATTGTTAGGCTCGCATTTGCTGTTGCGTTTGGCCATGGACGGTACCGCGGTAAGGGCCCTCTATAGAACAACCGCATCCCTGGAGCGGGTAAAGAAAATCTTTTCCTACTACACTACGGAAAACACATCTCTTTTTAACTCCGTTGATTGGATGGAAGGGGATATATTGGATATTCCTACTTTGGAAGAAGCCTTTAACGGGGTTACCCAGGTTTACCACTGCGCCGCGCTGATTTCCTTCACGCCGTCGGACTTTGAAAAACTGGAACGGGTAAATAGGGAAGGCACCGCAAATGTTGTAAACATGTCCATTGCCAAGGGCGTGCACAAAATTTGTCATGTAAGTACAATTGGGACTATTGGTAAATCCACAAATAATAAAGCAGCTAACGAAAAAACCGAATGGAGCAGGCAGCATGCCAATCCGTACGCCATTACGAAGCACTTGGCGGAAATGGAAGTTTGGAGAGGTGCCCAAGAAAGTGTAAAAGTGGTTATCGTGAATCCTGGGGTAATTCTAGGGCCTGGCTTTTGGGAGAACGGTAGTGGTACCTTTTTCAAAACAGCGTCCAAAGGATATTCGTATTACCCGCCTGGCGGCACAGGTTTTGTTACGGTTACGGATGTTGTTCGGAGCATGGTACAATTGATGAATTCCGATATACATGGGGAGCGCTATATTATCGTGGCCAAAAACCTTTCTTATAAGGAGATTTTAAGTCGTATTGCGCTATCCATGGATAAAGAACCGCCAAAGAAAGAACTGTCTATAGGGTTGCTTCAAATTGGACGGTTTTTCGACTGGCTCAGGAATCTATTTACGGGAAAACCTAGAACGATAACGAAAAGTACCATCTACGGCCTTGAACATCCTGTCGAATTCGACACTACGAAGGTAAAGGAAGCGCTAGGTTTCGAATTTGAAAGCCTCGAAAACACAATTACAATGGCATCCAAACTTTATATTGAGGAACACTCTTAAATCTATATGCTATCGGTTGTGGTTGTAGGAGTAATCGATGTTGGGGATTTTTTGAGCATGTTTAAACTATCCATTTCTTTTTTCTCGGCCTCTAACTGCACTCTTTGGTTTTCTAAACTAGCCTCCACTTCCTTATAAATGGATTCATAGACAATGGGCAAAGAAGCGTAATACCGATCACTATCCACAAATTGGGCACTGTCTACCTCATATTTTTCAAAAACATAGGTCGTTGGGTCAACTCCATTATCCCTAAGCTTACCAAGATTAGTACCTTTTGCCGCATTGATAATGGCCATATCCTTTAAAATTAAAACCATTTTATCCTGAGGGATGACATTATCCGGCTTTTCTATCAACTTTTCCGCACAAGAAAAGAGAAGAAGCATTAACACCGTTAAGATTCCCTGTTTTTTCATGGTCTATTAAAGGTTAGTCGCTTGGCATTTCGCAGTTCTGAAAATGTACCGTCCGTATAGGCCAAATGGCCGTTGATAATCGTATGCAATACCTTGCTGGAGAACGTGACCCCCTCAAAAGGAGACCATTTACACTTGTATGCGATATTCTCTTTTGAAACGGTCCAGGCGCTATTCAAATCTACCACAACAAGATCCGCAAAATACCCTTCGCGTATGAATCCACGTTTGTCGATATCAAATAGAATCGCGGGATTGTGGCACATTTTCTGAACCATTTTTTCAAGTTTTATTCTTCCATTAGCCACATTTTCCAACATTGCGGGAAGTGCGTGCTGTACCAAAGGTCCGCCAGAAGGAGCTTGGGTATACACATTGTCTTTCTCCTCCAACAAATGGGGGGCATGGTCCGTAGCCACTACATCAATACGGTCATCCAATAAAGCATCCCAAAGTCTATCGCGGTCGCGGGCGGTCTTCACTGCAGGATTCCACTTGATCAGGTTTCCTTTGGTTTCATAATCCGCATTGGAAAACCATAAATGATGAATACAAACCTCTGCCGTTATTTTCTTTTCTTCCAAGGGTATATCGTTCCTGAACAAATCCATTTCCTTTGCTGTGGAAAGATGAAAGACATGCAAGCGAGCCCCTGTTTTCTTTGCCAGGGCAATTGCTTTAGAAGAGGAAAGGTAACAAGCTTCCTCACTTCTTATACTAGGATGGTACTTAACAGGAATGTCGTCTCCATATTCCGCTTTGTAATCAGACAAATTTTTACGAATGGTAGTTTCATCCTCACAATGGGCAGAAATAACCATCTGCGTATTTCTAAATATGGTCTCGATCACCTTTTCATCATCCACCAGCATATTACCCGTAGAGGAGCCTAAAAATAACTTTATACCAGAGCATGCGTTTTTGTCCAAACGCTTTAACTCCTCCAAATTATCGTTGGTACCACCAAAAAGAAACGAGTAATTGGAATAGGACGATTCCGCTGCCACAGCAAATTTTTCTTCCAATTTTTTTATCGTGGTCGTTTGCGGTGTTGTATTGGGCTGTTCCATAAAAGTGGTAATACCACCTGCAAGAGCTGCCCTACTCTCTGTAGCTATAGTGCCTTTATGGGTGAGGCCGGGCTCCCTAAAATGTACCTGGTCATCAATGATTCCCGGTAAAATGAATTTATCACTTGCATCAATGACCTTGGCGTCAGCATCTGTAATATCCTTCGCAATCTTTACAATTACATCATCCACTATGAGAACATCATTCTCTTGAATGCTACCTTCATTGACCGTACGGCCATTTTTAATTAGAATTCTACCCATACTCAAAATTTATTTCTTAAAAATAGGCTCCTCATCTTCATTGCAAAAACCCCCCAGATAGCTTCACTGATAATCGAGGAACTCATTTTTGATTTCCCCAAGACCCTATCCCTAAAAATTATGGAAACTTCCTCAATTTCAAATTTCTTGAGGTAGGCCCTAAACTTCATCTCTATCTGGAAAGCATATCCTACAAAACGAACGGAGTCCAAATCTATCGTTTCCAACACATGTCTTTTATAGCAGACAAACCCCGCTGTTGGATCATGCACCCTCATTCCGGTAATGAGCTTTACGTAAACGGAAGCACCATAAGACAACAACACCCTGTAAAGCGGCCAGTTTACCACATTAACCCCTTTCTTATACCTTGAGCCCACGGCAACATCGGCCCCGTTGATACAAGCACGTTGCAGACGGATCAAATCTGAAGGAGTATGCGAAAAATCTGCATCCATCTCAAAAATATAATCGTAACCCTTTGCAAGTGCCCACTTGAAGCCATGAATGTACGCCGTGCCCAAACCAGACTTTTCAATCCTGGTCTCCAAGAACAATCTGCCATCGAACTCTAGCTGCAGCCTTTTCACGCAATCGCCCGTATTATCAGGGGAATTATCATCTACAATAAGGACATGAAAATCTTTTTGCAAATCAAATACCGCCCTAATAATGGCTTCCACATTCTCAATTTCGTTATAGGTAGGTATGATTACAACACTAGTGGCCATATGCAATTCAACGTATTTGCACAAAAGTAAGGTTTTAATGGTCGTATTAAAATGTGGCCCATTAGCTTTATGAAATTTTTAAACGAGCTAGCTAACCTATAATTTGTAATTTTGCGACCAAGTACACGATGCGCATGTTGACTCAAATTCCCAAGAAGTTCTACTTTTTTCTAGCTGCGATATTTATTTTAAACCTTGTTCAATCGGGTTTTACACAACTTATATTTGACGAAGCCTATTATTGGTATTACAGCCAAAATATGGCCTGGGGCTATTTTGACCATCCCCCCATGGTGGCCTTGATGGTAAAATTGAGCAGTTATTTCTTTGATGGGGAACTTGGTGTGCGTTTCATAAGCTGTATCCTTTCTACCATAAACATCCTGCTATTGTGGTTGATGATCGATGCTCCCAAAAAGCAAGCGTACATCAACCATTTTTTCGTGCTCGTTTTCTCCATGACACTTTTAAATGCCTATGGATTCTTTACCCTACCAGATACCCCATTACTGTTTTTTACCAGTTGTTTTCTGTTGACCTACAAGCATTTTGTAAAAAACCAATCCATTGGTTTAACCCTGCTTTTAGGGGTGTTCATGGCAGCTTTAATGTACAGTAAATACCATGCGGTCCTAGTTATCTTCTTTGTATTGCTCTCAAATTTAAAATTGGTTGGCAATAAATACGCTTGGCTTGCGGTAATCATAGCACTTTGCTGTTACGCTCCCCATTTTTACTGGTTGTATGAGAACGATTTTGTTTCCATAAAATATCATCTTTATGAACGGCCAAATGGAGCCTATAGCTTTGAAAAGTATACTTTAGGATTTTTTGTGAATTTGGTCGCCATCTTTGGGCTAACCTTTCCTTTTATTTATAAGGCACTATACAAAACTAAAAGCACCGATCTTTTCAATAAGGCCCTCTTGTATCTTACGTACGGCGTTATCCTATTCTTTTTTATCTCCAGCTTCAATAGAAGGGTGCAGACGCAATGGATAATCATCATCTGTATTCCCTTGGTGGTAATCACCTTTAATTATATGCTACGCAATACCCAGGCCTTGAAATGGGTTTTTAGACTTGGGCTCATAAATGTTGTACTGATTCTTTACCTAAGGTTGGGGCTTGCTTACCAACCATTGTTGTTCAATTTCTATTATGAAAGTCACGGGAATAAGGAATGGGCAAAAGCAATCAAGGATGAAGTTGGTACTATACCCGTAGTTTTCGAGAATTCATACCGAAATGCGCCCATGTATTCTTTTTATACGGATGGTACACCCACTTTTTCCCTCAATAACTTTATGTATCGCAAAAACCAGTATTCCATAAATAATGCAGAAGAGAAGGTGCGCGGAAAGGATGTTGCCTATATTTCGAAATACATCAATGACCATTCGTTTTCTTATGAAAAGCCAGATGGTGGCTTGTATAAAGGCAAATATATTTCAGATTTTGAATCGTTCCGGAAACTGGAATGCATCGTGGAGGAACCCGAGGTTTCTCTAAATTCCAATAAAAACCTGGAATTAAAAGTTTACAATCCTTATACGCAGCACATAAATCTTGAGAAATTGAAATTTGCCATCGTTTCTATGGATGCCTACAAAACCCCATTGGAAACTATAGGGATTACTCCAGAACCTGTTCTTGCAAATACCGCCAGACTGATTCAAAAAGACACGACCTATTTTAATTTTAAGTTACCGGACACAAAAAAAGAAAACATTGGTTACTTTAGGGTCGTTATTTCCGAGAACAATCTGTATTACGGGCTAAACGGGAAACCAATTCCTATTCATTGATGGAACCTATCACCAGAACATTTGCACAAACAGATTGGATTACACTAACCTTAACGGGGAGTCTTTTGTGCATGCTTTTGGCAAAAAGTTTTTACTACTCCCGTTTTTTCAACTTTATCATCCTTCCATTTAACAACAAGTACATTGGCATGTACGCAAAAAAAGAAAAATTGTTCAATTGGTTTCACATCCTTTTGAGTATTTTTCAAATAATAAATACCACGCTCTTTATCTTCTTTCTCTGGCGTGCCTTTATTCGCCCTACGGATGAAAAAAATCCATATATTTTTCCCTTATTGCTTGCGGCCGTTTTTATATTCCTAAGTGCCAAAACCCTATTGCAACTTATAAACGGTTTTATATTCAATAACTATAGGACATTCAATGAACTGATTTTCAAAAAATTATCCTATCTAAACTATTCCGGTATAGTTTTGTTCATCGCCAATGTACTATTGACCTATGTTTTCATCGATTCAAGAATTGTACTCTTGGCCGCATTTATTCTGTTCCTGATCATAAATATAATGGGCTGGGTGACAGTGATAAGGAATTATCAAAAATTCATTAGCTCCTATTTTTTCTATTTTATTTTGTACCTTTGCGCACTCGAAATTGCACCCTTAGTAATAATGGGAAGCTTTCTTAAATAGTGCAGCATATGAAAGTAAAAACGATTTTGGTATCGCAGCCGGAACCAAAAATGGAAAATTCTCCCTATTCTAAACTCATTGAGAAAGAGAAAGTAAAGGTAGATTTTAGACCATTTATCCATGTAGAGGGCGTAGACGCCAAGCATGTGCGGCAGCAGAAGATTGATCTAAATGATTTTACGGCGATTATTCTAACGAGTAGAAATGCGGTAGATCACTTTTTCAGAATTGCCGAAGAAATGCGTTTTAAGGTGCCAGATTCCATGAAATATTTCTGCCAGTCTGAAGCGGTAGCCTATTACCTTCAAAAATATGTTGTATATAGAAAACGTAAAATATACGTAGGAAAGCGATTGTTTACAGATTTAGCGCCCCTCATCAAAAAATATAAGGACGAGAAATTCTTACTTCCCTCTTCCGATGTTTTAAAACCAGATGTACCCGAAACCTTGGGCACGCTTAATATAAACTGGAAAAGAGCAATTTTTTATAAAACGGTCATTAGCGACCTTTCAGACCTGAGAAACGTGTATTACGATATTCTTGTTTTCTTTAGTCCCTCCGGAATTGAATCTTTATTACAGAATTTTCCAGATTTCGAACAAAAGGAGACCAGGATTGCCGTATTTGGCAATTCTACCGTAGATGCCGCAACCGATGCAGGATTACGAATCGACATTAAAGCGCCTACCCCAGAAACCCCTTCCATGACCATGGCACTTCAAAAATATATTACGAGCGTAAATAAATAAATACGCCGAAGCATAAAAAAGCCTTGCAGTGCAAGGCTTTTTTTATGCTTAAAATGCGTATCGCTGTGGCCCTCCCCTGCGGATTTCCTCACTGGCATAACTTTCAAATTTTTTAAAGTTCTCCCTAAAGGCATTGGTCAGTTTAAAGGCGGTAGTATAATACTTTTCATCATTGTTCCATGTAGCCCTAGGACTTAGGACAGACGTAGGAACCCCTGGGCACTCTCTGGGTTGGGCTACCCCAAATACGGAATGAATGTGGTATTTGTCATAAGAATACAGCCCGAGGTCCCCATTTAGGGCAGCAGTAATCATTGCCCGCGTGTATTTCAATTTCATTCGGGTGCCTATTCCGTAGGGGCCACCGGTCCAACCCGTATTTACAAGCCAAACGTCAACACCAGATTCCTTCATTTTCTTACTTAACATTTCCGCATACTTTGTTGGATGTAACGGCATAAACGGCGCCCCAAAACATGCAGAAAAAGAAGGTTGTGGTTCTACCACTCCCGCTTCCGTACCCGCCACTTTTGCCGTATAGCCCGATATAAAATGATAAGCAGCTTGGCTTGGCGTTAATTTAGATATTGGAGGGAGCACCCCAAAAGCATCGGCGGTAAGGAAAAAAATATTCTTTACATTCTTACCTATAGAAGGCTCTTTTATGTTGTCTATATGGTGGATAGGATAACTAACACGTGTATTTTGGGTGATAGAAGTATCCGCGAAATCTACATTGCCTTCCGCATCCAAAACAACGTTCTCTAAGATAGCACCAGGTTTGATTGCCCCATAAATTTCAGGTTCCTGCTCTTCGGATAGGTTTATGACTTTGGCATAACATCCTCCTTCAAAATTGAAGACACTATTTCTACTCGTCCAGCCATGTTCGTCATCGCCGATTAATTTTCTATTGGGGTCTGTGGATAAAGTGGTCTTACCTGTACCCGAAAGTCCAAAAAAGATGGCCGTATCGCCTTCCTCACCTACATTGGCGGAACAATGCATGGGCAAGGTTTCCTTGTAAACAGGCAAAATAAAGTTCAATGCGGAGAAGATGCCTTTTTTAATTTCACCGGTGTATCCCGTGCCCCCGATAAGCGCAATTTTATCCGTAAAATTGAGAATGGCAAAATTATGTTGTCTTGTACCGTCCACTTCAGGATCTGCCATAAATCCTGGCGCGTTTATCACCGTCCATTCCGGAGTAAAATCCTCCAATTCAGCTGCTGTTGGCCTCAGAAACATATTGTAGGCAAACATATTGGACCAAGGATATTCATTGATAACCCTAATGTTTAACTGATATTCTGGATCTGCACAGGCATAACTGTCGCGCACAAAAAGCTCCCTTTCGTTTAAATAGGAAATAACTTTTTTATGGAGCGAATCAAATCTGTCCTTTTCAAAAGGTATGTTAATAGCCCCCCACCATACCTTGTCCTTTGTGATATCATCCTTTACAATAAAGCGATCAAGTGGTGATCTCCCTGTAAATTCTCCGGTATGTACAGCCAGTGTTCCATTGCTGGTTTCTACACCCATGTTCAACGCCAAGGTTGCTTCTTGAAGTTGTTCAGGTTCTTCCTGGTAGTGGATGTTGTTGTGGGTAATTCCGTATTCTTTAAGTGAAATCGATTTTGCGTTGGCAGCAGAGCTTTTCATCTTGTTGAAAATTTGATGTTGTAAAACTAAAAAATTTAAATATGAACCCTTGGTTTTCAAGGCTTAATTCAGCCTAATACTCGTCGAAATACGAAATAGGCGAAAGAAACAGCAAAAAGGCATGTTTTTCAACACCACTTTTACGAATTAAATGCATATAATGGACGTATTTATTATTTTTATTGGATAATTATTATTTTTAATTCGTTTTTTTATGAAATAAACAAAAAATAACCCATTTATCATCGATTTATTTTACCCTCTTTTGGAAAAAATCTGCTGTTTTCTGCGTTAATAATTCTGCAGCGTGCCCCATATTGTAGTCAAGATTTTTAGAGATATCCTGGATTTCGATTAGTTCATAAATCCCTCTCTTCTTCAATTCCTCCGCAGGAATTGCCAACTTTCCACACACAGCCAAAACGGGAATATTGTAGGTTTTCCCTAAATTCAAAACACCTTGTATAAGTTTCCCGCTTAAGGTCTGCCTATCAATTTTTCCTTCGCCCGTAATCAAAAAATCGAACTTTTCCCTTTCCAATAATTTTTTTACTTCAGAGAGTTCAAGAATAAAGTCAATTCCACTAACATACGTAGCTCCAAAAAAACTTTTGAGTCCGTAGGCTGCCCCGCCCGCTGCTCCGGAACCCGGTACAGCAGCATTGTTCAACGCAAACTGTTCAGAAACTACAGCGTCCAAATTTCGAAGTCCATCATCCAATACCGCAATCATTTCTTTCGTTGCCCCTTTCTGTGCAGCGTAGACATGCGCCGCACCCTCCTCACCAAATAAAGGATTGGTGACATCGTTTACCGCAAAAAACGAAACGTGCTTTAATTTTGGCGAGATGTCAGAGGTATCAATACCTGCAATAAGCCCTAAATTGCCACCGGTAGGCGCCAGGGGTTTACCTTCTGCATCCACAAAGGTATGGCCCAAGGCCTGCGCCATACCAATACCGCCGTCATTGGTGGCACTACCTCCCAGACCTATGTAGATATGCCCGATCCCTTTTTCAACGGCATCCTTAATTTGCAAGCCTGTACCAAACGTACTTGTGCGCATTGGATTCCGGTTTTCCGGTGAAAGCAATTCCATTCCTGAGGCATTGGCCAGTTCTATAAAGGCAGAATTGCTTTCTTGGTTGTACAAATAGTACGATTGGATTGGATTTCCCAACGGATTTTCACTTATCACTTGCACAGAGATACAAGCTTTGTATTGCGCCACGGCTGCCATGAAACCATCCCCCCCATCAGAAGCTTTAATATAATGCGAAGAGCATTCCACACCCGCTCTTTCGACTCCGGCCATAAAGGCTTTTGAAACCTCCTCACTGGTCAAGGAGCCTTTAAACTTATCCGGAATCAACAATAGCTTCATTTTTTAAGATTTTGTGGAAACCCGGCAATGGTAATTTCCCAAAGCGCAGGCAAAATAAAATAGACAAACAGCGTTAGTACAATAATGGATACGATGTTCATGAAAAAACCCTTTCTTACCATATCGGGTATTCTTAGATACCCCGAACCAAAGACCACAGCATTGGGAGGTGTTGCCACGGGCAACATAAATGCACAAGAGGCAGCAACTGCAGCCCCCACCATTAACACGAACGGGTGAATATCAATGGTAAGTGCCATGGGCGCCAACACAGGCAATAACATTGCTGTTGTTGCCAAGTTCGAGGTTATCTCGGTCAAGAAATTTACAGCGGCAATGAGCACGAGTATCAAAAGTAAAATAGGAAGACCGGAGAGTGAGGTCATCTGGCTCCCGATCCAATTGGCGAGACCTGTATCCTCAAAACCTTTGGCCAAGGCCATACCACCACCAAACAATAAAATGATACCCCAAGGCATTTTCACGGCCTCATCCCAATTGATCAATTGCTCCCCTTTCTTTTTTGCAGGAATCAAAAACAAAACAATGGCGAAAAATATGGCGATAATGGTATCGTCCAGTCCCGGTAAAATTCGCTGTAAAAGAAAAGATCTGGTAATCCAGCAAAAAGCAGTCAAAGCAAAAACAAATGCCACCACCTTCTCTTCATAAGTAATCTTGCCCAATCTGGACAATAACCGTTTTATTTCCTGCTTTCCGCCCGGGAACGACTTTTGTTTAAAACTGAATGCATAAGACGTTAAATACTTCCAACAGATAAATAGCAATACGATGGAAATGGGAAGCCCAAAGACAAACCATTGCATAAATGTAATTTCATAACCATAGGTATCCAATACAACGCCAGCCAATACAAGATTTGGCGGTGTTCCTATTAAAGTGGCCAGCCCACCAATAGATGCACTATAGGCAATAGCGAGCATCAAGGCCTTACCAAAAGTCTGGTTTTCATCTTCTATGGTATCGGGATTGTCTCGCAGTTGCTTTATAATGGCCAAACCAATGGGAAGCATCATTACAGAAGTTGCCGTATTCGAAATCCACATGGATAAAAATGCAGTGGCTACCATAAACCCGAGTATTATCTTTCGCACATCGGAGCCTATTAAATTTATAATGTTCAAAGCGATACGCCTATGCAAATTCCATTTCTCTATAGCGATGGCGATAATGAACCCGCCCATGTAAAGAAACACATACTTATGGCCAAAAGAGCCTGATGTTGCGGAGAGATCCAAGCCACCCGTTAAAGGAAAAAGAACCAAGGGCAGTAATGCTGTTACGGCTATGGGTATGGCCTCCGTTATCCACCAAATAGCGATCCAAACGGTAGAGGCCAGCACTGCATTGGCCTCTTTTGACAATCCTTCTGGTTGAAAAAAGAAAAGAATCAATACAAAGGAAATAGGGCCCAGTAGTAGCCCTAGTAATTTGGTTTTGCTCATACGGTTGGCGTTAGTGATGAAAAATACATATTTATGGGCAGTAATCTACGTTAGCCAAATTATTTCACACTATTTGATTTCAAAATTCGATACCCCAAGAGCGCCCAGGCGGCAATCAAAAATACCCCTCCAAGAGGCGTAAGGAAACCTAAAACTTTAAAGTCGAACCGCGTAAGATCGTTCAAGGCCAATACATAGATAGAAAAGGAAAACAGGAAAATCCCTATTAAGGTAAAGCGAAAAATCCATTTTTTTGACCGGATTAGAGTTTCGGGTATCAAGCCAAGTACGAAGAGAAAAAAAGCATGGTACATTTGGTAACGCACACCCGTCTCAAAAGTAGCTACTGCTTCCACATCCACTAATTGCTTCAATCCATGTGCACCAAAAGCACCAAGTACAACGGCCAGCATTCCAAAGAGACACGCAGTCCCTAAAATTGTTTTTTTCATAACTATATGCATAACTATTTTTATAAATGTAACAATTTGATACCTTAGTAATTCGTTACAAATCAAAAGTAGTTAAATCGTATGATGCGCAAAATTCTTGTTATTGGTGCAGGTAAATCCACCTCCTATTTATTGGATTATTTATTGGAAAAAGCGGAAACCGAAAAAATTCAGATTACCATTGGGGACATCAATCCAAAAGCCATTCCGCAACAGATTGCCAACCACCCGCATTGTACCGTAATTGCACTGGACATTTTTGAAGAAGACGAACGATCCAAGGCAATTTCCAATACAGATATTGTTATTTCAATGCTACCGGCCCGGTTTCACATTAAGGTAGCCGAAGATTGCCTACAACATAAAAAACATTTAGTCACCGCATCCTACGTGAGCAAGGAACTATTAGCGCTTGATGCAAAAGTGAAGGAAAATAACCTTGTTTTTATGAACGAAATTGGTCTTGACCCGGGGGTGGACCATATGAGTGCCATGCAGGTCATAGACCGCATCCGCGAAAAAGATGGAAAAATAATTTTGTTTGAATCGTTTTGTGGTGGCTTGGTCGCCCCTGAAAATGACAATAATTTATGGAACTATAAATTTACCTGGAACCCAAGAAACGTGGTGTTGGCGGGACAGGGAGGAACGGCTAAATTTATACAGGAAGGAACCTATAAATACATTCCCTATCACCGCCTTTTTAGACGGACGGAGTTTTTTGATGTCGAAGGATATGGACGTTTTGAGGGCTATGCCAACCGCGATTCCCTAAATTATAGGGAAGCCTATAAACTAGAGGATGCCCTTACCATTTACAGGGGAACCATGCGCCGCGTTGGTTTTTCCAAGGCCTGGAACATGTTCATTCAGTTGGGCGTTACCGATGATACCTATACCATTGAGAATTCCGAGAATATGAGCTACAGGGAGTTCATAAATTTATTCCTGCCCTATTCGCCAACTGATTCCGTAGAACTTAAATTAAGATACTATCTAAAATTAGATCAGGATGATATCCGCTGGGATAAGCTTATGGAACTAAACATTTTTGATGACGACAAAAAGATAGGAATCCCCAATGCCACCCCGGCGCAAGCATTGCAGAAAATATTGGAGGATAGCTGGACCTTACAGGCCAATGAAAAGGATATGATCGTTATGTACCACAAGTTTGGGTACGAACTTAAGGGTGAAAAAAAACAAATTGATTCAAAATTGGTGGTCCTAGGAGAAAACCAGACCCATACCGCCATGGCTAAAACCGTAGGGTTGCCCGTAGCCATGGCGACACTAAAAATCCTAAATGGAAAGATTACCACTCCCGGGGTACAGATTCCAATAAACAGGGAGGTTTATGAGCCAATCCTTGAGGAGCTAAAAAGCTACGGTATCAATTTCAAGGAATATGAGGTCCCCTATTTGGGGTACAATCCCAATTCTGTAATTAGTTAAGGTGATTTCAACATACATTTGAAACCAAAAGGCTAACTTTAGCTTTCAGTATTTAATGTAACTATGAAGAACGGAAACTCCCTAGCCAAAATTGATGGTATCGATAAGAAGATTCTACGCTTTTTAATGAACGATGCCCGAAAACCAGTGCTTGAAATTGCCCGTAGCATCGGAATTTCAGGGGCTGCTATTCACCAACGCCTACGGAAACTGGAAGCGTCTGGCCTATTATCAGGTTCCAAATTCATCATAAATCCCAAAGCGATGGGGTATACCACAATGGCCTACATTGGTATTTATCTTGACAAAGCGATGAGTAACCCGATGGCCGTAAAACAATTGGAGAAAATTCCCGAAGTTTTGGAGTGTCATTATACCACCGGAAATTGGTCCATTTTAATTAAAGTGTTATGTCGCGATAATGAGCACTTAATGCAGGTATTGAACAAGGAAATCCAACAGATTGAAGGCGTTTCCAGGACTGAAACCTTTATTTCACTTGCACAGCAAATAGATAGGCAGATTTCGATTTAGGTTGAAAACAACAACAGCTCTTCGCTATTACTATCCGGTTTAATTATCCCCCTTTTTTGGAAACCTAATCCGGTCAATAGCCGGATAGACCTTTCATTAACCTCCATGCAAATGGCATAAATCTGGTTTATATTCAATGCTACCGTTCCATACTGCATCACTGCACGGACAGCTTCATGGGCGAGTCCTTTCCCTTCAGAGGAAGGTAAAAAAGCAAAACCGATATCTGGATGTTCCAAATAGTTCCGTTGTAAAAATCCGCAAAGACCAATAGGTGTATCATGCTCATTTAAGCAGACAACTAATAATCCAAATCCGTTTTCATTATAACTAATCCATAAAGAATTTTGAATATAGCCGATAGCCTTTTCCTTTGTAGAAATCCCCCTATCACCAATAAATTTGATCAAGCCCGGACTATTCAACAACGCCAAAATAAAATCAGCATCTTTTAATCCTGCAGGCCTTAGGTGAAGTCTTTCCGTATCAATCTTCATAATAAAGGGAAGCTTAATCCAAAAAGACCCGTCCAGGCTTTGGACAGGTCTTTATTCATTTTACAAAAAATTGCTTAGTCCCTACCTCCAAAAACTTGAAGCCCCCAATAGACCAGCATCGCCAAGGAGCCAATAGCCGCAACCAAATAGGTCCGCGCAGCCCATTTTAGCGAATCCTCCGCACCATCATATTCTTTGGGGGTAATCATATTATTATGCTTTAACCAGGCCAAGGCCCTATTACTGGCATCATATTCTACGGGTAGGGTGACAAAACTAAAAAGGGTGGCCATGCCCATCATTACCAGACCGGCAACAGCAATCCAATATCCCAGCCCTATGCCAGCGGCGGCCCCTAACATTAAACCACCAAAAACGACCCAAGTAGACATCCCGGAGGTTACGCTTACCACGGGCACTAATTTGGAACGAATACCCAACCATTCATAGGCCTGCGCGTGTTGAACGGCATGCCCGCATTCATGGGCTGCAACTGCGGCAGCGGCAGCATTTCGCTGATTATAAACTCCTTCACTTAAGTTTACCGTTTTGTCCTTAGGATTGTAATGGTCCGTTAACATTCCCGGTGTGGAAATTACTTTGACATCCCTAATTCCGTTATCCGCAAGCATTTTCTCGGCAATTTCCGCACCGCTCATTCCGTTTTGCAAATGCACGGTTGAATAATGTTTGAACTTGCTTTTCAGTTTTCTACTTACCAACCAGCTGACCAGCGCAAGTGCTCCAATCAATATATAATATCCCATCATAACTTTTCAATTTTTATTTCTATTAAATATAGTAAAGATATACTCTTAACAGTATACCATTAACTTTATAAAAGCAAAAACCCCGCCAAATTCCA
The DNA here is from genome assembly GCA_963793365.1 of uncultured Flavobacteriaceae bacterium. Taxonomy (GTDB): domain Bacteria; phylum Bacteroidota; class Bacteroidia; order Flavobacteriales; family Flavobacteriaceae; genus Maribacter. The sequence continues at coordinate 225,604 of CAWBZP010000004.1, read as the reverse complement.
AACGGACTTTTCGGGGTCTTATTATACTGACAAATTGTACGTTCTAGGCAGTCACTTCTTCCCAACCAAAGGCTTCAATAATTTCTTGGTACACCACATGCCCTTCAACTATATTAAGTCCTTTTTTCAAGGACGCATCGCGTTCACAGGCCGCTTCCCAACCCAGATTTGCCAATTTAAGGGCATAGGGCAAAGTAACGTTCGTAAGTGCCATGGTTGAAGTACAAGGTACCGCGCCGGGCATGTTCGCTACGGAGTAGTGTACGACATCGTCAATGATATATACAGGATCTTCATGCGTGGTAGGCCTTGTCGTTTCCACACAACCTCCTTGATCCACCGCCACATCTACGATAACCGTTCCGGGGCGCATTTCCTTTAACATGTCTCGCGTTATTAGGTTTGGTGCCTTGGCTCCTTTCAGCAATACGCCACCAATAATTAAATCATGATTTTTTATATGCTTTCTGATGTTGAACTCATTACTGAACTCTGTTACCACATGTGGTGGCATTACATCGTTTACATAACGTAGGCGTTTCATGTTGATATCGAGTATGGTTACATGGGCGCCAAGACCTGCTGCCATTTTAGCAGCCTGTATCCCAACCACTCCGGCACCCAACACCAATACTTTTCCCGGGGCAACGCCTGGCACTCCTCCTAAAAGAACACCACGCCCTTTAACCGGTTTTTCCAAATACTTGGCGCCTTGCTGTATGGCCATTCTACCCGCTACTTCAGACATGGGTGTTAGTAACGGCAAGGTACCTTCCTCATCCTCCACCGTTTCGTAGGCGATACATATGGCTTTTTGTTTGATCATGGCTTTGGTTAACACCTCGCTCGAGGCAAAGTGAAAGTAGGTGAATACTATTTGGCCTTCTTGTATTAAATCATATTCCTCCGCTATAGGTTCTTTCACCTTTACGATCATTTCACTCATGGCATAAATCTGCCCTATGGTATCTAAAATAACGGCACCCGCCTGTTGGTAATCCTGATTGAAAAAACCACTGCCTTCACCAGCGTTGGATTGTACATAAACCTTGTGGTTATGCTTTACCAATTCAAAAACACCGGCCGGGGTCATTCCTACCCTACTTTCATTGTTTTTAATCTCTTTTGGGATACCAACAATCATGATACTATCTTTTAAGGTTATTCCGCAAAGTTGAAGTTAATTTTGCGGATAACAAATATAAAATCGTTAAAAGGAGGGGGTAAATCGTCTTAAAATACTATTATTTGGCAAAAAACCCCTATTTGTTATGGGGTATGTTGTGTTATTTTTTGAATATTGAACATTCTTACCCTATTTTATTTTAAAAAGCTCCTTGCGTTGAAGTAAATTGTTGGACTTCTTATCCATACCGGCAGATCACTTCTCCGTCCTTCTTATAAGGACGTCATTGTGAACATAGTGAAGCAATCTGACTGATTCATGTTCCAGACCGGCAGATCACTTCGTCGTGCCTCCTCGTGAAGACGTACGTGGTACGGTTACTGTAAATGTAGACGTTGGGCTCCATTTTGATGACGTCATTGCGAACGTAGTGAAGCAATCTGATTGATTAATGTTCCAAATTGCCAAATCACTTCCTCGTGCCTCCTCGTGAAGGCAATTACCCTACAATATTTACAATTTTTCCAGGCACTACAATCACCTTTTTAGGTGTTCTTCCCTGTAATTGTTGCTGGGTCTTTTCATTGGCCAATACCGCTGTTTCTATTTCTTCCTTGGATAGGTCTAACGATAGCTCCATGGTAAATTTCATTTTACCGTTAAAGGAAATTGGATACTCCTTACTGCTCTCGACCAAGTATTTTTCCTCAAACTTTGGAAATGGCGCCGTAGCTATAGATGCTGAATGGCCTAATTTTTCCCAAAGCTCTTCTGCAATATGTGGCGCATAGGGTGAAACCAAGATGGCCAATGGTTCCAATATTTTTATGCTGGTGCACTTTTGTGACGAAAGTTCGTTTACGCAAATCATAAAGGTGGAGACGGAGGTATTAAAGCTGAAGTTTTCAATATCCTCTTCTACCTTCTTAATGGTCTTGTGCAATGTTTTCCAGGATTCTTTTGAAGGCTCTTCATCCGAAACGGAAAACCCTCCATTTTCACCGGTATGGAACTGACGCCATAGTTTCTTTAAGAAGGAGTGCGTACCCGTAATACCTGCCGTATGCCAAGGTTTGGATTGCTCTAAAGGCCCTAAGAACATTTCATATAAGCGCAAACTATCTGCACCGTATTCCTCACAAATGGCATCTGGATTTACTACGTTGTATTTGGACTTGGACATTTTTTCGACTTCGCGATATGTTTTATTACTATCGAAAGTAGCAAATCGATACTCCTTACCATATGAACTGTTTTTAAATGCCTCTATATCCAGCTCATCCGAGGAATTTACAAATTCTACTGGAACACGAACGGATAGATGCATATTGTTGTCATCGCAACTCTCTATGGTGATATTTTTAATTTCCTTGTTTTTCTCATCTAAAAGAATATTTTCAATTTGAACCCTGGCAATTCGCTTTATTTCTTCTTCATCCTTTTTCTGCACATTATCTTCATCTGTAACAATTATAGCCTGAAAGTTTCTTTCTTCAAATCCTGAGTTAGATTCTATAACTGTGCTAACATCTATAATTTGCTTGAGCATAAACGCACTCGTCCCCGTAATCATACCTTGGTTGATTAACTTTTTGGCAAACTCATCTTTGGGTACCAATCCTTTATCGAACATGAATTTTTGCCAAAAACGGCTATACAATAAATGCCCCGTGGCGTGCTCACTTCCTCCTATGTACAAATCCACATCTTGCCAGTACTCGATTGCTTCCTGGGAAAAGATTTCCTCCGTATTATGTGGGTCCATATAGCGGTTAAAGTATTGGGAACTTCCCGCCCAACCCGGCATGGTATTCAATTCTAACGGCCACACCGTACTGTTATTTAGCTTGCTGTTATGCACCACTTTATTGGCGACCGTATCCCATGCCCAAACCTCCGCATTACCCAAAGGGGGCTCGCCAGTTTCGGTAGGTAAATATTTTTCAACTTCGGGAAGTTTTATCGGTAGGTATTGCGTTTCAATCATTTGCGGCATTCCGTCCACATAGTAGACCGGAAATGGCTCTCCCCAATACCGTTGCCTACTAAAAACGGCATCGCGTAAGCGGTAATTTATTTTTCCTTTACCCTGTCCTATTTTTTCCAATTCAAAAATGGCGCGTTTTAATGCTTTCTTGTAGGGCAGCCCGTTTAAAAAATCAGAATTTGTGATGACCGTTTTACCCTTTTCCGAAAAGGCTTCCTCGGAAATATCGACTCCCTCAAAAATATTGGGAATTGGAATATTGAAGTGTTTTGCGAAATCATAATCGCGCTGATCACCACAAGGAACGGACATGACCGCACCGGTTCCATAACCCGCCAACACATAATCCCCGATCCAAATGGGAATAGGTTCCTTAGTAAACGGGTGCTCCGCAAAAGCACCCGTAAAAGCCCCGGTAATGGTTTTAACATCTGCCATACGATCCCGTTCAGAGCGTTTGGCAGTGGCTGCTATGTAGGCTTCCACCTCAGCCTTTTGATCCGGAGTGGTTATTTTGGACACCAAATCATGCTCAGGGGCCAAAGTCATAAAGGAAACACCAAAAATGGTATCGGGTCTTGTTGTAAACACTTCAATTTGGCCTTCAGCCGCACTCAGGCCTAGATTCGATTTCTCATAAAGCTGAAACGTCACGCTTGCTCCTTCTGAACGACCAATCCAATTTGTTTGCGAATCCTTTAGGGGTTGTGGCCAATCAATTTTTTCCAAGCCATCCAAAAGTCGCTGTGCGTAAGCGGAAATACGCATACTCCATTGGGTCATCTTTTTACGAACGACCGGATGACCTCCACGCTCAGACACCCCGTTTACGATTTCATCATTGGCCAAAACCGTACCTAGAGCCGCACACCAATTCACCTCTGTGTCCGCCAGATACGTTAATCTATATTTAAGCAGGATTTTCTGTTTCTTTATTTCAGAAAAAGCATTCCAATCCTTGGCTGTAAATTCCTCGACAGCATCATCACAAACGGCGTTGACGGTGGTATTCCCATCGGAATTAAAAATAGCGATGAGCGTATCGATATCTTCGGCTTTATCCGTATCGAGATTGTACCAAGAATTATAAATCTGAATGAAAATCCACTGGGTCCATTTGTAATATTCCGGACTAGACGTACGCACCTCGCGGCTCCAATCGAACGAAAAGCCCAATTGATCCAACTGCCTCCTATACGTTTTTATATTTTCCGCGGTGGTTACTGCGGGATGTTGCCCTGTTTGTATCGCATACTGCTCTGCCGGAAGGCCAAAAGAATCATAGCCTTGGGGATGCAGTACATTATAGCCTTTATGCCGCTTGTAGCGCGCATAGATATCACTGGCAATATACCCCAACGGATGACCAACGTGAAGCCCCGCACCTGAAGGATATGGAAACATGTCCAACACATAGAATTTTTCCTTGTCAGATTCATTTTCCGCCTTAAAGGTTTGGTTATCCGCCCAGTATTTTTGCCATTTGGCCTCAATTTCATTGAAATTGTATTGCATGATTTTCGCTGCTTTGCTATAAGGCGCAAAAATAGGTGGAATCGATGAAAGTTAAAAAGATATTGACGATTAACCCCATACCCTCTAAAACCGAACCCTGTTTGCTGCAAATTGCTATCTTTATTGCCGTGAAAATTACGTGTCCCAAATCTATATTCGTCACGCTACTCATTCTTGTTTTTTCCTCGCCCCATTTGCAGGCACAATTGGGTTTTTGCGGTGGAAATTCCGGGGACCCAATTTTTACCGAAGATTTTGGGTCAGGCTTAATAGATGGTCCGGAATTACCTTTAGGCACCACAACCTATAATTTTACTACCGGCACCCCAGAAGACGGCGATTATACCATTTCAAGCACCACCAATTATTTTGATTGGATCAACGTACAGGACCACACACCGGGAGATACCAATGGCAAATCCTTTATAGTGAACGCAAGCTTTACGGCCGGTGAGTTTTACCAACGGCAAGTAACCGGCCTGTGTGAAAACACGTCTTATGAATTCTCTTCCTGGTTGATAAACCTCCTGCCCTTGGGTAGCTGCGAAGGAAATGGCATTCCCGTTAATGTGCGATTCCAGATTTGGGACGAAACAGATACCACGCTTCTTGCCCAAGGAGATACGGGAAGTATTTTTGCAAGCGCTACAGCGAACTGGGAGCAATACGCCTTGGTTTTTAAGACGGAACCTGGGCAAACCTCCGTTATTCTAAAGATGCGAAATAATAGTAATGGCGGTTGTGGTAATGACCTTGCCATTGATGATATTGTTTTTAAATCGTGTGGCGATACCGTAACGGTCTCCACCAATACCAATGAAACCAACCTTATCGTTTGTGCAAATCAAGTCCCCGTATCCAGAACAATCACGGCAACCCCTGATTTTTCTATCTTCAACACCCACGCCTACCAATGGCAGCAGAGTGTTGACCGGCAGACTTGGACAGATATTTCCGGAGAGACGAATGGAAGTGTTACCACTCCACCCGTAACGGTTACGACCTATTATAGGGTAAAAACCGCTGAAGACCCCATTAATGTTTCCAATGATTTGTGCAATGTAGTATCGGATGTTTTTGAAATACAGGTGTTACCGATACCGGCAGCCCCAACCGGCACCGCAAATGTGGTTATTTGTGAGGGAGATAACGGTACGCTTCAGGCAACTGTACCAAACGGATATACCGTAAATTGGTACGATGCACCCACCGGTGGCAACCTACTTTTGGAAAATAGTACTCTTTTTGAAACACAAACCGCTGGCACCTACTATGCAGAGGCCAACGCAATAGCGGCGGCATGTGCATCGGACTCTAGAACAGCGGTTAGTTTAATCGTAAATCCACTCCCCGTAATACCCGAAGACACCTCCACCTATTTTTGTGAGGGTAATGGCCTAACGCTAAATGCTGCAGTAGCCAATGCCAACTACCTGTGGAGCACGGGAGCGACCTCCAGAACCATCACCATTTCCGAACCGGGAGCTTACGATGTGCTAATTACCAACGTTAACGGCTGTACGAACACCCAGCGGTTTTTTATTGAACAAATCGATGTGCCACGAATAGAACGTATCCGTTCTGATGGGCCTTCCATACTAATTACCACATCGAACAATGGAGATTTCGAATTTTCACTGGATGGTATAAATTTCCAGGATAGTCCCCTTTTTGAAGCCGAAGCGGGCGGATTGTATACAATCTACGCTCAGGATAAAACAGATTGTGGCCCCGTTACACAAGAATTTTTTCATTTGGTAATCCCCAAGTTTTTTACCCCCAATGGAGACGCGGTAAACGATGTTTTTGAGCTGGATGGGTTGGAAGCTTTCAGTACTATTTCCTTCTCCATTTTTGACCGCTATGGCGCACTCCTAAAATATGGAAATTCAAATACCTCCTTTTGGGATGGTACATTTCAAGGACGGGAAATGCCCGAAGCGGATTACTGGTACTACATAAAAGCGGACAGCTCTCAATTTAAAGGTCATTTTAGTTTAAAACGCTAAGCGATTGGTTTTTTAAGTTCCATTTAACAATACTTTGCTATTTTTACAGCACTTTTAAGTACTATGGCCAACTCTTTCGAAAATTATCAACGGCGCAAACTCATCTCCTCCTATTTCTCGGTGGTGCTTAGTATTGCTTTGGTCCTATTCCTTTTGGGCATTTTGGGCCTTTTGGTTTTGAATACGAAAAAAATGGCGGACCGCTCCAAAGAACAGATTACGATCTCTATTTTCTTGAAGGAGGACACCAAAGAAATAGAGGTGGAACAATTGCAAAAGACCTTGGCCATGTCTGACTATACCAAATCAGCTACCTATGTTTCCAAAGAAGAGGCCGCAAAACAACATAGCGAGGATATAGGTGAGGATTTCGTGGATTATCTAGGATACAATCCCTTAAAAAATTCTATCGATGTAAAACTTAAGGCAGACTTTGTTACGGCTGAAAAAGTAGCAGAGATTGCCGAAACCCTGTCAGAAAAAAGTTTTGTGGATGAAGTAAGTTACGACAAGGTCTTGGTTAGTATGGTTGCCAAAAGTGTAGAAAAAATAGGTTTTTGGATACTTGTTGCAAGCGCAATCTTCACGTTTATAGCTGTTTTATTGATCAATAGCTCTATTCGGCTCTCCATTTACTCAAAACGCTTTATCATTAAAACCATGCAAATGGTGGGTGCCACAAAAACATTTATAAGGAAACCTTTTATTTGGCAGAATATAAAGCTGGGTATGATCGGGGCACTTGTGGCGCTGGTAGCCATAGCGGGCGTTGTCTATTACATAAATACAAATTTTCAGGACCTAGGTCTTTTGGAAGAACCCACTATCTTGGTTATTTTATTTATTAGTGTTTTTATATTGGGTATCCTTATTTCATTCGTCAGCACCTATTTTGCGACACAACGCTTCCTCAATCTTAGAACGGACGAATTATATTATTAAATTTGTGCCATGAGCAAAAAGAATAAAGTTGACCGACAGCCTAAACAGGAATTTATTTTTCAAAAGAAAAATTACCTGTTCATGTTCATCGGTCTCGCCTGTATTGCACTGGGGTTTATATTAATGAGCGGCGGTGGTAGTGATGACCCCAATGTTTTTAATCCAGAAATTTATAATTTCAGGAGAATTAGATTGGCCCCTACCTTGGTCCTTATCGGGCTAGGTATTGAAGTATACGCCATTTTATTGAACCCCCACAAATCTAACTAATATCCTGTGGATATAATTGAAGCCATAGTTCTCGCCATTATAGAGGGCATTACGGAGTATTTGCCCGTTTCCTCCACAGGACACATGATCATTACCTCCTCCTTTTTTGGAATAGCTCAGGAAGAATTCACCAAATTATTCACTATCGTAATCCAACTGGGAACGATTCTTTCTGTCGTGGTCCTTTATTTTAAACGTTTTTTTCAAAGTATAGATTTTTACCTGAAACTGCTTGTTGCATTTATACCGGCCGTAATTCTTGGCCTACTGCTAAGTGATGTCATTGATGCACTCTTGGAGAGTCCCATAACCGTAGCGGTGTCATTGGTCATTGGCGGATTTATTCTTCTAAAGGTGGACGATTGGTTCGACTACAGCGAGGAAGAACAAGAGAAAACCATCTCGTATGGAACGGCTTTCAAAATTGGATTTTTTCAATGTTTGGCGATGATTCCCGGAGTTTCTAGAAGTGGTGCCAGTATCGTTGGAGGAATGACGCAAAAACTGTCGAGGACGGCGGCAGCTGAATTCTCTTTTTTCCTTGCCGTACCCACCATGTTGGGAGCAACCCTAAAAAAGAGTTATGATTATTATACTGCAGGATTTACGTTGACCAGTGATCAGGTAAATCTTTTGATAATTGGAAACGTCGTTGGGTTTTTGGTCGCCTTATTGGCCATTAAAACCTTCATTGGCTACTTGAGCAGGAACGGTTTCAAAATTTTCGGTTATTATCGCATCATCGTAGGCTGCCTAATCTTAGCCATACATTTTTTCGTATCACCTTTAACCGTCATCTAAGTGACCCAAGAAGAATTTCTTAGCGGTCAGGTATTGTTGATAGATAAACCTATGGGTTGGTCCTCCTTCCAAGCTGTCAATAAGTTAAAATGGGCGATCAGAAAGAAATTCAGTCTTAAAAAATTTAAAATAGGCCACGCGGGAACTTTAGATCCTCTGGCTACTGGCCTGTTAATTGTTTGTACCGGTAAGTTCACCAAAAAAATCAATGAATTTCAAGGCCAAGAAAAGGAGTATACGGGTATCATTGCCCTAGGTGCCACCACACCTTCCTACGATTTGGAAACTGCTGTTGATAGCGTATATCCTACAGCGCACATTACCCCGGCACTTATACAGAACACCACCGCATCTTTTATTGGTGAAATTGAACAGGCACCCCCTGTATTTTCGGCATTGAAAAAAGATGGCAAGCGCCTTTACGAGCTTGCACGCGAAGGAAAACCTGTGGAAATAACTAAAAGGAAAGTAACCGTCAGTTCTTTCCAAATCACCCGAATAGATAACTTAAATGTTCATTTTAAAATTACCTGTAGCAAAGGGACATACATACGCTCCATTGCCCATGATTTTGGAAAAGCACTGGGCTCCGGCGGACATTTAACAGCACTTCGAAGAACCAAAATAGGTGATTTTAACGTAGATAAAGCCCAAGACCCTTTAGTGTTCGCCAACACACTGCTAGGAAATACGGTCAACGAATAGGTAAACAGAGCGTGGTCTTTTATCGATTCCTTGAAATATTTTAGTATTATTAAGGTTATATATTCATGAATCTGAACAGAAAACAATTATCATTACTCATTACCATATTCAGTATGGCTATAGTCGTAATGGTTTTGTATAGCATTCAGCTTGGCGGTAAAGAGGAAGATGACCAATATATCGTTGAGATGGTCTTGGATCCAGAAGTGTTGGAGGAAATTCTGGAAGAAAAGGAAATATTGGAAGAGCAGGCCAATGCGGACCCAATTAAAAGCCATATGGCCTATAATGAAACCGCCAAACCAAGCTACGGAAATCCAGAACCATTAAAGACTTTAGACGAACTACTGGAAGAGCGCAATGAAATGAGCGAGGGTGAAACTTCAGATGATGCACTTTCCGATTCTGAATACGCGGAGCGCGTAAAGGCTTTGGCGAAAAAAAGAGAGGAAAAAAAGCAATTGTTGGGCGAAAAAGAAGCTCAAAAACAGGAGTTTACCAACAATTTGGCCGCTAGAAGGACTTCTGTATCCTACTCCTTGGTAGACCGGAATAATTATAAGTTACCCCCACCAATTTATACCTGTATTGAAGGTGGAAAGGTCGTCATCAATATTGAAGTGGACGCCTTGGGAAATGTAACCGAAGCCGATTTTAACGAAAAAAGTTCCGGAACCTCCAATGGCTGCCTTGTGGATAACGCCATTGCGTATGCCCTTAAAGCCCGTTTTAATTCTTCGGACAAGGAGAATCAAAAAGGAACCATTACCTATCTATTCCAAGGGAAGTAGTTCAACCACTTCGTTGACGATAGATTTTCCCTTATCCCTATTGTACCATTGTTGCAAAGATTCCCTAAAAGCGGCGTTTAACTCCCCATGCTTCTGTTTATGGTCTGTCACCATTTGTAAAGCTCCATTTGGTCGAGGTCCCCAAGTTCCCAAAACAGACTGTAGTGAAGAATCCCATAGTATGAGTTTAGGAATGGATAGTGCTTCATTGGTCAGGAAATTTTGCATCAACTCCAGGTTTTCATCCCGCAATACAATTTGTAAATCTATAAAGCTTGATAGCTCCGCTATTTTGTTTAATACCGGTAAACTGGGCGCCGCATCCCCACACCAGCTTTCCGTTACTACAATAAATAAAATAGGCTTGGTAAGCCTTTTGATCTCTGATTGTGCCGTTTCAGATATTTTTAAGGTCTTATCCCAACGCTTCATTCGGGTATCGTTCAATTGGGTATATATTGAAAGGTCTTCAGACTGCAAGGGCCCTGTTGATTTCCCCTGTTTAGCTAAATGAGATACGAAGTTCCGGTACTCTTGGTACGAGACGCCCTCTATTAAAGCTTTTGCCAAAAGTTGTTCAACAGGTTGTTTCATAGGTATATTGGTAAATTTATCTTGATTCATTCGCTTTCCCTAATGCAACAATCACTATAATCGAATTTAAATTCGGAAAAAAGGCGGGATTCTATTAATTCTGCATGCAGAAGGTGCCAATCAAAGACCTTAAGTCCCTTATTGACACCTTCTTTATTCCTTACGTAGTAGCATTATCCATTTTTAATCTGCACAGGAATAGGGATTAAAATCCTTAGGTAAAAACTTGCTTGTATCAAAACCTAATTCTGGCTCCTCATCCTCCACTACTATTTCGAAGTCGATATTTTCTTCTGATGGAGGCATCCCGTCAAAAGGATTGAAATCTTTAGGGAGGTAAGGATAAGTGTCAAACCCTAATTCAACCTCTTCTTCCAATTCAATCAGTACCAAATCTGAAATTTCAAATGCATTTGCATTTTTCTTTTCATCATTAGTGTTGACCCGATCGCACTCGTTCATTGGGATTTCTTTTTTCGTCCATTCACCATGGATGCCATCGCTAAATGGTGCGGCGTTCAAGGACCCTAACATTCCCAAAGCTAAAAAAACAACTACTTTATTTTTACTATTTCTCATGTTTAAAACTTAAAATTAATTTATAATTCTATTATTTCTTGTGCCGTAAAAGCCTTCTTTATCTCTGCATAGAGGTGCTGAATCTCCCCTCCAAAATTATTTTTCTTTGGACTGATCAAAACCGCGTAATGCTCCCCGTTTCTCATTTTTAAAATACTGCGAACGGTAACCTCCATTCCTTCAACTGCCAACAAGTCCTTAAAATTGTGTAAACTGTGATTTTTAAAATTGAGGGAAGTATGAATATATTGGTAATACCTGTTCGAGGGCCTTCCAATTCTTAGTTTCGAATTTGGTCTAATTGCCTCCCACGTTATAGCCTCAGACGCAACCATAGTTCCTTCGCTTTCGAATTCAGGATAAAATACGGGCTTACTCTTTTTCATGTACTGTTTACTTTAATACCCTAATACTAATTGATAGTGCTAATTTGATGGGGCAAAAATAAGGAGCAAAACTGAGTATAATAGCTTTAATCCGTTAAATAATAGTTAATGTATTATAAATTGATAGTATTACTACTAATTATAAGATTATCTATTTGTTTATAGGTATACTTTTTAATTTTAAAGCATCGTATTAGTAGCGTGTTTTATACAGTTGCGGAGTGCCTAACGATAAAAGTTAGTTTTTGAATCTAATAATAAGCGTCTGTTTATGGAAGCGCGTTTAAAGTTGAGAGATAGGCTTAGATGGCACGTTTTTTTATCATGCCACCTCTTGTGTCATTTATTTTGCTCATTACTACAAAAGCTTTTGAGTCTATTTTTGAAATCTCTATATTCAATTTTCGAATCTCCAACCTAGTGATTACCGTAAAAATTACATCGTACTCATTATGAACTCCATGCCTGCCGTATCCTCCCTTGGCCTTATAAACGGTAAGACCCATCCCCAATTTCTCCGTTATCATGCTCCTCATCTCCTCACTTTTTTCTGAGATAATACTAACTCCTGTATACTCTTCAATCCCTTCTATCACAAAATCCAATGTTTTGGAGGCGGCCAGATATGTGAGCATGGAATAAAGCGCGGTTTCTATAGACAATAGATAGGCCGCTGCAAGAAAAACAAAAATATTGATGAGAATAATAATGTCACCAATGGTAGTCCCCATTTTCTTACTTAGGTAGATAGCCAAAACTTCGGTGCCGTCCAAAACACTACCGCCCCTTACAGATAAACCTATTCCGGCACCTAAGAAAAAACCCCCAAATACGGCGACCAGCAACTTGTCTTGCGTAATTTCAGGAAAATCTATAAAAAATAAGACCAGAGCCAAACCTAAAATAGCCAATGCCGTTTTAAAAGCAAACAATTTACCAATGACTTTGTAACCCAAAATAACGAAAGGTACGTTGACTAAAATAATGAGTATATACAAGGGAACTTCCAAAACCTCTGCAATGAGTAGGGAGATACCCGTGGCACCCCCATCAATAAATTTGTTGGGCAATAGAAAACTTTCCAAACCAAAGGCAGCGAATAAAATCCCTGCTACGATGAAGAAACCATCCTTGAGCCATTGCTTAAAATCTATGGTTTCGCTACCCTTGCCTTCACTGGTTCGCATTACACTATTCTTTATAAGTTTTCTGGATTCAATGCCAAACTATTAAATAATTTTGCCTTGGCCGTAAAATACTTGTTTTCTACTTGGTTCTGTTTCAAAACAGCATCTATTAACTTACTTTCCCTTGAGTTTATGAGAAACAGAGAGCTTTCCCCAAAACTAAACTTACGTTCCTCCGCAGCCAATAACGCTTGGTAATTATCAACAATGTTATCAATGAGTACATTTTGATTCTGAAAAGAATCCAACTCGTTGTAAATGGCCAATATCTTATTCTGTATTTGTATTTCGGCATTATCGAATTCAAACTGGGCATCCCTTAATTTTAATTTAGCCAGTTTTAAATCCCCTCTTTCCTTTCTTAGAAATAAGGGAAGTTCAAAGTTTAGACCCCCTTTATAATTTTCGGTCACAAACGAATTCAGGTACTCTGGCGTTTCCGTTATAAAGTTATATTCCACGTCTATACGAGGCAACAACTTATTGGTTTTTAAACGCTTATCTACACGCAGCCCGTCTATTTTGAATCCCAGCGATTTAAGTTTTGGATGATTCTCCAAATCAAAGCTATCCAAGGGTTTTCCAAATATTTCCAAGGTCTGGTCAATTTCAGTATCCAACGACAAATCTGGAACCACATAGGGTTGTAGTTCCATGGGGATATTATCTCCCATCCATAAAAAACTGGATAATTCAAGGCTGGTATTACGCAACACCACCTTAGCCTGTTCCAATTCCAAAGCCCTATTTTGCACCGCTATTTTGGCCTCCACCGTATCTATAGCAGCAATATCGCCTGCTAGGGCGCTACTTCGTATACCTTGAAACCTAATTTCGGCATTCTCTAAGAAATCCGCGAATACTTGGTTGTTCCGGTATGCCTGTAGCCAGTCGAAATAGGCCAGGGAGGCATCAAAAAGTATCTGGTTCACCAATAAGTCACGATCAGCTTTGGACTGTTCCCTAAAAAACTTCGCTTTTTGCACCGTGGCCATACGCTCGTTGATCCAGGACCCACGACCTAGGGCCAAGGAAACCCCAGCACTGTAAAGACCATCATCAGGAACGGTTTCAATAGGATTTAAAAATTCACCCGTATTCTGTTCAAAATTTCCCTTGAGCTCTATCCCATACCAGGTAGGAATTTTAAAGGTGGCATTAAGTAAGTCATAATACTCAGAACCTTTGAACTCCTTACCGGCGTAATCAACTTGAACTTTTGGATCGAAACCTCCCCTAGCCTTCATTAAATTCGCCTGGCCCACATCTAAGGTCAGCTCTGCTTGTTTAGCGATGGGATGGTATGTTTTGACATATCCAAGATACTCCCCAAACTTGAGCTGAAGGGAATCTATATCTTGGGCTTTTGTAGACCCAACCGCACAAAAACAAAGTAGATAAATTATCGTCCGCATGTTTATTGCTTTACCGGTTTCGCCTGGGCACCATTAGGCTGATAATAATTTGGCGGGAAACCATTCAACTGCCGCCATAACTCAAACCAGATTGGAACATCCTCCAAGAGCGCTATCGTATTTGCACCGGATCCAACCCTAAGCGCATTGGGCCAAGGGTGATCGTCTGGATCAGGGGCCAACAATATTCTATATTTTCCATTGGGACTAATAAAGGTCTCTATAGCTACAACCTCACCCCCATAGGTCCCGTAAGATACATTGGGCCATCCGCTAAAAACGATTACCGGCCAACCATCGAACTGTATCCTTACCTTTTCGCCCAAATGAATCAAGGGTAAATCGATAGGTTCCACGAACATCTCCACCGCCATATCATAATCTGCGGGCATAATTCCAACGAGTGGAGTTCCTTCCTTAAAGGTCTCCCCAATTCCTGCCTTGATTGCAGTATTGATATATCCATTTTGCGGTGCCCTGATATAGCGCAGCTGATTACGCATTTCGTAATTCGTATAATCGTTCTCAAGTTTACTCACTTGTGCTTCGGAATCGAACTGATTTGACATTGCCGTAAATTTATCACTCTCCGCTTTGGAAATTTTATCGGTATAGGCAGCTTGTACACTATTGATTTCTACTTCGGCATTTATAATCTCATTTTTAGCGGCCAACAATTTATTCTCCTGCGAAATTAATTTGGCCTGGGTTTCTTGAAGTTTGAGGCGTTTTTCCTCTACATCGGTGACCGCTTTTAGACCTTCACTTTCCAATTGCTCCGTACGCTCAAACTGCCTTTCGGCAATTCTGATATTGGTCTTTGCCGCCTCAAATTCAATACTATCGCTCTGTGCCTTTAGCTTGGCCTGTAACAATTTGTTCCGCGCCTGCTCCAATTTCAACCTCCGCTCCGTTAACAACGCAGCAACTTGGTTGTCCAAAGCGTTTACCTTATCTCCATAGGAGAGCACTGATGAACTTTTGGCCCTTAATTGCTGTCCCGTACGCTCTACCAGATCAGGGTCAAAATACTCAGATTTCACTTCTGATATAAATAATATTGTATCTCCTTTCTTCACATAATCCCCTTCCCTTACAAACCATTCCTCTATTCTTCCCGGTATTTGGGATTGGATTGTCTGAGGCCGCTGGCCTGGAGTTAGGGTAGTCAAAAAACCTCTGGATGTAATATTCTGTGTCCATGGGAGAAATAAAATAATTAAGCCCACCATGGAAAAAGCGAACAAAAAACGGTTAAAATGTTTGTAATGCCTTTGATGAAAAACTTTCTGTGCCGATTTGAACCGGTCTAACGAAACTTTTTGATTTAGTTTCTTATGTGATATATTCAGCATGTTCTTCCTATAGTTCGTTTATAATACTTCCTTTGTCCATTGTAATGATTCGAGAACAATTTTGCTCCCATTTCTCATTTTCACTTACGACCAACAAGGCCCAACCGTTACTAGAATCACTTAAAAATTTGAGTATACGGTCCGCTTCCTCCTTATTAAACTGATCTAATGGGTCTTTTAAGATGAGTAATTTTGGTTTTCTTACGATACTGCGTGCTAGAACTATTTTCTTTGATACGGTATAGGGTATTTGTTTCCCCTCTGGGTACAATATGGTATTCAAACCTTCCGGCTGTCTTTTAACAAATTCTTTCAACCCTACGTTGTCCAAAGCCCAATACACTTGTTCATTGGTTATCGTCTTGTCTCCAAAGGTGATGTTGTTCAAAATTGTACCCTCAAAAGGTGTTTCTTCGGGTAAGGATTGGCCTAAATGTGATCGGTAATAATTAAGGTTCATTCCCTTAAGTGAAGCTCCATTAACGTATACACCGCCATTATCTGGCTCCAAAATACCAGCTATAATCCTTAACAGGGTGTTTTTCCCTGATCCACTTTTACCCCTTAAAAGAATCATACAACTGGGCGTTATAGTAAGGCTTAGTTTATCTATGATCTTTCTCTTAGACTCAGGGACGCTGTAACTAACATCGCTTAACTCCACTGTAAAAGGTTGATCTTCTGTAAATGGTTGTTCTCCTTCTTGAGGCTCCAATTCCTTATCTACCACCTGTCCCATTTTCTCCAAAGAAGTCAAAAGATCGTAAAAAGATTCCAGGCCAAGGATCAATTTTTCAACAGAACTAATTACCAAAAGAATGATAATTTCAGCGGCAACGAACTGGCCAATATTCATTTCTTGGTTTAAGACCAACAGCCCCCCGATCAACAAAAGACCGGCGGTAACCAAAACCTTGAAGCCAATCATTTGAATAAATTGGAGCACTAAAATCCTAAAATGACTTTCCCTAGCTTCCAAATAGCCCGCAACGAGCGTATCATTTTTTTCAAGTGCATGCGCTGTTTTACCCGATAGTTTAAAACTTACGATAGACCTCGCTACTTCCTGTATCCAATGGGCTACTTTATACTTACTTTTTGATTCATCCAAACTCGTATCCAAACCCCGCTGTGCGGTAAATTTGAAAACCACGTAAATCAAAAGCAACAACAGAATGCCATATACAATAAAAAATGGGTGGTAAAAAGATAATAACAACAGCCCGAATATAATCTGTAACAGGGCCGCTGGAAAATCAATCAGCACCTTTGAAAGAGATTTTTGAATGGTCAAGGTATCAAAGAACCTATTCGCCAACTCCGGTGGATAATAATTATGGAGTTCACTCATTTTAATCTTTGGAAACCTGTAAGCGAACTCGAACGAGGAGCGGGTAAATATTTTCTGCTGAACGTTCTCAATAATACGTATCTGCATTAATTGCAGTATCCCCACAAAGGCCACCCCTAAGGTGACCCCGATTACCAAAACAATCCATGATGTACTGATCTGCGCACCTTGAATAAGGTTTATAATGGCCTGGATTCCCAACGGTAAGGATAGATTAACAAGACCCGCAAAGATGGCATAGTAAAAAACTTGGAAGATATCCCTTTTATCCAGTTTTAAGAGCCCCAAAAAGCGTTGCCACGAGGTTAATATATTTTTAGCCATTGAAATTCTGATTTAAGGTGTTGAAAACAAGATTTGTTAAATATTCTGTGGGAGTTACAGTGGCATCGCAATCTGTCATTGAGGAAAAATGGTCTTTTAAAAAATGTTGGTGTAGCGCACTTTCCAAAATAGTGCTTGCCAAACTGGATGGGTATAGATAGGTAGGGTTCACCATTTTTATACTATCCCTAAGTCTGGCAACCAATCTTTTGTAGATTAAAAAATAACCTTCCTTGTTTTCCGCATCTACCTCTTTAGTGAGGTAGGATTTAGAGTATTCGTTGATGACAATTTTGTTCAGCAGCACCTCGTTGATATGTGAAAACGAGGAATCCTCCTTGGTTTGTCTGGTAATGATCTCGATAGACCGAAGCAATTTGTCGTTCGGGTTTTCAATATTATTCGTGGCAAATACGAGCTGATATTCTAGCCAGGCCCAGTACCAATTAGTTAAATACAACAATAATTTATGCTTATTTTCGAAGTACCTATAGATAGAGCTTTCGTTGGAACTAATTTTGCTCCCAAGCTTTTTAAAGGTAAAACTCTCAAAACCCATTTCGTTGATCATAAGGATACTCTCTTTGATTATGCGCTTTCCAAGATCCGAGGATTCAGGATCTTTCACATAAATCTTTTTATTAATGGTGATTTTTAAGGACTGCAACAAACGCTCCATGGTTATTATTTTTAAGTTTACAAATATAATAGTATTGCTATCATATTATGATAGTTTAACTTATATTTAACCAAGGCAATACTTTTGATTTTGTTTTTTTCATTAAATTTAAATGGTTTAAGTCCTAAAGCAATGAAAAAACTTATCTACATAACACTTTTTTTAATCTCAATGCATAGCGTCCAAGGCCAGCAACTTATGAAGTTACGTTTTCTGGGCGCAGGCGAATCTGAAACACCGTTTGCCACGATGTGGACATCAACGGATTTTGACAATGAAACCATAGTGGCCGTTATGGGAGGTTTGAATGACTGGGATGGAATGAACAATTATTTTAATGTTTACGGAAGCAAAGTACTCATAGAAAGCAAGGATATTGCGTATAATGGTATCATCAATATAACCTTGAGACGGGAAGATGGTAGGAATTTTTATGGCATTTATCCTACGCTACGGGCACAATTAGTCAACTATGAAATCGATGATGCGCTAACAAACCCTGAGCCGGCTACTAAAATACCAGGTGCTGGGGTATGGTAATCCAAAAATTGGTGTGCTCGCCCATAACGTATCCACTCCCGCTTCAATGGCTATTTTCACAAATAGTGGCCCAAAAATAATTCAATATGATTTTAGCCCATATCATAGTGCCGGATATAGAACAGACCATGGATATCATAAAAGTGCTCATAGAAAATGACCTAATTTTCAATGCCGGCATTTCAACCAAAAACGTGTACGAAAAAAATAAGGAAAACGGCACCTTGGATCACTACGAACAAACATTGATAATTGGCAAGACCAAAGCAATGTTATTCAGCAAAATAAATGATGTACTCAAAGCAAAGTACCCCAACAATATGCCAATGTTGTACGCAATTCCTATCGTTTATATGGATGAGGAACAGTACGACCTACTACGGCATCGTACCGCGAGCGTATAGTACTCTTACAAATCTGGCATAAAGGCTTTACGTTGTAATCAATGTTACTTCTAAACCAAAAACTTGATTCAAAAAGCATAAAAACCTTCATGTAAATTCAACATAACAACTGATCAACACGAACTTTGGATTGCTTCTAAGTTGCTTCGAACAACGACAATTCTAATTGCCAAGAATCCTTATGATAGTAATACTATCTTTAATTAAATGCTTAACAATTTTTAACGAATGTAATACTCTTTTTACAAGTCTTTTTGTTATTTTAGATAATATACGAAGTGTAATATGCACTAGCTAAAAAAGGGCCTTGCGCCAGTATTTTTGGAAATTAAAAAATGTTTAACCTAAATCAATAAAATTATGAGACAGGCAATTATATTTATCGCATTTTTATTAATATTCACAGGCTCTTACGGTCAAGAGCAATATAACAACTTAAAGACGGGGGACATCCTATCCATCGATAAGGAGTATAATACCCCTTTTAAACATCTTGATTTTCCGAAGCCAAATTTTATTATTAAACGTGGTGCTATTGCAAATTTCAAAGCATTGGATGGCATGAAAGTTCAAATTATGGAAATAGCAGAAGACGCTACCGTAAGATTGGTTCCACTTGACGGCAAAAAGTTTTTTAATAAGTTTTCCTATGTTGAAGCGAATCTAGAAAAAGCCTTGGACTCTGGGGAATTAAAATTGTTGAGTTCGTACCCTAACACGGTTACTTTCAATACTGAAGCCAAATAGGTTTCCTTAGGCATAAGCCATTTAATTTATGGCGAAACTATTGAATCAATCCCAACTGGTACGAGTACTTTACTGTGCTGCTTGGGATTTTTT
The DNA here is from genome assembly GCA_963793365.1 of uncultured Flavobacteriaceae bacterium. Lineage (GTDB taxonomy): Bacteria > Bacteroidota > Bacteroidia > Flavobacteriales > Flavobacteriaceae > Maribacter. The sequence goes on along the minus strand of CAWBZP010000004.1, from coordinate 205,804 downwards.
TGATTTCTACAGGTAAGCTATTTTTGGGCTTGCGCTGTTTCACCGCAATTAAACTACATTTGTTCAAATCATTTTATGAAAAAGCATAGGTGTGGTTGGTGTAAAGGAGATACTCTTTATGAGGCCTATCATGATTTGGAATGGGGTGTGCCACTTAAAAATGATGCATCCTTATTTGAATTTCTACTATTGGAGACTTTTCAGGCAGGATTAAGCTGGATAACCATTTTACGTAAACGAGAAAATTTCAGGGCCGCTTTCCATGGTTTCAACGTGGAAAAAATAGCAGGATACCCCGAGCCAAAAATTCAGGAACTTCTCAGCAATGAAGGCATCATTAGAAATAAATTGAAAATACGTTCCGCTGTTACCAATGCCCAGTCATTTATAAAGATTCAAAAAGAGTTTGGGAGTTTTAGCACCTATATTTGGGGCTTTGTTGATGGGCAACCCATTAAAAACTCCGTTCAAAACTACAAGGAAGCCCCTGCCAATACCCCAATATCCGATGCCATTAGCAAAGATTTAAAGAAAAGAGGGTTTAAATTTGTGGGTAGCACCGTTATATATGCCTTTATGCAAGCCACCGGAATGGTCAACGACCATGAAGTAGCTTGTTTTAGGTATGAACAGGTTCACTAATTTTATTAAAAATTATATTTTGAAAAAAGCATCCCTTAGTATACTCATAGTGCTCATTGGTTTTTCTTTTCATTTCGGCACAGCGCAGCACAAATATGAGCGGGAATATCGTATTCGCAAAACACAATTCCCTGCCAATGCATTGGAGCTAATCGAAGAGAAGGTAACGGATGCAAGACGCATTAAATTTTATAAGGAAACTGACAGCACCAAGGTGAGCTATGAAGCAAAGCTAAAAAAAGGTAGACTATGGTACAGTATCGAATTTAGTGAGGACGGCGTATTGGAAGATATTGAAATTCTAATAAAAACGACAGATATCCCAGACGCCACCTTATCCAAAATTGAGGCCTATCTCGATAGCAATTTCAAAAAGTACCGTATCAAAAGACTACAGCAGCAATATCCCGCGCGAACCAATGCTTTGGAAACAACCCTTAGAAATGCCTTTCAAAACCTAATTTTACCTACCAATAACTATGAATTAATGGTGGCGGGAAAGAGAGAAGATGGATATATGGATTACGAAATACTCTTTGATGCCGACGGAAATTTTAGAAGTCAAAGAAAATCGCTTCCCCCAAACTATGACCATGTTTTATACTAAGTGCAACATTCTGCTTTTATTGGTCTTTCTGGTATCCCCATTTTTGCTCCAATCTCAGTATAATACAACGGTTTATTGGCAACCGGAAGTTTCACTCAATTACAAAATTTCTCCAGTATACGCGCAGAATTTTTCAATTGCGAATCGCAACTACCTGTATCAGAATCAAGAAACAAAACTCACTATAAGGCAAATTGATGTTGCCCATTTTTCAAACCTTACCGTAGACTTTAATAAAAGTATTGGCCTAGGGGTGCAATACAGGTTTCGGGAAAATTTTGAAACCGATCGTACTAACGAACTCCGTTTCACGGAACAATTCAACATGACCCATACCATAAGGAATATTAGATTAGGGAATAGATTCAGGACCGAGCAACGAATTACGCCAGAGCGTACGGTACACCGTTTTCGGTACCGCTTCGCTGCTGACCTTCCCCTAGAGGGATTAGAATTGGATACGGGCGAAACTTACTTGGTAATCACAACGGAATCCTTATTAAGCGCAGGAAAAGGTATGGCACCTATGTATGATCAGCGGCTAACCACCCAAATAGGTTGGTCCTTACCAAAAGGCATGAAAATACAAGTTGGAATTGAATACCGTGCAGAGGATTACGCGCAAAATACAGAACACGTATTCTTCTTTTTAAATAGCTTTGTCGTGTCCCTTTAAAAACTTCATAAATAGCGGCCTGCTTATTTCCCGTGCGCCTAGACTGGCAAGATGATCTGTATATAATTGGCAATCAATTAATTTATACTGTTGGGAATTCAATTCCTGTGCTAATTTAATAAAGGCGAATTTAGAAGCGTTCGCGCTTAAACTGAACATACTTTCCCCACAGAACACATGTCCAAGATCCACACCGTACAATCCGCCAACCAATTGCTCATTCTCCCAAACCTCATACGATTTTGCATAGCCTCTTTCGTGCAATTGTAAGTATGCTTTTTTCATATCGCGGGTAATCCAAGTACCATCTTGGCCTTCCCTTTTTACCGAGGAACAATGTTCCAGCACCCTTTCAAAGCAGGTATTCTTTGTCAATCTAAATTGATTGCCTTTAAGTACTTTACGCATACTTTTGGCAATTTTAATGTCTTTTGGGAAGAGGACCATTCTCGGGTCTGGGCTCCACCATAGAATTAGTGAATCAGTATTGAACCAGGGGAATATACCGCTTTTGTAGGCAAGCAATAAACGCTCTGGGGAGAGGTCGCCACCAACCGCCAAAAGACCTTCACTATTGGCCGAAGCTACTGGGGGAAATACCAATGTGTCCGTTAAAAAGAACATCCTGTCTTGCGGATTGGCCACCTTTACTTTTAATTTTTACTATTCAATATCTACAAAATAAAAAACTTGTTCAACTATTTCAAGCCAAACAAGTTTAATCTTATACGATACCGAGGGTAGTATCCTTATTTACTAATTTATTCTGTTAGAATGGTAAATCGTCATGATCTTCCTCATTTAGATTATCGGCAGGCTCAAAGGCTTCCATTGGAGGCACCGGTGGCATTCCTTCGGTTTGCGATTGCGTAAGGTTTTCTATGCGCCATCCTTGAATCGAATTAAAATATTTCACCTGTCCTTGTGGGTTGGTCCATTCCCTACCCCTTAGATTTATACTCACCTTAACATCTTGTCCAACTTTATAGCTGTTCAATAAATCACATTTATCCTGAACAAATTCTACCATTATATGCTGTGGATATTGCTCATCTGTTGTTACGACCAATTCCCTTTTTCTAAAACCATTACTACCAAAGGTTTGGGTTTCTCCGATCAATTTAACTTTTCCTTCTATTTCCATCTTGAACTCATTTTACGATAAAGGCCAAAAATACATAAAATGATGCGGTAATAAAACATGCAGGCGAGATAACAACACAACAATTATTTACATTTTAGGTTATCTTTAATAGTAGAACAGAATTGGATGAATTTTAACCCTAAAAACAAGATTTCCAACATTTTTCTTCTGATTGGCTCCTTTGCCGTTGTGAGTCTTATTCTTTGGAATACCAATAGTTTTTTTAAGCAGTTTAAGGAAGAGGAACGTTTAAAAATGGAAATCTGGGCTACGGCACAATCAGAATTTCTGCAGTATTCCGAGAATGTTGATTTGGGAAGCCTTCACTTAAAAGTATTCCAGAACAACACCTCCACCCCTATGATTCTTATAAACAAGGATGGATCGATCAGGGTAAACAATTTTCCTGCCAATAAAGTAACGGATTCGCTGTACATACAAAATCGGTTAGAGAAATTCAAAAATGAGAACATTCCTATTTCCATTGACCAACAAGGGGAACATTTAGCAACGCTATACTATGGTAATTCTGAGGTTTTGAATAAACTTAAGTTTTATCCTATCGCCTTGTTATTGATTATTTTTCTATTTGCCGCCGTCATTTATTTCTTATTTAAAACCAATAAAGCGGCCGAACAAAATAAATTATGGGCAGGCATGGCCAAGGAAACGGCGCATCAGATAGGCACTCCATTGTCTTCCTTATTAGGCTGGAACGAGTTGTTAAAAACGGAGGCTATCAACCCCAACATTACCAAAGAAATCGACAAAGATATAGACCGGTTGCAAACCATTACCGACCGATTTTCCAAAATAGGATCCTTGCCCAAATTAAAGGAAAGTGATATTGTAAAGGAAACCCAAGACGCCTATGACTACTTAAAACGTAGGAGTTCAAAGCTTATTCACTTTACCTTTTCAACAAAAGTGGAAAAATTGCCTGTACTTTTGAATAGCTCACTTTACAACTGGACGATTGAAAACCTCGTAAAAAATGGTATTGATGCCATGCGCGGCAAGGGGAGTATTGCCATAGAGATAGTTCCTGACGGGAACTATGTGAATATTCTGATAGCCGACACAGGTCATGGTATTCCCAAAAGCAACTATAATAGTATATTTACACCTGGTTTCACCTCTAAAAAGAGGGGTTGGGGCCTTGGACTTTCCTTGGTAAAACGAATAGTAGAGGAATACCACAACGGTAAAATAAAAGTGTTGTCCTCTGGAAAAGAGGGTACAATAATGCAAATATCCCTTAAAGTAGTTCATTGATTATGGCAGTGGAAAAACAAGTAGTGATAAAAGAAGCGGTGTTGAACAATAATTGTCCGGAATGTTTCAACCAAAATCTTAAGTTGACCTTTTTTCAAAAGCATACCTATGGTAGTTTCTTCCATAAAACCACTGGAGACCTCAGCCATAAATTAGTTTGCAACACCTGCCATTCCACCATTTACCCTGTTAGCTGGACGGAAGATATAGAGCGCATGTTCACCTACTACCAAAAAACCGCGGTACCCGCACAAAAATCCTCAAAACCTACCCTCCTTTTTTACATTGTGATGTTGGTAGCCCTAGGCCTTGTAGCCGGCGGTATTTACCTATTCATTTCCGGTGCTACTCAACTTTAGCACTTATGGCTGAAGCCAAATTCTTAAACTCGGCTTCGCTCATCGAAATTTTATGGCTAAACGTCGCATCCTTCATTTCGTTTAAGGGAATGAGGTGTACATGCACATGCGGCACTTCCAATCCTATCACCGTCATCCCCACCCGTTTACAATCCACGGTTTGTTCTAAGGCCTTCCCTACGGTTCTTGCAAATTTCATCAGACCCAGATAGGTTTCCTCGTCCAAATCTAGAATTTTGTTTACTTCCTTTTTAGGAATACACAAGGTGTGTCCTTTGGCATTAGGGTTAATATCCAAAAATGCAAGGAAATTATCATTCTCGGCAACCTTATAAGATGGTATTTCCCCAGAAATGATTTTAGTAAAAATAGTTGGCATAGGTTTTCATTTAATAGATAGTCGAGATTTAAAAGGCTCCAACGGTGGAATTGAAATTATTTTAATTTTCCATTCAATGTCTAGCGGGATCGCCCCGAAGTTATTTTGGATAGAAATAAAAAATCCCATCCGTTGATAGGATGGGATTAAATATAAGTATTTATAAAAATCTAAGCTCTTGTAATTTCAAGAATTTCAAACTTTAAGGTACCATTGGGTACTGTAATTTCTGCAGTGTCCCCAACTTTTTTGCCCAATAGACCTTTTCCTATAGGTGAGTTCACTGAAATTTTTCCGGCCTTTAAATCGGCCTCACTTTCGGCAACCAATTTATAGGACATTTCCATACCGTTGTTATGATTTTTTAGCTTTACGGTTGAAAGAACAAGTACTTTGGAAGTATCTAATTGCGATTCGTCTATTAAACGTGCATTGGCCACGGTTGCCTCTAATTTTGATATTTTCATTTCCAAAAGACCCTGTGCTTCTTTGGCGGCATCGTATTCGGCATTCTCTGAAAGATCTCCCTTATCCCTAGCTTCGGCAATTGCCTGGGAAGCTTTAGGGCGTTCCACATCCCTTAAATGGTTAAGTTCCGCTTTGAGTTTTTTTAAACCCTCTGCAGTATAGTATGATACGTTACTCATTACGTCTTTGTTTATAAATAGCGAAATCCTCTGCAATTGCCCAATGGAATGGCTTTTAAGAGAGGATTTAACACAAATATACATAAATTTTATGCAATTTTGACCACGATTCCCCAAAACAAAATCGAGGTATGAACCGTTTGTTGCCCTGTCTGTTTTTATTTTTAATCCTTGCCTGCAGTAATGACCGTACCAACAGAAATCCCTATTTGCAGGAAATAGGTTTTAGATTCGATGCTAATTTAAATTTGCCGCTTTATAGCCCGTTGACCAATTTGGGCAGTGCGGTTTTGGTACAAAGCGAAGGTATTGGCACAAGAGGTGTTTTTGTAATCAATGCAGGTATCGATCAATTTAGAGCCTTTGAGGCCAGTTGTCCCAACCATGCACCCAACACCTGCTCAACCATGACCTTAAGCGGCCAGGTGGTTACCTGTTCCTGTGAAGAATACCAATACAGCTTATTTACAGGTCAATTGCTAAACAGGCCCGATGATGCCAACCGCTACTACGATTTGCTTGAGTATCGCGCTACCCTAAGTGGTAATACGGTAATCATTTCAAATTAATTCCTATTCCACAGACCGGTACTTTTCCATAATCCCTTTAAAGAGTTCTCCAGTGCTTGGCGGCGTATAGGATATGGCATTCGCACCTGCCGCAATGGCCATCATAATCGTATCGTCCGTTTTGCCCCCTGTAGCTATTATTGCAACATCGGCATCAATGTCCCTAATCTTCTTAATAATATCTGCCGTGTTGGCCGCTCCGGAGACATTAAAAATATCTACTCCCGCTTTCAATCTTCCCTTGATATCGTCTTTTTCCGAAACTATGGTGACAGTTACCGGTATATCAATTTTCTGTTTTAAAAGCTGAATTAAACTATTTGGCGTGGGTTTGTTCAACACCACTCCCAAAGCACCTTGAAATTCTGCATGAACGGCTAACTCCAAAGACCGCGCACCCGTTGTTACGCCGCCTCCTACACCACAGAAAATAGGTTTATCGGCGGCTAAAATGAGGGCATTGGAAATTACCGGCTGGGGCGTAAAAGGATATACTGCAATAATGGCATTCGCATTTGTGTTTCGTATGATGGCCACATCTGTGCTAAAAAGAAACGATTTTATGGATTGCCCAAATACTTTAATGCCAGAACATTGGGTAATAACATCTGGAACAGCCACAATATTATTTCGCAATCTGCTTCCAAATACCGGAATTTTACGTTCCATAGGCTTCCTATTTTAGGATATTTAAAAGAAGACTATTCTAGCTCAGGTACTACAGATAATCTACATAGCTGAACCGCAATGCTAACGCCGAACAACTCTGAATAAACAACTTACATATTCTAATTCCATACATGCACCATTCGTACGGTGATGCCCTTAAAATAAATGAACCAACTCTGCATAACGCAGCGCTCTCTTTTCCAAATTGTTATCTTGAAGCCATTTTAAAAAACGTTCCACATGTTTCTCTTCCATGAGCCCCCAAGTATTGGAATCCCCATAATAGCGGGAAGAAAATTCTTGACTCGCAATTAGGTCTATGTTCTTATCCTGCTCCGAAATAAATGGACAGATAAAGGCCACCGCTTCACTTGGATTGTCCTTGGCATAAAGGTATCCTTTTTTTGTTTCCTCTAGGGAAGCGCCAAACAGCTTTGAATGCCGTACAGCTTGTCCTTTACCAGCCATTATTACGGGTGAATACCCATAGGGCACATCATAATCCCGCATTCGAAATAGATTCAAAGCTACCCCTTCATTCTTTGCACGAATACCTTCCCAATTTTCAAAAATCCAGGTAGCATCTGCTTTACCGGTCAAAATTGTTTCCCAAATGCCCAGCTTTTCCGGGTATACCAGCTTTATGGCACCCTTACCACCGTCGTTCCTTACCATTTGTTTTACAATCTCATCTTCGTAACGTGCTTTATACGAGGCGTACACCAGACCATCCAATTCTTTTGGACTTTCAACAGCCTTACTTTTTAATGTAGCGATTGAACTAATATCCTCTTGAAAAATTGTGGCAAGGGCAACCGCATCAAACGGGGAATTTTTTGTTCTATAACTGATAATACTTTCAAAAGGACATAATGCACAATCTGCCGTGCCCAGTTCTACTTTTTTCGCAGGGGTAACGGCATAATTATCCTGATCCGGAGTTTCAATTACTAAATCAATGCCAGCCTGCTTATAAAACCCTAGTTGTTGTGCCACATAAAAGCCCGTATGGTTCGTATTGGCGGTCCAATCCAGCGCTATTTTAAGTTTTTTCATCCTAAAAATTTACAGTGGCTCCCATTAAAAAATTGATTCCGGCTTGTGGATAATACCCTTGAACTTCAAAAGAATTGCCTGGCGTGGAGAAGTCATCCAAATAGGTGTATCCGTTGGAGACATACTTCTCGTCAAATATATTGTTTACCAATGCGGAAAAAACGATGGATTTTAATATCCTGTTCATTTTTAGTTCATAGTTCACATTGAGGTCTGTAGTAAAATAAGCGTCCAGTTTTGAAGCTTGCGTATCGGTATTACTAAGGAATTGCTCCCCAACGTACTTGGATAGTATCGAAATATCAATGGCGCTAGTTGGCGCATACTTGAAAATATTCCCCGCTATGACCGATGGTGAAAATGCAATGGTGGTATTTCCTAAATTTCGCAATACATTATCCCGATCAATAAAGAAGTCAATATTTTTATTATCACTCACAGCTATATTGGACCGTATACTAAATTTAGTGCCCAAATTTATATTCGCATCAATTTCAAGTCCCAATCGATAACTATCCCCAACATTTTCGCGCAAGGGGGCTCCTACATCATTCAATGCACCGGTCAATACCAATTGATTCTTATAATTCATGTAATATAGGTTTGTATTGACCTGCACGTCTTCCGACAGATACCTCCACCCTAATTCAAAATCATACAGACGTTCTGGTTCCGGATTGCCACTTTCATAATCATTTCTGTTAGGCTCCCTGTTGGCAACTGCAAAAGAGAAATAAAAGTTATTGTTCCTGTTCAGATCAAAGGTTAGGCCTGCTTTTGGGTTGAAGAAATTGAACGAATCATCTACCAATCCTGTATCTTCTCCGTTCGCTTTATAACCCACGGTCCTATATTGCAAATCTCCATATAAGGACCATTGATCCGTTAATTGATAATTTGCCTTGGTATAGATATTGAAATCGGTTTTTGAGGAGGAATCATCGTAATACCGGTCTTTATAATCACTATTACTTGCAAAACGTGCCCATATAACTTCCCCAAAATGGTCTCCTTCGTATCTATTGTATCCACCACCCGTAATTAGGCTTAGCCTATTTTTGGTGTACTGGGCGGAAAAAACGGTACCATAAAAGTCATTATCCAACCAACGCCTACGTATCAAATCTGTGGTTGTTACCGCTGCCCCATTAACAGTTAAAGGTTCAAATCCATAGGTCGCAAAATCATCATCCTCCCTAAATTGCTCAAAGTAACCTCTACCCCTAGTGTAATGTAGTGCAATATTGGTACTCCAAAAGGGCGAGAGTTGTTCGTTCCATAGTAATTGGGCGTGATCTTGCTTGTAATTATCCACCTCATTTTCATAGAATTGTGTATTGCCATTTTCATCCGTGTAAATACCGGAAGGATTAAAGGTCCTATCTGTTCGCAAGGTTTCACCATCAATCCCATACCAGGCCTGATAGGTAATCTCATGGCCGCCAAAAAGTAAGGCCTTGATCAAGGTATTTTCATCCTTGTAGACCCCTTGCAAAAAATAAGAATCCAGGTCTGCTCTGGCCCTATCGATATAGCCATCGGAATTTATCTTTGAGAGCCGTCCGGATATTTCAATATGGTCGTTCAATAAGCCGGTACTGAACTTTAGATTGTTTCTAAGGGTATTAAAACTGCCAAATGAGGTCGCTATTTGCCCATAGGCATCCTGGGAAAATCCGTCGGTCAATAAATTGAGACTTGCCCCAAAAGCGCCTGCACCATTGGTAGAGGTGCCTACGCCACGTTGCAATTGCAAACTCTCTGTAGAGGAAGCGAAGTCTGGCATATTTACCCAAAAAGTTCCTTGGGATTCGGCATCGTTATAAGGGATGCCATTAATGGTGACATTGACCCGTGTAGCATCGCTACCCCTTACGCGAATACCCGTGTAGCCTACACCGGCACCAGCATCTGTAGTGGTAACTACGGAGGGCAAGAAATTCATTAAAACCGGGATATCCTGACCCAAATTTCTGGGCCTGATTTCTTCTTTGGTAAGGTTTGAAAAGGTTACGGGAGATTCTTTGGTTACCCGCACTGCGGAAACAAATACCTCATCAAGGACTACTTTTTTTCCTTCCAGGGAATCCGTTTCCTGATCTTGGGCCATTACGCCCATACTTAGCGCAAAAAGCGCGGTAATTGTGAAAATAGATAGTTTCATTCGTAAAATTATTACGAATAAAAGGGGCTATTATTCTAAGTTAGTATTGATTTTAATTGCCACTAAAACGATTCTAGCGCAACATATAGTACCTAATGGCGATTTTCGCCTCCCTTGGCAGCATTACCTGCCCAGGTTCCTTGGGTATAATCTCAGCTTCCTCCTAAATTTTTAGGATTCGGCACCCCTTTGAGATGAACCAAAGGTAATGCAGTAAAGTATACCGTCATAATGAAATTTGTAAAAAAATAGTTTTAGGAATTAACATGCTCTTAGAACTAATTTCTTCGCTTTTAACGTACATATATCTGAAACTTACATAGCCTCCAATGGATTCAAAAAAGAACCAATTCACCTTCAAAATAGCATTTAGCTACTTATTATTGGTCGTTCTTGGCGCCGTTGCTTCCTACTATATCTATAATGAGGTACGGAACTATATCACCAACGAAACAGCAACGGTCAATGATGATAAACTGTTGAAAACCAATTCATTCTTAGCGCAGCTCTATGAGGCGGAAAGTCTATCCAAATTAGCCTTTCAATCGAAGAACAAACTAAATTTTATAGCCTACGAAAACAAATTAGATTCGATTCATACAAATATTGAGGAGCTCAAAAAACTTACTGAAAGTGAATACCAAAAAGGTTTGTTGGATAGCTTAAGTTTTCTATTGATAAAAAAGGCAAAAAACATAAATGCGCTAAGAAGCCTTAGAATGCAAAACCAAACGGGTACCGCCATTAATACCGCCCTAAAGGAATTCGATAAATTGGAAGCGTCTTTAGGTATTATTACCCCAGAAAGTCTTGCGCCAAACTTTAGCGAACTTTCGCCAAAACTGCAGGAGACTTTAAAAAAATTGGCCAACTATTTAAATGCCAATATTCCAGAGGAAAACAATCCACAACTAAAAGCGCAACGGATGGATAGCGTACTCCAAGTCTCAAAAAATCTTTTGAAGGAGGTACAGCAAGAAAATACGCTAAATGAAAATTCCTTGGCAAGACGTGAAACCGCAATCAATAGAACAGATGTTGAACTCTCACAACAGCTAAGGTCCATTCTTTCCTCTTTTGAGCAGGAAATTTTTATGAATAGTATGGCCAATACCCTCAAGAAAGAATCGCTTTTAAAAAGAAGCATACGCCTAGCCGCCCTAGCCGCCCTGTTGGGGTTTTTGGTCGTAGGTATTTTTACATTTATCCTTAACCGCGATTTTTGGAAAGCAAATCTTTTAAGGGAAAAATTGGTACAGGAAAAAGAGTATTCAGAATCACTTTTAAAAAGTAGGGAACAGTTAATTTCAACAGTAAGTCACGATTTGCGGACCCCATTGAACACCATCAGTGGCTTTGCTTCGCTGATTGAAAAATCGGTCACAAAAAAAGAAAAGGAGTATGTAGCGCATATACAATCTGCCTCTACGTATGTCAACAATTTGGTAAACGATTTGCTTGATTTTTCGCAGCTGGAAGCTGGAAAAATGGTGGCGAAAAATACTACGTTTAGAATGGATTCCTTAATTACTGAAAGTGCAAAGAATATTGCCTCCCAGTATGCAACAAAAAATATTGAGCTGAAGCTCGATTTGGATACATCCTTGCAAAGACCCCTAATAACGGATGCCTTTAGAATGCGCCAAATCCTATCCAACCTTTTAGGAAATGCCTTTAAGTTTACAGAAACAGGCAGCATTACCCTAAGCGGTAAAATAATACCGAAGTCGCAAAACCTTGTCCTACAAGTCAAGGATACAGGAATTGGAATTTCAAAAGAAAAGCAAAAATTGATCTTTAAGGAATTTATCCAGGCAGAAGGTGATACCGATAAAAAATACGGAGGTTACGGACTAGGATTGACCATTACAAAAAAACTGACGGAGCTTTTAAAAGGTAGCCTTTCCGTAAAAAGCGAACTTGGAAGCGGAAGCACATTTACCCTGCGAATCCCCGTTGAATATGGTGAATTTTCAGAAATAGCGACGCAACCGGAACATGATTACCAAAACCTGAACGCATTGGTCTTTGATGACGATAGCGCCTTTCTAAAATTAATTGGGAAGATGATGGAGCCTTTTGGCATAACAGCACTTTTACTTTCAGATTTCAATGATTATGACCCTAAGAGTGATTATGTTTTTGATTTTGTGCTGACGGATATTGAAATGCCAACCGTATCCGGTTATGAGATTAGCTCAAGATTAAGGTCTGGCACCTACCCTATGTATAAAAACCAACCCATACTAGCCATGACCGGAAGGCGAGATCTTTCGCATGAGCATTTTGCTGAACAAGGTTTCGACCAACTTCTAAGAAAACCATTTTCTACAAGCGACTTGGTCCAAAAATTAAATAAACTCCTTTACAGACCGGACTTACAAAGTCAACTTGAAGCCAGCAAGCCTATAGCTGAAACGGAAGGGGAATTTAGCCTGAGTACCTTAAACCAATTTCTTGGAGATGATAGGGATGCCCTACACGAAATAGTATTTACGTTTAAAAAAGATTCATTGCAAAACTTAGGCCAGCTTCAAAAAGCCGTGGATGAATTTAACATCCCACACATAAAACAAACCGCCCATAGAATGCTACCTATGTTCCGGCAGCTTGAAGTAGTTAAAGCGATACCCCTGTTGGAAGCGTTTGAAATATTGGAACAAGATAGGTACGATAAGAAAACCTTGTTGAAGATGAATAAGGAATTAAAACGATATACCCTGGTGGTCTTGGATGCTATCTCAGGAGTGCGCCCTACACATCCAAATTATAATGGCTAATGCGGTTGTAAAGCGTTTTTCTAGTAACCTGAAGTAATTTTGCCGCTTTGGACTTGTTGTAGTTTGTACGTTTTAACGCAGTGAGAATTTGTTCTTTTTCAAAATCTGCTTTGGAAAGGGTTCCATATTCCACAGTTTTCGACACAGGCTGTAGCATTTCTGGAGGCAAGACCTTTTCCTGAATTTTTGGTGTATCCGTCAACAGAACCGCGCGCTGTATTACATTTTGCAACTCCCTAATGTTACCAGGCCAGTGGTATGCTTTGAACAAATCCCAAACCGTATCAGAAAAGCCATTGATTGCTTTACCAAGTTTTTGATTGGATTTGTCCAAAAAATAATTGGCAAGGACAGGCAAATCACCATGTCTATCTTTTAGGGACGGTATCTGCAATGAAAATTCATTTAACCTATGGTAAAGATCTTCCCTAAAAATACCTGTTTCGACCGCGATTTTTAAATCCTCATTGGTCGCGGATAGGATTCTAACATCGACTTGAATCTCCGTATTGCTTCCAATTCTCTTAATCTTACGCTCCTGTAAGGCCCTTAGCAATTGAATCTGGTTCTCGTAGGAAAGATTGCCAACCTCATCCAAAAAAAGCGTTCCTCCATTGGCGGCTTCAAAACTACCTGCCTTGTCCGCAATGGCACCCGTAAAACTTCCTTTGAGGTGACCAAAAAACTCACTTGCCGCCAGTTCCTTAGGTATTGCCCCACAATCCAATGCAACAAATGCACTGGTACTTCTAGAGCTTTTTTCGTGTATTGTCTTTGCGGTAACCTCTTTTCCGGTTCCACTTTCCCCAATAATCAAAACAGACATGTCTGTTGGTGCGACCAAGGAAATGTATTCTTCCAATTTTTCAGCAGGTTCGCTCACCAAAATCAAATTCGGAACCATGCCAGAAGTACCCTTCTTATTTTTCACTGTGGATTGCGACCCTTCATTAGAATCGGGCACGGTTTCCTTAGTAATTATAGGTTTGGCGTTTATAGCTCCGTCAATAACGGATAGCATTTGATCAGGGGTGAACGGTTTTGAAATGTAATCATAAGCGCCCAATTTCATCGCCTTAACGGCAGTAGCCACTTCGGCATACCCTGTCATGACAATAACCGGAACCTTCCCGTTTAGTTTAGAGACCAGTTTTAGACCGTCATACTCGGGCAATCTTAAATCTGTAATGACCAATTGAAAAGTGGTTTCGGCTATCTGTTTTTCACCGTCCAATCCTGTTTGACTAACACAAGTATCAAAACCGTTCCTGGTCAAAAACTTTTGTAGCATTTGTGCAAAGGAAGTGTCATCTTCAATAATTAAGATTTTGGGCATAGGGCTCTGTGTGATCTTGTAAGTAGTTACGTAAAAATACCACAACCCGACTACTAGTACTTTAAAATTTTCTTAAACCTTTGCCTTGAATGACACAATTAATAGCAAAAGAAAAGGGTAGCATAACGCTACCCCTTCCTGACCAAACCAACTTGAACAAACAAGTTTTCTCTAATTATAAATCCAACCAATTACCGTCCTTATCGGCATATACCGATTCAGATGTTCCATCTTCCAAGGAAAGGTCTAATTTAAACTGTCCCTCTTCATTTGTATATGCTTTGTCTAAGTTCGCTGTTGGAAAATTTTTGGCAATGGCATCCATTACGGGCTGTGGCACCTCAGATAATGCAATTTCAGAAAAATCATCGGCTACGACCACAATCTCACTTGTCTCATTATGAACTATACCTGTCTGCAAAATTGCTGCCTCTTGAGCAGATACTGCAAAGCCTCCGATAGTCAATGCTCCCAATAAAAATAAATTTTTCATTTTTTCTATTTTTTAAATTAATAACTAATTCTTACACCACTCCCTATGGGAAAAAAGTGCCAAAATCTTTAGTTTCCATAACTATTTGAAATTCAATAATTTAAAAATAAACCAGAATGAGCGTAGTTGGGTAAAACTGTTCCTTTTGGGTAAGCCTGTGTAAAATTTACCCAGGCCTTTGGTTATGTTTTGCTCCATCTCCAATTACTAAAACCTAGAAATATTAAATAAAAAAAAGAGGTACAGCTACACCCCTTTTTATCCACCTCTGAAAAACTTTCATTAAAATATAAAATGAATAGCATTCTAAAAAATAGCTAGTTAATTAGCACGCGTATCAGTTCATTTTGGGGGTTTGTTTTAACAATATTCTTCTTGGCCGCACCTTCATAATTAACGGTTAGTGTTTATACGAAAGTTTCTATTGTCCCTTCTTTTTAGCGCTTTTAAAATAAGCAGTTACCCTGCATTTTAAAAAGCTGCTACTTTTTATTCATCCAATTTCCATACTTATCAATGTATACCGTTCTTCTTGTACCACTCTTTAAGACCATGACCAATTTGAAATCGCCATTATCATTTTTATAGGCAGCACCAAGTTTTGAGGTAGGATATTCCTTTAGGATTTCCTCAACAACGGGGGCCGTTAATTCAGACGATTTTATTTTTTCATATTCATCGGTAAGAAGTACAACTTCATTAATTCTTTCGATATCTTGGGTAGCGCTAGCATTTACGTTGATTATCATTCCTGAAGCCAATAGGGCAAATAAAGCATTCTTTATCATAGTTAAAATTTTAATCGTTACTACTGGTATGCATTTATGTACGGTGTAACCATTAATATGGATTATAGCTTAACTAAAATTTATAAGTATTGACCATAAAAAAAGCTGCCTAGGCAGCTTTTAATAAACAACTAAATACTTGAAAGATTACATCTGCAACCAGTTACCTTCTGCATCTGCATAAAGTTCCATGGTTGTACCATCTTCCATTGCTACTTCTAATTTGTAGTTATCGTCCCCATTTACATAGGCCTTGTTTAAACTTGCCCCGGCATAATCTGCCTCTAAGGCCTCAGTGACCGGAGTTGGCACGTCTGATACCGCTATCTCCTTAAAATCTTGGGTAAAGACCTCTTCCATAATACCGTCATGGAAAATAATTGGGGTAGCTGCAGTACCCACCGTTAAACTTCCTATTGCCAAAGCTGTTGCAAAAACTAATTTTTTCATCTTTTTTATTTTTTAGTTAAACATTCTTGCTTTGTATAAAGGAATAATGATGCCAATACAAAAAGTTACACGTTTTTTTACGTATAAACTTGATTTTTAGTATTTTATACTATTAAAAGTAAAAACCCTGACTGGATAAAATTGTGTCTAAAAAATAAAAGTGTGTAGAAACTACACACTTTTTTATACAATCGATATTGTAAGAATTTATACTTGGTGGGACTCCTTTAAAAGGTCGATGACACTTTTGACCGGATTAAAGGTAACCAACGGAACTTCCACAAAAATTGTATTCCAAAAAGCCATAGCTCCATTCCAAAGTCCTGGAAGTTCCAAGGCCTTTAACTCCTTCCCATCCTTTGTCTTTCCGGTAATAAAACCTTGTTTATCATCAACGAATTTGAGTAAATCGTACTTTTCACCTTTATAATTACGCACACCACATACCAAATCAACTGGGTTAAAATGGGTGGAGTTTTTCATAATTTCCGCTTGTTGGCTATTATCCATGTCTATTTGGGCAGATTCAATTATTTGAAGCGACACCGCTTCCTTGGAATCGATTACCCAAAATGGACCCCCACCTGGTTCTCCCTCGTTTTTTACCATGCCACAGATGCGAATAGGTCTATTGATCTTGCTTTTTACCTCCGTAATTTTATCTGACTTGGATTTGGCATTAAATTCTGTTGAAAACCTTACATTTAAATCGTCTTTTAAAAAGGATAGTATTTCTTTCAGTTCCGCATCGGAAATAGCTCCCTTGTCCAATTGTGCAGCATACCCAAATGCTTTTTCCTGCCTTTTTAATAGAACGCCAGCCAAAACTTTCTTACTATCCGCAACGGCTTTAGCGTCTTCCATCACGGCTACATTATCTATATTTTTGATGAAAATAATATCCGCATCCTGCTCATTTAGATTTTCGATCAACGCACCATGCCCACCAGGTCTAAAAAGCACGGTACCATCTTCGTTTCTAAACGGGTTATTTTCCATATCCACGGCCAAGGTATCTGTCGAAGCTTTTTGGAAGGAATAGTCTACTTCATAAGTCATGCCCGTATTTTTTGAAACACGTGGCCCTGCCTCCTCGAATTCTGACTTGAACATAGCCTCATGTTGCTCAGAAATGGTAAAATGCAACTTAGCTTCCCCATTGGCTCCTGCGTAAAGGGCACCTTCTTTTAAATGCTCCTCGAACGGGGTCGCGGCAACATCCTCGTACGCATGAAATGGCAGTAATCCTTTTGGATAAAATCCATAATTAAGGGCATTTTCACCTAATAATTCAGACACAAAAAGATAAACTTTCTTGCCTTGTGTATCTATTTTATTTGGTAGTCGCTTCATAACTTTACGATAAAATGGGAAGCGCTCCAACCCTTCTGATAGTATTTTTATGTCCTTATCATTCGTTCTTTTTAAATAGGCCTCCAAAGACTCCTTTTCTGGATCGTAAACATCCAAAAAATTGAACAAGGCCTTAAACATACGTGAAGCTGCGCCAGATGCGGGAACAAATTTTAAAATATCAAGATCTTTAAGTCTTGCATCGTATAAAGCTATCAATTCCTTCTCCTCTTCCTTAGAAAATTTTAAGATTCCATTTCCAATTATGGCCGCATTCTTCAATGTCACAAAAGGGATTCCCTCCTTAAACGTATTGATGTGGTCCACCATTTTCTCCTTGGTAATTCCCTTTTCCCTTAATTGTTTCTCGTCTTGTGCTGTAAGTTGTATCATTTATCTAATAACTGATCTATATGGTTAACGGCCTTTTCTAAACGGTCCTTTTTGTTCCCTTTCAAGATAATAAAATTTTTGCCGTATTTTTCTAACGTATCCTTAAAATAAGTGAACATTTCTTTCCGTTCCGTTGGTTTATCCCTTAAATCATCTGCTTCCCAAGGTATATCGATATAGGTAAGAAGATAGAGGTCATACGTATTCTGCAAAGCATATTTCTCCAATACGGGATCACAGGCACCAACATAATAAGCTTCAGAATATACTTTTGTTTCCAATAAATCGGTATCGCAAATCAGAATATTTGTAGCTTTTTTGGCCAGTTCATTTTCCAAACGCATTTGCCCCTCCGCAATAGGCAGCAAATCCTTGGGCTCACAGGTCTTGCGCTCGTCGTTCCACTTTTTTTGCAAGTACTCCCTAGCGTATTCCGGTACCCAAACCGTATTATAGTGCCTCGCCAATTGCTGGGATAGGGTAGTTTTGCCCGTAGATTCAGGGCCAAAAAGAACAACTTTTACGATAGTTGAAGGTTCTTGTTTATACTTTTCGTCCATGCCTTATAGCCATAAATAGCCAATATTGTAAAAATGAGATATTGAAAGCTAGTAAATGTAAAACCTTTATAAAAGTATAGGGGCACAGAAATTAAATCCCCAATAATCCAAAAAATCCAGTTTTCCACTTTTCGTTTTGCCATCATCCACATCCCAACAAAAAATATCGCTGTAGAAAGTGTATCCACGTAGGCCGTCCAACTTGTCCATTTTTCGAAAATCTGATAGATAACGAATACGAAGATTATTGTAGCCAAAAATATAAAAATGGAGGTCCTAACCTCTTTTTTGGTGACCCTTGTAATTGGGGTAACATGCCCTGCATCACCCTTTCTCGTCCATATGTACCATCCATAGATACTCATGACAAAGTAATATATGTTGATCAACATATCCCCTATTAGGCCCCACTTCAACAGTAGATACACGAAAATGGATGTACTGAGCATCCCAGTTGGATATACCCAGATGTTATTTTGTTTTGAAAACCACACCGAAAGCAAACCAAAAATGACCGCTATGATTTCAAGGACAATGTCCAAAGTGGCATAGCCGGCATATTGCCCAAAGAAATAATCAAAAATGGGGCTCATATGCGCTTCTATCAGACTTAACGATTTTCATATACAATAATCCTTTATCCATTAGCTCAAAAGCTGTTTTAATCTCCTTGTTCAATACGTTCATTACACTATCATAGGGTCCATAAACTTGGGTGCTTAATGGGTTCTCAAGAATGGTTAAACCAGAGGTCCTTAGTTTTTTGATGAAATCGATAATATGATTTTCAAAATCATCTTGTAATGGAGAAAATGTCAATTCTACTGATATGTTCATGTTCGTTGTTCGTTGTTCGTTGTTCGTTGTTCGTTGTTCGTTGTTGTTGTTTAAAAAGCCAAACTAATTTTGAGTATTGGACCCTTCCTTATCTTAGGTTATATCCAATTATGAACTTTTTCTAAGCTTGCAATTCCTTAATTTTTCAATGCATACACACAGGTAAAATCTTCAAACTCCGAGAAGTAAACCTGATAGGTTGATGTGTGGCCCTGATAATTGATTTCTGCCGTGGTCTCAAAGGAATCAAATGAGAAATCCTTTACATCGATATGATTCAAAAAACTCAAGCCTTTTTCGCTCAGTATTTTATATAAAGATTCCTTTGCCCCCCATACAATGGTCAATTTTCGTATTACCGCAGCTGTGTTCGCCATTGTCCGATATTCTTCCAAAGGGGTAAACTTATGGGCAATGCGAAGAATTTTATCGCGCTGCATTTCTATATCAATCCCCACTTCCACAGAAGTACTTATAATTAACCCGGTAAAATTATGGGAATGGGTTATGGAAATATACTTGCCATCACGTAAGTGTGGCTTCCCGTTCTCGTCGTAGATTAAATCTGAATCCGAATAACCATATTTGGCCAATAGATGCCGAATACTAAGAAATGCCCTGCGGTGGAGCTGTGATTTCATACCGTTAAACCTCGCTTGACAATGTGGGGTCAGTTCCACATTATTCCATAGGCTTTCCTCAGATTCTTCCACCTTCCAAATGGCTGCGAAAGTATCCTGGTCAACTGTAATTGTTTTGTAAAGCGGCATGGGATTCTTAGGGTTATTTGTACCTTTGTCGCAAAATAAATTTTGCTGAAAATAGAATAACGAAAGTATAAAATATTAAAGATATGAGCACCAAAACTATTCCATATGTGCCTTACAAGGTTAAGGATATTTCCCTTGCAGCTTGGGGAAGAAAAGAAATTGAATTGGCCGAAGCGGAGATGCCAGGTCTTATGGCCTTACGGGAAGAGTACAAAAACGAACAACCTTTAAAAGGCGCCCGAATAGCTGGATGCCTGCACATGACCATACAAACGGCTGTCTTAATCGAAACCCTTAAGGCTTTGGGAGCTGAAGTTACATGGAGCTCCTGTAATATTTTCTCCACTCAAGATCAAGCCGCCGCCGCTGTTGCAGCCGCAGGAATACCTGTTTATGCATGGAAAGGTATGAATGAGCAAGAGTTTGACTGGTGTATAGAGCAGACCTTATTTTTTGGGGAGGACCGCGAGCCTTTGAACATGATTTTGGACGATGGTGGGGATTTGACCAATATGGTATTGGACAAGTACCCAGAAATGGCCGAAGGAATCAGGGGCCTTTCCGAAGAAACAACGACGGGAGTTCATCGACTGTATGAGCGTGTCAAGAAGGGGACATTACCTATGCCTGCCATTAATGTAAATGACTCCGTTACCAAATCCAAATTTGATAATAAATACGGCTGTCGCGAAAGTGCCGTTGATGCCATTAGAAGGGCTACGGATACCATGCTAGCAGGAAAGCGTGTTGTTGTAGCCGGTTATGGAGATGTTGGTAAAGGTACCGCAGCATCCTTTAAAGGGGCCGGTTCCATCATAACCGTAACCGAAATCGACCCTATTTGTGCCCTACAGGCGTGTATGGACGGATTTGAAGTCAAAAAATTGGAAAATGTCATTGGCAATGCCGATATCGTTATCACAACAACAGGAAATAAGGATATCATACGGGCAGCGCATTTTAAAGCACTTAAGGATAAAGCCATCGTTTGTAATATTGGCCATTTTGACAATGAAATTGACATGGCATGGCTAAATAAAAATTACGGCTCCACGAAGGATGAAATAAAACCACAGGTAGATAAGTACACTATTGAAGGTAAGGATATCATTATTTTGGCCGAAGGCCGATTGGTAAATCTAGGGTGTGCAACCGGTCACCCCAGCTTTGTTATGAGCAATTCCTTTACAAATCAGACCTTGGCGCAAATAGAACTTTGGAAAAATAGCGACAAGTATGAAAATGAAGTGTATATGTTGCCGAAACATCTAGATGAAAAGGTGGCCAAGCTACATCTTTCACGTTTGGGCGCAGAACTTACGGAACTCAACAAAGACCAGGCAGATTATATAGGTGTTACCGTTGAAGGTCCTTTTAAGCCAGAATACTATAGGTATTAAAAGAAGTCTAAAATGGAAAAAGGTCCTGAATTGATTCAGGACCTTTTTTATTTGCTCAATTTCAATGCTTCCTAATTTTCGGCAAGCATGCCTTCCAAGTAATAGCAATCTGTTTGCTCCCTTAGTTGTGCCAAGCCCTCTTCTTTAGAACTTAACGGGTTTATTTTTACTTCTTTTCCATCAGGCATGTAAACGATATAGAAACCTTCCTCAAAGGAGGATAATTTAATTATCTCGCCATTTGGACGAATGGCATTCCAGGACTTTTCACTGGGCTTGTAGACCAAGTCGATTTTTTTTCCTTTTTTTGGACCTTCCACTACAGTTACCTGCATTCTATTTTTGCTAGCGGTCATTTCAAACGTGTTACCGTCACGTTCCACCATTTGGGTTTCCTGTTCCCCTTCATTCATGGCAATGGGGTTGGAACCGCTCCAAAATTCGATAACGTTAAAAATAACAGCATCTCCCAAAAAGAAAAGACCATAAACCGGAATAATGTTTAATCCCCAAAAAACTAGGTTGTTTACAAACCTACTTTCAGATACACCTTGGTTCCAGTCCTTTAAATTATTAAAGGCACTAAAAGAACCCAAACAACTTGAGAATAAAAACGTGCTGGCAAGTGCCACACAAATAATTGATTTTTTCATGATTTAGTTTATTTAGAATTAGAATAAAAATTTAGGCAAATTCTTACAAGATTTCATGCTTTTATAAAACTATTATTAACTTAAAAGCCACGATTACATTCCAATCTTAAACCTGCCATCATAAGATTGTTTGCTTCATATATTGTGATGTAAGCGCTCTGCTCTGTCAATTTCCAAATTCATTTTCTCTTTTTAAAGGTTTTACCGTACTTCGTAAAAAAAATTAAGTATGATATTATTTGTAGATATGGACGAGGTTATTGCAGATACCTACGGCGCGCATATAGATTTGTACAATTCGGAATTCAAAGGCACATTAACAAAAGATTCATGTGCCGGTAACGAAGTATGGCACATGGTTCCAGAAGCCCATCAAGACAGTGTTCGCAAACATGCTACCCGAAGAGGTTTTTTTAGGGCACTTAAACCCATTGCCGGCAGCCAGGAAGTCCTAGAAAGACTTTCCTCAAAATATGAGATATACATTGCCTCTGCCGCCATGCAGTTCCCAAACTCGCTGGAAGAAAAAAGCGAATGGCTAGACGAACATTTCCCGTTTATTCCTTGGCAAAACAGAATCCTATGTGGCCATAAGCATATTTTAAAAGGGGATGTACTTATTGACGACCGAAGCTATAACCTGGAAAGATTTGATGGACGTAGCTTGCAATTTACTTCGCCGCACAATATTAATACAAAAGGTTTTGAGCGCGTAAATTCGTGGTTTGAAGTTGCGGAGGCGCTTCTGTAAGTACCAACAAAAGTGGCACTATTCCATCGCGCAAGTGCGACAAGGTTTAAAACAAAAACCCCTTTTCACGAATGAAAAGGGGTTTTTTGGTAAAAGTAACTTATTGATTAAGCTTCAAAAGGTTCGATGGATACAAATGATTTTCCACCTGCCTTCTTTTCAAACTTCACCATACCATCTATTCTTGCGTGTAGTGTATGGTCTTTTCCTGCATAAACATTTTCACCAGGATTGTGCTTTGTTCCTCTTTGTCTTACGATAATGTTACCGGCAGTAGCAGCTTGACCACCAAAAATCTTAACACCTAATCGTTTCGATTCTGATTCCCTACCGTTTTTTGAACTACCTACACCTTTTTTATGTGCCATTGTCTACCGTTTTATTTTATTATACTTAATGGTTTAGCTTATTTCGCTACACCACCATCTAATTCATCTTGCCATTTCTGTAACTCGTCCCATTTCCCGTCTGCAGCTAATTTTGCCTGCTTTGACCATGTATCGGTTACGTGGTTTCCCCTTACATCGGCAATAATCTCATCGATTTTGGCCGAATCCAATTTCGCCAACGCTGCATAGGTCTTTATTCCAGCATCGTTTAAGGTTTCGGCAATTTTTGGTCCGATACCTTCAATCTTTTTCAAATCATCCCCCTTTGCAGCAGCCTTTTTAACTTTTGGTTTGGAAGCTACCGATTCTTGCACCGGTGCAGCCTTACCTTCCGCTTTTTTTGCTTTTGGCTCCTCTTTCTTGGTTTCTGATTTTTTAGCTCCCTTAGCGGTAATGGCCTCGATAACAATCTCAGTCAAGGATTGACGGTGTCCATTTTTCTTTCTGTAACCTTTACGTCTCTTTTTATGGAAAACGATTACTTTGTCCCCTCTAAGGTGTTTAATGACTTTGGCCTCTACTGCGGCTCCGTCTATAGCCGGGGCGCCAACGGTAACGTTCGATCCATCTGCCAAAAGAAGTACATTGTCAAAAGTAACTTTCTTTCCTTCCTCTACTTGCAAACGGTGAACGTACACTTTCTGGTCTTTTGCAACTTTAAATTGCTGCCCTGCCATCTCTACAATTGCGTACATATTGTTAAATGTAAATATTAAACCTCATGGACTTTTTCCATAGGCGGGTGCAAATATACTGCTTACTAATTAATTTACAAGCGTTTTTTTATGTTTTTAAGACCGGTTTTTTTTAGGTGTATTCCTACTCTTAAAAAGCTGCATAAATGCCAAAGTAAGAACTATGGTCGTAGAGAATCCCATTATGGCCACAACAAAGAAAACGATGGCCTCAAAACTTTGATAGGTATTGGCCCACTTTGTTGAAAGCTCTTCCAAAAAACCGGGCTGTAAGTCTTCGGAATATATTGCAAAAAATAGCGTGAAGACTATGGTGGCGATACCGCCCGTGACCAATCCTGTTTGAAAACCTCCTGTATAGGTGAACTTATCCCCCTGCTGTAATTTGTAGTATTTGATTGCCTCATAAATAGCAAACCCTGTTATTACCCCATTAAAGAGACTATAAAACACGTTCGTATGCAAGTCTAATAGAGATAGTATCAAAAAATAAGCTATAAGTGATCCGCTTGCGGCAATTCCAAATCGTACGGGTAAGGTAAATCTATTCATGTTTGATTCTTGGTTTGTTTTTTAAATTAACAATTCATTCAACTAAAACAAATTGTTAAGGGAATAATTACGCTAAGATATTACTTACAAAAATGTATTTTCGTAACATTAGTACTAAAATACATACTAATTTTAAAAGTTAGTGCATTTTTAATCAAACACAATTCAAATGAAAAGGAAATTAATCATGGCTTCGGTCATTCTGATCACTGGGTTTTACGGCAGTGCCCAAGAAGTTACTTACGAGGAATATAACTTGGACAACGGGCTCCATGTTATTTTGCACCAAGACAAAACTGCGCCAATCGTAACCACCTCCGTAATGTACCATGTAGGCGGAAAAGACAGGACCGAAGGCCGCACGGGTTTTGCCCATCTTTTTGAACATTTGTTATTTGAGGGTACAAAAAACATTGAAAAAGGAAAGTGGTTTGAAATTGTTGCCTCCAACGGTGGTTCAAACAACGCCAATACCACCCAGGACCGCACTTACTATTATGAGGTTTTCCCATCCAATAATTTAAAATTGGGGCTATGGATGGAATCTGAACGTATGTTACACCCTGTAATAAACGAAGACGGTATTGAAACACAAAAAGAAGTTGTAAAGGAGGAAAAGCGCCTGTCATATGATAATAGAGCCTATGGGCAGTTCCTACCTGCTTTAGGCAAGAACTTATTCGATAAACATCCTTACAAAGATCCCAACATTGGTTATATGGAAGATTTGGATGCAGCAACTCTTGAAGATGTCATTGCCTACAACAAAAAGTATTATGTTCCCAACAATGCCGTACTTGTGGTAGCAGGTGATATAGACATCGCCGAGACCAAAAAAATGGTTAAGGATTATTTTGGGCCAATACCAAAAGGTGAAAGCATTTCAAGAAACTATCCGCAAGAAACCCCTATAACGGAACAAATCAACGCAAAAGCATACGATAGCAACATTCAAATACCTGCTTCCATGATTGCCTACAGAACTCCTGGTTTTAGGAATAGGGATGCCTATGTACTGGATATGATTTCGACGTACTTAAGCGATGGGCCTTCCTCCAAGCTTTACAAAAAAATGGTAGATGACCAAAAACAGGCATTACAGGTAGGCGCCTTTAATATTTCTCAAGAAGATTATGGAATGTACGTTGTTTTTGGACTTCCAGTAGGCGAAACCAGTTTGGAAACCCTCACCACAGAAATGGAGGAGGAAGTTGAAAAGATAAGAACAACTTTGATTTCTGAAAAAGATTACCAAAAATTACAGAACAAGTTTGAAAACCAATTCGTGAATTCAAACTCCAGCGTAGAGGGCATAGCCAATTCGTTGGCCAGATATTATCTCTTATACGGAGATACTTCACTGATTAATAAGGAAATAGATATCTATCGTTCCATTACAAGAGAAGATATAAAAGTGGTAGCCAATAACTATTTAAAGCCCAATCAACGATTGGTATTGGAATATTTGCCGGCAGAAAACACTTCAAATTAAAACACTATGAAAAAGTTACACATACTAGCAGCAGCATTATTTATGGTCTTTGCTGCCCAAGCGCAAGTTGACCGAACCATTATGCCAAAACCCGGTCCTGCCCCAGAAATAAATCTAAGCGACCCGGAAAGTTTTCAATTGAACAACGGCTTAAAAGTACTGGTTGTTGAAAACCATAAACTACCAAGGGTCTCCATTCAACTTACCATAGACAATCCGCCCATCCTTGAAGGTGAGAAAGCAGGGGTAAGTAGTCTTACAGGTAGTCTTTTAGGAAATGGATCTAAGAATATCCCAAAAGATGAATTTAATGAAGAAATTGATTTTTTGGGAGCACGGCTTAGTTTTGGTCCCCAAGGTGCCTATGCGCAATCCCTTTCCAAATACTTTCCAAGAATGATGGAGTTAATGGCAGACGCCGCTATTTATCCAAACTTCACACAGGAAGAATTTGAAAAGGAAAAAAATCTCTTGATAACGGGATTAAAAACCCAAGAAAAAGATGTTTCGGCCATAGCTGGCAGGGTACAACGTGCTCTGGCCTATGGCAAAGGCCATCCTTATGGTGAATTTACAACGGAGGAGACTGTCAATAATGTCACGCTTTCGGATGTTGAAGGATTTTATAGGGATTATTTTGTGCCTGCAAATGCCTACTTGATCATTGTAGGGGATGTGTCCCTTGCCAATGTAAAGGAACTGACAGAGAAATACTTTACTTCTTGGACCAAAGCTGTTCCACCCAGTTTCAGTTATTCAAGTCCTAAAAATGTGCCCAATACGCAGATCAACTTTGTAGATATGCCCAATGCGGTACAGTCTGAAATAGCCGTTCAGAATATCGCTGATTTAAAAATGAAGGATCCTGATTATATTCCGGTTTTGGTGGCCAATCAAATTCTTGGCGGTGGCGGAGAAGGTAGACTATTCCTTAATCTGCGTGAAGACAAGGGCTATACCTATGGTTCTTATTCTTCGATTAATGATGACAAGTACGCTGCCTCCAGATTCCGTGCTACGGCCCAAGTTAGAAACGCGGTGACCGATAGTTCTGTTGTGGAACTATTAAAGGAAATACAGCGCATCAATACAGAACCTGTTAGCGAAAAGGAATTGAATAACACTAAGGCCAAATACGCAGGTAGGTTTATTATGGCACTGGAAGACCCACAGACAATTGCTCGTTATGCTTTAAATATTGAAACGGAAGGCCTTCCCAAGGATTTTTACAAGACCTATCTGGAAAGATTGGATAATGTAACGATTTCAGATGTACAGAAGGCCGCACAAAAATACTTCAATCCAGAGAACGCTAGGGTTGTAGTGACCGGCAAAGGAAGTGAAGTACTTGACAATTTGCGAAATGTAGAGTACAATGGGAAAAATCTTCCCGTGTTATACTTTACCAAAACTGCCGAGAGAACCGATGCTCCAAATTATGAAGCTGCCGTACCCGAAGGGATGACTGCGTCAACTGTATTGGAAAAATATATAGAAGCTATTGGCGGAAAAGCAAAATTGGAAAGTGTGGAATCCTATTCCATGATTGCCGCAGCAGAAATGCAAGGAATGAAACTGGAACTTGAGGTAAAAAAAACTGATAGTGATCAATTCATGCAAGATGTAAAAATGATGGGAAATTCCTTAAGCAAACAAGTTTTGGATGGTGATAAGGGGTATATGGTGAACCAAGGACAACGTAAGGATTTGTCTGCAGAGGAAATAAAAAATTTAAAAGAGGAGTCCGCTCCCTTTCCAGAACTAAATTATCTGGCAGCCGGAGGTATTGAACTGGAGGGCACTGAAGTGATTGGGGATAAAAGTGCCTACAAGGTCAAGATCACGGATGGAAAAACAGCTTTTTACGATACGGAAACCGGACTCAAAGTACAAGAGGTGAACGTTGCCGAAGTACAGGGGCAACAGATGCAAAGCACCTTTAACTTTGAAGATTATAAGGAAGTATCGGGTATACTTTTTCCCTTTAAATTGATACGAACCGTGGGCCCGCAAAGTTTTGAATTTATATTTTCGGATATAAAGGTAAATGAAGGGGTATCCGCTGCAGATTTTGAATAACTAGTTAGCTTTTAAGTATAAAAAAACCCGCCAATTGGCGGGTTTTTCCATTTAAAAATTAAATAAACACTATCCTATTTTTCTAACTTTTGCCTCGCCTATAATTATTCCCATGTCAACGTTCGCATCACCGGTATAATTAATGTTGGTTTCCCCGTAACAGGTCACCTTTAATCTTTCCAATACATTAACCCTAAAATTACTCTCGCCATAAGCCGTAATTTTGGTTTCATCGGCAGCCATACCCAAGGTATTCACCTCGCTCTCACCATACGCCCTAAAAACCTGTCTTTTTATACTACCGTCCCCAATTTCCAAATAACTGCTCCCGTAAATAGCTACAGTAAGTTCATTCATATCAACACTGTTAAAATACACCTTGGTCTCCCCGTATAGGGACATTTTAAAATCATCTGCCTTCAACATACTTTTACAGCGTACCACTTCCTCTCCGCGAATAGATATGTTTTTTAAGGATTTATACGTAATGGTAGCCGTTGCCATAGTACCACTGTACAATGGTTTCTTACCCCTCCATTGGTCATTTGAGGTCCTTTCAGATTTTGTAACCACCTTGGCATCATCCAGATAGAGTCTTAATGTGGCACCGCTCACTTCAACATTAATTTTATCCAGGTCAACCTTTGCATTTTCGATGACAACGCTCTCCTGTTCGCCCTCCACCAGATTCACTTCAATATGTGGACTTACAATAATTTTGGAAAACCCTTTCACCTTAAAGGTTTTGTCCTGGCCCTGTAATGCGCTCACCATAAAAACTAAAATGAGCGCGGTTGGTAGTATCTTTTTCATAATTGTTCTATTTTCAAATTTAGTTGTATCGTAAAGACAAAGACCTTCAAGTTTTGTTACAGTAATTAATTAAATTTCTACGGATGGTAGACTTTTTTTCCTGTTTACCATCCAAACCCCAAAGAGTATAATGAGTCCACCTACCAATTGTATCCATGAGATTCGCTCACCATCAAATAAGCCCCATAGCACTGCCACAAGCGGAATTAAATAGGTGACTGATGCCGCAAAAACGGGACTCGACAATTGTATTAGTTTATTGAAAAGAATATTGGCAAGTGCAGTTCCTAAAAGCGCCAGGGCCAACAAATACCATAATGATGCCTGCATTTCAAGATTACCCATGAATTGGGAGAACACCCCAGAATAAAAAAGCAATACCAATGCAGGGAGAAAAGCGACTCCAAAACTTGCCGTGGTAATTGCCAACGGACTTATATGTGATAAATGCTTTTTAATGATATTGATATTGAACGCATAGCCTAATGCAGAACTGATAATAAAGAATGAATACCAATAATTTTGGTTTGGATTGTGCTCCATGCCAGAAGCGATAAGAACTACAGTGCCTAAAAAACCAATACACACGCCAAGCACCTGCCTACGTTTAAGTACAAGCCCAAAGAGCGCTACCCCAACCACAGTCGTAAAAAGTGGCGCTACGGAGTTTAGTATCGAAGTAACTCCACTACTAATTTGCGTTTGGCCCAGTGCAAAGAAAAAAGGCGGGAAAAATGAACTACATAGTCCTGCGACCAGCATCCATTTCCAATCCTTTTTAGACAGTGTCCGTAATGAATTGAACCCCAGAGCAAACAATAACAACGATGCAAAAACAATCCGCAATCCTCCTACCTGAATGGGAGTAAAACCAACTAGGGATTTTTTGATAAGGATAAAAGAAGACCCCCAGATAAAGGAAAGAACCATGAGGTAAATCCACTTTTGTTCAACTACTTTCAAGTTTAGAATTTTTGAATACAAATGTTGGCTTTTTTTACGATAAATGCCTTCCTAAACGAAGAAACCTAATCTCTTGCGAAAATAACTTTTAATCCGGGCCTTAAATCGCTAGGGTCTATCGGCAAAAAACTTACTTAACCAAGTAGAGACAGATAACCCAAATTAAAGGATTTGATACCAGCCTATATTCAAAAGTTCTTTTACCTTCTAGACACAATTTAAGTTTTCGTTATTTGCTATCTTTACAAACCGGATAACGGTGCCAATTTTTCCAATTTCACCGAAACCAAAAAGCCAATGAAAAATAAAATTTTACTACTACTTACCACATGCATGCTTATTACATTTTCTTGTAAAGAGGAAAAAAAAGTAAAGGAACCAACACTAATGAAAGAAGTGATGGCGACCCATGACGAGGTAATGCCGAAAATGGGAACTATTGGTAAATTAGTTGGCCAATTAAAACCTATGGCGGACTCTTTAGGGACAGCCTCAACCGAAGCCAAAGCAATGAGAGATTTACAGGAAGCCAATAAAGCCATGATGGACTGGATGCAAGATTTTGGAAATCGTTTCGATTCTGATGAGATTATGTACGGCAAGGAACTTTCCGAAGAAAAAAGGGAATTGCTGAAAGCAGAGCTAGAAAACATTAATGACGTTAAAGACGCCATCAACTCGAGTATTAAAAATGCCGAGGAAATATTGAATAAATAAGCCGTATCTAAAACTGCAACCACCAATCTTCTGATGGTGTTGCTTCCTTTCCCAAATATGGGTTATCCTATTTTTAGTGTTACTATGGGTTTACCTTAAGTTGTTCTATTGGAAGGGCTAAAAAGGCAATTTTTCCAAGTCTACGTTTCCACCAGAAATAATTATTCCAATTTTTTTTCCCTTTAAAGTATTAGGGTGCTCCTCAGCCTCCCTCAGTACCGCCGCAACGGTAACGGCACTTGATGGCTCAATAATTATCTTCATCCGCTCCCAGACCAAACGCATCGCCGCCACTATTTCGGCCTCTTGGACCCTTACAATTTTCGAGACGCTATTTTTAATAATTGGAAAATTCTTATCTCCCAAGGTAGTTTTTAGTCCGTCCGCAATCGTATTTACAGTTTCATTGTCCTCAATTTTGCCGCTCAATAAGGAGCGGTACGCATCATCCGCTTCATAAGGCTCCCCTCCGATTACACTGCAATTATTTCCAAAAAAATTGGCGGCAAGGGCTGACCCTGCAATAAGTCCGCCGCCACCTACCGGGCAAAAAATAAAATCCAGATCTGGCTGCTCCCTCAAAAGCTCAATAGCCGCGGTTCCTTGGCCAAGTATCACATTTTCATCATTGGAAGGGTGAATAAAGGTAGCCCCCGTACGTGCAGAAATTTCATCTGCCATCGCTTGTCTAGCCGCCAGCGTTGGTTCGCAGAGGTAAATGTTACCACCATATTCCTTAACACCTACTTTTTTTACTTCAGGAGCTGTTGTGGGCATCACGATATGTGCCGCTATACCAATGCTTTGTGCCGCCAAGGATAGAGCCTGTGCAAAATTCCCTGAGGAATGGGTAACCACACCTTTGCTTTTCTGGGCATCCGTTAGTTGTAAAATTGCATTGGTGGCCCCGCGTATTTTATAGGCACCTGCCCGTTGAAAATTTTCACACTTAAAAAAAATAGAGGCCTCTATTTTCTTGTCAACTAACCTAGAAGTAAGAACAGCCGTCTTGTGGATATGGGGTTGTATGCGTTCATGACAATTTAGTAGTTCCAATGCCGTCATTCTTTCCATCTTTATTTTTTCCACTTCAAGGTTTCCATAATGCCCCTAATATCATTTTGAAGATATGCAGCTGCCGGTAGAATTGAATCATAATTTGGCTTCGTATAAAAATATACGGACCCTGTTAAAAAATGTGTAGTACTATCCGTTACGTAAAATTGGGATTGGGAAGCCGCATTTCCCTGCACTTCGAATAGGGCGCCATAAACTTCATCCTTTGGATTCACAAAAGGCTGTTCCACGATATTATCGGCCTTAACGGCATGTTCATAACTTAAACGCTTAGAATCTGTAATCAACTGGCCCAAATTATCATCTACTTTTTTATAACTTAGAAATATAGCGCCTTTCATATCTGGATATTCAATAGTGAAGGCATTTTCTTTATTGAGATTTGGTTTTGCGCGTTGGTTGTACTTAAACCGAAAATTATTGGTCTCCAGATCAGCCAACTTACCCTGTGGATATTCTAACCGCATCTTGGCCTTTGGTTTTGGAATTGGTTCATCTTGGCAGCTTATTGCAAGAAGTAGAGCGGCCACAATGCTGATGAATTTTTTAAACTTCATGGGGCAATGTTACTTTAATTTGTTTCAATCGTTTTTTGTCCATCCCTTCCACCACAAAGGTGTACGATTCAAAAAGTATTTTTTCTCCACGTTTGGGAAAACTTCCTGCTTTTTCAAGAACAAAACCGGCCAAGGTTTCCGACTCACCTTTGTTGTCCTCAAAAATATCACTATCCTCCAATTTTATAACCCTGTAAAAATCCTTTAAAGGTGTTTTTCCCTCAAAGACATAGTTATAATCGTCCAACTTTGAAAAAATAAGATCTTCATCATCAAACTCATCGCTGATATCCCCCACGATTTCTTCAATGATATCCTCTAAGGTTACCAGACCGGAGGTGCCGCCATATTCATCTACCACGATAGCAAGGTGATTTTTCTTTTCTTGGAATTCAGCCAACAAATCGTCCAATTTCTTGTTTTCAGGAACAAAATAGGGTTCCCGAATTAGGGTTATCCAATTAAATGTTTTCCGATCCAAATAGGGCAGCAGGTCTTTTACGTACAGCACTCCTTTTACCGTATCTATATTTTCACCAAAAACCGGAATACGTGAATACCCGTTTTTTTTAATTTCCGAGAGAACTTCAGGAAATTTCATTTGCTCGTTCAACGCAAAGATGTCGATACGTGGCCGCATTACCTGTTTGGTATCTGTATTGCCAAAGGTTACTATTCCCTCTAAAATTTTCTTTTCTTCCTTAGTGGTGTCGCCGTGGGAAGTTAAATCCAAGGCCTGCGACAAGTGGTCGATACTCAAGTTCGACTTCTGTTTTCCCAATTTATTGTAAAGGAACAAGGTGCCCGATCGCATTGGCAAACTTAGAGGTGAAAATAGCACATCCAAAAAACGTAGCGGGAATGCCATGAGATGTGAAAAGCTCATTCTGTTTCTATTGGCATACACCTTGGGCAATATTTCCCCGAACATCAAAATCAAAAACGTGGCAACGACCACTTCCAATAAAAACCTTACGGAAACCAAGCCAAAGAGGACTTGATTCACAGATGCGAAAAGCGTATCACCAATGATACTAAAAAGCAATACGACCCCGATATTGATAGCATTATTTGCAATCAATATGGTTGCCAAAAGCTTTTTAGGGCGCTCCAATAATTTGATAAGGATGTTGCTCTTTGCGGATTTTTCATCGTCCAATTCCTTGATTTCCGTTGGGGAGAGACCAAACAAGGCCACTTCTGCACCAGAAACCAATGCAGAACAAAGGAGTAGTACCAAGAGTACTACTATATTAATTGCAAATACACCGTTCACAGCCAAAGATGTTACGAATAACGGTAAGGGGTCTGGGTCCAATAGTTCCTGTTTATTTAGTGTTAAAAGGGTAGGTCATCCTCGGCCGTTTGGCCCAAAGGAGTAGCACCCTTAGGAGGTGTTCGATCATCGCCACCCGTATTTTGGGAAGCTCCTACAGATGCATCTCCGGCGGTTGCCATGCTCTCTTTTTTAGTGGTCAAGAACGTAAATTCCTGTACGTGTACTTCTGTGGTATAACGAGTATTACCGTCCTCACCCTGCCATTGGCGGTTCTTTAGCCTGCCTTCCACATAGACCTTGTCGCCCTTACTCAAATATTTTTCACAAATCTCTGCCGCTTTATTGCGTACAACAATATTGTGCCAGTCTGTATTGGTCACACGTTCACCGGTAGATTTATTGGTGTAGGTCTCATTTGTTGCGATAGGAAATCTTCCTATACTACCACCACCTTCAAAATAATGCATTTTCACCTCATCCCCTAAATGCCCAATCAACATAACCTTATTTAATGTACCGCTCATAATATTAACGTATAAGTATTCAAAAGTACTAAAATTTAAACGCTTTTATGAAATCGGCGATCAAAACAGGTACTGGATATTCCGTCAAGGTTTTTAGTGGTTTCGCATTGGGAATTGCATCTTCGGTAGTCAAAATCCAGAATTTGGCATGTAAGGTTTGGTGCGATAATTTATGGACAATCGGCTTTTCATTGTACTCGGAAATATTGACTTTCTTCATGGGAGCCAAAATTTCTTGATACCGATTTTTAACGGCTTCCATATCCAAAACGGTTTTGGACTCCAACAACGGAAATTCCCATAAGTTTTGCCAAATGCCCTTTCCCCGCCGCTGCTGAAAAATCGTGCGATAAGTCCCACTATTATCAACATGAACAGGGACCAAATAATTAAAATAGCGGTTCCTAACTTTTGTCTTATTGGTTTTTACAGGCAATTGGTCCTGTAACCCCTTTTGTAGGGCAACACAGCTTTCGCCTAAAGGACAGTGCAGGCAGTACGGGTTCTTTGGGGTACACTGCATTGCCCCAAACTCCATAATCCCCTGGTTATAATCCCTAATATGCTTTGGATCCATCACTTCCTGGGCCAATTCTTTAAAGAACTTTATACCCTTAGTACTATTGATTGGGGTATCAATGCCAAAATAACGTGCTAGCACACGGTACACATTGCCATCGACTACCGCTTGCGGCTCATTGAAGCAAATTGAGGAAATAGCGCTCGCCGTATAATCCCCTACGCCCTTCAATGTTAAAAGTTTCTTATAATTATCAGGAAACCTACCGTTATATTCATTGACCACGGTTTTTGCTGTAGCGTGCAGGTTACGCGCCCTGGAATAGTAGCCCAATCCCTGCCAAAGTTTTAAAATCTCATCCTCCTTGGCCTTTGCCATATCCCCAACAGTTGGATAAGCGCTTATAAACTTAATGTAGTACGGGGTTCCCTGAGCTACACGGGTCTGTTGCAGAATAATTTCGGATAACCAGATTTTATAAGGATCGGTAGTCTCACGCCAAGGTAATTGACGTTTATTTTGGTGGTACCACTCCAAAATTTTACTTGAAAAGGACATGCTCTTGAATACTAAGCGATAAAAGTAGCAGTTTATACACTTAAAATTAATCTATTAGAAAGAAAGATTGAATTTAATTTATATATTTGCAACCCGAAAAAACATACAGAAAATCTAATATTGAAAGATGACGAAAGCGGAAATTGTATCGAAAATCTCAGATAAACTGGGAATTGAAAAAGGAGATGTACAAGCTACAGTGGAGTCCTTTATGGAAGAGGTAAAAACATCATTGGAAAGTGGTGATAATGTTTACCTTAGAGGTTTTGGAAGTTTTATAATCAAGACCAGGGCTGAAAAGACCGGTAGAAACATTTCCAAGAACACAACAATTAAAATACCCGCTCATAACATTCCGGCATTCAAACCTGCCAAGGTTTTTGTTGAAGGAGTAAAGAGCAACGTACACGTAAAATAATTAAACTTAAAAAAGAACTTTATGCCCAGTGGTAAAAAAAGAAAGAGACATAAGGTAGCTACACATAAGCGCAAGAAGCGTAGAAGAGCTAACCGACACAAGAAAAAGTAGTTTTTTAACTACTTTTTCTATTTTCGTTCATTGACATAGAAATTCTAGAAATGGATTTCGGCAGGTACACCAGGTATCTGTTTCAGGTATTGTTTAATCAGTTCGTTTCTTGACCTCATGTTAAGAACGACTAAAAATATATTCAGGTGAATAGAGAATTAATCGTAAGATCTAGTTCCCAAGCCGTTGACTTTGCCTTGTTAAAGGACGGTAAACTCACTGAACTGCATAAAGAAGAAAACAGCAATGATTTTTCTGTGGGGGATATTTTTCTCGCTAAAATCAGAAAACCGGTAACGGGCCTTAACGCTGCATTTGTTAACGTTGGGTATGAAAAGGATGCTTTTTTGCATTATCATGACCTAGGTCCGCAACTATCTTCCATGCTTAAGTTCATCAAACAAGTGAGCTCAGGAAAATTAAGGGATTACACCTTGCAAAATTTTCCTACCGATGCCGATATTGATAAAAATGGTGTGATCACCGATGTCATTAAGGCCAACCAATCCCTATTGGTTCAAATTGTAAAAGAACCCATATCCACCAAAGGTCCAAGAATAAGCTCAGAGCTATCCATAGCCGGGCGCTATTTGGTAATGGTCCCTTTTTCCGACCGTGTTTCCGTATCTCAAAAGATAGCGAGCAAAGAAGAAAAAGATAGGTTAAAAAGACTCGTTAAAAGTATTAAGCCCAAAGGTTTTGGGGTAATCATAAGAACAGTTGCAGAGGGGCAAAAAGTAGCGGAACTGGACAAAGATCTAGAAAACTTGCTGAAGAAATGGACAGCAATGTGTAAAAAATTATATCGTGCCCAAACACCTTCTAAAGTATTCGTAGAGCTCAACCGGGCATCCTCCATATTAAGGGATGTTTTCAATGATAGCTTTACTGGAATTCATGTAGATGATGCCACATTATATAGTGAAATTAAAGACTATGTGGCCGAGATTGCTCCAGATAAGGAGGATATCGTGAAGCACTATGACACCAACGTACCAATTTTTGAGAAATTTGGTATAGAAAGGCAGATAAAAACGTCTTTTGGCCGCACGGCAACCATGAGCAAAGGTGCCTATTTAATTATAGAACATACCGAAGCCCTTCATGTTATCGATGTAAATAGTGGCAATAGATCTAATAAAGCCAAAAACCAAGAAGATACCGCCTTGGAGGTAAATTTGTTGGCAGCTTCGGAAATAGCAAGGCAATTGCGCCTGCGCGACATGGGAGGTATTATCGTTGTCGACTTCATAGACATGGTAAAATCCCAACATAGAAAAAAGCTTTTTGAACACCTTAGGGATGAGATGAAAGATGATCGTGCCAAACATAAAATATTACCACCAAGTAAATTTGGTTTAATTCAGATTACCCGTCAAAGGGTGCGTCCTGAAATGAATATTAAAACAACCGAAGAGGACCCCAACAATGCGGGAAAAGAGGTTGAAGCACCCATTGTTTTAATAGACAAAATTACGGTAGATCTTGAAAAACTCCTTAAAGGTCCCGCAAAGGATAATACTATTATATTAAATATACACCCCTTTATTGCGGCATTTATTACCAAAGGATTTCCATCCATGAGAACCAAATGGTTCTTGGAATATAAAAGATGGATCAAAATACAACCTAGGGATGCGTATACGTATCTTGAATACCGATTTAAAAACAAGGACGGTAAAACTATATATTAGAAAAAAAAGCGACTTCATAACGAAGTCGCTTTTTTTATGTCCGTACTTTATATAATACCTTTACTACAATTACTTTTCCAAACAGAACCCGTAATGAAAAAAGACCTCCTGTATCTTTCTGTGTTACTTGTACTCCTCACTGCCTGTACCAATGAGGAACAAAATAATAAGCTGGCCACTATACTATCTGATGTCCCAACTATTGAGGGGAAAAAAGAATACCTGGATTCACCATTTCTGACAGCCGGAAATAGAGTTTATATGGTAGGGCACCAAAATGGAAATTTTCCGTCATTGGGTTGGCATATACAAGGCGAAATGGGAGGAATTTGGAACCATCCCATCAAACTTATGGACGGCTTTGATGCAGCACTTAATTTTGATGGAGCAATTAGAACACCTTTGGACAGTGCGACCACTTTTGTTAATTATCCGTTTGCGAATAAACATGTCTATGAGCTACCCTCACAATATTTACAAGTAGAACGCTTTCAATTTGTTCCAGATGACCTACAGGGTATCTCAGTTCACTATACCTTCAAAAATACAGGAAACACTGATCAACAATTTAATTTTGAATTTACAGGTCATTCAGACCTAAGACCAACCTGGTTGGGTGAGCGTACACAAATGATAGATGCAGAGGATACGGCAACATTCATCGCCGAAACTGGGCAATGGTTGGTACAAGATGCCAATAATACGTGGTTTACTACCTATGGTGCCGACGAAAGGCCCATTGACCAATCTACCATCCCCAATACACGGCCAGGCTTAGGTACATCCAACAGATTACATTATGCTATTGAGGTGCCTGCCAACGCACAAAAAACAATCACATTTTCCATAGCTGGCTCCTATACTTCCAAGGAGGATGCGCTGAGCACCTACTCCCGCATGCAAGAACAATTTCATGCTCAATTGGCTGACAAAAAAGAACGCTATGCCCGGTTGGCCAATCAATCAAAATTGACCATCCCAGACAAGGGCATGCAGCAGGCCTTTGAATGGTTAAAATATAATTGCGATTGGTTGGTACGCACCGTTCCGGAAATTGGTACGGGAATCACGGCCGGTATACCAGATTACCCTTGGTGGTTTGGCGTGGATAGTGAATATGCCCTTAAAGGATATATGGCCATTGGCCAAACAGATGCGGTGTATAGTACTATTCGCTTATTGGACAGTGTTTCCAACGCCGTAAATGGTAATGGTAAAATTATTCATGAGATGTCTACCAATGGAGCTGTTTTCAATCCGGGGAACATCAATGAAACCCCCCAATTCGCCTCGCTGATATGGGAGGTCTACCGCTGGAACGGGAATAAGGAATTTTTAAAGAAATACTTCCCAACCATTAAAAAAGGATTGGAATGGTTATTAACACAGAACGACTCCAATGGCAATCTGTTTCCGGACGGATTTGGTATGATGGAGATTCATGGGCTCGATAGCGAGATGGTGGACGTGGCCTCTTATACCCAACGTGCTTTTCTTGATGCTTCAAAAATAGCATTGGAATTGGGCAACGATTCCATATCCGAAACGTATTTACGAACGGCGACCCTTTTAAAAACTAAAATAAACGAAGCCTTCTGGTCCCCAGAATTTAATTCCTATGCCGATTTTTTGGGTACGGACAAGCAAGCCCTTCATTTAATTGATGACGCAATTATCAGGGCAGATACCTTGAATAAACCCTGGGCCGTTACCGAGCTAAAGCAGACGAAAGAAAAAATAAAGGCCAACCCTTCCAGCGGTCTTAGGGAGTTTGTGGTGCACCACAACTGGGTTGTGAACACGCCAATGGAAATGAATATTGCGGACTCCGCTAAAGCCATAACAGCATTAAATACGGCCGAACGCTTCGTGAACCCCTATGGGGTCTTCGTTACAGGCATAGATCGCGACGATTCTGCCGGTACTGAAGAAGGTGCTTTTAAAGGAAGTAAAGTCTTTTCGTATACCGGTGCGGTGATGACCTTGCCCACAGGGGTACAGGCCATTGCGGAAAATAACTATGGAAGACCTGATAGGGCCTTGGATTATTTAAAGCGGATGACAAGAACTTTTAGCTACGCTTTTCCCGGCAGCATCTATGAAGTCTCACCAGATTATGGTATGATTACACAAGCATGGAACATCTACAGCTATGCCGTACCCATTGTTCAACAATTTTTTGGGATCAACCCCATGGCCGTAAATAAACACGTGACCATTAAACCGCAAATACCGACCGAATGGAATAAGGCCTCCTTGGAAAATGTAATCATTGCAGATAATGCTATTTCAGTACATTACGAAAAAACAGAAACATCTTTAAAGCTTGTTGTAGAGCAAACCAATCCGCTATGGACTGTAGACCTTGTGCTACCTTTCATTGGGGGAGTGGACTATTCGACCATGGATGGGTATAATGCCTTGAAAAGCACGAATAAGGAAATTACATTTTCCAGTTCCCGGGAATCTTTTAAAGTTAATATCCCCCTACAATAAGCCTATGCAAAATTCACGTAGAGCCTATTCACTACAGGAGGCCACAAAAAAAATAGAGCACTATTGCGCTTATCAGGACCGTTGTCATAAAGAGGTCGTTTCAAAGCTAAAAGATATGGGAATGATTCCTATGGCCATTGACAAAATCATAGGCCAACTTATACAAGACCGTTTTTTGAACGAAGAGCGGTTTGCCAAAAGCTTTGCACGGGGAAAGTTTAAAATTAAAAAGTGGGGCAGGAAGAGGATTGTAAATGAATTGAAACAACGCGACATATCCAAGTATAATATTACAACAGCCTTAAAGGAGATAGACCCAATAGAATACGCAAATACCTTGGACACACTCGCCAAAAAAAGATTGCAACAATTGAATGAGGCCAATCTTCAAAAAAGAAAGAAAAAACTAGCGGACTATCTTTTGTATAGAGGTTGGGAAAGCCACCTCGTGTATGAAAAACTTCAGGAACTTATTTCAAAATAGCCCTACAGACTAAAACTAGCCCCGATCGCAAATATAAATTGATTGTTCAATTCTTCGGCTGGCGTTAGTTCGTCATTATTATATTTTGCTATAGGTAGACTTGCCTCTGCAAAAAGCCCAAAACCATCGGAAAAGAAGAACCGCGTGCCTAAATGCCCGCCAAAGTTTTTTAGTCCCAAATGTAATCCTGGGTAAACATCAAATCGTTCATCGATATTGAGTACGTTCCCCAAATTGGCATTAAACCTTCCCTTAATATCGAACCGGTCGCCAAAATCGGCATTTATATCGCTATTAACTCCCAATACATAAGTTCCTTGAACACCAATGGAAATATTTTCCCCTATGCCCAAATCATACGTCGAAACTATTCCGGTGCCATTTTCCTGAAAATTTGCACCGATCTGAAATTTTTGGTCACCTTCACCAGAATACGATTGTTGCGCACAAAGATTAAAAGAAAGTATGGTGAATAATGCAAAAAGTAATCCTGTTTTCATAGTAGCCTGATTTTTTGTAAAAGTATTCAATATTTGTTTTAATGGCTCATATTTGTTCTTATAATAGCCTGTTCGTTCTTCCAATCGATCCATTTTTGTCCTTGAAGCTTTCGCATAAGTACATCATAATAACGCATCACCAATACATTGTAAAATGCTTTGGATAGGTTCTTCGGATTTCGGGCTATGGCCCTTAAACTCATGGAAAAACCGGGCGTGTGGTACTTCATGTAATGCCAATACCCTTCGGGCATATACAGGACCTCTCCATGGGTGAGTAGCGTCCTAAACCCTGATGCATTCTTTAATGCAGGCCAGCGATCATAATCCGGATTTGAAAAATCGATGCTTTCATGCGTAATGAGCGAATGCGGCACTTTGTATAGCTTTTTTGTTTCGGATTGTGGGAACAGAATCACTTCCTTTTCACCATCAAAATGAAAATGAAAAATATTGGCAAGATCAATATCGTAATGCATGAAGGTATACGAATCCCGCCCACCAAAAAATAGCATGGGCAAGCCCTTCAGGAGCTTTAATCCAAAATCGGGAAACTTATAATCTTGTTGTAGTTGCGGTACTTCCTTCAATATATTCCAAAGAAAGATCCTGTACTTGGTAGGTTCCTTCATCAACAAATCCACATAATCTGCCATTTTCATCTTGGCGTGCGGCTCGTTAAACCCATCTTTATGTTGTACAGGCCTGTTATCGTACAAGGGAACCATTTTATCCCCTGCGATCTGCTTCATATAGGCAAGGTTCCATTTCTCGAAAGCAGGCCAGTCCTCAATAGCCCTTTGAATAACAACAGGCTTTTGCGGCTTAAAGTAGTTCTCGATAAATTCTTCCTTGGTAATCTTACCCACCCTTGGAATCTCAGCTAACTTCAATGAAACATGGTTTTTAGGGAAGCCAAAGGTAATTAACGTTAAGAAAATAACTTCTTAAAAATGTATTAATGTAAGATTAGTCGGTAATTTTCGCTTTCTGTTTAGCGGACTCATTACGTTCAATTGTATGCCCTGGCCTGGACCATTTCGGCTTTTCTCCCAGTTGTTGTAGTTGAGAATCCGCTGCTTCCACCGTTTTTGGCTGCGATACCTTTGTAAATGGCTTTTGTGGATTAAGTCCCAGTAACTTAAACATTTCCATGTCGTCATTAACGTCTGGGTTTGGGGTGGTCAATAATTTATCGCCCGCGAATATTGAATTGGCCCCCGCAAAAAAGCACATGGCCTGTCCTTCCCTACTCATCTGGGTTCGCCCTGCGGATAAGCGCACCTGGGTCTCTGGCATTACAATTCTTGTCGTTGCAACCATACGTACCATCTCCCAAATAGAAATGGGCTCAATAGCCTCCATTGGGGTGCCT
Organism: uncultured Flavobacteriaceae bacterium; assembly: GCA_963793365.1. Taxonomy (GTDB): domain Bacteria; phylum Bacteroidota; class Bacteroidia; order Flavobacteriales; family Flavobacteriaceae; genus Maribacter. The sequence continues at coordinate 163,760 of CAWBZP010000004.1, read as the reverse complement.
TCTACAGCGACCAATGCGTTTATTGGAACCGATTCTGGTTGTGGGTTTAACGACGTCAAAGCTACCAACATACCCGCTCTATCTTCCAAAGCCTCCCCCATTCCAATAATACCACCGCTACAAACGGTCACATTGCTTTTACGAACATTGTCTATCGTGGACAAGCGGTCCTGAAAGGCCCGCGTTGAAATTACATCCTTATAATAGTCCTCTGAGGTATCCAAATTATGGTTATAAGCGTAAAGGCCTGCCTCCGCCAACCTTTTGGCTTGATTTTCGGTAATCATACCCAGTGTACAACAAACCTCCATATCCAATTTATTGATCGTACGCACCATCTCCAGTACCTGATCAAACTCCGGGCCGTCCTTAACATTTCTCCATGCGGCACCCATGCAGACCCTAGAGCTTCCGGAAGCTTTTGCCCGTAGTGCTTGAGCCTTTACATGTGGCACGGTCATAAGGTCATTCCCTTCAATATCTGTATGGTAACGGGCCGCTTGGGGGCAATAGCCACAATCTTCTGGGCAACCCCCTGTCTTGATGGACAGTAATGTGGATACTTGAACCGTATTGGGATCGTGATGTTGCCTATGCACGGTAGCTGCCTCATAGAGCAGCTCCATCATTGGCTTATTATAGATGGCAAGTATTTCTTCTTTGGTCCAGTCGTGTCTAGCTTCGTTCATAAAATCAGATTCAATGAGGTTTCAAAAATAGAGGAATTCCATTAGATATAATAAAGTAACGTTGAACGCTTTTATTAAAATTTTCAAATTACCGGTTAATCCATTCATTATATTCCAATTTATCATCCCTGCATCCAAGCATTATCTAAAGAATTCAAACTACCAAAATTGGATACGATAAGCGCTTAGTTATGTTAACCTCAAAACCAGATGTAATTTCTCGTTTATTCTTAAATATAAAACCCGTCTTTAAATTGGGTTTTCAATAACCATACTTACGGCATTGCCTCCAAAACCAACGGCGTTGACCATCACTTTATCCACATTTCCTTCAAAAGTTTCCACATCCAAATAGGGAACTTTTACAACTTGATTGTTCATTAGCATTAATACTGCCATTTCTAAATTGAACATCCCCGAAGGTGCAAACGTATGCCCCAATTTCCATTTATTAGTCGTTAAAAAGGGTGTTCTAGCTCCAAAAACTTTTTGGATGGCGTTGTATTCGGATGCATCCCCTTTTATGGTCCCTGGTGCATGCATCACGATCACATCAATTTCGGAGGGATTCATATCTCCCAATGCCATTTTCATCGATTTCTGAAAACAGACGGCATCCGTGGAGATAGAAGTGTTATGCTCCAGTACCTCCGTAGCATACCCCACACCGGCAATCAAAGCCATGGCATTGTTTTTTATTCCCCTTTCCAAACAAGCCACCGATGCCCCCTCGCCTAAAATTAAACTGTTGTACTCCTTTTCCAGATTCAAGGCTTGGCAAGGATAGCTTACACGATTTTGGTCTTGTACGCTCCCATGTTTTCCAACCCGAGGTTTAGTGTTAGAAGCCAATGACCTTGCGTAAATTTTCAAGGCCTCCATTTGGGCTATAGTGAAATCGGTCAAGGGCGCTTCGCTACCGCCAACCAAAAAGCGATCTGCCATTCCGCTATTGATCCATGCAATCCCATTTAAAACCGAATGTAGGCCCGTGGAGCAGGTTATGGAATGGGAAATTTCAGGGCCTTGTGTCCCAAGATCGTGGGACACCCAAGAAGAAATATTCCCCAAAGTAGTGGTAGGGGAACTTAAGGTAGAGGCCCTTCCTGTTTCCAAGTACTCTTTGTGGTAATTTTCGAACAAGGCCGTAGCCCCTCTTGAGGACCCTAAATTAATCCCAAAGTCTGAATTGCCCTGCCAATTGGCATCAGCAACCGCCAACCTTGACGCGGCCATAGCGTAAAGAACACTTTCGTCCAATTTTTTGTATTTCACATCTAATGAACGTAGCGCATTGACCTGTTTTTTACTTGAGTTCGCCAACGGTGCAATCCATGTTTTGGCGCCATTGCGGTCTTCTTGGACAAAATGATGTTCGATACCTTGGTACGCCTCCCACGTCTCCTTTAAGGAACTGCCTAAGGGCGATACGGATGCCAGTGCGGTAATTGATATTCTTTCTTTCAAAACAAGTTTCAGATAGTTTCCAATACCGTGGTTATAGTATCGTAAATTTTTTGCAATTGATCGTTGGTGATAACAAAGGGAGGCAACACATAAATGGTATTTCCCAAAGGCCTCAGCAATACACCCCGTTCCATGAAATTGGCATAAAGCAAATCGCGCAAATTGCCGTAACGCTCGGTTTTAATGTTCAAGTCAATGGCAAGGATTACCCCAAGGGTCCTAACTGCGTTAATTTTTTGGTGGCCCTGCATTGTTTGGGCAAACATAGCATGTGCTTTTTCTATATAGTTTCGTCGTTCCACTATTTCCGGCGAATTTAACAAATTGATTCCCGCAATAGCTGCAGCACACCCAATAGGATGCGCGCTAAAGGTATGGGCGTGAAAAAATCCTTTTTCCACCTCATCACTCAAAAACCGATCATATACAGTCTGGGAACAACTCGTGATGCTTAACGCAAACATGCCGGCAGTAAGTGCCTTGCTCAGGCAAATAATATCCGGTTTATGGTCCAAATAGTCAGATGCAAAATTTTTACCGGTTTTACCAAAACCGGTCATGATTTCGTCGGCTATGCAGAGCACATCGTTCTCTTGACAGATTTTTATTAGCGTATCCAAGCCCGTTGCCGAATGAAATTTCATTCCTGCTGCCCCTTGTACCAAAGGTTCAAAAACGAAGGCAGCACACATATTTTCCTTTAGGATTTGATATAAGACACCCTTCACTTCTTCTAGGTTGTGCTCGTTGGGCACAGGAATTCGAACCACTTTCAATAAAAAATCTGAGAACGGACCATTATAGGATGAGAGTCCGGATGCACTCATGGCCCCGAACGTATCACCATGAAAACCATCTTCAAACGCTATTAGGGTATCTCGCTTTTTCCCATGATTGTGGTAATATTGCAATGACATCTTGATGGCCGCCTCAATGGCCGTAGAGCCATTGTCATTAAAAAAAAGTTTTGCCTGATTTTTGGGCAAAAGCGCCATCAGTTTTTCCGACAATTCTATTGCTGGCTCGTGTGTTAGACCGCTAAACATAACAAAGTCCAGTTTTTTCATCTGTTCGGTCATTGCCGAGACAATATACTCGTTACAATGACCGTACATTACCGTATACCAAGATGCAATACCATCAATATATTCCTTTCCATCCTCATCAAAAAGCAATGCCCCTTTGGCGCGAACGATACCCAACTGTTTTTTGTTCAGCTTATGTTGGGTTAAGGGATGCCAGAGGTACTTTTTGTCTCTTTTAGAAAGATTTTTCAATTCAAGCTATTTTGTTGCAACAGGTTTAACGTATTTTGCAAAGATGGGAAATAAAAAATTTGGAGACCTGATAATTATTGTTCCCTGCTACAATGAATACAACAGATTACCCCTTTCCGAGATTGCAAATTTTCTTGAAAAAGAACCAAACGCCACCCTATTATTTATCGATGATGCCTCTTCCGATAATACAATAGACCGTCTACTAACATTAGAGAAAGCGTTTCCCGCTAAAGTATTAAAATTATCCAATAGCAGAAATTTAGGTAAGGCAGAATCTATACGTAACGCGGTCTTGTACTGTTTGAAACATAACATTGGCGGAAACTTTGCATATTTGGATGCAGATTTAGCTACCTCTTTGGAAGAGTGTTATTCTTACTTACCCTACCTACAAAATGGAAAAGGTTTTGTTTTTGCCTCAAGAATATTAAAGATAGGATCTATAATTGACCGAAAATTTTCAAGATTTATTTTTGGTCGTATTATTGCCTCCTTTATATCGAATATTCTTAATATAAAAGTATACGACACACAATGTGGGTGCAAATTATTTACTAGGGAAATGGCCTTTCTTGCCTTTCAGAAACCCTTTATTTCTAAGTGGCTTTTTGATGTAGAGATCTTCAGTCGAATACTTGTACATTACGGGAAGCCTACAGCTCTGGAACTCATGGATGAAATCGCTGTAAAACGATGGATAGACAAAGGAGATTCTAAGGTCAAATTCTCCTATTTCTTTCGTTTATGGGTCGATTTATATCGTATTTGGCGGAGCCATCAACAAAACATGAAGACAAATGGCTAATCACTTTCTAGACACAATTCTATCTAAATGCAAGGCCTTTGAAAGTAGGACTACATTTATCATACTATTTCTAGTATCCCTTTTTATACGGTTCCCGTTTTTTTTTAGAGATTACGTAGATCGTGATGAAAGTACGTTCATATTAGTTGCTCAATCTTGGGTGGAAGGGAACTTACCTTTTACCGAACTTTGGGATGTAAAACCACCGCTTACCTTTTTCTTTTTCGCAAGTATCATTTATGCCTTTGGCAAAAGTATTTTTACAATCCGACTTTTTGGGGTGGTATTAGTTGCCATCAGTTCTTTTTTCACCTTTAGAATTGGGGCTTATCTTTCAACTAAAGCGATTGGGTTTTGGTGTGCAATCGCTGCTGTTGTGCTTCAAAGTTTGTTCGGAAGCTTACAAGGCGTCATGTCTGAACATATTACCATGGCATTTTTTATGCCTGCCATTTATATTCTAATAAAACGACAGAGCTTTTTATGGGTATTTTTTGGAGGGCTATTAATGGGTATAGCCGTAATGGTTAAACTAAATATGGCTTATGCTATCCTTTTCATAGGGCTTTACCTCTTTTATGACTATATCAAGAAAAAAGAATTTTCAGAAGGATTTTGGAATACTATTGCCTACGGAGCGGGAATACTTCTCATCATTGGATTAACCATACTTCCTTATTTTTTAGCTGATCAATTAGAACTTTGGTATAATTCGGTGGTAGAAGCTCCACTTGCCTACTCTGAATCGAGACGTTATTCTGTATTTAGGTTGCTGCCTATTCTTTTAGTGCTAAGTGCATTTTTTGGTTTCGTATGGAAAAATAATTATATCAATTTTAAACAGCCGGCGGTTCAAATTCTTTTTATCACCATCATAGGGGTGGTCCTATCTTTTGTAAAAGGCGGCAGAGTAAACGGACATTATTTAATACAGTTACATCCCTTGCTTGTTATTTTAGTTGGTTTAGCACTGTCTCAGATACAATGGCAAATCACTCCAAAAATCAAGAAACTAATACTGGTACTTTTCCTATTGATACCCATAGAAACCTATTTGGAATATGGCAACATCATTAAAAATAAAATAGCCAAAGGCACTTTTTATAATGGAGAGGGAATTTCCGTACCTGCCTATATCACTAAGAACAACTTAGATAAAAAGAATATTTTCTTTTTGGAGTATCAAATTGGGTACTGGTTTCTCAATGTAAATCCGCCTACAAAAATAGCTACCCATCCAAGTAATCTTTGCAAGGATGAAATGTTCCAGTTTTTTGATAATCCTAGAAAAAACTCCATAGAAGAATTAAAATACATCATGGAGGAGCTGCGACCTAAAACCGTAGTCTTAAGAAAGAATAAACGGATTTTTGATAAGAAAGAAATAGAAGAAAACACGTATATAGATGGATATCTATCCAAATACTATGAAGTATATACGGAGGTGGAGAACGCAGAAATCTTACAACGCTTATAAGGATTCCAAAATGCCATCGAACTTATCGGCGTATTTTTTAATCACTTCTTTAGTAAATTCTTTCTCCTCCTCAATTCTACCCAATAAGGAAACCCCCGTTTTATGCAGGATTATATTTTCTGTATGCGGGTTCTTATTACCACTGAACAATACCGCTACATCATACCCCTTGTTCTGCAGCCAGCTTATCGTTAATAAAGAGTGATTAATGCTCCCCAAATAATGTCTGGATACCACTACCACTTTATAATCTGGCATTATAATATCGAACATGGTATCCTCCTCGTTCAACGGTACCAGAATTCCACCAGCTCCCTCAATAATTAAATTGTTTTTGGTCTCCGGTTCATTGATATGGAACCTATCGATTCTAAAACCATCGATTTCCGCTGCGGCATGCGGACTCATGGGCGACTTAAGCTCATAACTGCTGGGATGAAATTTTGTCTTATCGTTTGAAATAAGGCTTTTTACCCTATCGGTATCCGTATTGTCCAAATCGCCCGCCTGAACCGGTTTCCAATAATCGGCTTCCAAGGCTTCGGTAAAAATGGCAGAAGCTATGGTTTTCCCAACTCCTGTAGAAATACCGGTTACAAAAATCTTTTGCATTACGTTTTACTTTGAATTCGTGATTATGCCACAATTTAGGCACTTATATTTTCTTTTTTCAAAAAAGGGAAAAAGTTTATAAAAAATCCCCTTTCTGTTATAATAGGGTTCAGACTTTTGGGCCTTACAATTTGGGCAAACCATAGGGTTTCCAAAACTATCCTGGGCATAGGCCCTAATATCATTATAGATGTCTATGGCCATGTCCTTGTCACTGGCATAGACAAGCAATTTTACGCCCCCAATGGCATTACTAATAAGAGGATCGGAATTTAGGGTATTCTCATCCCGTAAAAAAACGGGGATACCTTCAGACTCCAACTTTCCCTTAACAATCTGCACATCTGCAACATACTCAAATGAAGCTAGGTGATAAAATTTCGATTCCATATATACTTCTAAAGATAACTAGAAAGAAGCTTAATCAATAGCCCTATTTCTTCTTTTGAATTATAGCTATGTAAACAAAATCGAAGCCGCTCCTGACCCTCGGGAACCGTGGGTGCAACAATGGCCTTTATATGAAAGCCCTTATCCATCAACTTCTTCGAAACAGATTTTACCTGCTTAGCGCCGCTTACGACACAAGATTGAATGGCCGTATCACTAATTATAAAATACTTCTCTAATTTATGGGCAAGAATTTGACTTTTAAAGTAGTCTATATTCTCCTTTAATTTAATATTTTGGGCGGTGCCCAATTCATCATAAAAAGTATGTGCCGCAATAATTGTGCACAAGGTGTGCGGCGGTAAGGCGGTAGTATACATGAACGGTCTAGCAAAATTCACAAGATAATCCGTTAATTCATGCGATCCCAAGATGGCTGCACCATGGCACCCGAAAGCCTTTCCAAAAGTAACCGTTCTGGCGAAAACCCCTTCCTGTATGCCCAAATGAGATACAAGACCGGCCCCATTATCTCCTAAAACACCTACGGCATGAGCCTCGTCCACTACTAGATGATACCCGTTCTGCGTCGCATATTTTACAAAAGCATTTAAATCTGGGGTATCCCCATCCATAGAGAACACACTTTCCGTTACAATATATAGTTCTGGTTGGGCTTCGTTCGCGCTTCGTTTTAGGTTCAAAACAATTTTTTCCTTTAAGCTTTCGATGGAATTATGGGAAAAGCTATAGGCCTTGGCATGGCTCATGCGAATACCCTCCCTTATGCTGGCGTGGATGTATTCATCATAAAAAATAAAATCTCCCCGCTGGGGAACGGCACTAAAAAAACCCATATTGGCATCATAACCGGAATTAAAAACCAATGCCGATGCTGATGTATAAAATGATTCTAATAACTGTTCTAACTTCTGAAAAAGCACATGGTTTCCAGAGAGCAAACGAGAACCTCCTGATCCATTGGCGGCAACACTTTCATTTAACAATAATTGGAATGTTTTGGAAAACAGTGTTTCGTTCGATGCAAATCCCAAGTAATCATTGGACAAAAAATCTATAAGTCCATTTTTAGTAGACAATTGGCGATAGGTGTCCTCCTTCTTCCGGGCATCTATTTGGGTCAAAAGTTTTTTGGGAAATTTGCTCATTTCGCAAAAATAACTTTTCTACTCAATCAAAGCTCGCCTTTGCGAAAAAAAGACCTGGATTGTGAAAATACCCAGATAACTCTCATAAAAGTTAATTTTGTTTAATGGTTTCTTAAAAATTTATAAGTTATTTAATTGTTTTCTAGTTATTTGCGAATATCGCCAAATGCTAAACTTAAACTAAAATCCAATTTATTGCATAATTTAAAAAGGATAAATCTTACATTTGCAGCCCTTTTAAAGGGTTTTCCTACCGCATTTAAGCAGAAAATTTCTTGATTGAGAATAATTATCCCAAATCGTATGAGTATTTCCCAAATTGATAATAGTAGTAGATTAAAGAACTTGGAATCCTATGAACTTCTGGATACCTTACCCGAAAGTGTCTATGATGAGATAACCAAATTAGCAGCAGCTATTTGCAATACCCCTATAGCGTTGATAACCTTGATCGACAATAATCGGCAATTTTTTAAGTCCTTCCATGGTATGGAGGTGAATGATATTCCTTTGGAACATTCGTTTTGTCAATACCTTATAAAAGAAGATAATGATTTATTAATTGTAGAGGACGCAAAAATGGATGCTCGGTTTGCAACGAATCCAATGGTGCAAAACGATCCACATATTTCCTTTTACGCAGGGGTTTCCCTAACAACTCCGCTAGGGTTTAGGCTCGGTGCCCTATGTGTAATCGATGACCAACCCAAAAAACTTAGTGAAATTCAAATTAATGGTCTTAAAACACTGGCGCAACAAGTAATTCAATTATTTGAATTCAGAAAGGCTAAAAAGGAAATTGAGCAAAAAAATCTAGAATTAGAGAAAATATTTGATACCTCGCTCGATGTTATTTGTACATTCGATGAGGCCGGTACATTTAAGACGGTAAGCAAAGCCTGTGAAAAAGTCTGGGGTTATTCTCCAGATGAATTAATTGGCAAGAATTATATCGACCTTGTTTACCACGAAGACCAGATTGCTACTTTAAAATCAGAAGAATCTGTAATTTCTGGGGAACAGGAAACCAATTTTGAAAACAGGTATGTTCACAAAAATGGTAGCTTAATACCAATGTTGTGGTCATCGAAAGGCAATATAGGAGATGGCACTATTTACTGCGTGGCAAAGGACATTACAGAAAAGAAGATGGCCCAGCAGCAGTTAGAACAGAGTGAACGAAGATTTAAAACCTTGGTACAGGAAGGAAGTGATCTTATTGGCATTGTGGATTCAGAGGCAAATTATATCTATGTGAGTCCTACTTCTTTAAAGGTTTTACAAATACCACCAGAGGATTTTATTGGTACCAACGCTTTTGACTACATTCATCCAGAAGACCAAGATTCTGTTTTTAATCAATTTAAAGCTGTCTTAGAGAAGTCCCATGTTGTATTGGAACCCTTCAGGTTCAAAAATAAGGAAGGCCAGTGGCGGTGGATAGAAACCATAGCTACCGATCAAACAGAAGAACCGAGTATAAACGGTATTGTTGTCAATTCTAGGGACGTTACGGATCGTGTATTACACCTCAAGGCTATAGAAGAACAAAATTCAAAACTTAAAGAAATTGCTTGGACCCAATCGCATGTAATGCGTGCACCGGTTGCCCGATTAATGGGCTTGATTAATTTATTAAAGAAAGAAGAACTTGATAAAACTGAAAAGCAGGAAGTTTTAAATTTCATTTTCAAATCTGCAACGGAAATCGATGACAGTATCAAAAATATTGTAGAGCGCACTACACACACTATAGAAATAAAGGCAGTAAAATGAAACAGCATCTCATTTTAGTGGAAGACGATCCTATTTTTACGTTTTTATTGGAAAAGGCAATAAAAAGTTCAAATATAGCGGGAAATGTTAGTGCTTTTCAGGATGGTTTAGCAGCAATAGAACATCTTGAGAAGGTGTATGTAAAAAATGAAAATTACATCATCTTCTTAGATTTAAATATGCCTGTAATGAATGGGTGGCAATTTATGGAAGTCTTGAATTCCATTGCTGATCCAATAAATTGTATGGTTTTTATCGTAACCTCATCCAATAACCCTCGAGACATTGATATTCTCATGGAAAATCCTTTGGTGGCAGATTTTATTACAAAACCCGTAACCGACGCCATTATTTCCAATATGAAAGAGCAGATTACGGCAAAATTTGGGAGATAGCATACCTTTGGAAAACTAGCGTTATAATTTCTGGGTTTTATTAATTTACTAGTGGACGGATGTAGAAGCAAACTCTTTATTATCTTAGCTTGAAAAGTTACCATGCGTTTCTATCTTTCCCTATTTATCCTTTTACTTTCAGTCAATAAAACGCTCGCCCAAACCAACACCTACAGAATCTCCTTTGAAAATGCAGTACACCACGAAGCGGAGATAAGCGCCCATTTTCCTGATATTACCGCAGATACTTTACTCGTTCGTATGAGCAGAACCTCCCAGGAAGGTATGCCTTACACGAATTTGCGAAAAATGTATATGCCTTTAAAGCGCAGGACAGTGCTGGAAAAAATTTAGAGGTAACCCGACCCGACCCCTATTCATGGGCCATTACGGGTCATGACGGACAAGTGACCGTATCCTATACCCTATTCGCCAATAGAGGGGACGGCACTTACTCCCAAATTGATGAGACCCATGCCCATCTTAACATACCTGCTACGTTTATCTACGCCCCAGCCTTAAGTAACCGTGAGATAAAGGTAGATTTTAAGGTTCGAAAAGATTTAAATTGGAACATAGCTACACAATTGCCAATAGTTGACGCTACCACCTACATGGCTCCCAACCTGCAATACTTTATGGATAGTCCCACAGAGATTAGCAATTTGAAGCTACGAGAGTTTGAGGTTGACGGACAGACTATTAAGCTAGCCCTACACGATGCAGGTAGCGAAGAAGTGGCCAATGCCTATTTTGAAAAGGTAAAAAAGGTGGTTTTGGCTGAAAAAGAAGTTTTTGGGGAACTGCCCACTTTTGACTACGGTACGTACACCTTTTTGGCCTGTTATATCCCCAATGCTTCGGGGGACGGAATGGAACATCGTAACTCTACGATTTTAACCAGTACCAGAACCTTGGCCAATGGGGGTATGGAGAATAATATAGGAACCGTTTCCCATGAATTTTTCCATAGTTGGAATGTGGAACGCATTCGACCTAAAACCCTGGAACCTTTTAATTTTGAAGAAGCGAATATGAGCGGAGCCTTATGGTTTGCAGAAGGTTTTACCAGCTATTATACAGACCTTATTCTATGTAGAGCCGGCCTATTGACACCAGAAAATTATGTAAATGGACTAAACGGTACGTTCAATTATGTTTGGAATTCGCCGGCCAGACAGTTCTATAACCCCATTGAAATGAGTTACCAGGCACCTTTCGTGGATGCCGCTACATCGGTAGATCCGGTGAATCGAGAAAATACTTTTATTTCCTATTACTCCTATGGTAGCGTTCTTGGGTTGGCCTTGGATTTAGGGCTGCGTGAAAAAGGATTGAATTTAGATGATTACATGAAAATGGTTTGGAGCACCTATGGTAAAACCGAACTCCCCTATACCATTGAGAATTTACACCAATCCTTAAACAATTATGCAGGTGAAGTATTTGGCAATGCCTTCTTTAACCAATACATCTATTCCAGCCAAATGCCTACTTATGAAGCGCTCTTGAACACTGTAGGTATCGATTTGGTTCAAAATACCAATGTCCCCTATTTTGGTGCAGCGGTTTCCATTACCGATAATTTGAATGGTGAACTAAGAACGCATACGAAAATTGGAAGCCCCGCCTATAGGGCCGGTCTGGAGAAGGGTGATTTAATTGTAACTATCAATGGTGAGACCTTTCCCAACGGAAAACAATTTGATGCCTTTATCAAGGAATTTAAGGTAGGTGATGTGCTAGATATCTTGTTTGAACGCTTTGGTGAAAGGAAAACTACCAAGGTTACCTTGGAGGCCGACCCAACCTACTTCATAAGTCTTCAGGAAAAAACGGAGGTAATTCCTTCCAAAAAAGTATTAAGAGCGCGTAAAGACTGGCTTAAAACGGAGTAGATGCATATAGTGTTTACAACGGCCACTTGCCGGGAAGAGCTCTTGCAAATACTTTCCTTGCAACGTATCCATTTAAAATCCGCTGTTTTAGAATTTGAATTGGCTCAAGAAGGCTTTTTTACCGTAGAACATACTTATGAACTTCTAGAACGTATGAGCAAGGTCTGTGCGCATATCATTGCAAAAGATGGGGAAAGCGTTGTTGGTTATGCCCTTGCTATGGACCCCGTCTTTAAGGAATAGAATGCAGTCTTAAAACCCATGTTTCATGAACTAGAACAAAGAAATAAAGCTGAATTTTTGGTCAAGGTACAAATAGGTATAGCCAAGCCGTACCGTAACCTAGGTATTTTTAGACGGCTCTATACCGCAATGCAGAAGGAACACCGAATAGACAATACCCATATTAGTACCGAGGTGGATGCCAGAAACAGACGCTCGTTGGCAGCTTTTAATCATCGGTTTTGAGAGGATTTGCACCTATCAATCCTTTGAGCGGCACTGGGCAATACTCTCCTTAAAACAAATTAAAAGTCTTTTTTTAATTATTTTATTATTGTTTATCAATAATTATTGTATTTTTATTATCGTAAAACAATAATTACTAATATGAAAATATTTGGCCCACAATCGTTTTCAAGCTACCTCTTTTATTTTTTTAGAACGGTAGCAGCTCTTATACTTGTATTATTGATGTATATAGACCTTGCCTTTATTACCGGTAATTTCACCAATGCCAATGGTAGGTATCATATGGATATTCCATTTACAGGAACGTATATTCAAGGCGATTACCAGTTCAACGTCATCCTGACGGTTTCATTAGTATTATTTTTTTCCTCTTTGTTCTTTTTTATCCTCTCAAATGTTTTTAAAGGCCTGAGCAGGTCCATAATTTTTAATGAGAAAACCATTCTGCACCTACGGTTATTTACAATACTCAATTTAATTATCGGTCCTATTTTATATCTATTGATTCATTTTCCAATAATGGAAAAAACCAATTTTACAGATATCCACAACCTTATTTTACATTTAATTTTTGGTGTGGTAGCCTTATTCATAATGCAAATCGTTAAAAAAGGATATCTGGTTCAGGCAGAAAACGACCTAACTATATAATTATGGGTATTGTTGTTAATCTGGATGTAGTGCTCCAAGAACGGGAAATGAAGAGCAAGGAACTCGCTGAAATAATCGGTATTACCGAGGCCAACCTTTCCATCTTAAAATCAGGAAAGGCAAAGGCTATCCGGTTCTCTACTTTGGAAGCCATTTGTAAAGCTCTGGATTGTCAACCCGGCGCTATCTTGGAATATCAAAAAGCATAAAAAAGGGCCATACGCTCCTGTATGGCCCTTTATAGTTTAAAATATATAATCGTTAATCCGCCAAGACAATAACTTTATTGTCCTTTAGTTCTAAAGTTCCACTGGATATTGGCAATACCGAATTCCCATTTTCATCCTTGCTGAATTTTGCGGCATAGTCTTTTTCCAAGGTAATATTCCCCTCAAACTTCACCTTTCCTTTTTGTAATAAAGAAACAATAGGAGCATGATCTTTTAACATTTGAAACTCCCCATTTACGCCGGGCACGGTTACAGAAGTAACTTCGCCGGCAAATAAGGTAGCCTCTGGTGATACAATTTCTAAATACATAGTCTATACTTGTTCGTAGTTCGTTGCCGGTCTTAGTAATCTACCCACAACGAAGAACTATTAACCATTTATGCTTCGGACAACATTTTCTCACCTGCTTCAATCGCTTCCTCTATAGTCCCCTTAAGGTTAAAGGCAGATTCTGGCAGGTGATCTAACTCACCGTCCATAATCATATTAAATCCTTTAATAGTTTCCTTGATATCTACCAACACCCCAGGTATTCCTGTAAATTGTTCCGCTACGTGGAAAGGTTGCGATAAGAAACGTTGTACACGTCTTGCCCTACCTACAGCCAACTTATCCTCTTCAGACAGTTCTTCCATACCTAAAATGGCAATAATGTCCTGTAATTCCTTATAACGTTGCAACAACTCCTTAACACGTTGGGCGCAGGCATAATGATCTTTTCCTAAAATATCAGCTGTTAAAATTCTAGAGGTTGAATCCAAAGGATCAACCGCAGGATAGATACCCAACTCCGCAATCTTACGTGATAGTACGGTAGTAGCATCCAAGTGTGCAAAGGTAGTGGCTGGTGCTGGATCCGTTAAATCATCCGCAGGTACGTAAACCGCCTGTACAGATGTAATAGACCCTCTTTTTGTTGATGTAATGCGTTCTTGCATCGCACCCATTTCGGTGGCTAAGGTTGGCTGGTATCCTACTGCAGATGGCATACGCCCCAACAATGCTGAAACCTCTGATCCCGCTTGTGTAAAACGGAAAATATTATCCACAAAGAAAAGTACATCCTTTCCTTGACCCTCGCCTGCTCCATCACGGAAATATTCGGCAATCGTTAATCCTGAAAGTGCAACACGGGCCCGTGCTCCGGGAGGTTCGTTCATTTGACCAAAAACGAACGTCGCCTTTGAGTCTTTCATTGCTTTTTTATCCACTTTGGATAAATCCCAACCGCCTTCTTCCATAGAATGCATGAAAGCGTCACCATATTTTATAATGCCCGACTCCAACATCTCACGAAGCAAGTCATTTCCTTCACGAGTACGTTCCCCAACACCGGCGAAAACGGAAAGTCCGCCGTGTCCTTTGGCAATATTATTAATCAATTCCTGAATCAATACCGTTTTACCAACCCCAGCACCACCAAACAAACCAATTTTTCCTCCTTTTGCATAAGGCTCGATCAAATCGATTACTTTAATCCCCGTAAACAAAACCTCTGTAGTCGTTGTAAGATCTTCAAATTTAGGAGCATCCCTGTGAATTGGAAGTCCGTCTTTACCAGCTTTAGGCAAATTGCCCAAACCGTCGATAGCATCACCAATTACATTAAACAAACGACCATACACATCATCACCAATCGGCATTTGAATCGCATTTCCTGTAGCAACAACCTCTGCACCCCTACTAAGACCATCGGTAGAATCCATAGAAATCGTCCTTACCGTATTTTCGCCAACGTGTGATTGTACCTCCAATACCAAAATGGATTTATCCTTATTGGTTATTTCCAATGAATCATAGATTCTTGGAAGGTCGGCACCTGATTGAAATTCTACATCAACCACGGGTCCAATGATTTGCGAAACTTTACCTGTAACTTTTGACATTACTTTTATGTTTATGTATTACGTTTAATATAAGCTTAAAAATGCTCTCATTTTCAGGCTGCAAAGATATAGTATTCAATTTTAAACAAAAATTGTTTTTTCGCTTTTTTATAAAAGTAAAAAGGCACCTATATGGCGCCTTTTTTTACTTATTATTTTATTCATTTCTATTGTAATGCAGGGGAATAATTGGTTGGGTAATCCCCAACATTCAATAAATTACCTGACGCCTCAAAATTAGAACCGTAAGTTGCATCAATGGCTTTCATAAATTCATTGGCCAACAAGGCATAGCCCCTAGCCGTAGGGTGGATACCATCTAAAGAAAATGCACTTCCAGTCACTAGACTAGAGGTAAGGGTAAATTCACCGCTGGTAATACCTCCGTTAGCCAGTTGGTTCAATAGCCCATTGGCATCAACCAAGGCTAAACCAGCCTGTGCGGCGGCACCTTCAATAATTTGATTAAAGGCCACGGTAGCAGTTGCAATTTCTTCCTGTTCACTAGGCAATAAAACCCATTTATCAGCCAGTGGAATGGCAACCCCATTAACGGACAAAGGATTTCCCTCTACCGCAAGTGTTCCGATAAAGCTCGCAGCGGGCAAAACCAATAAATCTTCTGGTGTCGCTTGTCTTATCTTAGGCAAAGCTGCGAACGCAGGATTTATAGCCCCTAAATCTGTGAGCGTTTCATCTTCGATGACCACTGCATTGTTAGAACCTGCCGTAAAACTGATGGTCCTCGCATCTACTTCTTCTTGTGTGAATAAACCAGTTCCGGCCAAAGCACCTAAGGCGGCTTGCAAGCCTCCATTATAGGCGGCGTAAGCTCCATTTACGGCAGCGGCAGTTGCGGCATCTAAAGGAACGGGATTGTAAGGTACGGTGGTGAAATGAGGTATGTCGGTAACATTAGGAATATTGGCAACTACACCCTGGCGGCCTCCAGCAGTCAAGGCAGCGATCAAGGCACCATAACTTCCATCAAAACCAACTCCAGGAGCACCGGAAACCGGTGTTATTGGATTGGTACCGTCACCACCAGTGGTCGCGTATCCAAGAACATCGTTATTACCTATCCAAAGTGAAAAGAACGTAGGAGGAGTCTGAATACTCAACGCTAAATTCAAAACACTGGTATCAGGGTTTGCACCCGTCATCCTTACAAAGTAAGGATTTGCTAATCCCGCGGCGACATTGCCTATATTTCCGTAACCCGGTGCTAGTAAATGAAAACTTTTCGCCCCTGGTACCCCTAAATTATTAAATGGACCAGAAGGATTATTCAGCGCAATATCAGTTGTTACGGTTACCGGACCAATTACAGATTCCAAAGAAACTGGACCAGCTCCTCCAAAGACCAACCTGGGGCCTTGTATACGATTACCTCCTATAGCTAGGCCTCCAAAATTATCATTTGTCAGGGGCTGTGTAAAACTACCACCCCCTACTAAACTAAACTTTTGGGACAGCAAATTAGGTAAGGAAAGCGATTGACTTGCTTGAAACAACGCGCCATCAGTAAAACCGGCAGTTAGGGAATTTCCCAATGCAACATAATTTGAAAAATCAGCTGAACCGGCAGTCAATTCTACCTGTTCCTCCACGATTATTTGTGGAGTAATGTCAACATCCTCAGGATCGTTACACGCCGTAAAGGCAAGGACTCCTAAAGAAAGATATATATATTTTAAGTTTTTCATTTCAACCTTAAATTTAAATTAGTTGTTAATAGTCCAAGATAGATAGTACATAGATCCAATAAAACCAGTACCTACAGCAGTAAAGTATTCATCACCTAGTATATTTGTACCACCCGCTTTAAACGTAGACTTTATGCTTGGAACGGTATAATTTAGCTGTGCATCAACGTTGTGGAATTCAGGTACTACGCCTTGTGCAAACGTTGCTTCCCAGAAATAGTCATCGCTAAATCGGTAAGAAACGTTAAAGCCAAAATTCTTGAATAACTCCGTGTTGCCAAAGGAAGCCTTAAACTTATGTTCAGGCGTGTTAAAATTCAATTGTAAATCTGGATTCGCGGCACGATCAAAGTCAAGCTTTGTATAGGTGTAACTACCTTCCAAATCATAATTGCCCAAAACTTTCATGCTTAAGCCTAAAGAGGCACCGTATGAGTTTACATCGGCGTCGCTATTCGTATAGGTACTATAGGCCTGAAAATCGCTATTTGCTATCGCCGCAACAGAAAGTGATCCATCCCCAACCGTTCCGTAGTAAGGTGCGATAACAACTTCTTGCGTAATGAAGTCTTTATAACTGTTGTAATAGGTGCTAAAATCAACCACCAACTTGTTTATCTTACCGCGGTAACCAACTTCAAAGGAGGCCACTTGTTCCGGTGTAATAATATCCGGATTCGCGATTTCCAAGTCGCCCGGATTTCCTGTTTGACCCAATCTAGTTACAGAACTTAAGGTATACGAATTTTCATACGCTACTCGACCTGTCTGGGTTATTGTAGCTGGTTGACCAAAATTATCCTGAGCCGCCTGGCTAACACTCAAAGGGCGCGTGGTGTAGCGATCTAAATTATCAGGTGCTGAACCCACCAAAATTGCCCGTCCTGCATCCAATCCGATAAAAAGATCCTGGGTCGTAGGATTTCTAAATCCTGTTTGTGCAGATGCCCTAATATTATGATTTCGATTCAAAGTCAATCCTGCGGATATTCTCGGAGAGAAGAAGCCGTCGAAAAATTCAGATTTATCATAACGAACTGAACCTGTCAACTTAACACTTTTTTCCCCAGCTAATGGTAGGTTTTTTTGAACCTGTGAATAAACTCCAAATTCAGAGTAGTTGATTGGTCCATCTAAATCGGTATAGATGGTACCCGAGGAATTTAATTCGTATTCCCTAAACGATCCCCCAACTTGAATTTCTGCCCAATCAATCAAATGGCTGAAATTATAATTGGCATCGGCATGGTAATACTTGGAAGCATCTTGAAACTTAGACCCCGTGGTCAAATCTGGATCGTTGACACTTCTGTCAAAAGCTGCTTGGAACTCGGGAGTTCCTGGAAGGAACCTACCTGACTCCGCTTGAGCACGACCCGCTGCATGGGCAGCTTCATCCGTAGCGCCAGCTAGTGTCGCTTGCAGGTAAGCCCCTGTATATTCCCCAAACCACTGTTGGTCGCCTTTCCAAGCTCTATTGATATTAATTCCCGTAAATACCATATCATAGGAATCCCCAGATTTATCTCCAACTAAATAACCGCGTACAAAGAAATTATCATTTCGGATCTCCAGTTTATGTTGCTCTTGAAAGAAGCCATTGATATTGTAACGGTTGGTGCCTTGATAAATGGTGTTCCCTGTTCCTACCTTACCTACATAGGAAAGTTCTAAACTATTACCTTCAATGGGCCTGAAATATAAGCCCCAATCGGCTTTAATGCTTTCCGCATTATAGTTAGTAAGTGCGCTTTCATTATACCCTGTTCTACTCACTTCCACGGATGGAATTAGAGCATTTGCACCAGCAGGAATACGGCCGAGACCTTCTAAGGTAAGCGCTACATCCTTAATATTCGTAGCAACCTCATCTCCGTAAATATTTACCCCATCATAGTTTAAGTCATTAGCTCGAGTTAATCCCGAGGCTATAAAATTATTGTCATCTTTACCTTCTATATTATTAGCTGCCCAATCTGTACCCTTTAGGTATCCAAAATTGACTTTCACAGCAAACTTATCACTGAATTTGTGGGCGGCCCTAATTCCAACATCGGTATATGGATTATCGCCCGCTGCGTCTTGTACAGTCATACCCCTTTTTATAGAGGCGCTGATACCTTGATAGTCAAATGGGCTTTTACTACGCATAAATAAAATACCGTTAAAGGCGTTAGCTCCATAAAGGGCTGACGAGGCACCTGGCA
Source organism: uncultured Flavobacteriaceae bacterium (assembly GCA_963793365.1). GTDB lineage: Bacteria > Bacteroidota > Bacteroidia > Flavobacteriales > Flavobacteriaceae > Maribacter. Next base: position 144,650 of record CAWBZP010000004.1, on the reverse strand, counting down.
ATAATTCAACACTCAAAACATCGGTCTCTACCATGCCTACCAAATTTCCTATAGGAAAATTCAGTGCCGGGGCAGAGTTGTCCATTCCATCAACCAATTGCATAAAACGCGTATTCGCAAAAGAGGCAAAACCTCTTGTATTGACCGATTTAAATGTTAAACTGTTTGTGTTTACATCTACACCCTTAAGATTCTCCAATCCGCCATAGAAATCGGCAGCCGTAGTGCTCTTAATGGTCTCTAGCCCCATGCGTTCTACCGTAACGGGAGATTCAAAAATACGTTCCGGTGTCCTGGATGCAGAAATAACTACTTCATCCAAAAAGGTTTGCGACTCATTCAAGACTACTGTAATGGTTTGGCTCGTGCTCGTAATAGTCTCCGTAGCGTTGGAATATCCTATGCTGGAAATTTCCAGCCTAAACGGTGGTTCCTCAGAAGTCTGTAAGGAAAAATTACCATCAAAATCCGTTACGGTTCCAATTGTTTTGCCAACAATAACAATATTGGCCCCGGGGATAGGCTCGTTGTTTTGATCAACAACATTACCATTGATCGTGGTCTGGGAATACCCTAAGGCCCCAATAGACATCAATGCTAAAAGTAGTATTGCTCTCATTCTTAATAAAAGTTTAAAATTAGTTTGGGTGGAAGATACAGATTATTTCATATGGTTAATAGGAATTTGAAAAAAATTATGCATGCATAGTAATAGTATGGTAATTTTAGGCCCCATAAATTGGGAAATAGCCAAAATTAAAGGGCGATGGAAAAATCCATCGCCCTTTAATTTCATTTTATAAAAACCTTATTCGACTGTGAACATTGAATCCGGCTGGTTCGTTTTTCTTACCCCATTCTACTTTGGGAGGTATTTTCTATTGTAGTTATAAAAAGAAGACAATCTACTTTTATACCATTTCCCTTTACTAAGTGGTTTAAGACCTTCTTTGTTAAGTGTATTGGATATTTGTTCTAATGATAAACCTTGTTTCTCCTTTAAGTCAAATATTCTTTCCAATAATTTTTCCTTGTAAGATTGGTTTTTTGAAGTATTCGGAACAAATGAATCTAATTCCGTTTCGTATACCTCAGAACCATCTTTCAACTCATAGGTTTTAAATCCCCAATCATCTTTTTCTATACCATATAGTATAGAGTCCCCAACAAGGGGTAATAAAAATTTAATTTTAATTTTATGAGATTGGGTGGAATCAACATACTGTACTCCTATTTCACTTAAAATATCCTTTAAAAACTCCCTTTTCTTTTCTAAAGAATAGTTCTCAACTTTATCAAGTTCATTATTCATTCTTTCAATCCAGTTTATCCAACCTTCCGAATTTGATAATGGTAGGAGTTTATTCTGTAAATCCTCCAATTCTTGATTGAGAATTTCAATATGTTCTTTGAATTTTTGAGTTAAAAGTTCTCCTTTATTCTCAGAAATCTTACCTACCCGAATATCAAAGTCAACTTCAATTTCCTTTTCTTCAACTTTTTTAATCTCTGATTTCTTAGACCTAATCTTTCTTTCCAAGGTTTCCTTTTGGATTTTTATCTTCTTCTCGTTTTCAAATTTAGGGTCAAGGTTCTTTAGTTTATGTTCCTCTCTAATTCTCGATGAATCTCGAATAACGTTTAAAACAACATCAAAAACTTTTTGGTCAAGTTCTTCCATTCTAGGACTCTTTTTGATTGGACAGGATTTGACATCAATCTTTGTTCCTACCCTTCTCCAATTCATTTCGGAACATCTACCATAATAATGATTGTTCTTCTTAAAACGATGACCTAATTTAAGGTTACACTTTGGACAAATTAATAATCCCTTCAATAATGATTTTCTACTTTTACCATCAAAATGAATAGGATATTCATCATCTATCTTATCCTGAACAGAATTCCATAATTTTTCTTTGATTATTTGAGGATGTTTAACTTCATAAGAATCAACAATTTCTACTTCACCATTAGGTAATTTTTCTTTCCATTCCCAAACTTGTATTCCTTTATATATCTCTTTTCTTAACATAGACAGAACAGTTCCAACATTCCATCCTTTTAAACTCCTTCTTGGTTTTATCTCCGTTTGTTCGTCGAGATATACCTTAATATCCATGGTTGATTTTCCCTTAAAGTACATCTCAAACATCCTCTTAACATATTGAGATTCTACTGGATGGATAACCAACATCTTTCCTTCTACTTTAAAACCAAATGGAACTGTACCACCAACCCAAGTATTTCCGTTTTTTAAAGAATTCCTTTTTCCTAATATTGACCTCATTCTTCTCAATTCATTATCGTATTGAGATATGAGAGATAGAACACTAATGGTAAGTTTGTCAACTGAACTTGAAAGATCGTATGGTTTGGTATCCTCCCCTATATAAATCTCAACTCCATAATCAATAAAAACTTTTAGAATAGAGTACCATGAATTTGAATACCTCCCAAGTCTATCCGTATTAAACACCCAAACTTTTCGTATCCCATTTGTTTTTTGAATTTCATCCAATAACTCCACCAATTTCGGTCTTTGGTTAATTTCAACCTTAAACGAACTTTGAACTCCTTCATTGAATTCAACTCCTTTCAAACCTAATTTACCAGATATCTTTTCACCTAGTCTTTTTTGTAATTCTAAACCACCACCGTCAGACTCTTGTGGTTTAGAAGAAACCCTGTATAAAAGTCCAATCTTTTCGTTTTTCATATTAATGGAATTGTGTTAGGTCATTTTTCTTACCAACGAAGATAAGAAATGTCTTTTTTCCCTGAGATGCAAAAAACGGATATAGTATACCACCAGCGGCGGATTAAAGTGAACCACTTACAGCGGGTCAAAGTGAGCATAGCAGAGCGGATTAAAGTGAGCCACTAAAAATCGATTCTATTTGAAGGTTTAGTCAATAGTCTTTTTTTGTTAAAAAGATTATGGCCAACACACAAATAGAAATGCGTAAAGTAAAACGAATATTCAAATTATATAGTGCTGGTGTGAGCAAACGCCAGATAAGTAAACAGCTCGGACTATCTCGGAATACGGTTACCAAGTATATTCATTTCTTCAAGCGTTATCAGCTTACCGGTTATGAGATATCAGAAATGACTTTAGAAGAGCTTCACAAGCTGTTCAAATCAGACCAAAAGCCAAAGAGTCCGCAGTTATTGACTTTAGAGAAGTACTTTCCTTACTTTGATAAAGAGCTTCGAAAGACAGGGGTGACCAAGCAATTGTTATGGCAGGAATACTACGCCAAACACCCTGATGGCTTCAAACTATCCCAGTTCAGATATTGGTATCGTGAGTGGTGTAAAGATGTATCACCAGTAATGCACTTTACCCATAAAGCTGGCGATAAACTCTTCATTGATTATACAGGAAAGAAGCTTCATATTGTAGATAAACATACCGGAGAAATACACAACTTGGAAGTGTTCGTATGTGTATTGGGCAGCAGCCAGTATACTTATGTCGAGGCTCGTGAGAGCCAAAAGAAAGAGGATTTTATTGCCTGTGTAGAAAATGCCCTGTGGTATTATGGTGGTGTTCCGCAAGCCTTAGTGCCAGATAACCTAAGGGCTGCAGTTACTAAAAGTAGTCGCTATGAGCCTAAGGTAAACGAAACCTTTGCAGACTTCGCAGAACATTATGAAACGGCAGTACTTCCAACAAGAGCTTACAAGCCAAGAGATAAGGCTATTGTTGAGAATACGGTACGAATTATTTATACAAGGGTATTCGCTCCGCTTAGAAATCAAACCTTTCATACTCAGAAAGACATAAACAAAGCAATTCTAGAACTTTTAGATGTACATAACAAAATGTCCTTTAGAGGTAGGGAGTATTCAAGATACTCCCTGTTCAAGGAAATAGAAAGCGTTGAACTCAAACCATTGCCCGTAAAGCGTTATGAGATTAAATCGTACGCAAAAGCTACCGTTCACAAGAACAGTCATATCTATTTAAGCAAGGACAAGCATTATTACAGCGTGCCATATCAGCACATAGGCAAACACGTTAAGGTGATATTCTCTAATAGTTTAGTAGAGATATTTCACAAAGAACAACGGCTTACCGCGCATGCTCGCCAGAGAAAGAAATACGGCTACACTACTTTAAAAGAGCACATGCCTTCACATCATCAGTTCGTAAGTGAATGGAACTCCGAAAAGTTTATAGCATGGGCAAATACTATTGGCTCTCATTGTAAAGAATATATCATGGTAATCTTGGATAAGAAACAACACCCTGAGCAATCTTATAAATCTTGCCTTGGCATATTGCACCTAGCTAAGAAAGTGGGCAACGAAAGATTGAACAATGCCTGTAAAAGGGCTTTGGGATACCAAGCCTACAATTATAACATGGTCAATAGAATCTTAAACAAAGGTTGGGACAGACTAGATGAAAACCTTGAAGAAAATATTGAAATACCTAACCATAATAACATCAGGGGCGGTAATTATTACAGATAGAAATCAATAAATTTAAACCAAGTATATGAATACACAAACATTGGAACAAATGAAACAATTAAGGCTTTACGGTATGATCAGAGCCTTTAACACCAGTTTATCCTCGGATAGCATTGGGTATACAAACGATGAGCTTATCGCCTATCTAATACAATCAGAATGGGATGACAGACAGAACCGAAAGATGGAACGATTGACCAAAGCAGCTAGATTTAGGTACAGCGCTGTGATGGAAAACATTGATTATGACAGTACGAGAAACCTTGATAAAAATCAAGTGCAACGTTTTGCAAGTTGTGCCTTTATTAAGGGTAAAGAGAATATATTAATTACAGGAAGTACAGGCGCGGGCAAAAGCTATATAGCATCGGCAATAGGTCATCAGGCTTGCTCACAAGGGTTTAAAGTAATGTACTTTAATGCTAGTAAGCTCTTTACCATGCTCAAAACATCAAAAGCAGATGGTTCATATGTAAAACAAATAAACAGATTAGAAAGACAAGATCTGTTAATACTAGATGACTTTGGATTAAAAGCTTTAGATACATTAAATAGACACTCTTTTATGGAAATTATTGAAGATAGACATGGTAAAAGGTCAACTGTCATTGCATCTCAATTGCCTGTAGAAGCCTGGCATGATATTATCGGAGAACAAACTATAGCAGATGCCATTTTAGATAGATTGGTACATTCTGCTCATCGAATTAACATCAAAGGAGAATCAATGCGTAAAAAACTAAGAAATAAACACTAATTTTAAACCTCTTTAGAATCGATTTTGAGCAACTGATTTGCTATGCTCACTTTAATCCGCCAGAGGTGGCTCACTTTGACCGCCCTATCCACTTTGATTATTTTCCATATCCATTTTCCTTTTTAAACATTTCGTGGGTATTCTTACTACGTGTCAATCCCTCGTATTCTTTAATATATATACTTCTCAGATCAATAAGTAGTGATAATTCTTTAGAGTTCATTGTATCATCATTGAGAAGTTTGTCAATTTTTCTATCTAGTTTTTTGATTACCCTCTCAACCGTTTCATATCTGTTCAATTCCATATTCTTTTAAATTAGTGGGGTTTCCATTACATCATACTTTTCCATATACCTCATAAATTCATTTTCGTCATAAATGAAATGGGTATCCACTTCCCCAAAGAGTCCATTACATCTTTTAATAGGGTCAAATCCATTATATCTTTCTTCCCAAGTGTTTCCTCCTATGAATCTGGATAATCCATTATAGAGGTTCTTTTCATCATTGTATTTGATAAGAAGGTGGGTGTGGTACTTTCCTCCTTTTCTGGTATCACTTTCTATTGAGTAGTAAGTAGTGATTTTGTCTTTCTTTTTAAGTTTTCTGTGGAGTGTTTTTACTTGTTTCTTTAGTTCTTCTTTGTCTGGGTTGGTTCTTGAATTTTTACCTGTTCTGTTTATTTTTCTGAACATTACTCCTATTGTTTTCATAGTACTTATTTAAGTTTCTAGTATAGAATACCTATACCCCCTAATGGATATACTGGTATCTAGAATTTTAGAAATTGGAAGTACTTTTTCAACCACTCTCGTGGTACTTTATTACAGTTTCAACCTCTTTCTAACAATAAGTATTGGAGAATTCGGGAAACGTAATGAAAATCGATAAAAAAGTATGTACTACGGGTATCTACGGAAAGAGAAGTATTTATTCTTAATTTTTTTCTCTTTTCTATATGTTCGATGAAACCGAGAAAACGAATTAAAATATTCAAGATTGAAATCTGAAACTTCAACAATATCGGGTCTATTGATTCTCTCCAATCTCTTTAAACCTTTACTATAAATTGAGAATACATGGGAATTGGAAAATTTATTTCCCAATGGAGTTTTGAAACTCTCATCATTAAGAATTTTTGAGATTTTTCTATACCCTAAAGGGGTAAGAAAGTCCTCTTTCAAACCCCTTATTTTAGAGAATAATTCCTCTTGGTACTCTGTGTAGTTAGAGTTCCATAGTTGTGTTGTATCTATTGATATACAGAAACTTACTATTATTTTTCTGGGGTAAGAAAAACGAACCTCATTACTTATTCCACCGTTACCGACTTCGCCAAATTACGGGGTTGGTCCACATTACAGCCTCTCATTACAGCAATATGATAAGAAATCAGCTGCAATGGAATGGTTGTCAACAAAGGAGTTAGGCTTTCCAAGGTCTCTGGCACCTCGATTACATGATCTGCCAAGTCCCTAACTTGTTCATCACCTTCTGTTACGATAGCGATAATCTTTCCTTTCCTAGATTTTATTTCTTGGATATTGCTTACCACTTTTTCATAATGTCCTTTTTTCGTTGCAATAACGAAAACAGGCATCTGTTCGTCTATAAGAGCAATAGGACCATGTTTCATTTCTGCCGCAGGATATCCCTCGGCATGGATGTAACTAATCTCTTTAAGTTTCAGTGCCCCTTCCAATGCAACCGGGAAATTATAACCTCTTCCCAGGTAAAGGCAATTCGTTGAGTCTTTGTAAACCTTGGAAATTATTTCTATGAGGGAATTGGATTCCAATGCCCTTTCCACCTTGCTGGGAATAGTTTCCAGTTCCGTTAAATATTCATGATACCTGGATTCAGAAAATACACCTTTAGCTTTGGCCAATTTTAGGGCAATCAAGGTAAGGACGGTAATCTGAGTGGTAAATGCTTTGGTCGAAGCAACACCTATTTCAGGACCTGCATGGGTATAAGCACCAGCATTCGTTTCCCTTGCTATAGAGGAACCAACTACGTTACACACCCCAAAAACAAAAGCTCCCCTTTCCTTGGCTAGCTTGATTGCCGCCAAGGTATCCGCAGTTTCACCGGATTGTGAAATTGCAATGAGAATGTCCTTATCGGTTATAACCGGATTTCTGTACCTAAATTCTGAGGCATATTCGACCTCAACGGGTATTCTTGCCAAATCCTCGAAAATGTATTCTGCCACCAAACCCGCATGCCAGGAAGTACCACAGGCCACAATAATGATTCTATTGGCATTCAAGAATTTCTCTAAGTTCTGATCAATACCGGCCATGCGTATCAACCCTTGATCGGCAAGTAACCTGCCACGATAGGTATCCTTTATGGCTCTTGGTTGCTCATAAATTTCCTTGAGCATGAAATGGTCATAACCCCCTTTTTCAATTTCCTCTAAGTTCATCTGTAGTTCCAAAATCCTTGGGTAGGCTATTGCGTCATCCTTAATTTTTCGCAGCTTAATTTCTTTGCCCAACCGTATAATGGCCATTTCCTCATCATCCAAATACACCGCATTATTGGTAAATTCAATGAAAGGGGAAGCATCGGAAGCTATAAAAAATTCATTGTCCCCTATTCCTATAGCCAAAGGACTACCAAGCTTCGCCACTACAATTTCGTCAGGTTTTTCACGGTCAAAAACGGCGATCGCATAGGCTCCTACCACTTGGTTAAGTGCAATTTGTACTGCCTTACCCAATTTTACGCCTTCTGTCTTCTTTACCTCTTCGATCAAATTAATCAAAACCTCCGTATCCGTATCGGATTTGAAGGTATACCCTCGTTTGGTCAACTCTTGTTTTATGGCCTCATAATTTTCAATGATACCATTATGTATAATAACCAATTCGCCAGAATTCGAATAATGTGGATGCGAATTTACATCGTTGGGAACACCGTGGGTTGCCCAGCGGGTATGCCCAATACCGATGGTACCTTTTTGAGAAATACTTTTTGCTTTTTGTTTTAGGTCCTCAACTTTTCCCTTGGTTTTGGAAAGGTTGATTTGACTTCCATCGAATAATGCAATACCGGCACTATCATACCCTCTATATTCCAAACGCTGAAGGCCCTTGATGATGATGGGATACGCATCCCTATGGCCTATATATCCTACAATTCCACACATATTTATTTCTGATTGGTGATTTCTACTAATTTTCCTACACGAAGATAATCCAATATCACGGACCGTATGTTCCGTTTAGGTAAACAACTTAAATTCTCTTTAAAATGATATAAGCATCTGTATATTAACTAGTAAACCGCTCTTACTACAAATTTAGTCTGGTTTGGTGTAAAAAATTTCAAGCTTTAATCTCTTGTCAAAATTAGGTTCGGTGGCTTGGATATTACTTCCGTAAAGAATAGTTCCCAACGGCGTAATCCTAGACGTAGTTGGAATCCTATTTTCTCCATTTTCCAGCATTGCATTCGCAACACTAAAATTTTGGATATCTGTGGTCAATGTAAGCCCTAATGTAGCATTTGCAGAATCACGAACTATTAAATTATTGATATGATCGGTAATCTTTACCGAATATTTTATTCCCTTACCATTCGATTTTTCTAGAATTCCATCATAATTTAAGAAAAGACCAAAAAAATCTTGGGACACACTTTGTTCCGTATTGGGGTTTATTAACGGGAAATTATTCTCCGTATTGTAAAGGTATAATCGTGGCGGCTCAACCATACTACCATTAATATCCAATTGTTCCCGATCTACATAAAAAACCAAATTGGCTTCGTTGACCACCCAATTTTCAGCTCTTATCTGTTCAATTAATGCTTCGCCCCCGTTTTCTTCAAAAAGATTGATTTCCGCATAAATACCGGGGCCACCTTTTAAGTATATCCGTGAAGCGTTCTCATTCGAGTCCAAAGCTTGAAGTATTTGGGGCCCGTAATTTTCAGTTAACAAGGTATTTACAGCGTTCCCATTGACAGGTCCGTTTCCTACCTGGTTCAAAAAAGAAAAAGTATAATCCCGTTCTTCCGTGGCATTAGGATTGTCATCTGTTAAATCTTCCGGTGTTCCATTGGTATCATAATTCTTATACGTGTAGGTCATTGTTACCCGGGAATCCTTTAAATCAAAAAGGAAAAAGACATCATTACCTTCTTCGTCCGTAATCGAAAAATGCAAGCCCCTGATAAATTCCGTAAAATTGGATTGGCTCAACAATTCTGAGCTTCCCTCCTTATCCAGAATATTCGTCTGAAAGAACTCATTATCCAAGGCTATGCGTATACCAGGGTCTAATCTGCGAAATGTTAGGGACTCATCAACATCATCTGTGGCAGGATCGTCTTCATTTGGTATAAGAATCTGTTCGTTGCTAATTTCAACGACGTTGTCAAATAAAAGATCTGACACAAAATCTGGTGAAAACTCCTGTGATGAAAAGTAATTCTGTGCTTCCTGAAAATTTGAATTTGGATCTAAATCCCTTAAAAAAAATGTAGAACGTTCCACTTTTAAATTGAACGTAGTTGCGGTAGCCTCATTTATATCATCGTAGTTAAGACCATTCACATAAATACTATCCAATTCAACTTTACGCGCAAAATTATTTGTAAAAATTCGCGCGCCGTCACCATCATTAAAACCGTCCCTATCTTCATCTACACTATTTATATCCAGCGGGTCTGTATTGGATGCCGTTTCAACCCTGTTCGAAACCCCATCTCCATCATTGTCATTTTCAGGATTATCCGGTTCCAAATCAAATTCATCATCCACCCCATCAGAATCGCGGTCTCTAGACGTATTCTTAATTAAAAACGGAATGTAAAGAAATACCTCTTTTACAGTTTCCTCTTCATCGATAATAGTAATAGCCTCTCCAGTAGCCCCGGCATCATTTTCCCGGTCTTGGCTTAGAATGCCAAAAGTGGGATTGTTCGAGGACAGGAACAGTTGGGAAGTTACAGAAGCCCGGGTTTTGCCATAAATAGGGTCTTGATAGGTTCCTAGCTGATATATAGGCAACTTATTTGTCTGTACCGCCTCAATATTTTTGTTATAAGCAAATACATCGTATACCTCTTGACCCGTGGTAAAGGGTTCATTACCAACAACACCAGAACCAACAGTGGTCAAGTCCTGTTCACAGGAAATCAAAATACCCAATACCAAAAACATACCCAAAGATGTGGGAATAACGGATTTTTTCAAAAAATTCATTCAGATTATTTTAAAACTTCGGTGTTATAAAAATTAGCGTATGCCTCCTCAAATTCTTGCACGGGAACATATTGCAACACTGGTTTTTCTTGGTTAGATATATGGTTTTCCAATTCCTCCGGAATTTCTTCCGAGGCTAAAATAACCGCATCGGAATAATCTACGGCAACCTTTAACAAATTATTATAGGTGGGTTCTCCCAAAGAGGCAATCTCTTCTTCGGGGATACCATCAAAAGCAATTCGCTTGATCATATCCTGATCTAGCGAACCTTCAAAAGTCTTTCCGTATACCGATAGTACAATCTTACTATCCGCAAAAAGGGGCTCATCGGCATAATGCTTCTTGAGGTACAGCGGAAGTAAGCTCGCCATCCAACCATGCACATGAATGATGTCTGGAGACCAATTCAATTTTTTGACCGTCTCCATTACCCCTTTCGCAAAGAAAATGGCGCGTTGATCATTATCAGGGAAAAGTTTGCCCTGCTTATCCGTAAACGTAGCTTTACGCTTAAAGTATTCTTCGTTGTCTATAAAGTAAACTTGAATTCTCTCCTTTGGAATGGATGCAACCTTAATTATCAAAGGCATATCCATATCGTTGATGACCAAATTCATTCCAGAAAGACGTATTACCTCATGTAATTGATGCCTTCTTTCATTAATATTCCCATATCTTGGCATGAAAATCCTTATCTGGCCACCGTTACCGTTGACCATTCTAGGGGCTTCGTAAGACATTAGGGAAACTTCGTTTTCGGGTAAATATGGAACTAATTCAGAAGATACAAATAATATCTTTTTACCATTCATAGAGGTTATATTTAATTTTTCACTGGAACGTAGGCGCAAAATTACAAAAAATATAGAGATTAGCAGTAATTATAGTAAGTTTGCTCGCTAATGCACTTTTAGATGTTGGTAGTAGAGACCAAAAAAGATCTTAGGAACAAACTGGAAGAAATTGGGGATTCAAAAGACCTAGGCTTAGTACCAACCATGGGAGCGCTTCATTTTGGACATGTCTCCTTATTAAAGCAAGCGGTTGCGGAGAATAAAAATGTCGTAGTAAGTATTTTTGTGAACCCAACCCAATTCAATAACACAGAGGACTTAGAAAAGTATCCAAAAACCCTTGAAAATGATATTCGCTTGATTTCCACAATAGCGGAAGATATAATCATTTTTGCCCCTTCCGTAAGTGAAATCTATTCAACGGATGTAAAGCATAATCACTATAATTTTGCTGGCCTGGATAAAGTAATGGAAGGCGAGTTTCGAGAAAACCATTTTAACGGGGTGGCAACGATAGTCGAAGAGCTTTTTAAGCTTATTGAGCCAACGAGGGCATATTTTGGCGAAAAGGACTTTCAGCAACTGCGCATCATTCAAAAACTGGTTGAAATAAAAAAAATTCCCGTAGAAATAGTAGCCTGCGAAATTGTTCGCGAGGATAATTTTTTAGCCATGAGTTCAAGAAATGAAAGGTTAAGCAACCCAATACGACAAAAGGCCGGGTTTATTTATAAAATATTAACAACTGCCAAGATTAAATTTGGCATGGAAAGTGCGCAGTATATAAAGGATTGGGTAGTGAATGAATTTGAGGAGAACGAAGATTTACGACTAGAATATTTTGAGATAGCGGACGAAGAAACCTTAACCCCACTTAAAAATAAAATAGATCATTTAAAATACAGGGCTTTTATTGCCGTTTATGCGGAACAGGTAAGACTTATAGACAACATGGCCCTTAATTAATTAATTTTGCATGATGCAAGTACAGGTAGTTAAATCAAAAATACATCGGGTAAAAGTTACCGGCGCAGACCTCAACTATGTGGGCAGTATAACCATTGACGAGGATTTAATGGACGCCGCCAACTTAATACGTGGAGAGAAAGTACAGATTGTAAACAATAATAACGGTGAACGCTTGGAGACCTATATTATACCTGGGCCTCGCAACAGTGGAGAAATAACCTTAAATGGTGCCGCAGCGAGAAAAGTGGCCGTTGGGGATGTTCTCATCCTAATTGCCTACGCTTGGATGGGTTTTGAGGAAGCTAAAAAATTCAACCCATCACTGGTTTTTCCAAACGAAAAAACAAACCTATTGAACTAAGTTTGACAAATTCCTTAAAAAAAAGCCTTAAAACGATACTCCCAATTGCATTGGGAGTTTTTTTGGTTTGGTATTCCTATAATTCAACTACGCCAGAAAATCGTAAGGAAATACTCTTTTACATTAAGGAAGCAAATTTATTTTGGGTCTCACTTTCTATTCTTTTGGGTATTTTAGGTCACGTCTCGCGTGCTATCCGGTGGAATTACTTGCTTGAGCCCTTGGGATATAAACCCAAATTGGCAAATAATATTCTAATCATCTTAACCTCCTATTTCGCAAACCTAGGTATTCCAAGAACGGGTGAAGTACTTAGGGCCACAGCACTTAGTACTTACGAAAAGGTGCCCTTTGAAAAAGGTTTTGGCACCATAGTTACAGAAAGGGTGATTGATGTAATTATGTTACTGCTCGTTGTTCTCGTTACATTTTTACTGCAGACGGAAGTGATTATGGACATCCTTCTAAAACGTGGTTTCGATATTAATGGATTATTAATCCTTGCCGCAGCAGGTGTCGTGGCATTACTTCTCTTCTTTCTTGGAATTAAAAAATCGAAAGGGAAGTTGGCCCTAAAAATTAAAGGTTTTGTAAAGGGATTGATGGCTGGTGTTTTTAGCATTTTTAAAATGAAACAAAAATGGCTCTTTTTATTGCATACATTGCTTATCTGGGCCTGCTATATCGGTATGCTTTGGGTCATTAAATTTACCGTGCCTGAAACAATTGATCTTACGTTAAGCCAGCTACTGGTAGCCTTTGTGGCTGGGGCTTTTGCCATGGCTACTACCAATGGTGGTATTGGCCTTTATCCCATAGCGGTTAGAAGCGCCCTTACCATTTTTGGTGTCAGCGCCGTATCTGGAGATGCCTTTGGTTGGATAATTTGGATCGCACAGACTTTAATGATCGTGGTTTTTGGTGCAATATCTTTTCTGCTATTACCGTTATTGAACAGAAACAAATAGTACCATGTACTATTTTCAAGTCTCTTTATGCGGTACTTATCACTAATCTTTGCCTTATTATTTGCAGTTACCTCGTTTGCGCAGGTGAAACAGGAAATCTTTGAATCCTTTAAGCTTCAAGAGCGAAGGGATGTGCAGTATTACTTTCCCGAGAAAATGGATACAAATAAAAAGTATCCCTTAATTATTGTACTCGATGGGGATTACCTTTTTGAACAAGTTGTGGCAACCTCAAAATTTTATAGTCGTTTCCATGGTATGCCACAAAGTATAATTGTAGGTATTAATCAAAGTAAGAATGATTTAAGGTTAGCTGATTGTGCGTTTGATCTTGAAAGCGGCCTACCTTCGGAAAAAGGGAAGAGCTTTTTTGAGTTTATTGGCATGGAATTAATTCCATATTTGGATTTAAATTTTAGCACAGTACCATTTAAAATGATCGTGGGTTATGATATTACAGCAAACTTTGAAAACTATTGGTTGTTCAAGGACAACCCTGTTTTTGATGCGTACGTAAGCATTTCTCCTACCTTGGCGCCCGAAATGGAAACAAGGGTACTCATGCGATTGAATACATTTGAAAAACAAATGTTTTACCAACTTATTGTAGAAGGTGAGCAAAGTAAGGATACTCCAAGAATAATGGCTTTAGATCAAGGCATAAAAGCCTTGGAAAAGGAATCGCTCCATTATTTCTTTGATGAATATAAAAATGCGGATCATATTTCTGTGGTAACTTATGGCATGGGAAAAGCCTTTGATAACATTTTTGGCATGTTCAAACCAATCAGTCCAAAGGAATATAAAACCCAAATCTTAACATCAGAGGAGCCCGTTTACGCGTATTTAGAAAAGAAATACCAGGGCATTGTGGACCTTTTTGGATTTAGTAAGCCTGTTGAACTAAACGATATCATGGCCATATATGCGGCCTCTAGAAAAAAAGAGGATTTTGAATCCTTAAAGCCTTTATCCGATCTTTGTAAAAAAGAATACCCAGACACCATGCTTGGTTTTTATTTTGAAGGGGAGTATTATGAACAACTGGGCGAGCCAAAGAAAGCACTGAAGACATTTGAAAAAGCATTTCAAATGGAAGAAATCGATTTTTTGACCAAAGAAATGGCGCTTGAAAAAATGGATGCATTAAAAGCAGATTTCGGATTTTGATTACATAAACAAGCTAGTTCCCAAATTAGCCCAACCTACGACCTACTATGATTAAATTTGATGCTATTTACTTCATGTTTTCTGGAGTACTGTTTACGTATTACGGATTAAAGGGAGAATTTATCATGCCCTATAGTGGAATTGCCCTATTTATGGCGTGGGCCTCCTTTTTTTTAGCCTTTAGCGCATTAAACAAGGAAAGGTCCCAAAATGGTTGAGCTGTTTAAATTACAAACATAAACCGACACGTTTAAAACTTCTTGTTACCTTTGGCCTTGAGCATAAAAGCTAAGGATGGCCAAAATTAAAACCGCTTTTTTTTGTCAGAATTGTGGAACCCAATATGCGAAATGGGTAGGACAGTGCGCCGCTTGCAAGGAATGGAATACCGTGGTGGAAGAGGTAGTACAAAAAGAGGATAAAGTGAACTGGAAACCACCTTCCCAAACTGCAAAAAGAGTCTCAAAACCACTTTTGGTCAATGAAATCAATATTGAGAAAGAGGTACGGTTAAACACGTTCGACCTTGAGTTCAATAGGGTCCTTGGTGGCGGTTTGGTTCCTGGGGCATTGGTACTGTTAGGTGGGGAGCCCGGTGTGGGCAAAAGTACACTCTTGCTTCAGATTGCGCTAAAACTCCCATACAGGACCTTATATGTTTCCGGGGAAGAAAGCCAAAAACAGATAAAAATGCGGGCAGACAGAATTCACCCAAATAGTGAGACCTGTTTTATCCTTACAGAAACCAAGACACAGCATATTTTTAAACAAATTGAAGCTACAGAGCCTGATATTGTAGTGATAGATTCCATCCAAACGCTTCACTCAGATTATATAGAGTCCGCCGCCGGAAGTATTTCCCAAATACGGGAATGTACCGCAGAACTCATCAAATTTGCAAAAGAGACCAACACTCCGGTCATTCTCATTGGGCATATTACCAAAGACGGTTCTATTGCAGGGCCTAAAATATTGGAACATATGGTGGATACGGTCTTGCAGTTTGAGGGTGATCGCAATTATGTATACCGTATTCTAAGATCTTTGAAAAATAGGTTTGGCTCTACCGCTGAACTGGGTATCTACGAAATGCAGGGAAGCGGATTGAGGGAGGTAAATAACCCCTCTGAAGTACTTATTTCCAAAAACGATGCAGGGCTTAGCGGCACGGCCATTGCCTCTACCGTAGAGGGAATGCGGCCTTTGCTCATTGAAATTCAGGCTTTGGTGAGTACCGCCGTTTATGGCACCCCCCAGCGTTCCACTACCGGATATAATGCCAAACGCCTAAATATGCTTTTGGCGGTCTTGGAGAAACGAGCCGGATTTAAACTAGGGGCCAAGGATGTCTTCCTCAATATTACCGGTGGTATTTCCGTTGACGACCCGGCAATAGATTTAGCGGTCATAGCCGCTATTCTTTCAAGCAATGAAGATATACCCATTGAAAAGGGAATCTGTTTTGCTGCCGAAGTAGGGCTTGCAGGCGAAATTAGACCCGTACAACGTGTGGAGCAGCGTATTTTGGAGGCGGAGAAATTGGGCTATACGACTATCATCGTTTCGAAGAACAACAAAATAGGCCTCAAATCTACAAAAATAAAAATCCTACTTGCTTCCAAGATTGAGGAAGTAGCGGCCAATTTATTTGGTTAACGCCTGTCTCTCATAATCCTAGCGAAAACCATAATTACGATGACCACGGCAATGATTACAACTATTTGCCAAAAACCAACTTTTAAAAAAATAAGGCTTTCCATTGTTTACGGTGCGGGATTAGGCATTAGGTTATGTATTGCTTCTATTTCTTTAAGAATATCCTCTGTTAGAACTACATCAATACTTTTTATATTTTCTTCCAATTGACGCATTGTAGTTGCACCTATAATGTTACTGGTCACAAAGGGCCTTGAATTTACATAGGCCAGTGCCATTTGTGTTAAGGTAAGACCATTTAGCTGTGCCAGTTCGTAATATTTTTGGGTGGCCTCAACTGCGGTGGTACCACTATATCTATTGTAATTGGGAAAAAGATGTAACCGCGACCCTTCGGGCAAACGGTTACCCAAATATTTGCCACTTAAAACCCCAAAGCCTAATGGGGAATACGCCAAAAGCCCTATTTGTTCCCGTGCAGAAATTTCGGCCATGCCTACCTCATACAATCGGTTTAAAAGTGAATACGGATTTTGAACGGTGATGGTCCTGGGTAATGTTCCATGAACCTTGCTTTCCTCCAAAAAACGCATCGTTCCCCATGGCGTTTCATTAGAAATCCCTACTTGCCGTATCTTTCCTTCTCGAATCAAATCTCGCAAGGTTTCAAGAATTTGATGGATATTATCCTCCCAATGGTCACTAATGTCGTGGGCATACCCTCTTTTTCCAAAATAATTGGTGTTGCGATCCGGCCAATGCAATTGATAGAGGTCAATATAATCTGTTTGTAATCGCTCCAAACTACCTTCTACGGCATCTATAATAGACTCCCTGTTAAAACCCGTAGTGCGGATAAACTTGGTCATCTCCGCCTTTCCGGCCATTTTCGATGCCAAAACAACTTGCTCCCTATTTCCGTTCTTTTTAAACCAAGTGCCAATTATCTTTTCTGTAAGCGCATACCGGTCTTTATGGGCAGGTATTGGATACAGCTCTGCCGTATCGAAGAAATTTACCCCCTTGTCCAACGCATAATCCATCTGCTCGTGGGCTTCGGCTTCCGTATTTTGGTTGCCCCAGGTCATGGTTCCCAAGCATATTTTGCTTACTTCAATATCCGTATGGGGTAATTTGGTAAAAATCATTAAACTTCTTATTAAATGAATAAAGGGCCAAAATTACTGAATATAATTAGCGCAGCCGTCACCCTATTTGCTAACTTTCTACCTCTATCAATATAGGACAATGATCACTATGCCTTGCTTCGGATAAAATAACGGAGCGCTTTAACCTATCCTTCAATGGCTCAGCGACCATTCCGTAATCTAAACGCCAACCTTTATTATTGTTTCGGGCATTGGCCCTATAGCTCCACCAGGTATAATTATCAGGTTCATCATTAAATTCCCTAAAACTATCAATAAACCCACTCTCTATAAAACTTCCGATCCATTCACGTTCAACCGGCAAAAACCCCGAAACATTCTTTAATCCTACCGGATTATGGATATCGATGGCCTTGTGGCAAATATTATAATCTCCTAAAACAATCAGATTGGGGTTTGTTTTACGTAGTTCATTGGCATATTCTTGAAAATCTGCCATGTATTTCAATTTAAGATCCAAACGATCCATATTTGTGCCGGAAGGCAAATACATGCTCATTACGGACAAATCCCCAAAATCTGCCCTAATGTTCCTTCCTTCAAAATCCATGTATTCAATTCCAGTACCATATACGACCGCATCGGGTTTGGATTTTGATAAAATAGCCACGCCACTATATCCCTTTTTTTGGGCACTGTACCAATAAGTGTAAGGGTAGCCGGCATTTTCGAAAACAGAAAGATCAAGTTGTTCTTCCATGGCCTTTATTTCTTGGAGACAGACGACATCTGGGGAAACATGGCCTAACCATTCTAAAAGACCTTTATTCAAAGCTGCCCTAACTCCATTCACATTGTAGGATACGATTTTCATACGTTTTTAATTTGATTCAAAAATAAAAAAGTGCGTTAGATTAAAGACCCTTAGCGTAGATTAAAATCCTATTCCAAGCATTTGGAAACAGGTTTCATTCGTAACAACCTAAAATAAAGTCCATAAACAATCTTGTTTTGCAATGCTGTTGACAGTTGGGTCATATTTCATATAAGGCAAGCCCGCCTAACATCTTACAATAGGTAGGAGCTCAAGCTCACTATAGGACAGTTGTGGGCTACTGCGGATAACATGAAAACCTTTGGTGTTTATCCCAGAAATCAATAAACGTAGAGGAAGCAATATGAATCCCTTGGAGTTTCAAAGCCACATTATGTTTAGGGTGTGTCAATCTTTAGCCTTTCGTTTTTAATAGGTATTTTTGAGGTTTATGCTCCCTATGAAAAATATTCTTTACACATTCGTTTTTTCGCTCTTCATATGCGCTGCAGCCGCCCAAACAACTGCAGCGAAAGATAGTATTACGATGCTAAACGAGGTTGTGGTAATCGATACATTGACCGCTAAAAATGCAATTGGCATCATACCTTCTCAACAAATTGGGGCTACTGTTTTTGAAAATTACAGCCCTATCGATTTTATTAGCTCACTAAACCAATTGTCTGGTGTATATGCCTTATCCGGTGCGCTAAACACGAACAGGATTACGATACGCGGAGTGGGTTCCAGAACACCCTTCGGCACCGACAAAATTAGGCTTTACTACAATAATATTCCAGTTACTGATGGAACAGGTTTCTCCACTATTGAAGCGTATGACCTTGAAAATTTAACCTCTATCGAAGTCATCAAAGGCCCAAAAGGAACAGGTTTTGGAACCAACTTGGGAGGCGCTTTGATTTTAAACTCCAAACAGCTTAGAAAACAACCTACCAAATTTACCAATTCCTCTACCTTGGGTTCCTATGGCCTATTGAAAAATAGCCTGGGTTTTACCCATACAGCGGATAATTTTTACATGACCCTACAGTACGGCCATATGGAAATTGATGGTTACCGTGAGAATAATAGGTTTGAGCGCGACGGCATACTGCTAAACTCTACTTTTACTTTGTCGGAAAAAAGTGAGATAGGGCTGCTGGTAAATCACATCGACTACTCGGCACAAATTGCAAGTTCTATCAACCAGGAAGATTTTGACGAAGACCCCACACAAGCCGCTTTTACCTGGAAAGCTTCACAAGGGTTCGAGGATAACAATTATAGCTTAATTGGACTTTCGCACACCTATAAGGCTAGTCCAAAATTGAAGAACACAACAAGCCTATTCTATACCTATCTAGACCATTACGAACCACGGCCCTTTAATATTTTGGATGAATACACCAACGGATTTGGATTTAGGACACTGTTTTCCGGCACCATTTTACTTTCAGAAAAGACAATTTCCTACACCCTAGGTGGAGAGCTCTATAAGGATGAATATGCATGGGGAACCTTTGAGAATTTATATGAAAGCAATAACGGCAACGGAAGCCTACAGGGCGATCGGTTATCTAAAAACAAGGAATTTAGGAGTCAGTTAAATAGTTTCGCCACGCTCTCCTATCCTTTTTCCAGTAAACTTACCGCACAAATTGGAATAAATATGAACAAAACCCGCTATGATTTTAGGGATTTGTTCAATGCCGATAGCCTAAATACAAGCGCGGACAGAAATTTCAAAACCCTGTTTTTACCAAGTTTAGATGTACGGTATACCTTAACCAGATCGAGCCAATTCTATGCCAATGTAAGTAGGGGTTTTTCCAACCCCAGTTTAGAGGAGACCTTGACACCGGCAGGTGTCATCAATCCAGATATCGTTCAAGAGACCGGTACCAACTATGAACTTGGCCTAGAGCACAACAGTATTGATAATCGTTTACAGTTTAATGTAGCCTTCTATTTGATGCCCATCAATGACCTATTGGTCGCCAAACGCGTTGGCGATGATGAGTATATTGGAAGAAACGCAGGTAAAACAAGGCATCAAGGTATTGATTTGGACGGGAGTTACCGCTTTGATTTATCGCAGAAAATCAAAATCACCCCATTTGTAAGCTACACGTTCAACAACCATACATTTATAGAATTCGAGGATGAAGAGGCAAATGCCGACTATTCTGGAAATCCCTTGACGGGAGTCCCAAAACACACCTTGAATACTGGGGTACAGGCTAAATTTGGAAATGGGCTCTACACGAATCTAACCCATCAATTTGTTGATGAAATACCTTTGACCGATGCCAATTCATTGAGCAGCGAAGCCTTTAATATTGTCAATTTAAAAGTTGGGTATAAGGCCCAAATCAATCCCAGTTTACTTTTAGGGCTGGATTTTGGCATAAATAACCTAACGGATACCAAATACGCACAATCCGTTTTGATCAATGCCAGTAGCTTTGGAGGAAATGCCCCAAGGTATTTTTACCCGGGTAATGACCGAAATTATTATGGTACGTTAAAACTGAGTTATATCCTTTAACCTATTCCATCTTTTTCAGCCAGGTCTTCATATCCACAGCTTCATGAATTATACTGGCCAAGGCAGAAATGGCCACACGTTCCTGCTCCATGGAATCGCGGTGCCTTATCGTTACCGTTTCATCTTCCAAGGTTTGGTGGTCAACGGTGATGCAGAACGGGGTTCCATTGGCATCCTGCCTTCTATAACGCCGCCCTACCGCATCTTTTTCATCATAGGTTACGTTGAAATCCCATTTGAGGTCATCGATAATTTTTTGGGCAATTTCGGGCAGACCGTCTTTTTTTACCAATGGTAAAATAGCGGCTTTTACCGGTGCAAGAACCGGGGGCAGTTTCAGAACCGTTCTTGTGGTATTGTTATCCAACTCCTCTTCTACCAATGAATTTGAGAAAACGGCCAAAAACATTCTATCCAACCCAATCGATGTTTCCAGCACGTAGGGAACATAGTTTTTGTTAACCTCATGATCAAAATATTGCAATTTCTTACCAGAGAATTTCTCATGGCTTCCCAAGTCAAAATCGGTACGCGAATGGATTCCTTCCAATTCCTTAAAACCAAAGGGGAAACGAAACTCAATATCAGCGGCTGCATCTGCATAATGCGCCAGCTTTTCATGATTGTGAAAACGATAATTTTCGGCCCCTAGACCCAAGGAAAGATGCCATTTCATGCGCTTCTCCTTCCACACCTCATACCATTCCTTTTGGGTTCCTGGTTGAATGAAGAATTGCATCTCCATCTGTTCAAATTCGCGCATTCTAAAAATGAACTGTCTGGCAACAATCTCGTTTCTAAAGGCCTTACCGGTTTGGGCAATTCCGAACGGAATTTTCATTCGTCCAGATTTTTGGACATTCAAAAAGTTGACAAAGATACCCTGAGCAGTTTCGGGCCTTAGGAAGAGGTCCATGGCACTTTCAGCATTAGCCCCTAACTTTGTGCCAAACATGAGGTTGAACTGCTTTACATCGGTCCAATTTTTAGAACCAGACATAGGGCAGGCGATATCCAATTCTTCGATAAGCGCTTTTACATCCGCCAAATCTTCGTTTTGAAGCGATTTGGCCAACCTGCTTAAAATGGATTTTCCCTGTTCTTGGTATTCGACAACCCGTTGATTGGTCTCCAAAAACTTTTCCTTATTGAAGGATTCCCCAAAACGTTTTTCTGCCTTGTTTACTTCCTTTTCAATCTTGGCATCTATTTTGGCTACATAATCCTCTACCAAAACATCTGCCCTATATCTTTTTTTGGAATCCTTATTATCAATCAACGGATCATTAAAAGCATCGATATGACCAGACGCTTCCCAAGTAGTAGGATGCATGAAAATGGCCGAATCCAGACCAACAATATTATCATTGAGCTGTACCATGGCTTTCCACCAATAGTCCCTAATATTTTTTTTAAGTTCCGCACCGTTCTGTCCATAATCATAAACAGCACTTAACCCATCATAAATTTCACTGGATTGAAATACATACCCGTATTCCTTTGCGTGGGAAATTACACGCTTAAAATCATCGTCTTGCTTTGCCATGCGGCAAAAATAGGATATTAGGTCAAAAAATGGATAATTATTTCAACTGAAATTCTGAGGATGTAATAAGACGTTCGTCTTCAAAAACGTTTAAGGTATAATTCCCTTCTGCCAAGGAACCTTCTGGAATAGTAATGGATTCACAGACATATGTTTCCATACCCGTAAACACAAATTCTACCCGTTTACTATAGATATTCCCGTTAACGGTAATGGTATTGGCGTTATCTTCTATTATCTGTTTGTTGGGGTCCAAAAATTGTAGGTAAATAATTTTCTCCGTATTGGCTTCACTTTGATCTGCCAAAATGGTGACACAACCCCTCAATTTCTCGATTATGGAAGCCTTATTCGTTTTCGTTGGTTTCGTATTCCTAATGATTCTAAAACCACTACCCTCGGCATTCGCCATTTTCAAGTAGCTTTTGGTTTTTAGCTTTTGGTTTAACTCCAATATCTTTCTTCGCTGTAAGGCCTCCGCTTCTGCCAAAGAACTACTGTTTGCCCTTAACTGTTCGATCTGTTTGCGTGATTCCTCATATTTATCGGTAAGGAGCATATTATTGTAACGCAGAAAATTATTTTTTAACAGGAGGCTATCGTTTTTAGATTCCAACCTACGTAATTCGGTTTTGAATTCCCGTAATTTACCAACGGTAAAATTCAGTCGCCCAACGGAATCCAACAACTCCTGTACCCTAAATTTGGAGTCCTGAAGTTCAATTTCGTTCATTTCGTTCATTGCGGACAAGCGATCCACATCTGCCTTCATAATCGTCAAATCCTTAACCAATATTGCCTTCTCCTGCTCCAAAAAACCTATTTGTGAACTGGATTGGGCATAACTGTAATAAAAGGCAATAAGAATCCCAATTATAACTGCTACCAATGCAGCAAGGAGGATTTTATAATTGAATTTATTATCTTGACTATCCATTTAAACAACGGGCCTTTGTAGGTTAATTTTATCTGTAAGATTTGTTACTGAACAGAATCTCAAATATACTAAATGATGTAACCAACGTTCTATTGCCCATCTCATGTTTTGGATGTAATGCGCGATTATATAGAGGAGAGGTCATTCTTTGTACCTCTTGCCGACATCAATTGCCACTCACCGAGTACACCTTTAACGAAGAAAATGCCGTTGACCGTATCTTTTATGGTAGAATTAACATTAAAAAGGCCAACTCCTTTATGTGCTTTACCGATATTGGAATCGTAAAAAACCTCATCCACAACCTCAAGTATAGGAACCAAGAGCAAATAGGAGGTTTTTTAGGTGATTGGCATGGACAAGAATTAAAAGAGCAACATCATTTACCAAAAATTGATTTTGTTATTCCGGTTCCCTTACACCGAAAGAAACTGAAGCAGCGCGGTTACAATCAAGTTGCGCTTTTCGCCCAACGCATTGCTTATCATTTAGACAGTACTTATGCAGACAACATTCTAATAAAGACAGCAAACACAAAAACACAAACGAAGAAGAACAGGATAAGCAGGTGGTATGACAACCGTTCCCTTTATGAAATCACCGCTAAAGAAATGCTCGTCGACACAACTATTTTATTGGTAGACGATGTAATTACAACTGGTGCTACAATGGAGATTTGCGCACAAACCTTCATGGAAATAGATGGGATAAACGTCTACATAACAAGTATGGCCGTGGTAGATTAGGTATCGCTTTCTTTAAAATAAGTTGTTTCTTTGTTCTTGAGAATTGCCCATATGATCAAAAAAATTCTAGGAATTCTATTCCTGTTCATTATCCTTTTGGTATCCTACCAATGCGCCCAAAGAGGCACTCCTACCGGTGGCCCTAAAGATATTACTCCCCCGGAATTGGAACGGGCAGACCCCCCCAATATGTCGACCAATTTTAAGGAACAGAAGATTAGACTGTATTTCAATGAATTGGTAAAATTAAAGGATATCCAAAAACAGCTTATCGTTTCTCCCCCATTAAAATACCCTCCAGTGCTTTCACCCATGGGTAATGCCAATAGGTTTGTTGAAATAACGATTAAGGATACCCTTGAGCCAAACACTACCTATACCCTTAATTTTGGACGCGGAATCGTTGATAACAACGAGGAAAATCCAATTCCATTTTTTACCTACGTTTTTTCAACCGGAGACTATATCGATTCGTTGGAGTTAGCCGGTGTAGTCACTGACGCCTTTAATAAAAAAGTAGATGATTTTGTAAGCGTAATGCTCTATAAAATAGATAGTACGTACACAGATTCTACGATTTATAAAAAGCCACCAAATTATATTACCAACACTTTGGATAGTGCCGTGGTATTCCGGCTAAAAAATCTAAAGGAAGGTAAATACGCCTTAGTTGGCATTAAGGATGCCTCGGGCAACAATGTATTTGATCAAAAAACCGATAAAATCGGGTTCATTAACGATACTGTCAATTTACCTACGGACTCCATTTATCTTTTAAACCTTTTCAAGGAAATACCAGATTATGGTGTTGCGGTACCAAGTATGGTAGCCAGCAATAAAATTAGCTTTGGATACTTTGGCGAAGGTGCATCCTCCACCATAGAAACACTTACCCAATTACCTGATACCGTGCGTACAATAGTTACAAAGGAAAAGGACAAGGATACCTTGAACTTCTGGTTTACCCCTTATAAGATGGATTCTATACGCTTTGCGATTACCAATGAACGCTTAAAAGTATCGGATACGTTTAATGTTAAAGGCCGGAAAGTAGAATTTGATTCGCTAAAATTATCCTTGAACCAAACGAACAACCTCGTATTTGGGAAGCCTGTGAATCTACTTGTAAATTCACCATTAATAGCTTTCGACAGCTCTAAAATTAGACTGATCGATATCGATTCCTCTTTGGTCGATTACACTATAGTTTTGGATTCCCTTGAAAATAAATTGAATTTCGATTTCGTAATTAAACCAAGTCAGAATTATAAGCTTGAGCTTTTGCCAGGTGCAGTAACGGACTTTTTTGAAAATACCAATGATACTTTAGTCTATAGTCTAAGAACCAAAAGTGCTGCAGATTATGGCAATCTTACACTGAATTTGAGTGGAAATAACATTGCTTATCCTTTGCTCGTGCAGCTTACCACTGAAAAAGGGGAAATACAGCGCGAAATTTATGCGACGGAGGCCCGTACGTTTGAGTTCACTAATCTAAATCCAGGAAAATACATGGCCCGGGTAATTTTTGATACGAATGAAAACAAAAAATGGGATACAGGGGATTTTTTGAAAAAGATACAGCCCGAAAGAGTCAGTTATTATCCTACATTAATTGAAATGCGCGCCAATTGGATAGAAATACAAACCTTTAATTTAATAGAGTAAAATCATCTCGATCATCTAAAAACCTAAGCTTTTTTCTTACTTGAGTTAATTCGTCCTTTACAAGTTCCAATTGCAGAATTTCCTCTTTGTTGGAGAATGACAATAAATTTCCAAGAGCATCATAGGCACCAGAGTGACCAGAATATTTATGTCCCTCCTCGTCAACATCAACACGATTTACACCGATCGTAAAAGCCATATTCTCGATTGCGCGTGCCTTAAGCAGCGTATCCCAAGCGTTGATGCGTGGGGCCGGCCAATTCGCAACATAGAGTAAAATATCATAATCTTCCGTATTCCTGCTCCAGACCGGAAATCTGAGATCATAGCAGACTAGCGGGCAAATTTTGAAGCCCTTGTACTCAACGATTAGTTTTTCTGTACCCGCCTTGTACTTTTTATGCTCCCCGGCCAAGGTAAATGTATGCTTCTTATCATACGAACTAAACGCTCCGTTGGGTTCCACAAAAAAGAGCCTATTGTAATAAAACCCTTCTTCGTTATAAACGATACTCCCAACAATTGCACTCTGCTTTTCCCTAGCCTTATTTTTCATCCAATCCAAAGTGTTTTCGCTTTCGGCTGCCGGAATGTGATCCGGGTTCATGGTAAAGCCTGTGGTAAACATTTCAGGAAGTACAATAAGATCTACAGGATTGCCGATCTCCTCTATTTTTGTGTTGAACATTGCCCTATTCTTGCTTGGATTTTCCCAATGCAAAGGGGATTGGATCAGCGCAATTCTAAGACGTACACTCTCTTTGATCATTGGTATTTATTCTAATAGATCTACAAAAGCACTCAAGCCCTGGGTCTTGGCATGGTCCAAGGCGGTACTTCCCCTATTATCCTTAATAGTTTTATCCGCGCCCTTGGCCATCAATAATTTTGCAATATCCAAACGATTAAACTGTGCGGCATAAATTAAACAGGTAGCGCCCATGGCATTTTTTTCATTTAAATGCGCCCCCCTATCAATTAAAAGTTTTGCAATATCAGAATATCCTTTAAAGCAAACACCCATTAGAGCCGTATTGCCAGAAGCATCTACCGCATCTATTTTAGCACCGTGCTCCAATAGAAGTTGGGCTATTTCAATTTCATCATAATACGTAGCCAAAATCAATGGCGTGGACCCGCGGGCATCCTTACTATTTATTAGAACAGGGTTTTTCTCCAACATCGCCTTGACCTCCTTAAAATTACCCTCCCTTATTTCCTTGAAAAAAAATTCGTTCATAATTACGGTATTAGCGTTAGTATCAGAAACATGATAAGCAATGGGTAGCTAGGTACAAATTAACTACATAGCTACTACTTATTTTTCCTACATTATTTTAAATATGTACCTTTAAAATAAAATCCTTTCCTATTGGAAACAGTATCATTAAACCTTCTAATAAAAAGTGCCCCAACTGCTATTGCAATGGTTGACACGAAGTTAAACTTTATTAACTATTCAGACCAATGGTTGAAGCATTTTACATCGAATAAAAGCGATATTCAAGGACAACCGTTTCTTGAAGCCACCATAGAGATGCCTACCACTTTGATAGAAAGGATGAACGGATGTTTAAGCGGGAATGAAAGCGTTAACGAAGGGGAGAAATTTATACTCCCTAGCGGAAACATAAAATGGTTGAAATGGAAAATTTCACCCTTGAAAAATAAAGAGGGTACAGTTTCTAGATTAATTATTTTCTTGGAGGATATAACGGGGGATAAACGAGAAATTGAGTTGCTCCAAAAAGCGGAGGCGGTTGCCCGCGTGGGTGGTTGGGAAGTAGATTTGGTTAAAAACACCATTTATTGGACCAAAACAACAAGACAAATCCATGAAGTCGATAAAAACTTCATGCCAGATTTGGAACAAGGAATCAACTTTTATAAAAAAGGAGTCCATCGCGAAAAAATTACGGAATTGGTAAGTGCTGCCATTCAAAAAGGAAAACCCTGGGACACAGAACTCATCATCGTTACTGCGAAAGGCAAGGAGGTTTGGGTGCGGGCAAAGGGGGAAACGGAGATGGTGAACGGAAAATGCGTTCGTATTTTTGGTACATTCCAAGATATTAATGAGAAGAAAAAGGCGGAAATAAAGAATAAAAAAATTTCCGAACGCCTTAAAGTTGCCACAGGCACTGCCAATATTGGCATTTGGGAATATGATATTCAAAATAATATTTTGGTCTGGGACAATAGCATGTACAGACTATACGGCATTCATAAAAATGAGTTTTCCGGGGTTTATGACGCATGGGAATCTACAATACATCCAGACGATAAGGAACAAGGGAAATCAGAAATCGATATGGCGATTTCCGGTGTAAAAGAATTTAATACAGAATTCCGTATTGTTCTTCCCACTGGAAAAATAAAAAATATAAAAGCGATAGCGAAGACCGAAAGGGATAAGAAGGGGAGAGCCCTAAAAATGATCGGTGCCAATTGGGATATTTCAGAACTTAGAAAAGCCGAACTTAAATTAGAGAAATATGAGGAATCTTTCTTGGATACCTTTGAAAATTCTGCAACCGGTATGGCTTTGGTTGCCTTGGATGGTTCTTGGATAAAAGTGAACAATAGCTTATGTAAAAGCTTGGGTTATACTGAAAAGGAATTTTTAAAATTATCTTTCCAAGATATCACCCATCCTACCGACTTAAATACGGATTTACAACTTTTGAATGATGTCATCAATAACAAAAGGGAAAGTTACCAATTGGAAAAGCGGTATTTTCATAAGAAAGGACATCTTGTTCATGTTATCCTTACCGTTACGGTGGTACGGAAAATAAATGGGGATATTTCCCATTTCGTATCTCAGGTTCTTGATATTACCGAAAGAATTGAAGCAGAAAGAAAATTACGGTCCTTAATGGAGGTTACTAAAAGCCAAAATGAAAGTCTAATGAATTTTGCCCATATTGTTTCCCACAATTTACGATCCCATTCCACTAACTTGAACATGCTCACGTCCTTTTTAGCGCAAGAAGAAGATGAGGAAGAGCGGGCAAATTTAAACGGAATGATTACGAATGCGGCAGAAAGCTTATCCGAAACCATAGCCCATTTAAATGAGGTTGTACAAGTGAAAACGGGAACGCTGGAAAACCTTAAAAGCGTAAATGTCTTGAAAACCCTCATACAAATACAAAAGAGTATTGAGGGTTTGCTTGAGGAACAAAGCGCCCATGTAGAATTACACGTATCAAAACTGCACTTTGTTAACGCCGTGCCAGCTTATCTAGAAAGTATTTTCTTGAACATTCTTACAAATGCCTTAAAATACAGGTCACCTGAAAGAACGCCTAGGATTATAATTAAGTCGGTTCTAGAAGCAGATAACGTACTCCTATCATTTCAGGATAACGGCCAGGGTATCGACCTTAAACGCCATGGCGATAAAATTTTTGGTATGTACAAAACTTTTCATAAGCACAAGGACTCCAAAGGAATTGGATTGTTTATCACTAAGAATCAAGTTGAAGCAATGAACGGGAATATTAGAATGGAAAGTAAAGTTAACCAAGGAACTACCATTTATGTTGAACTTAAACAAGCTTAAAGAAACGAATTATGAGTAACGTGCGTATTTGCTGTATCATAGATGACGATCCTATATTTATCTACGGCACCAAGAGAATCATGAAAGAGGTGAATTTTAGCGACACCATTCTTGAGTATAACAATGGCCAAGAAGCATTAGAAGAGCTTTCCCAAAGAAGCCAAGCAAAGGAATTAATGCCCGAGGTCATCTTCTTGGATTTAAATATGCCCATTATGAACGGTTGGGAATTTTTGGAGGAATTTGAAAAGCTTCCGATCCAAAACGAAAAAAGAATAATCATCTACATTGTTAGCTCATCCGTTGACCCTAGGGATTTAGAATGTGTCAAGGATTTTAAACAAGTAGACAAGTACATTCTGAAACCCATTACCCCTAATGACCTTGAAGCAGTCCTGGGTGCAACCAAAAGTCAAAATAATTAATAACTTAACTTCATAATCCTACTAAAATAGTAGATATTTAGCTATATTAACCATTGGAATTAGAGTTAATTTTAAGGGAAACTACTTAAAAGCTGAATTGAAGAAAATTACTTATGGGAATATTTTCTAGTTGTTGCATAATTGATGATGATGAAATCTTCGCCCTAAGCAGTAAAAAAACACTCAGAAAGGAAAATTTCAGTGATAATATCCTTTACTATTCGGGTGGTCAAGAAGCCTTGGACGGTTTGGTGGGTCTAGTCGTTGAAAATATAAAGTTGCCAACCATTATATTTCTTGATTTAAACATGCCTAAAAGGGACGGATGGTCTTTCTTGGAAGAATTTGAAAAATTACCGGAAAACCAAATCGAACATATTCAAATTTATATCACCAGTTCATTTATTAGTCCGAAACTTATGGAAAAGGCGAAGGAGTACAAAATGGTTAAGGATTATATCGTTAAGCCGCTTACCGAGACCGCAGTCAATAAAATTATTACTTCTCAAAAATAAATCTATCTGCTTCCCGGGTTATAATCTGCCGGTGCATTTTGCGGCAAGTTTATAGTGCCATTGCCTCCCGTATCGTTAAAAATGAGCCATTCATTGGCCGTAAAGATAGTGTTCCCCTCAACGATGTCGAAATTTCTTACTGCCCTTCCATCTTCGAACTCATGGGCTGTTCCACTACCATCTTCACCTATAATTCCAAAAATATCGATTGTTGACCCAAAGGGATCTACCAAAACCAAATTGTCGTCGCCGTTAGAATCTGCTGGTGAGTTTGTGCCTACAGCAATATCCGGCATAAAACCATACACCAATTCAAATTCATCTGCATTGGGAGAAATCACCAAAAAACCATTCCCACCTATAGAAAAATCAGATAGGTCAATGGTTGAACTTACCTCAGTATTATCATTCGTATACCTTACCAAGCTCCATCCCTTCAAGGATAAGGATTCACCTGAAGAATTATATAATTCTACAAAACGTGCTGCTGCATTATTATCTGGATCAGCCAATTCTGAGATGAAAATAGCCGTAGAGGTAAACTCATCTATAAGCTCCGCACATCGTTCTTGATCGAACACGATATCCTCCGTATCACGAATAATCAATTGAAATTCATTTCCTTCCAATGATAAAATTCCGGTAAGGGTACCCCTACCGTTTGGGAGCAATTCTGCTTGAAAATCTGAGTAACCACTATTTAAAAGTGCCAGCTCATTATCATTACAATCAACTAGATTCCTTTTGGTCTCCTCTTCAGGCTCTGCAAACAGCTGACCAATCTCCTCATCGACGAACTCCAAATTTTCGATGCTAACCAACGTATTTACCATAGCTTCATTAAAATCCAATACCGTAACCAAATTTGGAACAACCACACTACTCGTCTCACAGGAAATTAATAGATGGTCAAAAATTACATTGTTTGGAAGCCTTCCTACACTACGATTGCCGAAGGAGGTAAAGACACCTCCAATTTTAAATACACCTCTTGTTTTACCCAGATAGAGGCCTTTGAGGTTTATAAAAATACGCTGCCCTACCCCAAAAAACAAATGAGAATCCCTTAGTTCAAATTCCAGGATTAAACCGGCATTAGGATTCGCTGGGCTATCTTGAAAATAGAGCGCATTGAAAAAATTACCAGCTTTATCCGATGAGACCACATACCCTTCTAAAATCAAATCTTCCTGAATCTGAATCGTTTGGTCTACGTATAAATCGGTTACTTGTTCAATCGTACTATTGGCAATGTTTTCATCGATACACCGTAGTTTTGGCCCATCGAAATCGCTATTGTTTACGCACCCCAATAGAAAAAACAAAATGCCCAACACCCCATAAATCACCGTATTATTTAATGTTGAATTCATCTTATCTGAATTATTTTTAAAAACTAAAGGCAAGGTTAATGAAGTAGGTTCTTCCAAATCCATACCAATACTTTGGGGCAAAAGAAGGATTGCCACTTAAATTATCCTGTTTCAATTGTCCATAATTCCCATTCCTACTTTGTTCATAACCACCTGTCCTGAACGTAGTATCGAAAACATTGTTGATACTCGCAAAGGCACTAATGTATTTGCCTTTTTTAAGCCATGATTTTCCGCCAACAAGATTGAGCAAGTAAAAATTATCCAATGGTTTTTGTGCCAATAAATCTTGAACATTCTCTGGCGTGGCATCTGGAAAATTTTCTCCAGTATCCGGATTTATCAAAAAACTCTGGGTTCTAGTAATGGTTGATATGTTCGCATAATTGTTGGCCAAATAATTTGCCGTTCCACTAACCCACCAATATTTTGGGTCCCTATATTCTATCCCCACCGCAATGGCTTTTTGCGGACCTTGAGCCAGTTTATAGCCTTTTATGGCTGCTTGCCCCAACGATTTTGACCCGCTAATATCGATTAATTCCTCATCTGCCGCCGCAGTATCAAAATTTATGGTTACAAACGGATCACTAGCGTAAAGATATTTTGCTATCGACGATACAAAGGATAGTTTTACGGCGCTTGACAATTGGTATTCCAAGCCTACCTCCAACCCTAAATGTAATTTATCCAAATCCGTTAAAACTTCTTGAACAAAGTCTGACCCCACGCCAGCATTCACAAAAAAGAAATTGATATCGGTCGTATTTTGAAATCGGGTATAATAACCGGTAATTCTTCCGGTAAGTTTTGGCATCCGTATAAAGTAATTCGCATCAATCGAAGTAATACGCTCACTTTGTAGATTGGGCATCAATGCGTTTGATTCCCTTGGATTAATAAACATATTTTGAAGAACGGGTGCTTTATTTAAATAGGCGGCGTTTGCAGAAATCCAATGCCTTCCGGTAATGGCATAGGAAGAACCCGTTTTCAACGACCAATTGGAAAAATTTAGGGCTTCACTTTCCCCGAGGGACCGCTCCAAAAAGCGTTCATTCTGGAACAGTCCGTTGCGCTTAAAATTGCCGCTGCTATATTTTCCAGATATAAATCCATTGGCATTGCCATATTTCCAATTGAGCTGCGAATAAACATCCAAGGTGTTGGCTTTTAGTTCATAGTTATAATTGAAAATATCTCCAGTTGATTTATTGACTTCTGCTCCCATATCGTTCAAGGTTTCAGAAAATGGATCAATGTCTGTATGGAATTCAGCGCCAAGCAAGTCTTCGATTAAAGCATAGTTTTTAGAATTTAATTGTCTATGAGTCATTCCAAAATCCAGTTGAAAATGATTATTTAATTCTAGGTTCGCGTTAACCCGGGCGGTAAATTGATTGTCCTTTACCGTATCATCATAGAACACATAGGCTGCAGTGCCATTTTGCGAACTACTGGCATTCGCCCTATATAGCTTATCCCAATCTAGCTGCGGACTTTTCAAAAACCCTTCCCTTGCCGAAATGGCACTCTCAAAATTTGCCCCAATAGGGCTATTTACATAAAAACTGGGTAAATATCGATAATACGTAGGGTCTGGATTTGGTGCATTGTAATACCCCAATCTACTTCGTGTATACTTGCCGGTTTGGTACCCTACACCCGCATTGATTGTTACCCCTTGGGATTCATGAACGTAATTTAAGAGAAACAAAGGCTCTTGTATATTCCGTTCCCTAGAATTTCTAATTTTTCCATTTTGATTCCCCCAATATGGATTGTATTCATTACCCACCAAATCAAAGACCTCTTGCGTTATTGCCGCAGAGCGTCCGCGCCTATTTGAGGCTAGAATGGCCGTAACCGAAAGCGTATTATTCTGGTTCAACAAATACTCCAAAGATCCGTAAACTGAAAACGCATCATATAAGGTACCATCTATATAGCCTTCTTTGGCCCACCGCCTAGATGCAGATACGATATAAGCGAACCTATCCTTTTTTAAACCTGAGTTATAGGTTGCCATTAATCTACCGCCATAGGTTCTATTGGAAGCCGAAGATGAAATTCTCATTCCCGGCCTTAAGCCTGAGGGTCGTAAATCAATATTCAAATTTCCTAAAATACTACCAAAAGTGAAGTCGGAAGCGCTCAAGCCATTGGTATATTGCTGATTTCTAATGACATCGTTAAGACCACCCCAGTTATTCCATTGCGGTCTTCCATCGAACATTTTATTCATCGGAATTCCGTTCAAAAGCACCTCGCCATACTGGGAATCATATCCCCGTACCCTAAAAAATGCCTGTCCAAAATCAAAAGCTGCCCTGTTTAAAAAAATATCCCTAGTAGATTGCAGCAGGGCCAGGGCATTAGAATTGACCTCATCATCCAGTAATTCATCTTCGGTAAGGGTAACTAAGTTTATAGCTTTGTCCATGGTAACATCATGTTCCATGAAGATGGTTCCCAAATCTAGAATAGACCCCTCAAGAACTATAGGAATCCGCTTAAGTTGATAATCAACAGCCGCCACTTGAACAATGTAATCTCCCTCATTAATT
Organism: uncultured Flavobacteriaceae bacterium; assembly: GCA_963793365.1. Classification (GTDB taxonomy): domain Bacteria; phylum Bacteroidota; class Bacteroidia; order Flavobacteriales; family Flavobacteriaceae; genus Maribacter. The sequence goes on along the minus strand of CAWBZP010000004.1, from coordinate 110,451 downwards.
ACCTCCACATTGAACACTCCAAAAGTATCTGAGTTTCCCACTAGGCCAATTCCTTCAAGGATAATGTCTGCATTGGCTATGGCCACATCCGTATTGATATCTTTAAGTACACCTTTGATTGCCGATGTGCTTTGAGATCTAAGTAACGCTGTCAGGCATAAAAAAAATACAACCAAACAATACCTATTCATACTAACTTTCTAGGTTATTGGGGTTTATGAAGATAGGCATAACAAAGTAATTAACACGAAATTTCGTATACTAGTGTATTATTAATCGTATCAATTGTTGTGAGGCACTCTATTTTATACTCGATTTTCGTTCTAGGCACCAGTATATTTTCACAAGAAGCGGAAACGTATGAAGTACGGACAATTGCTTTTTACAATTTGGAAAATTTATTCGACACCAAAAATGACACCCTTATTTTTGATGATGATAGGACACCTAGCGGTAAGGACAATTGGACCGAAGAACGTTATTGGCATAAAATAGAACAACTGTCGACCGTACTTGTTGAGCTGGGAACTACTACGAAAACATCAAATCCTGACATTCTTGGGGTGTGTGAAGTAGAAAATCTGCAAGTTTTACAGGATTTGGTGCAGCACAAAAATTTACAGCCATTCAATTACGGAATAATCCATTTCGATTCTCCGGATGAACGGGGTATTGATGTGGCCTTACTCTTTAAAAAAGAAGTATTCATCCCAGTAAATTTCAACAGTCACCGCCTATTGTTATTCAATGCTGATGGAGAGCGTAACTACACCAGGGATCAACTTATCGTGGAAGGGTTATTGGATAATGAGAAAATTTATTTTCTGGTAAATCATTGGCCCTCCAGGAGTGGTGGTGAAGCGCGGAGTCGCCCATTTAGATTGGAAGCCGCCAAGCTCAATAAAAGAATATTGGATTCTGTGCGCCGGCAAGACCAAACTGCAAAGATTATAAGTATGGGCGATTTTAACGACGACCCTACCAATGAAAGCTTTAAAAAGATACTTAAAGTAGAAGGGAATTTGAAAAAACTTGATACCAACGGTCTCTATGGCCCTATGGAAAAATTATTCAAAAAAGGAACCGGATCTTTAGCCTATAGGGATAAATGGAACTTGTTCGACCAATTTTATATGACAGCCAATTTGCTCGATAAAGCGAATAAAGGATATCAGTTTTGGAAATCGGGAATTTTTACGGCGGATTATTTAATGGACCCAAAAGGTCAATATAAAGGCTATCCATTACGCTCCTACGCAGGAGGAAGTTATATTGGGGGTTACAGCGACCATTTCCCCGTGTATCTTTATTTGATAAGAAAAACCAACTAACGAAGCTCTCCTTAGTTTGAACTAATCCAGTTCTGTAAGCTGGATATTTTTCCATTTTACCTTGATACCGCCTCCATCGTGAATCTGTAACAAGATGGAACCTTTCCCTTTCCCTATTATACTATCGGTAAGGGAAACCATTTCGGTGCCATTTAACCAAGACGTAACCTTTTTACCATCTACCTTGATTTTCATATGGTTCCATTCCCCATATTTTAAGGCGCTATCCTTTTCAGCATTTGGTTTTATGAGCCATTGCCTACCATAGGATTCGTAGATGCCGCCCGTAGCTTTTCCTGGGGGAGCAATTTCTACCTGCCAGCCGCTTACTGTAGTTCCTTCAACCGTAGAACGAATAAAAACCCCACTGTTCCCGTCCGCTTCCTGCTTAAAGTCCAACTCCAGAATGAAATTTTTATACGTCTCATCTGTCCCCAAATAACCATACCCGGCATCCGGACCACTCTCACAAACCAAAAGGCCGTCCTCAACGTACCATTTTTCGGTTCCGTACACCGTCCAACCCTCTAAATTTTCACCATTGAACAACTCCTTCTGTTGACCGAAAACCGGCACGGCCACTAATAGTGTAAGTCCTAATAATAGTATTTTCCCCATGTTTAGAATCTCTTAATTAAACCATTGTGACCATGGAATCCTGCTTAAAATTAAGAGCAATCCTATTCCATAAAATATGGCGATACTTTTAAATTTTTTATCCCCCTCTACGAATTTCTTGTGCCTAGACCAGCCAATGGTGATTGATACAATTGCCAGAATATTGATAAAAGGATGTTCAACCGCCAAAAGCCGCGCAGAAGCTGTTAAACCACCCATCCCAAATTCCTGAATCGCACTTAAACCACTAGGGGAAATAAAATAAAGGACCAAGCCTACCAACAGCTGAATATGGCATAAGATCAAGGCAAAAAGACTGAGTCTCAAATCCTTGTTCATGTTAAATATTCGTTTTGAAATAAGTCCGCTAATGGCGTTCGCCACCGCTAAAAACAACACAGCCAATGCTACATAGGCCAAATAGGAGTGTAACATTTGAATAGTTTCGTACATTTTTTAGTTTTTTAGGTTGCTAAAAATACTCATTTTTAGGCATAAAAAAAGGGGTCAAGCACTAATGCAAGACCCCTTTTTAATCATTATAATTCTTAATTAAATAAGTAGCGTATTCCTACTTGCAATCTCCATGTTGCTCCAATACTCGAAGAAGGTCTAAAGGTTTCTGATGGTAAATCAGATGTTCCTGGGACTGTATTCAATCTGTATATAGGCTCGTTTGCCGCATTTCTACCTCTGTAATTTAAAAGGTTGTTTTGGAAAGCAAACTGTGGAACTCCCCAATCAGAATTTAACATATTACCAAAGTTCAAAAAGTCCATAGACAATTGAATCGTATTCTTCTGATCCTTGGTCATCTCGATATCTTGGGTGATTCGTAAATCATAACGGTTCAACCACGGGTTTTTGGCCCCGTTTCGTTCTGCAACTTGTCCTCTATTCTCACTTAAGTATTCATCTTGGGCTATGTAATTGTTCAACGCATTGATTTGCGCCTGTTCAGAAATGGTATTACCACCAGAAGTATACGATTCAAAATTAAGCTCGGAAGCATCGTTAGGAATGTAAATTAAACGGTTTGAGTTATCCCCAAAATTACCGGAATAGGTATAGCTATACCTACCATTTTCCCCGCCGTCCCAAAAAAGACCAATCGTAGTACCGTCTTTCTGATAGTTCAAATTAGCGATGAAACGGTTTGGCTGATTGAAAGCCGCAAAACCTAGCTCTGGATTGTTTCTATTTTCCTGCACTGTAGCTGTCCATAAGGAACCTGCCTGAGATCCTCCTGCAGCATCCAAGTCCTTAGCCCGTGAAGCCGTGTAAGCAATCATAGCATAGAATCCATTGTCAAATTGCTTGGACAATTGTGTCGTAAATGAGTAAGAATACGGTTTCCTCTCTGCATTCGTCAATAAAAACACATTTGTAAAATCATCATCATTGGAATAACCTCCGTCCCAATACGGCCTTTGATCAGGGCCACTCAAATTACCATCTGCTTCTCTTAAAACTGGATTGTAAACAATTGCGGTAGATACATCCCTACTATAAATAAATTCCATAGTACCAGTTATACCCCATGGTAATTGATGGTCAACACCAATATTAGTCCTCCAAACTTGCGGTAATTTAAACTCCCGATCTGTAAGGTTCAATTCGTTGGATAATGTCTGTCCTGGATTTTCTGGATTACCAAAGGTTACATCTGGATTAAACACATAGTTTGGACCTAGGAAATCAACGGCAGCTTGGCCCTCAAAACCAAGGCCTCCACGTACCACTCCTGATCCGTTTACTTGATTACTTAACCAAACAAAGGGAATACGGCCAGAAAATATCCCTGTACCACCACGGACTTGGGTCTTACCTTCTCCGTTAACGTCCCAGTTAGCACCCACTCTAGGAGACCATAACGGCCTTACTTTTGGGAATTGGCTTACATCTGGGGTAAAGGTATTGCCATCCCCATCTGTAAATGTTTTGTTCAGATCATCCAATAAGTCGTTTCTTGGAATATCGGTTGAGTAAAAAGGAAAGTCAATTCTAAGACCTCCGGTTAACTTTAAATTATCGGTAACCTGATATTCATCTTGAAAATAAATACCAAACTGTCCAAAATTCGTTTCATCCAATGGTGGCGTAGTAGAACCGTCCAAAGCAAAACTTTTGGCAAAGGCATCTGGATAAGCTCCAGGAGTTTGATTAATAACGGTTTCAACGAAGCTGTCATAACTAGTAAATCTATAAAAGCCATTAAACACTGGGTTGAAAGCGTTTTTGAAAGTCATTAACTCCAAATTCGCTCCAATAGTAAAGGTATGGTCCCCAGAATAGATGGAGAAGTTATTGGTTACGTTAAAAACATTATTCTCCAATAAGTTTCCAACGGTGAATAATTCATTTCCTAAAGCTGTGTAATACAATAAGTTTCCAGAAGGGTCTGGCTCTAGAACTTCAATAAAAGGGAATGCTTGCCCGCCAGGTACTCCCCTTTCTGGGTCCCTAATGGCGGTATATCCTATATTGAATTGGTTGCTCATATTGTCCGCTACCTTGGAATTCCACTCACCAACTAGAGATTCAACCAAACGATCGTTGGTATAGTTGGCATTGGCAAAGGTCATGGCTTCAGTTTCGTCTCTATTTGTGTTTCTATATCGTGTAGGCAAAAATCTGTTCGAGTTCCCGTTAATTGAAACATCACTTGTAGCTTCATACCTGTTGTAGCGTAACGAAAACTTATTGTTTTGGTTTAAGTTATAATCCAATCGCGCATTAAAACGGGTTTGCTCAGAAGCAAAAGGATAATTTTCATAAGGCCCTGTCTCGTACCCATATAAGTTAAGCATGCTTTCCCTTATAAAATCCAAATCCGAAGCAGGCACTCTAGAAATGATCTGACCGTCAGGCGTTAGTCCAGGCCTGTTCGCTTGACGTTGAAAACCGGGAACAGCTTCTTCTTCTTCTTCATAACTCACAAAAAAGAATAGTTTATCCTTGATAACCGGCCCCCCAAGGGTTATCCCCTTAATGTCGTTTTGTGAATCCCCAAGGTTCAATTCTAAATCGCGTAAGCGATCCCCTACCATCTGCTCGTTTCTGAACAAATAGTAAACAGAACCCTTAAAATCATTTGTTCCCGACTTAGTAACGGCATTAACCGAAGCACCTGTAAAACCGGCCAATCGGACATCAACTGGAGCAAGATTAACTTGCACCTCTTCAATAGCGTCCAATGAAATAGGATTTGCACCGGCGAATTGACCAGAACCTAAACCAAAGTTGTTGTTATAGATATTTCCATCAATGGTATAGTTGTTGAATCTACTTGACGTACCTGCGAAGGAAGTTCCGTTGGATTGCGGTGTTAGTCGCGTAAAGTCATCAATACTCCTATTTACCGTTGGCAAGGCATCGATTTTCTCTCGTGAAAGGTTTACCGTTGGACCTGTTTTGTCAGGATCAATGATATTTCCCCTTTGAGAAGTTACCACTACCTCATCCAGTTCCATACCTTCAGATAAGGTAACCTTTAGATTGTAACTTTGACCAAGACCAAGGTTGATTCCTTCAAATGTTCTGTCTTGAAACCCAATGTAGGTGACTTTTACGGAATAAGGACCACCTACACGTATGTTAGGCAAGTAAAATCTCCCTTCCTCATTAGAAATAGCACCATAAACGGTACCTGATGGCGTATGCGTTGCAACGATGTTGGCTCCGAAAAGGGATTCCCCAGATTCATCTGAAACCGTTCCTTGCATACTTGAGGTGGTAACCCCCTGTGAAAACGCAGTTACGGTCATTAAAAATGCCGCAATTGCAAAGTACATCTTTTTCATTTTTTTAAGTATTTGTTAGTTTTTAACTCGCTGCAAAAGTCTTTTATTTTTAAACCTTTAACGTTAAGACAACGTTAAATCAGCAGGGCAAAAATACCTATAAAAATGGAAAAATAGAACTGTAAATGAATTAGTTAGGAGTTTTCTAAATAAGTTGCGGGAATTCTCAATTATTTCTTAAAATATTGAAGAAGTCGCATTGTTGAACTATCGTGCTTGGATAGTTGTGAGCCCTCAATATCGTTAAGAATCGTACCCGCCAATTGTTTGCCTAATTCCACGCCCCACTGATCAAAGCTGAAAATATTCCAGATGACTCCTTGTACGAATATTTTGTGTTCGTAAAGTGCTATCAAGGAGCCTAGACTTTTAGGGGTTAGTTTAGTTAACAACAAGGTGTTTGTTGGCTTATTACCTGCGAAAACCTTAAAAGGGGCAAGTTGCTTGATCGCATCCTCGGATAAATTTTTGTCCTTCAATTCTTGAACGACCTCGGCCTCTGTTTTACCGTTCATTAAAGCCTCTGTCTGTGCAAAGTAATTAGCCATTAACTTGTTATGGTGATTTATATCGCCATGGAGGGAGTTTTTGAACCCAATAAAGTCGGTTGGTATTAATTTGGTCCCTTGGTGTATTAATTGAAAAAAGGCATGTTGGGAATTGGTTCCCGGTTCGCCCCATATTATCGTTCCCGTTTCATAGCCCACCGTGTTACCGGAACGGTCTACACTTTTTCCATTACTCTCCATAATGCCCTGCTGCAAATAGGCAGAGAACCTATTCAAATATTGGGCATAGGGAATGATTGCCTCGGTCTCGGCACCATAAAAATTATTGTACCAAACACTGATCAGTGCCATAAGGACCGGGATGTTTTCAGAAAATTCAGTATCCTTAAAATGCTCATCCGTTTCGTTGGCGCCCTTCAAAAGATCATCAAAATTATCATAGCCAACAGCCAAGGCTATGGTAAGCCCTACCGCACTCCATAGTGAAAATCGACCACCAACCCAATCCCACATGGGAAATACGTTGGCAGCATCAATACCAAATTCCGCAATCTTTTCCGTATTCGTGGAAACGGCTGCAAAATGTTTTGCAATATCCTTTTGTGATGCATGCTTTAAAAACCATTTTTTGATGGTGGTCGCATTACTTAATGTTTCCTGTGTGGTAAATGTTTTGGAAACCACCACGAACAAAGTCGTTTCAGGGTTTAGTGTTTTTAGAACTTCATGCACATGGTCCCCATCTACATTGCTCACAAAATGAACCGATAAATGGTTTTTATAAAATTTTAAGGCTTCGGTAACCATGGCCGGACCTAAATCTGAACCTCCTATACCAATGTTCACCACATCGGTAAACGGTTTGCCGGTGAATCCTTTTAGTTCTCCGTTAATAACCGCATCTGTAAACTTTCTTATATGGGCTTTTACCTCGTAGACCTCTGGCATTACATTGTCACCGTCCACCAGTACTTTATCCCCTTTTTTCGCCCGAAGCGCTGTATGAAGTACCGCCCTACCTTCAGTTTCATTGATCAAGTCTCCCCGAAAGTATTTTTCAATAGCTTCCTTTAGCGACACTTCATCTGCCAATTTCAAAAGCAGCTCCATCGTTTCTGAGGTAACCCTATTCTTGGAATAATCAAATAGAACGTCGTTCCATTTTATGCTAAACTTTTCCGCTCTAGCTTCATCAGCAGCGAAAAGCTCACGCAGGTGCACCGCTTTAGTCTGCTTATAATGTTTGGAAAGTTGATCCCAAACCTGAGTTTGTGAAGGATTAATTTTGGGTAAGGCCATTTTCTTGATTGAGTGTTAGTAAATCCTCGTCTTCTTCCAATAGTGCTTCTGGATAAATGATACAGTCCAACTGTTCTTTGATCGGCATTATGTAAGCAAAGTAATCTGGTCTTAACGTATCATGTAAAGGTTCTGCCTGAGGCAATTCTTCCCGCAACGGGTCTACCTGCCTACCATTTTTCCAAAATCGATAACAAACGTGGGGCCCACCTGTATTTCCCGTCATTCCAATCCAACCAATAACATCCCCTTGACGTACGAACTGCCCTTTTTTGACTTTCTGGGCCTTCATATGCAAATACTGGGTATCGTAAGTGCCATTATGTCTGATCTTTACATATTTGCCATTACCACCCCTTCTGGTAGATTCTACTACCGTTCCGTCTGCGGTAGCCAAGATTGGCGTACCAATGGGTGCGGCATAATCCGTTCCTTTATGCGGGCGTACTTTGTACCCATAATACTTAATTCTTCGCTTAAGGTTATACCGAGAAGACAATCTTCCATATTCCACGGGCATCCTTAAAAAAGTACGCCTTAGGTTATTGGCATCATCGTCAAAATAATCTACGAGACTCCTAAGGGAGTCGTTTTCATATGCAAATGCGTAAATGGGCTTGCCATTATGCTCAAAATAGGCTGCCTCTATAGGTTCAGAACCAGCGTAAATAGTGTCGTTAATGTATTTTTCCTTGTAGATTACCTTGAATTTATCGTGTTTTTGAAGCCTGGAGAAATCAATCGTCCAAGCATACACATTTGCCAAGTTGTGGGTTATATTGTAATCAATGCCTTGACTTACGATAGCATCGGACAGACTAGTTTCTATGACACCGGATACCTCACGCTCCACATATTTCACTTTCTTTTTATTCCTGTACACATTTACACTGTCCCGTAAATCCACCACCGTGTAATTGATAGCATCATTTTCATAAATGAACACTTGCGCTTGGGCCATAGTGTCTTTGGACTTTAAAATTACATAAGTTTTGCCAACCCTTATTTTACGAACATCGAACGTATCCTTGAAATTTTCTGATATCGTTGCAATTTTTGGGTACTCGACCTTATTTTTCAGCATGAGCTCGCCAAAACTGTCCCCGTACTTAACGGTGTCTAACTGTACGTTAAATTCATCTAGATTAAAACCGAACTGTTCGTTGATCTCCGGTTTTTGTGGAATATTCAATTCCTGTACAATTCCTTTATCTTGGACCGCATCATCCTTACAAGATACCAATGCAGTCAATGCCAATATTATGCCCCAATATTTTTGCATTCCTATTTACCTATTTTTTTCTGGATTCAACAAATGGTCTACCCATTGCTTTCCCCAATTATTCAATTCCTGTTCTGTATATAAATCTGGAAAAAATACTATTTTTTGAAAACTTGGCGGAAGATACTCTTTCCAATTGGTACCTCCGGTAGCTTCAATATCCCCAGAATCTTTTCTTAAATACCTATGGGCAGAACCCATATGCATCAACTGCCAATTAATATTGGCATTCACATCCAACGTTTTTAAGGCCTGCACCAAATCATCGTTTTGTTTTAATCCGTCTGGCAAACTTACATATTTATGATAAATAGTTGCACCCTTCACCTGCTTTGCAATCCTGATCAACCGTGGTGTATACCTATACTCAAACTGTTTTAAGGTGAGGGTTTTATCACCGGTGCTTAGGTCGGTAGCTCCCTTTTTCCAATAAATATGTTCATATAACTCCTCAACGGAATCTTCAGATGAAAATTGTGCCCGTTCAGAAACATGGACCAGGTTTTCCAAGGGGGTTGCATAAATCTCAATCATCCTAAACTGAGCGGATTGGAACCCACTTGCAGGTAGTAGCGCCATGCGGTATTGCAAGAACTGCTCCCGCTCCATTCCCTTAATCATAATTCCGAAGGAAGAGATTAATGCAGTATAATAACTATTTATCCTTCTTAGCTTTTCAATAAAAAAATTGATATTATCAGACTTGTCGTCTACAAGCTGTTTTTGCTCGTGCAAAATCAGCTTAAAATACAATTCGGTAATCTGGTGGTACATGATAAATATTTCCTCATCGGGGAAATGCGTACGGGGAACTTGCAGGCTTAGAAGCGTGTCTAAGTGAATATAATCCCAATAGGTAAGGTAACGTTGGTACAAAAGACCGTCTAAATAGGAGCTAAGATCTTGGCCTGAATCCTTATATTTTTCTTCAAGCTTAGAAATTTGGGATTTGATCCGCTCTTTTTCTTCCATTAATTCTTAATCCATTATTATTTTAAACTGATGCTTAAGACCATTGTAACCATCTAAATCCGCTTTTATCGAGCCTACCGCTAAATCTGCCTTTATTCTGATCGGAATTTTGTTCTTATCATTGGATACCCAAAGAGACAAGCTTTCCTGTTCCTTAAAAACGCGTCCAGATTGTACGTAAGGTCTAAACTTTAAGCATTCTACTTTTCCATATTTCGTATTCAGGATTTCCATGCCCAAATACTTCAACTTAAAATTAAAAACACCATCATCATCATAAAGCATTTTCAGGGTAACCGCTTTTCCTTCCTCAAAATCTTCTAAAGCATAATTGTTACGAAGGAAGTAAAAGGCCGATATTAAATCCTGAATACTGTCTTGCAGGGTAAAATTAAGCTTTTTCTTGTTTTTTTTATCATTAAGTTCTGCCTTAGACTTTTTATGGTCAAAGTTGATCTCAACATCTTTAGTATATCCCCCTTCATTTATCTTACGAACAAAGCGGTACGGTTTGCCATCCTTTTTATCGAAATAGCTTTCATAGGTATCATCCACCTTAAAAAACCAGCTTGCCACCCCCGTGGTTTCACCGTGCCCTACCACGTGATACACCTGCTTATCGTCAATAGTGGCGGTATTCACTTGTAAGGTGGCAAAACTTGCGTTTAAAAATCCATAATGCATTCTAAATTTTAGCCACTCTCCCGGCTCAAAAGCGGAATGCGTGTTTTGGGACTGTACCCCAAAACCTAAAATAAAAAAGAATATTAAAATGCATTTTTTCATAGTACTTTATTTGATGTAAAATTAGCGATTCAAGTTTTCCAAACACGTTACGCTACACTATCTTAAACAAAATTTATTCCAAACTATTGCACAAAAAAAAGCCCAGTCTTAAAACTGGGCTTTTCCTAAATAACCAACCAAACTTTAAATTATGAAAAACCACTACTTAAAGTTGTAAGGGAACCACCCCTTAGCTGATGTAAATTTAAGCCACTATTTCTTACCTGTATTAAGGTTTAACGTACTTTAACGCTAAACTTAACAGTTATTCACATTTCTGCCATTTATTTGGGAAATCCTTAAGAAATATGGGGTTTGTACAGAATTTAATGGGTTAATTTTTGGATTGTATAGAGCCTAAAACCAATACCCAACACTCACAAAAAACTGAGACCGCTCCGTTTCTGGAGACCAAGAATATAATAGGTTAACAGGGCCCAAAAAGGACTCCCAACCATAACCAATTCCATAGCCTGAAAAATTAGGGGCTTTAAACCAATCTCCGGTCCTAAAAATATCATCGTCTACATTCGCAAAATTTGCAGTAAAGAGTGCATGATGTTTTTGTGCAAATTCATAGTCCAATCTGCTATAGGCCTTCACAAAACTGTTCCCCGGTAGACTCAGAAAATCATAACCCACAAATGGGGTAAAGTTGTTAATAAAATCTGTGCCATACCCACCCAACACAAAATCGAAGGACGTTACATTGGAAGTTCCCAACTTAAAACCACCTTCGGTCTCTAAATTTAAGGATAGGTTTTTCACTATAGGAAAAGCCATCCCCATGCGTGCTTTAGAGACGGAAAAATCCTTAAAATTATTATTAAAATCCGAAGAGAGCAGGTAATAATGCATATCGCCATTAAAATATAATCCACGAGAGGGAAAATATTTGTCATTATACGTATCCAATTTCAAGGCCCCATAGACACTCGTGTAATTGCTCTTTTCAAAATACGACCTGCCATTGCTATCTGGCGCATTGATGGGAACTTCAGTGTCTGGAATTTCACCAAAAGTCCTGGTGCTATACTGCAAGTATTTATGCTCAGCACCAATCGTGAACGAAAACTCTTCCCTCACTACTGTTTGGATATAAATTTGGTTGGTAAAATCAGAAACTGCAAGGTTAATGCTATTGATCGTCGTGGTAGGCGTTACACTAAAATTATCGCTTATCAGATTAAAATCAACTTCCTGTTCAAAATCATTGAACCTAGAATTTATTCCATAACTCCAGTAAGACCCTTTATCCACATAGTATTCAAAATTGTATCTTAGGTTATCCCCCAAAATTATATCCAAAGATGCTACATCATCCCTTGATAAAATGCGCCTCTTGGTTAGATTGATGAGTGCGCCACTCTTATACAAATCATCATAATGTGCTCCTAATCTTAGAAAGGTTGTATTTGGGGTTTCATATAGCGGCAAAATCAAATCCTCTCCATTATTACTATTGTTGAGCAGCTTATACCTAATTGTTTTAAAATTTCCCGTAGCTGCCAAATTACCTATGCCTTGCTGTAGTTTTTTAAAGGTGATGGGCTCATCCAAATCAAACCTTAATTTACCTTTAACATACCCCCTGGTATGACTGGTATTTCCATCGATCAATAACCTATTTACGAATATTTGATCTGTAGAAGCTATGGTTTGTATGGGCTGCTCATCCTTAGGACTCCCGTTTCCGATTTTTTCAAGCGCTTCAAATTTCAGCTTCGCCGCATCAACCCCGCTCTGAACTATTTCCTTTAGCTTATTGAATTCGATTACCGAATATTGTTCAATTTCAGGCTTTATATATACATCGGTTTTCGCCTTTTTCTGCTTCATATCTGCCACCGTCCTATAATTATTTACCTGCAAAAGGATTTCGGTTGCGGACAGTAATGCATCCCTATCTGAAAGGCCATGCTGTACATCTACTCCAATTATTACATCTGCCCCCATAGCCAGAACTTCGTCTATAGGATAGTTGTTTACCACACCGCCGTCAATCAATACTTTTCCATCTATTATGGAAGGCTCGAAAAGTGAAGGTAGTGTACCACTTGCCAAAATTGCTTCGGGGAGATAGCCAGAATCAAGAACTACCTGCTTCCCGGTTTCAATATCGGTCGCAACGCACACAAAAGGTATGGGCAGTTGTTTGAAATCATCAATGTCCTTAACGTGGTACAAAAGCCTAACAAACTCATTATAAATGTTCTGCCCACCTGAATATGCCGGCGGAACGGAAACCTTAAAATTAGTAAAAGGCAAGGTAAGGGAATAACGCTCGGCGTCTTCCTTTTCATAAAAGGTTTTTGCGCTTCTGGGAAGATTGTCCTGGATTAACGAACCAAAATTAGTGCTGTTGAACATGGAGTCTAGCTCCGAGGCACTATATCCTGAAGCGTATAAGGCACCTATAATAGCCCCCATACTACTCCCCCCAATATAATCCAGTTTTATACCGGCCTCCTCAATGACCTTCAACGCACCAATATGCGCCATGCCCTTGGCACCCCCACCACTTAATACCAACCCTATCTTAGGGCCTTCCTTTTCGCTGGCGCTCTGTGCTTGCATGACCAATACCGCAAAAAAGAACATTAGCAAACATCCCCATATGCGCTGAACACTTGTATGTGGGTCAATGAAAAGACTCATATATTTTTTTGGCTTTTGAGTTTCCTACCACTTCACTTAAACTATCAATGGAAGCTTCCTTTATGCGTTTTACGGATTTAAAATTTTTCAGAAGTTGCTGCGCCGTCTTTTCACCAACCCCTTCAATACCCTCCAATTCAGAATTAATAGCCCCCTTGCTTCTTTTGTTCCTATGAAAGGTAATTCCGAATCTGTGCGCTTCGTTCCTTAAATATTGAATAATCTTTAGACTTTCAGATTTTTTATCCAAATACAGGGGAATTGGATCGCCTGGAAAATAAATTTCCTCTAATCTCTTTGCAATACCAATTATGGCAATCTTACCCCTAAGCCCAAGAATATGCAAACTTTTAAGCGCTGATGATAATTGACCCTTTCCACCATCAATGACTATTAATTGCGGCAGTGGCTCCATTTCTTCCAGCAGCCTTTTATAACGCCGGTATACAACCTCCTCCATCGAAGCAAAATCATCTGGACCGGTCACGGTCTTAATATTGTAATGCCTATATTCCTTTTTGGAAGGCTTCCCGTCCTTGAATACGACACATGCCGCAACTGGGTTGCTACCCTGTATGTTACTATTGTCAAAACATTCTATATGCCTAGGTTCTGCAGATAGGCGCAAATCCTTTTTCATTTGAGCCATTATCCTATTGGTATGCCGGTCTGGATCTATGATCTTTATTTGATTGAAGCGCTCTTGCCTAAAGAATTTTGCATTGCGCTCAGAAAATTCAAGTATTCGTTTCTTATCCCCTAGTTTGGGTACGGTAATCTTTAATTCTGGGGCCAAGGATACCTTAAAAGGCACATATAGTTCTTTGGAATCAGAATTAAACCTGCTACGTATCTCAACTATGGCAAGTTCCAATAAATCCTGATCCTGTTCCTCCAATTTTTTCTTGATTTCCATAGTATGGGAACGAATTATGGAACCGTGCGCCAACTGAAGAAAGTTTACGTAGGCAAATGAATTATCCGAGATAATACTGAAAACGTCCACATTGCTGATTTTGGGGTTTACTATTGTTGATTTTACCTGGTAATTCTCCAGCACATTCAGCTTATCCTTTATTTTTTGGGCTTCCTCAAATTTCATTTCTGCTGCCAACGCCTTCATTTGCCCTTTGAAATAGGTGATGGAAGATTTGAAATTCCCCTTTACGATATCCCTAATGTCCGCAACTTGACGCTCATATTCAGCAATGGACTGATGCCCCTCACAAGGGCCTTTGCAATTTCCAAGATGGTACTCCAGGCAAACCTTATATTTCCCCGAGTTTATTTTATCCGCAGATAGGTCATAATTACAGGTTCGTAATGGATAAACGCTTTTTATAAGGTCCAACAATGTTCGTACCGTCTTCATGCTGGTATAGGGCCCAAAATATTCGGAACCATCCTTTATTACCCTCCTTGTTGGAAACAACCTTGGAAAACGTTCATTTTTGAGACAGAGCCAGGGATAGGATTTATCATCTTTTAAAAGGACATTGTATCTGGGCCTCAGTTCCTTTATTAAATTGTTCTCCAACAACAAGGCATCAGATTCCGTAGGCACCACAATATGTTTAATAGCCCGTATTTTCTTGACCATGACCCTGGTCTTGCCGTACTCATGGTTCTTGTTGAAATAGGAGGAAACCCTTTTCTTTAAATTTTTCGCTTTTCCTACATAGAGAATACTGTTAGCTTCATCAAAAAACTGATAAACCCCAGGACCGGTTGGCAGCGAACTTAATTGAATATGAATTGGGATTTCTGACATAACTTGGAACTACGAATTTAGTCTTTAAAGCTGAGTTTAAATTACATGCTTTAACCAAATTGGATAAGCAAAATCCTACTTTTAACGTTCTAAAAATGAAATTACGATTTTGCTATTTTAAAGTGATTTAATTGATTATTCCGGAATTTAACTAGAATGATTTTATCACCTCGTCATTTCTATTTTTATGCAAATTTTTAATTTGCTGATTTTCAGGTAAATAAAAATCAGTTATTACTTAATATTTACTTCTGTGTTAATTTTTTCCAAAAATTGTGCTTTTAAACGATAAAAAAGTGCCTTTCATGGATTACTTATTCTTTTTTTTACCTATTTTTAAAACTGAAAGTTAAAAAAGCTATGGAAAGTTATATAATCACTTTAGGCACATACCTTATTTTAATGTTATTTTTTAAGGTATTTTTTGCCGTTGCCGGTAAAGAATAAATTTAATAACATTAGGCTCAAAAACACTTCACCATGCTGAAGGAAGAATTGCGCTCTAAATATTCAAAACTCCGTAGTACCCTCTCCCCAACAGAAGTATCCGAAAAAAGTATACGAATTGCAAATGAAATTTTGAGCTTACCCATTTGGGATTTTCAGAATTATCATATTTTTCTGCCCATAGATAGAAAAGCAGAGGTAAATACTGAGGGCATCATTTCCATCCTTCTCGGATTTGATAAAAACGTCATCGTTCCTAAAATAATAGGGCCAACAAGCTTGGAACATTACCTTCTAACGGATAACACTAAATTTAAAGTGAACCGTTTGGGTATCCCGGAGCCTGAGGACGGTATAACCGTAGATGCCAAAAAGATAGATGTTGTTTTCGTCCCTTTACTTGCCTTTGATAAAAAAGGAAATAGAACAGGATACGGAAAAGGATATTACGATCGGTTCTTAAACGACTGTAGACCCGATGTCCTTAAAATTGGTCTTTCTTTTTTCGAGGCAGAGATTTCTATAGATGATATTTCCCCATTGGATATTCCAATGGATTATTGTATTACCCCGGTTAAGACCTACTCATTCAAAATATCTTGATGCGCCTGTGACTCCTCATTGGGCTTAGCCTCTTCTTTTTTAAATGCTTTTTTATTAAATACCAGCAAAATACCTACGCCGGTACTAATTGCGGTATCCGCAATATTAAAAACGGGTTCAAAAAACCTAAAATTCTTTCCTCCCAAGTTGGGAACCCAGCTGGGCCAAGTCGTATCTACCAATGGGAAATAGAGCATATCAACTACTTTACCGTAGAACAATTTACCATAAGGTTCATCTGAAAACAGGGTGGCCACTTCATTGTAGCTATCATTAAAGATGACACCGTAGAAAACAGAATCCAATATGTTACCCAATGCCCCGGCAAAAATCAACGAAACTGCCCAAATGAGGGTCGCCGAAGCTTTTTTCTTTATAACATCAAAAAGCCAATACCCTATACCAAAAATGGCGAATAGCCTAAAGATAGTGAGAATCAATTTTCCAATGGAATCTGAAATGGGTAGGATATCACTCAATTTTGCTCCCCACGCTGCACCTTCATTCTCAATGAAAAGAATTTTAAACCAACTGAACACTTCAACAGACTCTCCCAAGACAAAATGGGTCTTTATATAAATTTTACTCCATTGATCTATGGCTAAAATCAATACAATAAATAGAATGGATTTTTTAATGTTCATGGGCTTCAATCAATGTGCGCAAAAATAAAAATATTATTCGGTTTTACTCAATTCAATATTTCCGGTAACCGTTTTAAGTGTATAGCTAGAATCGCCCTTGGGTATAGGGTTGTAGGATACCTTTCCATACTTGCTTTCCGCTTCTATATGTGCCGCCTTAGTTTTGACATTAATAGCTCCACTTTGCGTTTTTAATTGCACCGTACCCTGAATATTGGTTAAGTTAATAGTACCATCTGAAAGAACAATCTGCAAGTCCTTAAATACTCCCGCTGCGTTAACCCTGGAGCTTGTTCCATATAATGCAACTGCTTTGAACTCCGGTACCGATATGTTTAACAATATTGAAACTACCTTGTGGGCACTCAACTTATCATTAGGATTCTCAAAATTAGGGACAAAATCGGCCTCAATAAATAGGGTTTCACCATCATTTTTTAGGTCCAAATCAAGTTCCCTGCTATATTCCCCTTCCATTTTGGCCTCTACCAAAACTTCATTTCCAGAAATAGTATTCAAATTTACCTCAAAAAAATGGGCCGTATTCAGCTGTACCAAAGCAACCTTATCTGCCAATACCATTTTGTGCAACTTCTTTTGGGCCATTGAAGCAAGCGAAAAAAGCAAAAATAGTAGACTAAAAAAGACGCGTAGGAATTGAATATTAAAAAACGCCTTAAAAGGCGTTTTCATTAGGACTGCATATTTTTGGCTTCGATACTTAAGGTAGCATGTGGAACGAGTTTTAAACGTTCCTTATTTATTAGCTTGCCCGTAACACGACAAATACCATAGGTCTTATTCTCTATGCGCAATAATGCGTTTTTAAGATCTCGAATAAATTTTTCCTGTCTAATAGCAAGCTGCGTATTCGCCTCCTTGCTCATTGTCTCAGAACCTTCTTCAAAAGCCTTAAAGGTTGGGGATGTATCATCCGTACCATTATTTCCGTCATTCATATAGGCACTTTTCAAAAGTTCCAAATGACTTTTAGCTTTTTCTATTTTCTCTTCTATCAATACCTTGAATTCCGCCAAATCCTTGTCCGAATATCTAACTTTTAAATCTTCTGCCATCTTTTAATGTTTTTCAATAAACAATTTAGTGTTCACCTCGTCAAAAGCAATTTCCATGCCCTTGTCCAATTTTTCTTCAAAACTTAATTCCGCCGTTAAGGTTTCCGTTTTTATGTATTCGATATTATTTTGAACGGCACCCTCAACAAAACCATCTTTCAATATTTTAATATCAATTTTATCAGTCACTTCAAACCCGGAATCCTTTCTAATATTCTGAATTCTATTTACCAATTCACGGGCAATACCCTCATTTCTAAGGTCATCATTGAGCATAACATCCAATGCTACGGTCAATTTACCTGAAGTTGCCACCAACCAACCCTCTATATCTTGAGAACTGATTTCTACATCCTGTAACTGTAATTTAATACTTTTATTTTCCAATTTGATGGTTAATTCGCCATCCTGCTCAATTTTTTGGATGTCATCCTGAGAAAAAGCAGTGACGACTTTGGCAATTTGCTTCATTTCCTTGCCAAATTTAGGCCCTAATGTCTTGAAATTAGGCTTGATACGTTTTACCAAAATACCGGACGCATCATCCAACAAGTGAATCTCCTTGACATTAACTTCAGATTTTATTAATTCTGAAACCGCTTCAATATCCTTTCTGTCCTTATCATCCAAGACCGGTATCATGATTTTCTGTAAAGGTTGGCGAACCTTGATTTTTTCTTTTTGACGGATGGATAGCACCAAAGAAGAAATCGTCTGCGCTTTTTGCATTTTAACCTCCAATCCTTTATCAATTAGCGTTTCATCTGCAACCGGAAAATCTGCCAGGTGTACGCTTTCAAATTCTTCTTTATTTGTTGCGTTGCTAAGATCCAAATACAAGCGGTCCATAAAAAAAGGAGCAATGGGGGTCGATAATTTTGCAACGGTATCCAAACAGGTGTATAGTGTTTGGTAGGCCGCTATTTTATCCTTGGCATATTCCCCCTTCCAAAAGCGCCTTCTACATAAACGCACATACCAATTGCTGAGATTCTCCAGAACGAAATCAGAAATTGCCCTTGCCGCGCGGGTAGCTTCATACTCCCCATAAGCAACATCCACAGTTTTGATCAATGAATTTAATTCGGACAAAATCCAGCGGTCGATTTCTGGACGCTCATTCACAGGCACATCCTTCTCGGCATAGGAAAATGAATCTAGATTGGCATAAAGGCCAAAAAAAGAGTAGGTGTTGTACAAAGTGCCAAAAAATTTCCTTTTTACCTCAACGATACCTTCCGTGTCAAATTTTAGATTGTCCCAAGGATTGGCGTTACTGATCATGTACCAGCGGGTAGCATCTGCTCCATGGTCGTCCATGGTCTCAAATGGATCTACGGCATTGCCCAAACGCTTGGACATTTTCTTCCCTTCCTTGTCCAATACAAGTCCATTAGAAACTACATTCTTATACGCAACAGAATCGAATACCATGGTTGCAATGGCATGCAAGGTATAGAACCAGCCGCGTGTCTGATCAACACCTTCCGCTATAAAATCTGCAGGAAATGTTTTCCCCTCATCTATTAAATCTTTATTCTCAAACGGGTAATGCCACTGTGCATAGGGCATTGAGCCACTATCAAACCAAACGTCTATTAAATCACTCTCGCGCTTCATTGGTTTTCCAGAAGCTGAAACCAGTGTGATTTGATCGACGATATTCTTGTGCAGATCAATTTTTTCGTAATTGGCATCCGTCATGTCATCCACAACGAACTCGGAAAAAATATCCTGCCCCAAAACACCGGCTTCCACGGCTTTACCCATCTCCGCTTTCAATTCCGCCACAGAACCTATTATAATTTCTTCCTTGCCATCTTCCGTGCGCCAAATAGGCAACGGAATACCCCAATATCTAGATCTTGAAAGGTTCCAATCATTGGCGTTCGCCAACCAATTTCCAAACCGGCCTTCCCCAGTTGCTTTTGGCTTCCAATTTATACTTTCGTTTAATTGGAACATGCGGTCCTTGATATCGGTTACTTTGATAAACCATGAATCTAGGGGATAATAAAGGATAGGCTTATCGGTACGCCAGCAATTGGGATAACTATGTACATATTTCTCAACCTTGAACGCCCTGTTCTCTTCCTTCAGCTTAATGGCGATTTCAACATCTACGGAGCGCTCTGGGGCTTCACCTTCATCATAGTATTCGTTTTTGACATATTTCCCTCCCAATTCCTTTAATTCTGGCCTAAACTTACCCTGCAGGTCTACCAAAGGAACGAGATTGGCATTTTTATCCATGACCAACATGGGCGGTATTTCAGGTACGGCTTGTTTGGCTACCAAAGCATCATCTGCACCAAAGGTTGGTGCAGTGTGTACGATACCCGTACCATCCTCAGTAGTTACGAAATCCCCGGCAATGACCCTAAACGCATTCTCAGCATTTTCATAGGGCAGCACATAGTCCAATAATTGCTCGTATTTGATACCAACCAAATCGTTCCCCTTAAAATCCTTTACGATATAGTAGGGTATTTTTTTGTCTCCGGACGCGTAGTCCAATAGTTCATATTTCTCCTTTACTTGCTTAAATTTCCCAGCAAACTGTTTCCCTACCAAGGCTTTTGCCAATATGACGTTCATGGGTCTAAAGGTGTATTGGTTATAGGTCTCGACCAAAACATAATCGATTTTTGGACCTACGGTTAATGCTGTATTTGAAGGTAAGGTCCAAGGTGTTGTGGTCCATGCCAAAAAGTATATGGTGCCTTCGTTCCGTAAAAAATCTGGTAACGAGGCTTCCACGGCTTTGAACTGTGCCGTAACGGTAGTGTCTGTCACATCTTGGTAGGTCCCAGGCTGATTAAGCTCATGGGAACTTAAGCCTGTTCCCGCTTTGGGCGAATAGGGCTGAATGGTATACCCTTTATAAATTAACCCCTTGGAATAAATCTGTTTCAACAACCACCAAACCGTTTCCATGTACTTGGCCTTATAGGTAATATAAGGGTCTTCCATATCTACCCAATACCCAACTTGCTTGGTCATATTGTTCCAAACATCCGTATAGCGCATGACCGCTTTTTTACAAGCCGCATTGTACTCCTCTACGGATATCTTAGTACCAATATCCTCTTTTGTAATACCCAGTTCCTTTTCAACGCCCAGCTCAATCGGAAGTCCGTGTGTGTCCCAACCCGCCTTTCGTTTTACCTGAAATCCTTTCATGGTCTTGTACCTTGGAAAAATATCCTTAATGGTACGTGCCATAACGTGATGAATACCAGGCATACCGTTTGCGGAAGGTGGACCTTCATAAAACACGTAGCGCTCCTTTCCCTCACGGGCGGCCATACTTTTTTCAAAAATATCATGTGCCTCCCAATAGTCGAGTATTTCCGCTGCGACCTGTGGTAGATTTAATCCCTCATATTCTGCGAACTTCATACAAAATGCTTATGGTTCTGGATTTTAAAGGCTGCAAAATTATAAAATTTAGATTTAAATTGGGCGAATTGAGGGTGCCGAAATAACCCAAAGTATCGTATTAGCTAAAATATGGACCCCATAGGGTCTTTTGGCCGTATTTGTTTGTGTATAAATCCTTAACAACACCCATAAATAAAGGTGCAATTAATCAAGCAACGATGGATGCCAAAAGAGTGGCAGCATGGAAGTCCGATGTATCTCGGAAGCCGTTTACAGCACTGACTAATGCCTTTTTTGAAAAGTGTGGTAGGAAATTTTTAATAAAAAATTTCTTGAAACTGACTATCCCCGGGGCAAGCCACAGGAGTATTTCGCCAGTTTCATTTTGGCCAAAAAGGGCCAAAAACCGAAATTTTGTATTTTACCCCACCCGAAATTGCAAAAAGGCAATTCCGACCTCCCCCAAGGGGAGGTAAGTTCGGAAACCCCGAGGCAGAGCCACCGGGGAATTATTTAGATTAAACGAAGTTGCCTTTACCTTTTATTTGGCGTCAGGCCAAAGCTTACATCAATTGATTCGCAATGACGTATTCCTTCCACTTTTCAAAGGGTCTTTTTGTGGTTAAAACTGATAGCCAATTCCCAAAATAATATTTCTTCCAGGGGCAACGATGCCAGAAGAATACGTCCTATACCGCTGATCGGTAATATTTTCCAAACTTGCAGTTGCCTTAAGGTTATTGGTGATATCGAACTGTGAACGAAAGTTGAGCGTGTACCATGCCGGGGAAAACGGATCACCATTAGCATCTATTGCATAAATATACTCCTTGGCCATTTCGGACATTGCCAAATCGTCATTGGCAATTTCTCCGTTATACCTTAAAAATAAGTCTGTCTTTACGCTATGGTTTTTCCAAACCACATGGAAATCGCCAAAAGTAGGTGCTGCATGTCTGGCCGGTGTTTCTGTTCCATCTTCTTCCTCCTCCACCCCTTCTGTCAAGGTAAGGTTAGCTGATAGGGACCATTGGTCTGTCAAATAGGCTTCCACCCCAAATTCAAATCCATAAACATAAGCTTTGGCAGCATTCTGTATGGCCTGAACGGTACTTAATTCTCCCCCGTATTCTATTTCGGAAACTCCATTAAAACTAAAATTGCGCCGTACAAGGGCGTCCACCAAATACGTGTAGAATGCCGTGCCCTTTAAAATTAGCCTGTCATTAAAGTTGCGTTGAATTCCCAGTTCAGCATTGTAGGCATATTCCGGTTCTAAATTTGGGTTTGGAACCACGACGGAGCCTGGTTCGGAGTCAAATATCTTGCCCACATCGTCAATATTTGGCGCTCTAAATCCTGTTGATCCATTTAGGGTAACCTGTAAATTGGCCCTGGGGAACCAACTAAACCCCAGGCTACCCGTCAAGGCTCCTGTACTCAGGTCTGCGGTATCAAAAGGAAAATCATAAAATTCCCTGCCAAAAACAGCATCGACCCATATGTGGCTATAGCGTATTCCTGACATTAGCGTAAAGTTGGGCTTTGTCTTATATTCTCCATTTAAGTAACCCGCCAAACTCTGCCACTTTGAATCATTGGGGTACCGGGACGCTGCATTGCTTGTTCCGTTCGTTTCAATATTGGTGTCCATCCCAAACGAACCCACCCTGTTCAAAATATATTCGGCACCGTAATAAAATTTAAAATTCCCGATTTTTTTGTTTTCCAAATCGATGTTGAGATTAAGCGCATCTACTTTTTCCATGGTCGAATTCAAGATTATATCTTGAAAATCCCTGTTGTTTCGGCTCTCTTCAAAATACTGATAGGCCATCCCTATTTTTAAGCCATCATACACGGTACCATCGCCATTTCGTTGAAATTGGGCATTCCCCATAAACCATTTTTGAGGCCCATAATACCATTCCGCTGAACGCAGGCCCCGTCCGTCCGCCGTGGGTCGAATTAAGCGATCATAGCGAGAAAAATCAGAAGTCTCCGAATAGTAAGCCCCCAGGTTAAGGTTCCATTTTGCATTAGGCCGGTATAAAAACTTTTGCATAAGATTTATTTGGTCGTAACCGGTTGGCATTTGTTTTTGTGGATTATCATTGGCTACCAATTCATCCACACCATTGGTTGTACGCACAAAGGAGTCTCTTAAATACGATTCCGGGCCATGGGACCCCATGCGTAAATCGTCAAAATTGTTATAACTAACACTGGTTAGGGAGGCCCATTGTTTATTCCCAAAATTGACATCTGCGTGGAACGTATTCTCAAAGTTTGCAGACGCAAATCTATAATTGGCGTTTCCCTGAACCAGAACACTATCCTTTTGGGAGAGGATTGGTTTTTTTGTGTAAAAATTCATTACGCCACCTATGGCATCGCTTCCGTAGATTACAGAACCTGGGCCAAAAATGATTTCGGTATTTTTGATTGTAAAGGGGTCTATGGAGATTACATTCTGCAGATTCCCTCCCCTAAAAATAGCATTGTTCATGCGCACACCATCCACTGAAAGTAACAATCTGTTCGTGGCAAAGCCACGAATCATTGGACTACCACCTCCCATCTGACTCTTTTGGACAAAGACTTTACCGCTGTTTTCCAATAAATCCGCAGCTGTTTGCGGTGTTGTAAAAGCGATAGAACGTGCATCCAAGGAAATAATTCTATTGGGAACATCCCTTTTCTGTTGTTCCCATTTAGAAACGGACATCACCACTTCGTCCAGTTCTTGGGTCTTTGTGACGAGGAATATTTTCCAACCCTGTCGTTCTATTTGTTGCTTATTTATTTTGTGCTCTTCGTACCCTACATGGCGCAGGATGAGACGTTCCTTTTCAGAAAATATGGCTCCATTAAAATGCCCATCAAAATCCGTTAGGGCAATCTTGGATTTATCCTTATTAAAGACGGCCACATTGGAAATAGCCGCTCCACTGTCTGCATCCAAGACCGTAATCTGCTGTGCACTACAAACGGTTGAAACTAATAACACCAGTGTAAAGAGAATTCTACACATAAGAATTGAACACTTCATTTAAAACCGCAAGTGACCTTGGTTTTCTAAAGCCTTGTAGATGTAATTCAAAATAAAGGATAAGAGATTTCAATAAGTCCTGCCGGTTGTTTTTTTTCATCTTTATGGTATGAATTGCATCAAAATTTATGCCTAAGAAGCTCTTGAGGTAATAAATATTGTCGCCTTTCAAGGTAGGGTTCAATGACTCCCTAGCGGTAAACTCACCTTCCAATAAATCAAAATAAGGCCTATCCATTTGATATACATCTGGGTAAAAACCCAAATAGCGCGTTAGCGAAAGCATAAAATACAAATGAAAATTTGCCACTTCCTTGTGCATGTCCAACCACTGTAGGGAAGCCTCCAAAAACTGGAAAAGGCCCTCGTTACGTTCCTCCTCCCGTATGCTATTGCCCAGTAATTCCGCCAAGAACAAGGTCATTGCATTTTTTGCCATATCCGCATATAAGGTCTGGTAGTGATAAGACACTTTAGCCTCCCTTAAAGTTTCCAATGTTCCTTTATTTCTATGATTGGCTACGATTTCCAATTGGGTAAGGGGTTGAAAATAGGCCGCCTTCAGTTTCCCTTTCTTTGAAGACAATACCCCTTTTAATAAGTAAGATTTTATACCGTCAGAAGCAGTAAACGCTTTTACGATCAAGCTCGTATCGCCATATTTAAGGGCAGAAAGGACGATGGCTTTTGTTGTCAACTGCATGCTTCACTTACTATTTAGGGCAAATATACTAGTTTGGGGGAGGCAGGGGGCAACAAAAATGCGAGGCCTTTCAAGAAAACCTCGCATTAGATCAATAAATATCCTACTATAATTCTACAGTAATGGTTCCAGTTAAATCACCCCTTGGGCCAACATGGCATCAGCAACTTTTACGAAACCAGCGATATTCGCACCTTTAACATAGTTGCAAGATCCATCTTCTTCCATTCCGTATTTGATACATGAATCGTGAATATCTGACATAATCTTCTGCAGACGCTCGTCAACCTCTTTTCTTGTCCAGCTGATGCGTAATGAGTTCTGTGACATTTCCAAGCCAGATGTAGCAACACCTCCAGCATTGGACGCTTTTCCAGGAGCAAATAGAATTTTTGAATCATGAAATTTATGGATTGCTTCTGGCATAGAAGGCATGTTTGCACCTTCCGCAACGCAGATACATCCATTTTTAATCAAGTTATCCGCATCTTCGCCCCCTAGCTCATTTTGTGTAGCACAAGGCAAGGCAACATCACATGGCACGATCCAAGGATTCTCTCCTTTATGGAACGTTGCCGACGGGTACTTATCCACATATTCTGAAATACGCCCTCTTTTGTTATTTTTAAGATCCATGACAAATGCCAGTTTCTCTTCGTCGATACCCTCCTTGTCGTGAATATACCCTTGTGAATCAGACAAGGTCAATACTTTTGCCCCTAGATGAATCGACTTCTCCGCAGCATACTGCGCAACATTCCCCGATCCAGAAATAACTACCGTTTTGCCCTTGAAATCCTTCCCTTTGGTTTGCATCATACTTTGTGCAAAATAAACGGTACCATATCCTGTGGCTTCCGGTCTAATAAGTGAACCACCCCAAGAAAGGCCCTTACCGGTAAGAACACCGGTAAATTCATTCCGTATTTTTTTATACATTCCAAATAGGAACCCAATTTCACGTGCCCCAACCCCAATATCACCGGCAGGTACATCTGTATTTGGACCAATATGCCTGTTCAATTCCAACATAAAGGCATGGCAAAAGCGCATTACCTCATCATCTGACTTACCCTTGGGATCAAAATCGGAACCCCCTTTTCCACCTCCCATAGGGAGTGTGGTAAGGCTGTTTTTGAATACCTGCTCAAAAGCCAAGAACTTTAGTATACTGGCGTTTACGGTAGGGTGAAAACGCAATCCCCCTTTGTAAGGACCTATTGCGGAATTCATTTGTATACGATAGCCTCTATTTACGTGTATTTCCCCATCATCATCTACCCAAGCTACCCTAAAGGAAAGTAATCGTTCCGGTTCAACCATACGCAATAGAATGTTTTTACCGTTGTATATTTTATGCTTTGCGATATAAGGAATTACTGTTTCGGCTACTTCCTGTACCGCTTGTATGAATTCTGGCTCATGACCGTTTCTAGCGGTAACCTCATCCATAAACGCTTTTATTTTATCTTCCATAAAGCTCTTTATAATTGATTTAAATTATTGATTCGAAAATATAACAGCAAAATTATGCTATTTGTGTAATTTATTAGCTTCTTTTTTTGAAATAAGGTAAAAATTGTTGTTTTAGCAACATGGAATATGGATTTCCCTGAATTACTTCATCCAGTTCCATTAGCCAATGGCCTGTTCCAAGTCCTTGATTAAATCCCTAGCATCTTCTATACCGACACTAAGCCGTATCAAAGCATCCACTACCCCGCTTTTCTCGCGCTCTTCCTTGGGTATGCTCGCGTGGGTCATACTTGCAGGATGACCCGCCAAACTTTCGACTCCCCCCAATGATTCCGCCAAGGTAAAAACCTGCAAACGTTCCACTATTTTCATGGCATCCTCATAACTGCTCCCTTTTGGCACAAAAGAAATCATGCCCCCAAAATCTTTCATTTGTTCCTTTGCTATCCTATGGTTAGGATGATCTGCAAAACCGGGCCAATAAACCTTTTCAATCTTTGGGTGTCCTTTTAAATATTCTGCGATCGCCTTTCCATTTTCACAATGCCTTTGCATACGAACATGGAGGGTTTTTATGCCCCGTAATACCAAAAAACTATCCATGGGCCCACATATTGCCCCACTTGCATTTTGGATAAAGTAAAGTTTTTCTGCCAGTTCCTTATCCTTTACCGCTAAAGCCCCAACAACGGTATCGCTATGGCCCCCAAGGTATTTGGTAGCTGAATGCATTACAATATCAGCTCCCAAAAGAAGTGGCACCTGTAGATACGGAGTTGCAAACGTATTGTCCACCGCCAATAAAATATCCGTATCCCTCACTAACCCGGCAACCGCTTTTATGTCGATGATATTCATCATAGGATTGGTTGGCGTTTCCAACCAGATTAGCTTCGTACTGGAATTTATTTTTGCTTTAACAGCGGCAATTTCTTGCATGCCCACAAAATGAAATACAATTCCATAATTTTCAAATATCCTTTTAAAAATACGGTAGGAACCTCCATACAAATCATTGGTTGAGATTACTTCGTCCCCAGGTTTTAATAATTTGACAACTGCATCAATTGCTGCCAAACCACTTGCAAAAGCCAAGCCATATGCTCCACCTTCAATGCTTGCAATACTATTTTCCAAAGCGGTACGCGTAGGGTTGGCACTCCTAGAATATTCATATCCCTTATGACCACCAGGAGTAGACTGGGCATAAGTAGACGTTTGATATATAGGTGGCATTACGGCCCCATACGCCTTATCCGGTTCTTGACCACCATGAATTGTTCGTGTATTAAACCTGTGCTCCTTAGCTCCCATCTTACTTTTTTCTTTCACAAATGTATCGTTATCCTTTGGAGAATACAATGAAGCCGTATTTTTACCAAAAATCTAATTATTGCATGAAAATAAAGTCCATTTGTCTGCTGTTAGCTCTTATGCTTATTGGGTGCGCCGAAGAAGATGCTGTAACTTTTGAACCGTTTACCATTTCCTCGGAGAATTGCCAAAATTGCAGCAATATTTCCATAGCTATCCCCCGGGCCTTGGGGCAAGGAAAACTAAGTGAGACCATCAATAGTGCCTTAAGGGAAGAGCTTATAGCACTGTTGAATTTTGATGAAGAAAGCGACGCACAAACTATTGAGGAGGCCGTTGATGCCTTCAAGAAGGATTATAAGGAGTTGAACGATAAGTTTCCTGAAGAATCCATGCCCTGGGAGGCCAAAATTAAGGGAGGCCTAACCTACGAAAGCAAACAACTATTGACCATAAAGCTGGAGTCCTATTTATTCACGGGCGGCGCGCATGGCTACAGCACTGTTCGGTTTTTAAATTTCGATAAACTTCAAGGTGTAGAATTGGAACAACGGGATTTGTTTTCCAATGCCAAAAAGTTTGAGGATTTCGCCGAAATCGCCTTTAGAAGGCAAGAAAATATCGCTTTGGATGATCTTATCAACAGTACCGGTTTTATGTTCGAGACAGAACAGTTTACCTTACCTGAAAATATTGGATATACAGAAGAAGGTATTCTTCTTTTTTATGAGCCTTACGAAATCGCCTCCTATGCAGATGGTGCGATTCTACTCACGTTACCTTTTAAAGATGTAAATGCATTTTTAAATTTCCCCGTATTACCCTAGGCTGTATGCCGTTGTAGAATGATTATGGCCCCTAAGTGCAGTCCTTCATGAAACAAGTTGAAAGGTATGACATCCTCAATACTGCGCAACGTAACCCTAGCACTTGTCGTATATTCATGGAAATCTTGAAAAAGCTGGGCCTCATAATCTTCCTTGGCCCATTCTATGGTAGTCAATAATAAATCTGCAACACTTTTAATTTCCTGATCCGTTGCTGTACCGTCAGGGACCGTGCCCTTCTTAAATTTTTCGACAAGTTCATTTGGAACCCTCATTTGAAGACCACTCAGTTTATACATCAATAGTTGTTGCGTAACCAAGGTGTGTGCTATGTTCCAATAGATATTATTACTGAAACCTTCGGGAATTTTCAGTAACCGTTCCTTAGGTGTTTTGGTTAAAATGGCATGGAGATTCCTTCGGTTTTGCAAAGTAATTTCAAATAGGTTTTCAGACATCGTTCCAAATTTAAAAGGGCTATAAAAATAGTACATTTAAAGTGAAATAAGTTTCTTTGTAGGAAAGTACCCGTTTCAATTGTTTACTGCCAAAACCCAAAAAAATAGGGCGGAACACTAGCCTTGTAACACTACATCCATGAAAAAAATATATCATCTTAGCACGTGCTCCACCTGCCAGCGGATAATTAAAGAACTGGAACTTCCTAAAGGTTTTGAATTGCAGGATATAAAAACAGACCCGATCACTAAAGATCAATTGGAAGAAATGCACGATTTATCCAATAGCTATGAAGCCCTATTTAGCAAAAGGGCAATACGCTACAGAGAGCGAGGCCTAAAAGAAAAAAACCTTAGTGAAGACGATTTTAAGAATCTGATTTTAGAACACTATACTTTTTTAAAACGGCCAGTTACCATCGTTAATGACACTATATTTATCGGGAACAGTAAAAAAGTGGTGGCGGCCGCTAAAAAGGCCATCCATTCGTGAGCAAAAGGGTGCTTGCCATACTCGCTGCGATTGGGGCTACAACTATTTATGGCCTTAACCATACGATTGCCAAGGGGGTAATGCCCCACTATGTGCAACCTTTTGGTTTTATTGTTTTACGGGTGGTAGGCGCTGCCATTTTATTTTGGCTTATATCTCCATTGGGGCCTAAAGAACGTATTGCGAAAAAAGACTATTTGCGCTTGTTAATTTGTGCCCTGCTGGGAATGGGGCTGAACATGCTGGTTTTTTTTAAGGGTCTATCCTTGTCAACTCCTATAAATAGTGCTGTTCTAGTAACTACCACGCCCATTATCGTTCTCATTCTTTCGGCGGTCTTGTTAAAGGAAAAAATAATGGGAAGGAAAATCCTGGGTATCGGAATTGGCCTGTTAGGCGCTTTAGGTCTGATATTACTGGGAAAAGAAATACGTCAAGATGCCCCAAATATCCTCCTCGGCAATTTTTTCATATTAATGAACTCGTTATTTTACGGTTCCTACTTAGTGTTGGTGAAAGTGTTACTATCCAAATACCACCCCTTTACATTCATGAAATGGTTATTTTCATTGGGTGTGCTCATCTGTCTCCCTTTTGGTTTCGAAGAATTTTCACAAATTACGTGGGCGAGCCTTCCTGCTGAGGCCTATTGGGGTATTGGTTTTGTGATTCTAGGGACTACCTTTTGCACCTATTTGTTCAATATATTCGCCTTGACACAATTAAAGGCTTCAACATTAAGTGCGTTTGTTTATATACAGCCTGTTTTGGGTATAGGGTATGCTATTTTTACCGGCCAGGATAAGCTTACCTTGGTAAAGGTCATTGCCGCCTCTTTGGTATTGTCAGGAGTTTATCTCGCAAGTAGAAAGCCCATAAATCCTACAGCAACCAAATTATAATCGCAATCTGCACCAACCATTTTTTCATAAATGGGATTGCCGCGTATTTTCTAAATGTACCTTAATAGCCTTCGTTGCCTTTTCCTCATCTCTTTGGTGCATAGCGGAAACAATATTCAAATGCTCCTGCATCATTTGCGAGAGGGGTCTAACGATGCCAACAAGATCCATAAATGGTAATATTTTTGCCGTTTTAAACAAATCGTATAGTAGGAGGTTACCGCAATGTTTAGCAATGAATTCATGAAAATAACGGTCTATCTTATGAAAAACATATCCATTTTTTGGCCCATTTTCAAAGGGAACCAACAAATTTCGTAAATCATCGATTTTGGATTGGGGTGCGTTGCGGGTAAATAGTTTGACCGTCATGGTTTCCAAAGCCAATCTACAATCGAACATTTGGGAGATTTCAAGTTCGCTTAGCTCCCGTACCATTAAACCTCTATTTGGCGTAGATACGAGCAGGGATTCTTCACGTAATTGTTGCAGAATTATGGGTAGTGATTTGTCTTTTATATTCAACGTGTGCGCTAGTCGCTGTTCCATTATCAATTGACCGGGTGTCAATTTTTTGGTCACGATCAATTTTTTGACCCTCCCGTAGGTGTCTTGATAAACTTCTTCTGGCTGGCTTAGCATCTCGTAAATATACTTAAACAGTTGATTTAAAAAATAGTTCTCATTATACAATCAAGGATTAATAGGTGTGGTACATACGTATTATAAAAGAACCTGCAACCATTATCATAGGTCTTTTGGTACTTTCGCATATTTACGAGTATCCTCTTTTGTCAATACTCTAAAATTATCTGCCTTTTCCACACCGCTGAATGTTTTTAAAAGCTCATTGTTCAACCCTGTGAGTTTTCTTGTTTTTAGATCTATCCAAGCACCCATCATTTCGCACCGGGCAATGTTCTCCCCCTTGTGGTTATAAAAATTGTGATGAAACTCATAGAATTTTGCGTCTTCGCTCATCCCCATAATTTCAAGTGAAACCCTTATAGGTTGTCCAAGAAAGGCTTCCTTAAAATAATACACATGCTCATAGAAAGCAACGGGACCAATCTGATTGACCTCTAATACTTTTTGGTCAAAACCCAATTGGAGCAAAAAAGCGATACGCGTATGGCTTATAAAGCTTATATAAGCAGAATTGGCCATGTGTCGGTTTGCATCCACATCGCTCCATCTTATCTCAAAATCTTTTAAATACATTTCTAATTTTTTGTTATGCATGCATAATACTCCCTAAAAATAGTATAGTTTTGAAATCTTATGAAGTATTAGCATCCTTTTTTATCCTTATTTTTAATCTTCAACCAAATACAGCCATTATGTCCAAGAAAGCAGCATTTATAAAAGATTTATCGTTACCGGCAATTGCAGCCCCTATGTTTTTGATCTCTGGACCCCAGTTGGTTATTGAATGTTGTAAAAGCGGTATCGTAGGAACCTTTCCCGCGCTCAACCAACGCACAAGTGAAGGTTTTGAGGAGTGGCTTGTAGAAATCAAAACCGCCTTACAGGATTTTGAAAAAGAAACGGGTAAAAAAGCAGCTCCGTTCGGGGTCAATCTAATCGTCCACCCTACCAACCCACGGTTAGAGGCAGATGTAAAACTTTGTGTAAAACATAAAGTTCCTGTAATCATTACCTCATTGGGAGCGGTGTCGCAGGTCGTGGATGCCATTCATAGCTACGGTGGTCTCGTTTTTCACGATATCATTAAAAAAAGACATGCAGAAAAGGCTTCGGAGGCGGGAGTAGATGGATTAATTCTAGTAGCTGCCGGAGCGGGCGGCCATGCAGGAACCATAAATCCCATGACCCTCGTGGCCGAAATAAAGAAGTTTTACAACAAGACCATTATACTCTCCGGTTGTATAAGCACAGGTAGGGATATTGCATCCGCCTTACAAATGGGCGCAGATCTAGCCTATATGGGCACGCGCTTCATTAATACTGACGAAAGCAAGGCAACCCCAGAATATCGAAAGATGATTATCGATGCCGGTGCTAGCGATGTGGTTTATACGGCGGCAATATCCGGCGTACATGCCAATTTCCTCGGTGCGAGCCTAAAAGCCGCAGGCATCACCGCAGAAGACCTTAAAAAGGACCGTAAAGTAGATTTTGGTAAAGAATTGGATACCGAAGCAAAAGCCTGGAAAACGATTTGGTCCGCAGGTCAAGGTTCGGCACTCATAGATGACACCCTGCCCGTAGCCAAATTGGTAGCGCAATTAAAATCTGAGTTCAGGAATGCCATAGCCGAACAGGCTAAAGTATTGGAAATCTTCCCTAAATAATATTTGGAAGAAAATCTATATTCTACTCCATAATTTCCAAAGGCTCCATAGTATTCAATTCCCCCAGAAATTGATGCACTTGGCTAACCGCCATGGACCCTTCCCCAACAGCGGAGGCCACTCTTTTCACAGACCCTTTGCGCACATCGCCTACCGCAAAAAAGCCAGGAATACTTGTTTCCAGTGATTGCGGTTTTCTTTTCTTGTAAATGTTACACTCCGCCAATTGGTCGTTTGCTATTTCCGGACCAGTACAAATAAACCCCTTTTCATCTGTAAGCACTAATCCTTTAAGCCACTCTGAACATGGAACTGCCCCAATAAACGTAAAGAGGTTGGTTATCTTCATTTCTGATTTTTCACCTTCCTCATCCATAGTAACGGATTCTAGATGGTGCTCTCCCCGTAATTCCACAACTTCCGTATTGAGATGTACCTTGATATTTTCATCGGCATGTATGCGCTGTACCAAATAGTCGCTCATTTTGGCCCCAAGATCGTTACCTCTAAGAATAACATGGACTTCTTTGGCGTGTTCCGCTAAAAAAAGAGCGGCTTGCCCGGCAGAATTTCCACCGCCTATTACGCCTACCAATTCGCCCTTACAGGAATTCGCATTCATACCCGTAGCCGAATAATAGACCCCGCTGCCCTCATAATCCTCTATATTCGAAACCGGCAACTTCTTATAATTGGCACCGGTAGCTGCCATGAGTGCCTTTGATTTTATAGTTTTACCGTTGGTAGCACAGAGAATGAAATGATTTTCTTTGTGTTCTATACTTTCAGCGCTGTGTGGTATTGAAATATTGCAGCCAAATTTTTGGGCCTGTACATAAGCCCTATTCGCAAGGTCACTCCCTGATATGCCCGTTGGGAAGCCTAGGTAATTTTCAATTTTGGAACTCTTCCCGGCCTGTCCACCCGGGGCATTACTATCTATCGTTACTACGTTTAACCCTTCTGAAGCAGCATACACACTTGCCGCTAAACCCGCCGGGCCGGCACCTATGATCAAAAGGTCGAATATCTGGTCTTTAAAATCCATTAAAACGCCAGAATATCGCGCTACTTGATCCATGGTTGGGTTCTGACAGACCTGACCCTTACTGTTCACAATAATAGGCAGTGTATCCTTTGAAATATTGAACTGCTCTAGCAAGCCTAACGCTTCCTTAGAAGTATCAACATCCAAAAAAGTATACCAAATATGATTTTTATCCATGAAATCCCTAATGGCATAGGCTTCCTTGGAGTTCCCTGACCCTACGAGCTTTATACCACCCGTATAGTCCTGCAAAATAGTGTCCTGCCTTTGGATAAAGGCATTGAGCAAGACATCACTAATATCGCTATACTTGCCAATGGCTTCTTTGAAACGTTCCTGGACAATATGTAGTAATACCGTTCCCTTTTCAGCTATTGCATTAAATTGCGAACCCCTGTCCGATAACATTCCGCTGTCCCCGGCAAATTCATTTTTTAGATGCTTCACAATAATCGCATCGTCATTATATGGGTTTTCTATACGGACTACCCCTTTTAAAATAACAACAAAATCATACTGCTGGTCGCCTTGCTCAAATACAATTGTTTCTTTTTTATAGGTTTCAATTCTACCATAATCCTTTAAAATGGAAATTTGACGCTGCGTCAACTGTGGAAATCTAGGGTCGTTCATGGACTAGTGTTATATGTGATTAGCGGAAAATGACTTGGAAATACGTTTAAAAAAGTACATTTCATTTTAGGGTACGACCCCCATTTTCAGTTTTCTAAAAATACGATAAAGTTTAAGGCAGAAAAAGGAAACGCATTCCTCCCATTTAATTATTATTTTTAGAATCTGAACAACCCACTAAAAAACTGTAGAAATGTATATTAAAAGAAATATTGGCTGGGGTTTAATATTTCGATATGCATGGAAAAATCTGATATTTTTTACCTTACATGCCAGCTTAATTTTTTGGGCCTATCATTTTTTGGGAGGCTCCTACCTAAAAATCCCTTTTCAACCCTTGAGTGTTATCGGTATAGCGGTAGCCTTTTACATCGGATTTAAAAATAGCCAGAGTTATGACCGCTTTTGGGAAGGGCGTAAAATCTGGGGCGGTATTGTTAACTATAGTAGGACCTGGGCCTTACAGGTCTTAAGCCTTATAAAAAGTGACGACCCTGGTCATGACCATAGGATGCATACCCGGCTCATTTACCGTCAAATAGCCTGGATAAACGCTCTACGGGTGCAGCTACGGCAGCCAAAACCCTGGTCTCCTAAAGGGAACCGTATGCTGGAAAAAATGTTCGATAAACATGACGAGCGCAATAGTTCATGTAATGAAGCAGTCAATTATGTAAGTGAGACTGAATTTACTGATTTGAAAAAACGCGTTAACCCAGCTACCCACCTAATTAAAAATCAAGCATTGGACCTTTTGGAATTAAAGACAAAAGGGATTATTGATGGGTTTCAAGAAGATCAATTGCAATCGGTCCTTGAAGAATTCTACAATTTACAGGGAATGTGCGAACGTATTAAAAACACCCCGTTCCCAAGGCAATACGGTTATTTTTCAAAAGTCTTTACTTGGATATTTTTATTTTTGATTCCTTTTGGGTTGTTGGATGTTTTTGAAGGCAGCACCCCTACCAATAATTTAGCAATTGACCAATGGTATACATTTTTGATGATTCCGTTCTCCGTCCTTATTTCTTGGATATTTGCAACCATGGAGAGTGTTGGCGATAATAGTGAAGATCCCTTTGAGGGCCGCTTGAACGATGTTCCCATGACGGCCTTATGCCGTACCATAGAAATCGATTTGAGGGATATGCTGAACGAGACGGATTTACCGCAACCAATTTCACCAAAAGACAATGTACTCTACTAAATAATTTCCCGAAACACAAGTATGCCACTTATACATTCTTCCTACGCTCCCAATCTATTTTTTAGAAATGGGCATTTATCCACTATTTATTCTGGCCTAATACGAAAGGTCAATGGATTGGAACAAGTTAGGGAGCGCATTATATTGCCGGATAGCGATTTCCTTGATTTGGACTGGAGCTATTCAAAAGAAAGTACGCAAAAGGTAGTCCTCATTATCCACGGTCTTGAAGGAAGCACAAAAAGGGCTTATATGAAAGGAAGCGCAAAACTATTGAGCAATGCGGGATTTGATGTTTGTGCCATAAACTTAAGAGGGTGCAGTGGCGCTCCCAACACCCTATACCGATCCTATCATTCCGGGGCTACAGAAGATTTGGAGAGCGTGATTTCGCACGTTCTAAAACTTAAGAAGTATCGTTCCCTTTTTTTACATGGTTTTAGCTTGGGCGGTAATCTTTTATTAAAATATTTAGGGGAGAAAAGAGTGGTTCCAAAGGAGGTTAAAGGAGCCGTTGGTATCTCGGTACCGTGCCAATTGGCAGATTCCCTTCATCAATTACTCAAGTTTAAAAATAGCATCTATGCCAAAAGGTTTAAGGGTAATCTTATCGATAAACTAAAGGTTAAACGGAAGCTTTTCCCCAATCGTATTTCCAAAAACGATATTGAACAGGTAAAGACCCTGAAAGATTTTGATGATATTTACACCAGTAAGGCCCACGGCTTTAAAGATGCTATGGATTATTATACGCAATGCAGTTGCCGCCAATTCTTATCGCGTATTACCGTACCTACCCTAATTATCAACGCTAAAAACGATTCATTTTTGGGAGCGGATTGTTATCCGGTTCAAATTGCAGAAAAACACGACCATATTCACCTCGAAATACCTGCATATGGCGGTCATGTAGGCTTTCATGGTGCCAACAACTTTACGTATGCCGAACGGCGTACCTTAGCCTTCCTATCCCAAATCGAGTAAAAAAATCTCATCTAAATTGAACTATATTCATGGCCGTCCGGTTGTTTGCAATATGTACCTGCCCAAATGTGTATAAAAATTAAATTGGCACTGTATAAAACGTCCGGCAACGCCCAAAAAATTCATATCTTAGTGTTTCAATTAATTAACAACATTTAAAATAGAGTAACATATGCGTAATTTATTCACTTTGCTAGCGCTTAGCTTCCTGTTTATTGGCTGTGGCGAGAAGAAGGAGGAAAAGAAGGAAGGTTTTGAAATGAACCGTACCAAAAAAGAAGTAAAGGCCGAAACAGCCAGTGAGGGTGTCCCTGTAGATATGGACAACAAAGGCGTTGGCCCATTTACGGATGTTACCTTCCCTGATGAAATTAATGCAGAAATGGCTGCGGCGGGTGAAGAAAAATTTCAGGCCATTTGTACGGCTTGCCATATGGCGGAACAACGTATGATAGGACCGGCTTTAAAAGGTGTCTACGAAAGAAGAAGTCCTGAATGGGTAATGAACATGATCATAAATCCGGATAAAATGTTAAAAGAGGACCCTATTGCCAAGGCTTTACTAAAAGAATATAATAATGCCATAATGCTGAACCAAAACCTTAGTGAAGAGGAAACGCGTAATTTGGCAGAGTACCTGCGTACGTTATAAGCAAGGATTTATCTACTATTTATAAGACCCTTTCAACGAATTGAGAGGGTTTTCTTTTGGCATAACTCGAGATTAGCCGCAATTTAAAGACATTTTGCCTTGGCAGACCCAAATTCTTTGATTTCAAAAAAGTAGGTTCTGCCCTCTTTTTACGACCAATTAAACTGAAAACTAATGAAATTAATAGATGCAGAATAAAAGTATAAAGATTGATATCGTATCCGATGTGGCCTGCCCTTGGTGCTATGTTGGTAAAAAAAGACTTGAAAGTGCAGTAGAACAATGGGCAGGTGCGCCTATTGAGATAGAATGGCATCCTTTTCAATTGAATCCAACCATACCTATGGAAGGTTTGGACGGACAAACCTATCTGAAAAATAAATTCGGGGAGACGAAAGACAGGGTGGAAATGTTGGAAAATCTAAAGGAAATCGGAAAAAAAGAAGGAATACAATTTAATTTTGGTTCGGACTGGATGGCCGTTAACACCTTACCCTTACACCAATTACTACATGTTGCAGGAGATGAAGGTTTTAAGGATGCCCTAAAAGAACGCTTCTTGAAGGCCTATTTTGAGGAGAACCTACATTTAAACAAAGAGGCTGTACTCTGTGCTATTCTTTCAGAATTTGGTTGGCCTAACGAAAAAACAAAGCAGGTATTGGCAGATGATGCAACGGCGTATAAAGTTACGCAAGAGATTGCACACTATCAACAACTTGGAGTACATGGTGTACCATTTTTTATAATCAATAATACCCATGGAATAAGCGGAGCCCAATCCAAAGAAGTGTTTTTAGAAGCATTTGGGCAACTTTCATCAGCCCCTTCGATAACTGATGGCGATAGTTGTGAAGCAACTACCGGAATTTGTTAATCATCTTCGTATATTATAGTGTTAACCTAAAAAAGAAATTTATGAAAGCAACATTCCCTGAAATTATTAAAGGGGAAACACCGGTATTGGTAGATTTTTTTGCCGATTGGTGTGGGCCCTGTAAAACCTTGTCCCCAATTCTAAAAGATGTAAAAAACGATTTGGGAGCTGCGGTTAAAGTAGTAAAAATAGATGTGGACAAGAACCAAGCGCTTGCAACCAAGTATCAGGTACGGGGAGTACCTACACTAATTTTGTTTAAAGGTGGAAAACAAGTTTGGCGCCAATCCGGGGTGGTTCCCAAGCATGAGTTAATATCCGTAATCAAGGAAGCTTAATAAAATTCAAGACATACGGGACTGGACAATTCTACCTCACTGCTAAAGCTTAGTGTTCCGTTCTGAAGGTCCCTTTTAAAGACCACAATATTATTGCTGCGCTGATTGGCAACCAAAAGAAATTCTCCACTAGAATCCAACGCAAAATTTCTAGGCCAGTCCCCTTGTACAGATTCCCGCCCTACTAATTTTAGTTTCCCAGAAATTTTATCTACTTCAAAAATTACAATTGTATTTTCCCCCCTGTTGGAACCGTATAAATACTTCCCATCTGGCGATAAATGAATATCAGCGCAAAAGCTTTCACCCTTATAATCAGATGCTACCGTATCGTATGTTTCAAGACCCACATACTCCTGTCCTTCCTTCTTGAAAACGGTTAGCGTTGAATTTAATTCATTGATGACATATAAAAAAGCACCATCCTTTGAACTTGTAAAGTGCCTGGGCCCGGCACCTTCTTCCAAAATTAATGCGGGTTGCTGACTTGGCGAAAAAGCTCCCGCCTCAAGTGTATATTTTTGAATTCTATCCAGTCCAAGATCGGTAACGAACAGTTCCCCATTTAAAAATGAAGTCATATGGGCATGGGCAGCTTTACTCGAATCCAAAACTTTATGGTCTATTACCTGTGGAGATGGGTTGAGTGACCCATCTGATTCCGTTTTAAAAACAGAAAAATTTCCGCCGGTATAGTTGGCTACTGTAACATACTTACCGTCATCACCTAGCCCTACATAACATGGGTGGGCACCATGGGTGCTATGCGTATCTATCTTTTCCAATGTTGAATCCTTGACTTTAAAGGTCGTTATAGACCCATTGGTCCCCTCATAATCGTCCACCTCGCTTACTGCATATAAAATATTTTTATCTGCCGACAGCCTAACGAAAGAGGGATTCTCCATAGGCGCTACCAGTTGCTGGTCTAATAAACGACCCGTATCCCTATTGAACTTGAACGTATAAATACCTTCACTACTACCGGTTGTATAAGTGCCGACATAAAGCGTTGTTTCATTTTTTATTTCTTCCATTTTACAACTTTGAATGAACCCTATTCCTAATAGCGATACCATAATGATAATAAGCCACTTGAACCTCATGCGCTCTATTTTTGTAGCCTAAAAATAAGGACAAATAGCATTTAGTTGGGAGGATACCGGAAAATAAATTGTAATGAGGTGTTTTTAAAGAAGAAGAAATGGCAATACTAATGAAGAAAAAATGTTTCTATTTGAATGCTATAATTTATGTTCTAAAAGCAGTTCGAAATCCACGATGCGTAGTGTTTTTTTGTGGGTCGCTTCTAACAATACGGGTGGTGCCATTCCTGCCATGGCTGCTTGTTTCCATCTAGAGGCACACAAACACCATTTATCCCCAGGTTGTAATCCTGGAAATTGGTAAAGGGGGTTAGGGGTAGATAAATCATTGCCCTGTTCTTTGGTATACTTTAGAAACTCCTCCGTCATTACAGCGCACACGGTATGTGTGCCAGAATCCTCTTCTCCGGTTTTACAAAAACCATCGCGGTAAAAACCTGTGACGGGTTCAGTACAACAGGTAATTAAAGAACTTCCAAGTACATTAGTGTTCATGTGTATCTTCTGGCAAGTTGTTATTTCCTTGATTAGCACGTAGTGCACGTAAGGCTTCAACTATTTTTGGGTCAAACCGTATTCCGTCTTGGTGCATATCGGCCAATATAGCCTTTGAATCATTATTCTTCTTACCTAGCATTCTTACTCTATTTATAATTTCTTGAATTAAAGTAATAATAATTTATGTTATAGCATATGAATAATTTGTTAAACATTTTTAATTTTCAAACTTTATCAGAATATAGAACAGGACCATATTCAGTACTGCAAAGAAAAAAGAAGGAAACGCCAGTATAAAACTATCTTTGATCTTTAGTCGTACTGTAAAACCTAATACCATTAAAACAGCCAATCCAAGACTCGCCAAAACAGCCCAGTTTTTTGAATAAAATCCAACGAAGAGTCCTACGGCGCCCAACAATTGCAATATCCCGACCAAAACCCTGAAATTTTCAAGCTGATACCTTTTAAATTCAAGCACCATAAACTCTGTAAACAAACAACTTAATCCAAAAAAAAGAAATGATAGCCCAGAACCTATTAGAAGCAATTTGGTGTACCAACTATATTCTTCCACAAAAAAAAGAAACATACCCGAATTTAAAATATATTGTTTAAATTTATGTAAAATATATTAGACATCATGGATTATATTCTCATAGTAGCCAAAGTAATTATTTTTATAAGCATAATAAACGTTTGGTTTTTTAGATTTAACAAGAAAACCCTGTTTAGAGGGGGCGATGCGTCTTCCATGAAGGCTGAGTTCGCAGCATACGGACTATCGGAGACTATGATGTACCTTGTTGGTGCGCTCAAGGTGTTAAGTGCCTTTGGGCTTATTTTATCGATTTGGGTACCTCAATTAGCCATCCCGGCCGCCGCCATAATGGCTATCTTAATGTTAGGTGCTATCTATATGCACTTCAAAATAAGTGACCCGTTAACCAAATCGTTGCCAGCATTTATTTTTCTGTTACTTTCACTATTGATTTTAAGCTACGCTTATTTTTAATATTTACAAACCAAGGCGTGCTCAATAATTAAAGACAGCACTTAAAGCCCCCAAAGTTTGAAGGGGTTTTTGGTTTCATCCTTTTTTAGTTTGGGTTTGTCCATCATTACTTTGTAAGTAGGATCCTCCATAACATTTACATCAATAATCTCCTCTGCATTTTCAAGCAACCGTATACAATCCTTACTCAAGTGTCGTAGATGTACTTTTTTTCCCACTTTGGCATAACGTCCAGTTATTTTATTTAGCGCTTCTATACCGCTCATATCGGCTACCCTACTTTCCTTAAAATCAATAATTATTTCATCTGGATCACCAGAGATATCGAACTTTTCTCCAAATAGCGTGGTGGAACCAAAAAACAAGGGGCCGTAAATTTCATAATGTTTTATTCCTTTTTGGTCTATATGTTTCCGTGCCCGAATTCTTTTTGCATTTTCCCAAGAATAGGCCAATGCGGAAATAATTACCCCTAACAGTACGGCGACCGCAAGATTGTGGGTAATTGCAGTAATCAAGGTCACCAATAGCATAACGACAACGTCAGAATTAGGCATCTTACGGAAGGTTTTAAAACTAGCCCATTCAAATGTACCAATAGCCACCATAAACATAAGGCCAACCAATGCAGCCATGGGCAAGCGCTCAATTACACTGGATCCAAACATGATAAAAACCAATAGCATGACAGCCGCAGTGATACCGGATAATCGGGCCCTTGCCCCAGAGGAAGTATTGATCAAACTTTGACCGATCATGGCACAACCACCCATGCCGGATAAAAACCCGGATAAAATATTGGCGCTTCCTTGAGCTACACATTCCTTGTTACCGTTGCCTCTGGTTTCAGTAATCTCATCTATAATATTAAGCGTCAACAAGCTTTCTATTAAACCAACACCTGCCACGATTGCGGCAAATGGAAAAATTATTTTAAAGGTCTCCAATGTAAATGGGATTTGGGGAATAGACAAGGGCGGAAATCCTCCCTTAATACTTTCACCTTCACGCATGGTATCCGCAACGGTAAGCGTATCGACTCCAAAACCTATTACAATAGCAGAAACAACCACTATTGCTACCAATGAAGAAGGTACTGCCTTTGTCAATTTTGGGAGCCCCCAAATAATAATCATGGTTAATACGGTAAGCCCTAACATGATGGCCATATTCATGCCTGTCAGCAAATTATCCGTTCCTTTTTGGTAAAAATTAGGGAATTGGGCCATAAAAATAATGATGGCCAATCCGTTCACGAATCCGAACATTACTGGATGCGGTACTAAGCGTATAAATTTTCCCAAACGTAAAACCCCTGCGGCTATTTGTAATAATCCGGCAATAATTACGGTAGCGAACACATAGTTTAGTATGGTTTCCGGCTCAATACCTGGGAAATTTCGCTTCAACTCCAATATCAATCCTATAAAAACAACGGCCACCGCGCCGGTTGCACCAGAAATCATACCGGGCCTACCGCCAAAAATTGAAGTGATCAGTGCCAGCACAAATGCCGCATATAAACCAGTTAGCGGTGAAAATCCAGGTATCAGCGCGAAAGCAATAGCCTCTGGCACCAAGGCCAGCGCAACAGTAAGTCCAGATAGGATTTCAGTTTTATAATCTACTTTCTGCTTAAAATCGAATAAATTTAGAAACTTGGCCATTGCATTTTATTTTCAAGGGCGCAAAAATAGTAATATTTAACCGCCTTATCGCAAACAAGCTGATTATTACCAAATTATCTAATTACCAATTCTTTAATCCCAATAGTTTTTCGCCCAATGGGGATAAGGTAGCCGTTTCATACTTCTCTTGTTCCCATTTGCGCGGATCTCCAGGAAATGCATATCCTTCTGGGGCAATCCTATTCTTCCAAGAATTGACTCTCCAATTCCGTAACGCTTCATTTTCCTGTTCCGCAGGCATCATGGAAATGTATTGTGCCACACGTACTTTATCCTTTGATTTATTAGGGCGAATACCATGTGGCTCGGTACTGTTGAAAATGAGCAAATCTCCGGCCTTCATTTTCACCTTCACAATCTTGTCTTCCAAGCCATCCAGACTGGGTTGGAAACGGTCACGATTTTCTGGCTGCGTAAGCTTCCAGGTATCGTAGTTTCTATATAACCAAGGAATGCATTGAAAACCTCCCATATTTTCGTCATCCTGATCCGCCAAGGCCAAAACGCC
This sequence comes from uncultured Flavobacteriaceae bacterium, assembly GCA_963793365.1. Taxonomy (GTDB): domain Bacteria; phylum Bacteroidota; class Bacteroidia; order Flavobacteriales; family Flavobacteriaceae; genus Maribacter. The sequence goes on along the minus strand of CAWBZP010000004.1, from coordinate 67,171 downwards.
CTGCACATTTTGCGGTTTCGTCTCCGGGTCATAATCCCAATGGATGAATCCTTTTTTTTCAACACCGGGCGGTAGTGGAAAATTAAGGTTGGCCCTATCGATGGTAACCCATAATTTTTCGGTCCCCCAAACATCAACAAAGGCGTCGTAAACGCGTTGCGTCTGCCTGTTGTTCCATAAAAGTTGATGATTGTACACCTCCACCATACCCGTGCCGGTCAACTCCTTCATTTTCATTTCGGCACGTGGCGGGGCGTACCAAGTTGATGGGTCGTTCGAATCCTTCTCGTCAAATTCCCATAAAAAATCTGCCGTGGCTTTTGCCTGCTCCTTGGGAACTGCATTTTTAATCACAATATACCCATTATGTTTCCAAAAGTCCCAATCGGCTTCACTGAGTACACGCAGTGGCTTTCCATTAGTACGATCATTCAATTGCTGTTGACTGCTCGTTGCAGTAGATGGATTTCCAGGAATTTCCTCATGGGCCTTATTTCCCATTTCAATATTTTGTTCTTTTTGCATCATTATAGTCGTTTATTTGATTCCCTAAATTTATATTTTGTGGAATCCGCAGACAACCGTAATATTGACCAATATTTGAACAATATTGATTTACTGGACGTAATACTATTAATTCGAGAACAATTTAGTTTCACTATAGGATGAAAATCGAACTGGAAACCATAGACCCTTTGTCTAAAAGTCCCTTCAGGCTTTTGCACGACCCTAAACTTAGCCATCTTTTTTATTGGCATTTTCACCCAGAATATGAGCTGGTCTATATTGAAGGTGCAAATGGCACCAGGCATGTTGGGGACCACATCTCTGAATATGAAGGAACGGATTTAGTTCTGATAGGCTCAAACATACCGCACCTTAATTTCGATTACGGGGTGAAAACCGACTACAGGGAAGAGGTGCTACATATTAAACCTACTTTCAAAAAAAACTTTGTGGATTCCCTGCCAGAACTACAAAGTTTAAACAGGTTAATGGAACTATCCAGATACGGAATTGCCTTTCATGGCGAAACCAAAAGGGAGGTGGGTAATGAATTAAAGAAATTGCATTCCCTTAAACCGTTTGACTACTTTATGGCAATTATGCACATCTTAAAAAGATTATCACGAAGCAACGAATTTGAGCTTTTACATACTAGGCCCTACAAGAATAGGTATAGCAAAAAGGAGCAGGATAGAATTCGTGATATTTACGCATTGATCGATGAACGTTACCAAACTAAAATTTCGTTGGAAGAAATAGCCAGTTTCTGTAACCTTACCAAGCCGGCATTTTGCAGGTATTTCAAAAAGGCAACCGGAAGTACCTTTATTGAATTTTTAAATCAATACCGCATCAGTCAGTCCAAACGCTTATTGCTCACGGGAAAAAATATAAGTGAGACGTGTTTTGAATGCGGTTTTGAAAGTCTTTCCTATTTTAATAGAACGTTTAAGAAGGTGACCGGTGAAAATCCTTCGGCATTTAAAAAACGCTTACGTATAAACTAGATTCAAAATAGTGAATGAAATACTATTAAGGGCAGAAGAGCGAACGCAAACCGAGCAATACCACTATATTTAATAAATTAAATTTGTAAAAATGAAAGCAATACGATTTACCTATGTCATCTTAATCTTTATGCTTACCTCTTGCTCTGCCCGCTTAATAGGAACCTGGAACGTAGAACGATACCAACGTGCCACACCTGGAGAACAGGGAATGGCCGTTAGCAACATTGGCACCATTACCTTTGAAAAAAATGGAAACGGCACCAAAAATTTGGACTATTCCTTACTTGGAGTATCCAAAGAGGACGCATCCCCATTTAAGTGGAGCGCCACCGAAGAGTTCATCACCATTGAGGGCGATGATTCTGAACTTTCAAAGACCTGGATTTTTATTGAAAATAAAAATGACTACCAGAAATGGCAGTCTACAGATGGCGCAAACAGTGTACAGACTTTGGAACTTGTTAAAAAATAAAAATGGAACTATTTGAGCCGCTATCCTTAAAGACAATAGTGCAAATGTGTATTGCTGCCGTTTGCGTTTACCTCTACATTATGTTTATTACCCGAGTAACGGGGAAACGTACCTTTGCCAAAATGACCAGTTTTGACTTCGCGGTCACTATAGCCATGGGTTCTATTTTGGCCGATGCGGTCAACAAACCTATTTCCAATCTAGTACCCGCATTTGTATCACTTGCTTTGTTGGCAGGATTACAAGCCTTATTTTCAAAATTGCTATCCGCATCCAACAAGGCCCAGAAAATAATGACCAATACCCCAATATTGCTGATGAAGGATGGTGAGATTTTTGAGGAAAATCTCACGAAAGCCCTAGTAAGCAGGGCAGATTTAATGGGTAAGTTAAGGGAGGCCAATGTGCTTCAACTATCACAAGTTAAAGCAGTGGTTTTCGAGACCACGGGAGATGTTTCTGTTTTGCACTCTACGGACGATATTGAAATAGATTCTGTTATCATGGAAGATATTGGAAAACCTAATTAAAAATTGCCCAGCTTCCTAGCGAAGTGGGCAATCTTAAGACAATCAACCTAAAAACTACTTTACTTTCTTCCGCACCACATTCATGATAGGGTTGGAAGATTTTGTTCTTTTTTTGCTTTCTACACCTTTACCAGACTTTAAATATTGCTGGTATCCCCTTCCTTTAAACTCATAGACCGTACCGCTATCTGGGTGGTAGAGTTCTATAGTGCTATCATTTATAACATAGAGCTCAAAATAATCATCACCAAAGAAATCATAATCCAAGGTCAAAGTTTTCAAGGTAGCATCGCCCTGCACATCATACACTTGATAATCTCCTTCAAAATCCCATTGTAAATTTGACACTCCAGTATTTGGAGCATCTAGGGAGGAGCGGAAGAAATTGGGTGAGAATTGAAGATAGTTCTCGTTGTCAAAATCGTTCAATGCACCCGTTTCGCTAGTGTAGATTTTCTCCCAAGCATCATATTCCTGCAAAAAATAATTGATGTTATCGTAAAAGACCATATCATAATCAAAGTTGTTGGTCTGGAATCCCCTTAGAAAATAAGAGGTATCCGAGCTAGCATCATATAACTCTATGGTGTTGCCATTGGCAGCATACACTTCCAATGCCCATAATCCATCTATGTCATGGTCTATATCAACAATCCCCCTTAGGGTACCATAAGTGCCCACATCTATTCCATAACCTCCACCTGTTTTTCCAATTCCAACAATATTATTATTGGCATAGACAACTCCACGATCAAAGGAGATGGTAAAGGCTCTTTGCAAAAACGGTACCTCGCCGTTGCCACGTGTGGCATTGATATCCACATACCATAATTCGTAACTTTGCAAGACTTGGTCCGTGTTGAAAGCTGATTCTTCTATAAAATCGTCCTCAATGAGCACATCTGCATAACAAGAAACCATTAAAGTGGCTAATAGGAAGTAACCTGTAAGTAGTTTTATTGTTTTCATAGTGACAGTATTTAGCGTTACCACCTTAAAAACAATCACCGTGCCAAAAAGTTTAACACCTTGATTATCAATATAAAATGAGCTTCTAAATAATTGGTAATTTTGAAGAATAAATATCGGTTTATGAAAAAGGATGCAAAATTTGCAGTATTGGGCGGAGGAAGTTGGGCAACGGCCATAGTTAAAATGTTGACCAACAATCAAGAAAAAGTAGGATGGTATATGCGTAATTCCGATGCCATCGGCTACCTTAAAATACAAAAGCATAATCCCAACTATCTCACTTCTGTTGAATTCAAAACAGAACAATTGCTATTGACCGACGATATCAACGAAGCGGTAAAGCTTGCGGATATTTTAGTTTTTGCAATTCCCTCCGCTTTTTTGGTAGGTGAATTGAAAAAATTGGAAACACCGCTCAAAGAAAAAATTATATTTTCGGCCATTAAGGGCATCGTTCCGGAAACGGGCCTTATCGTAGGCGAACATTTTCATGAAACTTATGACATCCCTTTCAATCATATAGGTGTAATAACCGGTCCTTGCCACGCAGAGGAGGTAGCCCTAGAGCGACTTTCTTACCTCACCATAGCCTGTGCAGATAAGGAAAAAGCACAATTCGTGGCCAAAAACCTCTCAAGCAACTATATAAAAACGAACATTAGTAAGGACATAATAGGCACCGAATATGCGGCCATGTTAAAGAATATCTATGCTATAGCAGCGGGTATTGCCCACGGTTTGGGCTACGGGGACAACTTTCAAAGCGTGTTGATGAGCAATGCCATACGTGAAATGAAGCGCTACACTAAACGTATTCATAATATAGATCGGAACATAAACCAATCTGCCTATTTAGGCGATTTATTGGTAACCGGATATTCCACGTTTAGTCGTAACCGAATGTTTGGAAATATGATCGGGAAAGGCTACACCGTAAAAAGTGCGCAGATGGAGATGAGCATGATTGCAGAAGGGTATTATGCTACGAAGAGCGCACATGCGATAAAGGAGAATTTTAAGAAAAAAGTAAAGGCGCCAATTATTGATGCCGTTTACGAAGTTCTTTATGAGAACAAAAACCCTAAGAAGGTATTCACTGCCTTGACCGATAAATTGAATTAAGGAAAAAGTTATCTATATTAGAATACTTTAAACTTGGCGGTATGCGTTCATGGATACTTTTACTACTAGTAACGTTTTTAAGTTCTTGCGGCACGACTTCTCCCGATAACGTAATCGATGGAATATTAGAAGTACCGGAAAACAGACAAAATCCAGATTCACGTACGCTGAAATTAGTCTACAAAGTACTAAAGGCCAAGAATACTGATTCGCTCAAATCGCCAATTCTTTACCTACAAGGAGGTCCTGGCGGAGCAACCCTAGTTACGGAGGAATATTGGAAAAATAATCCACTCCGTAATAATAGGGATATTGTATTGATGGACCAACGTGGAACAGGTCTATCAGATGCAATATGTCCAAATTCCGGAGACGCTATTTTTAGTATACTAAGAATGGACCTGAATCTTGAGTCTGAATATGAAGAAACAGCAAAAGTTTTAGCGGACTGCAAGAAAATCATCCAAGAAAAAAGTGTTGATCTTGCTGGATATACTAGTAAAGAAAACGCCGCCGATTTTGAAGATTTACGTAAAGAACTGGGATATGACCAATGGCATATCTTAGGTGGTTCCTATGGCTCAAGGTTAGGGTTGACAATTATGCGAGATTTTCCCAGCAGCGTGCGTAGTTCTATACTGTTTTCAGTATTTGCTCCGGAAACTAATCTTTTTGATGATTTTGCGGTCAATTTTCAAAATTCCCTATTTAAGGTTATAGCGCGCTGTGCTACCGATGAAAAATGTAATAGCTCATATCCAAACTTGAAGGTTCGTTTGCTAAAGACGCTTAAGAAAATACAAACCGTACCCTTACAGATTAACTATGAAGATGAGCCCTTTATAATTAATTCCCAGGATGCTTTGGTCCTACTACATCAGTCTTTGTATAATCGCAATGACATTGGCAAGCTCCCTGTATTGATCAATGCATTGGAAAATGGGGAAAGCGAACCTATTGCCCAAGCTTTAAATCGTATAAAATCCCTTTTCAGCATTTTCAATTTACCCATGAATTATTCGGTAATGGCTTATGAGGAACTCCCTTTTTATGACGAGAACGTCAGCCATAAGGTTCTTGAAAAGGATATTGAATTAGGACTTGAGCCTGCCGTATTTGATTTAAGTGTTCGGTTATTGGATACTTGGCACCCATACAGAGCACCACTTTTTGAGAACCAAGCTGTTGTTTCCGAGATTCCAACATTGATGTTCAGTGGTAGTTTAGACCCTATCACACCACCTACAAATGCTACGCGTGCATTAATCCACCTAAATAACGGTTATGAGATTATTTTCCCTGATGAAAGTCACGATTTGTTTAATCCCTGTTTTTTCGAACTCTCGGAGAATTTTCTAAACTATCCTTCCAAAAAGCCTGATACAACATGTAGTTCTAAAAGAAACCCGTTAGTATGGATTTATCCGAACTAAATCTAAAATAAAAAATTTCTTGAAACTGACTATCCCCGGGCCAAGCCACAGGAGTATTTCGCCAGTTTCATTTTGGCCAAAAAGGGCCAAAAACCGAAATTTTGTATTTTACCCCACCCGAAATTGCAAAAAGGCAATTCCGACCTCCCCCAAGGGGAGGTAAGTTTCGGAAACCCCGAGGCAGAGCCATCGGGGAATTATTTAGATAAAAATCTCTAATCAATATTTAACGAAATAGGATTATGCTCGCTGTAAAGAGAAATCTGAATGCTCCTTCAATTCAAATTCAAGGGTTTTTCTCCATTCCACCACTTTTGCATCGGGCACCCCAAATCGGTTCTGAAATTCAGCAAGAACAGGTTCCATTAATACTCTGACACTGTCAATGTCAAAATATAACCTGCCGGTTCTTCGAATGAAGAAATCCATCGGGTTTTGGACCATTTCAAATTCAATACCAAAGGCCAGCTCCGCCTTCGCGAGACGTACCTGTTTATCCTTCTCCACAATCTTGGCGTAATAATCCAAAATAATCTCTGTTTGTTTTCCGTAATTGGTTACCAAAAACCACGCATCATGTTCTGTAAATTTATCTCCTTTTATACGGTCATAGATTTCGGCAATATATTTTTTTACGTGCTTGAATTTCTTAAAATCATCGTTTCCGCAAAGGAAAATCTTATCCGTATAACATTCCTTGATTTTGGTGCCATGCTCCTCCTCTATTTTTTTTGCGATGCGATCCACGACACGTTCAGACATTTTCCTATAGCCCGTTAATTTACCTCCTGCAATACTTATCAATCCGGTATCGGATACAAAAATCTCATCCTTTCGGGAGAGTTCCGAAGCAGATTTCCCTTCCTCATGAATCAAAGGACGTAGACCCGCCCAAGAGGATACGATGTCCTCCAATTCCAAATTTATATCAGGAAACATATTGTTGACCGCTGAAATTAAGTAGATAGCATCTGCAATATCCGTCCGCACATTGTCCTTGTGGTCATTGTAATTTGTATCTGTCGTACCCACATAGGTAACTTTGCCCCTAGGTATGGCGAACATCATTCGACCGTCTGGGACATCAAAATAAACGGATTGCTTTACCGGTAATTTCTCGTATGGAAAAACGAGATGCACCCCTTTGGTCAAGTGCAGTTGCTTTCCTTTTTTTGAATTGTTCATACTGCGCAGCTCGTCTACCCACGGCCCTGCGGCACTAATTACATATTTGGAATTGATGAAGAATTCTTTGCCGGAAACCTCATCGGTGACCTTTACGCCAGCTACTTTTTCATCTGTATATACGAAATCGGTTACATTGGCATAGTTTAAGGCCTTGGCTCCAAAAAGTAAACTTGTTTTAATGTTCTCGATGGTCAACCGGGCATCATCCGTTCTGTATTCTGCGTAATACCCTGCACCATTAAGAATCTTTTTGGGAAGCAGCGGTTCCAATTTCATGGCTTCCTTTTTCTCCAACATTTTACGCTTATCATCTCCCGAAACTTGGGCCAGGATATCATAGACTTTAAGACCGATAGAGGTTAGCCATTTTCCATAAGAACCATTTTCAATCAAGGGAAGCAGCATTTTTTCCGGTAGTACCAAATGCGGGGCCAATTTATGAACAATGGCACGTTCCGATCCCACTTCCTTCACCAACCAAAAATCGAATTGTTTCAAATAACGGAGCCCACCATGTATCAACTTCGTAGATTTACTACTGGTACCCGATGCAAAATCCCCTTTTTCAATCAAGGCCACTTTTAGGCCCCTTGATGCCGCATCGAGGGCAATTCCGCCACCTGTAATGCCTCCACCAATGACCAGGAGATCAAATGCTTCCCCAGCCATATCATCAATGGTTTTTTGACGTTCTAAATTCGTGAATTTTATATTTTTCATCTATTGCTATTTGCTTGTTTTGAAAGGCTGGCATGCAATGCGGCAAGCAATACCATAAATGGTATGCTAAATTGATATGCCTTAGTCCATAGCTTTTTCTTACCTCAAAGATATAGGGCGAAGGCCGGTATTTTTAACCTCATCAAGTTATTTAATTGTAAAATTATTCGGCATTTCTAATCTTCCTCTTCCCAACCTTTACAGCGTTCAATGGCTTTTTGCCATTTCTTATACATTCTTTTTCTTTTTACACGATCAAAAGTGGGTTTAAAAATACGGTTCATGGGTCTGTTTTGATCAATATCAGGTTGTTTCCATAGACCTACTTGGATGCCGGCAAGAAAGGCAGCACCCATGGCGGTAGACTCAATCACCTCAGGGCGGTGTACTTCTGAGTCCAAAATATCTGCCTGAAATTGCATTAGATGGTCATTGGCGCAAGCCCCACCATCAACACGTAAATTCTTCAATTGAATACCAGAATCGTCTTCCATGGCCTTAAGGATATCCTTGGTCTGGTAGGCAAGCGATTCCAAGGTTGCCTTTGCAATATGTGCTTTTCCCGTATCACGGGTAAGCCCAAAAATTGCCCCGCGTGCGTACATATCCCAATATGGGGCGCCGAGACCTGCAAATGCAGGAACGACGTAAACCGGATTTTCACCTTCAATCGAATCTGCCAATGCTTCGGTATCCTTGGCATGCTCAATAAGTTCAAGACCATCCCTTAACCATTGTATAGCGGCACCTGCAATAAAAATACTGCCTTCCAAGGCATAATTAACCTTTCCATCCAAGCCGTACGCAATCGTAGTCAAAAGCCCGTTCGTTGAAAACTGAGGTTCCTCCCCAGTGTTCATTAGCATAAAGCAACCCGTGCCGTAGGTGTTTTTTGCTGTTCCCTTCTTGAAACAACCTTGACCAAAAAGTGCGGCCTGTTGATCCCCGGCAATTCCGGCTATTGGGATTTTATTACCCTTATAGTCATAATCCCCAAAATGTGCGGCGGAGGGTTTAACCTCTGGGAGCATACTTTTTGGGATATCCAGTACATTCAACATTTTATCGTCCCACTTCAAGTTGACGATATCATAAATCATGGTACGTGATGCGTTGGTATAGTCCGTGCAATGGTTGTGCTCCTTGGTCATGTTCCAGACCAACCAGCTATCAATGGTACCCATGAGCAAATCACCAGCTTCGGCTTTTTTCTTTGTTCCATCCACATTGTCCAAAATCCACTTCACTTTGGTCCCGGAAAAGTACGAATCTATTACGAGTCCCGTTGTTTTTCGCACATGCTCGGTAAGCCCTAATTTCTTAAGGTGTTCGCAAATACCGGCGGTACGTTTGTCTTGCCAAACGATGGCGTTATAGACCGGCTCTCCCGTATTTTTATCCCACACCACCGTTGTTTCGCGCTGGTTGGTAATTCCAATGCCCACTATTTCCTTGGCATCTATCTTTTCCTTGTCCAATAATTCTTGCAGTACGCCCATTTGGGATGAGAGTATCTCCTTTGGGTCATGTTCTACCCAACCCGATTTGGGAAAAATTTGCTTGAATTCTTTTTGCACCATTCCTTTGATAGCTCCTTCTTGATCTACCAATAATGCCCTCGAACTTGTGGTTCCTTGGTCCAGTGAAATAATAAATTTTCTTGCCATTTATGAAGTGTAATTTCACTAAATATAGCTGATTTGCAAGTCAATTCAAAAAAAGAGAAGGATTTAAGAGGAAGCATCCTTGACCGAATATTCTCCTATAAGAAAGTGGGAAAATTAATCGTTCCTCTGAAATCGATATTCACGTTCCACTAAACAAATACGAACGGTATACCGCTCATACCAAGTAGAGATTCCTTTGCGTTGCGCCAGAAGATGATCGGCATTTTGTTTCCAATTGGCGATGGCATCAAGGTCTTTCCAGTAACTTACCGTTATACCTATTTCTTGCTTGGAACTTTCCATGCCTAGGTAACCCGGTTGCTCTTTAGCCAGATTTTCCATAAGCTTGGCCATTTCCATATATCCTTGGTCATCACTGGTTCTGTTCGATGTAAAGATTACGGCATAATAGGGCTCGGTCATCGTTATTTAATAAAATCTTTCTCTACAAAGTAATTTACGATAGCCTCTTTCATCAATACGGTTTGCTCACCGGCCTTTAAGGAAGGTAACTCTTCTTTGATGGTGTAATGCGGCCAGCCCTCTTCATCAAAAAAACTGAATTCATAATACCCATAGGGTTCCAATAACCTGCAGATGGCAATATGCATCAAATCCAATTTGTCATCTTTCTTATACCTTCTATGATACTGTCCAAGTTCCTGCACGCCTACTAAATAGATAATGGCGTCCAACTCTAAGGGATCACCGTCAGAAAACTTTTCAGACAATTGCTGCACCAACAAATCCCACCTATCTTTTAATTGAATATCCCTTGCCATATAAATTCTGTCCTTGAGTACTAAAGTTTTGCCCATCAAAGGTACAAATCAAAGTTCTATATTTGTCCAAACGCATTATGAATGGGTCTTTTAGATATACTTCTTGGACTTCCTTTGGTCTGGGGCCTTTGGAAAGGTTTTAAAAATGGTCTTTTTATGGAAATCGCCTCTATTGTTGCCCTGGTCGCCGGCATCTACGGAGCTATTCACTTTTCATATATTACAGGGGATTATTTATCAGGTCAGACGAACTGGGATGAGCGTAATTTAAGTATCGCAGCCTTTATCATAACTTTCATTCTTATCCTAATTGTGGTGCATTTAGCGGGTAAGTTATTGACCAAATTAGCCAATATTGCCATGTTGGGATTATTGAACAAAATTGCGGGAGCCATTTTTGGGGTACTCAAAGTCGCTATCTTATTGGGTGCGGTATTTATTTTCTTTGATCGGATGGACCGTTCCCTCAACCTACTGGATGAAAACATGAAGGAAGAATCCATCCTATACCAGCCCATAAAGGATATTGGAGCGCTAATTTTTGACAGTGTTTTGCAAAACGATTTACTAAAAAAAGAACCTACAGAGGGTCCAATTACAATTTAAGGACGACCAATTACATTTATTCCTTATTTTTAATCACTTTATCGAAAAAAGCAATTAGTTTATCCGGTACTAATTAATTTTTGATAATATTACGGTATCGATTTCCCCGATTGATAGAGAACACAGATTAGACTTACCTACTGCGCTACGCCGAAAGGCTTTATTACAAAAAGACACTATATGAAAATGAGATTGCTCCACGCAGTCCCTGTCCTATTTGTACTATTTTTTGGTTCGTGCACGGGAGACTCGATAGAAGACACCCCTGTCATTGAAATGGAAAATGCGGTTGCAGTAGAAGGGGAACTTTTAGAAATTGTTAATGAACATAGGCTATCGTTAAATACGAACGCGCTGCAGTTTAGTGCCGTGGCTTATAAATATGCCAATATCCATACAGATTATATGATTGCGAAAGGCAGTATCAGCCACGATAATTTTAGTTCCAGGGCCTCGAGTATCAACTCTGAAGTGGCCGTGGAAATGGTGGCCGAAAATGTGGCAAAAGACTACAATAGCGCAATTGAAGCCTTTGAAGGCTGGTATACTAGCAGTACGCATAAAAAAACGATGGAGGGTGATTTTACCCATACCGCCATAAGTATTAAACAAGATGTTGCGGGCAATTATTATTTTACCCAGTTGTTTTTCAAGCAATAAAACGCAACCAAGCTTTAGGGATAGAATTTACATTCGGTACGTCTTTACACAAAATTTTGCTTTTAGAAATAGGGTATTGCGTTCGTTAATTCTACACAGCCGCCTAACGGCATAGCAGCACTAACCAGAGGCGTGTCCCCCATTTTTAGTATTTGGAAGTATATTTAAAGGCCTGGGATGGCAACCTTGTGAGAATCAATTTTCGAAAGTTCCTTGGTTACTATACCTCGCGCTTAATAGTATGGGCGCTAGGTAGTTTACCTTCTCCTAACGCAAAATGGTCCGGGAATTTCTACTATTTTCATGGGGATTGTTATTGAATCCTTTTAATGGTAGCTCTCAAGAAATATTTTTCTTCCTTAGATTTAGGAAGGGGCTACGGGTTTTTTTAACTTTCAGGTAAAATAAGCTGTTATGAGTATCAAGGCACCTTTTAACCTTAACAACTGGATCGCCGAGAATAGGCAAACCCTTAAACCCCCCGTGGGCAATAAGAATCTGTATAAGGATGCAGGTGATTATATTGTAATGATCGTAGCAGGACCTAATGCAAGAAAAGACTATCATTATAATGAGACCGAAGAACTATTTTACCAATTGGAGGGTCATATAGAGGTCCATATCCAAGAAAATGGAGAAAAAAAAACAATGCAACTGGGCCCCGGCGATATGTATCTTCACCCCGCCAAAGTACCCCATTCCCCTGTTCGAAAAGAAGGGTCTATTGGCCTAGTGATTGAACGTAAGCGAGCCCATATGAACGTTGATGATGGGTTGCTTTGGTTTTGCGACAATTGCAATCACAAATTATATGAAGCGTATTTTGCCCTAAATGATATTGAGAAGGATTTTTTAGCCCACTTCAAATATTTCTATAGTTCCAAGGAATTACGGACATGTGATCAGTGCGGCACGGTAATGCCCGTAGACGAACGCTTCATAGCAAAAGATTAGAAATGAAAATTATCATCACTATAATTAGTGCACTTGTAATGCTATTGCATCTCTATTTCTTGTGGTTTGAAATGTTTGCTTGGGAAACCAAAGGGCCAAAAATTTTCAGGCATTTCCCAAAGGAACTGTTTAAACCTACCAAAAGCATGGCGGCCAATCAAGGCCTTTACAATGGGTTCTTGGCTGCCGGTCTTCTTTGGAGCTTTTTTATTGAGGATATCGCTTGGAAGAACAATATTGCTTTGTTCTTTTTAAGCTGTGTAGCCATCGCAGGTATTTATGGTGCCGTATCGATTTCAAAAAAAATATTCTTTATTCAAGCCCTTCCGGCTTTACTTGGAATCATCCTCATTCTGCTTTTATGATTAAAAAAAAATCCACGCTTCGTACTACTGCTTTTGTTCTTTAGCACGATTACTTGCCTAACCGCTCAAAATATGAATCCGGAAAACATAGTTCAAAAACAATTGGAAGCCTATAATGAAAGGAATATCGAAGCATTTATGGAGGTCATTGATAAAGAAGTAACCTTTCATGATTTCGCCACCCACAAGACCACAATCTCAGGATATGAAGCGTGTAAGGTGTACTACGATGCCTTATTCAAGGCATCTCCAAATTTAAATTCCAGGATTGTAAACCGTACCGTTTTTGACAATAAAGTGATTGACCATGAACTTATAACGGGAAGAAATGGAAAAACAGAGCCTACCGAAATGGTTCTAATTTATGAGGTGGCCAATGAAAAAATTATACGTGTTACCGTACTTAACAAGTCTTAATAAACACAAAGTTTATTTGTAACTTTACAAAAATATAACAATACACGATTAAAAAGTTATAAAATGTCAAAAACAGCAACAACATTTGGAATTGATGAAGCCCTAAAAGCTTTAGGCATCAATGATATAAACGACGGTACCTCTACCGGTTCAAACAATTTTTCATCCGGTAAAACGATAGCGTCCTATTCGCCCGTTGACGGTTCTTTGATTGCCAAGGTCAAGTCTACCACAAAGGAGGATTACGAAAAGGTAATGACCACAGCTACCACTGCCTTTAAGGAATGGAGAACCAAACCTGCACCCCAACGTGGAGAGATTGTGCGTCAATTTGGCGACAAACTACGGGAGCTTAAGGAGCCTTTGGGCAAATTGGTCTCTTACGAAATGGGTAAAAGTTACCAAGAAGGATTGGGCGAGGTGCAGGAAATGATCGATATCTGTGATTTCGCCGTAGGCTTGTCCAGACAGTTACATGGATTAACCATGCATTCAGAACGCCCCGGGCATAGAATGTACGAGCAGTACCACTCCCTTGGCGTTGTGGGTATTATCTCTGCCTTCAATTTTCCGGTAGCGGTGTGGGCATGGAATACGGCATTGGCTTGGGTATGCGGTGATGTTTGTGTCTGGAAGCCATCAGAAAAGACACCTCTTTGTGGTATCGCCTGTCAGAATATTGCCGCCGCTGTATTTAAAGCAAACAACCTCCCAGAAGGTATTTCTTGCCTTATTAATGGGGATTACAAAGTTGGCGAATTTATGACCCAGGATAAACGTGTTCCTTTGGTGTCAGCTACGGGATCTATACGCATGGGTAAAATAGTCGCCCAGGCCGTAGCGGCGAGACTAGGTAAATCTTTATTGGAATTGGGCGGTAATAATGCCATCATTGTAACCCCGGATGCCGATATAAAAATGACCGTTATTGGTGCGGTATTTGGCGCAGTAGGTACGGCGGGGCAGCGTTGTACCTCAACCCGTAGATTGATTATTCATGAATCCATGTACGATAAGGTGAAGGATGCAATCGTTTCCGCATACGGCCAACTCCGAATTGGAAATCCTTTGGATGAAAATAACCATGTTGGGCCTTTGATTGATACAGATGCCGTTTCCAATTATAATAAAGCACTTGAAAAAGTTGTTGCCGAAGGCGGAAACCTAATTGTTGAGGGCGGTGTATTGGAAGGTGAAGGCTATGAAAGTGGCTGTTACGTTAAGCCAGCAATTGCAGAAGCCATGAACGACTTTGAAATTGTACAACATGAAACATTTGCTCCGGTGCTTTACCTACTTAAGTATAGTGGTTCCGTTGAGAACGCCATTGCCTTACAAAATGGGGTTGTCCAAGGACTTTCCTCGGCCATTATGACCAATAATCTAAGGGAAGCGGAAAATTTCCTCTCTGCATGGGGTAGCGATTGTGGTATCGCCAATGTTAATATAGGCACTTCCGGTGCAGAAATTGGTGGTGCGTTTGGTGGTGAAAAAGAAACTGGCGGCGGCAGGGAAAGCGGCTCTGATGCATGGAAAGTTTATATGAGAAGACAGACCAATACCATCAATTATACAACGGAACTCCCTCTGGCCCAAGGAATAAAATTTGATTTGTAATAAAAAATTTCTTGAAACTGACTATCCCCGGGGCAAGCCACAGGAGTATTTCGCCAGTTTAATTTTAGCCAAAAAGGGCCAAAAACCGAAATTTTGTATTTTACCCCACCCGAAATTGCAAAAAGGCAATTCCGACCTCCCCCAAGGGGAGCTAAGTTCGGAAACCCCGAGGCAGAGCCATCGGGGAATTATTTAGATTAAAAATATAAACCGTTATTGACTGCGCAGAGCAAACAATAACGGTTTTTCTTATACTTACTACCCTATCCCTGAAGTCCAAAATGAGCAGCAATCTCTTTGTAACTCATTTTTTTATATTGTGCCGAATTGGATTTACCAGTACCCATCGAAGGAATAATTACATAACGGAAACGAATCGAAGCAGGACCTAGCTCTTCAAAAATATTTTCCTGTGGGCTCTCATCGCTAATTAAAATTGCCTATTGCTTAATTCCTATAAAGTCTTCCCTTAATAATGGTGATACCGTAAGTTGAAGAATTAAATCCCATTCCTCTCCTTCTTCTGATGAGAAGTCAGGAAAGATTAATTGAAATGGTAAAGTTCTTATTCAATCACTCCCGTCATCAAATTGTCCATACACCAATACAACACCAGAGTCTAAAATTTCTTGGGTTAGTTGAGGGGCTTCTTGAAAAAATTCTATGGCAAGTGGGGAATCATAACTTTCCGTCCATCCCTCTTGACCTTCTTCATTCATTGAAAACCCGGGTTCAATCCAATCACTGGCGAAGACGTTGAAATTACCATCTTGACCATCGGCTCCATCCACACCATCTACACCATCTGCTCCGTCAACACCGTCTACCCCATTTGTGCCGTCAACACCATCAGCACCTGGCTCTCCTTGAATGCCCTGTATCCCTTGTAATCCCATTTCACCATCCATTCCATCTTCTGGAGTACAAGATCCCAAGGTAATTAATATTAGTAAAATCCCACTGAACGTTATTTTATTGAAAATCTTCATAATTATACTATTTTTAAATTTGGTTTGTAGGAATTAAAGCACCCTCTTTGTAGATATTATAATTAATAAAAGATTTTAATCAGAATTCCAAAAAGTCAATAACAAAAAAATCCTGTCGACTTTTACGAAGACAGGATTTTTTAACCAACTAACTCAAAACTTTTACGGCTTATGCAGTGCCCAAACTTTATGGGGAGCATACACCTCAAAATATATACGCTAATTTGCAACAAAAAGTTGTTTTCCTATTCCTCTTTTTTATTTACAAACACCATTCATGTACAGATTGCCTACAATTATGTATAGCTGGAAAACTAACTACTTATTGACCTTTAGGTAATTAGCTCAATCTATTTTAACATACTTAGGTTTTTTTTAATACATTGTAAGTTCAATAGTAAACCATTCTTCCCATGAACAAAACCACAACCAATTTATTGTTGATGCTGATTACGGTTGTTGCAGGAACCTATTTTTACATCATGTACTGTAGCGAATGTGGTATAGTGGAACCAGAACAAACGGCTTCTTCACATATTAATGTTGAAAAGGTTACCACAGTATCGCCCCCTAAAACTCCGGTCTTGAATTACGCGGTAAGTGAACCACCAAGTTTGAACACCTACAGCGCTAGCGGAATAGTGCTGAACGAATTCCAATCCATAAGCGCTATGTCCGGAATAGAGCTATTTCTTATGAAAAATGAAAACAGCCAACTAGATAGGAACGGGGTTTTTACACAAACGGGAGAACAAGATTATAAACGACCTGAAAGAAGTCCGTTAAAATTAGCTCCCTAAGTACCTTGGCTTCATACCAAAGACGAAACTATTGTAACTGGGGGCCGAACGATAAAAATCAAATTTGAAAATACTCATCCAATAAACTTTAAAACATGAATTTCGAAACCATTACGATTTGGTGCTGGCTAATTCCAGTAATTGTTGGCGCCATTTGTGGAATACTTGGCTACAGTATTGGCAAAGGACCCACAAAGATTGCAGATAACGCTTTGGAACTGGATAATCTCAGGGTCCAAAACACGAAGCTACAGGCCGCTTTGGATTCCTGCAACAAAAAAGTGGCAGCGGTTGAAAGCACTACCAAAACCGTATCCAATACAGTTACGGCAACCACTGCTGTTCCTTCTGCACCGGCCACTACAAGTAACTTTGCATTTGATGGGGCGACCGCTAAAAGTATTCTTGGAAAAGTAGTGAAGCAAGACGACTTAAAAGTTGTTGAGGGCATTGGTCCCAAAATAGAAGGGATGTTCAAGGACAACGGTATTAAAACATGGAAAGCACTATCCGAAGCTTCGGTAGCGGAATGTCAAAAAGTTTTGGACAAAGGTGGCAAACGGTATCAAATCCACGATCCCGCATCATGGCCCATGCAGGCAAAAATGTGTTACGAAGGCAAATGGGATGCCCTACACAAATGGCAGGAGGAGCATAAACATGGTAAATTATAATCCTAAGTGCCTAACAGTAGGAAAGAGGAAGCTTTATTAGAAGTCATTACGAAGCACAAAGTAATCCGTTCAATAATTGTCAAGGATATGACAGATTGCTTCGTGCTTCGCGAAGACATACTTCATGGCTTTTAAAAAGTGTCTTTCTGAGTTATTTTACAATGCCCCATTGGCTTCCACCCATTTGAAGTGGTATTGATCTTGCGGAAACTTCATACGTTCTGCAATACGTTCCAATCTAGCGGGAAGACCGGTTAAATAATCTCGCGCCTTTTCGGCTTCTTCATTCAAGGAACGGATGCTATCCAATTCCCAATAAGTATTTAATTTGCGTAGGATATCCACATAATCTTGGGCTGTATACACTCCTAGACGTTGGGCACAGTTAGAGAAATTTTCAAATGCGGTACCAATAGTGCCTCCAGACTCCCTTAAAAAATGTGCGGGCATGACAATCTTTTTCTTCATCATCTCTGCGAAAGCGATCATCATCCCAGAAGGATCTTCGCCAAAAATGGTTTTTACAAACTCCCTATAAGCCAAGTGGTGGCGCATTTCATCGCCTGCAATAATCGTACACATCTTACCCAAAAGGGCATTCCCTTTTTTCTTGGCCATTTGCCCAACCCTTTTGTGGGAAATGTTGGTCGCCAGTTCCTGGAAAGACGTATAGATAAAGTTCTTATATGGGTCACGGTCCGTGCCAATATCAAAACCATCTGAAATTAAGTGCTGCGTGGTCATTTCCATTTCCCTCATATTTACCCTACCGGATAAATACAGATACTTGTTCAAAACATCGCCATGTCTATTTTCCTCCGCAGTCCAAGCGCGCACCCATTTGGCCCACCCGTTGGTCTTATGGTCTCCATGCTGGTCTATTCCAACAACATCCATTAACCATGATTCATAAGTTGGCAAGGCTTCCTCGGTAATGGTATCTGCCACCATGGTCACCCAAAAATCATAGCCCAATTCTTTGGACTCTTCCCGTAGTTCCTTTACTTCTTGCAAGAAACCTTCCTTCTCAGAATTGGGCAAAAAATCTGTAGGTTGCCATATATCCTCTACGGGTATAAGGAAAGAATCCATAAATCCTTCAACCTGTGGTTCTAAGGCCTGCATCACTTCTAATCTTATATTTTTAATGGGCATAGTATATTTTTTAGCTAAAGTTCGTCAATAAATCAATCTCTTTTCATGTAAAGTTAACGGTTTTATCAGTTTCTACCGTGCTCATTCGGATAAAAGGTATGGACAGGATCACTTTGCCAAAATTCTTTGGAAATAACATCCAGCGCCGTCAAAGGCCCTCTAAAAGCGGCTCCGGTATCAATGTTCCAAACATTGGCTGCCTTTTGAGGCGTCGTTTTACCAATTCTTGTGACCGGGGTGTGCCCAATATAAATTTCATTGTAATTTTTTAACCGTTTGGGGTAATGTATATGTTCCTCGTCCAAATCCTTATTCAAAGAAAGTGCCAGTTCCCACAAAGTACGGTCCCAATAAAATGTTTTCTTGAAATATTCGTGTTCTATTCCCTTTAGATTGGTAAACCCGGCATGCAAATACAATCGATTCTCAGCGTCTAGATGGTAATTTTCCAGCGCTTCATAAAACTCAATATGGATATGCTTAATCGCTTCAGGAGCTTTCTTGTAGGACTTGACAGTTGATTCGCCCCCATGCATAAACCAAGTAGGGTTATCCCTTCCACCTGTTAACCAGTCGTAGCATAGTTCATCATGGTTTCCGCGTAAAAAAATACAGTTATAGTTTTCCTTTAGTTCTAAAAGGTAGTTCACGGTCTCTACCGCTTGGCTCCATCCGTCTATATAATCCCCCAGAAATACAAGCGTATCGTCTTGGGTAGGATTTACTTTTTTCAATAATTGCTGCAATGCTTTTAGGCCAGAGTGCACATCCCCAATAACAAGCGTTCTTTTTAAACTCATTTTGCAAAAATCGCAAATACTCCTATTACGACAAGAATAATTAAGATCAAAAAGAAAATTTTCCAGAAAGAATAGGGCCGGTTTCCGCTTAAAACCCCTGTTTGTCCGTTGATATAAAAACGAAATTCCTTACCATCGTATCGATAAGAGCTTATGTAGACCGGAAGCAAAATATGCTTAAAAGTTTCGTTGCTTAATTTAATATCCGCAGTTGCCACCCTTTGGGTATCTCCCCCAATATCCTGCCTAACCCAGTTGTAGGCAATATCCTTGGCCTTTTGAAACGACAGGTGATGACCTTCTTTTAATGAAACTGTATATTTTTCGGTTACAAACCCCGATAGGTATTTAGAATTGAACACCACGAGATCCTTTAAATTCCAAAATGCGATTTTGGACGGAATCTCCTGTTTTTTTTTGGCCGATGCACTTATGAGGATGTCATCAATAAAACCATCTACCGTGCCAGCAACAGGAGACCATCTAGTCTTTCGCACTTGTCGTGTACGTTTCCCCTCTTTGGTTTGATAGGT
Source organism: uncultured Flavobacteriaceae bacterium (assembly GCA_963793365.1). Taxonomy (GTDB): domain Bacteria; phylum Bacteroidota; class Bacteroidia; order Flavobacteriales; family Flavobacteriaceae; genus Maribacter. The sequence continues at coordinate 47,198 of CAWBZP010000004.1, read as the reverse complement.
CTGGGTCTCATAATAATAATCGCCCCGCTCCCCACTGTATGCGGCGAAAAGATCTGCATCAAACGTAAAATAAGGTAAATAAATTCCGTGTAGCCCTTCGGGGTCCAAAGCTGCCCTTTTCAAATTATTAGGCGCAAACCATAATTTACGTACCCAACCTCTAAAAATGACCTGTGCCTTTTTTGTATCCAACTGAAAGGGAAGCAATGCACCGGGTAAAATCCACCCTTCCTTTTCGACATCTTCCTTGATCAAAGGTTCGCTACAATACACGCAATTGAGCGATTTATAATTCTCCTCTACATGTTGGTTGGCGCCGCAGTTTTTACAATGCAGCAATTCAATGGTTTCAGTATAAGCGTTTTCCCCAACTATTTTAAGATAATGCGCCAACTCAAGCTCCTCAAAACTACTTTTAGAGGGTTCTATAAACTCTTCGTAACCACAATATGCACAAGTCAATTGGTGTGACCCGGGTTTAAACTTTAACTCGGCCCCGCAATTGGCACACGCTTTTTTGTATTCCGATTTTTGAGTTTCCTCCATAGCCTATATTCCCAATTGTATTGGTAAACACCATACGTCATAAACTATTAAGCCGTTGGTAAGGGTGGGGGTGTGTTACCACCCAAAAAGGATTTAAGTTCTTCCACTTCGCTTAGGGCACTCCAGTTGGCCATGCCTTGTTTCCAAATCAAGGAATCCTTGTTTATAGTTCTACCGGCAAACAGTTCCTTTAATCTCTCAAAGGAAACCGGCCCGGTTTGTTGCCCGTTAACCGCATAAAAATAGTTCACTTGGGTTGGTACCGGTGGTGGTGCCTGATGCTGTGGCATTTGTGTGCCAAAGGGTTGCGTAGCCGGTTGCCCCATCATTCCCCCCATTTGCTGGGCCAATACAAAACCCATGCCCATACCCATGCCGGCACCTGCAGTTCCCCCTTCATTTTTGGCCGCCAACTCCATCGCTTTCGCTGCCTTAAATTGACCTAGTTTGGCCATGTCCAATTTATCCAACCTGCTGTATTCGAAAATTTCTTTTTTCAACTCTTCGGGCATGGAAACATTTTCGATGTAAAATTTTTCCAATTCAATACCTACACGGTTAAATTCTGGCTGCATCACCTCTTGGCATGTTTCCGAAAGCTCACTTGTATTTGCCGCATACAACTCAATGGGCAAATTGGCCTCGCCAACCGTATCCGTAAAACGGGTAACGATTAAACTTTTTAAATGTTCGTTCACCTCGTAGTTGGTAAAATTACCATCGGTACCGACCACATCGACCACAAATTTACCAGGGTCGTTTATTCTAAAGCTGTAGGTGCCAAACGCACGTATTTCGACGAGGCCAAACCGGTCATCGCTGAGCATGAACGGGTTTTTGGTACCCCATTTTTCATCGGTAAAAAGTCTGGTGTTCACAAAATAAACCTCCGCTTTAAATGGACTGTCAAAACCGTATTTCCATCCTTTTAAGGTCGTAAGGATAGGAAGGTTTTTAGTATTGAGCGTATATGTGCCAGGCTTAAATACATCGGCCATTTGACCTTCATTCAAGAAAACGGCCATTTGACCTTCCCTTACGATCAGCTGGGCATTATTCTTTATTTCATTCTGGTACCTTTCGAACCTATGAACAATGGTATCGTTACTGGCATCTAGCCATTCTATTATATCAATAAACTCGTGACTAAGTTTCTTTTTAATTTCATCAAATAAACCCATGGCTAGAAAAATTTATATTTAGTATTTCAAGATATGGAATTCATGAACAGGCCCAAAAGAAGAAGCTCTTTAATTCAAAAAAAATAGGAAGCCTGCCAAAAAAATCATCATTTCACCCAAAATATTGGGGAAGAAGCAATTTTTTCTAATTAACTTAGAAATTCTAATTTCCAAAAAGATTTATGAAAAAGGTATTTTGTATTGGGGAATTGTTGATAGATTTTGTTGCCGAGAACCAAGGCAAGGATTTATCAAAAGCGAGAGAGTTTTCAAAAAAAGCGGGTGGTGCACCTGCCAATGTATCCTGTGCCATAAGTAAACTGGGGGGTGTGAGTTTTTTTATTGGCTGTGTAGGAAATGACCCTTTCGGCACCTTTTTATTGCAAATATTGGAAGCCGAAGGCGTGGATATTTCAATGGCCAAAAAATCTGAAGTATTTACCACTCTAGCGTTCGTATCCATTGACGAGGACGGTGAAAGGGACTTTGTTTTTAGCCGAGGCGCAGACCGCGAACTCAGCTATGAAACCACACATAAGTCGGGATTTACAAATAACATTTTGCACTTTGGCGCCGCAACCGCGTTATTGGGAGGCCCATTGGAAGAGGCATATAGCAGGTACCTGTTTGATGGAATTACAAAAAATGCCTTCATCAGTTTTGACCCAAATTATAGAGCAGACCTATGGAAAAACAATGAAGATGAGTTTATTCTGAAGTGTAAAGCCTTTATTGAGAAATCCCATCTTTGTAAGTTTAGCCTGGAAGAGGCGCAACTCCTTTCCGGAAAAAAAGATGTAAAGGAAGCTTGTTCGGTTTTACATGATATGGGCACCAAAATAATCGTTATCACCTTAGGGAGCGAAGGCACTTGGTTGAGTACCAAAAACTATCAAAAGACCATACCCAGCATAAAAGTTTCCCCTGTAGATACTACGGGCGCGGGCGATGCGTTCATAGGTTGCTTATTACAGCAAATCGCAAAATACGACGCTCTAGATGACCTTATGGATAATGAAGCGGTTTTAACGAGTATGGTATCCCGTGCAAATAAAGCCGGCGCCATAACAACCACTAATTTTGGCGCGATCGAATCCCTGCCGACACAACAACAATTAGATTCCTAAAATGAACCAAGCCGCATTACACCGTCTATTGGCCTCTAAAAGTCCAAAGAAGAAAGGTGCAACAAACCATACTATTTTGTTCGATCAACGATTGGCAACCAATCTTTCCTTGATTAAAACCCTGTTTTTTTCACTATACCCTGAAAAAAATCAAGAATCCCATTTTTATCGACTTTTGGATTCCTTGGAGCTTTTGTTTTTGGAACGGCCAGCCGTGTTGAAAAAACAGGATTTGGAACGCTTAAATTATGGAAACTGGTATCAAAGCCAAAAGTTGGTGGGTATGCAACTTTATGTAGATCGATTCAACAAAGACCTAAAAGGCCTGACGGATAAATTGCCCTATTTCGAAGATCTTGGGGTGAACTTTTTACATCTAATGCCCATTACAACCAGACCTAAAGGGGAAAATGACGGAGGGTACGCGGTTAACAGTTATTCTGAAATTGACAGTACGTATGGTATTAAAGAAGATTTCTTGTCTTTAGCCAAAGAAGCACGAAATAAAAATATGTATTTAATGCTGGATTTCGTGGTCAACCATACTTCTAACGAATTTAGATGGGCGAAAAAGGCAAAGGCCGGCGATTCTAAATATCAGAATTACTATTACACCTACCCTAACCGGGAAATTCCCGATGCGTTTGAAGAAACTTTACCTGAAATTTTTCCACAATCCGCACCAGGAAACTTTACCTACGACGAGGACATGGAAAAATGGGTAATGACCTGTTTCAACACCTACCAATGGGATTTAAATTATAGAAATCCCGAAGTATTCATTGAAATGCTCGCCAATTTAATGGCATTGGCCAATTTAGGCGTGGATGTTATCCGTTTTGATGCCTTGGCGTTTCTATGGAAAAAATTGGGGACCCTATCCCAAAATCTTCCAGAGGCGCATATGCTCACCTCCTTGTTTAGAATGTGCCTTCAGGTCATAGCTCCTGGGGTCATATTATTGGCGGAAGCTATTGTTGCCCCCAGAAATATTCTAAAGTATTTTGGGGAGAATATCCTAGAAGGTAATGAATGTGAAGTTGCCTATAATGCATCGCTCATGGCTTTGCTATGGAATTCGATTGCTACCAAGGAAACTTCCTTAATGCTGAAAAGTCTCACGGAAATACCGAACAAGCCCGATGATACCACCTGGATCAATTACATACGCTGCCATGATGATATTGGCCTTGGCTATGATGATGATTTTGTACGGGCCATGGGTTGGGACCCCACCGCACACAAACAGTTTATACTCAATTATTATTGTGGCAGATTGGAATGGTCACCCGCCAAAGGGCTCATGTTCATGTACAACCCAAAAAACGGGGACGGTAGAATTACAGGTAGTGCCGCGTCATTGTTGGGTCTAGAAACGGCCTTGGAACAAAAAAATAAAAATATCATTGATTACGCCATTGCAAAAATTCTAATGATGCACGGCATTATTCTAACCTATGGCGGCATACCCATGATTTATGCCGGTGACGAACTTGGCACCCTTAACGATTATTCCTTTGAACAACATGAGGACCATAAAAACGATAACCGCTGGGTAAATAGACCCATGCAGAATTGGAAGCTTGTTGCCAAGATTAAAAAAGAAGCGCATACTCCTGCAACGAGAATCTACGAAGGGCTGAAGAAAATGATAGGCATCAGAAAGGAGCTTTCGGCTTTTGAGGATTCCAATGATATAAAAATATATGCCGCTCCAAACCCACATGTTTTCGTTTACCGGCGCAGCAATGGAAAAGAAACTGTTTGGATCATCTCTAACTTCAATGAGGTAACTGAAACTTTAGGGGTCGGCTGGTTGCTATCCATTGGTATTCACACGGGAAAAAGTTCAATTGATTTGCTTACCGGCGCGTCACTCGAACTAATCAACAACGAACTCCCCCTCAAACCTTTTCAGCAGTTGTGGATCAAGAACATATAAGTATTGTAACGTTTATTTATTTCTACGATGAAACAAACCTATGAAATTAGAGAGTCGCCAAAATTAGCCTTTGTACTAGATAACGACCACTTTGAAATTTTTGATTTGGCCTATCCCAAAAATAATGGCGTTTACTTATTTGAAAAAATTCTAAATGTGGACTTTAACCAAAAAAAGACGAACTGGTTGATTTCAAGTATAAGCTATATCCTGCCTTTGTTTTTAAATGGTCTAGGCGAAGGTGGAAATTATCGCGACCAAGCGAACCTAAGAATACAGTTTACAAGCAGTACTGTCAAAATATGGGTACACGACGATGAAACTGATAAAATTCAAAAAATTAAGAATGCTTTACTGGAAAGAAAACCGAGATAACTTATCAGGATTAAAAAATATAAAGGACCGTAATTCGTTATCGTCCATTGTTCATCCGGCTTTTCTTTAATTATATTTCACCTTTCTCAACACCCGAAGCGCCTCTTTTAAGGAGGCATTTAAATTAGGATAATCCGTTTTTAGGAGACTTCTCGCCTTTTCCATACGTTCTTTGGCATCTTCAAAACCGTTCAAGTAACAGATCAGATACGTATCCGCCAAATATTTTAAATTTATAGCTTCTGCAGGTTTTAGGCTAACATTGCCCGCTACTTTGGCTACCAAGACATTGTTGTTTTTATAAATTCGGTCCAGTTCAGCTGTATCGAATTGGGGAGGATTGAACAAAAGATCGCTTTTGATTTGATAGGTGCCGTTCTCACTAAAATTAATGACCACTTTTTCTAGCGGATAATATTTTTGCTTGGGCCCGAGCCCCAACTGAACGAATTCTATGGTGGTAAAGGAATCATTATCAAACGTGATGGTTACCTCATCCAAATTGGAATAAAACAATTTTACCTGTTCATTGATCAGTTCAATATCGACCCTGTAAAAATAGGTGACCCCGTTAGCCACTTTTTTGTTTCCGGCCCAGCAGACGACAAATTGCTCTTTAAAAACCTTATAATCGCTCTCTAAATCCTTGTGCCTGTTATTGATAAAATCAATCACCCCGTCCAAGGTAAGCTCGATATTATTCTTCGCGTGCTGTTCAATGGTAGCAACGGCTTCTGAGTTACTATCCTTTAGTTCAATATTATAGGCCTTTGGAAGGCTTATACTGCCCTCCCTAAAAAACACGGAACCCCCATAATACTTCCAAATATTCTTACGCAAGGTGCATACCTTGCCTATCGATTTTATGGTGACCAAGCCTACCACTTTGCCTTCCGGTAAATGCGGAAATGGAATATTCTCGTACGCAATTAAAGGGGGGTTATCCAAATAGGCATTGACCAGATTTTGAATCTTACTGTCATCGAAAAAATCTACACCCACTATTTTATTGTCCTCATCCTCTACCCCAATAACGATGAAGGAATTGTTAGAGGGGTTGCTGTTGGCCAGAGCGCACACATGCTTTAAGAATTTGGCCTTTCCCTCCCTTTCGCCAATGGAAATAAATCGCTTTTTATCGTAAAAACTATTCTCGTCGTTATGGGCGAGCAAGTTTTTGACCAGTAAGCGTTTGTTGATCATGGAGGACTAAGGTTTACTCAGGTTCGTTGTTCGTTGTTCGTTGTTCGTTGTTCGTTGTTCGTTGTTCGTTGTTCGTTGTTTTAAAAATCAAAAATTAATAGTGAAGGTATAAGCCATTTCATCAAAAGTAAAATGAAATACTTATGCTCCTTCTTTTTTCACAATAGTGGAGGAAGCTTGTGCAGTTGGCATCACTACAAGGTCTGCAATATTGACATGGTAGGGCCTTGTGACCACAAAGTGGATAATTTCCGCAATATCCTCAGGCTTCAAAGGTTGAAACCCCTTGTATACATTTTCTGCACGATTTTCATCGCCCTTAAAACGTACCTGACTAAATTCCGTCTCAACCAAGCCCGGGTTTACAGCTCCAACACGAATACCATAGGGGTTCAAATCTATTCGCATGCCTTGATTTATGGCATCTACCGCATGTTTACTGGCACAATAAACGTTTCCCTTAGGATATACTTCCTTACCGGCAGTAGAGCCTATATTAATAATATGACCAGATTTACGTTGGATCATTTGGGGCATCAAAGCCTTTGAAACATAGAGTAGGCCTTTTACATTAATGTCCAACATAGCATCCCAATCCTCTAGGCTTCCTTCCTGTATGGGATCCAGGCCATGGGCATTTCCGGCATTGTTTATCAAAATATCTATTTGCGAAAAGGAATTGGGCAAAGACTCAACCGCCTCCATCACCGCTTCTTTATCCCGAACATCAAAATTTAAGATATGTACGTCAACTTCCTTACTCAATTCCTTTCGTAGGGCTTCTAAGCGTTCTTCGCGTCTACCGCACAGTACCAAATTAATTCCCTTGAGGGCAAACAATATCGCGGTAGATTTTCCAATACCACTCGTAGCTCCTGTAATAAATGCTGTTTTTTTCATTCTTAAGTTTAGATTACGCAACTTCATGCCCTTCGTTTGCTTCCAGTAATAGGAACCAATCCTGTAATTCTATTTCTATTTTTAGGGCCTCCACGGCTAATTCCAACCTTTTTGGGGTTGCGGTCCCTACCACGGGATGAATGTTTGACGGATGTTTAAGAATCCATGCCAACAATAATTGATCTTCGGTAGCATTATATTTTTTGGCAAAATTTTGCAGTACTTTTTTAATTCGCTTGTTGGCTTGGGTATCTTCCCTAAAAAAGGAACCGAGCGGACTCCAAGACATGGCCAATCGGTTATGTATAATGCAATCATCTAAAGTACCATCTGTCATGACGTTATTGGCCGTTAACGAGAATTCTACTTGATTTGCGGCTACGGGCAGCTCCTTTTCCAAGAGGCCGATTTGAGAAGGCGAGAAATTGGAAACCCCAAACTGCCTTATTTTCCCTGAACGCTTTAATGGTTCAATTGCCTCAGCAATTTCGGAGGGATTTAGTAAGGGACTGGGTCTGTGCAATAGCAACAAATCCAAATAATCTGTTTTGAGCATTTTCAAGGAACGCTCCACAGATTCGATAATATAGTCCTTTCGATAGTCATAGTGCTTTACCCTATTTTCCCGATCCATGGCATCGAACTGTATTCCGCATTTGCTAATAAGCTGTATTTTGTCTCTTGCAATGGTACTTTTGGCAAAAGCCTCCCCAAATTGGGCCTCGTTGGTATAATCCCCATAAATATCGGCATGGTCAAAAGATGTAATTCCATGGTCCAGGCAGTGCTCCATTAGGCGTATCATTTCGTTTGTGGCCAACTGTTTGCCCCAGTTGCCCCAAGTCATGGTTCCTGCAATAATTCTTGAATATAAAGTTGTAGTGCTCATAAGCCGATGAATTTAAAAAGAAATACCTTAAAGGCTTCATAAAAATAAGGGCTTTTCCCATTTTTTAACCTATCATTAACAGCTACTGAGTGAATAAATTTTCAATTTGCATGACTGTTAAAATTCGAAGCGACAATAACCAAAAATATAACCTTTTTAAATGGAAGAAAATACTGCAGTTGACATTAGTGCCGTGAATGAGAAAATTGCTCAGGAAAGTGCTTTTATTGATTTATTGATGCTTGAAATGAACAAAGTAATCGTTGGCCAAAAGTATATGGTAGAACGATTGCTGATCGGCCTGTTGGGACAAGGACATATATTGTTGGAAGGTGTTCCCGGTCTAGCGAAGACCTTGGCCATTAATACCTTGGCAAGGGCCGTGAAAGGTAGTTTTAGCAGAATACAATTTACACCCGATCTTCTACCGGCAGACGTGGTTGGTACTTTAATTTATAACATGAAGGAGAATGATTTCTCCATAAAAAAAGGACCTATTTTTGCCAACTTTGTTTTGGCGGATGAGATAAACCGGGCCCCTGCCAAAGTACAATCGGCACTACTGGAGGCAATGCAGGAAAAGCAGGTTACCATTGGCGATGAAACCTTTATTTTGGATAAGCCATTTTTGGTAATGGCCACCCAGAACCCTGTAGAACAAGAAGGTACCTATCCCTTACCGGAAGCCCAAGTAGACCGTTTTATGTTAAAAACAGTGATAGATTATCCTAAAATGAACGAGGAGCAATTGATTATGCGCCAAAATTTGATGGGTAACTACGAAACTGTTAATCCGGTAGTGACCTTAAAACAAATTTTAAGTGCACAAAAAGCGGTACGTGAAGTATATATGGACGAAAAAATCGAGAAATATATTCTTGACCTTGTGTTTGCCACCCGCTATCCTGAGAAATATAATTTAGAAAGCTTAAAACCATTGATTAGTTTTGGTGCTTCGCCTCGAGGCAGTATTAATTTGGGGAACGCCGCTAAATGCTACGCTTTTATAAAAAGGAGGGGATATGTTGTGCCAGAGGACGTACGTGCCGTAGTACATGATGTTCTTAGACATAGAATTGGTATTACCTACGAAGCTGAAGCAGAGAATATAACCTCTGTAGATATCATCAATAAGATCGTTAACGAGATCGAAGTACCTTAAAAACAGTTGGCAGTTGCAGCAATGGCAGCACTTTTTAAAAAGTGCTGCACAAAACTGCCACTGGGTGCTGCTCACTGAAGATTATGGATACCAAAGAGTTACTCAAAAAAGTACGGAAAATAGAGATAAAGACGAGGCGTCTTTCCGACCATATATTTGGCGGTGAGTACCACTCGACTTTCAAAGGGCGGGGTATGACCTTTAGTGAAGTACGGCAATATCAATTTGGTGATGATGTACGTAATATTGATTGGAACGTAACGGCTAGATACAACGAACCGTACATAAAAGTTTTCGAGGAAGAGCGCGAACTTACCATGATGCTAATGGTGGATATCAGTGGCTCTGAACTCTTTGGGACTGCCAATCAATTTAAAAATGAAATCGTTACGGAAATATCCGCGACATTGGCTTTTAGCGCGCTTCAAAACAACGATAAGGTAGGTCTTATGTTGTTTTCAGATCAAATAGAGCTTTACATCCCTCCAAAAAAAGGAAAAAGCCATGTGCTACGAATCATAAGGGAGCTTTTGGAGTTTAAACCAAAAAGCAACAAAACCGATATTGCGGAGGCACTTAAGTTCCTCAGTAGCGTTATGAAAAAGAAAGCCATTGTGTTTGTGCTATCGGATTTCATTGCTTCGGATTATGAAAAGACTTTAAAAATTACAGGGAACAAGCATGATGTAACCGGAATTAGAGTCTATGATGAGCGCGAAGAATCCATTCCCAATTTAGGCATGGTACAATTGCAGGATGCTGAAACCGGCAAAGTACAGTTGGTAAATACGCAGTCAAAAAAAATTAGGTATGCCTATGCTGAATTCCATAGAGATCGGGTATTGTATTTCAAAGAATCGTTTACAAAATCGGGCTGTGGTATTTTGGACTGTAGGGTCGACGAAAGTTATGTAAAAAAGCTTTTGGGTTATTTTAAAAGAAGAAGTTGATTAGAAGAATGACAAATGGTGTAGTTGTCTTGAATGGTAGCATTTCGTTTCTGAAACGGAATATGCCCTTATCGTTGTGCCTATTGCTCTCCCTACAACTCATAGGTCAACAAAGTCCTGCCATTAATACCACGGTAGATACGACTTTCATTAAAATTGGGGAACAGGTTAAATGGACCGTAACGGTAGATGTCGACACCACCGCACAGGTAATTTTCCCTGAAGGACAAACTTTTTCACCGTTAGAAACGGTAGAGGCCTTTGCAACGGATACCACCCGCAAGAGAGATAGGCTCACCTTACAAAAAATATATGCCCTTACCCAATTCGATTCCGGAGCCTATAAATTGCCTTCGCAGCGTATAGAGATCAACGGCACGGGCTACATGACAGATTCAATGCTGATCAATGTGGCAACAATTCCCGTAGATACCTTGGCGCAAAAAATGTACGATATTAAGCCTCTGATCCAAGTTGAGAAAAGCAATGCGGACCTTTGGAAGTATATCCTCATCGGCCTCTTTATATTATTGCTACTGGGCGGCCTTTTTTATTGGTTCGTACTTCGAAAAAAACCGTTGACCGAGGAGGAAAAAGTGGCGCTCCTACCTCCCTACGATAGGGCCCTCATGGAACTGAAGCGGCTGGAAAATTCCAAATATTTAATACAGGACGAATACAAGCAATACTATTCCGAGCTTACCGCAATCGTGCGTTCCTATTTGGAGGAAGATGCGCATGTGACCGCTTTGGAAAGCACAACGGACCAGCTCATACAGAAATTGGAGCTGCTAAAGGACGCGGGCGAATTGAAATTGGACGATGACACCATCAAACAATTCAAACAAATTTTACAGACTGCAGATTTGGTTAAGTTTGCCAAAAGCAAACCCTCAACTTCCGTTGCGGAACAAGACCGAAAACTCGTGGAGCAAATCGTAGTAAAGACCCATGATGCCCTTCCAGAGCCTACCCCAGAAGAATTATTGGAACAAGCGGAGTACCAAGAGGAATTGGAACGGAAAAAGAAGAAGAAAAAATTGGTTATTGGTTTGGCTGCATTGGTGGCAATGCTCCTCATAGGAACGACCATTGCAGGGATACAATTAGGTTTTGGTTATTTAAAGGATACGGTATTTGGCCACCCAACCAAGGAATTGTTGGAAGGAGATTGGATACGCAGTACCTATGGCTTCCCTCCCATTCAATTGGAAACTCCGGAAGTATTGGTGCGCCAAGAAGTTAAATTACCGCCAGAAGCGAAGGCTACTATTTCGGACATTCAGGCTTTTGGGTATCGAAGTTCAATTGGTCTCTTTACCGTTGCCACAACTTCAATAACGCTAAGCCAACAAGATGTAGAACCTGATTTTGAAAAGACTATAGAACAGATTTTATCCAACTTTGAAGCACAAGGTGCCAAAAACATTATTACAAAACAGGAAGAGTTTAGCACTGTGAGCGGAGTTAAGGGCTTAAAAGTATACGGTAGCGGCAAATTTGCAGTACCGGAATCCAAGGAACTTATCGATGGTGATTATGCCGTACTCCTCTTTGGGGGGAACGGATTTCAGCAATATGTCATTATCACCTGGTTAGAGGACGATGCCTATGCCCAAGAAATTGTAGATCGTATTTTGGCATCGGTAGAAGTTAAAACAGAAGTTTAGATGTTAGAGAATATATCATTTGCAAATCCAGATTTCTTTTGGCTGTTCCTTTTACTGCCAATGGCCATTCTGTGGTATATTTTTAAACAAAAGGAACAGATCGCGTCGCTTCGTATTTCCAGTATCAAAGGATTTAGCCACCAAGGGATACTTCCAAAATTGCGCCCTATGCTTTTTGTTTTTCGTCTTTTGGCCCTTAGTGCCATCATCGTTGCAATGGCAAGGCCACAAACCGAGGATATATCTACCCGTACCAAGACAACTAAAGGAATCGATATTGTCATGGCCATTGACGTATCTTCCAGTATGTTGGCCAGAGACCTCAAACCTAACCGCTTATCGGCACTTAAGGAGGTAGCGGCAGATTTTATCGAAAAGAGACCGAATGATCGCATAGGATTGGTAGCCTATGCCGGTGAAGGTTATACCAAAACACCCATAACAACCGATAAATCGATTGTGTTGAACGCTTTGGCAGAAATCACCTATGGCCAATTGGAAGATGGTACGGCGATTGGCATGGGCTTGGCGACATCGGTAAACCGGTTGAAAGAAAGTACGGCAAAAAGCAAAATCATTATTTTATTGACGGATGGCGTAAACAATTCTGGGTTTATAGAGCCGCAGACAGCCGCCGATCTTGCCATAGAATTCGATATAAAGACCTATACCATTGGTTTGGGTACGAATGGAAACGCACTCTCACCTATCGCTTATAACGCTGATGGATCTTTTAGATATGGAATGCGGCAGGTAGAAATTGATGAAGCCCTTTTAAAGGATATTGCCCAAGCTACAGGGGGTCGTTACTTTAGGGCTACCGATAATGAGTCCTTGGAAGAAATCTATGATGAAATCAACAAACTGGAAAAGACGGAGGTAGAGGAATTTAAATATTACCGGTACGAGGAACGTTTTAGACCTTGGATATTGATGGCCGGCGCGCTTCTAATTTTGGAATGGATTTTGAGAAATACCTTGTTCAGAAGTTTTATTTAATATGGTACAGTTAGACGAAAAAATATATTTCTATTTGCTCTTCATCATACCGGTGATCGTTGTACTATTCCTATTGGTGGTCATCTGGAAAAAAAGGACGCAAAAGAAATTTGCGAATGCCACCCTTTTAAAACGTCTTACGCCAGATAGGTCCTATAATAAGGGAGCTTTAAAACTCATTGTATTTATTCTTGGGCTTTCTTTATTGATTGTAGGTCTGGTGAACCCCAAAATAGGCACTAAATTGGAAACGGTGAAACGTGAGGGCGTTGATATTGTTTTTGCAGTAGACGTTTCTAAGAGTATGTTGGCGGAGGACATTGCCCCCAACCGATTGGAAAAGGCAAAAAGACTAGTCTCAGAGATTATAAATCAGTTGGCAAGTGACCGTATCGGCATAATCGCCTATGCCGGTCAAGCGTATCCCCAACTACCCATAACCACAGACTATGGCGCGGCTAAAATGTTTCTTCAGAGCATGAATACTGATATGTTGACTTCCCAAGGCACCGCTATTGATCAAGCTATAGAATTGGCAAGTACCTATTATGATGATGAAGAGCAGACCAATAGGGTGCTTTTCATAATTTCTGACGGCGAGGACCATTCTGAAGGTTCTACGATAGATGCGGTGGAAGAGGCGGTTGATGCGGGCATACGAATATATACCATTGGGGTGGGTCAAAAAAAGGGAGCTCCCATACCTATTAAAAGAAATGGTATTTTGGAGAGTTTGAAAAAAGATAACCAGGGCGAAACCGTTATAACCAGGTTAAATGAAGACATTTTAGTCGATATTGCCAATGAAGGAAACGGGCAATACATAGACGGCTCCAATACCGATGCCGCAGTTGAATTAATCAAGGAAGAATTGCTGCAGATGGACAAGAAGGAATTTGAGGCGAAGCAGTTTGCAGAATATAAAGATCAGTTTCAATGGTTTATTGGGGCTGCATTGTTGCTTCTCTTTTTGGATATTTTTATATTGGACCGAAAGACCAAATGGTTAAAGCAACTTAATTTATTCAATGAGAAAAGAAATGAGTAAAATTAATACCGGCATACTGTTACTATTGGTTTCCTTTGTCTCCTATGCACAAGAAGCGGATGAGCAGCAAAAAGCAAAGGCATTGAGGACCTCTACCAATCTTACTTGGGAGGGCAATAAGGCCCTGTCCGAAGATAATTTCGTTGCCGCGGAGGTAGATTATAGGAAAGCCATTGCCAAAAGCCCTGATAATAGTGCTGCGCCCTACAATTTAGGAAATGCCTATTATACGAACGAAACCTATAACGAGGCATTTGGTAGGTTTAAAGAAGCCGGCGAGGCAAGTGCGACAAAAACGGATAAACATAAAGCTTATCATAATATGGGCAATGTCTTTATGAAACGTAAAGACTATGCGAAAGCTGTAGAAGCCTATAAAGAGGCCTTGCGCAATAACCCTACCGATGAAGAAACCAGGTATAATTTGGCTTTGGCGAAAGAACTTTTGAAAAAGGACGAAGAGGAGAAAAAACAGAATCAAGACGATAAAGACAAGGACAAGGAGGATAAAAAAGAAAACAAGGACCAAGATAAAAAGGACGAGGGCGAAGACGGTGACAAGAAAGATCAGGACCAAAAGGATAAAGGCGACGAAGGTGACCAGAATGAGGAGAAAAAAGACGAAAATAAGGATGGTGAAGGCGAGAAAGATCAAAATAAAAAGCCGGAACAAGGAGATAAGGACCAAGATCAACAACAGCCCAGGCCAAATCAACTGTCAAAACAACAAATTGAAAATCTTTTAAGGGCGATGCAAAACGCGGAGAAAAAAGTACAGGACAAAATTGATGCTAAAAAGGTAAAGGGCGTAAAGGTTAAAAATGAAAAGGATTGGTAAAAGTTAAGTCCATAATACAAGTAACGCTACTGCTGTCCGCATTGCTATTTTCTCCAGTGATTATGGCGCAGGATGATGATGCCGTAACCTTTGAAATGAAGCTGAGTAAACCAAAGCTCGGTATAAACGAGCGTTTACGGGTAGATTTTGTCATGAACCGTGATGGAGACAATTTCAATCCGCCAGACTTTGAAGGGTTTAGGGTTGTTATGGGGCCTTCGCAATCCATAAGTTCGTCTTGGATCAACGGTGTCAGAAGTTATTCCAAATCCTATTCCTATACCCTTGCTCCTACTGCCAGGGCAAATTCACCATTAAGCAGGCCTCCATCGTTATTAGTGGAGAAACCTATAAATCGCTAGCCAAGGACGTAGAGGTCACAGAAGCGGTAGACAAACCAAGTGATCAAATGACGGCGGACGATGTAGCCGATGAAAACCTTCATTTGGTAGCTGAAATATCCAAGACAGATCCATACATGAACGAGGCGATTACGGTCATCTATAAACTTTATGTAAGTCCTAACATTAGCGTATCCAATTATCAACCGCTGGACAATCCTACCTACAACAATTTTTGGAGTCAGGATATCAAGGTTTCAAGTTTGAGCGCACAGAATGGGACCTATCAAGGAAAACCATACCGGTACGTGATTTTAAAACGTGTTGTGCTCTATCCACAGAAATCAGGCAAATTGGACATTGAACCGCTTTCCCTAGAAGTAACCGTTGACGTGCCAACGGGTAGGCGCGACTTTTTTGGTGGCCGTATCTATGCCCAGACCAATAAAACCGTATCTGCCGGGAATAGGACCATTAACGTAAAACCGCTGCCCTTGGCAAACCAACCAGCCAATTTCAACGGGGCTGTTGGGGATTTCGATTTTACGGTAACCACGAGTAAAACGAGCCTAAATGCTACAGAGTCCTTGCAGGCCACCGTAGAAGTAAATGGCAAAGGAAATCTAAAACTATTTAAGCTCCCTGAACCTGAATTACCTAGTGCCCTTGAGGTATACGAACCTGAGTTTACGGAAGGGGTGAGAACCACATTGAGCGGCATGCAGGGCAAGGTAAGTAATGAGTATACCATCGTTCCTGCTTTTAGGGGAAAATATCCTATTGCCCCATTAAACTTCAGTTTCTTTAATCCAACAACGGAAAAGTACACCACCCTTACTTCTGACGAAATCGTTATAAATGTTCTGGAGGGTCCGTTAAGCGGTTCCAATACGGGGGCGGAGAGTCCTGTCAATAGTCAAAAACAAGCCGTTGTTGCGAACACGAACCAATTCAATTTTATAAAATTGAAACCAAACCTTACAAGTAAAACCACTTCCTACTTTTTCGGATCTACCTCTTTTTACCTATGGTTACTTTGCCCATTGCTATTGATACCATTGGCAATCCTTTTCAGAAAGAAAAGTGATGCAATTGCGGGCGACGTTGCCGGTAACAAGGTGCGTAGGGCCAATAGGTTGGCAAGAAAATACCTCTCCGCGGCCAAAAAGCAACTAGGCAATAAAGACTCTTTTTATGTGGCCTTGGAACGCGCGCTTCATAACTACTTAAAAGCAAAATTAAAGATAGAGACCGCAGAATTTAGCAAGGATAAAATAGCCGAATTATTGACCAAAAAACAAATAGACGAGAATACCGTTACGGGCTTTATAGCATTACTTCAAAATTGCGAAGCGGCCAGATATAGTCCGTTTTCCAATGTGCAGATGCAATCGGATTATGAAAAGGCCAGTGAGGTAATTTCCCTAATGGACAAACAATTGTAAGCATGTTTAAAAAACTAATCCTTTTCCTTGGCCTATGTAGCATGATGCTCTGCAACGCCCAAAATGAAGAATTTTTTGATCAGGCGACCACGGCATACAATGCGGGCGAATACCAACGGGCAATTGATCTTTACAAGGATATCCTGGACAATGATGTGCATTCCGCATCCGTGTATTTTAACTTGGGAAATTCCTATTACAAACTGAATGAAATTGCGGAAAGCATCTACTACTATGAGAAGGCATTGCTGTTGTCCCCAAACGATAACGAAATAAAGACGAATCTTAGCTATGCCCAAAATATGACTTTGGATGCCATAGATACCGTACCTGAAACAGGGATTTCCAAACTGTATAAAAACATTACCGGTAAACTTACGTTTGATCAATGGAGTTACCTGGCCATCGCCGCAATGTTCATTTTTGTGATGTTATATATTGCTTTCTACAATTTTAATTACTCCGCCAGAAAGAGATGGTCCTTTATAGGAAGTTTGATCGCTTTATTCGTTTGTATCATCGCTATACTTTTTGCATACATTCAGCAAAGGGATTACGAGGCTAAGAAGCCGGCAATCATTTTTGCAGAAGAGAGCAGCATTAAAGCGGAGCCCAATGATACTGGTGCCCAAGTATTTGTACTTCATGCAGGTACCAAGGTAAATATCATGGAAAAACTCAATGAATGGAATAAAATTCAGTTGGCTGATGGAAAAACAGGATGGATCTTAGAAAATCAATTGAAGCCCCTTAAAGATTTTTAAAGAATTTTTTAGGGATATTTAAACTATCGGCTATCTTTAAGGATATTTCAAACAAAAAATGAATTCTAAAATCCTAATTTTTCTAGCCATTATCTTATCCGCAGCCATTTTAGGGCCGTCTGTAAGGTCATTGCTGGATTTGGATGCAACATCGGTCTTCGTTATTGACTTAAACGAGGAAGAAGAATCACAGGAAACAAAAAAAGATAATTCACAGCAAGAGTTTTTATTCGGTCAGCAAGGACGTCATCTATTCCAATCCTGCGAGACGAATCATATTATTTTTACCTGGGCCTTCAATGAAGAGGATAAGGCCTCATTGGATATATTATTACCTCCACCGCGAATCAACGTTTAATTCGCAACTCCTAACCTTTATAATAATCATTTACTTTACCTTTTTGGTACAGTAATTCAAATTCAAAAAAATTTATGTTAAAACATATTAAAAGTGATATTCCTGCGAGTATCGTTGTATTCTTTGTTGCACTACCCTTGTGTTTAGGAATTGCCTTAGCAAGTGGGGCGCCGCTCTTTTCTGGCCTAATAGCTGGTATTGTAGGTGGTATCGTCGTTGGTGGACTCAGCGGCTCCAAAATTGGGGTCAGTGGTCCTGCTGCTGGGCTTGCCGCCATTGTATTGGTAGCTATAACCTCATTGGGAGGTTATGAAAATTTCTTGGTCGCAGTGGTCCTAGGAGGGGCTATTCAATTGCTGTTCGGCGTGCTAAAGGCCGGCATCATTGGGTACTATTTTCCTTCTTCGGTGATTAAGGGAATGCTGACCGGTATCGGAATCATTATCATTTTAAAACAAATCCCCCATTTTTTTGGCTATGATCCCGACCCGGAAGGGGACTGGGCATTCTTTCAGGTCGATGGGGAAAATACATTTTCCGAAATTTTCGCAGCCATTAATAATATCAGCCCTGGGGCTACACTTATTGCCGTTATAGGACTATCGATATTGATATTATGGGATAAGGTACTTTCAAAAAAAGGGAAAATATTTCAATTGATACAAGGACCCTTAGTCGCTGTAGCACTTGGCATCCTATTTTATATTTTTACGAAGGGCCATGAAACATTATCCATTTCAAAGGAACACTTGGTAAGCGTTCCAATTCCGGATGATTTTTCTTCCTTTTTAGGACAGTTCCGATTTCCAAATTTTGCAGTTATCGATAATCCGCAAATCTGGATTACGGCTTTTACGATAGCATTGGTTGCCAGCCTCGAAACCCTACTTTGCGTTGAGGCAACAGATAAGTTAGACCCCCATCGTAACATTACCCCAACCAACAGGGAACTTTTGGCACAAGGAACGGGAAATATTATTTCAGGACTAATTGGTGGATTGCCCATAACGCAGGTTATTGTACGTAGTTCCGCCAACATACAGTCTGGTGGTAGAACCAAGTTGTCTGCGATCATTCATGGATTTTTACTTCTCTTTTCGGTGATTTTACTGCCTACGGTATTGAATATGATTCCATTGTCCGTTCTCGCTGCTGTACTTTTCATTGTTGGTTTTAAATTGGCCAAGCCTGCTTTGTTCGTGAAAATGTTCAGTCTGGGTTGGAAACAATACGTGCCCTTCCTAATCACCGTTTTAGGAATCATCTTTACAGATTTACTTATTGGTATTTCATTAGGATTGGCCGTGGGAATTGTTGTTATACTTATTAAAAGCTATCAGAACTCGCATTTTCTACATATTGAGGATAAGAGCAACGATAGGCATGTCATTAAAATGACCTTGGCCGAGGAGGTTACCTTCTTTAACAAAGGAGCTATTCTGAAGGAACTGCACAGTTTGCCCAATGACACCTATCTAGAGTTAAATGTACTGCAAACCAGATATTTGGATTATGATATTATTGAGATTTTAGATGATTTCTCTGTTAAGGCCAAAGAAAGAAATATTGATGTTAAATTGGTTTCGAAGCGGGGCGTCGTGGAAAATCCTCCCAGTTATTTTGAATTTTTTGATTCTCGACCAAAACCTGAACGAAGTCTAAGTTGAAAATGACGTAGCTTATACTGGAAGCCACTTTTTATAGGCTTACCATCAATTCTATTATCAAATATAAAATTAGATATTTTATGAAAGCACATACAAAAGAAACACAAGCGTCAATGACCCCTAACAAGGCATTGCAATTCCTGCAAGAGGGAAATAAAAGATTTCAAAACAACCTAAAGGCCAATCGAAATTTATTGGAACAAGTAAATGATACCAGGGATGGGCAATTTCCGTTCGCGACCATTTTAAGCTGTATTGACTCCAGAGTCTCGGCAGAATTGGTTTTTGACCAAGGCCTAGGGGATGTTTTCAGTGTACGAATCGCCGGAAATTTTGTAAACGAGGATATCCTGGGCAGCATGGAATTCGGCTGTAAATTGGCGGGAACTAAACTAGTCGTTGTTTTAGGCCACACCAGTTGCGGGGCTATAAAGGGAGCCTGTGACCATGCCCGTTTAGGAAATCTAACCGCCTTGATCAATAAAATTGAACCCGCAGTAGAGGCCGTCAAAGAACCTAAGGATGAGAATTTGAGAAATTCAAAAAATTTAGAATTTGTGGATGCGGTCGCTGCAAAAAATGTGGAGATAACCATTGAAAACATAAGGCAACGAAGTCGTGTACTGGCCGATATGGAAGAAAAGGGAGAGATAAAAATAGTGGGTGCCATGTACGATATTTCTACCGGTGAAGTAGCCTTTTACTAGAACACAATTACACTAAATAAATGCCGATGAAAGTAACTTTCATCGGCATTTTGTTTGTGATAAATAGTGCTGTGGCTGATACAGCTCATTTATGAGATTACGGAATTCTTACATACATACGAATTGGACCAATGTTAGAGGATGTTAGGCTGGAAGGTAGCGCATTAAGATGTTATAATCCTCCATAGAAACTTTTGCTTGGCCTACCTTCATAAATAACGCCACTCAAATTTTCAACAACACACGTGTGCTCAACTTCTTGCACGTGGTAGACATTTTCCAGGATAACCAATTAGCTGATATACCAGTGAATATTAAGGCATTTATAGGAAACTAGAATTATAGTGCCACAGGCGAATAATCTTAAAACTTAATTGAGCAATTTTTTCTAGGGCTAGGGGTCCTGCAGTAAGCACAATAGAAATGATCCAATGAGTCCCCATCAATTTGTCCAATTAAAAACAGTCTTTACTCTACTAAAAGTTATAAATTTGTCCTTTTAGTAGCGCACAATGATTGAAGAAATAAAGAAGCAAATTGAAGAGGTAAAGCTCTTTACCGCAGATAATTTGGAAGCCGTAGAGGCCTTTCGGATAAAATATTTAGGCAAAAAAGGGATTTTAAACGATTTCTTCGCCGAATTCAAAAATGTGCCTAACGAACAAAAAAAGGAATTCGGGCAAACCATCAACCAATTAAAGCAGGTAGCTACGGATAAGGTGGAAGTGCTTAAGGCAACCTTGGAAAACAACCATACGGAAGAAAAACAGTATGGAGATCTAACAAGACCGGGGAATCCTATTGAATTGGGGTCCCGTCACCCTATTTCCATCGTAAAAAATAAAATAATCGATATTTTTTCCAGAATTGGATTCAATGTATCCGAAGGACCGGAAATAGAGGACGACTGGCATAACTTTACCGCCTTGAACCTACCCGAATATCATCCGGCACGTGATATGCAGGATACCTTCTTTGTACAAACCAATCCAGATATTCTCTTACGCACCCACACCTCCTCGGTTCAAGTGAGGTATATGGAAAATAACAAACCGCCCATTCGTACCATTTCACCAGGTAGGGTTTACAGAAATGAAGCTATTTCTGCAAGATCCCATTGTTTTTTTCATCAAGTAGAGGGTCTGTATATCGATAAGAACGTATCCTTTGCAGATTTGAAACAGACCTTGCAGTATTTTACCACAGAGCTTTTTGGGAAGTCAAAGATAAGATTAAGGCCCTCCTATTTTCCGTTTACCGAGCCAAGTGCAGAAGTTGATGTTTATTGGGGGCTGGAAACAGAAACCGATTACAAGATGACAAAAGGTACAGGTTGGTTAGAAATTATGGGCTGTGGCATGGTAGACCCCAATGTACTTAAAAATTGTGGAATAGATCCTGATGTTTATTCCGGCTTTGCCTTTGGTATGGGAATAGACCGTATTGCCCTCTTGCTGCATCAAATCTCAGATATTAGGTTGTTAAGTGAAAATGATTTACGTTTTCTTGAGCAATTTAAAAGTGCCCTTTAATCAGCTCTAGTGAAAAAGGATATTGAAATACCGATAGCCAAAGAGGTTTATGTAGCAATTGTACATGAATGGAACAAAGAATTCTTGGACAAGGATTGGAATGCCTACATTATCAACGCTAGATCAACACCCATAGAAATGGCAATGGTCGTATCCAAAGGATATGATGATGATAAAAAGACTTCGACCATGAGGCATGCCATACCCGAAGTGGCGGCAAAATCATTTGCAAAAATTGAAGTAGTTCAAGAAGACGTCCTAGCCTTACACAATGAGTTTTTTGTTACCTATTATGCCGATAATAAGTTGTATGAAAAACGCTTTCTATTTGAAAAGAACAGTGTGAACGAACAAAATTTAAATTCCATTCCGCTCATGGAAATAGAAGGAATTCTTGCAAAGTAACAACTAGCCAATGCCAATTTCATTTAAATTGATTTACACCAAATACTATTTGAAATTAAAACTTCTTGCCGCTGTAGTACTCCTGAGTGCTTGTAAAAATGATGAGGGTTTAGACTGTTCTTTGGTGGATTGTATGGTAGATCAACTATTCACCATAGAATTTTTGGATGGCCAAGGCAACAACCTCATAGAAAATGGGACCTATGACCTTACTAAAATCGTAGTTTCCACAAATGGCAACGACCTTTACGTAAATACAGCTACCACTGAAAATTATCTTCTTTTCTATTACGAAGGGGAAAGCGGGCAACAGGTTTATGACATACGATTGAATTCTTCCGAAACGGATATATTAGTGCTAGACCTCTCAAAAAAAGAGGAGCAAAATGAATGTTGTGGGCCTTATTTTGACGTAGACAAAGTGAGCTACAATGGTGAATTTTCACAGCTAACCAATCTGCACTTAGCTTCTGATAAAATAACTGTGATAAAATAAGCGGTTCCCTAGCGCAAAGGATATCCTTTCGCCGCCCACCAAGGCTTTACCTCAATTACTAGCCGACCCGCTTTTACCATGGGGTCCATATTGGCCAAGCTATCGGCGATTTGCAAGGTTGGTACATTGTAAATCGTTATACCCCTAATTTCACCATCATCACCAAAAGGCCCGGAAATATCGGCATAGCCTTCATCATACATCCTTTTCAAATGCTTCAGATGTAATTTTTGCAAACTGTCTGCCTCCAACTTATTTTGTGACCGATTGGACCCTCGTTTTAAAAACGCGATAAAATATTGTTGCATTAAAATGGTATCCTTAGTTTCTTCATCCACAAAATCGAAAACCTGATACCCGGCCTTTTCCAAATCAGTTTTCTTATATGTCACATTCGTTTTAATTTCGTTGGCTACCCCTTCTTCATTGCTTGTCTTTACCTCTGTACAGGCGCCTAAAAGCATACAAATGACTACACCTACTTTTATTGTCTTTTCCATTTCGAATACGGATTTTGACTTAATTGTGAATTATAATACGCTATTTCTCCTGTAACTTCTGTACCTAACCAATCCGGTTTATTAAATAATTCGTTTTCTGATTCCAATTCAACCTCTGCCACGATTAAGCCTTCATTTTCGCGTAAAAACTCATCTACTTCAAAAACGTGCGCGCCCGCAGGAATTTCATAGCGATACTTCTCTAGGACACCCTTCTCACAAAGTAAAAGTAATGCTTCGGCTTCCTTTACCGTAATTTCCCTTTCCCATTCAAATCTAGCCGTGCCAGCGAAATTGGATATTCCCTTGACCGTAATAAATCCCTTTTCGCCCGCTAGGCGTATTCTAACGGTTCGGTAAGGGTCGGTATTTAAAAATCCTTGCACGATTCGTGTTTTTGACCGTGCCAATGCTTTAAATACATCTGATTTTACCAAAAATTTCCGCTCAATCTCAATCATATAAGTTATTGATAGCTTAAACCCTAAACTAAGATAAGTCTTAAATTTGCTTATGCCCAATGAAAGCCCATTCCGAAAAATTATACACGTTGATATGGATGCGTTTTACGCCTCCGTTGAGCAATTGGATAATCCTGAATTACGGGGAAAACCTATTGCGGTAGGAGGCAGTTCCCAACGGGGTGTAGTGGCTGCTGCCAGTTACGAAGCCAGAAAATTTGGGGTGCGCAGTGCCATGAGCAGTGTTGTAGCCCAACGTAATTGTCCCGACCTTATTTTTGTTAAAGCCCGCTTTGATCGCTACAAAGAGATTTCAAAACAAATTAGGAACGTTTTCTATGAATATACAGATTTGGTTGAACCCTTATCATTGGACGAGGCCTATTTGGATGTAACCATCAATAAAAAAGGAAACCCTTCCGCTACCTTAATTGCAAGTGAAATTAGACAGCGTATTTTGGAGGTGACCGGTCTAAATGCCTCTGCAGGGATATCAATCAATAAATTCATAGCCAAAGTGGCAAGTGACATTAACAAGCCTAATGGACAAAAAACGGTAAACCCTGAAGAAGTACTACCATTTTTAGAACAATTAGACATTAGAAAGTTCTATGGTGTAGGCAAGGTAACTGCGGAAAAAATGTATCAATTAGGAATTTTCAACGGAAAAGACCTAAAACGTAAGCCCCTTGAATTTTTAGTAGATAAGTTTGGTAAAAGTGGAAGTTACTATTATAATGTAGTACGAGGTATTCATCTTAGCGAGGTAAAGCCGCATCGCATCCCAAAATCGGTAGGGGCAGAACGCACTTTTAACGAGAACCTAAGCAGTGAAATCTTTATGTTAGAGCGTCTAGACCATATTGCGACCGAACTGGAACGCCGTCTTAAAAAAGCCGACATTGCTGGAAAGACCATTACCCTAAAAATTAAATACAGTGATTTTACCTTGAATACCCGTAGCAAAACAATCCCCTATTTTATAGCGGATAAGGACTTGATACTGGAGACCGCAAAAGAACTACTCTATCAGGAGGAATTACAAAATTCGGTTCGGTTGCTTGGTATTTCCCTTTCCAACTTAAATACGGACACAAAACCAAGTGCTAAAAATGAGGACAAAGCCATACTTGTACAATTAAAATTTGAATTTTGAATTCGTAAAAACTACTTTTAATACCCCCTGATACCTTCTAAGTTCTTCACTTTGAAGTCCTAAAATGATTTTTTGTGTTTATGTATTTAGGTTAAAAATGGAACGAAATTGAAAAATCACTTAAACAATTTTGTTAATCATCGCCCAATATTGCTACCCATTCCATGTATTTTTTAGCTTTACACCAAATTGCTGTGAAAAAGAAAATTTATTTATTGTTTTAATTTAAATGAATGGAAGATTTGAAGGATTACGATAGTGCCGTAATCAAGTTTAGGAAAAGTTTAAATTACACCCTCTTACCCATTCTTTCTTGGGATTTTTATGCCCAAGCCCTAGATACGATAAAAAGGTCTGCTGAAGATATGGCTTCTTTGTTACATTTGGCCTCGGCCAATGCTTGGAATATGGATACGGAGGTATTGGATGAAAGGCTTAAAGTGGATAAAAATGTAATTGTTGTTACAGATTCAAATTTGAATATTGTCTTTGCAACCAAAAATATTTGGGAGATGAACCAATACCATCCCCAAGAAATTATTGGCAATAAACCAAAAATGTTTCAAGGTGAAAAAACATCAGCTCATTCATTGCGGATTATTTCCGATGCCATCAAAGCCAACAAACCTTTTGACACTACTGTCATAAATTACAGAAAAGATGGTTCTACTTATAATTGCTGGATTCAAGGACAACCCGTGTTTAACAAACAAGGAAAGGTGGTAAACTTTATCGCCTTTGAAAAAGAGGTGGCATAATCAAAGAATATATATTAAAAAAGGTCCGCTCATGAGCGGACCTTTTTTTATGTTTTATCCTAAATAACCTTACATATCACTGGATTCTATTTCCGTAACGCGTAGGGTATTCACCATACCTTTGTCTTTTATTGGCATTGCGGCGAGACTGATCAGCATATCTCCAACTTCCAAAAAACCTTTGTTGAATGCAATACGGTTCACATCATCAATGGTATCGTCCGTAGAAACAAAGCGATCGTAATAAAAGGCCTTTACGCCCCATAGTAAGTTCAGTTGGGTAAGAATTCTTTTATTGGAGGTAAAAACCAGAATATGTGCACTAGGTCTCCAGGCCGATATTTGAAAAGCCGTATACCCACTGTTCGTTAAGGTGGAAATTGCCTTGGCCTTTATTTCATTCGCCATTAAGGCGGCATGGTAGCAAACAGACTTTGTGATAAATCTTTTGGTACGTATGTGCGGTGGGTCGTGGGGTACATTTATCAATTCCGAGCTTTCCACACTCTCAAGGATACTGGTCATTTTTTCAATCACCTGCACTGGGTAATTACCTACCGATGTTTCACCCGATAACATAACGGCGTCGGCACCATCCATTACGGAATTGGCAACATCGTTCACCTCTGCCCTTGTTGGGGTGAGGCTTGTAATCATGGTTTCCATCATTTGCGTAGCTATGATTACAGGAATTCTAGCCTTTTTAGCACGTAAAACCAATTGCTTTTGAATCAATGGAACTTCATGGGCAGGAATTTCAACCCCTAAATCTCCACGGGCCACCATGAGCCCATCACAATAAGCAACGATTTTATCAATATTCTCCACCGCTTCCGGCTTTTCGATTTTGGCGATTATAGGAATTTTATGGTCTGAATGCTTACTGATAATGTTCTGTAGGTCTATTAAATCCTGACTGAAACGCACAAATGAAAGCGCGATCCAATCCACATCTAACGAGATAGCGAATTCAGCATCCTTAATATCCTTCTTTGTTAGTGCCGGCAAGGAAATATTGGTGTTGGGCAAATTGACCCCTTTTTTCGATTTTAAGGGTCCGCCTTGAATTACCTTGGCCAGTACTTCATCCTCTCCGTTGGTGGAAACGACTTCAAACATCAACTTGCCATCATCCAAAAGAATACGCTCACCCGCTTTAACATCCCTTGGAAATTCTTGGTAATTCATATAGACGCGCTCTGCGGTACCTTCAAAAGGCTTACCGGTGACGAATGTAATTTCATCGCCCGGGCTAACCACCACATCCCCGGCCATGACCCCTACACGCAGTTTAGGTCCTTGCAAATCTGCCAAAATTGAAGTGTTGGCATCCATTTCTTTATTCAATTCCCGAATCATTTCCACACGTTCCTTTACATCTTCATAATCAGCATGTGAAAAATTTATACGAAAGACATCCACTCCTGCCGTAATCATGTTGCGAAGTACTTCTTTCTTACTGGTTGCAGGCCCTAAGGTTGCTACAATTTTTGTCTTTTTTACAGTTGGCATTTTTAAAATATTAAATTGTTCTTTGATTTTAATTTGTCCGTACTTATTTCGTAGGCTGCCATTACCCGAGGCAGCATAAGTATCTTTTTGATTAAAGCATCCGTTTCAATTTCTTTCTCAGTTTCTATCTTTAAAAGGTAATCAACATCCTTATACTCTGGCACAAGCCTAGGCTTGGTATAGGTTGTCTCATTCTGGAACAGATCATTATTGGCAATGCGTTCTTGCTCACTGCTATGATTTGCGATTAAAACCCAATACCTGTCATGGAAAATATCATCCCATTCAAAAATTGGAAAGGATTTGTTCTCAGCAAGTTCAAAATTGTGTTTAGCTCTTTTAAATCTAGCTTTCATACTCCGATTTAATCCATAGACAAGAGCGTAATCCTCCAATGTAGTGTGCAAAGCTATTAAAATAAAGGATTCATCATAAAAATCGTCATTTATTTTATAGATAGCCGCCATACGCCAAGAAAAAAGTAAATATAGAACTTATAAGCTATAATGCCTAGTTTCGTAAATTGATAAAACTTCCCTAAAGGTTATTAAAATGTTAGGATTGGTACTATTTCTGAGGTCTAATGCTCCATTTTATCCTGAAGTGCAAAGAAAGCCCTTTTAGATGCTCTTTCTTCCGCTTTCTTCTTGGATGTTGCCCTAGCTTTGGCCACCACGTTACCGCCAATGGATAGTTTTACCGCAAAATGTTTTAAGGGGTCGTTACCGGTATCCTCATATACATTATAATCAAAGGTTTTTTTCCGTTTTTGGCACCACTCTATCACCAAACTTTTATAGCTAATGACCCTGCCTTCCAATTGCTCTATATCCACATAGGGCTCTATCACTCGTTTTTGAATGAACTTTTCACAATAGGCATAACCTCGATCCAAATAAATGGCCCCTACCAAGGCCTCAAATACATTACCGTGAATATTTTCTCCAAAATGGGTCTTTGGTATCCTACTTTCAACGAAATGTATCAAGCCCAAATCCTTGCCAAGTTCATTAAGGTGTTCCCGGCTTACTATTTTAGAACGCATTTTTGTAAGGTAACCCTCGTCGCCCTCCGGCACCTCGTTATAGAGGTGTTTTGAAATAATGGTGCCCAGCATAGAATCCCCAAGAAATTCTAAGCGTTCATAATTCATCGCGTTTCCTTGATTGTCCTTTTGGTTCATTGACCTATGTAGAAACGCCTTTTTATAATAGGACAGATTTTTGGGCTTGAAACCCAAAATCTTGGTTACCCCCAAAAAAAAATCCCCATCCTCCTTAGAATGGGAATTAAATAAGTTCTTGGGAAAGGTCATAAAAAGAATTTAATCTAATTTTTTGAAAAGCACACAGGCGTTATGACCACCAAAACCAAAGGTATTGCTCATGGCTACTTTGACATCTCTTTTTTGTGCCTTGTTAAGGGTTAGGTTTAAACTAGGGTCTATATTTTCATCAACAGTCGTATGGTTAATGGTAGGTGGCACCATTCCATGTTCCATTGCCAAAATCGATGCAATCGCCTCAATAGCACCAGCGGCACCCAACAAATGCCCGGTCATGGATTTGGTCGAATTAATATTTATATTCTTGGCATGTTCCCCAAACACCTGGGTTATGGCCTTTAGTTCAGCAACATCTCCCAAAGGTGTTGATGTACCATGTGTATTTATGGCGTCAACATCCTCAATGGACAAACCGGCATCACGTAGGCAATTTTCCATTACCCTAACCACGCCAATACCGTCTGGATGTGGAGCGGTCATGTGGTAGGCGTCACTTGACATACCGCCACCCGCAACTTCCGCATATATTTTAGCGCCCCGTGCTTTGGCGTGTTCATACTCTTCAAGAATCAAGGCACCCGCTCCTTCACCAAGAACGAAACCATCCCTTGTCGCATCGAATGGTCTTGAAGCAGACTCCGGACTTTCATTTCTAGTGGATAAGGCGTGCATGGCTCCAAAACCGCCCATTCCTGCAATGGTAACTGCGGCTTCACTGCCTCCGGTTACGATTACATCGCAATGGCCCAACCGAATATAATTGAGCGCATCTATCATGGCATTGGCCGAAGAGGCGCATGCGGAGACCGTAGTGTAGTTAGGACCCATAAAACCATGTTTGATGGAAATGTTGCCTGGGGCAATATCTGCAATCATCTTTGGGATAAAAAAAGGATTGAATCTTGGAGTACCATCACCGTTGGCAAAATTCATCACCTCGTTTTGGAAAGTTTCAAGACCTCCAATTCCGGCACCCCAAATAACCCCAACCCGGAATTTATCTATTTTGTCCAAATCCAATTTGGAGTCCAAAATTGCTTCGTCTGAGGAGATTAGTGCATATTGTGCAAATCTATCCAGCTTACGACCTTCCTTTCTATCAAAATAATCCTCTGTGTTGTAATTTTTTAATTCACAGGCGAATTTGACCTTGAATTTTTCAGTATCATAATACGTAATTGGTGCTGAACCGCTTTTGCCGCTTACCAGCGCATCCCAATATTCCTCAATATTATTTCCTATAGGGGTAAGTGCCCCCAAACCAGTAACTACAACTCGCTTTAACTGCATTGAACTTGTTTTTAGTTTAAATTTAAACCAAGCGTAAATTAAAAAAAATTATCCATGCGGAGCATTTACCACATGGATAATTTAGATTCTATTTGAGAAAACATGAATTTACTTCGCTTCTTCGATATAGCTTATTGCTTGACCCACTGTTGCGATATTTTCGGCTTGATCATCTGGAATCTGAATATCGAATTCCTTTTCGAATTCCATGATCAACTCCACTGTGTCGAGTGAATCTGCGCCTAAATCGTTAGTAAAGCTAGCTTCTGATACCACTTCGTTTTCATCAACTCCTAATTTATCAACGATGATAGCTTTAACTCTTGATGCAATGTCTGACATAATAATATTTGTTTTAAAAATTTAAATTGATGGCAAAAATAAAAAACTTTGGTTTAATTACACTAAATGTCGTTAAAATGTATCGTAATTTAATAAAATTAAAAACAAGTCTCGTAATTTTACCCTAATAATATTCCGTTTTTATGGATTAAAAAAGGGCACTATAGAAGGTGATACACGAGCATGGGCAAAAAAGAATTACCGCTATAAATGTCATTTTACCTTTTGAAACCGGAGTAAAAATTGATGACCTACTATCACTAAAAGCGATTTTTCCATTGAAAACCAAACGTATTGTATTGTTCGCATCGGGTTCCGGTTCAAACGTCGAAAACATTTTTAACCATTACGAAGGTCGCCAAGATGTAAAGATTGTGTGTGTCCTATCAAATAATAAGGCGGCCAAGGTTTTTGAACGTTGCGAGAGGCTACAGTTAAACGCATTATATTTTAACAGACAGGCATTTTCCAAAAGTGATTTTATCCTGAATATGTTACAAGCGCTTAATCTGGATTTAATAGTTCTTGCCGGTTTTTTATGGAAAATACCAGAACGTATTACTACGGCGTTTCCTCGAAAGATAATTAATATTCATCCAGCGTTGCTGCCTAAATATGGCGGAAAGGGGATGTACGGTATGCACGTCCACAACGCAATCTTGGCCAATAACGAAACGGAAACGGGCATCACCATTCATTATGTCAACGCCAATTATGACGAGGGGGCCATTATCCATCAATCCAAAATTAACCTTGATACATCAGATACTGCCGCGGATATCGCGTCAAAAGTCCACCAATTGGAGTATATTCATTTTCCTAAAGTGATCGATGGTATATTATTTAAGGAATAATGGCTAAAAAGGCAAAGTTTTATGTCGTCTGGAAAGGCAAACGCCCGGGTATACACGAGTCATGGAAAGACTGTAAAGCTGCTATAACAGGCTATGCCGGCGCCGAGTATAAGTCCTTTGAATCTTTTGATCAGGCGAAAAAAGCGTATAATGGCAATTATGCAGATTACAAAGGCAGTAAAAAAGAAAAGACATCCCTGTCCAAAGAAGCGCTGTTAAAGATTGGACAACCCAATTACCATTCCATTGCTGTAGACGCAGCTTCTAGTGGTAATCCTGGCATTATGGAATACCAAGGTGTGGACACAAAAACCGGAAAAAAACTATTCAAACAAGGACCTTTTGCCCAAGGCACGAACAATATTGGTGAGTTTTTAGCCATTGTTCATGGGCTAGCCTTTTTAAAGGAACGTCAAAGCGACCGGATAATTTACACAGATTCGCGTACGGCCATGAGCTGGGTACGTAAAAAAAAATGCAATACCAAGCTCGTAGAATCGTCCAAAAACCAAGCCTTGTTCAATTTGGTGCGGCGGGCCGTTGAGTGGCTTAAGAAGAATGACTACAACACCCCTATTGTAAAATGGGAGACAAAGGCCTGGGGCGAAATTCCTGCTGATTTTGGAAGGAAATAGTGCCGTAGAAAATCCATCAACACCCTTTTTACAACTTACATCGATTCCATGAAGCAATCATTTTAATTGGAAGTTCAAAACCCTATCTTTGTGCCTTAATTTTCACTTTTGTATGGGCAAACTTTTAATTGTTGGAACGGTAGCTTTTGATGCGATTGAAACTCCTTTTGGTAAAACGGATAAAATTTTGGGTGGTGCCGCTACATTTATTGGGTTGGCAGCCTCGCAATTTGATGTCGATGCAGCCATAGTTTCTGTCGTGGGTGGTGATTTTCCGCAGGAGTACCTGGACTTGCTGACCGATCGGGACATTGATATTACGGCCCTGGAAATTGTAAAGGATGGCAAGACCTTTTTTTGGCAAGGCAAATACCGCAATGACCTTAACGCTAGGGACACCCTGGTGACGGATTTAAACGTGCTGGCAGATTTTAAGCCCGTAGTGCCCCAGGATTATAAGGATGCAGATGTGGTTATGCTAGGTAATCTTCATCCAACCATACAATTGAGTGTAATTAATCAACTGGATGAACGACCAAGACTTATTATCTTGGATACCATGAATTTTTGGATGGACAATACATGGAACGAACTGGAGGAGGTCATTAAACATATCGATGTTTTAACGATAAACGATGAGGAAGCGCGGCAATTGACCAAAGAGTATTCACTGGTGAAAGCTGCCCAAAAAATTTATGATATGGGACCCAAGTACGTGGTAATCAAAAAGGGAGAACATGGTGCTTTACTTTTTCATAAAGAGCAGATTTTCTTTGCTCCGGCATTGCCGCTGGAGGAAGTCTTTGATCCAACCGGTGCAGGGGATACTTTCGCCGGTGGGTTTGCGGGCTACTTGGCGGCAAGCGAGGACAATTCTTTTGCTAATATGAAAAAAGCTGTCATCCACGGCTCTAATCTGGCCTCTTTCAGCGTCGAGAAATTTGGAACGGAACGCATGCTGAAATTGGAGCATAAAGAAATTAAGGAGCGGTTACATCAATTTAAAAGATTAACCCAATTTGACATTGAGTTACACTAAAAACAGAGCCCCTAAATGTTGGGGTTTTTTTAATACTAAAAAGTAATGAGTGACGCTATTAAGCATGAATGTGGTATTTCTGTAATACGCCTATTAAAGCCTTTGGAGTATTATAAGGAAAAGTATGGTACGGCATTTTATGGTGTGAATAAAATGTACCTGATGATGGAAAAACAGCATAACCGCGGGCAGGACGGTGCTGGTTTTGCAAGTATTAAATTAGATGTAAAGGCCGGTGAGCGCTATATGAGCCGCGTGCGGTCTTGTCAACAGCAGCCCATACAGGATATTTTTGCGCAAATCAATGAACGAATCAATACAGAATTAAAGGAACATCCAGAATATGAGCATGATGTGGCCTTGCAAAAACAAAATATCCCTTACATAGGAGAATTGTTATTGGGCCATGTACGCTATGGTACCTTTGGAAAAAACAGTATAGAAAGTGTTCATCCTTTTTTAAGACAGAACAATTGGATGCATCGTAACCTTATCGTTGCCGGCAACTTTAACATGACCAATGTTCATGAACTGTTCGACAATTTGGTGCAATTGGGACAGCACCCCAAAGAAATGGCGGATACCGTGACGGTTATGGAAAAAATAGGCCATTTTTTGGATGATGCCGTTGCCAAACTCTACAAGCAAATAAAAAAAGAGGGGTACACAAAACAACAGGCCTCCCCAATAATAGCGGACCGTCTAAAAATTTCTAAAATTTTGAAAAGGGCCGCCAAGAATTTCGATGGTGGTTATGCCATGGCAGGTTTGTTGGGCCATGGGGATGCTTTTGTTTTGAGGGATCCCAGTGGAATAAGGCCCGCGTATTATTACAGGGATGATGAAGTCGTTGTTGTAGCATCAGAGAGGCCAGCGATACAAACCGTATTCAATGTACCCTACGAAGAGGTTATGGAGCTAGACCCAGGTAGCGCCATTATTATAAAAAAGAACGGCACCAGTACAATAAAACAAATTCAAGAACCAAAAGAACGGAAGGCTTGCTCCTTTGAGCGTATTTATTTCTCAAGGGGAAGTGATAAGGAAATTTATCAGGAACGAAAAGCATTGGGCAAATTGGTCTTTCCACAAATTCTTGAAGCTATAGATGAGGATATAAAGAATACGGTATTCTCCTATATTCCCAATACCGCGGAAACCTCGTTTTACGGAATGGTAAAGGAGGCACAGAATTACCTCAACAAAAAAAAGGAAGAACAAATTTTGGCCTTGGGACCAAAAATAACAGGAGAACAATTGCACGAAATTCTAGAAGTTAGGCCCCGCATAGAAAAAGTAGCGATCAAAGATGCAAAGCTGAGAACTTTCATTACACAAGATAGCAGTAGGGACGACCTTGTAGCCCATGTTTATGATATATCTTATGGTTCTGTAAATAAAGGGGACAATCTGGTCATTATAGACGATAGTATTGTAAGAGGTACTACCCTTAAAAAGAGTATCCTTAAAATATTAGATCGTTTAGCTCCCAAGAAAATTATCGTTGTTTCATCTGCACCGCAAATCAGGTACCCAGATTGTTATGGAATTGACATGGCTAAATTAGAAGATTTTATAGCTTTTAAGGCCGCCTTGGCCTTACACGAAGACCACAACAGCATGCATCTTGTACAGGAAATCTACGAAAAATGCCTAACCCAGGTAAAGAACAAGGATGTGGACGTAGTTAACTATGTGAAAGATTTTTATGCTCCATTTACCGCTAAACAAATTTCCAAAAAAATAGGGGAGCTTCTGAGCCCGGAAGATATTAAAGCGGAAGTTTCCATTATTTACCAAACAATTTCAAGTTTGCACGAAGCTTGCCCCAAAAACTTGGGCGATTGGTACTTTACCGGTAATTATCCAACACCCGGTGGAAATAGGGTAGTAAATCGTGCGTTTATCAATTTTTACGAAGGAAATAACCAACGTGCTTATTAGTCCTTTTTTCGATGAAATACATTCAAAACGTGCTTTTCATCGACAAAAAAGGTATTTCATCGATAGAATAGTCCATTTGAACTAGACCGCTTTACATTTAAACTTACCATAGCATAAGTAGGTTAAGTTCATGGTAAGATTTGGGGCAAAAAAGGTGGAGATCTCTCCGCCTTTTTTATTTTCCACCGTTTCCCATGTACGGCCCCTATTTCCTCTTTTATAAAAAAGGCCGTTTATCGCTAATTCGCGAGATTCAACCAATTTACTTTTAAAGGTGCACCAGCGGGACTATTTTTGAAAAACCATAGCATAAGTAGGTTAAGTTCATGGTAAGATTTGGGGAAAAGACGGGGCTATGCTCCGTCTTTTTATTTCTACCCCCCAAAGCCCGTTTCATTCAAGAGTAAATTCTCTTGGGAAGAATTAGCATAAAGACGTAGTTCAACTAAGGATCAGGAATTTCAACGGTTACCTTCTTCATGCACACGACCAAGCCCTATTTTTGGAGGACCATAGCATAAGTAGGTTAAGTTCATGGTAAGATTTGGGGAAAAAGACGGGGCTATGCTCCGTCTTTTTATTTTTATACTTCTTTAAACCTGTGCTCTATTTATGGCACAACAATAACTCACTGGTATTCAACATGGACCGGGCAAAGAAATTATTTTTCCTACATTTTCTTTTTTTATTTACTCAATACCAGTAATTTAGTATTGCCATAGCATAAGTAGGTTAAGTTTATGGTAAGATTTGGGACGAAAAGGGTGGAGACTTCTCCGCCCTTTTCTATTCTAATAAAAATTTTCTTGAAACTGACTGTCCCCGGGGCAAGCCACAGGAGTATTTCGCCAGTTTCATTTTGGCCAAAAAGGGCCAAAAAACCAAATTTTGTATTTTACCCCACCCAAAATTGCAAAAAGGCAATTCCGACCTCCCCCAAGGGGAGGTAAGTTCGGAAACCCCGAGGCAGAGCCATCGGGGAATTATTTAGATAAAAACAAAAAACCATCCAAGAATATTCTTAGATGGCACATTATCAATGCTTCGCTGTTTCTAACTACTTATTCTTTGCGTATAATTTTGAAACTTCATCCCAGTTGATTATATTGAAAAATGCCTCAATATAATCTGGTCTTTTGTTTTGATAGTTTAGGTAATATGCGTGCTCCCAAACATCCAATCCTAAAACTGGATGACCGCCACAGCCTACTCCTGGCATAAGTGAATTATCTTGATTTGGTGTAGAGCAAATTTCAACTTTACCACCTTTGTGGACGCATAACCAAGCCCAACCAGAACCAAATCTTGTTCCTGCAGCAGTGGTGAATTTTTCCTTGAAACCGTCAAAAGAACCGTAAGCCGCGTTTATAGCATCGGCTAATTCGCCACTTGGTTTGCCTCCCCCATTTGGGGAAAGGATAGTCCAGAATAACGAGTGATTGTAAAATCCTCCACCATTATTTCTTACCGCACCATTATCCATATCCAAGCCTTTTAAAATTGCTTCGATGGACTTTCCTTCATGGGCGGTTCCTTTAATTGCATCATTTAACTTGGTAGTGTAACCGTTATGATGTTTCGTATGATGTATTTCCATTGTCCTTGCATCTATATGAGGCTCAAGTGCGTCATAAGCGTAAGGCAATTTTGGTAGTTCAAAAGCCATAATTTGTTTGTTTTTATGTTATTATTAATTGTCTCTCAAATTTAAGGATTTTAACATTTATATTCCCCTAATTATTTGTTAAGAACTGTGCTAGAATCCTTAATTTGCAGGAAAAATTGGTGCCTAGTAATTCTTTTACCATATATAATGCCTCTGCCGGATCGGGCAAGACCTATGCCTTGGCAAAAGCATACTTGAAAATTGTCCTTGCAGCTCCCCAGAACTTTAAAAAAA
Source organism: uncultured Flavobacteriaceae bacterium (assembly GCA_963793365.1). Classification (GTDB taxonomy): domain Bacteria; phylum Bacteroidota; class Bacteroidia; order Flavobacteriales; family Flavobacteriaceae; genus Maribacter. The sequence continues at coordinate 10,977 of CAWBZP010000004.1, read as the reverse complement.
TACTTGCCATAACGTTTACCAATAAGGCAGTAAATGAAATGAAACACCGCATCTTACATAGCCTGCATGCGTTTTCATTAACCAAAAACACCGATGAAGCCAGTCCCTTATTCCAGGATATTTTAAAGGAAACTTCCTATAATCCCCAAGAATTGGCAAGCTTAAGCAAATTACGACTAAAACAGATTTTGCACAACTACGCATTTTTTGATATTTCGACCATTGATAAATTTACCCATAGGCTGATCCGCACCTTCGCAAAAGACTTGAAAATTCCGCAGAATTTTGAGGTAGTACTTGATGTGGACCTCCTCTTGCAAGAGGCTGTGGAGCATGTTATAGGTAAAGCCGGTGAGGATGCTGAATTTACAAAAGTACTTTTAGACTTTGCCCTGGAAAAAATAGAGGACGACCGTAGTTGGGATATCAGTTATGACCTTCTAAAAATTGGCAAATTACTCTTCGATGAAAATAATGTTTCACACCTAAAAAACCTTAAGGACAAGGAAATTAGGGATTTTTTGAAACTGCAACGCCACCTCAGGTCAAAGATAAAAGCATTGGAGGTGAAAGCCTCGGAAACGGCAACCGCAGCACTGGATACCATAATTGAGCAAGGATTGGATTATAAGGATTTTCCTAGGGAGACGCTTCCCAATCATTTCAAAAAAATAAGGGATGGTAATTTTGACCCTACACAACTATACAATAATAAATTAGAGGAGAATCTTCTGGAAGGCAAACTGCTAAAAGCAGGTAATGAACCGCCATCCCTGGATTTTACCGCCCAACTGCTGCATTATTACCAAGACATAAAGGAAAATCTTTACAAAAGGGGTCAATTTTCAAATATTAACAGGAACATTGTTCCCTTCGCCCTATTGAACGCCATTCAGCAAGAACTAAAAATCATCCAACAGGAAAAGGACCTATTATCGATAGCGGAATTCAACACCTTGATTGCGAACGAGATTAAAAATCAGCCCGCCCCTTTTATTTACGAACGTCTTGGTGAAAAATACCGTCACTATTTTATCGACGAGTTTCAAGATACTTCCCAAATGCAGTGGGAAAATCTAATTCCGCTTATCGGTAACGCAATGGAAGGCGAGGACGCCTTTGGCACTACAGGCTCGCTCTTTCTGGTAGGCGACCCCAAACAGGCCATTTACCGCTGGCGCGGCGGTAAAGCGGAGCAATTTTTAGAATTGGCGACCCATCAAAAACAGCCATTTACAGTAGAATCCAACCTTGTTACGTTACCCAGGAACTATAGAAGCCATGCAGAAATCATAGGTTTTAACAACCACTTCTTTCAAACTATAAGCCCGTTTTTAGAAAACCCCCTTTACAAGGAATTTTTTGAATTGGGGAACCAACAAGAGCAAAATCAGAAAGAAGGTGGGTATGTACAATTGTCCCTATTGGAAGAAGAAAACGATGAGGAATATGCTTTAAAAACGCTGAACCTGATCCAAGATTGCGTGTCTAAAGGATTTGGATTCAGTGACATTTGTATCATCATCAGGAAAAAGAAGCATGGATCATTTCTAGCCGACTTTTTAATGCAACATCATATTCCGGTGATATCGTCAGATTCCCTTTTACTATCCGGAAGTTCGAAAATCGTTTTTTTGGTTCAGCTTATGCGGTTCATGCTTCAGCCAAAGGAGCTCGACATTCAATATGAACTACTAAAATTTTTATCCGATGGAAAAAAAGACAAACACGCCTATGTAGCGACCCACTTGGGTGCTTTGGAGCTACACTTAGTAGAGGCGTACGGGTTTGAGCCATCAAAACTTAAACAGGAATCTGTTTTTGACGGTATGGCCTATGCAATCAAAACATTCGACTTGGCACCAACATCGGACGCCCATGTATCGGCTTTCATGGATATGGTATTCGACGTAGGTCAAAAACACGGCTCAGACCTGCAATCCTTTCTTGATTATTGGGACAAAAAAGGAAACGCGACCAGCATCAGCACACCCGAAAATCTGGAATCCGTTCAAATCATGACCATCCATAAATCCAAAGGTTTGGAATTTCCTATTGTTATCTTTCCATATGCCAATAGCAATGTGTATGAAGAGATAGATCCAAAATTATGGTTGCCCGTCAACAAAGATGAAAATCTTGGATTTGAAGAACTGCTTATCAATAAAAAACAGGAAGTACAGGAGTATGGCGAAGTTGCCTCCCTTTTGTATGAATTGGACCATCAGAAATTACAGTTAGATGCTTTCAACCTATTGTATGTGGCCTTAACACGTGCGGTATCGGGTCTATTTATAATCAGTGCAAATTCCAGAAACAAGAGTGGGAAATACAATCCTAACACCTATTCGGGTTTATTCCTTCATTTTTTAGAAGCGGAAGGCTACTGGAAAGAGCACACCCTCGACTATTGTTTTGGAAATTTACTAGGCTCTGGCACAACAAATAAGAAAGAGCTAAACCATATTGATATACCTTATCTATACACCGGTAAAGATCGGCCAGATTTTAAAATTGTGGCAAAAGCCGGACTTTTATGGGATCAAGGTCTTGACGCAGCCATCAACCAAGGAACTATTGTCCACGCCATTTTGGGCACTATTTATACCTGTGCTGACCTCGAAAAGGCGCTGCAACAGGCCTTGCAAAAAGGAATGCTCAAAGAAGCAGACTTGGAAGAAATGAAGCAGACCATTGAAAAGGTGGTTTTTCACCCAGAATTGAGCCAATTCTATCAAGCTGGCCTAACGGTGTTGAACGAACGGGAACTTTTGTTGCCAAACGGTTCCGCGCAACGGCCAGACCGCGTGGTCATTGACAATAACCATGCAACTATCTTGGATTACAAAACGGGCGAACACCATAGCAAGTACAAACAACAATTAGACACTTATGCCCATAGTTTTTCTACCATGGGTTATACGGTAGATCATAAAATCATTGTGTATATTAATAGCGAAATACAAATAGAATATATTTAAACCACTATGTACGGAAAAATAAAGGAACATTTAGAAAAGGAAATTGAAGAAATAAAGAATGATGGTCTCTTTAAGGAGGAACGTGTTATTGTAACCCCACAGGATGCAGTCATAAGAATCGATACCGGCCAGGAGGTAATCAACTTTTGCGCCAATAATTATTTAGGGCTATCATCGCACCCAGAAGTAGTGCAAGCGGCGAAAGATGCAATGGACACCCATGGCTTTGGTATGTCGTCCGTTAGGTTTATTTGCGGAACACAGGACATCCATAAAGAACTGGAAAAAAAGATAGCGCATTTCTATGGCACCGAGGATACCATATTATACGCTGCCGCTTTTGATGCCAACGGCGGTGTTTTTGAGCCTTTACTGGGTCCAGAAGATGCGATTATCTCCGATTCCCTGAACCATGCCTCGATTATTGATGGAGTTCGCCTATGCAAGGCAAAACGGTATAGATATGCCAATAGCGACATGCAAGATCTTGAAGCACAATTGAAACAAGCCAATGAGGATGGGGCACGGTTTAAGATTATAGTTACCGATGGGGTCTTCTCCATGGACGGTCTTGTGGCACCATTGGATAAAATTTGCGATTTAGCGGAAAGTTATGATGCCATGGTCATGATAGATGAGTGCCACGCTACCGGTTTTATAGGCGAAAAAGGAAAAGGTACCTTGGAAGAAAAAGGGGTTATGGACAGGATAGATATCATTACCGGTACACTGGGCAAAGCCCTGGGCGGCGCCATGGGTGGTTATACGACCGGCAAAAAAGAAATTATTTCCATACTAAGGCAGCGTTCAAGACCTTATTTATTCTCCAACTCCTTGGCTCCCGCAATCGTAGGCGCCTCCATTAAGGTTTTCGATATGCTTGAAAACGATACTTCCTTAAGGGACAAACTTCAAGAAAATACGGCCTATTTTAAAAAAGGAATACAAGATGCAGGCTTTGATATTGTGGATGGGGACTCTGCCATTGTGCCCGTTATGCTTTACGATGCAAAATTATCGCAGGAAATGGCCAACCAACTATTGGAAAAAGGCATTTATGTGATTGGATTCTTTTACCCCGTGGTGCCAAAAGGCAAAGCCCGTATCCGGGTTCAGCTTTCAGCGGCCCATACACAGGAACATTTAGACAAGGCAATAAAGGCATTTACCGAGGTTGGCAAAGCATTGAAAATCGTTTAAACGCAGTTTTTAATCTATTAAATGCGTTAAAAAAAATAGGAAATTGATTTTGTTAATAATATTTAACAAGTTACATTTGCAGCTAATAAACACTTAAACTTAAAAATTTGAACATGAAACATCTTAGCAAATTATTGGTTGTTGCCCTACTTGTTGTAGGTATCAACAGCATACAAGCGCAAGACGAGAATAATCCTTGGCAAGTACAGTTCGGGGTTAATGCCATTGACGTATATCCTACTGGGGATGTAAGTTCTTTTGGTAATGAATTCTTCAATGCGAACGACCACTGGAACATATTGCCATCTATTTCTTATGTTGGCGTTTCAAAGTACGTAGGTGATGGATTCTCAGTTGGCGCAAGAGGTTCTCTTAACAAAATAAGCAAATTAGGCGACGTAAGCGTTGATGACCTTTCTCACTATGCTATAGATGGAACCATAAAATATAACTTCATACAGAGAACTTCAGTTATCGATCCCTTCCTAGAAATAGGTGGTGGTTACACTTGGGTTGATGAAATTGGAGCAGGAACTGTAAATGGAGGTCTTGGACTTAACATTTGGTTCTCTGAAAATTTAGGTCTTACACTACAATCTTCTTATAAGCACGCTTTTGAGGATTACGGTGTAAAACATTTCCAACATTTAGCTGGTATCTCGGTTAAATTTGGTGGAACGGATACTGACGGTGATGGTATCTACGACAAAGACGATGCTTGTCCAGAAGTTGCTGGTCTAGAAGCATTCAACGGTTGTCCAGATTCTGACGGTGATGGTATCGAAGATAGCAAAGATAGCTGTCCTAACGAAGCTGGTTCTAAAGAAATGAACGGGTGTCCAGATGCTGACGGTGACGGTGTTGCCGATAAGGATGATGCTTGTCCTAATGAAGCCGGTCTTCCTGCTTTAGCTGGTTGCCCAGATGCTGATAGCGATGGCGTAGCCGATAAGGATGACGAATGTCCTAACGAAGCTGGTCCTGCTGAAAACCAAGGTTGCCCTTGGCCAGATGCTGACGGAGATGGTGTACTTGACAAAGATGATCAGTGTCCTCAAGTTGCTGGTACTGTAGCTAACCAAGGTTGTCCTGAAGTAACTGAAGAGGTACAAAAGCAATTGAACGATTACGCTAGAACAATCTTGTTCGACACTGGTAAGTCTTCAATTAAAGCTGAGTCTACTTCGGTAATGGTTGATATTATCACAATCCTTAAGGAATATCCAACTGCTAAGTTTACCGTTGAAGGTCATACTGACAGTGTAGGTAGTGAAAAATTAAACCAGAGCTTGTCTGAATCAAGAGCTCTTTCTGTTAAAGAATTCTTAGTTGATAAAGGAATTGAAGAATTCAGATTATCAGCTGTTGGTTACGGAGAATCCAAACCAATCGCTACTAACAATACTAGAGCTGGTAGAACTCAAAACAGAAGGGTAGAAATCAACTTAGTAAAATAAGTTAGCATAAAAACCTTAAGTGTTTTAATAACAAAAAGCTCCGCATTACTGCGGAGCTTTTTTATTTTTACGATATGCAGAGTTTTATAGAAGATGTCTTACGCGATGTTTTAAAAACAGATAAGGATACCAATCAACTTACCTTTATTCTCCCTAGCAAACGAGCTGGTGTATTCTTGAAAAAAATACTTTCTAGATTACTCCCCGGGCCTTTTGTTGCTCCAGAAATCTATAGTATTGAAGAGTTCATTGAAAAAATATCAGGTTTGGTTACGGCCAACAGCACTACCCAGCTATTTGAATTATATCATGCGTACCAAAGTGTTGGGGACTATGAAAAGGAATCGTTCGATTCTTTTCTTACATGGGGACAAATTCTTTTACAGGACTTTAATGAGATTGATCGTTATATGGTTGATGCCCACTCCTTATATGATAATGTTGCGGCTATACAAGAAGTAAACCATTGGTCTGTAGAACCGGATAAGACAGAGATGGTCGAAAATTACCTTCACTTTTGGCGTCATTTAGAATCAATATACCACACATTTAATGCGAAGCTTTATGATCAAGGCCTGGGCCACCAAGGACTAATTTATAAAACAGCCGTTAAAGAATTAGCAACCTACTTAAAATCAAACCAAAAAAAACATGTTTTCCTCGGTTTTAACGCATTAAATAATGCCGAAAGTACCTTAATCCAATATATCCTCGAACATACAAATTCAAGCATCTATTGGGATATCGATCCCTACTTCTTGGAAGACACTATTCATGATGCGGGTCACTTTATTAGGAACTACCAAAGAACGTGGCCCATATTTAAGGGAAAGGACTTAAACGGACCCAAGTCCTATTACCTCCAAAAAAAACAGATACAGGTTATAGGGGTGCCTAAAAATATATCGCAAGTCAATCAGGTTGGCTCCATTCTCAATGAACTTCAAAATGAAAATCCAGAAATTTTAAAAACTACGGCGATAGTTCTAGGCGATGAAGAACTGCTTAATCCTTTATTAAATACAATCCCCCATACCATACAGGCCACCAATATTACCATGGGTCAAAAATTGGAAAAGACCAGCTTGGCGAGTTTCTTTAGAAGCGTTTTGGATTTTCACGAAAACAAAACTAAAAACGGATGGTTCCATAAACATATATTAAGTCTATTGACCCATTCCTTTAGTTCGTTATTATTGGAGTCGCATGGAACTTCCATTGATAAACTTATCCAAGAAATAAAAATTAATAATTGGACCTATATTACCGTTAAGCAGTTACAGGAATTAACTCCCAACACCATAAGCGCCCCACTATTATTTACGGATGTCAATGATAGCCCAGAGGTATTGATTCACGAATTTTTAGAACTTGTACAATTGCTTAGGACAGTTAAATCCATCCAAAAAAATTCATTGGTACTGGAACAACTGTACAAGTTTCATACGCTATTCAACCAACTTAAGGACTTGTGCGGTAAGTATACCTATATCAACAACCTTAAAGCCTTTAAACATTTATTTAATCAATTGCTTAGTACGGAAACCTTAGATTTTCAGGGCAATCCCATAGAAGGTATTCAGATCATGGGAATGCTTGAAAGTAGATTATTGGATTTTGAAACCATAATCCTTACCTCTGTAAATGAGGGGATACTACCTTCCGGAAAATCGAACAACTCCTTTATTCCTTTCGATTTAAAGATAAAACATGCCTTGCCCACGTATAAAGAAAAGGATGCTGTATACACCTATCATTTCTATAGACTTCTTCAAAGAGCAAAAACCGTGTATCTTTTATACAACACTGAGCCAGATGCTTTGGAGGGTGGGGAAAAAAGTAGGTTGATTACCCAATTGCTGACAGACGAAAACAGGAAGGATATCACTGAATATATTGCCTCCCCCAAGATACATGCCGCTACCAAAGAAAAGGAATGTATCACCAAAAGTGCTAGCCTTCTTAGGCTATTGCAAGAAAAAGCGGCCAAAGGTTTTTCACCAAGTTCATTGAGCAACTACATTAGAAATCCAATTGACTTTTACAAACAGAATTTACTGAATATAAATGATGTTTTGGAAGTGGAGGAAACCTTGGCAGCCAATACATTTGGCACCATTGTCCATGATACCTTGGAAGCGTTATATACCCCAGTTATAGGTCAATTTCTTTCCAAAGCGCTTCTCGATGACTTACGTAAGAATATTGAGCCCCTTGTTCTTGAAAACTTTGAAAAAACCTATAAAAAAGGCAATATCAGCACCGGTAAGAACTTTATTTCCTATCATGTCATCCTTAAGTATATTAACACATTTATCGATGCCGAAGTGGAAAGCATCAAAAACCATAACGTAAAAATTATAGCCTTGGAGCAAAATTTGGAAGTTCCAATTCATATTCCAGCTTTAGAATTTCCAGTACGCTTAAAGGGAAAACTAGATCGAATCGATGAATTTGATGGCGTAACCCGAATCATAGATTACAAAACAGGTAAGGTAGAACGAAAAAATGTAGAAGTTATGGAGTGGGACGCTTTGTTAGATGATTATCAATACAGTAAAGCATTTCAACTACTCTGTTACGCCCTCATGTTCTTTAAATCGAATCCAGAAAATACAAACCCAATCAATGCCGGTATAATTTCAATGAAGAATTTCAATGACGGCACCTTACTTTTTGCCAAAAAAGAATCTCCCCGTGGTTCCAAAAATCATATTATTGATACGAATATCGCTTTAGAATTCGAGAAGATACTTATTCAATTGATTACCGAAATCTGTACTGCTGAGCTTCCTTTTACCGAAAAAGAAATATAAACTCTACTTTTTGTCCGGTCTTGTTGGTCTAACCTCAATTTTACTGGGTAAGGTCCTTGGATTCATATTCAAAAGGTCAAGAACCAGCTCGCCAATATCTTCAGGTTGTATTTTCCATGCATCGGTTTCATCGGGCTCATTGTTATTAAAATGCGTAGCAACAGAACCTGGCATAATGGTAGAAACTTTAATGTCATACTTTCTCAAATCCAACATGGCTGCCTGTGTAAAACCAACTACACCAAACTTGGAAGCATTATATCCTGCGCCGGTGGCGAAAAAGTTGGTCCCCGCTAAACTGGCCAAGGTTATATAGTAGCCCTTAGACTCCTTAAGCGCATCAACAGAAGCTTTTAATGAGTGAAAAACCCCGTTCAAATTCGTATCTATCATTTGATGCCAATCTTGATCCGTCATTTCATCAACAGGGGCAAAATTCCCTACCCCAGCATTTGCCAAGACCACATCCAATTGGCCCCATGCATCCAAAATTTTGGATACGGCCTTTTTTTCGTCTTCCATACGGGCAACATCAGAGACGATTCCAAGAACCCGTTCACTATTGAAGTCTTTTAGCGCTTGGTCCACGCTTTCTTTTGATCTTCCACTAATCGCCACCCTCATTCCTTGATCTAAGAGCGTTTTGGCAACACCAAATCCTATTCCTTTTGTTCCTCCTGTTATATAAGCTACTTTGTTCTTCAAATTATTCATCATACTATTTTTAGATGCTTCAATTTACTATTTATGTCCGCTTAATGTAACCGATTAAGAACAACATTTAACGGTTTTGATTTGTTATATTTAGTCCATACAAAAAACGATACAATGAACAGGATATTAGTTTGGTCCATTACAGTTGCCTTGGCGGGCTTTTTATTTGGTTTTGACACTGTAGTAATTTCAGGCGCAGATAAACAACTGCAATTGCTTTGGGACAGTTCTGATTCATTCCATGGATGGGTGGTTATTTCCGGAGCTTTGTGGGGCACGGTCCTAGGTGCCTTGTTTGCGGGAATACCTACCAATAAATTCGGGAGAAAAAACACCCTGATAGCCATTGGTATCCTTTTTAGTGTATCTGCCTTTGGCTCCGCTTTTTCCAATGACCCCATTACGTTCGCTATTTTTAGATTCATTGGCGGTATAGGGGTAGGTGTATCAACAATTGCAGCTCCTGCCTATATTTCTGAGATATCCCCAGCGGACAAACGTGGAAAATTGGTTGGTTTCTATCAATTTAGCTTGGTCTTTGGAATACTGATCGCTTTCCTATCCAACTACATGCTAAGTGGTCTAGGGGAAAATTCTTGGCGTTGGATGGTTGGTGTTGAGGGCATCCCAGCTATCATATACACCCTCTTTGTACTAACCGTGCCTAAGAGTCCCAGATGGCTCATCACAAAGAATAGAATTGAAGAGGCTAGAAAAGTATTGTTGCTTATTGATCCCGGCCAAGATGTGGACAAAGCCATTCAACGCATACAGCAAAATGATAAGGAAACTATTACGGGCGAATCAATATTCATGAAAAAATACCGCTTTCCGCTACTGCTTGCTTTCCTAATTGCGTTTTTCAATCAATTATCCGGTATTAACGCATTTCTTTATTATGCGCCCCGTATTTTCGAAGAAGCCGGTTTGGGGGAAAGTACGGCGCTATTGAGCAGTGTTGGCATAGGTGTTACGAATATGTTGTTTACACTTTTAGGCATCAACCTAATTGACCGTTTAGGCCGTAAACAGTTAATGTACATGGGGTCCTTAGGATACATTGTTTCATTAACCTTGGTGGCTTGTGCCTTCTTTTTTAATTGGGAAGGATTGGCCGTCCCCATATTCTTATTTTTATTCATTGCAGCACATGCGATAGGGCAAGGGAGTGTGATCTGGGTGTTTATATCCGAAATCTTTCCGAACCATCTAAGAGGAAGCGGACAAGCATTTGGTTGTTCCGTGCATTGGATATTGGCAGCAGCCATACCGGCCGCAGTACCGTTTTTATTCTCGACTATTGGTGCAGGAACCGTTTTCTTGTTCTTTGCATTAATGATGGTCCTACAGCTTATTTGGGTGCATTTCATGATGCCGGAAACGAAAGGGATTTCCTTGGAAGAACTAAGTAAGACACTTATTAAAAAATAAAGAATTTTTTTCAGCCCTATCCATTAAAAATCCTATTCAAAAAATAAGATGTTGTAACTTTTTATGGCGACAATATGATTGTTATGAAATGGAATGCCAATGAATATTTAGTGATCTTGGCTTGGATACCAAGGTGCTGGCCGTGGGCTATAAAGCATTAAATTAGGATGGCGTACAATATTAGAAAACAAAATGTTTCTTTTTTTGAACACCTCAGTAGCTTCCACTCATTGGTTTCCATGTATTATCTAAAATTTTATCTGTTATTGGCCTCAATGATTTTTAGAAGAGCTGCACCAGCCATTCAAATTCGAACAAAAACAAAAAAGCCCTCACATCTGTGAAGGCCCGTGTTTACTGGTGGAGAATACCGGATTC
>CAWBZP010000003.1:0-388623 GCA_963793365.1 uncultured Flavobacteriaceae bacterium | reverse complement strand
TTCATTTCTTTTTCAAGTTGGGCTATTTGTTCCTTTAAATCCCCATAGTCCGCAAGATGCTTTCTAACATTACAAAAGCACTAACAATAGAAATGTTTACCTGTATGGCCTTTTTACTCTTCAGTACACTGGAGAGCATGGCAACCCCTTGTTCAGAAAATGCAAAGGGAGCATATCGTAATCCCATTTTGTTAGATTCATTGGAAATCACAATTTGTGACCTCCAATTCTCCAACTCCTCTTTGGTCAGTTCAAACATAAAATCATTGGGAAAACGGTCGATGTTCCGTCTCACTGCCTGTTTCAGCACTCTTGTTTCAACTCCATAAAGTTCGGCCAGGTCAAAATCCAACATGACTTTATATCCTCTAATCGTAAAGATTTTTTCTTTTATTATTGATAGTTCCATTTTATAGTTTTTGGTTATTAAAGTGCCTATCACATATTGTGATAAGCTTTGTTTGAATCATCTTTCTGTTCGAAAATTGCACCCTTAATTTTTGCATATCATCGCTTACTTTACGCTCAATGACCTTGGCATAAATCTGGGTGGTCGAAATTTTCGAGTGACCCAACAGCTTCGATACCGTTTCAATAGGTATACCATTGCTCAATGTAACGGTAGTAGCAAATGTGTGCCTGGCAATGTGAAAGGTCAGGTTCTTTTTGATACCACAGACATCCGCAATTTCCTTTAAATAAGAGTTCAGCTTTTGGTTTGATATTTTGGGAAAAATACTTCCCTGTGAAACGGCTTTATAATTGTTTCTGTATTTTTCGATAATGGCCAAAGCTTTTGGAAGCAATGGTATACGGATGGGTTTGGTTGTTTTTTCACGTCTGTAATGAATCCATAATTCTCCATCAATGCCTATACAGATGTTATCTTCCGTCAAATGGATGACATCGATATAGCTCAAACTTGTATAGCAACTGAAAACGAACAAATCCCTTACCATTTCTAACCTTGCAATGGTCAATTCCTTATTTTCGATTTCCTGAAGTTCGTCCAGACTCAAAAACCCGCGTTCCTTTTTTATGAACTTGGATTTAAAGTTGATGAACGGGTCACGTTCTATCCATCCCAATTTTTGCGACAGATGTACCAACTTTCTGAACCGCTCGATATGTTTCATTACGGTATTGTTGCCCATCGGTTTCTGGTGGTCCTCCGGAACGTAGCTCCGCAGATACTTTTCGAACTTTATTATAAAATCATAATCCAGTTCCTGTAAATACTTATCGGTAGTCTTATATGCTTTTTTTAGGAACTTGAAAATATAACGTTGGGTAGTGAAATAGTTTTTTTGGGTGCCCCATTTCAGCTTGCCCTCCATATCCTCATTATGGTAATTAATGATGTCCATAATGGAATGGCTATCGTCGTCCTCTCCGAAATACCTTGCTTTTACGGCTTGTGCGGTAATTAGTTTGTGTTCCGTTTTTAATTCCCGGTAACATTCAAAAAGAAAGGTGTAGGTTTCGTCCAGATAGCTGTTGAGCATTCTGGATTTTTGGTTGTTTCCCTTTGCCCTGTTTCTGTGGATGTCCCAATCGGAGACCAGAGTTTTTCGTTTTAGGCTAATGGTCGCCCGTTTTCCGTTTACGGTAATTCTGGCATAGAGGGAAGCTTGCTTGTCTTTTGCCCTTGCGAAGTCTGCCCAGAACAAAATACTGAAGGTGGTCGATGTTTTCATTTGTTTCGTCTTTTAGTTAACAACATGGTGTTGTCAGACGAAAGCCAAATCACTTATAAAGATACATTTATTTACCGAACCAAAAAGGCTGCTTTAACAATTAGGTCAACACAATGTTAAAACGGTTTTGTTATCCGATTTGTTGACTTTTGTTGACACATTAAATCGAATTCATTTGATTTCTCTAAAAAAGAAAAAACCTGATAATCATTCGATTAACAGGTTTTTAGTAACAATTGATATGTTAAAAAGTCGGGGTGGCAGGATTCGAACCTGCGACCTCCGCGTCCCAAACGCGGCGCGATAACCGGGCTACGCTACACCCCGATACTGGTTATCTTAAATCTTGAAGAAAATTGCGGAGAGAATGGGACTCGAACCCATGCGACACTTGCGCGTCGACAGATTAGCAATCTGCTCCGTTACCACTCCGGCACCTCTCCAATATTTCTTCAAAGAACTTTCGCTTAAAATAGCGGATGCAAATGTAATTTTATAAGCCGTCTTAAACAACTATTTTTTATGTTTTTTTAATTTTAAAAGTATGTTGCTGTTATTCAGGATATTCCACCCTTAAATGATAAATGTTCGTCAGCTTTTGTTTAAAAATTTTCTTGATGGTCTCAATTTCCTTAAAGGTAATATCCGCGTTCAGGAACTGATTTGCCTTCATTTGACCAGATATAATTTTATCTACAAACTCATCAATTATCAGAAAAGTAGGGTCTTTTAAACTCTTGGAGGCCGCCTCTACAGAATCTGCCATCATTAAAATTGCGGTTTCCCGCGAAAACGGTAATGGACCCGGATATCTAAAATCGGCTTCCCGTGCCTCTCCGTTCAAATCCATCTGTTTTTTATAGAAGTAAAAAACCAATGTTGTGCCGTGGTGCGATCTGATAAAATCAATAATACGGTCAGGAACATTGTTTTTACGGGCCAACTCTATTCCCTTAATTACATGGTCTATAATTATTCGCGCACTATCCTTGGGGCTCAACTCGTCATGAGGATTTACATTGGTGATTTGGTTCTCGGTAAAAAAAGTAGGGTCGTTCATTTTACCAATATCATGATAAAGAGCACCCACCCTAACCAACATAGCATTAGCGCCAATTTCGTTGGCAGCGGCCTCCGCCAAATTAGCCACCTGTAAGGAATGGTGAAAAGTACCGGGAGCTTTATTCGATAACTCTTTCAATAGTTTGGAATTGGTATCGGACAGCTCCAGAAGGGACACATCGGAAACCAAACCAAAGAGCTTTTCATAGATATAAATCAATGGCTGCACAAAGAGCGTAATCATACCGTTTAAGAGAAAAAGACCCAACGTATACCATTCTATATCACTCAGATCTCCCTCATGAATGGTATGAAAGGCTAAATAACCAATAATATAAATCAGGGTAATCTGGCCTACACTCACAAATAGATTAGCACGCTTATAAAGTTCAGATACCGTTAGAATGGTTACGATACCCGCAATTATCTGGAGGAAAATATACTCAAAGCTATTCGGCACTACAAAACCTAGTATCAGAACGGTGAGTACATGGACAAAAAGTCCCAATCGCGCATCAAAAAATGTTTTAAGGATAAGGGGTAAAATGCATAAGGGTACTACAAAAACCAATTGGTCATTATATTTAATGACCATAGTGGTCAAAAAGACCATTAAGAGGATATTGAAAAATATAAAGGTGATTTTGGTATTGTTCTCATAGACCTCTTTCCTATACTTTTTAAGGAACAGATACAGCATTATTAATACCAACGCTACCAGTACTGTGTAGCCGATTAATATATAATAGTAATTGTTTGCGGTCCATAGTTCAGATTCATACTCCGCCTTTAAGGATTCAAGTACCTTTAGATTCTCCGCTTCTACAACTTCTCCTTTTGCAATTATTAATCTTCCCTGATCAACGGTTCCCCTAGTATAGGAGAGCTTGGATAAGGCTTCTCCCCTTGCTTTTTGGGTTAGATTATTATTAAAGCTTACATTGGGCGTAATTACATCAAAGAAAAGCGCCTGTATTTCATTTTCAAAAACTGAAAGGTCCCTATCCTCTAAAATCGTACTAACTAGGTCATTGACTTCATTTAACTTAAAAAAGTCTGATACCCTTACTTTTTGGGCCTCGTTGTTTTTGACCAAATAAATAAAGTTACGCTGAATCTGTTTCCCGTTATTCTGTAGAATTCCTTTGGCGTAAATAGAATCCAAAATCAATTTAGAAAATTGCCTTAGCCTATTCCTTTGGTTACTCCTTAGCCCGGTACCTTCCCATTTTTCCTCGAAAGCCTCATCGAACTCATTCCTTACGTTTTCGACGATTTGCTGGTCATAATCAAAATAAGGCAACTGATTCCTTTCAATTTCTTGCTTTTCCTTCTCGATTTCGCTTTCTGTCTTTTTTATGGAAAAGTCGAAAGGGGCATATAGATTTTCATATTGCCAAGGCTTACCTTTTTGAAACTCGTACTTAAATTTACCTCCTTTTGGCAAGAAAAAAACGATGAAAGCAACAGCAGATATATAAAGAATATACTTGAAAATGAGCGATTGCTGTTTGTATAGATTGTCCAAAAAAGAGCTTTTTAATGAATTCCTCAAAAATAGAAAATAATAAACTGATAATTAGTAATTGAAACGATAACCCACAGGTTGCAACAGAATTTAGTAATTTCGTAAACTTTAAAATTTTAAACATGAAAGAGGTCGTTATAGTTTCTGCGGTTAGAACCCCAATTGGAAGTTTTATGGGAGCATTGTCTACCATACCGGCAACCCGGTTAGGTGCCGTTGCCATTGAAAGTGCTTTGAAGAGAATTAATCTTGATCCGTCATTGGTCAATGAGGTGCTTATGGGCAACGTTGTACAGGCTGGAACAGGTCAAGCCCCGGCCAGACAGGCGGCTATATACGCAGGTATCCCAAATACGGTTCCTTGTACCACCATAAATAAGGTATGTGCATCTGGAATGAAGGCGGTAATGCAAGGTGCGCAGGCCATTGCCTTGGGAGATGCCGACATAGTGGTAGCCGGTGGTATGGAAAATATGAGTCTTATTCCACATTACGTGCAGATGCGCACAGGAACCAAATTTGGCCCTTCAACGCTGATTGATGGAATGCAGAAAGATGGATTGGTGGATGCTTATGATCAGAATGCAATGGGCGTTTGTGCCGATGCTTGCGCGGAAAAGTATAATTTTTCAAGAGAAAGCCAAGATGCGTATGCAGTACAATCCTACACTAGGTCGTCGTTGGCCTGGGAAAATGGTAAATTCGATAATGAGGTCGTTCCCGTAGCCGTTCCACAAAGAAAGGGCGAGCCCCTTATGGTGCAGAAAGATGAGGAATACTCCAATGTTTTTATTGATAAAATACCAAATTTAAGACCTGCTTTTTCAAAAGATGGAACGGTTACGGCTGCAAACGCTTCCACTATAAATGATGGTGCCGCTGCCTTAGTTTTGATGAGTAAGGAAAAGGCAAACGAACTTAAACTAAAACCATTGGCAACAATCAAAGGTTTTGCCGATGCCGCACATGAGCCTGAATGGTTTACTACCGCTCCTGCAAAAGCATTACCAAAGGCCTTGGCCAAAGCTAAATTATCGTTGGATGCTATTGATTTTTTTGAATTCAACGAAGCATTCTCCGTTGTAGGTTTGGCCAATATGAAGTTATTGGGGCTCAATGACAGCAATGTAAACGTAAATGGTGGTGCTGTTTCCCTAGGCCATCCTCTTGGCTGCTCAGGAGCACGTATTCTGGTAACACTCATAAATGTTTTGGAACAGAACAATGCCAATTTAGGTGCAGCTGCCATATGTAATGGAGGTGGTGGTGCTTCGGCCATTATAATTGAAAGGGCTTAAGCGTTCAAAAAAAGTTAGATGCAATACGGTATTTGTCACTTAAGCATGATTCCGATAAAAAGTTCTCCGGACGAGGTATCGGAAATGGTGACCCAGTTATTGTTTGGTGAACATTTTAAGGTTTTGGAATCCAGGAAAAACTGGTCCAGGGTTAGAACGATATTGGATAAATGTGAAGGCTGGATAATGAACAGCCAACTTGTTTTTATCCCGGAAGAAGAGTTCGTAACCCTGCAACAAAATAAGAAACGCAACTACCTGTCCGATCTTATTTCGTTCGTTGAGGATGAACAAAAAATATTGACGCCGATTCTTCTTGGCTCTAGTATTCCAGACACACCGTCTTTGCGCATTAACTTTGACGGTGCACTAACAAGTTCCCCACAACCAAAGGAAAACCTGATTAAAACATCATTATTATATTTAAATTCTCCTGAGGTAAAAGGAGGCAAAACTCCATTTGGTATCGACGCTGCAGGATTTACTCAAATGGTCTACAAAATTAACGGGCATCATCTCTTGCGAACAGCAGAAAACCAATCCACCCAGGGAACGGCACTTAGTTTTGTTGAAGAGAGCGAAGCAGGGGATTTAGCCTTTTTCGATAATGCCAGCGGCATCATAGACCATGTTGGGCTTATCATGGAAAATAATTATGTTATTCATGTAAATGGCAAGGTTAGGATCGATCGTATTGATCATACCGGTATTTTTAATACTAATTTACGGACCTACACCCATCAGCTGCGGGTCATCAAAAAAATCATATAAAAAAAGGCCCGAACAACGGGCCTTTTACTATCTAAAAAGAAAAGGGGTTATTCGCCCAACATTTTCTTCATTCTCATAAAGTTTTCATTATCCCCCATGGCTCCATAAATATTCTTAAGCTGGGTCATAACATTTTCATTTTCAGGATTAGATTTTAGTGCGTCTTCCAAAATATCCGCTCCTTCCTTAAAAAGACTATCTTTTTTCTCCTTCAACTCATCATATTTGGCGATATCGGCCCTGGAGTTCCCCAAAGAATTCATTTCGTCAATCAGGGCATTTCCCTCGTTTACATACGTTGTGGAGAGGTTTAAATAAGCGTTAGTGTACGAAGGGTCTATCTCGATGGCCTTTTTGTACGACGCCCTGGCTTCCTCAAAATTTCCTTGCTCCATATTTATAACACCTACATTATAGTGAAGGTCTGGATTATCAGGGGCCAATGCAATCGCTTGCGCCATCAATTCCTTGAACTTATCCTTGTCTCCTTGATTGAAATATAGATTCGCCTCATTAAGTATCAAGTTGACATCCTCAGGATCGTTCTTTCTAGCTGCCTTATAGGCTTCCAACGCTTTTTCGTCCTGGCCCAATTGGGTATAAATCAAGGCGGTGTTCTTTACTATTTCGGCTTTTTTAGATGGAGTTCGTTCATCCAATGGATCGGTATAGGTTCCAGATTTTACCATCAAATCCCGTTGTACTTTATCCATTTCCTCAACTTCCCCGGTAGCGGCATTGGTAGCTTTGTAAACTACTCCACTACCATCGTAACCTATCTCTTGCAATTTTGTGTAATAATCCAAGGCCATTTCATAATGCCCACCATTTACAGCACTCCCCGCTGCATAATATAAATAGGAGGTATCCCTTGGACTAAGCGTATAGCTCATATATAGTTTCTCCGCTGCTTCCTTAAATTTATTATTCCCGTTATCGGTAACAGCAGAATTTACAAGGTCTGCGGTTAATGCGGACATGTACTGTTTTGTCTCGTCAGAATACTTTTGCTTTCCGGAGGCATCTTCAATTTCAATAACTTTCTTAAAGGAAGACGCTGCTTTTTCAAAGGCATCATTATTCCCTTTTTTAGCCAAATCACTGTAAATTTTACCCCTAGTAAAGTAATATTGGGCCTGTAATTTCTCATCGGCGGAAGCAATTGAGCCGGATGCGGCTTCAATTGAAGTTTGTGCCGCCTGCGCGTCGCCATCTTTCAAGGCTTTTTCCGCATCTTTTATCTCATTCTTTTGTGCCAGACCAACCATTGTAACTGTTAGTGCTGCAACAAGTAAAAACTTATTTTTCATTTCTGGTTTATTTATTATTAGTGTTTACAAATTATGATGTTTATTCATCGGTGTCAGTAGTATCAATCTCCGTGCCATCTTCGGTATTTACCTCCATATCAAGTATTTCGGCTTCTTCCAAATCATCCTCGTCCTTCATTACTTTCGCTACCGCGGCAATGGAATCATTATCCCTTATGTTGATGAGCTTGACCCCTTGCGTGGCCCTTCCCATTACCCTAAGATCTTCCACACTCATCCGTATGGCTATTCCAGATTTATTGATAATCATAAGGTCGTCAGAGTCGGTAACATTTTTGATTGCGACCAATCCACCTGTCTTATCCGTAACGGAAATGGTCTTGACCCCTTTTCCACCACGGTTGGTAATTCGATAATCCTCAATACTGGATCGTTTACCATATCCTTTTTCCGAAACGACCAAAATCTCGTCTTCAAAATTATGCACGGAAACCATTCCTATCACCTCATCATTATCATCTGCCAAGGTAATGCCGCGAACACCAGAAGCGTTTCGCCCCATAGGCCTTGTCTTCCCTTCTTCAAAACGTATCGCTTTACCAGATTTAAGTCCTAAGAAGATTTGACTGGTACCGGTAGTTAATTTAGCTTCCAACAATTCATCACCATCCCTTACGGTAATGGCATTTATTCCATTCTGTCGAGGTCTAGAGTATTGCTCCAAAGAGGTCTTTTTAACAACCCCTTTTTTAGTCGCCATAATTACATAATGTCCATTTACGTAATCTTCATCCTTTAAATCTTGGGTACATATAAACGCTTTAACACTATCGTCCTGTTCAATACTGATTAAATTCTGTATCGCCCTACCTTTAGAGGTTCTGCTTCCCTCCGGTATTTCAAAAACTCGCATCCAGAAGCATTTCCCTTTTTGGGTAAAAAACAACATGTACTGGTGGTTTGTACCTACAAACAGATGTTCCAAGAAATCTTCGTTACGTGTGGAAGAGGCTTTCTGGCCTACACCTCCCCTGTTTTGGGTTTTGTATTCTGATAATGGCGTTCTTTTGATATAGCCCGCATGAGAAATGGTAATGACCACTTGCTCGTCTGGAATCATATCTTCCATGCTTAGGTCACCGCCAGCAAGATTAATCTCGGACCTTCTTTCATCGCCGTATTTCTCTTTTATCTCTAAAAGTTCATCCTTGATAATTTGCATTCTGCGCTCCTTCTTTTCAAGAATATCCTTTAAATCGGCAATAGTTAGGACTATCTCATCATATTCTGACCTTAATTTATCCTGTTCCAGACCCGTAAGTTGACGTAATCGCATTTCCACGATGGCCTTAGCCTGTAACTCACTCAATTTAAAGCGTTCCATTAGGTTTTCTCGTGCCTCGTCCGCGTTACCAGAAGCCCTAATAATAGCAATGACCTCGTCAATATTATCAGAAGCTATAATCAAGCCTTCCAAAATATGGGCACGATCCTCTGCCTTCTTTAATTCATACTGCGTGCGCCTTACCACGACCTCATGGCGGTGCTCTACGAAATAATGAATCATTTCTTTAACATTCAACAATTGCGGCCGTCCCTTTACCAAGGCAATATTATTGACACTAAAGGAGGTTTGCAATGCCGTATACTTATACAGCATATTCAAAACTATATTCGGTATTGCGTCTCTTTTTAGGATATAGACGATTCGCATCCCGTTTCGATCAGATTCATCCCTTATGTTCGAGATACCCTCAATTTTTTTATCGTTTACAAGATCGGCAGTCTTTTTGATCATGTCGGCCTTGTTCACTTGATACGGGATCTCATGAACAATGATACACTCGCGCCCCTGTACTTCCTCAAAGGTTGCCTTGGCGCGCATCATGACACGCCCCCTCCCGGTATGAAAGGCTTCCTTGACGCCATCGTAGCCATAGATTATGCCTCCCGTGGGAAAATCTGGGGCCTTTATATGTGTAATGAGCTCATCGATCTCAATATCGTTATTGTCAATATAGGCCACAGTACCGTCAACCACCTCCGATAAATTATGTGGCGGCATGTTGGTAGCCATACCTACTGCAATACCGGAAGCTCCGTTTACTAAAAGATTGGGAACCCTAGCAGGCAGTACGGTCGGTTCTTGTAAGGAATCATCGAAGTTAAGTTGGTAATCTACGGTCTCCTTATCAATATCCGCCAGCATATCGTCCGCAATTTTACGCATGCGGGCTTCAGTATAACGCATAGCGGCAGGGCTATCACCATCAATGGAACCAAAGTTACCTTGACCATCGATCAACATATAGCGTAAACTCCATTCCTGAGCCATGCGGACCATGGTGTCGTAAACCGATGTATCTCCGTGTGGATGATACTTACCAAGGACCTCCCCTACGATACGGGCAGATTTTTTATGGGAACTACTACTTCGAACCCCCAATTCATGCATTCCAAATAGAACACGTCTGTGTACTGGTTTTAAACCATCCCTGACATCTGGCAGGGCACGTGACACAATGACCGACATTGAGTAATCAATGTAGGCAGATTTCATTTCCTCTTCAATATTAATGGGAATCAATTTTTCACCGTCAGCCATTTTAAAATCTTATGTTTTTTTAATTAGTAAAAAAGCATGGCAATATACTTAAATCCGAGGCGTCACAAGAATGTGGGCGTTTAATAATATCATAATTTATTAACACCAATATGGGTAATGTTAATTTTTAAATTATACGTTAATTTTCACCCGCTTAGATTCGCAGTTTACGGGTTTTAGAATAACTTTAACGAATATAGGTACGGTATTTGCCATTGATTAAGCGAGATTTAGTAATTTTAGATTTGATAATATAGTATATGGATGATAATTTTTCCCCAAGAGTAAAGGATGTAATTGCTTATAGCAAAGAGGAAGCGTTACGCCTTGGTCACGATTTTATCGGTACCGAGCACTTAATGTTAGGGCTTCTAAGGGATGGGAACGGGAAAGCCATAAGTATCTTGGATGCTTTGGAAGTGGATTTAGATCATTTGCGCAGAAAAGTGGAAATTCTTAGTCCCTCCAATCCAAATGCAACCGGCGTCCAAAAAGATAAAAAGAACCTGCACTTAACAAGACAGGCAGAGCGTGCTTTAAAAACTACGTTTTTGGAAGCCAAGCTTTTTCAAAGTTCCTCCATTAATACAGCACACCTTTTACTTTGTATTCTTAGAAACGAGAACGACCCAACTACAAAACTTTTACATAAATTAAAAGTGGATTATGATGGGGTCAAGGAACAGTTTAAATTTATGATAACGAGTGACGATGATATGGTAGACGGCCCCACGGCCGAGTCTTTCCCGAGTGATTCAGATGATAGTAGCGAGAGCAAGGAAAGTACCTTTGGTGCTTCTTCCGGGCAAAAAGGAGCGAAGAAATCAAAAACCCCGGTGTTGGATAATTTTGGTAGGGATTTAACCCAAATGGCCGAGGAAAACAAATTGGATCCTGTCGTTGGCCGTGAGAAGGAAATTGAGCGCGTTTCTCAAATTCTAAGCCGCAGAAAAAAGAATAATCCCTTACTTATAGGTGAACCAGGGTGGGTAAGAGTGCCATAGCAGAAGGACTTGCATTGCGTATCATCAACAAAAAAGTATCAAGAATTTTATACAATAAACGGGTTGTTACGCTTGATTTGGCTTCCTTGGTTGCCGGTACAAAATACCGCGGCCAGTTTGAGGAGCGCATGAAAGCCGTAATGAACGAGCTTGAAAAGAATGACGATGTTATCCTTTTTATTGACGAAATACATACAATTGTAGGCGCTGGCGGTGCTACCGGAAGCTTGGATGCTTCCAATATGTTTAAACCGGCATTGGCAAGAGGTGAAATTCAATGTATTGGAGCAACAACACTTGATGAGTACCGGCAATACATTGAAAAGGACGGTGCCTTGGAAAGAAGGTTCCAGAAAGTAATCGTTGAACCTACCACAGTCGACGAAACCATTGAGATTTTACATAACATAAAAGCAAAATACGAAGACCACCACAATGTTACCTATACCGATGAGGCTATCGAAGCCTGTGTAAAGTTGACGAATAGGTACATGACAGATCGCTTTTTACCAGACAAGGCCATTGATGCCCTTGATGAGGCCGGTTCTCGCGTTCACATCGTGAATATGGATGTTCCAAAGCAGATTCTTGAATTGGAAAAGAAATTAGAGGATGTACGGGAGCTTAAAAATAGCGTGGTCAAAAAACAGAAATACGAAGAGGCCGCCAAACTTAGGGATGACGAAAAAAGTTTAGAAAAAGAACTGGCCATCGCGCAAGAGCGTTGGGAGGACGATAGTAAACTTAATAAGGAAACCGTTAGTGAAGACAATGTAGCCGATGTGGTTTCCATGATGAGTGGCATTCCGGTCAACAGAATCGCACAGACAGAGAGCAATAAATTAGCAGGACTCCCACAGCTCATAAAATCCAATGTCATAGGACAGGATGAGGCCGTGGCCAAAGTATCCAAGGCTATTCAACGTAATAGGGCCGGACTCAAAGACCCCAACAAGCCTATTGGCTCCTTTATCTTTTTAGGACAGACGGGTGTTGGAAAAACACAGTTGGCAAAGGTTTTGGCCAAGGAGCTTTTTGACTCCGAGGATGCGTTGATCCGTATTGATATGAGCGAGTATATGGAGAAATTCGCCATTTCTAGATTGGTGGGTGCACCTCCAGGATATGTTGGTTATGAAGAAGGCGGACAATTGACCGAAAAGGTTAGGAGAAAACCATATTCCGTTATTTTATTGGATGAGGTAGAAAAAGCACATCCAGATGTGTTCAATATGCTTCTACAAGTATTGGATGATGGATATCTGACGGACAGCCTTGGCAGAAAAATTGACTTCCGGAACACCATCATTATCATGACCTCAAACATTGGGGCCAGGCAATTAAAAGATTTTGGACAGGGTGTCGGTTTTGGTACCGCTGCACGGAAAACACAGGAAAGTACGCATCAAAAAGGAGTTATTGAAAATGCACTTAAAAAAGCATTTGCACCAGAATTCCTTAACAGGATTGATGACGTAGTGGTCTTTAATGCCCTTGAACGTGAACATATTCATCAGATCATTGATATTGAACTGGCAAAACTCTTTAAGAGGATAAAGGATATAGGATATGTCCTAAATCTCACCGACAGTGCGAAGGATTATATTGCTGAAAAAGGATTTGATAAGCAATATGGAGCACGTCCACTCAAGAGGGCTATCCAGAAGTACATAGAGGATGCACTTGCGGAGGAAATCGTAAATTCGAAACTGAAAGAAGGTGACAGCATCTTTATCGATTTGGATAAAAAGAGCGAAGAGCTTACCATTAAAATAGAAAAAGCGGAGGAAGAATCTCCAAAAACCAAATAAGCAGCTACATACAATAAGAAAAAAAAGGAGCCTAATATAAGGCTCCTTTTTAGTATTATACAAACTACCCTGTAAGAAAGCAAATACACCTTAGACTAGCTATACGCAGTATGAACGATATTTGAGCGTTTAATCTAATAATTTATCCAAACGGTTAAGTTCAATTTACTTTCGCTTTAGACACACTATAATACGAAGGGAATGAAAATTGGATCTACCAAGAAAAAGGTAATCGTACGGGAGTACGAATTAGAAGTAGGAAAAATTCAAGTATTTGAAAATTACATGGTATCAATTTTTGATGAAGGTGCAACCTTAACGCTAGAACGTGCCTATCAAATAATTGGTATTTCTGAAATACACTTTAGGGATAAAAATTTTGGCTTTATAAGTCTTAGAAAAAACTCCTACGCAATTGATCCAACCATCTACAATTATCTAAAACAATTAGATAATCTTAAGGCATTTGCAATTGTTTCCGTAAAGGAAATAGACATGCATAATTTTAAAATCGAGAAGCTATTCTACAAAAAGCCGATGAAATTTTTCATTGAATTTGACAATGCGCTTAAATGGGTCAAACGCAGAGTTAACGCCTAGCCTCAGCCCTACCGAACAGCTAATTAACCACGGTTTTTTCAGCATCTGGTTTTTGCACTTCGGCTGGCGCCTCAAACAAACTCATAAAAGCTTCGCCCAAACTATCTATTAGGTCAGATGCTGTAAGTGCCTGGTAACCTGTACTTTCAACTGCAATATCACCTGCTTTTCCATGGATGAACACACCAAATAGTGCCGCTTCTAGAGCAGTGTACCCTTGGGCTACAAGACCGGTTATTATTCCGGTTAAGGTATCTCCACTACCCGCTGTGGCCATACCGGGATTTCCCGTAGTATTCACGTATCCCTTGTTATCATACACAATTATTGTGTGCGCACCCTTAATAACGACAATACAATCGTATTTCTTGGAAAAAGCCTTTACCTTCTCCAATTTCTCAAAATCATCCTGCCACTTTCCAATTAACCGTTCCAATTCCTTTGGGTGCGGTGTAAGGATACTTTCCTTGGGCAATTTCTCCAATAATTGCGGGTTATTCGCCAGAATATTCAATCCATCCGCATCAATGACCAAAGGCTTCTTGTTTGTATCCAAAAATGCAGTTAAAGCTTCAGTGGGCTTATTGCCTGTACCCATTCCCACTCCAATTCCTATGACTGTTGGTTCTATTTTAAATTGAATATCCGTTAGGTAGTCTTCGTTTGCATCGGTCAGCACCATAAGTTCTGGCAAAGCCGTCTGCAGGATAGAATACCCCACCTTGGGCACAAAACAAGTTACCAATCCACTACCTGCTTTAAGCGCTGATTTCGATGCCAGACAAACCGCACCTATTTGGCCATAGCTTCCGCCAATTAACAACGAATGGCCATAGGTTCCCTTATGGGAATATTTCTCCCGAGGCTTGTAAATGGTTAAGATTTCATTCTTACCTATAAGCTCATAATCGGTTTTAGTAGTAGTTAAGAATTCGGAGTCCAAGCCGATATCCAATACTTCCCATTGTTCTACAAAGCGACCTGTTTCAGGTAGGAAAAAAACAAGCTTGGGCGTTTGAAAGCTCAATACAAAGTTGGCTGTTACAATGGTTGATTTATCCTTGGTGCCCTGTGCGGCAAACATGCCCGAAGGAATATCTATGGATAAAATAAACGCCTTGGAGCCGTTTAAATGCTGAATCAATTGAGCTACCCAAGGGTCTGGTTTTCTGTTGAGGCCGATTCCAAAAATACCGTCTACGATAATATCCTGCGCCCCTATTTCCGGTAACCCGTCATTGGAATTAAGAAAAGTAGGCCAACATTTCCGCTCTTTGAGTCGGTCCAAATTGATTAAAAAATCTTTGGACCGCTTCTCACTATAATTTACTACATAGACTGCAATATGGTATCCATGTTCCAATAAATGTCTGGCCAACGCAATACCATCGCCCCCATTATTCCCAATACCGCAGAACAAATGAATTTTTACGGGAGCGCCTTGCATGCGTAAGTGCATCCAGTTAAATAATTGAAGCGCTGCGCGTTCCATCAGCGCTTCACTTGAAATTCCCTGCTTTTTAATCGTAAACTGATCTGCCTTATATATTTGTTTTGGGCTAAATAACTTCATTCTTAATCTTATTTTAATCTAAAAAGTAACGATTCCGTAAAAAATTGTGCAATCATTTGATTAGGATATCAAAAGTACTACTTTTGGTTTTCAACCCTAAGTATTATGTGCTGCATTAAAACAGGCATACATTCCCATTTCTCTTCAATCAGCAATCTTTATGGTTCAACCATAACGTGCTTTACCCCTTGGGGGTCAAAACTATAGTTATCCGTAGTCGTGTTTAATTACACCATTTATTTTCTAGAAGTAAAAATACCATCATGAAAATTTTAAAATTTGGAGGCACATCCGTAGCCGAACCCAAAAATATTATCAAAATAAAAGATATCATCGCTAAGGAGCAAGCCCAAATCATTTTGGTAGTATCAGCTTTAGGAGGTGTAACAGACTCCCTTTTGCTAGCTGGAAACTTAGCCTCAAAACAAGATTCAAGTTATAAAAATATACTAACGGAGCTAGAAAATAGACATCTACGAACCGTTAAGGAACTTATACCTGTAATGGCGCAAAGCAAGGTCCTTAGCAAAGTAAAAAGTGAGTTCAACGTTCTGGAGACCTTATTGGAAGGCTCTTTTTTCATTGGGGAAATCACCCCAAAATTATCGGATAAAATTGTTAGCTATGGCGAACTGCTTTCCTCCTATATCATAAGCAACTATTTGGTTAGCCAGCATTTAGACGCAGATTTTAAAGATAGCAGAGAGCTTATCATTACCCAAAAAGTTAACGGGAAAAATACGGTCAATTTCACCAAGACGAATATAAATTGTGTGGACTATTTCAAAAATTCCAACAAAAAAATTATGGTTTGCCCTGGGTTTATCTCCAGTTCTGAAAATGGGGACGGCACCACGCTTGGCCGCGGAGGGTCAGACTATACGGCGGCCATTTATGCGGCCGCGATCGATGCAAGTATCTTGGAAATTTGGACCGATGTTAGTGGTATGTTCACCGCAAATCCAAAAATGGTGAAACAAGCAAAGGCCATACCCCATATTTCTTATGAGGAGGCCATGGAGCTGTCTCATTTTGGAGCTAAAGTTTTGTATCCACCAACCATTCAACCGGTGCTCTCCAAAGGTATTTCCATCGTAATAAAAAATACGTTTAGGCCAGATGAAGCGGGTACCTTAATTACAAAATCCAAAAATGAAAAGGGGAAGACCGTAAGGGGCATCAGCCACATAGGCAATATAGCGCTATTATCTCTTGAAGGCCCAGGTATGGTAGGTATACCTGGAATTTCCAAACGATTTTTCGAAGTGCTATCACTAGCGGATATCAGTGTGGTATTAATTACCCAAGCCTCTTCTGAACATTCTATTTGCGTGGGTATTTCCGCTGATGATGTGAACACAGCAGTTGCCATTGTAAACGAAGCCTTTGAATATGAAATAGAACGGGGACGCATTAAAAAAGTTATTCCGGAAATCGACCTCGCCATTGTTGCCTTGGTAGGGGACAATATGAAAAGTCACCAAGGCCTCAGCGGTAAGATGTTCAGCACCATGGGCAAGAACAATGTAAATATTAGGGTTATTGCCCAAGGAGCGTCGGAGCGGAATATTTCATGTGTCATAGAACAAAAGGATGTGAAAAAAGCCCTAAATGCCCTCCATGAAGAATTTTTTGAGGAGAATATAAAACAATTGAACCTATTTGTAATGGGAGTGGGCAATGTAGGGGCCAAATTTTTGGAACAAATTAAGACCCAACGGAAATTCCTAAAGGAAAATTTAAAATTGAATATTAGGGTTATTGGAATCTCTAATTCAAGGACCATGTTTTTCGATGAAAAAGGTATTGATTTGAAAGAATGGCAAAATCACCTTTCTGGTGGGGAAAAAGCGGATAGGGACAAATTCTTGGAAAGCGTCAACTCCCTGAATCTTAGGAACAGTATTTTTGTCGATAATACGGCGAGTGAAGACGTGTCCTCAGCGTACCCCAGTTATTTAAAAAACAGCATTTCTGTAGTAACCTGTAATAAGATTGCCTGCTCTTCGGCCTATGATAATTATTGGAATTTGAAGTCCTTGGCTCGTGCCTATAATGCACCTTTTCTTTTTGAAACCAATGTAGGGGCCGGTCTGCCCATTATAGATACCCTAAAACACTTAATAGCTTCCGGTGACCGTGTATTGAAGATACAGGCCGTCCTCTCTGGAAGCCTCAACTTTGTGTTTAATCATTTCAACCAAGACACTACTTTTCATGATGTGGTGAAACAGGCTCAAGAAGAGGGCTATACGGAGCCTGATCCAAAAATTGATTTAAGTGGTATTGATGTTATGCGTAAAATTCTGATCTTGGCCCGGGAAAGTGGAAACCGCTTGGAAATTGAGGATATAAAAAATAATCCGTTCCTACCAAAAGAAAGCTTGGAAACTGATAACAATAAAGATTTTTTTGCTTCGCTTCAACGAAACGAGCCTCATTTTAAGTCCCTTTTGGCAGGTGCGGAAGCATCAAATTGTAAATTAAAATATGTGGCACAGTTTGATGGCGGAGTTGCAAGCGTAGGTCTACAAGAAATTCCAAAAGGACATGATTTCTATAATCTGGAGGGTAGTGATAATATCGTTTTGTTTTATACGGAAAGATATCCTAATCAGCCTTTGATCATTAAAGGAGCTGGGGCCGGGGCCGCTGTTACGGCTTCGGGTATTTTTGCCGATATTATTCGAATTGGTAACTTTTAAAACATGAATACTAGCGAAATCAAGGTCTTTTGTCCCGCTACCATTGCAAATATTTCCTGTGGATTTGATGTGCTTGGCGTAGCCTTGGACGCAGTAGGAGATGAAATGGTAGTGCGTAAAATTGAGGAGAAGGGCATCAAAATAAGTAAGGTCTATGGGCAGGAACTTCCTATGGAAACCCATAGGAATGTAGCAGGAGTAGCGGGATTGGCTTTGCTGTTAGCCTCCGGTTACAAAGGTGGTTTTGAAATTGAGATTACAAAAAAGATAAAACCGGGGAGTGGTATTGGCAGTAGTGCTGCAAGTGCTGCAGGCGCCGTCTGGGCCATGAACCATTTGTTGGGAAATCCGTTCCAACCAACCCAATTGGTAAAATTTGCAATGGAAGGCGAGCGCTTGGCCAGTGATGTCGCACATGCCGATAATGTTGCCCCTGCCCTATTTGGCGGATTCACCTTGGTACGAAGTTATGATCCCTTGGATATTGTACCTATACCCGCACCCAAGGAATTGTTCGCAACCATAATACACCCACAAATAGAAATAAAAACGTCCGATTCCAGAAAAATTCTAAAATCAACGATTTCTATGGAAACCGGAATAAAACAATGGGGCAATGTAGGGGGATTGGTTGCTGGGTTACTCAAGGAAGACTATGCATTAATTGGCCGGTCCTTGGTAGACCATATTGTAGAGCCCATACGTTCTATACTTATCCCAGGTTTCGACGAAGTAAAAAAGGCTTCAATAGAGGCAGGTGCCCTGGGATCTGGAATTTCAGGTTCCGGCCCTTCAATTTTCGCCCTGAGTAAAGGACATGAAACCGCTTTAAAAGTTGGTGATGCCATGAAAACGGTCTATGAGAAAATTGGTATCGATTATGATATTCATGTTTCTAAAATAAATAGGGACGGCGTTAGACCCGTTTAGTTTTAACATTTAAATTACTGATTCTTGAAATTTTACAGTCTCAACCATAATGCCCCGGAAGTAACTTTTGATCAAGCCGTGATCAACGGTATAGCCCCGGATAAAGGTTTGTATTTTCCAGAAAAAATAGATGCGCTACCGGATAGTTTTTTTGAAAACATTGAAGTTTTAACCAATATTGAAATTGCCTTCACGGCAATTCGCCAATTTGTGGTTGGCGTACTTCCGGATGATGTGCTAGAAAACATTTTAAAAGAGGTGTTGGACTTTGATTTTCCCTTGGTTACGATTACGGATAATGTGGCTACCTTAGAATTGTTTCATGGCCCAACCATGGCATTTAAAGATGTTGGAGCACGTTTTATGGCTCAATGCCTTGGGTATTTCTCACGGTCATCCAACAACGAGCTTACTGTTTTGGTTGCAACATCCGGAGATACGGGAGGGGCGGTAGCCAATGGCTTTTTAGGTGTGAAAAATGTTAATGTAGTTATTCTTTATCCAAGCGGAAAAGTCAGCGATATACAAGAACGACAATTAACCACCCTTGGCCAGAATATATCTGCTTTGGAAGTTGATGGCACTTTTGACGATTGCCAGGCGATGGTCAAAAATGCATTTATGGATCAAGATTTATTGGAGAAAATGAAGCTGACCTCCGCTAATTCCATCAATGTTGCCCGTTGGTTACCGCAGTTGTTCTACTTTCTTTTCGCTTACAAACAGGCCAAATCTATTGGCAGGGAAATTGTCTTCTCCGTACCATCGGGTAATTTTGGGAATATTTGTGCAGGAATGGTTGCACAGCGCTTGGGAATGCCCGTTAAACATTTTATAGCGGCTACCAATGTCAATGATACCGTTCCAGAATACATGCGAACCAAAGAGTATCAACCGAAACCTTCCACCGCTACCATATCCAATGCTATGGATGTGGGAGACCCCAGTAATTTTATCCGAATACGACAATTGTTTCAGAATAATTTTGAAGCCTTACAAAAGACCTTTTCGTCCTATGCTTTCGATGATACCGCAACAAAGAAAGCCTTAAAGGAAATTTATGACATCAACGGCTATATCGCCGATCCACATGGGGCCGTAGGTTATTTAGGGCTTAAAAAATACCAAAAGGAACATCCCACTACCTACGGTATATTTTTAGAGACCGCGCACCCGATTAAATTCTTGGAAATCGTAGAGCAAACGCTCAATGAAAAATTGGATATGCCTCCTCAAATCAAAAAAGTGATGAATAAAAATAAAAAATCAATTAAAATAGCCACTTATGGCCAACTAAAGGAATTTTTGCTTTCCTCAAGAATCTAATCAAGTTTTGGAAGTTTAAAATTATCAAGTGGGCTGGGCTGCTTCATCATTGCTTCAATAGCCGCCGTAGTTCTAGGCGCCATAGCGGATAAATTAACAGGGCCTTTTTCAGTAATTAGAATATCGTCTTCTATACGTACGGCAATACCCCACCATTTTTCATCACAATCACTCCCTTCAGGAATATAGATTCCAGGCTCCACGGTAATTACCGTATTGGGTTTAAAAGCACCGTAGGTTCCTTTATCGTGAACGTCCAATCCTAAATAATGCGAAGTGCCATGGGGGAAATACGTTCTGGCCTGCTCGGCTTCACTAATTATCCCTAGTTTTAGGAGTCCGTCCGCAACCACCTTACTGGAAGCTTCCCCAGGAGCCCTAAAGGGATTACCGACAATACTTGCGTTTATACCCGCTTCCTGTGCATCATAAACTATGTCATAAATCGCTTTTTGCGCTGCAGAGAATTTTCCATTGGCTGGAATGGTTCGGGTAACATCTGCCGTATAGCCGTGATATTCCGCACCTAAGTCCATAAGTACGAGATCTGTGCCCACTTTTGGCTTATCGTTTTCAATATAATGTAGAATACAACCATTGTTGCCACCCCCTACTATGGAAGGATAGCCTTCATATTCTGCCCCATATTTTTTATATACGTATTCATGTACCCCCTGTATCTCAGTTTCGGACATATTGGGGTGCATCGCTTTCATAACCTCTACCTGCCCGACTGCTGAAATTTCAATAGCCTTTTTCAATAATTTTAATTCGTCCTCCGTTTTGGTTTCCCGTAGCGAACTCATTATTTCTGCAATAACGCTGGAATCCAAGTTACTGGACTTCTGTACGTTCAAGACCTTTTGTTTGACTTCATTTCTGAGGTTGTCGTTTGGTGCATTAACAAAATTGGTCAACAGTTCGTCCTTTTGTAAATCCGGATAATTGTTCAAATACCTTCCGAGGGTGTGGGCCACGTTCGTATTATTTTCAACATCTGTGGATGTAATCATCGCATAAAGTTGCTGTTTTACTGGGTTATAATCCGATGGGTAATTTGCCTTTATCTTAAATATCTTTATTAAATCGAACAAATCAGCATCCCCACGCTTATTCCTGTAATCATTATTAAAGTCATAAAACGAGACCTTATCGAATTTAGAGAAATCTATCTGCAAATCCTCAAACTCACTACCATTATAGGCCATGTTGAAACCTAATTGTTCTTTTACACCCTCCGCACCCAAACGTTTACCCGTCCATTGCTCCGCCCTGGCATCACGTTCCTGTACATAAATTAACTCATTGAATATATTGCCTGAGGCATCTTTTTGTTCTTCCGAAAAAATAAGGAGTACCGCATTGGGTTCTTTATAGCCGGTCAAATAATAGAAATCTGGATCTTGGTGGTAAATATAATCCACATCATTGGCCCTGTTTCGCTCGGCATTGGCAAAATAGACTAAAACGCTATTGGCCGGCATCAGTTCCCGCACCTTATCCCTTCGTTCTTTATGGAATTCGGCTGGTAAAAAATCAGTCGGTCTTTCTTGGGAATGACCAATAAAAATAATGAAATATAAAGTCAAAAATCCAACAATACGCTTTATCATATGCTTATTTTAAAAATTTCAAATTACAGAAATTTAATGAGCAGTAGAGGCGTCGAGTGCATAAAAATTCAAAAACATTGGATTCTGATTGAAAGGTATCCCTAATTAATTCAATAAATTTGTACTGTCAAATTTAAGCACATGAAAAATACAGCCCTTACCAAAATCCATGAAGCACTTGGTGCAAAAATGGTTCCCTTTGCGGGATATAATATGCCGGTTTCCTATGAAGGTGTAAACGCAGAACACGAGACCGTTCGTAAGGGTGTAGGCGTTTTTGATGTCTCCCACATGGGCGAATTTTTAATTTCTGGACCCAAAGCGCTTGATTTAATCCAGAAAGTAACCTCTAACGATGCATCTAAATTAACGATTGGTAGGGCACAATACAGTTGCTTACCTAATGAGACGGGCGGCATTGTGGATGATTTGATTGTTTATAAAATTAAGGAAGAGCAATACCTTTTAGTGGTAAATGCATCCAATATTGATAAGGATTGGGAGCATATTTCAAAATATAATGAGCTATTCGATGCTAAAATGCGAAATATCTCCGATGGATATTCCCTTTTGGCCATTCAGGGGCCAAAAGCTGTGGAGGCCATGCAATCGCTCACGTCCATAGACCTAGCCACAATTAAATTTTACCATTTTGAAGTAGCCGATTTTGCCGGGGTAGACCACGTCATTATTTCGGCAACCGGTTACACGGGATCCGGAGGTTTTGAAATTTATTGTAAAAATGAGGAAGTTGCACAAATCTGGGAACAGGTGTTTAAAGCAGGTGCGGATTATAATATAAAGCCTATTGGCTTGGCGGCAAGGGATACTTTACGATTGGAAATGGGCTATTGCCTTTATGGTAATGATATCAACGATTCCACTTCACCTATTGAAGCTGGTTTAGGGTGGATTACCAAGTTTAACAAGGATTTTGTAAACTCGGAAGCATTAGAGCAAGAGAAGAATAAAGGGCCGGAAAGAAAATTAATCGCCTTTCAATTAGACGAACGCGGTATCCCACGTCATGATTATCACATCGTGGATACACAAGGAAAAATAATTGGGAACGTTACATCCGGCACCATGTCACCAACTTTGGGAATAGGAATCGGCTTGGGTTATGTGCCTACCGCTTTTTCCGCCATTGGCAGTAAAATATACATTCAGATTAGAAAAAATGCAGTTCCTGCTTCTGTGGTAAAATTACCCTTTTACAAAGCTTAATGGTAGATTTTCAAAATGCACTACACGCAATTTCAAATACCGTTTCAGCCGAAAGGGATAGAGGTCTCGTTGCCGCATACATTCCAGAATTGGCAAAAGTTGACAATCGCAAATTTGGGATGCATTTAGTAGACATTGACCAAAACAATTTTTCGGTGGGTGATTCCAAGGAATTATTTTCCATCCAAAGTATA
Organism: uncultured Flavobacteriaceae bacterium; assembly: GCA_963793365.1. Taxonomy (GTDB): domain Bacteria; phylum Bacteroidota; class Bacteroidia; order Flavobacteriales; family Flavobacteriaceae; genus Maribacter. Next base: position 365,408 of record CAWBZP010000003.1, on the reverse strand, counting down.
TCGAAAGTACTCACTTTGTCCATGGCCTTGGGCATTGTTGGGGAATCGTTATGGGGACGTGTCAATGTAGAGCCCTCGGGAGATCCGTTCAATCATTTGTCACTTTTAGAAATGGAAAACGGGGTTCCAAGAAATCCCTTGATAAATCCTGGGGCCATCGTAGTTGCGGATATTTTGGTTTCCAATCTAAAAAATCCCAAACAGGATTTTCTGGCTTGGGTTCAGCAGGTTGCCAATGATGGCACGATTGCCTACGATATGCAAGTGGCACAATCCGAAAAATTGACCGGATTCCGTAATTATGCAGCGGCCAATCTATTGAAATCGTACGGAAATTTAAAGAACGATGTAGAGACTGTCTTGGACTTTTATTTTCACCAATGCGCCTTGACAATGAGCTGCAGCCAATTGGCAAAGACTTTTTTTGTATTTATCAATAACGGTAAGTGTCAGCGAAACAATACCTTTCTGAACATGAGGCAGGTAAAACGTATCAACGCCTTAATGCTCACCTGCGGTTTTTATGACGAGGCAGGAGAGTTTGCTTTTGAGGTAGGCCTTCCCGGTAAAAGTGGTGTTGGCGGTGGTATTGTTGCCCTACTGCCCAATAAATTTTGCGTAGCCACGTGGTCTCCTGGACTAAATGATAAAGGCAACTCAAAATTGGGAATGCTTGCTCTAGAAAGTTTAACGACCCAAACAGAACTCTCCATTTTTTGAAAACGGATGCTAAGAAAATACTGATTCTAGGGGGAAGTGGCTTTATCGGAAATGCCATTTACAAAGAGCTATTAGCCTATTTTGATACGTATGGTACCTACTGCCACTCTGGAAAAACCTTTTCATCCAACAAACAGTTTATACATTATAACCTAGAGGAAGATGATATTATAGAAACCTTAGAACTGGTGAAACCCAACATTATCATTTCAGCGCTACGCGGAAATTTCGCCGCCTTGGTCATTGCGCATGAGCATATAATGGAATACGTAACACAAAATGAATGTAGGGTTTATTTTATATCTTCCGCGAATGTCTTTGATGCCTATAGTAAGTATCCATCCTACGAGTTGGATAAAACCCTATCTGAAAGCATCTATGGGAAATTAAAGATTAGGATAGAAAACATGTTATTGCGGTTGCCAAAAGATAAAATGGGAATTCTACGCGTGCCCATGGTTTTCGGTAATGGCTCTACCCGGATCAAGGACATGAAAAATGCCATTATTAATAACGAACCGGTTGAAGTTTTTCCAAATTTAATCTTAAATGTGACCAACGACGATAAGTTAACCCAACAAATTCACTATATTATTAATAGAAATAAAACCGGTATTTATCATCTTGGAAGTAATGACCTTGTTCATCATGAAGAATTCATTCAAGAAATTCTGGAGCGTGTGGGCAGTTTCAATCCTATTTTAAAAAGAGTATATACAACAAATGAGGACCGCTTTATGGCAGTACTTCCAAAAACGAATAAATTACCTAAAAATTTACAGTTCACCTATCAGGACATTATTGATCATCATGTCCTTAACTAAAGCACAATTATGAAAGAAACAGAAAAATTTACAGAAAAACAGATTGCTGATTACCTTAGCCAATTGGATGGATGGGAATATGTAGATGGTGCTATTGAGACCACTTTTGAATTCAAGGATTTTAAGGAGGCTTTTTCCGTTATGACGCGTATCGCTTTTGAATGCGAAGCGCAAGGCCACCACCCCGATTGGAGCAACGTTTACAAAACAGTTAATATTAGGTTGAGTACGCACGATGCCAATGGAGTTACAGAAAAAGACTTTGTTCTGGCCCGGAGCATTGAGGAAATTATTGAAAGTGAATAAGAGAGGTACCGATTAAACCTAAAATTGATTGAAGTTCATGGAGTAAGGTGCCTATTTAGGGTGCTTTGTACATGAACTTTTTAGTTAAATTTGAACTTTATTTTTAATATAAAACAACATGGGAAGAGCTTTTGAATTCAGAAAAGCAAGAAAAATGAAACGGTGGTCCGCAATGTCAAAAGCATTTACGCGAATTGGCAAGGACATTGTAATGGCGGTGAAGGAAGGTGGCCCAGATCCAGATTCCAACTCCCGTCTAAGGGCAGTGATTCAAAATGCCAAGTCTGTGAACATGCCCAAGGACAATGTTGAACGTGCCATAAAAAGAGCAAGCGATAAAAACCTAGGGGATTACAAAGAAGTACTCTTTGAAGGATATGCGCCTCATGGAATCGCTATATTGGTCGAAACGGCAACCGATAATAATACCAGGACCGTAGCCAATGTACGAAGTTATTTCAATAAATGTAACGGTAGCCTAGGTACTTCGGGTTCTGTTGAATTTATGTTCGATCATACCTGTAATTTTAGGATTCCAACAGAAGGTGTAGACCCGGAAGAATTGGAACTGGAACTCATCGATTTTGGCGCCGAAGAAGTATTTGTCGATGATGACGGGATTCTGATTTATGCACCTTTTGAGAGTTTTGGTGCGTTGCAGAAAGAACTGGAAAATAGGGACATTGAAATATTATCCTCAGGATTCGAACGGATTCCACAGGTGACTAAAAGCCTAAGCGAAGAAGAAGCTGCGGATGTTGAAAAACTCCTTGAAAAATTGGAGGAGGATGATGACGTGCAGAACGTTTATCATTCCATGGAGGAATAGCTTTATTACTTATAGGATATAAAAAAAGGAGACCGATCGGCCTCCTTTTTTGTTTATGTATAGTATAGTTTTTATATTAAATATTACTGCCTTTTTATAAGCATCTGTTGTTGGAACTGGGTTCCACTGGTATCGGTCGTCTTTACGAAATAAACACCCGCAGGCATCTCCTGGACGTTCACCGGTGCTCCCCGTTCATCGATTTTACCTCCTTCGATCGTTCTTACAAGCCTTCCCGTTACGTCAAACACCTGTATGGTTCCTACCGTGGTCGGAAGTTCGAAACTCAATGTGGTCTCGATATTCGCCGGATTGGGATACAGAACCATGTTATTGACCGGTCCAGTCTTGGCCGTGGATGTATTGCCGCCAGCGGTAATAATGAGCCGTGGTGCCTGCGCCGTTTCATCCGAGGCAAAGGCAACATCATTGCCATTGCTATGTTTTACGATCAGGGTCAGCTCTCCGCCGCCCGACAACTGCGCTACATTCAAGTCCCAGGTCTTGACTTGGCCAAGGCTATGGGTGCCCGATATCGTTGCCAAAGCGCTACCGACCGTACTTGGTTTGTTGCCTCCGTTAAGGCCGGTCTCCGTCCAGTCGGTACTGCTTCCCAAAAAGACCTCCAAGGTACCGTTGCCCGGATCGCTCGCCACCTGCATTTGTAATGTGGCCTCGGTGATCGGGCCGCTAAAGGCACTTAGGTCGAATTTCAGGTAGGTCTCCCTGTTCCCTTGTTCCACCCGTAGGATAGGGCCGGTAGGATCAGGATTGCTGGAACCCTGTAAATAGGTCGCGTCGATCAGGTCGGCGATTACTTCAGAGGGACAATCGGAACTGTCGGGGTCCGCACCGTCAATCAGACCGTCACAGTCATTGTCCTTGCCGTCACAGAGCTCCGGCGCACCAGGATAGACCGATGGGTCGTTGTCATCACAGTCCACATCGCTAAAGAATCCGTCACCGTCCGAATCTACCGGAACGATTGCTCCTGCTGTTATGATTAATTGCGGAGGGTTTGATGTTTCATCCGAGGCGAAGGCCACATCGTTGCCGTTGCTGTGCTTCACGATCAGTGTGACCGGGCCACCGCTCGATAATTGGGCAACGTTCAGGTCCCAGGTCTTGACTTGGCCAAGGCTATGGGTCCCCGTTATCGTGGCCAGGGCGCTACCGACTGCGCTCGGTTTATTACCTCCGTTAAGGCCGGTCTCGGTCCAGTCGGTACTGCTTCCCAAAAAGACCTCCAAGGTACCGTTGCCCGGATCGCTGGCCACCTGCATTTGCAATTGTGCCTCCGAGATAGGACCGCTAAACGTACTTAGGTCAAACTTCAAATAGACTACTCTATTTCCCTGTTCGGCGCGTAAAATAGGACCTGTAGGGGCAGGATTGCTCGACCCCTGCAAATAGGTAGCATCGATAAGGTCCGCAGGGCCTTCTGTGAGGTCGCATTCCACGGTAGAATCTTCGTCGTCCACCAGACCGTCACAGTTGTTGTCTTTACCGTCACAGATTTCAGGAGCACCAGGATAGACCGATGGGTCGTTGTCATCACAGTCCACATCGCTAAAGAATCCGTCACCGTCCGAATCTACCGGAACGATTGCTCCTGCTGTTATGATTAATTGCGGAGGGTTTGATGTTTCATCCGAGGCGAAGGCCACATCGTTGCCGTTGCTATGCTTCACGATCAGTGTGACCGGGCCACCGCTCGATAATTGGGCAACGTTCAGGTTCCAGGTCTTGACTTGGCCAAGGCTATGGGTTCCCGTTATCGAAGCCAAGGCCACGCCAACGGTACTTGGTTTGTTGCTTCCATTAAGGCCCGTTTCCGTCCAGTCGGTACTGCTTCCCAAAAAGACCTCCAAGGTACCGTTGCCCGGATCGCTCGCCACCTGCATTTGCAATTGTGCCTCCGAGATGGGACCGCTAAATGTACTTAGGTCAAACTTCAAATATACTTCCCTATTCCCTTGTTCCGCACGTAAAATAGGACCCGTAGGGGCAGGATTGCTCGACCCCTGCAAATACGTCGCATCTATTAAATCGGCCGGGCCCGAAGCCACAGGCGGTGAGGAATCAACCACGTTCACCGTACGGGTAACTTGCTCTGCATCATTGAATCCGTCGTTGGCGTCATAGTAGATGGTGTAGCTCCCTAGGGCATCCATAAATTCCGTGGCGTCGATGACCACTGTGGAGCCATCGTCGGTCGTAGCTCCAAACTCCGTATAGCCTGCACCCAGTTCTATCTCTAGTGGGTCCGTACCGTTCAAGGTGATTACTGGTGAGGTGGTATCTACCACGTTCACTGTTCGTGTAACCTGTATCGCATCATTGAATCCATCGTTGGCATCATAAAATATCATATAGCTGCCCACTGCATCCTCAAATCCGGAAGCATCGATCACTACGGTGGAACCATCATCGGCGGTAGCTCCCAATTCCGTATAACCAACCCCCAGTTCTATTTCTTGTGGGTTGGCACCGTTCAAGGTAATTACCGGCGGAACAGTATCCGGTTCCAATACCACGGCAACCTGGTATACGGTTTGGCTAACGCCATCCTGTGCGGTTACGGTATAGTCTACCGGACCTCCAGAGAAATCAACATTAACGCTACTAGCTGGCGATACGGAAGCAAATTCGGACACCTCGATTATCGGTGCGAGCTCGTTCACCAAGTCCGTGCCCAAAGGCATGACCACTTGAATGTCCGTACCCGTAATGGTCGTGGAAATCTGATTTGGAATACCAAAGGAAGTTATACTGCTGCCTGAAGCCGCCGTAAAGTTTACCGTTACCGTTTGCTGGCAGGTAGCAACGTTATTGGCTGCATCCGTCCCGGTCCATACTATGGTGGTTACGCCTACCGGAAAACTGTAGTTTTGGGTGCCTGCCGTAAGGACCGTGGTACTATTATCCGGCAAGGTGGCAAGACCGGCCACTACGGGCTGTGCATCACAACTGTCCGTCACCAAAGGTGAAGTAACATCGATTCCTAAAGGCTGGCCGCTAAGGCTTGTACCTACGATATTTTCTTCACACGCTAGTACTGGAGCGGTCGTATCAACGACGGTGACCGTGGCCATAACCGCGGCGCTTTCATTCAAGGCTTCATCGGTCACCGAAAAGAAGACCGTCATAGGTGCTCCTACATCAGTACAATCAAAAGTTGTTTGCGAGACATTGTACACCAAGCTTTCCAACACCGTACAATTGTCCGTTGATGGGGTGCTACTATTATCCAAGTCTTTGGGGTTTAGGGTCACTAGACCATTTTCATCCAAGACTACCGTTATATTCTGTGCCTCTGCAGTGGGAGCTTCCGTATCATTAACCTGCACCAATAGCTCACATTCAGCAGAATTTTGTGCTTCATCGGTAGCGGTCCAAGTAATAGTCGTTGCACCTACTGGATAAGGGGCCTCCAAATCAAGACCATCGCTTCTGATGCCTACTATGGTTATTGCCTCGGGCAAGGATGTATTGTCAGTAGCCGTAGGTGCGATAAGGGCCACTATAGCGGTGCATTGTCCCAAATCATTGGCAACGGAAATCGTTTCAGCACATGTTAAAATCGGATTTTCAGTATCCTCTTCCGGAATACCGGGGGAACCAACATCCAATCCTAGATTATTACCAAAAGGTTTAAATACATAGGTATCGAATACGGGTGTCTGCTGACCCGCTACACTTAAAGCCCAATTGGTCCCATGCGTGTTGTCACTATCAAGGGATGTTAAATAAATGGATGCGATCCCATCACTCACCGGCCAGTTTTCCATACTATTCTTATAGGAGACCTTTTCCAATGTATTCTGTTGTAAGACATTATCCCCTTGATAGGCACTAAAGGTGTCCCAAATTCCAATGCCATCACCATCATTATTAAGTGCGCTCCACCGGGTAGCAGGAATGGCATTTACTTCTCCCCATCCTTGTTGAAAGTCCTCAACGGTTCTTACCGAACCATCAAAAATAATGGCGGACTTTTGGGGTTCAATAGCCCCAGATGAAATATTAGCCTCCGTATAGGCCGCCCCCGTATTATCATCAATGACATAACCGCTTAAATCTATCGTTGTATTGGAATTGTTATAGACTTCTATATACTCCCATGCATTATCTGAATTGGCAGGATTGTACATGATTTCGGTAATAATAAGGCTTGGTATTTCCAAGTCCACGGCTACCTGATAATTTGTTTGTGTTTGGCCGTCCTGGGCCGTAACCGTATATGCAACAGGTCCAGTAGAAAAATCAACCCCAACACCACTGGCAGGAGATACCGAAGCAAATTCCGATACCTCGATTATCGGAGCGAGGTCGTTCAACAAGTCCGTGCCCAAAGGCATGACCACTCGAATATCCGTACCTGTAATGGTAGTGGAAACTTCATTTTGAATACCGAATGAAACTATACTGCTGCCCGAAGAAGCGGTAAAGTTTACCGTTACCGTTTGCTCACAGGTTCCTTCATTGCCAGAGGCGTCTACCGACGACCACAAAATAGTGGTGACACCTACTTCAAAAGGATCCGTTAGTTCACCGCCATCGCTTCTTGTGGCCAATGGTAGTGATGGGTTATCAGCACAAACATCAAGTACCGTTGGCGGTACTACTTCCACCACCAAGGGCTGTCCGCTTAAACTGGTCGCAACAATATCTGAATTACAAGTTACAACCGGCGCGGTCGTATCTTCCACCGTCACTTCTGCGGCTACTGAAGCGCTCTCGTTTCCGGAAGCGTCCGTTACGGAAAAGAATACCGTTACCGGTGTTACGATGTCTGAACAGTCAAAAGAAGTTCTGGAGGCATTATAGATCAACTCCTCTACTGGCGTACAATTATCGCTCGATGGGGTGTCTATATTATCCAAGTTTTTTGCAACTAAAGTTGCCTCGCCATTTGCATCTAGTGTTATTGTGATATCCTGCGCAACGGCAGTAGGAGCTTCACTGTCCTCTACGGTTATGATCTGTTCGCAACTTTCGGAAACGTTACCGGCTTCATCTGCAGCGGTCCAGATGATGGTAGTTTCCCCTACAGGGAAAGGATCTGTAAGGGTAAACACAGCACTATCACTACGTTCAAAAGTTATCGTAATATTCTCTGGCGTAGAAACATCATCTGTTGCCGTTGCTGGAGTTATCGGGAAACTTGCCGCGCAGATTCCTAATTCATTGGCAACTGTTATGGGTTCTGGGCAGGTGATTTGGGGTGCTTGACTATCTATTGGGTCTGGTACTGCAAGTTCATAAACCCGCACATGACCTGAATTTGCACCATTGCCGTCATTATTAGTAGCTCCTATGGCTAAACGAGTCCCATCTGCACTCATACTTACAGAATAGCCCGAGAGGTCTCCTGCTGCCTCGCCGTCAATGTCTTCACCGATTTGTACCCAAGAACCCGAACCATCATCTTGGTAAATACGAACAGGTCCTAAATTTTCAGTACTGCTAGAACTTGTGCCAGCTCCTATGGCTACACGACTACCGTCTTCACTCATGCTTACTACCCAACCTGATTGGTTACCTGCGGCCGCACCGTTAATGGCGGCTCCCATTTGTACCCAATTACCTATACCATCATCTTCGTAAATACGTACCTGGCCTGAATTAGAACCATTTCCATCATTTCCATAAGCACCTATAGCGACACGTCGCCCGTTATCACTTAAATTTACGGACCATCCAAACAAGTCATTTGCTGCCTCACCTTCAATATCTGCACCTAATTGCAACCAAGTACCCATACTATCCTCTTCGTAAATACGTACATGGCCTGAATTAGAACCATTTCCGTCATTTGCATAAGCACCAATAGCAACACGCAGTCCATTATAACTTAAACTAACTGAACGACCTGAACCGTCGTTTTCTGACTCACCATCAATATCGCCACCTATTTGAATCCAATTACCAATTAAGTCATATGCAAAAATGCGGACATGACCCGCTCTAACACCGTTACCATCATTACCATTGGACCCAATAGCTACGCGATTACCGTTTGCGCTTAGGCTTACAGATACACCCGACCTGTCATCTACTGCCTCGCCGTTTATATCTGAACCTAATTGTATCCAAGTACCCGCTCCATCGTCTTGGTAAATTCGCACATGTCCCGTATTTGAGCCATTGCCGTCATTATTAGTAGCTCCTATGGCTAAACGAGTCCCATCTGCACTCATACTTACAGAATAGCCCGAGAGGTCTCCTGCTGCCTCGCCGTCAATATCTTCACCGATTTGTACCCAAGAACCCGAACCATCATCTTGGTAAATTCGTACATGGCCCGAACTTGAGCCATTGCCGTCATTACTAATAGCTCCTATGGCTAAACGAGTCCCATCTGCACTCATACTTACAGAATAGCCCGAGAGGTCTCCTGCTGCCTCGCCGTCAATATCTTCACCGATTTGAGCAAAGCCTTCTGTATTGCCAAGCAACACCAAATCATTACCATCGCCACCAACATAACTAATGGTTCCGGTAAAGCTGCCAAAAGCAACGGCATCACCTTCAGCCAAACTTTCAAAGGTGCCACTAATGGCATCCGTGCCGTCGTTATCGATTAATATAATTTCATCCGTATCGGCATTGGCATAGCCATTTAAAAGATTTAAGGTAGTACCTGCCACGATAGTTACGGTACCCGTTACCACAATTTGGTCGTGCTCGGTGTCTGCGGTTGGGCCGTCCACTTCAAAAATATTGTTGCTGTTGTCTAAGGTTAGTTCACCCGTATTCAGAATACCTGGGCTTACCCCTGCCTCTAAATTTGAACCTGCGTTCATATTTACTACCCCATTGATCGTACCGGTACCGCTTAGGGTAGCACCTGTGAAGAAATTTGCGGCCGTGGTGACAGAAGTCGTTAAGCCGTTAGTGTCGTAAATACCCCCGGTTATATTCAGGGCATTTAACTGCAAGGTTTCCGTACCGGTTAGTTGTACGTTGATGTCGTTCAAGGTCAAGAAATTGTCCACGCCCGTTAAACCTATCGCGGTATCTAAAAGCAAGGTATTGGTACCTGCGCCGCCATTTAGGGTAAGGCCGTTCGTAATACGTGCCAAGGGTATCTGTACCGTATTGGCATCTATTTGTACGACACCTTCCCCGGTAATGGCAATGGGTGTGGTATTGGTCAACACTAGGTTTCCATTATCCAATGCCAAGGTAAAATTGTCATCTGAGATCCCTCCATTGGTATCGGTTATGGTCAAGGACCCGTCTGCCGCCAAGGTAAGCTCTGACTCTGCGATCATTACCGAAACAAGCTGATCACAGCTTTCTGAAGTATTGCCGGCCTCGTCGGTTGCCGTCCAGGTAATGGTGGTTTCCCCTATCGGGTAAGGGTCTGTTAATGCCAAGGCATCTGAACGTGTACCCGTAAAGGTAAAGTTGGTCGACACATTGTCCGTTGCCGTTGGATCTTCCAGAACTAGGGTTGCCGTGGTTTCGGTTTCCGCTATGACTACTTCCAAATTGTCTGGGCAGGTGATTACAGGTTGTTCGCTGTCTAAATTGCCTCCATATTCAAAAATAGCAACTTTGCCAGCTTGGCTATTGAACTCGGGGGATCCCATAATGATGACATCACCTGCTTTGTTCATGGCCACATCTTGTCCAACATCATACATGGGTTGGCCTAACAATTGCCATTGATTATTATTCCATTGGTAAACGCGGCCAGGTTGGTTAAAGTTTCCAATCAACACCAAATCTCCAAAACCATTGATATCTACCTGGTAGCCCGGTTGCTCAAAGGGAAATACCGCTAAATTGTTTCCCAATTGTGTCCAAGTATTATTTTCGAATTGAAACACTTTAGCGTATCTACCGGCATTAGCGCCAATTACGACTCTATTTCCTATATCATTTAAACCTATAGATATACCAAAAAAATCTTCAATATTGTCACCAACAATATCCGTGCCTAGTTGCGACCAGCTTCCATTTACCAATTCAAAGGTTCTTACATAACCCTCTCTTACTGGATTGGTAAGACCTTGAATCTGATATGCTCCCACAGCAAGAATATTCCCTTCACTATTCAAACTAACATCCCTACCAAAATAATCATCAGCACTACTCCCTGTTAGCGATTGGCCAAATTGGACCCATTCTCCACCTTGTAATTCATATATCACAACCAAGCCAGATCCATTGTTTTCTTGGGCATAACCAACTGCCAATCTATTGCCGCTAGCATCAAAATCGACTTTTTGTATAAACGCCTGCCCTGCCGAAAGAATTTCAGCCCCTAATTGTTGCCAATTGGTTCCTGTAAACTCATAGACCTTTACCTTGCCTAAATCTTGACTTACCGCCAAACGATTACCTGCATCGTTTAAATCAACACCACTCAAGCCACGTCCACCTTTACTACCCAAGACGGTATTCCCTTTGGGAACCCATGTATTCCCAGACTTTTCAAGAATGGTCACTTGGCCCACATTACCAGCGCCGTTGGCATTAGGACTTACATAAGCTGCCACGGTGCCATCTGCATTGATAGTAACTCCGCTACCTACATTTTCTGCAGCATTCTGACCTACAATCTCAGGCCCCACATTAAACCAGCAATCTCCAGAACCGTTTACCGTTATGGTCTGTTCGCAACTTTCTGAAACATTGCCCGCTTCATCTGTAGCGGTCCAGGTAATGGTAGTTTCACCTACAAAAAAGGAATCATTCAATGGTAGTCCGTCACTACGAAGACCCTCGTAGGTAAAGGTTGTGGACACATTATCCGTGGCTGTTGGTTCCAAGACGGTAACTGATGAAGAACAGTTTGTTCCCGCGTCTACCGTGATTTCTGAAGGACAATTTATTACAGGCAGTTCCGAATCGATGGAACCATCGATACAAAATTGGAAAGACTGCTCCGTGTTAAACTGTCCACCGGAGAAGATCGCATCGCCATTTTTGGAAACAATGAAAGATCCCTGACCGGCAAAACAACATATACCATCTCCAAAAGCATCATTTATAGTAAATGTATACGTGCCATCTGCTAAGTTGGCAAACTGAGCGGTGATTGAACTATTGGGCTGCTGACCCGCATAATCAGGAGAAGCGTCCATTACAGTACCGGCCTGGTCCGTTAGCGTCCAGGAAGTTTCTGAGGGATAATCGTCAAAGGTTATTTCTAAATCCACATCTCCAGAGGTACAAGGCGTATCGCCTAAGGCTGTGGTTACCTGCCACGTTGAACTAAAGCCGGAGATACCGCCCCATGGATTGCCCGCTAAGTCCTCGAACAATCCCGATGGGATATCAAAGGTCAAGGAGGTATTCCCTGGGAGGTTTTGCGTTGGAGTCAATGTAAGTATTGATATACTACCATCATCGGACAATTGGATTCCACCGTTGGCAACGGTAAGCACATCTACCGTAACAGCACCACCGTTGGTCAACGGATTGAAAATGGTAATTTCACCATTAGTATCCGTTATTTGAACCAACTCATTAAACGTAACGGTAAATATTTGATCTGCCGGTAATAGGTTGGAATCATTTGCCGGAGTTAAAATAGCTTCGGTAGGAATATCTAAAGTAGGAGAAGTCGTAAACTGCCAATTACTACCCGGTACATAATTTCCATTTATAATACCTGTTCCTTCCCAGTCATTACCTGCCACATCTTCAAAATCTCCTTCAAAGATGTCTATTGCATAAGTGGTTGAAGGTGATAATTGAGCAAACGCATTCGTAATTTGAAATGTAATCGTTGATTTTTGACCATCAAAAGCTAGCGTATACGATGGGGGCAAAATAGCATTGATATAGGTGCCATCCTGCGCATAAAGGGCAATAGGTGCCCCGCCCACATTATCTATCACTTCTTCATCAAAAGTTATCGTAAAGAGCTGATCAGCAAGTACATCAACACTACCGTTGGCGGGAGACAATATAGCGACGGGTGGCGTTGCATCAGTGGTCGTTATGGTACTAAATGTCCATAATTCATTGGGGTCCAAACCGGGAAAGAAATTACCCGAAACATCACTGAATACTTGATCACCAATAAAAATGTTAACATTGGCGTTTGGATCCATATCGGCCGGCGTTAAAAATACCTGATTGTCAACCGCCCTTATTTTTGACTCGGAATTAAGTCCTTCACCAAAAATATTTACATCGCTTAATAACGATGGCGAACCCGGACCTATTTGAACTTCCCGATCAAAGGTAATGACCAATTCCGTATCTAAGGTAACATTTGTTGCACCACGATTTGGGAAGAGGGATATGATTTGAGGGAGTGTAACTGGAACAAAATTCTCATCGAACTGCTTTACTTTTAACAAGAACTGATTCTCATTTACGCCTCTATCAATGTAAGAAAGAATAGGAAATTCACCTGTTCTTTGGACCACTGAAGTACCCGATGATACATTTTCAGATACATTTAGAGTATTATTAAATGGTAACCAATTAGTACCATCATAGCGTAACACAGAAGCTTTCTTGTTATTATCATAATCTAAAAAAGAAATAATGGGAAGTCCCGAATCTGTCACATACATTTCGCTAACACTCAACGCGAAGCCATCATTTACTATTTGCTGAAGTACGGGGCCTCCACCCAAAATATTCCAAGTATTTCCATCATACTTTTGAACATAACTAGTGTATTCAGAAGGGCCGAAATCTCCTTCGGTATAAAAAACATAGAGATTATCAGCAGCATCAATACCAAATGCATGGGGGAACGCAGTTCCTGACTGTACTGCAGCATTACCAACCAAATTCCAACCAGTGCCATTAAAGGCATATACTTCAATTTGTGATGTGAAAATTTGAATAGCAATAACTGGGTTATCACCACTATCTACTGCTATTCCTGCTGGGGTCGTATTATCAGGGAAAAATTCAGAATCTCCAACAAAGTCCCAAGTTATTCCGTTAAAAAACATCACCTTTGTTTTAGCTCCCAAAACACTTCTATAGGTTAAAAATAGCGTGTCATCCGAAGCAATGGCTATGTTCGTGAAGCCACCACCATTTAGATCCACAATACTACCTCCTACTAGTTGCCAAGAACCATTTTCGAATTTTTGAGCATACACACCATCTTGACAGCTATATGCGATTATAGGATTATTATTGCTATCAAAAACCAATGAAAAATCAGCACAGTTTGCATTTGTAAAACTAGCGGAGCCCACATAGGACCATATACCATTTTCAAACTTTCTTACACTTCCTCTTTGTGCATTCGAAACTTCAGCAAATGCAACATAAAGTACACCATTATTGTCTAAAGCAGAAGTTATACGGTTAGCTTCACTTTGGGAAGGTTGGTTGTTTACCGAACCTATGTCTTTCCATCCCTGTCCGTTAACTTTAAAACAAAAAATCGTCAATAGTGAACAAATAATAATTAGGATTGTTCTTTTCATAATTAGATAATTATAAGATTGTTTAATATATAGGTTCGATTCCTGCTAGAATAAATAGCACTACCAATGAAATCAGGAAGTTTAGGTTTATCTAGGGCAATAGAAAAAAAAGAGTCCCAACTATTGACCACCCAGAAAAAAGGCGACAAAAATAATTTTACCCAAAGGCTATAGTTATTGTAGTAAAATGAAGCTATCGGGTAAAATTCTCCCATACTCGGTTGGTTGGTTCCTTAATTAAACCAGAGCATATAGCTTAGCGGATAGATTTGGGGTTCTATCGAAATATCAGTTAAATAGATACCAAATTTAATTTATAAGACTTGATATGGAAATACCCACTTGTAGGTATTTTTAACAATCATTAACACCGTTTGACCGGTAAATATGCAGTTTGTCGATTTGCAGGTAAAAATAAGAAAGCTGTTAAGGTAAGGGGAGGAATTTTCTAAGCATTAGGTAACTAGTCCATTTGGACCGTACTCGAATAAATCACCTTAAAAAATTTAGCTTTTTCGAAGGGTTAATCTTGTTCATCGACTTCGCTATAGGCCGCATTTTTCCAAACTAAAGAATTCCGTTTCTATGGCAAAAGGCCATGACTTGCTGCGCACTAGAACAATTACTTTTTTTATTGATATTTTTACGATGCGTAGCCACCGTGTGTTTACTTATATTAAGGTCGTTTGCTATCTGCTCACTTTTTAATCCTTTTTTTAAAGCATTGATGATCAAAAGCTCGGTTGGCGTAAAAAAATCCTCGAACTCCCTGTATACATTGTTCTTGAATTTAATAACATCCATGCCATTGGCATAGATATCCCATTCTACCTGGTTATTATTCGAGATAAATCCTATATCCGTTATTATAGACCAATTACTGGTCATTCGCCCTTGTTCATCAACTTCATAGGCGGATGATTTTCGTAGTACTTTAACGAATGAACCATCCTTGCGCATCATACGATACGTGATATTTAAAAATTCGCTGTTACCCGCAACATTTTCATCAATACAATGATTAACAATTCCCTTTATTACTCTAGACACAATCATCTCATCCTCTGGATGAACACGGTTTAACGCCATCGCCATATCGAACTCATCAGTTTTGTATCCAAGAAAGGCTTTAATACCTCTTGAGAACGTAATTTTGTTCAGCGACCAATCCATAACATAGACCGCTTGTTTTCCGTTGATCAACGGAAAACTGGTTAAATCTAAGAAATCCTTTTTGTCTACAGAAACCCCATTAAGATACTTGGATATACCATTTGAGAACGCTAAAATTTTCGTGTTTTCTTCTCCCATACATAATTGGTTCACGGAAGTTCTTTGGGGGAAAAGATACCCTGTTGATTTTTAGTGAAGCTAAATATAAAGACTACCTTATAAACTTCAAAAATAAAATTGAGATAGGGATTTGTGCCAAAGCTTTAGTATATTGTTTTTTAATTAAAAAACAGCATATTGAAAACCAATTTTAAAAAGGGACGTTTTGAGGAGACCATTATTTTCATTCACGGAAATTCTTCTAACGCTACTGTTTTTTCTTCACTTTTAAATAGTCCTAAGTTTGAGTATTCTTCTTTAACCATTGAGCTACCCGGTCATTATGACGATTTTCAAGACCAGGGATTTAAAGAGTTCTCAATTCCCAATATTATTAATAATCTTGTAGAAATTATTGGAGCTATTGAAAATTCTATTTTTTTGTACGGGCATTCTTTAGGAGGTCATTTAGCTATTGAGATAGCCCCTCAATTACATAACCTTAAAGGGATATGTATTATGGGAACACCACCTATAGAATTACCCCTTAATTTTGAAAGTGCTTTTAATCCGGTACCTGAAATGGTGGTACTCTTTGAAGAACAGCCAGAGGATGGTATTCTAGAGGCATTTCTTGATAAAGCGGTAACGAACCCTACTGTAAAAGACCACATTAAAGCGGACTTTTTAAATACCCAACCGAAAGTGAGGACCGGCGTAGCAAATGCCGCCCCCAACAACCAATGGAACAATCAGCGTGCTATTTTTAAAAGTCTTCAAATATCCAAGTATATAGCACACGGTTTTAAAGATCCTTTCATTAACCTTTCTTATTTAGAGGAAATTAATGCCGAAAACCAACCTGAATGTGAATTAACCCTGTTTAATCACAGCGGACACTATCCTATGTTAGAGGTACCAAATGACTATGAGGCCTATATAATAGAAATCACGAATAAAGTTTTTGGTTTATGAGGCGTAAACTAACAGAAAAAGAGGCTTTTGGTCATTTGGATTATCATGCTTTTCGCTTACGACAACTATACATAGAAAAGCCAGCTCTAGTCGAAGAAATAGCGATATATCTTCCCTATGATATACATATCAATAAAAAGAAATCATTGGATTATAATTATATGACCTCATCGTTAAAAAATAGATGCGCCGAAATGGAGCGTTTAGAATTTGAGGGGTTTTCATATTTAAAAGAAATTTCAAACCCAAACCTATATCACTTGGCCTTAAAAAAAGTAATTGCTTTTCATGACAATAACGACTTCAACAAGAGTTGTGATTATTTTCAACAAATACTGGTTAATGGTAAAATGCAAGGGGCACAAAGCTTGCTTTATACACATAAATATAACTTAGATGAAAATTCCTTTTTCAACCTGACCTGCTTTATGGATTCTTTAGGAAAAGTAGGTGATACAGTTTATGGCATTTTAAGTTATTTTGAACCCGGTCATAAGGCGTGGCAGAATTTTCAAGAACTAACCGCTCAAGAACAACTTATTTTTAAATTATTGGCTAAGGGTATTAATAACAATGGAATAGGTGAAATTCTTTTCATATCAATAGATACCGTAAAGACTCATAGAAAAAACCTGTACCGTAAGTTAGGATTAAATTCGATTTCAGAAATTATTAAGTTCGGACAATTATTAGATATGGTGGACTAGATGCAGGATTTCTAAAAAACATTTATAATCTTAATAAATGCCACAAATTTTCAAGAAGATATAATAAAACTCTAGATATCAGCAATAGCTCTAATTAAAAAGTGACCAAATCCTTTAATGAGAAAGTAATAACCACGGTTGAAAAACTCCTTGAGAAATTAGAAGTGGATGACGACTTGCAGAACGTTTATAATTCCATGGAGGAATAGGTCGTAAATTTGCTGTTAAAAATCCTTCACTATTTAAAAAAAAGAGAAGAATAAGAAAGGTCCGTTTCCCAAAAACGGACCTTCTACCAACTATACAAACAACCTAAAAACTAATTTCGAGTTAAACATTGAAGCCTTTCATTAGCCAGTCCTTTTCATTTCCTGCCACATCTATGTACTTCTACTTGGCCAGACTTCATAATATTTACGAAGCAACTACGTGAAGGTTTTATTCTGAATGTTAAAAATAGGTGTCGTTTATCGAATGGGTAGAAAATGGCTACTTACCTAAAAAAAGACCCTGTAGAAGCAAGTCAGAAATATATAACAGTCCCCATAAAAAATTAGAAGGAAGCTGTATAAAATATCTTCCAACATATGCTACAATGAAAAATGGCCCGCTCATAGAAACGGGCCATTTGAGTAACAAAACCTAACAAAAATATTCTATCGATTACTATAAAAGTACAGCGATGAAGCCTTAGATAAACTGTTATTTACAGAAGGTGTGATATTACCTCCTGCATTGGCATTGGAAAACGCTAAAACCTTACCTCCACCGTTTGCAGCTTCGGCTATGAAGACAGTATTGGAATCTGCGTCATATTCCGCTGCAACCGGATTACCCATGGAGGTAGCTGCACCAGAAACTCGCGTTTGATTTCCCGCTACGGTTAAAATTCCACCATTGGATACTCCCGAAAATTTTACATCAAAATCAGTAATGATATGGAACGCACCATCGGCATCATCCATTGCACTTCCAACATCGGTCAAAATCATGGTGCCATTATCGTAAGCAATTCCGTGTGTTCTAACAATACCTTCTATTGCGATACTTTTTGTGGCAGTCACCGTGGCATCCGTTGTATTGGATGCCGTGAAATTGGCAAATACCGCTAACTGATTTGTCCTATCCACTACGGCATAGAGGTCATTGCCAACAAATTCTATTCCCCATAGGGCAAAATCTGTAATTATTGTGTTCCTAAGAATTAAGGAACCGTTTGTTCTGGTAAATATAAAAAGTCTACCATCTGCCGTAGCATCATCCCCATCCACATCTGCATTGTCGGATACGATTACAAAGTTATCCTTGACCGCAATATCGCGAGGACTTTCCAAAGATGATTCGCTTGAGACAGAAGCGGAAATTGAAATATTTAAGGAAGACCCATTTAGCAAAGCGGAAATTCCTGTATAGGCGTTCAATTGATTTGAAGAGCGTGAAGCCTGTATAATTTCGTCAGTATCGGCATCATAATAAACCCCCTCCGCCATTGTTGAAGCAGTGGTAAAGGTTTTTACATCACCTGATACCAAATCATATACGGTGACATCGCCGTCATTATTGTTCGAAGCGTATAATTGTGTACTTTCTAAATTCTGCCCACCATCAACACCATCGTCATCCTTACTACACGATGCAAATATCGATGTTCCCAAGGCAATAAAAAATCCAATTTTTAAAAAATTCCTGTTCATACCATTTATGATTTAATTGTTTTCGGCAGTATGTACGGGAAAATTGTAATAGGGTTTTATTCGATATGTTAAAAATAGGTGTCGTTTATCGAAACGATAGCAATTCGCAATTTAGCACAGCCCATAGTTATCGCGCGTGCTTACCCTCCACGCCCTCAAAAAATGCTTGGTATTTTTTAAAGTCCTCGTATTGGTCATCTGTTGGAAGTTTGGGGACAGAGACTTTAATTTCCTTTTTACCGTAGTCAAAAGCAACGAGTACAATGGGTACCTCTGCGGCCTTGGCGATAAAATAAAAGCCCGTTTTCCATTTTTCAACTTTTTTTCGGGTACCTTCAGGAGAGAGGGCTAATCTAAATTTTTGCCTTTCCTTAAAAACCTGCGCAGTTGCTTTTACCGTATCATTAGTTTTGGAACGATCTATGGGAGCCCCACCCGTCCATCTAAAAAACCATCCGAACGGGGAATCAAAAAGACTTTTCTTACCTATATAATTAATTTCCTCATCCCATACTTTACGAATCACCAGCCCCAACAAGAAATCCCACCAACTGGTATGTGGAACAACGATTATAACAAACTTATCCAAGTGCGACGGAAAGGCACCATTTACCCTCCAGCCCATAATCTTAAAATAGATGAACTTTGCTATTTGCTGCATTTGTCTTAAGGCTTTTAACTACTTGTAGGCTTATAAACTAAAATCCTCCCACAATGGTTTATGTTGATTAAATTCTTCCGTAAATGGTCTTGAGTTTTTCTTGGGAAATGACATTTCTCCAATTATTCCCCAGTGCGTTCTCCCATAAAGGTTCCATAGCAAGAGCTACTGAAATCATGGTGTCCATTTGGTCTTGGGATAGCTCCTTACAGATGTTTGTTGGTAGTTGGATTTGGTGCTTCTCCATCATTTTTTTAAAAAGTGCAACACCTTCAGGATAAAATTCTTCCAGGTATTGAAATACCAAACAATTACCAATACCGTGCTTTACTCCCAAAACGTAACCCAAACCGTAGCTCATTGCGTGTGCCACGCCTACTTGGGAATAGGCAATGCTCATACCGCCATGCCAAGAGGCCATCATCAGTTTTTCACGACTATCGGCATCAGTATAATCTCCCATAAACACCTCCTTACAAAGATCCAGTGATTTCTCCCCATAACTTTGACTAAATGCATTGAGGTAGGTGCCATTCAAGGATTCAATACAGTGAATGTAGCAATCCATTCCGGTATAGAACCACTGTTCCTTTGGAACTCCTACGGTCAAATCGGGATCTAAAAGCACTTGGTCAAAAGTGGTGTAATCCGAGTTTATACCCAACTTCTTTTCAGGACCCAACAATACGGTGGTCCTTGAAACCTCTGCTCCTGTTCCACTAATCGTGGGGATACCTACATGGTAAACTGCCGGCCTACCCACCAAGTCCCAACCTTGGTATTCAGACGCATGCCCTCTATTGGTCAACATGATGGCTACCGCTTTGGCCAAATCCAATAGGGTTCCGCCACCTATGCCAATTATTCCAGAAGGCATTTCGGTAAATGTATTACGCAACATGTCTACTAGGGCGTCTACCTGCGTAGTTTTTGGTTCCTCGTCCGCAGAAATAAAAATAATTTGATCACAGAATATACAGGGAATTCTTCCTATCAAATCCGTTCCTTCAAAAACAGCATCCACCAAATAAATCATTGGTGCTTCCGAGTGTTTCCGCATTGGCATTAAAATATCGCCCAATTGGTTAAAACTCCCCCTACCATATACGACTCTGGGTACCATTGGGAAATTTCGATATTTTTCTGAAGCCTTTGTTGGTATGTTTTTCAATCCTATTCTTTTTTTAACTCGACAAGCGAGATTTAAATCCTCCGACGCTTACGTCGAACTTTGCATTCCCGTTGCGCTTAATATCGTTTGCGCTCTATAACAGGGAAATTACTGCCATTTTCAATTTACATAATCCAAAATAGTATTCAAGCTTGACATGGTGATGTACTTTTTTTCCTCCACCGGCGGCTCTGCCACTTCTTCATGTTGCCACGTGGTGTGGAAGGGAACGTGTACCGCTCTCGCCCCTATGTTTAACAAGGGCAATACATCTGATTTTAGCGAATTCCCTATCATTAAAAATTCATTGGTCGGAATCTGAAGATGCGCCAACAAATCAGCGTAATTTTTTTCTTTTTTATCACTCAACACCTCCACATGATGGAAATACTTCGAGAGTCCAGAGCGCTCCAGTTTCCGTTCCTGGTCCAATAAATCCCCTTTTGTCAATACGATTAACCGATACCTATCCTTTAGGGTATTCAATACCTCCTCTACCCCATCCAACAACTCTACCGGATGGGAAATCATTTCTTTCCCAATTTCTAGGATTTCCCCAAGATTTTTGTGGGAAATCGTATTATTCGAAAGTTCCAATGCGCATTCTATCATAGATAGCATGAATCCTTTAATTCCGTAGCCATAGAGTTCTAAATTCTTGATTTCGGCCTTAAAGAGCTCTTGGTCTATTTTATTCTTCGTTTCATACTTTTCCAATAGCACTGCAAATTTTTCTTCGGCATCCCTAAAGTAGGTTTCATTTACCCATAATGTATCGTCAGCGTCAAAACCGATGACTTTTATACCGTCAAAATTCATTTCCATGCCGCCTGTGCTTTCTTTAAATCCTCTGGTGTATCTATCTCTATTCCCTGAACAGTGGTTTCTACCATTTTAATCTTCTTCCCATATTCCAAATACCGGATGGCCTCAATTTTCTCTGTAGCCTCCAATGACAACATCGGTAAACGTTGAAAATCCATTAGGGCACTTTTACGGAATGCATAGATTCCTTTGTGCTTAAAATAAGTTGTTCTTTCATCTTTTGCCCTAGGATAAGGAATAGGAGACCTTGAAAAGTACAAGGCGAAGTTTCTATTGTCCACAATTACCTTTACGGTATTTGGATTGTTAATCTCCTCTTCATCCGTAATCCTGACCATTAGGGACGCTAAATCTATCTCATTGTGAACATCATTTTTGAAAACCTCTATAACCCCTTCCAAACTTTCCCTATCCGTAAATGGTTCGTCTCCTTGAACGTTCACTATGATGTCAACTTTCATTTGCATTACTGCCTCGGCGATACGATCGCTACCACAGTCATGGTCCTTTTGACTCATCATTGCCTGTCCACCGGCTTCAACGATTACATCATAAATTATGGCACTATCCGTAACCACAAAGACTTGATCAAAAAGCATGGTCTTGACCGCTGCTTCGTAGGTTCTTAAAATTACCGGCTTACCTGCCAAATCCTGCATCAGTTTTGCCGGAAACCTGGAAGCCGCATACCGCGCCGGAATCATTGCTATTATCTTCACCTAAAATTTATTTTTTACGTTTTCGTCCTTGGTCGCAACCTTCTATATATCCTAAAAATGATTACCAAAATTATAATGACCAAGACCGCGGCAATCATTGGAGCAAAAATTGAGGCTACGGTAACTACTGCTGCGGTTCCGGTTTCAACGGTTGCCAGTACCGGGTTTGCCAAACCGCCCGTAGTAGCCGTGGAAGCCAATCTGCCCGTTGCCCCGGCACCCTTTATGGCAGTTGCGGTTCCGCCACCTGCGATTATAGCCAAAGACCAGGTAACCACCGGATCTAAATTTGCTACCGTAGACACCATTACGGCTGTTCCTGCGATTGCGGCCAAGGGTACTGCCAAGGTATCCAATAGATTATCAAACCAGGGGATGAAATAAGCGAAAATCTCCAATAAAGTAGCTATGCCCAAAGTCATTACCGCCACCAAGCTACCGATCCACTCCCAGTTTGCATTCAATTCCCACACCCCAAAATAGGAGGCCAGGCTCAACGCAAATAAGGGTAAAAATACCCTGAAACCTACCGAAGCAGCGAGTCCTATCCCCAGAAAAATACTTAAAATTGTTTCGGTATCCATTTTATGATTTAGAACGATCACTGGCTAAAATAAGCCACAATCACTAAAATAATCTTTTCTCAATCAACAAAAAAATCATCCTTGAACCCAATGAGGTATAATTTATTTTTTGCCCGTGTTACGGCAGTATACAACCATCTTAAATATTCCTTGTCCATCCCATTTGGCAAATAAGGTTGTTCCACAAAAACGGTATTCCACTGCCCTCCTTGAGACTTATGACAGGTTATGGCATAGGAAAATTTAACCTGTAAGCCATTAAAATACTTGTTGTTTTTAACCCCTAAAAACTTTTTATATTTCGACTTTTCGTGGGCAAAATCCTTCATTACTTCTTGGTAGAGCCGGTTCCCATCCTCATACGAAAGGGATGGGGATTCTGCCGCAATGGTATCCAGCAACAATACCGTTTCAAACGGAGGCATGTTGGGGTAATCGACCATCTTTACCTTAACTTCAGCGAATTTGAACGTGTATATTTCCTTGATATTGAATATTTCAAGTATCTCAATAATATCACCATTCGCAATAAAGCCAGCTTCGGAATTAGGTTTCAGCCAATAATAATTATTCTTTACCACCATCATAAAATCCCCAACGGCCAAATCGTTTTCCAAAAACAAGATACGCTCCCTAATATTTTGGTTATACAGATTTGCCCTTTTGTTGGAACGAACGATGAAAGCCGTTTCTTCCTTACCATTTTCTGCGTAAGAGCTGTCTATCGCTTCCTGTATCTCGTTCCCGTCAATCAATCTAACAATATCAGTGAACGGGTTAACATTAAACTTAAAGTCATCGAAAAAATCGCTTTGTAGTTGCTCTCGCAATAAAGTAGCATTGGCCAAAATACCAGAATCGCTTGCCTGCCGCACCACTTCATCCAACTCCAGTCTAATGACCTCCTTATTATAGTTCAATGCCAATTTATCGGCATCCAGTGCCGGACTCAATACCAAATGTACCGGAGGTAATTGGGCCGTATCACCAATTAGCAACAATTTACATTTATGCCCAGAATATACGAACATCATTAAATCATCTAACAAGGAACCATTTTCAAAAAGCTTGGAGTCCGCTGCCGTGTCTGGAATCATGGAGGCCTCATCGACTACAAATAGGGTATCCCTATGTTTATTCGGAGCCAAAACAAACGAGACACCTCCACCGCTCTGCTTTTTGGGGAAATAAATTTTACGGTGTATGGTAAATGCCTGTGACTGGGAATAGTTAGACATGACTTTTGCCGCCCTACCCGTTGGGGCCATAAGCACAGCCTTCTTTTGAACCTTCCACAGACTGTTCACCAAAGTCCCTATCAAAGTAGTTTTACCGGTACCGGCATAGCCTTTCAGCAAAAAGACTTCTTCCTTTAACCCAGACAGGGTAAACTCGGCCAATTTTTGTAAAGCTACTGATTGCGTGGCAGTTGGTGTGTGCGGAAACTTGGTTTCTAATAGACTATAAAAAGACGCGGGAGTTATTGGTTTCATGAGCCCCAAAGATAAAGATGATTTTTAGGCCAAAAACTTTTACCATTAAAAAAAAATTGTAGATTTGTGAAGACCACTAAATTAAATTAACACATACGAAATGAAGACCATCATACAAATTGTACTTTGGGTTGGGTGTATTGCATTAGGATACCTAATTTATAATTCCGTAACAGGACCAATTAAATTCAATGAAGTAAAACAAGAGCGTTTTGCTAAGGTTGTTGCCAAATTGAAGGACATTAGAAACTCGCAAGAAGCCTATAAAACGGTTAACGGTAAATATGCAAATGATTTTAATAGCCTAATAACGTTTATCGACACTGGTAAATATGTAATTACCCAGCAAAGGGATTCCTCTTTTATGGAGTTTGATAAAGCCTATGGAATCGATTTATTGAAAGAGATTAAAATTATAGATACCCTAGGTTTTGTTTCCGTTAAGGATTCGCTCTTTAAAAAGGATACCCGCTATAAGAATCTAATGGACGTACCGACTGCACCAAATGGTGAAAAATTCGATATGAAAGCAGGATTTGTAGATAGGAGCGGCTATAGGGCTCCAGTTTTTGAAGCTAAAGTCGATAAAAACGTTATCCTGTATGACCAACCAAACGATTTGTTGGCCCGTGAAAACGCGGCGTTAAGTGTAGAGGAAGTTAACGGTCCAACCATAAGAGTTGGCTCTATGGATGAAGTGAGTACCAGCGGTAACTGGCCACCAATTTATGACAAAAGAGAAGATCAATAAAAGCGCAGATATAGCGGATAAGAATTTTAAGAAATTGTCCATTCAAGTTAGCTTGAATGGACTTTCTTTTTGTGTGGCAGATACTGTTTCACAAAAACTACTATTGTCAGACAAACACGAGTTTGAAGAGGAACAAACCCCTATGGTCACGCTTGATGCATTGGAAAAACTGTTTCGTAGGCATGAGCTTGACCGACAGAAGTTTGACGAGGTCGTGGTTGTTCATAGAAACAGTCTTTTTGGTCTTGTGCCAATGTCTTTGTTCCACCCAGATAAACTCATGGAATACCTTAAATTCAATACTAAGGTTCTTGCCACAGATGTTCTATCCTACGATGAAGTGGAACACCAGGACTTGGTAACCGTGTATGTCCCCTACATGAATATCAATAATTATATCTACGGATTGTTCGGAGCGTTTACCTACATGCACAATGGCACGGTTTTACTCCAATACCTCCTCAATAATAAGAGTCCAGACCACGAAGAAGTCTGTTATGTTTACGTACATCGGAATCAACTGGATATTACCGTCCTCAACCAAAGAAAGTTAGTCCTCTACAATAGTTTCAACTACCAAACAAAAGAGGATTTTGTATACTACCTGCTATTTGTGCTGGAACAGCTAGATTTAGACCTTAATACCGTTCCGGTTCGTTTATTCGGGGCAATTGAGGAAGATGATGCCATCTTTAAACTAAGTTATACGTATGTCAAGCACCTACATATTTTTACTCCGTCCTCCGCACACTTATTTAAATTGGGGGAATCAATTTCCAACACTATAGATTTTACACTAATAAACACCATATAATGCGCATAATCTCGGGGAAACATAAAGGGCGAAACTTACTTGCGCCCAAAAATCTACCTGTAAGGCCAACCAAGGACATGGCCAAGGAGGGCTTGTTCAATATTCTCCATAACACGTATTATTTCCCAGATTTAAAAGTCCTTGACCTTTTTGCCGGTACCGGAAATATCAGTTATGAATTTTCTTCTAGGGGCGTAGGGTCTATTTTAGCCATTGATGCCCATGCGGGTTGCATTCAATTTATAGACAAAACGGTAGCGCTGCTAGACATGGATATTCGTACGCTGAAAAGCGATGTTTTTACCTTTTTACAACAAAACACAGCACAATTCGATATCATTTTCGCAGACCCTTTCTATGATATGGATTTGGTGGATTTTGAAAAATTGCCCCAATTGGTATTCGAAAAGGACCTTCTTTTGGAGGATGGGGTTTTAATTATAGAACACTCAAATAAAACGGGGCTTGAACACCTCCCGCATTTCAACAACTCGCGAAAATATGGAGGTAGTGTTTTTAGCTTTTTTAAACGCTAGTTAAAATTATTACTTTCTTAATTTACGGAACGGTTTGCCAAATTGGTTTGTATACCACTTTATGAAATCAATACCATATGGTTCTTGTAAGGATTAACTTTATGGGATACCCTCATTTCCTTGAGAAACAAACTTACCAGAGGCGCATTTACGAAACCTTTCGACATAGCCCAGGGCTAATTCGGGGACGCAATTTCCTTGAAATCAAATTTGAGAAGATGCAATTGAAAGTACCCTTCGGCTACGCTCAGGGTTAATTTGGGGACGCAATTTACTTGAAATTGCTACCTCATTAAAAAAAGCAGGCCGTAAGCCGGATTCTGTTTCCGTAACACGGACCCTTATCATTTATCTAGGCAAAGGGTTGCCCCAATGCTCTAACCGCCTACCCTTCGGCTTGGGCGTGCAGCCCTCAAACACCGATTTACATGACGTTTCACCGTATAGAGTTTACCTGGTTTCACTACAGCCTAACTGTACTTGCTTTCTGTTGCACTTGTCCTCACTTTTCAGTGGACGGGCGTTACCCGCTATACCGCACTATGGTGTCCGGACTTTCCTCTCCCACTAACGGGAGCGATAAGGTGGCCTGCTGCCGCAAATGTACTGCAATTGTTGATAACTAAGGATGATCTCTATTTTTAAATCGCTCAGAAAATAAGCGCTATATTTATATTTGTATCTGTCTAATTGTAGCAAATTTTGGAACCATTCATTGTATCGGCACGAAAATATAGACCCCAAACATTTAAGGATGTTGTGGGCCAACAGGCCATTACGAATACGTTGCAAAATGCTATCGACCAGAACCACTTGGCCCAAGCACTCCTATTCTGTGGACCCAGGGGTGTAGGAAAAACGACCTGTGCCCGTATTTTGGCCAAACAAATAAATGCAGATGGTACGGAACGGGAGGACGAGGATTTTGCATTCAATATTTTTGAGTTGGATGCAGCATCCAACAACTCGGTAGACGACATTAGAAACCTAATCGATCAAGTTCGCATACCCCCACAGGTTGGCAAGTATAAGGTGTACATTATCGATGAGGTACACATGCTATCCCAATCTGCGTTCAATGCATTTTTAAAGACCTTGGAGGAGCCTCCAAAGCACGCCATTTTTATTTTGGCAACCACTGAAAAGCATAAAATCATACCTACGATTCTCTCAAGGTGTCAAATATTTGATTTCAAGCGTATTACGGTAAAAGATGCTGCGGAATATTTAAAATATATCGCTGAAAACCAAGGTGTTGATGCAGAAGAGGATGCACTGCACATTATTGCGCAAAAAGCGGATGGTGCCATGCGCGACGCGCTATCCATCTTTGATAGAGTGGTAAGTTTTTCTGGAAAGGAACTAACCCGCAAGGCAGTAACGGAGAATTTGAACGTGTTGGATTATGACACCTATTTCGAAGCTACCGATCTTATCTTGGAACACAATATTCCCAATCTTTTGCTGCTCTTCAATAGAACCTTGTCCTTAGGTTTTGATGGGCACCATTTTATTTCTGGTCTCGCATCGCATTTCCGGGATTTGATGGTATGTCAACATCCTGACACTATACTTCTTTTAGAGGTTGGCGAAGCAGCACAACAGCTCTACAGGGACCAAAGCACACGGACCTCTGCTTCCTTTTTATTACGCGGCCTTGATATTTCAAATGACTGTGACCTTAAGTATAAGACCAGTAAAAATCAACGGCTATTGGTTGAACTTACCTTGATGAAACTTGCCTCTATCGATTTTGATGGAGAAAAAAAAAATCCCGAATCGGTAGCGCTTCATAACAGAACTATAGATTTTATCGCTCCAGCGTCCTTTTACAAGGACTTTCCCAAAGTACCGCTGAAAGAAACTGCACCCGCAAAGGAGCCAGTTGAACAAAACAAAAGTAGGCTTGAGGTAAACCAACACGTTGAACCCTCCATCGAAATAAAAACCCAAAAGGAGCCTACAGTTGAACCAATACCTGAGAGCTCACTACCTCCTAAGAATCAGCAACAAGAGGAAAAGAGCTCTCCTAGTACGCCAGAAACCGCTAAAAAAATAAATATCAATGTGGCCAACAAGCGTGTTTCAGGGCTGTCTATTTCAAGTTTAAAAGCGAAGAAAGAACATGAATTCAATAAAATTGAGGTAGTAATTGATGAGGATAATTTACCTAAATCCAAGTTTACCCAAGAAGAACTACGACTGCATTGGGCCGCATTTGTAAATCGTATCGATGATAACGGCCAAAAGATTCTTGCTTCAAACCTCAATACCGATCTTCCGAAACTAAAAGATGATTTCACCATTCATATTGAGCTGCCCAATGGCACCATGAAAAAAGAAATAGAGCGGGAACAGTATGAACTGATGGAATATTTACGTTCCAAATTGAACAACCACTTCATTCAATTGAGTATTACGGTAAATGAAGAAAGTGCGAAAAAATTCGCATTTACCCCGGAAGAGAAATATCAGAAATTAAGGGAAAAAAATCCAGTTATCGATTTACTTCGAAAGGAGTTTGATCTGGACCTATGATTTTCGCTTTAACCGTAAACCGAAAATCAACAGGACCAAACCGATAATTAAAAGCCCAAAGGCTTCCCTTCCCAACTCTACCGTTTCAATGTCACCATCATTTAAATCGAAACCCTGAAAATCGGTCGGGTAGAGAAACAAAAAACCAACCAAAGCCAAAACCCCAAAAATGAGCGGAATTGCAGCTTTTAGCCTACCCAAGGCGAATACTAGCGAGATTAGGGCTGCAAGCAAATAAATCAGTATCCATAGCATGGAATCTGGATCATTATACTGTACCGCAGCGCCCACTGCAAACAAAAGGGCGAACACGTAACCTATAACTTTAAAGAATTGATTCATTAGGCCTTAGTTTACCAGATGATTTTCTATAATAGCCCGCACATCGGTAGCTTCGATTGATGGGCTATTGATGCCCTCTCCAAAATTACTTATAAGGATAGGATGGTCATCTTGATCTTCTGTCAACCGGCCATGGGAACCTTTTATTAAGTTTGCATCCAGCGGAATAATATCCATAACGGTCCTAAAACCTACTTTCTTTTTCAATAATTTTCCAACAACTTTTGCCATTACCAGTTTGTCTTTGGGATCTGTCATCATTTCTACGGGATCGTAACCGGGCTTCTTGTGAATATCCACCATCCTAGCGTAATCCGGTGCTTTGGAATCATCCAACCAAAAATAATAGGTAAACCAAGAATCCTTGTCCGCAACCACGACAATATCTCCACAACGTTCGTGTTGTAAATGAGCCGCCTTCAAATCTTCCCCGTACACTACTTTTTCCACACCCTTTTCTTTTTTGATAAGGCTTGCAACAGCTTCTATTTTAGTCTTATCCTTACAATAAACATGGGCCACTTGATGATCCGCAACGGCAAAGGCAGCGCTCGCTCCCGCATCCAATAATTCCAATCCACGTTCTTCACGAATACTTATAAATCCGTTCTTTCGCAATAATCGATTAAGATGTACAGGTCTGTTTACATTTGTAATTCCATATTCCGAAAGTAAAATTACCCGGGTATCCTTTTGTTCGTAATGCGCTACCAGTTTCCTTACTACCGCATCTATTTCAGATAAATCCTTTGAAATGATATTAAAATCGATTCCATAGCGTTGCAGATTATAATCTAAATGCGGCAGATAAATTAGCGTAAGATCAGGATTGTGTTCTTTATCTGTCAATAATGCGGCATTGGCGATCCAATTCGATGAATTTATGGTCGTTTTAGGCCCCCAGAACTCAAAAAGCGGGAAAGTGCCCAGCTCTTTCTGCATCTGATCGCGCAACGCGGCGGGATGGGAATAGATATCCGGAATTTTTCTTCCATCTGCCAAATAATTGGGGCGCGGGGTCATACTATAATCCACATTGGAGTACATATTATACCACCAAAAATGATTGGCACAGGTAAAATCTGGATACTGTTCCTTTAAATCATCCCAAATTTTTGGTTGCTGTACCAACTTATTGGATTGCCTCCAAAATTTCACCTCACACTCCTCCTTAAAATACCAGCCATTGCCAACGATACCGTGTCCTGAAGGCCACTTTCCCGTAACGTAAGTTGATTGAACCGCACAGGTAACCGCAGGTAACATAGGCTTAATGTAGGTTGCCTTTCCCCTTTCCAAAAATGATGAAATGAAGGGTGTGTGTTCACCTATCAATCGTTTCGTAAGCCCCACTACATTGATTACAACCGTCTTCTTCATGCTATAAGCGTATTTTCAACCATTCAATTTCCCGAACGATGGATTCTGACAAATCCTGTTTCAAATCGGAAGGCAGCACATCCCAAGTATACGTTTCAATTTCCAAATGCTCGCAAACAGGATGTTCTTGAATGTAATTTATGGTTTTTAGAATATGATCCTGTGTGGAAAATAATGAACCATACTTTTCCAAAAAAATGGGCACATGGTAATGCGCCCTTAACTCCCTATGGGTACCCCTATTGTTTAGGACTTCGGGCAAATCGCTATAGGTCTTGACGGAACCGCCTATTTCTTCTGTTACCTGGTGCAGATAGGTAGGCTCATTGAATTTTGAAAGTTCCTCCCAAACAACTTCATCATTAGCGCCATTAAATATTATTTTCAACGCGGCACTTACTTGAATTTTACCAATGAGGATGTCTTTGGCTTTAAACTTTAAAAAGGTATCCCTGGGCTCTTCATAGGCAAGGGAAAAATGACAGATGTCATAACAAACCGTTATGTATTTTTTAAGTAAGGCTTCTGCCTCTAAACTGGTAGAACCTAACTGTTTCTCAAGAAACGGAATGCCGATCGGCAGCAGATAATCCGAGAAAAAAGACAAGACCTCATCACTGTTCTCCAAAAGGCCGTCGGGTTCAGGCTCTATATCCAGATGCATGTATTTCCCTGTAGTTTCCTCCAAGTACACCAAATAATTGACCAATTGTACGAGTTGCCGCGCCCCGGTTTCAAAGGCTCTTTTGGCATCTTCTTTACTTTTATGCCAATACTTATAAGAAATAGGTGAAGTTGATATGCCACCGGCCATTCCCTCTGGCAATAATTCTGAAAGCTGACGAAACAGCCTTTTTGAGTAGCCTAGCCGTTCTGGGGTGGTCCAATCTGGGGCATGGACCAAATCCTTTACCCGTTCATCATGAAAATTACCATATGGAAAGCCGTTCATGGTAAAGACATAAACAGCGTTGTCCTTTAGCCATTTTTGGAACTCGGAAAAATTATTTCCATGATCTAATTCCTCACTGGCCTTATTGGACAAGCGAAGACCCAAACCAAAGTTTTCTTCCCCACAGGTAGATTTCTTGATAACAGGTACATTCGCTTTTATACTATCGAACGTACTTTTCCAGTCCTGCCCTGGGTGAATGTTGGTGCAATAGGTTAAATGAAGGTCCTGTTTTACCTGCATACTTTTAATTTAAGGCCATTTGATGGTTCAACTTCATTACCGCATCTTTCATGCGTTTCATATCAATGGTATGTACATCATGCTTTATGCCTAATCCAGATAGTAAGGTTATGGTAAGCTGGCCACCAAGATGCTCCCTAAACTCCTCTATCCCTTTAAGTAAAATATCAATTTCCTCTGGAGTATTCATGGGTATCGCCAAGTCAAAGCCAATCTTTTTCATGACATCCAAAATTTGATGTAATTCGGTCTCCGTAATCAGTCCACAGAGTTGGGCATAAGTAACATCCAATGCGATACCCTTGGCCACCGCTTCCCCATGGCGCATTTGGTAATTGGACATAAATTCCATTTTGTGGGCGGCCCAATGGCCAAAATCCAAGGGTCTGGAGGAACCAGATTCAAACGGGTCCCCACCTTGGGCAATATGCTCCATATGCATTTCCGCGCATTTATAAATAACATCGTGCATTGGTTCCATTTCCCTATTTTTCAAGGCTTCTGCATTTTGAGCGATATATTGAAAAAAGTCATTGTCCTTGATTAACGCTACTTTTATAGCCTCCGCAATTCCAGAAATCCAATCACGTTGTTCTAAAGTTCGTAGAAAATCGCTATCGTTGATTATAGCGTAAGGTGGCGCAAATGTTCCTAAAAAATTCTTTTTTTGAAATGCGTTTATACTGTTCTTAACGCCCACAGCAGAATCATTCTGCGAAAGCACGGTTGTTGGTATACGGATTAATTTTACGCCCCTATGTGCTATGGCCGCAGCGTAGCCCACCATATCTATAACAGCGCCCCCACCAACTACAATTACGAATGAGTGACGACAAATTTTATGATCATTCACACCTTTCAGTACTGCTTCAACAGCGGCCTCGCTATTTTTCGATTGTTCCCCGCCAGGAACAACAAGGGTTGCCGTGTGCCTTACTATGTCCTTAAAATGCTTGCAGTAGGTCTCAATTTGGGAACATAGATCAGGATGGTGTTTTTGTACCCCGTCATCAACTACGAAAAATAATTTCACTGGTTCCAGTCCCTGATACTCAGCTATTAAATTCGAAAATAAGGGATTGTCAAGAGTAAATAGCCCGTTTGTAAAATACAATTGATACTCATAGTGTACTTTAAAAGACTGTTTTATAGATTGTAATTGCATAAAATTCTTAGGTTACAGCAAATAATTTAGACAAAACTATGGATAAGGGGAATAACAATAGTACCCCTAGCGCCAGATACCAACTTGAAAAACCGGCCACCCAGCAAGCGTTCATTACAATTAGCGACAATACTCCTGAAATTACGGCTTTTTTGATATTCTTAGGCGAATTTTCTTGGTAGGCCTTGGACAAGGGTACAAAGATCAAAACAGCGAACAACATCAAAAAAGGCAGCACAATCAATAAAGCATTGGTCTTTAATCCTATTACTAACGCAATTGCCACTACAACTATTGCATACAGAATACCTGCCAAAAGGATATGATTCTTATTGTTGCCATGTACTTCACCCCTACTGATCATAGTAATTGCAAAAATGTAGACTATGGGTACGATAGAAATCCACCACGGTACCACAGACCCCAAGATAGATACGCCTAGGAGTAGGTTCAATCCCCTACAAACTCCCATGTTCAAGGGGCCAAAAAATGCATGATGTTTACTGTAAGCATCGTAGATTAGGATAGCCATTGCCAATAGTACCGAGATTACACCGGACAAAATCGTACAAGTAAAAGCCAGTAAAACTCCGGATACGAGTAATAAAGCACCCCAAATTTTAGCCTCGCCTTTTGTTACAATTCCACTGGGAATAGCGCGTTCGGGACGCTCAACAGCATCCAGCTCTGCATCAAATACATCATTAAAGACCACACCACCTGCATATAGAAAGATGGATGCGCATACCAACGATAAGACCATTCCTATATGCTGCGGTAGAAATAAATCCGCATCAATGGATTGCACGTAGAGCCCAATGGCTATACCTGCACATATATCCGCGGCGGCCGTAGGTAAATTGGCGGGTCTTGCCAATCTTGCAAAACCCATCAGCTTCTCCTTCATTCTAGGTGATTTGATCTTCGTCAATTCTTGGCGCCTGCCCTCTTAAGACACTGTTCTCGTTATAGAGCTTGGATTGATTGATGCCCGTGGGCTTTAACCAATGGGACTCCTTCATTTTTCCGTTTTTACCAAAAGCGTCCAATGCATTCTGGTAACAGGTTTTCCTAACATCCTCCCTATCGATTCCCCGCTTTAACATTAGGGCCGCAGTCTTAGGGACCGCCAAAGGATCACTAACTCCCCAATCCGCAGAACTATCAACGATAATATTGGTGCTCCCAAATTTCTTGACTACCTCCACCATTCGCTCATTACCCATTTTCGTTTTTGGGTAAATCGTAAAGGCCGCAATAAATCCGCGGTCTAAAACCTCCTTAACGGTCTCTTCATTATTATGATCTATGATTACGTTCCCCGGATCTAGACCATGCTCCATACAAACTTCCATACTTTTAATGGTACCTGCCTTTTTATCGCGATGAGGCGTGTGCACCTGCACGGTCATGCCCAACTCCTTGGCCATCTCCAACTGCATTCTAAAATACTTATCCTCTGCCGGAGTCTGGTCATCATATCCTATTTCACCTATGGCTACCACATTTTCTTTATGTAAATAAAGTGGCAATAGCTCAATTACCTGTTCCGCCAATGCCTCATTATTGGCTTCCTTTGAATTAAGGCCAATCGTACAATAATGTTTAATCCCAAATTGGCTGGCCCTAAACGGTTCCCAGCCGACGAGACTGCTAAAATAATCTTGAAAGGAACCTACTTGTGTCCTTGGCTGTCCCAACCAAAAGGAAGGTTCTATAATTGCAACTACCCCAGCCGCGGCCATGGCCTCGTAATCATCCGTCGTCCTAGAGGTCATATGAACGTGTGGGTCTATAATCATCATTGTTTCATCCATTCTTTTTATTGTTTAAGCGTCTTCCAACGTATTTCTTTTGAGGCAACTTTTTCCTTTAAATCTGGATAGTTATTCAATAGCTGCTTTGCTGTATCGTTTTTTGAATGAAAACAGCAGAGTGCTCCCGCATAATTTTCTGACTTATCCCCACTGTTTAACAATCTTTTCATATCCGCCAATAGGACTTCGTTCAAAAATTTTGAAACCGGTCTCCAAAACAAGGGATCTATTTTTCTTGAGGCCGCCCAGCGTTCGTGCGCATAATCAGAGATAATACGGGTCAAATCGGCATTTGCACGTTCATCTACAGATTCTATTTGCGATAAATCGCGCTCCATAAAAGCAGCTTTCAAGTACATCTGGTTCCATTGTTGGTCATTGAAGTATTTTGCCGGGTACGGATTATTCAAGGTTATGGCGTCAAAAATCGTAGCGATATTCGTTCTCAGCGCTTCTACCGCAGTCTGTTTGTAAGCCTCCGGATTGGGCAACAGCACTAAATATTTCAAAAACGTTTCCAACTCGCCGGTATCCGCAACTTGAATAATATTGGCAACTTTTGGAGTGTAGAAGGATTGATCTTGCCGCAATACTTCCGAGAGTAAATAAATGCGTGCTATTTGAAGTAAATTGGCATCATGCAGCTTAAAATACATTGATTTTTTACCCCCATCCTGTCCAAAGGAAACCGGTTTGGAACCATCAAACTTGGCACTCAACAAACTATAGGTCATGTATAAATCCTTAGTCGATTTATTTTCTGCCAATTTTGCAATTTTTCCGTTCAGCCAAACCAAACTCTCGGGTTGACCATATTCTTTTAAAATATCCTTAATCTCACTAGTTTCCTGCATTTTCCCTGCTGAAGTTATCCATTACCTCAAAAATAAATATTATTAACTAGTAAGTCGCTTAGATTACAGACAAATTATAATTAGGGCGGTCATCAAAATCTTTTTAATTTTGTTCAAAATAGATATATGTTGGGCTTAAAATTACCTACCGATCCTAGGTGGGTGAACATTGTAGAAAAAAATATCGATGAAATATTGACCGACCATGCCTACTGCGAGCAAAAGGCTGCCAGTACGGCAATTTCCCTAATCGTTTCTTTTCCTGAATATACTGCGCTTGTAGATGAAATGATCGCGCTTTCGAGGGAGGAAATGGGGCACTTTAAAATGGTCCACGAACTTATCCTTGAACGTGGTAAAAGCTTAGGGCGGGATCGTAAGGACGATTATGTGATAGAACTATTGAAATTCTTTCCCAAGGGAGGGAGCCGTACTACCCAACTGGTACATCGGCTTTTATATGCTGCATTAATAGAAGCGCGAAGCTGTGAACGTTTTCGCCTTCTATCTGAGGAATTGCAGGACAAAAAACTTGCAGATTTCTACCATAAACTCATGATAAGTGAAGCAGGCCATTATACCATGTTCCTTAAATTTGCCCGTAAATATGGGGACGTGGAGGAAGTCAATAAAAAATGGCAAGATTTATTGGCCTACGAGGCCAAAATAATGAAAGACCTAGGTACCAAAGAAAGCATTCACGGTTAAGCGCCTATTTCTTTTTTAAGTTCTTTTCGTAATAATCATAGGTCGCAAATTGTGACCTTATTTTTGGTGGTTTTGTCTTGCGGTATGCATTATCCTGTTTTTCCGTAAAAACACGTGCTTTGGTATTGTCTTTCCAACAAATCTCAAAGGTATCCATCAATTCCTTTTTGATGTCCTGGTCATAGATAGGACAGCCAACCTCAACTCTATAATCTAAATTTCTGGTCATCCAGTCCGCAGATGAAATGTATACTTTAGGATTACCTCCATTGGCGAAAGCGAACAACCGCGTATGCTCCAAAAATTTATCCACGATACTAATGGCCTCAATGTTTTCGCTCATACCTTTTACACCCGGCACTAAACAGCAGATACCCCTAACAATCAATTGAATCTTTACGCCTGCCCGACTGGCCTCATACAGTTTATCCACCATCTTGTAAGACGTAAAGCTGTTCATCTTTATTTTGATGTAGGCTTCCTTACCCAAAATGGCGTTCGCTATTTCCACATCGATCAATTTCTGAAAGACGTTTTTTGTATAGTGTGGTGAAACGATTAGGTGTTTATACTTATTAATTTTATAGGTAGTCTCAAAAAAATCAAACACCTTGTTCAACTCCTTTAAAATTGGGTCGTGGGCCGTAAACAAAGTATAATCCGTGTAGATTCTTGCCGTAGATTCATTAAAATTACCGGTACTGATGAATCCGTAACGTTTTAGGGCATCCCCTTCCTCCCGCTCTATGATACAGATTTTGCTATGTACCTTTAGCCCTGGGACCCCAAAAATTAGTTTAACCCCCTCTGCTTGCAGCTGTTCTGCGTACTCGATATTCGCTTGTTCGTCAAAACGCGCTTGCAGTTCTATCTGTACGGTGACTTGTTTGCCATTTTTGACCGCATTGATCAAAGATGCGGCAACCTGTGAGTTGCTTGCCAGTCTATACACCGTTATTTTGATGGAACGCACCTTAGGATCTAAGGCGGCCTCACGTAAAAATTTTAAAATATAGGCGAAAGTATGGTATGGGGTGTACTGCAAGTAATCCTTTTTGGCAATACTGCCCAAAATACTTCCCTCTACACTTAGCCCCTTAACAGGTAACGGTGTTATTTTCTCATACAGTAAATCCTGTCTTCCCAAGCTTGGAAATCCCATATAATCGCGCCGGTTATGGTACCTACCTCCGGGTATGACACTATCTGTATCCTCAATTTTCATCTTATCCTTTAAAAAAGCCAAGGTATCCTTGCCGATACTCTTGTCGTAGACAAACCTAACAGGGTCACTAATTTTTCTATGCTCGACACTTGAGGATATTTTTTCGATAAAGCTTTTACTAAGGTCATTATCCATGTCCAGCTCAGCATCTCTTGTAATCTTGATCATATGTGCTGTAATGGACTCATACTCGAACATGGTAAATATATTATCCAGACAATAGCGAATTAAATCATCCAACAGAATAATGAAGCTCTTATCACCCTCTACCGGCAAGACTACAAAACGGTCTATACCTTTTGGAATTTCGATGAGTGCATAGCGTTTCTCCTTTTTACTAGAATCACTTTTTATGACCATTCTTACGGCTAGATAAGCCGCTGTATCCTTTAAGGTAGGAAACTGGGTAAGTTCATTTAAAATGATGGTCATTAATTGAGGACTAACTTCTTTTAGGAAGTATTCCTTTACAAATTCTTTCTGACTATCATTTAATTCCGTTTCCTTGAGAATAAATATATTCTTGCCTTCAAGCTCATGTTCGATCTGCTTCAATATGACCAAACTCTTGGTCTGCTGGTTAATTACGATTTTGGTGATTTCTTCCAGAAGGTCTTTGGCTTTCTCGCCGCCCAATACGCTTTTGCCACTTCTACCTGCCTCTACAATGCGCTTTACCGTTGCATAACGTACCTTAAAAAACTCGTCCAAGTTGTTCGAGAAAATTCCCAAAAAACGGAGCCGTTCAATCAACGGTACATTTTTATCCGCACTTTCCTGCAACACGCGTTCATTGAACCACAACCAACTTATTTCCCTATTTACATACTGATTATTACTTTTTACCATTTTTTCAATTCCTTTGGAAATAGTGTTTGTTGTGTTG
The DNA here is from genome assembly GCA_963793365.1 of uncultured Flavobacteriaceae bacterium. GTDB lineage: Bacteria > Bacteroidota > Bacteroidia > Flavobacteriales > Flavobacteriaceae > Maribacter. The sequence continues at coordinate 326,994 of CAWBZP010000003.1, read as the reverse complement.
ATCCCTGGGTAATCGAGGACCAATCGTTCTCTTTAAATTGTAGGTGTACAAAACCGCTCGTAGGTACATTGTCAATATAAGAATCTCCCATGGCATTTGCTATGTAGGTAAAAGCGTTATTATGGCCAAAGAGAAGAATCGTATCCAAGTCATTAGACGTAGCCCTAATGAAATTAATCACTTTTTCTCCGGAAAAATCATATAATTCCGGCTCGATACTCATTTTATTTAAAGAAAATTTTAATTCGCGAAGGCAAATCATCGACGTATGCAAAGCCCTGTTTGCAGGGCTAGAAAAAGCACGATCTATAGTCAATTGCTTGGTCGCTATTTTTGCTCCCACCAAATGGGCATCGTCTACCCCCCTTTGCTGCAGCGGCCTATCCCTATCATCCACGTTCAACTCCCAAGAAGATTTCCCGTGCCGCATTAATAATAAAGTCTTCATGTTTTATATTTTTTTATGGTGCCAACCGCTCCATTTTCCAATCAAATTCCGGTGTCAAGGTATATCTAATGCGATCATGCAACCTATTGGGTCTCCCCTGCCAAAATTCCATGGATACCGGTTTTACCAAATAACCTCCCCAGTAGGCTGGACGCTCAATATCCTTATTACGGTATTCTTTTTCCAATTCCTTCAAACTGTCTTCCAACACTTTTCTGGATTCAATGACACTGCTCTGGTCGGAAACTATAGCGCCCAATTTGCTGCCATCCGGTCGAGAATCAAAGTAGCCATCGGATAAGTTTTCAGCCAGCTTCTCCGCCACTCCCTTTATAATCACCTGTCGCTCTAAATTCGGCCAAAAAAAGGAAATACATACATTTGGATTTTCTGCAATGGCCCTTCCTTTTTCACTCGTGTAGTTGGTGTAAAAAATAAAGCCTTCATGAGTATACTTTTTAAGCAATACTACCCTGCTCTTTGGAAACCCGTCCACACCTACCGTAGAAACGGTCATTGCATTAGGCTCATCAATACCGTCCGATTTTTCAACTTCATAAAACCAGGTTTGGAATAACTGTAAGGGGTTGTCTGAAATACTACCCTCCATGAGTGCACTTTTCTCATAACTCTTTCGGTACTCGCCTAAGTCTTTCTCCATCTTTTACATCTTAAAAACAAGATAAACAAAGTTCTAAAAAGAAAGGAAAATAAGCGCAATTAAATCCGAATAAAATCAAAGCCAACCCTCACCAAGAGTATTTAGGGAAAAGAAGATTTAAAAAAATCACTATTCCATAGGTATTGTTTCCCAAGAAAATGATAGGTGGCTATGGGATCAATTTCTTGCAAGAAACTAAAATTCAAAAGTTTTACCGTCATCGGCAAGGTGAACATTATTGAATTCAGTCAAGGCCTCTTCCCTAAAAAGTTCAATTGATTTATATCGCGTTGAATAATGCCCAAGAATCAAATTTTTGGCATTTGCTACTTTTGCTATCTTGGCCGCTTGGATTGCTGTAGAGTGTTTGGTTTTAACAGCCAAATGCAGTTCAGATTCCAAGAAAGTGGACTCATGATAGAGCACATCCACCTCCTTAATGAGGTTGGTCAATGCCGGAAGGTAACCCGTATCACTGCAAAAAGCATAGGCTTTAGGTCTTGGCGGGTCAAAGGTCAGTATATTGTTGGCTACCTTACTCCCATCCTCCTTAACCACATCCTTACCCTTTTTAATGTTTCTAAAATAGGCCTTATCAATACCGTAAGCTTCTGCTGCCTCGATATTGAGTTTTCTATCCCCTGGCTCTTCTTGGAATAGAAAACCGTTGGTATAAATCCTATGGTCTAGCGGTAAGGTTGAAACAGATACATTTTTATCCTCAAAAACCATTTCTGGCTCCTTACTCGTAAGTTCATGGAACAAGAGCGGATAGTTGGTCCAGGAGTCTCCCAGTTTTAACAATAGCGTAATCGCTTCCTTTATCCCTTTGGGACCATAAATATGCAATTCCTTCTCCCTGCCCAATAGGCGCATAGTAGAAATAAAACCCGGTAGTCCAAAAAAATGATCTCCGTGAAGGTGTGATATAAAGATATGGTTGATGCGTGAAAATTTAATCTTGTGCTTTCGCAATTGAACCTGGGTCCCTTCCCCACAATCGATCAAAAACATATGGTTCTTTATCTCAAGAACTTGGGCTGTAGGATTGGTCAATGTACGTGGTGTTGCTGCATAACAACCCAAGATGGTTATCCGCATACCTTAGCGGTATTAATGCGCTTGCAAACTAAATTCACTAGACCTAAAGTTTGTTTCATTTCGTTCGTACTGCCTATAGACCCAAATCCCGTTCAATTTCTTCCATTTCCACAATATCCTTCGCCTCTTGAAGTGTTGGCACAAGATTTATCTCTTCCGGTACATCCTCGAAGGATATTTCTTGGGATACGATTACAAATGATTTCCCATTTTTACGGTGCTTCCTTGAAATTTCAAGAAAAGCCAATACATTATAGGGCGTCAACTTTGTAAAACCCAAAAGATCTAATACCAAATTATCATTTTTCAATTTCGGGTATTCCCTTTCCAAATGCTCTAAAAACCGATCTATGGATGGGTTTTCCTGAGAGATGATCGTCAACATTTCGTCTTTGTCAAAAACCATATTATTTAATTTTAGAAGCCAATAAATAAATTACGGCCATGCGTATGGCCACACCGTTCTCAACTTGGTTCAATATAATGGACTGTTTGGAATCCGCTACATCGCTAGTAATCTCTACCCCTCTATTTATGGGTCCGGGGTGCATGATTACTATTTCCTTATCCAAACTGTCCAACAACTTTTTATTAACACCAAATTGTTGGGTGTATTCCCGTGTCGTAGGAAAGTAGCTTATGTCTAAGCGCTCGTTCTGTATCCGTAGCATATTGGCCACATCGCACCATTCCAAAGCCTTGCGCAAATCCATTTCCACACCCACCCCTAAGGAATCTATATATTTGGGCAATAAGGTTTTAGGCCCACAAACCTTAATATTTGCTCCTTGTAGTTTAAGGGCAAAAATATTGGAGAGTGCCACTCTAGAGTGTAATATATCCCCAACGATAACAACATTCTTACCGGCAACATCTCCCAACTTTTCACGAATGGAGTACGAATCCAATAAGGCTTGGGTGGGGTGCTCGTGAGCACCATCACCAGCATTGACAATCGATGCCTTTACATGTTTGGATAAAAATATACCCGCTCCGGGATTGGGGTGTCGCATGACCACCATATCTACCTTCATGGAAAGTATATTATTGACGGTATCGATGAGTGTCTCCCCTTTGTTTACGGAAGACTGACTTGCGGAGAAATTGAGCACATCTGCGGACAATCGTTTTTCTGCGAGCTCAAAGGATAACTTGGTACGTGTACTGTTCTCGAAAAAAATGTTGGCAATGGTGATATCACGTAACGAAGGAACCTTTTTAATAGATCGGTTGATGACTTCCTTAAAATGATCTGCGGTTTCAAAAATAAGCTGAATATCGGTTTCCTTAAGATACTTAATTCCCAGTAAGTGTTTTACACTCAGTTCGCTCATTTTGTTCTTTTACCTGTTTACTAAATAGATGATATCCTCTCCATCATTCTCCTCCCACATTACCTTGACTTTCTCCTCATTGATTGCATCTACCTGTCTACCCCTATAGTTGGGCTGTATAGGTAAGTGTCTACTAAACCTTCGGTCTATCAAACATAGTAGTTCCACATCCTTTGGCCTGCCAAAAGACTGTAAGGCCGTTAAGGCAGCATTAATACTTCTCCCCGTATACAGGACATCGTCAATAAGCACCACATTTTTATCCTCGACCAAGAAATTTATATTGGTTTTTGTAGCTTCCAATGTTTTGTCCCCACGCCTAAAATCATCCCTATAGAAAGTGATGTCAAGAAAACCGAGATCAATGTGCTTTACCTTGTATTCCTCCTTTAAAATTTTGTTCAATCGCTGTGCCACGAACTTACCCCTAGGTTGTATTCCAATGAGTACCGTATTTTCAAAAGTAAGATGATTTTCAAGGAGTTGACAAGCCAAACGATGGAGGATGATATTGATTTCTTTGGAAGAGAGTAAGACTTTTTGACTCATAATAGACCACCCAGACTTTTTGACTGGACAAAAATAGGGAATTCTACTAAATAATCTTTGATAGATTTTGACTGGGTCAATTAGGAAGATACTTTTAAAATAGGTCGAAAAATTCAAAAATCAGCTTCCTGAAAAGTTGGGCTTAAAAAACTAGAAAAAGGTTACGGGTAAGATTAATTTCGAGATTTTAGTCTGTACTTTTTCTAAGCAATTGTTAGGATTTTTTAGTTACGATTTTTTTAACGGTAAAGTAAACTTGAAATCGCTCCCTTTTCCCTCCTCGCTTTCAACCCATATCCTTCCGCCGAGTTTCTCAACAAATTCTTTACATAGGAATAATCCAAAGCCAGAACCTACTTCGTTTGCCGTTCCTAGAGAGGATATATTTGAAGATATGCTGAATAACTTTTTACACGTTTCTTTATTTATCCCGATGCCATTATCAGATATCGTAACTTCAACTTCATGTTGTTTTGAAGTTACGAATAGATCTATAGCACCCCCTGGATTAGTGAATTTGATTGCATTTGAAATAAGGTTTCTTAAAATCGTTTTAAAAATTTCTTCATCGGACTTTAATTCAATTTTATCTGATTTAATCAGACTCAATGATATGTTTTTAGTTTTCGCATGTGCATTTGAAAGTTCTAAAACTTCTTGGATACTCGACGCTATATTTATTTTTTCTGATTTAAAATTAAATTGCCCAGTTTGACATTTCGCCCATTTTAATAAATTATCAAGTAAACTAAGCGAGTTTTTGGCAGTTGTATTTATCATTCCTAAATACTGTTCTGATTCGACCAAATCTACATCTTTTAAGGCTTCAATTAAGAGCTCAGACAACACCAAAATATTACCAAACGGCCCTCTTAAATCATGACCGATTATTGAAAATAGTATGTCTTTAGTGGCATTGAGTTCTCTAAGTTGTGCTTCGCTTTCTATTAATGCTTGTTCTGTTTTTTTGCGGTCGGTAATATCACGAATCACCCCCACTAGAAACTTTTCCCCTTTAGAATTTATAAACCGCGTCTTTCGGGTAGAAATAAATATGGTTTCATTTCCTCTTACCGTAAGCGACTCCTCATTTATATTTTCCAATCCGTTCGCAAGTACCTGCTTATCAATTTTTAAAAAACTTTCTCGCTCATCAAGAGGTACATCTTCAGCAAGCGTTTTGCCGATTATTTCAGCCCTTGAAAGTTCAAAGATTTTACAAAAAGCATCATTAATGAGCAATAGCTTGCTTTGATTATCCTTTACGAATATTGAGTCGCCCATATTGTTAATGATAGCATTGATGTCTTTCCAACTTTCTTTTTCATTAAACAATTCTGTCTTTTGTTCTTCCTCGTTATGAAATGGAGAATCCAATTTCAAAACTTCAATTTGTTTTTTGAGTTCAACAATTTGAGTTTCTAATTCCAGAAGAGTAAGTTTTTCGTTCATAATTAAAAATCACTATCCACATAGCCATTAGGAACAGCTGCCCTTTACTCAATAAATTTAGTGAATAATAGATATGATTTGTACAACTTATTTCAATTGCTTGAACTAGTTGATCGAAAAACAGCCAACATATAACATGTAGACAAGAAAAAAAAAGTCCAATAAATTGTTAATTTTCTGAAACTGTTAAACAATATTCCTTTTACCCTCTACAGCAAAAAAAAAATGAAGTTCTTATTTATGAACTAAATAATGCAATTCTAAAAAAACAAAAAGCTATTTAAAATTACGAAATAGACTGTAACAAAACCGAAGTCGGGTAGTCCTTTTTTATATAACCTATATCAGTTCTACCATGACTGCATCATTTTCATTCAGAAAAGTATTAATAATTCTAGGCGTTTTAAACTTATTGCTATTCAATCAAGCGTATGCGCAACCAGCTTATCCCCGAAATCCAAAAAAGGCTCAGATTATCTTCAGTGATCTTAATCATTTTATGGACGCTTATAAAGAACTTTCTAAAAATACCGACACCATACGAGTACTACAAACGTTCTATTTCGAACGCGGATCAGATGGTCTAAAGGAATTTGTTCGTCGCCATCAATTAACCCCGGAACGATTAAAGGAAGCAATAAGAGAAAATCCGGAGCGTTATGCACTTCTTCCCGATTTTGTCACTAAAATTGGGGAGGTACAAGAACTCTATACCTTTGTACTTGATGATTTCCACAAAGTTGTTCCTAACGCAATGTATCCTCCCACTTACCTCATCGTAGGCGCAAACCGTGGTATCGGACAAGCATCCATGGTGGGACAATTAATTACGGTAACCCGTATTGTTGACAACATGGATAAAATGAAAAAAATGATGGTTCATGAACTAGCTCATTTCCAACAGGCCATATCCATGGGTGGTCAGAAATATGCAGCGCTATACGCTTCTCCCGATAATATGCTCGGTATGTCTCTTAGGGAAGGAGGAGCGGAATTTGTTACGGCACAGGTTCTGGGCAACATTACCCAAATTGGAGCCCTAGAATATCTAGAGAAGAATGAAAGTCGATTAAAAAAACAATTTTTGAACGACTCGAAGGCCCAAAACAAGGATTTCTGGTTTTGGCCCTCACTGGAGCACGAGACATACACCAAACTCTTGGGCTATGCAATCGGATATAAAATTTGTAAGCAATATTACGAAGAAGCGCCCAACAAGACCGCAGCCCTTATAGATATTTTAAAGATGGAGGATGCTGAGCTATTTCTTAAATCGAGTCATTATTTTAATCGCTAGTTTCTAAGGAGCCAACCCATAGTTCCTAATATTTCAATCTGTTAGCATTACTCAACACATGAGTAGGTTTCAAAAATTGTCCGGTCGCGAACGCCTTTTGTAAACATGGACAAAAAAGTATTCAAATGTTAAAGGATAGCCCTAAGAAGCTCTTATATTAAATTTAGTTTCCAAAACACCTGTCCTTTTAAAAAGCCGTTTAATAGGACGTATTGAAAAGGTAAAAATTCTTCCCTTAAAAGTTCCATTCGTGATTTCTCTTAGTAGCTTCTCTAAATACCTTTGATAAAATCAAATTTTTAATGATTAATCCGAGAAGTTTCAAAAACCAGGAACCAGATTATAAAAAAAGCCCCGTCCAATATGGACAGGGCTTCATTAGTTTATGAAATATACTACTTACTTCTTCTTTTTAGAATCTGCAGCTTCCATTTTATCCTTCAACGCTTGTAATGCATCGTTAGCATCACCTAATGTAGGTTTCGCTTCATCTGCACTGGCAGCTTGCCTTTTAACGGCCGCTTTTACATTACGCTGCTCTTCTTCACGGAAGATAGCGGTATGGCTTGCCACTACACGCTTAAAGTCCTTGTTGAACTCGATAATCTGGAATTCCGCCTCTTCGCCTTTGCCCAATTTCTTACCATCCTCTTTTTCAAGATGACGTTGTGGAACAAATGCAGTGATATCCTCATTGAAATCAATGGTAGCACCTTTATCAACGATATCGGATATGGCAGCTTTATGTACCGTACCAACTGCGAATTCGGTTTCGTACTTATCCCAAGGATTCTCGGTAGTTTGTTTGTGGCCCAAGCTTAACTTGCGTCCATCAACATCCAGTTCCAATACTTCAACTTCCAAGGTATCACCAACGTTGGTGAATTCTGATGGATGCTTGATTTTCTTGGTCCAAGAAAGATCGGAAATATAGATAAGCCCGTCAATCCCTTCTTCCAATTCTACGAATACCCCAAAGTTTGTGAAGTTACGTACAATACCCTTGTGCTTAGAGCCAACAGGGTATTTCGTAGTGATATCGGTCCAAGGATCCGGAGTCAATTGCTTGATACCTAATGACATCTTACGGTCTTCACGATCCAATGTCAATACAACAGCATCAACTTCATCCCCAACATTTACAAAGTCCTGGGCTGAACGCAAATGCGTTGACCAAGACATTTCAGAAACGTGAATCAATCCTTCAACACCTTCAACTACTTCAATAAATGCACCGTAATCAGCAATTACAACTACTTTACCTTTAACTTTGTCACCAATCTTGATTTCATCGCTCAAAGCTTCCCAAGGATGCTTCTCCAATTGCTTAAGACCTAATTGGATTCTAGATTTGTTTTCATCAAAATCAAGAATTACAACGTTCAATTTCTGGTCTAGATCAACAACCTCGTTCGGGTGGTTAATCCTGCTCCAAGAAAGATCGGTAATGTGCACCAGACCATCAACGCCCCCAAGATCGATAAAGACACCGTAAGAAGTAATGTTTTTAACAACGCCTTCCAGTACTTGTCCTTTTTCAAGTTGACTGATGATTTCTTTTTTCTGCTCTTCAATATCCGCTTCAATAAGCGCTTTATGGGAAACTACAACGTTTTTAAACTCGTGATTAATTTTCACGACCTTAAATTCCATTGTTTTGTTTACGTACTGATCGTAATCACGAATTGGTTTCACATCAATCTGTGAACCTGGCAAGAATGCCTCAATTCCAAAAACGTCAACGATCATACCCCCTTTAGTTCTGCACTTCACAAAACCACTAACGATTTCTTCCTTGTCATGGGCCGCATTTACACGGTCCCAAGCCATAATCGTTCTTGCCTTTCTGTGCGATAAAACTAACTGACCACTTTTATCTTCACGAATATCGATCAATACCTCTACTTTATCGCCAACCTTTAAACCTGGGTTGTACCGAAATTCGTTCAAGGAAATAACTCCCTCGGATTTTGCATTGATATCAATGATCGCTTCTCTATCCGTAATATATACTACGGTTCCTTCAACCACTTCCTCATCGGCAGTGTCAACGAAATTTTCAGCAACCAATTCTTCAAATTCCTTTAATTTGGCATCGTCAACACGCTCAATACCTTGCTCGTATTTGTCCCAATTAAAGTTTTCCAAAAATTCTTGTGGATCTTGCTGCGGAGTCTCAGCAGCTTCTTGTTGTGTAGCTTCCGTAGTTTCTTCTACTTCTACTGTTGTTTTTTCTTCAGCCATTTGCTGATTATTAATTTGTATTCCATACCCTTATCAAGACTTAGGCAACGACTATGAAAGTAGTTATCTTATTTGTTTCCAACCCTTTTTCTCTTGAATTCCTTGCAAAAAAGGTGTGCAAAAATACATCTTTTTTCTAAAACAGACAAACCAAAGCCCGCTATAGTTCCCCTTTAAAAATAATAACCTTTTATTAAGGCGGGATACCTTTAATATGAGTATCTTGAATTCTTAAAATAACCATTAAAAAAAGTACGATTATGAGTGTTAAAGCAAAGTACCAAGGTGTTTTGGACCTAGGCGAGCAATTAGGGATAAAGGACGGAAACGTAAGTGTTGAAGGGAATATCCTTAAAATTAAAGGGGAAGCAAAAACTCCATTTGAAAAGGATTTAATTTGGGATAAAATAAAGTCAATTGGTGGTGAAAGTCCATCCGATATTAAAGCGAACATTACCGTTGGTGATGATTCTGTTTACCACCGGCATATTGTAAAAAGCGGTGAATCGCTAAGTAAAATAGCCAAGCACTATTATGGGGACGCCATGAAGTACAAGGCCATTTTTGATGCCAATACGAATATTTTGAAAAATCCGGATGTCATCCATCCAGATCAGGTTTTGGTCATACCAAAAAAATAATTCGTAAAGGTTATCTAATAGGCGCTTCTGCCTTTAGGAAATTTTTAGAAGTAACTAAAGAGGGTCGGCAGTTGGCGACCCTCTTTATTATTTAGCACTTGCCTTTTCTATTATACGAAGGGCATGTTCATAAATTCGATGGAACTGGTCCTCCAAACCAATATCGCTGTTATCAAATTCAATGGCATCGGCTGCCTTGACCAAAGGAGATATGGCACGGTTAGAATCTATAAAATCCCTTTTCTGGACATTTTCCAAAATATCCGCATAGTTCACGTCCTCTCCCCTATCCAACAACTCCTTATACCTTCTTACGGCTCTTTTTTCGGGTGATGCGGTCATAAATACTTTAAGTTCAGCATCGGGGAAAACAACGGTACCAATATCCCTGCCATCCATCACAACCCCTTTGTCCGCACCCATCTGCCGCTGCATCGCCACTAATTTGGTACGTACCTGCTCCAATTCCGCAACCTGACTCACATTTTTGGAAACCGCCAAGGTTCTGATTTCCTTTTCTACATTCTCGCCGTTCAAAAACATTTCGGCAAAGCCAGCATCAGGATTAAACTTAAATTTCATTTCAAGGTCGTCCAATCCATTGCCAATAGCCTCTTCGTCCACAACTCCATTATCAATCCAACCATTGCGCATTGCAAAAAGTGTTACCGTGCGGTACATCGCACCCGTGTCCACATAGACATACTGCAACTGCCTGGCCAATTGCTTGGCCAAGGTGCTTTTACCTGTGGAGGACAGACCGTCTACCGCTATCGTAATTTCTTTCATTTACCTAAAAGTACACAGAAAAATAGAGCTTAGAGTGCCTTTGGATTTTTTACATCTTGATCGGTCAAGGCAATATCGATTACTTCAGACATTTCCTTAACGTAATGAAACGTAAGTCCCTTTAAGTACGATTCCTTTATTTCCTTGATATCCCGTTCATTATCTGCACAAAGTATTACTTCCTTTATACGGGCACGTTTTGCCGCTAGAATTTTCTCTTTAATTCCGCCTACAGGCAAGACTTTTCCCCGCAACGTAATCTCCCCCGTCATCGCAATGCTTTTCTTTATACGTTTCTGGGTAAATAGGGAAACCAACGAAGTCAACATCGTTATACCTGCACTTGGGCCATCCTTAGGAGTAGCTCCCTCAGGAACGTGAATGTGTACATTGTAATTTTCGAAAATTGCCGAGTCTATTCCAAAACGATCTGCATTGGATTTAATGTATTCCATAGCGATGGTAGCCGACTCCTTCATCACCTTTCCTAGATTACCGGTAATATTCATGGTTCCCTTACCCTTGGATAGGATAGATTCTATAAAAAGAATATCTCCCCCAACGCTGGTCCAGGCCAATCCCGTAACTACACCCGCAACTTCATTGTTTTCATATTTATCGCGCTCCATCTTAGGGGCACCCAATACCTTTACAACATCCTTATTGCTCACCTTAATATCATACTCCTCTTCCGTGGCAATAGATTTTGCGGCATAGCGCACCATTTTGGCTATCTGCTTCTCCAAGGAACGAACACCAGACTCTCGCGTGTATCCCTCAACGATTTTCTCTAATTGCGGTTTTCCTATTTTTAAATGACTATTATCCAGTCCGTGTTCCTTTAATTGCTTGGGCAGCAAGTGTTTTTTGGCTATCTCTACTTTTTCCTCAATGGTGTACCCGCTTACATGAATAATTTCCATACGGTCACGGAGCGCAGGTTGTATATTGCCAAGATTATTGGCGGTTGCCACGAACATTACTTTAGACAGGTCATAACCCATCTCCAAGAAGTTGTCATGAAAATCACTATTCTGCTCAGGATCAAGAACCTCCAGCATGGCCGAAGACGGATCTCCCTGGTGGCTGTTCGATAATTTATCGATTTCATCCAAAATAAACACTGGGTTTGAGGTCCCGGCTTTCTTTAAGCTCTGTATAATTCTACCGGGCATGGCACCGATATAGGTTTTACGATGCCCCCTTATCTCGGCTTCGTCACGCAATCCACCCAAGGACATTCTCACGTACTCCCTGCCCAAGGCTTCTGCCACGGACTTTCCTAAAGAGGTTTTTCCTACCCCAGGAGGTCCATAAAGACATAGAATAGGAGACTTCATGTCATTACGTAGTTTTAAAACTGCCAAATATTCAATAATACGGCGCTTCACATCTTCCAGTCCGTAATGGTCTCTATCCAAAATACGTTGGGCACGCTTTAGATCGAACTTATCCTTCGAATACTCTTTCCAAGGTAAATCTAACAGCAGGTCCAAATAATTGCGCTGAATGGAATACTCCGCTACCTGCGGATTCATGCGCTGCATTTTGGAAAGCTCCTTGGCAAAGTGGTCCTTTACCTTTTTACCCCATTTTTTCTTTTTGGAACGTGCACGCATTTCCTCCAGTTCCTCGTCATAGGAAACACCTCCCAATTCTTCTTGGATGGTTTTCATTTGCTGGTGCAGGAAATACTCTCGCTGCTGCTGATCCAAATCACTTCTAACTTTGGACTGAATGTCATTTTTAAGCTCCAACTTCTGTAGCTCTACATTCATATATTTCAAGGTAGCCAACGCCCTTTCCTGTAAACTTCCAATTTCAAGTAGTTCTTGCTTTGCCTTTACATCCAAATTTAGGTTGGAAGACACAAAATTGATTAGGAACGAATCACTCTGGATATTCTTTATGGCAAAGGACGCCTCACTCGGTATATTTGGATTGTCCCGTATAATTTTTAAGGCTAAATCCTTAATGGATTCTATTATTGCAAGAAACTCCTTATTGCTTTTCTCTGGTCTAATTTCCTCTGTCTCCCTAACAGTGGCGGTGATGTACGGTTTTTTGGTCAATACCTCGGCAATCTCAAAACGCTTCTTACCTTGAATGATTACCGTGGTATTACCGTCTGGCATTTGCAATACCCGCAGTATTCTGGCAACGGTACCCAAGGTGTTTATATCCTTTACATCCGGGTTTTCGGTTTCCTCGTCTTTCTGCGAAACGACCCCAATAACCTTAGAACCATTGTTGGCATCCTTAATCAAGCGGATGCTTTTATCCCTACCCGCCGTAATAGGTATCACAACGCCAGGAAATAGTACGGTATTACGTAAGGGCAAAATAGGCAAGGTTTCCGGTAAGGTCTCACTATTCATTTGCTCTTCATCCTCAGGGGTCAACAAGGGTATTAATTCGGAATCCTGATCGATTCCCTGTAAGGACATATTGTCAAAATTTGAAAATTTAGAATCTTCCATGCTCATATATCGGTCATTCTGTCATTAAAGTACAGAAATTAATTTTTAAAATTTATTAAAATACACTGTAAGGGCCTTTAAAGTATAAGGTTCACAGCAACTTCGGTTTCTTTTACTTTCTATTATTTCAATTCTTATGCCAACCAAACTTTTTAATCAAAATATTATACCCGTATTACATCCTACAAAAAATAATATTTAATTTCTGAAACTGTAACAAACCGTAAATTGAATCATCATTATACAAACCAATCACTTTTTGAGCCAACAAAGAGAACATATTGATGAGCTATTGCAGTTATGCATGGCCGGTGAGCAACGTGCGCAGCTAGAAGTGTACAACAGGTATTACAGGGCCATGTTCAATACGGCAATCAGGATTGTAAAGGATACCGCACTAGCGGAGGACATTATGCAAGAATCGTTTCTAAGCGCTTTCACGAAATTGCATACGTTCAAGGGTGAAGTAACCTTTGGATCCTGGTTGAAACGAATTGTAATCAACAACAGCATTTATCATTATAGAAAGCAACGTAAAAAAAATGAAGTTGCATTGGATGAAGTACTATACAAGGTCGAAGATAATGATGGAATTGCCTCCGATCATGTGTTCACAGAACTAAAGGCTCAAAAAGTGATGGAGACCATGAAAGGATTAAAGGACAATTACAGAATTTCTTTGACCTTACATTTAATAGAAGGTTATGATTATGACGAGATCAGTGAGATTATGAATATTAGTTATGCCAACTGCAGAACTACCGTTTCAAGGGCTAAAGAAAGTCTACGGCAAAAATTAATACATGTAAATTGATGAAAGAAGATACTATAGAAAAGCTATTTAAGCAACTACAGGGAGGATTTGACACCCAAGAGCCGGAACAGGGCCATGAGCAGCGCTTTCTAGACAAGTTGAATGCCTCTAGAGGGGTGGTTAATCTGGCCCCAAGAAAAAATAAGACCTGGCTAAAATATGGTGCCGTAGCAGCTGTAGTAGCACTACTGCTTAGTGTGGGTTACTTACAACTAAACACGCCCGATACCGTAGATGAGCAGGTTGCGAAAATATCCCCGGAAGCTTCAAGGACAGAATTTTATTTTGCCAGCCTCATAGAGGAGCAAGTGAAAGAACTACATTCCGAGGCAACTCCAGAAACGGAAAAGATTATCAACGATACCATGGCCCAATTAAAAAAACTGGAATTGAACTATGCCAAAATGGAACAGGATTTAGTGAACGGCGGCAACAGCAAGCTTATTTTAAGCGCCATGATAACGAATTTCCAAACACGGATCGATTTACTCAATGAGGTAATGATCCAAATAGAAACGATTAAAAATTTAAAAAATACAAATAATGAGAACTATACTATTTAGGGCAACATTACTACTACTGCTAGTAACTACCGTTTCAACGGCCCATGACCGTGATCTTAGCGGAAAGCATACCAAGGAGAAAACAATTAAGAAAGAGTTCACCGTTAACCCCAATGCCTTATTGCAAGTGCGTAATTCTTACGGTAACCTCAACATTACCTCTTGGAAAGAAAACAGGGTGGTTATTGAAGTACATATAAAAACGAATGGTAATAATGAGGAAAAGGTTCAAAAGAAATTGGATGAGATTTCTGTAGATTTTGAAGCCAATAGCGACAGGGTATCGGCGAAGACCATTTTCAACAAAAACAATAATGGCTGGGGCTGGAGCTGGGGCAATAACAATAATGTGAACATGCAGATCAACTACACCATAAAAGTACCGATCAAGAACAACGTGGACCTCAACAATGACTACGGTAGTATTATCTTGGATAGAATTGATGGTCATGCCAAAATAAGCTGTGACTACGGTAGGTTAGAACTTGGTGAGTTGCACGGTAGAAATAATCAGTTAAATTTTGATTATACCTCTAAATCTACCATTGGGTATATTAATAGCGGTGAAATAAGGGCAGATTATTCTGGCTTTACCATTAATACCGCGGGCAACTTAAAAGTCAATGCGGACTACACCAATGCGAACATAGGAAAAATGGAAAATTTGGATTACGCTAGTGATTATGGGAATATGGACATAAAAGAAGTGAACAATATCAACGGTAACGGTGATTATATAACGGTTACCATGGGCACTGTTCATGGCAATGTTGCTATTAATGCAGATTACGGAGCCGTAAAGATTGAAGAATTGGCGGCGGACGCCGGCAATGTAAGTATACGAACGGATTACACGGGCATCAAAATTGGCTATAACGCACAATACCATTTTAATTTTGACATTACCACAAGTTATGCAGGTGTAAGCGGCAAAGATGACTTTACCATAAACGTGCGTACAGAAAAATCATCCGATAAACACTATGAGGGTTATTATGGATCAAAAGATAGCGGTAACATGGTAACCCTCACCAGTGATTATGGAGGAATAAGTTTTACAAAAAAATAAATCAATCAATCTAAAAATGAAAAACATGAAAAAATTAAGTCTATTGGTATGCATCGGTATTATCTCCTTATCCTGTTCCGCACAGTGGGGAAAGACCATAAAAGGGAATGGTAACAATGTAACGATTGAAAGAAATACTGGGGATTATGACGGTGTTTCCGTTTCTGGTTGGTTTGATGTTGACCTGGTAGCCGGTAGTGAAGGAACGCTAACGCTAGAAGGCGAAGAAAACTTATTGGAATATATTATTACGGAAGTAAAGAATGGCAAATTGGTGATAAAGACCGAAAAGGGCGTTAATTTAAAAACAAGCAATTGGAAATCGGGCATTCGAATTACCGTACCCGTAGAATCCATAAACACGGTCTCCATGTCCGGTTCTGGCGATATCGTTGGTAAGACAAAGCTAAAATCCGATAATTTCAGTACTGCCATGTCAGGCTCCGGCGACATAACCTTGGATATAGAAACAAATTCCTTATCGGCCAGTATGTCCGGTTCTGGAGACATTACGCTTAGCGGTAGTACAACAGATTTTGAAGCAACGGTTTCCGGCAGTGGGGACATTGAGGCCTACGACCTGGAAGCTGATCATGTAAATGCTACCGTATCCGGGAGTGCCGATATTCAAGTAAGGGCCAATAAATCCATTAAAGCCAGAGTATCTGGATCAGGAGATATTTCTTACCGCGGTAATCCTGAAAAAATTGATACCAAAACGTCTGGATCAGGCGATATTTCCAAAGGGTAATCATTAAGAAAGCACTCAAACCCAACTAAGGCCCGCTAAGAGCAGAACGTTTAGAGGGCCTTTTTTGATTCCTTTACCCGTACAAGCAATAACATCCCTACTAAAAAGAAAAGTCCTAAAAATATAATGGAGCTACGCATACTGCCTGTGTATTGGGCAATAAAACCATAAAAAAACGTTCCTATGACGATTCCAATTTTCTCCGCTACATCATAAAAACTGAAAAAAGAAGTGGTATCCTTGGTTTCCGGTAAAAATTTGGAATAGGTAGACCGGGAAAGCGCTTGAATGCCCCCCATTACCAAACCAACACATCCCGCGGCTACGTAAAAATCAATTGGTGTGTCAAGAAAATACGCATAGATACAGATTACGACCCATAAGGCATTTACCACTATAAGGGTTCGAACATTTCCGAAATTTTTGGAAGCTTTTGCTGTAAGGGTAGCACCAAAAATTGCTACGATCTGTATCACCAAAATACTAATTATTAGGCCGGTGGTGCGCTCAGTATCCGTACCCCAAGCAATTTCTTCCTCTCCAAAGTAGGTGGCTATAAGCATTACCGTCTGTACGGCCATACTATAAACAAAAAATGCCACTAAATACCTTTTTAGTTTAAGCTGGTCGCCCAATTGGTGCCATACAAGCTTTAGCTCCTTAAAGCCGTTGAGCAAGACGTTAGTACGTTCGCCCTCCCTTTTATAGCCCGCGGGCAAATAATAAAAACTATACTGCGCAAAAAGAATCCACCAAATACCTACGGTCACAAATGAATATTTCATCGCCTCAATTTCTGCCGCACCGCTTTCGTCCGAAACAATTCCAAACACCTCTGGACGCATGACCATGGCCAAATTAAATAGTAATAGTAGTACACTGCCCACATAGCCCAAAGAAAAACCCTTTGCACTAATCGAATCCTGTTGTTTTGGAAATGCCACATCTGGCAAATACGAATTATTGATAGCAAAGCTCACCCAAAATCCTACCAAACCGAAAAAATAACAACCCAGACCAACGTAGATATTTTCTAGGGAAAACCAATACAGACCTATGCAGGATAAGCCTCCCAAATAGCAGAAAAATTTCATGAAAATCTTCTTATTGCCCAGGTAATCCGCAACACCTGAAACAAAGGGCGTAATAAGCGCGATAAAAACAAAGGCCAATGAAGTCGTATAACTTATTAATGGCGCCCTAGCAATTTCACCTCCAAACACAGATACTTTTTCAATGCCGGCTACACGAAACAAGGCTCCATAAAATATGGGGAATACGGCAGAGGATATCACGAGGCTGTAAACGGAATTGGCCCAATCATAAAATGCCCAAGCATTCAATAATTTTTTACTTCCTTTTAAAGCCAATGATTTCCCCATGAAAAAAAATAAAGCCGCTCCTTTCGGAACGGCTCGAATATACAATAAACCTTTAAATTCTAGTTGAACTTGGTAACCCCAAATTTAGCAGCCTCTTCGGCAGCCAATGGTGCCCATGCCGTAAGGTTGTTGATACGCGTATCGTTTGAGGGATGGGTACTCATAAATTCTGGCGGTGCCGCTCCACCACTATTTGCTTTCATGCGTTTCCAAAGTTCCGCAGCCTCATAGGGATCATAACCTGCAATGGCCATTATCTGCAGTCCTATACGGTCCGCTTCCGTTTCGTGGCTTCTGCTAAAAGGCAACATTCCCCCTACTTGGGTCCCAATACCATAGGCTTGGTTGAAAATGTTTCTCTTTTCCGGATCGTTGATAATAACATTCCCAGCCACTGCGCCCGCCTGTTGCAAGGTGCCAGCACTCATACGCTGTGCACCATGATCCGCCAGAGCATGGGCCACTTCATGCCCCATAACCACAGCTACTCCGGTCTCACCTTGGCATATAGGCAAAATACCGGTGTAAAAAACAATTTTCCCCCCAGGCATACACCAAGCGTTTACGGTCTCGTCCTTAACCAAATTATATTCCCACTTGTAATCCTTAAGATAACCCGGGTACCCATTGGCCGCCAACCAACGCTCCGCAGCCGCAGAAATGCGCTGCCCTACCTTCGTTATCATCTGTGATTCCGAAGTTCCGGTAACGACCTTATTTTCATTCAAAAATTGGTCGTATTGCGCAAAAGCGGTTGGGAAAATTTGACTATTGGGGTAAAAATTCAATGTTTTTTGTCCCGTAAATGGATTAACCTTACAGGCTGATACCCCTATAAATATGGCGAAAAATAGTATTAATTTTTTCATTTTCAAGTTTTCGATTTTATCCATCTAAAGTACAAAGTTATCACTTTCCTGTTATATGCAATAGCGTAAAGTTTTTGTCTATTTGCAAAACATTTTCTCCGTTCGACAATAGACTTTTTGAGGAAATTTCCTCATTATCAAGCATCACTTTATTGATTTTAAACGGCAGACCGTGGAAATTGAGCCTAATTTTTTCATATTCGGTCTCAAAAGTACCATCCTTGAACAATTGAATGGTCAGCGACTTTTCTTTTCCCGTAAGTTTAAAATTACTGAGCGCATACCGCCCTTTTTTATAATTGTAGCCGTTATTGGCGTCTTCATACACCTCCGAAGTCTCTGTACCCTCCTTAAAATAAACCTCCAAAAGCAACTCTTCTATCTTCTTTTCTCCTACATATTGTTGAATTGGATACTTCGGTATAATGGCTCCTTCCTTTATAAAAATGGGTAAGGTATCCAAACCTGCTGCCACCCATTTCTCCTTACCGCCCGTTACTGACTCATGGGTCCAAAAATCATACCATTTACCTCGTGGAATATACATTCTGCGACCCTGGGCGTTAGGCTCCTGTATAGGGCAGACCAATATCTTTTCGCCAAAAATAAATTCATCGGTCCTAAAATGGGTCTGCGAATCCTCCTGATCAAAGAATACCAGTGATTGTATCATAGGCTGGTTTTCCTTGGTATACTTATGGAACATGGTATAGATGTAAGGGAGGAGCTGGTACCTTAATTCAATAAATTTTCTAACAATATCCGTTATTTCGTTCCCAAAAGACCAAGGTTCTTGCTCCCCGTGATCTCCACTGGAATGCACCCTGCAAAACGGGTGAAAAATTCCTAATTGAATCCATCGGGCAAAGAGTTCACCATCGGGCTGCTCAGCGAATCCGCCAATATCCGATCCTACAAACGAATAGCCGCTAAGGCACATGCGTTGCATCTGTACGTTTGCAATCCATAAATGCTCCCAAGTGGCGACGTTATCACCAGTCCAAGTGGAAGCATACCTTTGCGTACCCGCAAAAGCCGCTCTAGTAATTACGAACGGTCGTTTTGGATACACATATTTCTTTACACCTTCGTAGGTGGCCCGCACCATTTGCATGCCATATACATTATGCGCCTTTCTGTGCGTACAGGGGTGGCCGTCATAATCATGCCTCGTATCCAGCGGGGCCGTTTTTGATGGCACCTCCATTACGGCAGGTTCGTTCATATCGTTCCATACGGCATGTACCCCTATTTCGGTCATGAATTCCTTGTAAAGTTCGGCCCACCATTCCCTTACCTCAGGATTGGTAAAGTCTGGAAAATTACATTCCCCCGGCCAAACCTTCCCGTGCATCAGGGGTCCATCTCCCCGTTTGCAGAAGTAGTCATTTTCCAATGCTTCGTTATAGACCCAATAGTCGCGATCGATCTTAATACCGGGATCAATCATTACCACGGTCTTAAATCCATCTTCCTCCAGCTCGGCAATCATCCTTTTGGGATCGGGAAAATGACTCTTGTCCCAAGTAAAGCATCTGAAACCATCCATATAATCAATATCAAGATAGATGGCGTCACAGGGTATTCTTTGTTTTCTAAATTCGTTTGCAATTTCCTTAACATTGCTTTCAGGATAATAACTCCATTTTGATTGATGGAAGCCCAAAGCCCATAATGGTGGCAGTTCTGGTGTACCCGTTAGATTTGAATAAGAACTTACGACCCGGGCCATATCCGGACCATAAATAAAATAGTAGTTCATTTCCCCACCATCTGCCCAAAAGCTAGTGGTATTTCTGCGCTCGAACGAAAAATCGAATTGGGTCTTAAAACTGTTGTCAAAAAAGATGCCGTAGGCTTTTCCTTTACTAAGTCCTATATAAAATGGTATCGCTTTATAAAGTGGGTCCTGTTCCTTTGAGAAAGCAAATTGATCGGTTACCCAGTTTTCTACTTTCTTGCCTTTAAGGTTACTGTGCATTGCCTTATCGCCCATTCCATAAAAACTCTCACCGATTTGGGTAATTTTGCTCATTTTTACGGTATTGCCACCGTATTGATAATTTTCCTCCCAATGGAAGCCCAACTCATCCTCGTTGATAATTGTACCTTCCAAGTCGGAGATTTGTGTTCGTAGTGTCTTTTTATCGACCAAAACCTTTACCCGTGCGGTGATGATTACATATTCAGTATCGTTTTCCTCCACTTCTAACTTGCTGTAGCCCACGGTACCCTCTGGGTCTATAGCGTATGAAAAGTCAGGCTGAAAATTATAGTTGGTAGCATATCTAAACCGAATAACGCTGCCCCTGAGAATGGTTACTTGTAATACCACTCCGTTATCTGTCGTAAAATAAAGCTTGTCCGTATCCTGGGTAAATTCTACAATATGATTGGGATAAAGGTTCCCCTTATATTCAAGCTCTGTATTTGTAATCATTAAACTGCTTTTTTTAATACATCAAATTAAAACTAAAAACACTGAACTCAAAAAAGTAAAATAACTCCTCTTGAACACTATATCTATAAATCCTGATGCTATTTTAGGATTACGATTCCCAAAGGTGGAATCGTAATTTCAATCGATTTTTTATGCCCATGTGAAGGGGTCGCCACAGTTTTAATGGTTTTATTCAAGTTTCCGCCCCCGCCATACTTTTTATCGTCACTGTTCAGAATTTCCTTTAATTTTCCTTTTTTGGGCATGCCAATCCTGTAATTTTCTCTGGGAACCGGTGTGAAATTACAAGCGATAATCAAATCATTCTCCGCATCGTGACCTTTTCGCACATACGTGAGGATGGAATTTTCATGGTCACTGTAATCGATCCATTCAAATCCTGCCGGGCTAAATTGCTTTTCATATAAAGCAGGGGAATTTTTATACAGATGATTCAATTCCTTCACGAATGTCTGTATTCCCAAATGCCCATCATATTGCAATAAATGCCACTCCAAACTTTCTTCAAAATTCCATTCGGAAGTTTGCCCAAACTCACCCCCCATAAACATGAGCTTTGTACCGGGGTGCGTAAACATGTAACCAAAAAGTAGTCTCAAATTTGCGAATCGCTGCCATTCATCGCCCGGCATTCTATAGACCAGGGATTGTTTGCCATAAACGACCTCGTCATGGGAAAAAGGCAACATAAAATGTTCCGTGAACGCATAGGTCATGCTAAAAGTAAGGTCGTTTTGGTGGTGCCTTCTATAAATGGATTCCTTTTGAAAAAATTGAAGGGTATCGTGCATCCAGCCCATCATCCATTTCATTCCAAAACCCAATCCTCCAAATTCAACCGATCGTGAGACACCGGAAAATGCGGTAGATTCTTCCGCAATGGTTTGTACTCCTTCAAAATTGGAATAAACCGCCTCGTTGAGTTCTCGGATAAAGGAAATGGCATCCAAATTTTCATTGTTCCCATAAATATTTGGCTCCCACTCCCCATCTTCCCTAGAATAATCCAAGTACAGCATAGAGGCCACGGCGTCTACCCTTAGGCCATCCACATGGTATTGGTCTAACCAAAACAGGGCATTGCTAATAAGAAATGCCCGCACTTCATTTCTACCATAATTAAAAATTAGGCTTTTCCAATCTGTATGGTATCCTTTTCTTCTGTCTGGATGCTCATATAAGTTAGACCCGTCAAAAAAGCCAAGACCATGGGCGTCTTCCGGAAAGTGTGAAGGAACCCAATCTAAGATTACCCCAATATCGTTCTGGTGGAAGGTATCCACCAATAATTTAAATTCCTCGGGCGACCCAAATCTAGAGGTTGGTGCAAAATAACCGGTTAATTGATACCCCCATGACGGATCATAGGGATATTCCATAATAGGCATAAATTCAACGTGCGTATACCCCATTTCCTTTACATAGGCCACAAGGTCCTCCGCAAATTCCTTGTAGGTCATAAAGGTGTTTCCTGCCTTTTTTTTCCAAGAACCTAAATGGACTTCGTAAACGGAATAGGGTTTGTCCAAGCCATTCTTTTCTTTCCTGTAGCCCATCCAGTCCTTATCTTTCCATTTGTGATCAGCAGTCCAAACGATCGATGCCGTTTTAGGAGGCTGCTCGCAATAGCGGGCAAAGGGATCTGCTTTTTCGGTCCATATATCGTTATTGTTAGACTGAATCTTATATTTATACACTTCGCCTTTGCCTATATCAGGTATGAAACCTTCCCAGATACCACTGGAATCCCACCGTACATTGAGCCGATGTTCATCTACGTTCCATCCATTAAAATTGCCAATAACCGCTACTGATTTTGCCGTGGGTGCCCAAACTGCAAAATAGGTTCCCTTTACACCGTCTACGTCAACGAGGTGCGACCCCAACTTATCATAAAGGCGATAGTGTTTGCCACTTTTAAACAGGCTGATATCAAAATCGGAGAATAGGGAGTGAACTTTTACGTTAGACATATTTTGGATTAATTTTAAGCAAAGCTAAACATCTTTAAATGACCTTAGACAATGCTTGCTTTTTGTTAAAAATACAGCAGTTAATATCCGATTTATATATTGAATTACCAAAAGTGGAACGCTTTTTGAACCAATAAACCAAAATAAATACACAAACTGAATAATTATAAACTTATGAAAAAACTGAACTTACTTTTAGGAGCACTTGTTACCATTTTATTTATTTCCTGCGAAGGACCCCAGGGCCCTCCAGGATTAAACGGATTTGATGGACTGGATGGACTGGATGGTGATTTGTTTGAAGCGGCAGCTTTTGAAATAGAAATTGATTTATTATTGAACAATAGTACAAATACCTATGAGTTCGGACCTGAAATGTACCCGTCAGATATTACATTAATCCCTGATGATGTAATTCTTGTTTATAGACTTGAAGATGTAGTTGACAACTTAGACGTATGGCGTCAATTACCTCAGCCTTTCTTTACAGATGAAGGATTGTTTTATTATAATTTTGATTTTACAAGTGGTGATTATACTCTTTTTGCGGAGCCTGATTTTGATGCAAGTCTTTTACCTTTAAATCTAACTCAAAATCAGATTTTTAGAATTGTGATAGTTCCAGCAAACTTAGGAAATACTTCTAAGGTCGACACATCCAACATCAATTCGATTATGTCTCACTTAGGGATATCTGAAAATGATATTCAAAAAATAAAATTGGATTAATAAGTTTTCATCCAATTAACTATCAAAACCCTTGAAATGTTTTCAAGGGTTTATTTTTTTTTGAAAACCTTAACCTTAATTCTTCCGTAAATAGAATATATTGATAGAAAACCAGACAAATATCGTCTAAAACAAAAATTGGAAAATGAAAATAAAAATTGGAATCGTATTGTTGGTACTTTTTGCAAGCTGTAAAGGTACATCACAGGAAAAAGAAATGGCTAACGCCGAACAAACAAGCGAAACGAAGGAATTCCCGGTTCAAAAGACCAAAGAAGAATGGAAAAAGGAGTTGACCGATGCCGAGTATTATGTATTGCGTGAAGCGGCCACAGAAAATCCTTTTACCAGTGAATTGTTGGATAACAAAAAGAAAGGAACTTATGTTTGCGCAGCATGCGCAACGCCTTTATTCAAAAGTGAAACCAAATTTGAATCCGGTACGGGTTGGCCCAGTTTCTATCAAGAAATTGAAGGCAATGTAGCTTACGATGTAGACTATAAAATAGGGTATAAAAGAACCGAGGAACATTGTGCTACCTGTGGCGGACATTTGGGTCACGTTTTTGAGGACGGACCGGCACCTACTGGCTTAAGGCACTGTATAAACGGCGTAGCCTTAGATTTCGTTCCTGCGGATAAATAAAAAAGGTTCTATTTTTTCAAATAGGCTGTATAAATAGTCTGTTTTAGAGGTCATTACGAACGAAGTGAAGTAATCTGTCTGTTGGTTACCAACATTTTACAGATTGCTTCGTTCCTCGCAAAGACGAAGCAGATGGATTTTTAGACATCCTTATCTTTATACCCTACAACAAGTTCCCAAAACTTTACTAAGCCCAATTTCAATAAGTTGCAAAACAATAGCTTCATATTTTGAAATCCCTTTATCAATTCCGATTAGGTTTTGTATTTTTGCACCTCATTTTAAATCGAAAAACATCAAGATATGAGCAATTTTGACATCATTGTTTTAGGGAGTGGTCCTGGAGGATATGTAACCGCAATAAGGGCATCACAATTGGGTTTTAAAACTGCCATTATAGAAAAGGAAAGTCTTGGTGGGGTCTGCTTAAATTGGGGATGTATTCCTACAAAAGCCTTGTTGAAATCTGCTCAGGTCTTTGAATATCTTAAACATGCAGAGGATTATGGTTTAAAAGTTGACGGGGCGGATAAGGATTTTGATGCCGTGGTCAAACGCAGCCGTGGAGTAGCGGATGGTATGAGCAAAGGGGTCCAATTCTTGATGAAAAAGAACAAGATTGAAGTAATAAATGGCTACGGCACCCTAAAATCTGGGAAGAAAGTATCCGTAAAATCGGAAGACGGGCAAGAAACGGAATACAGTGCCCAACATATCATTATTGCGACCGGAGCACGGAGTAGGGAATTGCCAAGCTTACCCCAAGACGGCAAAAAAATAATTGGATACCGTAAGGCCATGACCTTGGAAAAACAGCCCAAAAAGCTAATTGTTGTAGGTAGTGGGGCCATTGGTATTGAGTTTGCGTATTTCTACAATGCTATGGGTACGGAGGTTACCGTAGTAGAATATTTACCCAACATTGTACCGGTAGAGGATGAGGATGTGAGCAAGCAATTGGAACGTAGTTTTAAAAAGACCGGTATTAAAATAATGACTTCGGCCGAAGTTACTTCGGTGGACACGTCTGGCGATGGGGTCAAGGCAACGGTAAAAACAGCCAAAGGAGAGGAAATCCTGGAAGCCGATATTGTTCTATCTGCCGTAGGTATAAAATCGAATATCGAAAACATAGGACTCGAGGACGTTGGTATTGCCACAGATCGGGATAAAATTCTGGTTAACGATTATTACCAGACCAATATACCGGGTTATTATGCCATTGGTGATGTAACCCCAGGACAGGCATTGGCACACGTAGCCTCCGCAGAGGGTATTTTATGTGTCGAAAAGATTGCGGACATGCATGTAGAGCCTTTGGATTATGGGAACATACCGGGTTGTACCTACTGCTCTCCTGAAATAGCGTCTGTTGGTTTAACCGAAAAACAGGCCAGGGAAAAAGGGTTTGATATTAAAGTTGGTAAATTTCCGTTTTCCGCGAGTGGAAAGGCCAAAGCTTCTGGAGCATCTGACGGATTCGTAAAAGTGATCTTCGATGCCAAATATGGTGAATGGCTAGGTTGCCATATGATCGGTGCCGGAGTAACGGATATGATTGCTGAGGCGGTTTTGGGCCGTAAATTGGAAACCACGGGCCACGAGGTATTGAAAGCGGTTCACCCCCACCCAACCATGAGCGAAGCAGTTATGGAGGCAGTTGCAGCTGCCTATGACGAGGTTATCCATTTATAAAAACTTCAAAAGACGTACTGGTATGATAAAATTATTTCGAGCAACGGCAATTCTGGAAGGTATTTCTTATTTGGCGTTGTTCGGGGTAACCATGCCCTTAAAATATTGGGCGGATATTCCGGGTCCCAATAAGATTGTAGGCTACGCACACGGGGTGTTGTTTATTGCTTTTATTGTATTGGCAATTCTAGTTTGCTATAGCAAAAAATGGGGATTAAAAAGGATGATGGTCTTCTTTATAGCCTCGCTTCTACCTTTTGCGACATTTTATGTGGAGGAAAAATACCTCCGGCCTGCAACGGAACCAGCTTAATCGGCATCGGAAAATTTGTAAATTTTTCCGTCAAAACTACAGATATACAATTCGTTTGCGGCGTCCGTTCCAAAAGATGCTATGGGTAAACCGGTTTCTAACAGCAATTGATTGTTCCCGGCCTGGTCCAATGCCCAAATACGCCCAGATATAAAGTCAGCATAAATATAATAGCCACGTAGCGCTGGCAATTCACTTCCCCTATACACATAACCACCAGTTATGGACCTATCGTTGGCACTATGGTTATACTCAAAAATAGGAACAATGGTCCCTGCCCTATCACAATCGCTCTGCAAATAACAGGAGGTACCTTCCAAGATATTCCAGCCATAATTGCCCCCTTTTTCAATGCGATTTATTTCCTCGAGCTCCCCTTGTCCCACATCCCCGGTGTAGAGGGTATTCGTAGGGACATCGAAACTGAACCGCCATGGGTTTCGTAATCCGTAGGCATAGATTTCAGGACGCGTGGTTGTATTGTCAACGAAAGGATTATCTGATGGAATTGCGTAATTAAGCCCATTCTCCCGGTTGTTTACATCAATTCGTAAAATTTTACCCAGCAGATTGCCTAGGTTTTGGGCATTCCCATTTGGATCACCCGCACCTCCCCCATCTCCTGACGCAATGTACAGGAATCCATCAGGACCAAATGCCAGTTGTCCTCCGTTATGATTGGTAGCCGGTTGTGGAATTTCGAGCAATACGAGCTCACTGGAAAGGTCCGCACTATTTGCATCAGTATCGGACACCCTAAATTGCGAAATAACGGATACATTCTCCCGTGGGGTGTAGGTTACATATAGGAGTCCGTTTGTATTATAATCTGGGTGAAATGCAAAACCTAGTAGCCCGAGTTCGCTTGTACTAACCGTTCTATTGGTAATATCTAAAAAAATTTGGGTTGTGGTGACAGTGCTGTCGTTTGTAAAAACCTTTATTACTCCACCTTGCTCTCCTACGAAAATACGGTTCGTGCCATCTGCCGGGCTCTGTAAATCTAAGGGCCGTGCAAAACTTAAACCGGAAAATGCATTGGTAATAGAGATGGAATTATCCGGTACCGGTGGTAGGGCCACATCAGTATCATCTGAGCATGAAAAACTTAGTAAAAATATTGCAACACCTAAAAAGTAGCCTATTTTTTTCATAGTAAACGGGAGTTTTTACTATGTACGCTAAATTGGGGTGGCGCAGATGTTAAAAATTTTTAACGAAGTTAGAAACAAGGCAAGCCAATAGTCATTGATCAGGGCCTATAATCCATAGTTAGACGTGGATAGATGCATTGCAATAGCGATAATCCAGAAAAGCTTACTTCTTAAAGCTTTCAATGGCCAAGTCGTAACTTTTTAGGCCAAACCCTAGAATAACGCCCACAGCTACGGGAGAGATATACGAATTGTGCCGAAATGCCTCGCGCTGATGTGTATTGGAAATATGAACTTCCACTACGGGAGTCTTTATGGCTTTTATGGCATCGCCAATGCCAACGGAAGTGTGCGTATATGCCGCTGCATTCAGTACTATGCCATCGTAGGAAAACCCGGTTTCCTGAAGTTTGGAAATGATATCACCCTCTATATTGGATTGATAATATTCCAATTCAATGGCCTTGAACTTGAATTGAAGTTTTGAAAAGTAATCTTCAAAAGATTGGCTCCCGTAAATTTCAGGTTCCCTTTTACCAAGTAGGTTCAAGTTAGGACCATTGATTATAATAATCTTCATTTGGTAAAAGTAACAAATGTTGGTTTAATTTGGAACGGAAACTATGGGAGTGGAATTGGGGAGGCTAGACTGACCTCAATTACCTGCGCGTACGGTATTTGGGCTCAAAATTATACACGATGCCCAAGGTCAAAGTACTCCAAGTAGCTTCCTCGAGTTCAATCCCCGTATAGGAAAAATTAACCTCCACACTGGAGCTCATCAAATAGGCAATCGTAGGCCGGTAATACAAACCGCCTTCATTTCCATCAGAAATACCAAGGGCGTATCCGGCATTACCGCCAAAAGAAAATTCATTGGAAGTCCATAAACGGAGTCCCGCGGAAAGTGGTACAAATTGGATGGATTTTAAATCATTTCTAACAATTTCTGACTGAAATGTTTCCGCAAAGCCATGAATGAAACCAACGGATGGACCTATATCCACAATTTCTCCCAAGGGATACATGTAGGATACATCAGCGCCTACCACTACACTCAATGCCTCGTTAAAATCGTTGAAGGGTAAGCCAGCTTGAATTCCCATCTTAAAACCCTCTTGGGCCTTACTATCCGTGAGATTAAAAAGAGAAAAAATTAAAACTAGAGGTAAAGCTTTAAAAAAGAATGTTATTTTCATTGGTTTGGGTTGTTTTACTTAGAAGATAGTTTCATCTAATCAATTCAGTAAAGTGTATTGCTTAAAATCAATGCGAATTGAAGGTTACAAAAATTCGCGCTCAATTACTTATCCTCTTTTTGTGCATGATTTTTGTTTAAAGTTTTGTAGGTCTTTAACGCAATTCAACCAGGATTATTATAAATGTGATATTTATACTCTTCATGGGCCGAAGGAAAGGTTTATCCAAAATATCCAATGTAGTGTTAGTTACTAAATAACACATTCATTGAATTTTAAGCCGATATAAAACGGTTACAAAGAATTATACTGCTGTAAAATTGGAAAAGCGCTATCTACATATAGTATACGAAGAATTGGAAACTAAGATGGTTACTATTTTCTAGAAGTTCCATGCCCAATCAACACTAGTTTATTCAATAAAAAATCCATGTTAAGGAGTTGCAATACCCTTCTTTAAATCCAGAATCTAGGTATTTTAAATACCTTTGAAAGGAAATAAAAAATTTCTTGAAACTGACTATCCCCGGGGCAAGCCACAGGAGTATTTCGCCAGTTTCATTTTGGCCAAAAAGGGCCAAAAACCGAAATTTTGTATTTTACCCCACCCGAAATTGCAAAAAGGCAATTCCGACCTTCCCCAAGGGGAGGTAAGTTCGGAAACCCCGTGGCAGAGCCATCGGGAAATTATTTAGATTAAAATTTTTTAAATTTAATGGAATGAACTGGACCCAAGCACTTGCAGATTATAAGGTTTATCTTAAATTGGAACGGGGGCTGTCCAAAAATTCCATTCAAAGTTACACCAGGGATATTGAAAAACTGATGTCTTTTTTGGAGCGCCACTCGGTATCTGATGGGCCCATACAGCTACAGAAGGATACGGTACAACAATTCATTTATGAAGTGGCCAAGGTCGTAAATCCACGCTCGCAGGCACGGATTATTTCTGGTCTAAAAAGTTTTTTCAACTATCTGATTTTTGAGGATTACCGAAAGGACAATCCCTTAGATTTGATTGAGTCGCCAAAAATTGGGCGAAAATTACCAGATACCCTATCCGTAAACGAAATAAATAAATTGATTGCTGCCATAGACTTGAGCGCTCCCGAAGGGGAGCGTAACCGTGCAATGCTGGAAACCTTATACGGCTGTGGACTGCGGGTTTCAGAACTTTTGGATTTAAAAATATCCGATCTATTTTTTGAAGAGGATTTTATTAAGGTTACCGGTAAAGGGGACAAACAAAGGTTTGTTCCAATTAGCAAGGTGAACAAAAAGTATATTGGTATTTACCGTAACGAGATTAGGGTTCATTTGGATATAAAAGAAGGGTTTCAAGATATCCTATTTTTGAACCGACGTGGGAGGCAGCTTACCCGAGCTATGATCTTTACTATTGTTAAAAATCTTGCTACCCAAATAAACCTAAATAAAAATATTAGTCCACATACGTTTAGACACTCCTTTGCAACACATCTTTTGGAAAATGGTGCGGATTTAAGGGCGATTCAACAAATGCTTGGACATGAAAGCATTACGACCACTGAAATTTACATGCACGTAGACCGATCGCACCTGGCGCAGGTCATGAATACCTACCATCCAAGGAAAAGTAGTTAGAATTTTAGCTTGCTGCCAATAGTATATACTGCGGGCATTTTAATCAAAGATTCTCCATAGAGCCCAATCGTAGCATTATTTACCTGTATATTGCTTTTAATCTCTATCATAAAATTTTCACTAACATCGTACCCGGCACCTGCCACCACACCTACACGATACGAATCAGGTACGGGTAAACGTATAAAGTTTCCTGTTGCCCTTTCCATTTCCATTCCAGAAAAAACATAGAGTTGCTCATTGAGATAATACTTACCCCCAAAATTGGTTCTAAACCGTTCGGTTAATAAATAAGTATCATAAAAACCCTGAAGCTCCACTTTTGTGTTTGTAGAAATGCCATAAACAACCAGAAATGATTTATGTATATCCCCATTTAAAGAAACGGGATACGAATGACCGGACATGGACAAACCAAGCAAGGAAGACGGGAGTGTTTTGGGTTGTTCCTCAATTTTTTGGGCCATCAACGTGGTAGCACACATAAACCATAAAACAACAATAAGAAGTTTCATAAAGGGTTCCGGTAAATAATATTCTTCTTAAGATATTTGAAAAAATCTATCCAAAGAAATACTTGGCAAGACTTTAACTACCAGCCTTATACAGAAACCCACTATCAAATGAAGTCCAAAATTATAGGACACAAAAAGACGACCGTCTTGGTTTAGTCCTTGAACTGACTATAATCCCTTTTGAAGGGCCTAATGATTAGTCTGGCTTCCCTATCGAACTTAATATAATTATAGACCCAATTAATAAACACTACCATTCTATTCCTGAATCCGATGAGAAAAAACAGATGGACGAACATCCAAACGAACCAAGCAAAAACCCCTTGGAATCGGAAGCCTTTTATATCGCATACTGCTTTATTTCTACCTACCGTAGCCATACTACCCTTGTCTACATATTGAAAGGGTTTCATGGGCTTGTTCTCGATCAGGTTAATTAAGTTTTCACCCAGGAGCCTTCCCTGTTGCATTGCTGGTTGCGCTACCATTGGATGACCCCTGGGGTTTTCCACACTGGCCATACAAGCAATATCACCTATGGCAAATATTTCAGGATATGCCTTGAGTTGGTTAAATTCATTGACATTGATCCTATTCCCCGCAGCCAACAATTCCACTGCGTCCAGTCCCTTTACATTGGCCCCTTTTACACCTGCCGCCCAAACTACGGCCGCAGATTCAAAAGCCAAATCTGTTTTTGTGGTTACGGTTTTACCATTATATCCAGTAACCCTTACTCCCTTCCAAACCTGTACTCCTAATTCCTCCAAAAAATCCTCTGCTTTTTTAGAAGCTTGCTCACTCATACCGTCCAAGAGCTTATCCCCACCTTGGATAAGGTTAATTTGTGCCCTGCGCGTATCCAGGTCTGGATAATCCTTGGGTAAAATGCCTTTTTTAATTTCTGCCAGTGCTCCGGCCAATTCAACTCCAGTAGGGCCGCCTCCTACGATTACGAAATTCATTAGGGCGTCCCGTTCATGATAATCATCCGTCAATAAGGCCTGTTCGAAATTTTCGAGAATCAGGCTTCTTAAATTAAGGGATTGCGGAATGGATTTCATTGCCATGGCATATTTTTCAATTTCCGTATTGCCAAAGAAATTGGTTTCCGAGCCCGTTGCAATCACAAGATAATCGTACTTAAGTTCACCTATATTGGTCTTCAGTACCTTTTTATCGGGCATCACCTCATTCACTTCTGCCAACCTGAAATAAAAGTTATCATAGCCAATCAATACCTTTCGCAGGGGGTAGGCTATGGAGTCAGGCTCCAATCCGCCGGTGGAAACTTGATACAACAAAGGTTGAAATGTGTGGTAATTATTCCTATCGAGCAGCACCACCTGCACTTCTTTTTTACGCATGCGCCTTGCCAGGGATATTCCGCCGAAGCCACCACCAATAATTACGATTCGTGGATAACTTGAAAGGGGTATGTTCATAGTTACTAGGTAAGCCGCAAATTTAAACAAATGATAACCTACTTTAAAACAACATGGTGTTTTTAGTATCTTTAGCACCTAACCCATAATGGAACAAACATGCAAAAATTCTATATTTTATGTGCTGTACTTAGCACATGCCTTGTTTCGATGCAAGCGCAAAAAAGTGAAAAGGAAATTATAAAAAATCTTGAACAGAAAAGTGAGACCTACGGAACTATAGCCCAAAATATATGGGAGTTTGCAGAAATGGGGTATCAAGAGAACCAAAGTTCAGGTTTGTTACAAAAAACGCTTCAAGATGCCGGTTTCTCGATTAAAAAAGGCGTTGCTGGAATACCGACCGCGTTTATTGCGGAATACGGCAACGGCACTCCGGTTATTGCCATAATGGGCGAATACGATGCCCTACCCGGTCTGTCGCAGAAAGCCGTTGCCGAAAAAGAATCGGCCGGTAAGGCAGCGGGGCATGCTTGCGGACATCACCTTTTTGGAACTGCATCAACCGCTGCCGCCATAGCTACAAAAGATTGGTTGGCCGCTAACAAGATGCAAGGCACGATACGGTTTTATGGCACTCCCGCAGAAGAAGGAGGCTCTGGAAAAGTATATATGGTGCGTGAGGGTCTTTTTGATGATGTCGATGTTGCTTTGCACTGGCATCCGGGAGCCCAAAATGCGGCTAGTGCCGGTGCGGCATTGGCCAATAAATCTGCCAAGTTCAGGTTTCACGGTATTTCTGCCCATGCGGCCGGATCACCTGAAAAAGGGCGTTCTGCCCTTGATGGTGTAGAAGCGATGAATATGATGGTGAACATGATGCGCGAACATGTACCCCAAGAGGCAAGAATACACTATGTGATTACTGCTGGTGGTAAAGCGCCCAATGTTGTTCCTGATTTTGCGGAAGTGTATTACTATGCCCGCCATAATAATCGCGATGTAGTTATCGACATATTTGATCGTATGGTCAAAGCGGCCGAAGGTGCTGCTTTAGGTACAGGAACTACAATGGATTTTGAAATGATAGGAGGTACTCACGAACTACTACCCAACCTTACCCTTCAAAAATTAATGCACGAGAATCTAAGTGAGGTAGGTGGAATAACCTATACCGATGAGGAAAAAGTCTTTGCGGATAAAATAGCGAAAACCCTAGGTATGGAAAAAGCAGACTTGGATGTGGCAAAAAATGTACAATCGTACCAAACAGAAGCGAGGGCCTATGGATCTACCGATGTTGGCGACGTTAGTTTTACCGTGCCTACCGTGGGCTTTGGAACCGCAACATGGGTACCTGGAACACCGGCTCACAGTTGGCAGGCCGTTGCTGCCGGCGGAACTTCTATTGGTAGAAAGGGAATGATGGTAGCGGCCAAAACCCTTACCATGACCGCCATCGATTTATTTAAGGATAAGAAAATGATAGCGGACGCAAAAGCCGAATTTTTGGAGAAAAGAGGAGCGAATTTTAAATACGTTCCACTTCTGGGTGATCGGGCCCCCGCCTTGGATTACCGCAAATAATCAATACTGCGAACCATTTAGAAAAGTGCCAAGACAATCTTGAGCACTTTTTCATTTCTGGGAAACTTTTTTGTAACAAAAAGAACGATCCCAAGACTAACAACGTAAGAATACCAACCACGAGTGAACAAGGACCTGGAACACAAATTTGTGACGGAGCTGCAGGACAATCAAAACATTGTCCACAAGGTGTGTACATTATATACCAATGACCGCGACTCGCACAATGACCTTTTTCAGGAGATTACAATACAATTGTGGAAAGCTTATCCAAAATTTAGGGGCGAGGCAAAATTTAGTACCTGGATGTACCGTGTAGCGCTGAACACGGCAATTACCCTGTATCGAAAGAACAAAAAAAGATTGGACACGGTCGATTATGATTCGGTCATTTTCAAGATAAAGGCAGATGAATATGATGAAACGGAAGAGGTGCAACTTAAACTTATGTACACGGCGGTAAAACAATTGGGAGATGTGGACAAGGCCCTGGTATTCTTGTACCTTGAAGACAAGAACTACACGGAAATAGCAGACACCTTGGGTATAACAGAGGTGAACGCCCGTGTAAAGATGAATCGTATCAAAACAAAATTAAGAACCATATTGAATCCTTGATCTTATGACGGATGAATTGGAATTATTGAAAAAAGACTGGCAAAAAAAGGAATTTGATGTTCCTAAATTAAGCTATGAGGAAATCCATAAAATGATTTGGAAAAAATCATCTTCCATTGTAAAATGGATTTTGATTATAAGTATCCTCGAATTTGTGCTGCCACAGTTACTCTATCTACTTCCAGGTATGTCAGATACTATGAAGGTGTATGAGGATATGGGTGTTTCCAATTATTTTTTTGGAATCTCAATTTTCTATTACCTAGTGGTCCTGTATTTCATCTATCAATTCTACCTGAGGTTTAAGGAAATTTCCGTTTTGGAAAATACGAAAAACCTAATGCGCAAAATCATAAAGACCCGCAGAACGGTAAAGCACTACATTATCTTTTCCCTTGGTATGGCGGTCCTCATTTTCCTTATCATAATACTGGGGATTTATTTAAATGATGATATTATAGGTGCTTTCCCAGAGATGAGCGACCAACTTAGTGATATTTCACCAGAGAAATTAAAAATATCCCTAATTATTGGAATCGGGCTTTTTGGTTTGGGCTTTGTTGCCTTTTTATCCTTGTTTTACTTCCTTATTTACGGACTCTTACTGCGAAAGTTAAATAGAAATTATAGGGAATTAAGAAATTTGCAGATTTAAGACGGCTTTCTAAATTTACGTTGTTTATTTTCCTCTTCATAGGCCAATAAGTCTTCTTTGGAGATAACTTTTAAAAACGAAGGGTGCTGCTCAATGGCGTATTCCAACTTTTCTATGATTGATTCTGTGGATTCATTATCATAATCTATATCCAAGGGTTCCTTTATCACCATTGATTGTAGTATTCCTTTTTTCTTGATCCGTAGACCCTTTTTATCGAACGAACGCCTAAAGCCATCGATTACGACAGGTACAACAACAGGTCTGTATTTTTTGATTATGTGGGCCGTGCCTTTTCGCAATGGTTTCCAAGGCGTTGTAGTTCCCTGAGGAAAGGTGATGACCCAACCATCATTCAATGCTTTTCCGATATTTGAAATATCACTCATCTTTACCTGCCTATTTACTTCTTGGCCCTGCGCGCGCCATGTACGTTCTACGCTAACAGAACCTGCATAAGCCATAATTTTGGTCAAAAGACTTTTTTTCATGGTTTCCGCAGCTGCCACATAATACATATTCAATTTGGGCTGCCATATATACCCCAGGTTTTTAATGGAATCCTCCCTACCGCTTAAACTGGCATTAAAAACATGGAACATAGCCACCACGTCCGCAAAATAGGTTTGGTGATTACTTACAAACAAAACATTTCTATCCGGTAAGGCCCTAATGATTTCAGATCCGTCTATTTCTAAGGTATTAAAACGCTTGTAGCGTTGATGCGAAAGAACGGCCAAAATACGGATTAGCCATTTTTTCAAAAAGAGGTTATGCCCAAAAGGGTTTGTTTTAAATAATCCCATAAATGCTAAAATAAATAAATATGAATTACAACACTTGCTTTATCAATTCTTTAATCTCGTTCAACATCATTGCAGTGGCTCCCCAAACAATATAACCATTTAATTCAAAGGCCGGTACCTCTATATCGATTGCATAAGACGTGCTTAACCTTTTTAGCACAATGCTCTTTTCATCCATAAAATCCAAAATAGGAATCTCCAAAATCATTTCCACCTCCGTATCCTGTTTAACAAATGGCTTTGGATCCTTATAGAGACCGATAAACGGATGCACTATGAAATTACTGGGGGGAATGAAAATTTCAGTGATTTTTTTAACCACCGTTATATCCTTTGGCACTACCCCAACCTCCTCATGGGTTTCCCTTAGGGCTGTTGTTAGGAGTCCGTCATCGGCCTTTTCTGCTTTGCCCCCCGGAAATCCTACTTGATTGGAATGAATCCCTTTATAGGTTTTTCGCAGTATCAACAGAAGGTTCGTACCTTGATTTAAAGATGGATAAAATAAGGCCATGACCGCTGCACTTCTCGGATTTTTCTTATGCAAATCCAGTTGCTTCAATTCATGTAAGCGACCTTCTGGCGCCATTTTATACTGTGAGGCCTCTCCCGGTAGCGGTAGATTTTTTATTTTTGATATTCGTTGTTCAAAAAACTCGAAATCCATGAAATTACGTAAATGCGCTTTGTATTTTTTAATTACAGTTTTATTTGCCGTAAGCTGCAAAGATACTTCTAACAACATTGAAAGTACAACATCTCAACCAACGCAAACCATAGATTCAGCAGAAATAGCAACCTCGGAAGAAAAAAAAATTCAGGAGGAGGAGGAGGAATTTGAACTGACAGAGGATAATGCCATCGATTTCTTTTTCAACTATGAAAAGACCCTTGAAGCGAACAAGGTGAAAATTACTACCAATTTAGGAAGTTTTGTCATAGAACTTTATGAAAACGTTCCCTACCACAGAGCCAATTTTATTTATTTAACGCGCAAAGGCTATTTTGATTACACCCAATTCCATAGGGTCGTAAGGAATTTCATTATTCAAGGAGGTAATTCGGATGACGCCAAAACCGGAAAAAAGAGAAGTGATATAGGCAGGTACCTCTTACCCCCTGATACCCGTAAAGGGCATAGGCATGACCGTGGCACTATTTCTATGCCAAGTAGTGAACGTGACAATCCGCATATGCTGGCTTCCCCGTATGAATTTTTTATCGTGGTAACCGATCCAGGGTCATACCACCTAGATGGTGAATACACCCCTTTTGGTAAGGTTATAGAAGGTATGGATGTCGTGGATAAGATTAATAACCAGCCTATTGGGGAAGGTGATTGGCCCATGCAAAACATTTATATAGAAAAAGCGGAGGTCATTGAGTAGTATTTAGTTAAAGTTTACCAGCCAAAGAATTCCTTTTTTTTGATACCAATTAAACGCCAGGTTTTTCCCATTTTAAAGAGGTATTACTCGATGATTTATGAACCTCTCGCGTAAATATTGGGTAAGGAAATCTTGAATCTAACGGCCAAAATTCTGGTAACGATAATCGTTAAAATTGCCAAACTATGGGCTATGGTATCGTTGATCGGGAACTGTATCAACAAAAAATACACCATAGCACCAAGGATACAGACCGTTGCGTAAATTTCCTTTCTAAAAATCACCGGTATTTCATTACAAAGAATATCTCGTATAACGCCACCAAAGCATGCGGTAATGGTACCCAACGCTATACACATAATTGGGGAAAGGCTCGCTGCCAACCCTTTCTCCACACCTACCATGGTGTATAATCCAATACCGATCGTATCAAAAAGGAAAAGTGATTTTCTAAAATACTTCAATTGTTTTACGAAGGCTATGGCCAGAATCACCGTTGTTATTATAATAAGTAAATGCATAGGTGCCATTAACCAGCCTACAGGTCGTATTCCTATTAAAAGATCACGTAAGGTACCCCCGCCCACAGCGGTCACAAAAGCGATAATCAAGACACCAAAAACATCCAGTTTTTTATCCATGGCAACCAAGACTCCAGAAATTGCAAAGGCTATGGTTCCTAAAATATCAACGATGAAATAAAACATAGCTTATACCTGTTGTGTGAAGTAATTATAATCCTTTAAAACGGTATCCAAGTATTGAATATCGTACAATTCAGAATTGGTTTTTAATATGCTTTCTACCTTCTCGCGCAATGCTTTCAAGGTTCTAAAATCACTACTTCCTTTTGCAATAGTAAAGGTTTCTTTAATTAAACGAACATCCTTATCCGTCAAAAGGGTTACATTGGTAAATTTTGGTACGTAGGTAACATCCAGTTCTTCCAAAATTGTGTGGGATACCGTAGTTCTATTTTTTGTGCTTATAACCACCGTGCCGGCTGCCGCATCTCCCAGACGTTGCCTTTTTTCAGAAAACAAAATCGTTAAAAGTCCTATTGAGCCAACAAACAACCAAATATCGACCAACCTCAACATCCATCGAACCAAATAATTACTCCAATGTACGGGAGATCCATCAACTTTCACCACCCGCATTTTCAGAAGCATTTTACCCACCGTCCGGCCATTAAAAATAATGTGCATCAAGAGCGTGTAAAACATGGCGGGCAAAAAAATTAAGGCTACAAGTCCCCGCTGTGTCCAACGGTCATCATAAACGTAACCAATGGCGTCACCTACAAGGTTGACCAAAATACTGTAGAGATATAAAATAAAAAGATCAATAAAAAATGCTACGATCCGCTCCCCTATACTTACAATTGTATAATTAAGATTGACATTTTGCGTTGTATTGATTTGAAGGTTATTCATTAAGTCTTAAATTTAACAAGGTAAATAGTATTTATGCGCGAAGCTGCATTTGTTAGGCAAAATAAGGAAAAATGGATAGCATTTGAAAAGGCCATTACCCTTGGCTCCCAAACAAATCCGGATGAACTCGCCAACGGCTACATTCAGCTTACCAACGATTTGGCCTACGCGCAAACTTATTACGCAGAAAGTAAGACTTTATTGTACTTAAACGGATTGGCTTCACAGGCCCACCAGAAAATATATAGAAACAAAAAGGAGAGTAAAAACCGGGTGCTACATTTCTGGTTGACGGAATTTCCCCTGTTTTTTAAACAGTATCACAATACCTTAGGAATCGCATTCCTGATTTTTGGTGCGGCAACCGCTATAGGAGCCCTTTCCGCACTCAACGATGCTACCTTTGTACGCCTCTTATTGGGCGATGCCTATGTAAATGAGACCCTTAACAACATTGCCAATGGCGATCCGGCAGCAATCTATAAAGGGGGGAGTGAAATAGGAAGTTTCCTAGGAATCACGATCAATAACATAAGGGTGGCTTTTCTAGCCTTTTCCTTTGGCGTCATTACCAGTCTGGGAACGGCCTATATCCTGTTTAGCAATGGGATCATGCTAGGCGCCTTCATTACTTTTTTTTATACCAAGGGGGTATTCTTTGAAGCGAACAAACAGATTTGGCTTCATGGTACTATTGAAATTTCCGTAATCATTATTGCTGGTTGTGCCGGTCTTATTATGGGAAACAGTATTCTTTTCCCCAAAACATATTCTAGACGAGTATCGTTTATGAAAGGAGCTAAAGACGGTTTAAAAGTAGTGGTAAGTACCCTCCCATTTTTTATTATAGCCGGGTTTATTGAAGGTTTTATAACACGGTATACCAACATGCCCAATTGGTTGGCTTTCCTAATAATTGGAGCTTCTTTAGTACTCATAATATTTTATTATTGGGCATACCCCATTTTGTTGAACAAGAACTATGAAAGAAACTTACATACCTCTGCGGGTAAACCGTGATTTTGGAGAAATTATTTCCGTTTATTTTGATTTTTTTAAACAGAACATCAAAAATTTTACAAATGTTTTTGTGAGCTATAATGGCATATTCTTAGTAGGCCTTTTGATTACTAGCTATTTATTGGTTTCTGGATTTATAGGCCTTATCGCTTTTGAATCTAACCCAAATTCGTTTACCGGAGATACCGCTATAGACCAAAACTATTACCTATACTTGATCACTGGTGGCATTCTTTTTTTCGTCATTTTCATTTTTATAGCCATTTTAAACTATTCCTTGGCCAGTGGCTATATGATCAAATATGTTGAAACAAAAACGAATAGGTTCAATAAAAAGGAGGTCTGGGATTATGTTAAGGGGCAATTTGGTGCTATCGTTCTTTTCATCTTGCTATTGATTCCGCTTTATTTGGTCTTCTTTATTGTAGCAATTATATTGATGATCATTCCCATCTTGGGCATTTTCGCACAATACACTTTACAGTTTTTTGTAACCGCATGGGTTGGGGTTTCATTTTTTGACATGTTGGAAAATAAGAAAGGGGTCACCGAAGCACTGGGCGAAGGCTGGAAATTGGTTTCCGGTAGCTTTTGGAAATCGGTTGGTGTCAATTTTGTTTTAGGCCTATTGTTGGGCATCCTGCTCATGATAACTTTAATAGTGCCCGGCATTATTGTTGGTGTTTACACCTTTCATATCGTTGAAAACAATGTGGATTACAGCCACTCTGTTGTTGCCACGGTTATTTACACGCTTTCTACTTGTCTGGTTCTTATAATATTGGTTTATGGCCAATGCCTAAGTCAGTTTGTAAACGGTATCTTGTATTACGCCTTGCATGAGAAAACGTATAACGAAAGTGCTAGGGCAAGAATAGAACAAATAGGGTTAAACGAATAACTTGAAAAAAAGAACGGCGCTTTTAGTATTTTCAGTGATGGGATGTTTTGCATTTTCGCAGCAGAGCAATGATAGTATTATTAGAATCGATACTACGACTACCGTGGTTGACCGATCACTAGGCGATGATCTTTTCAAGAGGTATACAGGTGAAGAATTTAACTACGAAACCAAAACGGGGGAATCACAAAATCTTTTGGCCCGTTTTCTTAATTGGATAGGCCAAGGACTGGAACAAATTTTCGGGGTACAAATGGCTCCTGAAGCACTCCAATTCCTAGAGCTCCTGATATACCTTCTCATGGCCCTATTGGCCATTTATCTTTTGGTAAGATTATTTACCAACGAAAGTTTCAATTCACTTTTCTCCAAGAAGGCCAAAACAATTAGTACTATTGAACTGGGTGAGGAGCATATAGAAGCAATTGACATTAACCAGCTGTTAAACGCTGCTATTGATGAAAAAAATTATCGCTTGGCCATTCGATATCAATTTTTGATAAGCCTACAACTGCTTTCAAAAAAGGATATCATTGCGTGGCATTTTGATAAAACCAACGCGGACTATTTGAACGAAATAAGGCCGCCGGCACTACAGTCCGGTTTTAAAAAAATAGCTTATTTATATGACTATATCTGGTATGGGGAACAAACCATCGATGCAGTTCGTTACAACAAATCATTATCG
The DNA here is from genome assembly GCA_963793365.1 of uncultured Flavobacteriaceae bacterium. GTDB lineage: Bacteria > Bacteroidota > Bacteroidia > Flavobacteriales > Flavobacteriaceae > Maribacter. The sequence goes on along the minus strand of CAWBZP010000003.1, from coordinate 285,758 downwards.
GAATTTGATTCCCTAAACCAACAAATACCACAATAATTTGGAAAGGCGTTCAAAAATTCTATTAGGTGTCCTGGCCGCGGTACTCATTGGAATCATTGTTACTGAAATCGTTCGTCCCAGGCCTTTAAATTGGCGTCCTTCCTATACTGCAAGTTCAAAAATTCCTTTTGGGTGCTTTATACTTTTCAATGAACTCTCCACCATTTTTCCGAATACTGAAATAGAAATAGTCGAAGAAAGTGTTTACGACTTTTTAATAAGAAGGGATTCATCCATAACCTCAAGCTATATGATCATTGATGATTTTGTTTCGTTGGACAAACAAGAAACGAACCAGCTGTTAGACTATGTGGCCAAAGGAAACGATGTTTTTATTGCTACCAGTGATCTGGGCGGATTTTTAGCCGATACCTTGAACATTACCATAGATCGAAGGTATGACTTTAGCGAGGATACCGTCTCGGTTGAACTCACGAACAACCGCTATAAAAACACTTATTTCAATTATCATAGAGGTGTTTATCCTGCTTATTTTTCCAGTATAGACACAGCGAAAACTCAAATTCTTGGTTACATAAACTTTGAGGAAAAAAAGTTCATTCAAGAGGATAAGGCGGTCAAAAAAAGGGCTCCTAATTTTATAAAGACCGAATTCGGTAAAGGGAATATTCTGGTGAACGCCCTACCTGTGGCCTATACCAATTATTATCTTTTAAGCGATGCTAACAACTATGTGGCCTACACCTTTTCGTACCTAAAAGACGAATTCTTGTATTGGGACGATTATAAAAAAAGTGGGCGTGTCATCATTACATCGCCACTTCGCTTTGTTCTAAACCAATCGGCCTTAAAATGGAGCTATTACCTTGCCTTAAGCGGATTACTGCTATTTGTCGTATTCAAAGCCAAACGGGAACAACGCATCATGCCGATTATTAAACCCCTGGAAAATTCCTCGGTAGAATTTGCACGTACGGTGGGTTCCTTGTACCATCAAAACAAAGATTACACCAACCTGAACAGAAAAAAGATTACTTTCTTTTTATCTGATGTACGTCAAAACTATTACTTGGATACTTCCCTGCTAAATGAGCGGTTTATGCAACAATTAGCAATCAAAACGGGCAAGTCTATTCAGGAAGCCAAGCAATTGGTAGAATTTATAGTTGCACTTAATCAAAAACAAGTACATACGGAACAGGATACAATAACCCTAACAGAGAAATTAAAAACCTTTACACCTATATATGGAAGATAACATTCAAGATAACGATAATTTAGAATTTAGTGCACGGGTAGACCTTTCAAAGCTTCAGGAATCCGTAGCCACCGTAAAATCAGAATTGGGAAAAGTAATTATCGGTCAACAAGAAATGATAGATTTACTAATCGTTTCCATTTTGGCCAATGGCCATTCGTTGATCGAAGGAGTGCCGGGAGTCGCCAAGACGGTTACGGCAAAATTATTGGCAAAGACGATGAACGTTGACTTCAGCAGAATTCAATTTACCCCGGATCTAATGCCAAGTGATATTTTGGGAACTTCCATCTTTAATGTCAAAACGTCTGAATTTGAGTTCAAAAAAGGCCCTATTTTTTCAAATATTATATTGATCGATGAGATAAATAGGGCCCCTGCAAAAACCCAAGCCGCATTGTTTGAGGCAATGGCGGAGCGCCAAATTACCATAGACGGAAAGGAATATGGAATGCAGCCCCCATTTTTAGTCTTTGCAACGCAGAACCCTATTGAGCAGGAAGGAACCTATAGACTGCCCGAAGCACAGTTAGACCGGTTTTTGTTCAAAATTAAGGTTAACTACCCCTCACTGGATGAGGAAATACAAATTTTGGAACACAAACACCAACAAAAAACCACGGCTGTTGAGGAGCTTATAAATTCCGTTCTATCCGCTGCGCAAATAGCAGAATACCAACGTATCATTAAAGATATTATCGTGGAGGATAATTTACTCAAGTATATTGCGGCCATCGTAAACAATACGAGAACAAATGCCAATTTGTACCTAGGCGCCTCTCCCAGGGCATCTATCGCTATTTTAGACGCTTCAAAAGCTGTAGCGGCCATTAATGGTAGGGACTTTATTACCCCAGACGATATTAAAAAAGTGGTGGGCCCGATTCTTTGCCATAGAATAATTTTGACCCCAGAACGGGAAATGGAGGGCTTCACAGCTGAAAAAGTAGTTCAAGATTTAATCCAAACCATAGAAATACCAAGATAGTCCGTAATGAAAAAGGTGTTTAGACCCCTCTATTTTCAACAACGTTTCTTCCTCGTTCTAACAGGGGTAATTCTCTGTTTTATGGTATCTTTCATTCTTGAAAATGTATTTATTTTCTCCAAAGCGCTGTTTTACCTCCTTCTGATTTTCACGGTATTGGATTGTTTGCTCCTTTTTGTCTCAAAAGGGGACATCATTGCGCAAAGAATGGTTACGGACAAGCTATCAAACGGTGATGAAAACCCAATAAAAATAACGGTTACAAATCAACACCTCTTTGAAATCCGAATAAAAATAATAGATGAGCTACCCTTTCAATTCCAGAAACGCGACCTCAACTTGGTCAGTACTTTAAAAAGCGGTGAACAAAAATCCTTTAGTTATCATATACGACCTACGGAAAGAGGGCTATATAACTTTGGAAATCTCAACATATTTATCTCCTCCCCTGTGGGTTTACTTTCGCGAAAATATAGTTTTGAGCATGGGAAGAGCGTACCGGTCTACCCCTCTTTCCTGCAACTTAGAAAATACGACCTGTTTGCTTTAAGCAACCGCCTTTTTGAATATGGTATAAAAAAAATTAGACGTATTGGCCACACGATGGAGTTTGAGCAGATCAAGGACTATATCCAAGGAGATGATATCAGAAATATTAACTGGAAGGCCACTGCCAAAAAAGGGCAGCTTATGGTAAACCAATTTCAAGATGAGAAATCGCAACCGGTCTACTCGATAATCGATAAAGGTAGGGTCATGAAAATGCCTTTTAACGGCCTAAGCCTTTTGGATTATGCCATAAACGCAACCTTGGTCATTAGTAACGTGGCCCTTAGAAAGAATGATAAGGCCGGCATGTTTTCGTTTAGCAATAAAATTGAGAATAGGGTAGCTGCAGAACGCCGAAGCTCGCAAATGAACCTTATTCTGGAGACCCTCTATAATCTTAGGACTAATTTTGTAGAAAGCGATTTTAGCAGATTGTATGTTGATGTGAAACGCAACTTGCCTCAAAGAAGCCTCTTGCTTCTTTATACCAATTTTGAGACCTTGGATGCGCTGCATAGACAATTGCCTTATTTGCAAGCCATTGCCAAATACCATTTGCTGGTTGTCATTTTCTTCGAAAATACGGAGCTGACTACATTTGCCAAAAAGACCGTAACCAATACGCAAGGAATTTTTGAGCAGACCATTGCGGAAAAATTTATTTTCGAAAAGCAATTGGTCGTTAATGAATTGCGTAACTATGGGATACAGACCATTCTTACCAAACCAGAGGACTTAACCTTAAATACCATCAATAAATATCTAGAAATTAAGGCGAAAGGGCTGCTTTAAACTACTGCAACAAATAGGATGCCTCCAACACCGATGCGATGCTCCGGGAGCCGTTCTCAAAGTACAACATGGTTTGGCCAGTTGGTGGTGTTCCATTAACGGCTACCAAGCAACCGCAATTCCTTCCTTTACCACCACCCCCTCTTCTTCTGTTATTCTTTAGAAGCAAGTCCAAAACCAAACCGGAAGCTACACCGCCCAGGGTCGTAAAAAATACATCCCTCGATTCCCACTCTGCGCCCCTTGGCTGGTCGTAAAGGGCCTCTTTTGCTAAACTTGCCGCTAGACTGCTGCCCACGGCTCCGGCCCAAGTCCAACCACGTTGTCCATTGAATAGCTTGTGGGCTGCATAACCGCCTGCTCCGCCAATCACAATTCCAGCTCCAAAATGCTTTGCGGCATCCGCGGTATTTTGACCGTAAACTCCTAAATAAAAGACGGCTATTATTAAAAAGAAAGGTAATTTCATTATACCACGGGTTATTGCTTGACTAAACGTTTAATTCAACTTAAAAGTATCTAGTAAGGATTGATATACTAACAATTCAAAACAGATAAACCCTACTTGTTCGTAATTGCAGTGCGGTAGCTTACTGAAAAACTACATCTGTAATTTTATAGTATTGTGTTCGACAAAGAAAAAATCTAAAAGTAGCTATGAAAACCGTTTTACATAAAGCAAATACGAGGGGTCATGCAAATCATGGCTGGTTAAATTCATACCATAGTTTCAGTTTTGCAAATTACCATGATCCGGATCGAATGAATTTTGGGGTTCTGAGAGTTCTTAATGACGACGTAGTAACTGCTGGGCGCGGTTTCGGCACCCATCCCCACAACAACATGGAAATTATTTCCATTCCGTTAGAAGGAGATCTTCAGCATATGGACAATATGGGCAACTCCACCGTTATTAAAGAAGGAGATTTACAGGTAATGAGTGCCGGCACAGGAGTTTCACATAGCGAATACAATAAAAACAAGGATGAACCTGTGAAATTTCTACAAATTTGGATTTTTCCAAATAAGAAAAATGTAACACCAAGGTATGACCAAATTTCTATAAGGGATATGGCAACAAAAAACGGCCTGTACCAAATAGTGTCGCCCAACCCAACTGATCAAGGTGTTTGGATTCACCAAGACGCTTGGTTTCATATGGGGAATTATGAAGCTGGTAAGATTGATACCTACACGTTGAAGAAAGAAAAAAATGGGGTGTATATTTTTTTGTTGGAAGGTGAAATGGAAGTAAACGATCAATCCTTAAAGAAAAGGGACGGTTTTGGTATTTGGGAAACCAATGCATTCACTATTAAAGCTACAAAAGCGGCCAAGGTGCTGGTGATGGAAGTACCAATGCGCTTATAAGTATCGTATTCAAAATTAAATATCGGCAAAATCCGGCGCCTTGGTCAATACAAGGAAAGGAAATAAAGTATCTCTACTTAGGCGTATTCCTATTTTAATACTATTGAACAAAAGTTAAAAAATTATCCTTTACAGTGGTTTCAATTCTTAATAGCGCTTAAACCAAACTCCATCTTTTGCAACACTAAGAACAAATATCCTGATACTTCATCCAAGTTATTACACTGTTTTTCAGGTGGATAGTGATTAGCCCTACTTGAGGTTGGTTTGGGATTAAAAATATACTACCTTTTATACCAGTATGGGTACTACAGCCGCTTTAAAAGTCCCTATATTGTGTATATGATCTACTGCACCAATTGAAATCCAAAAAACGCTATGAGAACATTCATTGTTTTAATCATACTTTTTCTCTCCGCACTTTTTAGCCATGCGCAGGGAAAAGCTGTAAGATTAGGCGTTGCCGGGTTAACTCATGGCCATGTAGGTTGGATTCTGGGCAGGGAAAAACAAACGGATATTCAACTTGTAGGCATTGTGGAACGAAACAAAACTTTAGCAAAACGACTTTCAAATGAATACGGTTTTTCAATGGAAATTGTTTTCGATAGCCTAGAGGAAATGATTGAAAAAGCAAAGCCAGAGGCAGTGGCGGCATTTGGCGATATCAAGGTGCATTTGAACGTAGTAGAGACCTGCGCCCCTAAAGGTATCCACGTAATGGTTGAAAAACCGTTGGCCGCAACCTTGGACGATGCCCAAAAGATAGAAATCTTGGCCAATACGCATTCCATTCATGTGCTTACCAACTACGAAACCTCTTGGTATGAGACTAATGTGAAGGCCGTTGACTTATTGGAAAAGGGAACCATTGGTGACCTTAGAAAGGTAATCATACGTGACGGACATAAAGGGCCAAAAAAAATTGGGGTATCAAGCGAATTTCTAGAGTGGCTTACCGATCCGGTTTTAAACGGTGGCGGGGCGCTTATGGATTTTGGTTGTTATGGTGCAAACCTCATGACCTGGATCATGAACGGAGAGAAACCCTTAACGGTTACTGCCGTCACGCAACAGTTACAAGCAGAAAACAATCCTAACGTAGATGATGATGCCACCTTGATTTTGACCTACAAAAATGAAATGGCCCTCTTGGAACCTTCCTGGAATTGGCCTATCGGCAGGAAGGATATGGAGCTATACGGCACGCAGGGCGCCATATATGCCGATAATCCTACACAGTTGCGAATAAGGCGCTCCAAAGGATACAGTGATTTTACGGAAGAGACCTTATTTTTGGGAGAGCGCTCGGCACCTTTTAATGACCCTTTTTCCGTTTTTGCAGCAGTAATAAATGGAGAATTAAAATTAGAGCCCTACAATGTATACTCCCTAGAAAACAATATGATCGTTATGGAGATACTTCAGGCAGCGATAGAAAGCTCAAAAACAGAAAAAACGATTCATTTGGACTAAAATTAATTTTTAACAGTTAAAAACATAAAAGTGTTGCTGTATTCCTTATATTTAACTGACTGAAAATCAAGGTCCTGTTAAAAAAATTGTTCCCTCATTAGTTTAGTTTAGAAACAACCTAAAAATAACATAATGAAAACAAGGATAGGACTTCTCCTTCTCGCCGCTTCCGCGCTAATTGTCATTTCTTTTTTGATTCCCAACCCAGCAGAAAAAAGCTTGGATGATACCCAAAAAGCATCGTTTTATTCAATGAAATGTACTGTTGCCAAATTTCTGTTGAATGATGTTGATACTACGCAACAAATTGCTCCCTTGTTCGAAAACCTTGGTGATTTAAATTTTTCCATCAGCACCAAGGAAAAATTGGCACAGACCTTCTTTAATCAAGGGATGAAGCTCACGTATGCCTTTAACCATGCCGAGGCACATCGTTCGTTCATGGAAGCTTCCAGACTGGACCCGACCGCCCCAATGACCTATTGGGGACAAGCCTATGTTTTAGGGCCAAACATCAACGACCCCCAACCTCTTGACGAAAGAAAAGAAAAATATAATGAAGCCTTGGCAAAAGCCGTAAAATATGCCAAGAATGCGTCAAAAAAGGAACAAGCGTTAATTGAAGCATTGACCCATCGCTATAGCGAAGATTTGACCAAGGATGTGAAAGATTTAAACATGGCCTATATGGGTGCAATGACCAAAGTAGCACACCAATTTCCAGAGGATGCCGACGTACAAATTTTATTTGCGGCCTCTGTAATGAATACTGTGCCATGGAATTATTGGGATTCCGATGGAAACCCATCTCCGAATATTATGGAAGCAAAAATAGCCTTGGAAAGAGCCATGATTCTCAATCCTCAAAATCCTGGGGCCCATCATTATTACATTCATATGGTTGAGCTTCCCGATCCGGACCTAGCCGTTGTAAGCGCCGATAAATTAGGAGGCTTAATGCCTGCAGCGGGCCATATTGTGCATATGCCTTCCCACATTTATATCCGGGTAGGACGGTATTTGGATGCCGTAAAAGTCAATGAGGCCGCTATTTTAGCCGATGAAGATTATATCTCACAATGTTATTCACAAGGTATGTATCCTTTGGGATACTATCCGCACAACATACATTTTCTATGGTCCGCTGCAACTTTATTAGGCGATAGTAAGGTCGCTATAGACGCAGCCAAAAAAACCGCGGAAAAAGTGCCTGCGGGAGAATTAATAACCTTGCCCTTCCTTCAGAACTTTGCATCGGTGCCCTTATTGGCCTACACGCGATTTGGAAAATGGAACGAGATTCTAACCACTCCCAGTCCAAATCCCGAAATAAAATATCTAAAATTAATTTGGCACTATGCCAGGGGCATTGCTTTTGTTAGAAAAAACAATTCGAAAGAAGCACAAGAAGAATTAGAGGCCATTCAAGAAATGATAAATGATCCTGCCATGGAGAATTTAGTTGCAGCAGGTTTCGATAATAGCAAAGCTATTGCCAACTTAGCATATGAAGTTGTTGCAGGAGAGCTTGCCAGTTTAAATGACAATCTTCCAAAGGCCATAGCGCACTTAGAGAAAGCCGTGGAATTGGAAGATGGCCTGGTTTACACCGAACCCGCTGCATGGTATATTCCCACAAGGCAAAATTTAGGGGCAGTACTAGTAGCCGCTAAAAAATTCGAGGAAGCCGAAAAAGTTTATAAGGAAGATTTGAAGGTCTTACGACAAAACGGCTGGTCTCTCATGGGGTTATATCAAAGTTTAAGGGCACAGGATAAAATGGACGAAGCAGAGACCATTAAACAAGAGTTTGACAAAGCCTGGGAACATGCCGATATTTCTATAACTACTTCTATTTTATAGAAAATACATAATGTAAAAACAAAATTTGCATGAAATTCAATCCTAATCGGAAGTATATCGGATGGACTTTATCCGTTTTTCTTATTTCTATAGGTTTTATCGTTTATTTTATAGTGTTTCATCAAAAGGAGTTACCCATATATAATCCGACGGATTTAAATCCGGCACTAATGGACGTAAGTAAACAAAGTGTCGAGGCGAACCATACCGTATCTGATTTTCATTTAATAAACCAAAATGGAAAGACTATAACACAAGATGATTATAAAGATAAGGTTTATGTTGTCGATTTCTTTTTTACACGATGCCCAGGCATATGCCCTCTTATGGCCAGAAATATGGAAAGGTTACAATTACGTTTTCTAAAAAAGGATAAAGTGAAGCTTTTATCGCTTTCCGTTACTCCCGAAATGGATAGTGTTCCGCTCCTATGGGCCTACTCGCAGCGCTATAATGCCAAGGATTTTAAGTGGAATATAACAACCGGGGATAAGGAACATATTTACGAACTGGCCAGAAGAAGTTATTTCGCAGTAAATGATATTGGAGACGGACTTCTTCAGGATTTTATTCATACCCCTAATTTTATTTTGGTTGACACCAAGAAACAAATTAGAGGAATTTACGAGGGTACTAAAGATGTTGAAATCGATCGACTGATTAACGATATTGAAATTCTGCTGAAGAATTCAGAAGCCATGTAAGTTCAGTTTTTCAAATAATAAATCAGTAACTTTCCTGTTCAAAAATCTTTATATGCTACGAAAATTTTCCACTTTATTTTTTGCCTTATTTTTAATTTCATTGAACGCCCAAAACTCCATTACCGGGTTTTCCGAGGAGAAAGTTGATGCACAACTACAATTAGAAAAGTCTTTTGAAGAAAAATTAACTGCCACAAACTTGGACCAATGGATGCAGAGAATGGCTGCCGAGCCGCATTGGGTAGGTACCCAATATGGAGCGGAGAATGCCAAATGGATGCAAAGCCTATTCAAGTCCTGGGGCTATGATGCTAAAATCGAGACCTATCAAATTCTATTTCCGTATCCTACGGAACGGGTGCTGGAGTTAACCGGTCCAACGAGCTACACGGCAAAACTTACCGCCGTACCCGTAGAGGGCGATCCATTTACGGCTCAAGGTGATGCACTTCTGCCAAGCTACAATGCTTTCTCTACCGATGGTGATGTAGAAGCCGAACTCGTTTTTGTAAACTATGGTATTCCCAAGGACTACGAGGAACTTGAAAAATTGGGAATCAGTGTTGAAGGCAAAATCGTTATCGCAAAATACCAGGATCTTGGAGGGGAATTAAGCCAAAGTTGGCGGCTGAAAAAGGAGCGATTGGGTGTATTATCTATTCCGATCCCCAAGACGACGGATACGGACAAGGTGATGTATACCCCAAAGGGGCCTTCAAAAATAAAACGGGTGTGCAACGAGGTTCCGTAATGGATATGCCTACCTACCCCGGTGATGTTTTAACCCCGGGATACGGTGCTACCAAGGATGCAAAACGTTTGGATAGAAAGGATGCCCCTACCATCACAAAAATACCCGTGTTACCCATATCCTATGAAGATGCGCAACCCTTATTGGCTGCATTGGACGGTGCCGTGGCACCAGAATCATGGCGTGGAGGTTTACCAATAACCTACCATATTGGGCCCGGTCCTGCAAAGGTCCATTTAAAACTCACATTCGACTGGAAATTAGTGCCCGCCCACAATGTCATTGCCACCTTAAAGGGGTCTGAGTTTCCCGATCAGTGGGTCATGCGGGGCAACCACCACGATGCCTGGGTTCACGGAGCTAATGATCCTGTAAGTGGTATGGTAGCACTTATGGAGGAAGCACGTGCCATTGGCGAACTTGCCAAAAAAGGACAGAAACCAAAAAGAACCATCGTATACGCTGCTTGGGACGCCGAAGAACCCGGTTTAATTGGATCAACCGAATGGGTAGAGGATCATAAAAAGGAGTTGCAAGAAAAAATGGTAGCCTATATTAATACCGATGGCAACGGCCGCGGATTTCTAGGTGCAGGGGGCTCACATTCGCTTCAAGCCATGGTAAGTGAGGTTGCCGGTACGGTAACAGACCCGCAAACAAAGGTATCTGTAAAAGAACGCCGTATTGCTGCAAATAAGGTCAATGGCGGTGATGATGCCTTTGCGCTTTATGCTTTGGGTTCTGGATCAGATTATACCCCGTTTATTCAACATGCGGGAATAGCTGCCTTAAATCTTGGTTTTGGGGGTGAGAATGATGGCGGCGAATACCATACTATTTATGATACCTACCCCCATTACAAAAGATTTAAGGACCCAAATTTCGCCTATGGGGTGGCTTTGGCCAATACTGCCGGGCTTATTACCCTACGCTTGGCAAATGCCGATATCATTCCTCTCAATTTCAAACAATGGCATTCAACCGTGTCCACGTACATGGAGGAAATCCTAACGCAAATAGAAACCATGCGTAAAGAGGTGAAAAAGCATAATGAACTCGTGGAGGATAATGCCTACGAATTGGCAGCTGATCCAACAAAGGAATACAAAAAGCCAGGGAAAAAAGATGCAGTTCCATTTATTGACTTTTCTTCGCTACAAAACGAATTGGCGGCCCTAAATGAAACCATAGCTATTTTTCACAGCATGGATACCTCGAAACTTTCTAAAGAGGCAAAATTCGCATTAAACAATAAACTGATGCAAGCGGAGCACATGTTAACATCAGAGCAAGGGCTTCCTAGAAGACCTTGGTTCAAGCATCAAATTTATGCCCCCGGATTTTATACGGGGTATGGGGTGAAAACACTACCTGGGGTTCGAGAAGCTATTGAACAAAAAAATTGGAACGAAGCCCAAGAACAAATTGGTATACTTGCTACTACATTTAAAAATTTCAATACCTACTTAACGGAAATCAATACGAGTTTAAATAAATAACATGGATTCAGATTATAAAAAAGTATTTGGCGGTAACAGTATAAAAGCAAAGCGGGTAGAGCTCGCCCTTAAAGATCATGCTATTGAGCCCATACTCAAAGATGAGACAACATCTGCACGCTTGGCCGGTTACGGCTCACCTATGCCAGAATTGATTGAGATTTTTGTACATAGAGATCAGGAACAACAAGCCCTATCGTTGATAGCCCAATTAAATTGGGTAGATTGACCCCATACATTTAAGGGCCAATTTAAAAATAGGCTCTATCCTCGTGGTAGAGCAATAGTTTAGAAGGAAAAGTATCTTTGATAAAGTTGCTTTTCCTTCTAATACTATGTAGCAAAAATAATAGAACCGTGTTTTTCTTTGGCCCCAAAATTAATTTTACCACTACCCTTTTGTTATGGGAGTAATTTCCATTTTCCGAAATTCTACAGGGCCATGATCTCCTTGTATCATTATCGGTCCTGCTTCGGCCTCATTATTATCCAAAGCACCCCCGGTCATGGCATCAATGTTTTGGTTGGCTATAATTGTTTTGCCGTTTGCTGTAATCGTAACACGTCTTCCAATTAACGTTATATCGAAAGTTTGCCATTCGCCCGCTTTTTTGGCCACATTCTCATTTGGTGAAAGCATACCGTAAATTCCTCCAAAATAAATAGACGCAGGTTCCAATCCCGCATTGTCGGCGATTTGCACTTCATACCGTCCTCTTAAATACAGTCCACTATTACTGCCTTCTGGATACCGAAACTCTGCATGAAGTTTGAAGTCCTTGAATTTCTCCTTGGATACCAAGTTCACCCCAGATTTAGGACTCGTTAAAATTCCATCCACGACCTTCCATTGATTCTCCGGTTTCACTTCCCATCCATCCAAATTCTCACCATTGAATAAGGAAATGGTCTCTCCCATTTTGGTATTTTCATAGTATTCCAATTCAGGGGATTTGGTGGCGGTCCAGTCATAAGTTTTACCATCGGCATATACCATAATACCCTCAAGCATTTCTCCATTTAATTTCCCCTGAAATTTCATGTTTGCAGCTCCAGGTTCCCATTGGGGCGGAATTTCAAAAGAAAACAAATCACCATATTTCTCTACTTCTGCAATAGGCCGGGCACTTCCAAAGGCGTAAGTAAACCTTCCAATCAACCTATTATTTCCAGAATGCCTAACCTCTAGCCAAGCCGGTAGTTCTTTGCCCTCTTGATTTATGGTCAAATTCCACTTTCCTTCCAGCGGATGTCCTTCTTGAGCGCTTGCCATTCCAAAACTGGATATCATTGTAAAAAGAACAATGTACCCCTTCGCTAAAATTTTCATCTATAAATTATTTAGTTATTTACTCAAATATAAAGTAAGTTTTAAAATTCACTCTTCGGCCTAAGGGAATAAAATTGCCATGATCTCAAAATATTTTTGTCACAATTATTCGTTAGCACTATAAAAGCCACAACTTTTCATTGTCGATTAATTACAATATTCGTTACTTTTAAATCTTAATCTATTTACAACTTAATAATGGCACCATTTAAAAAGTTCCTCTTTTATATCTTACCCGCACTATTGCTAGCAGTCTCCTGTGAAACAAAAAAACCTATGGAAACCCCGTTGGTTATTATAGAAGATAGCACTGCTATCGTTGAAACCGTAAAGCAGGCACGTAAGAGTGTTACCGCACAGGTTGCGGACGGACTCCAATTGAGCCTTTGGGCCTCAGATTCATTGGCACCCGACCCTATAGCAATGGACATGGATGATGAAGGTAACGTATACATCACACGCTCTAACCGTAATAAAAACTCCGAGTTTGATATTCGGGGGCATCGAGATTGGATGACCGCGTCCATAGCCTTGGAAACGGTTGAGGATAGAAGGGCTTTTTTGCACAAGACCTTTGCCACTGAATTAAGCAAACAAAATGAATGGTTCCCAGATTTGAATAATGATTCTATCCATGATTGGCATGACCTCACTGTGGAACAAGACGAAATATGGATGTTGCAGGATACAGATGGTGATGGTATTGCAGATGTTTCCACGCAAATATTAAAGGACTTTAACGATGAGGTAAATGACCAAGCAGGTGCTTTATTGGTTAGGGACAACGATATTTTCTTAGGCATAGGTCCGGATATGTACCGTCTAAAGGATTCTAACGGTGATAAAATTTTAGACGATAAAACCAGTATTGCAACAGGTTTTGGGGTTCATATTGGTTTTGGAGGCCATGGAATGTCTGGTGCCATAGAAGGCCCTGACGGAAAAATTTATTGGGGAATTGGGGATATAGGTGCAAACATAACTGATGCGGATGGCAACAATCATAAATATCCAAATGAAGGCGTTATCGTAAGAAGCAATCCAGACGGAAGTAATTTTGAAGTTTTTGCCCATGGCCTTCGCAATACCCATGAGTTTGTTTTTGATGCTTATGGTAATATTATATCATCTGATAATGATGGAGACCACAAAGGGGAAAGCGAACGCTTGGTCCATATTGTAGAAGGTTCCGATGCCGGATGGCGGGCCAACTGGCAATACGGCAAATATACAGACCCAAAGAACAATGGGTATAATGTTTGGATGGATGAGAAGTTATTCGTTCCAAGATGGGCAGGCCAGGCGGCTTACATTATTCCGCCCATTCAAAATTTTCACAACGGTCCTACCGGAATGCAGTTCAACCCTGGTACCGCCTTGGGAAAAAAATGGACAGATAAGTTTTTTTTGGTGGAGTTCGTGGGTGACCCAAGCCGTTCCCATATTTGGGCGTTTGACCTGAAACCAAAAGGTGCTTCCTTTGATTTAAATACGGATGAATCCATTTTAACCGGAGTATTGCCAACAGGTATAGACTTTGGACCCGATGGCGCGCTCTATTTGGCAGATTGGATCAATGGATGGGGAAGTAAGGATTACGGGAGGGTATGGAAACTTGATGTTACCGAGAGTAGTAACGACCTGGAGCAAGAGCGCTTGGAAACCCAAAGGCTTATGACCCACGATTACGGGGATGATGACACAGAAAACTTGGTCGCTCTACTAAGCTATCCAGATATGCGTATCCGCCAAAAAGCACAGTTTGAATTGGCAAAGAGGACTTTTTGGGGCTATAGGGCCCTAGAAAAAGTGATTACTAGTGATGAAAATCAATTCGCACGTATTCATGCCATTTGGGGAATAGGCCAAATAGCTGCGGACAATGTAAATAAGGCTGAACCATTACTTTCATTATTGAATGATAGCGACCCGGAAATTATCGCACAAAGTGTAAAAGTCTTGGGCGATTTAAGATACGCCCCTGCTGCCGATGCACTGATTCCGCTTACCACTCATGAAAATGACCGTGTAAAGTTTTTTGCCGCACAGGCATTGGGAAGATTGGCCTATGAAAATGCCATCGACCCCTTGTTGGAAATGATTGTCGCCAATAACGATGAAGACATCTATTTAAGGCACGCTGCCGTTTTGGCACTTTCAAGAATAGGAAAAACCGAGCCCATTCTTAATCTCGTGAACAGCGAAAATGAGAGTCTACGCCTTGCCGCGGTCCTAATTCTAAGAAAATTGAAGGAGCCAGAAATAGCGCAGTTTTTAGCCGATGAAGATGAATATATAGTTACGGAAACAGCAAGAGCCATCAACGATGACCTTTCAATTGAAGCCGCGTTACCCGCACTTGCAGAAATACTGGAGAATGAAACCTATTCCTCAGAACCGCTACTGCGCCGGGCAATTAATGCTGCGTTGCGCGTTGGTGGAGAAAAAGAATTGGACCTTTTGATTGATTTTGCAAAAAGGGAAAATGCTTCAAATATTTTAAGGGGAGAGGCACTTGCAGCATTAGGAACGTGGAACGAACCATCTTTGTTGGATCGTGTAGATGGGCGCTACAGGGGCGAAATTAAACGCGTGGGTAATTTATTAAAGGATAAAATTGAAAAGGATATTCCAATCTTTCTGGAAGGCCGTAACCCCGAAATCTTAATCGGAATTTCAAAAACCTTAAGCGCGGTAGGAATAGACACCTACAATGATGCGCTATACCGTATTTTTAAAACCAATAGAGATCCAGAAGTACGTGCAGCGGTATTGACCGCTCTGGGCAAACTGGACTTTGGCAGAATGGAAGCGGCCATGATGAGCGGTATGCAAGACTCTAACGAACAGGTTAGAACTGCCGCAGTTGGGCTTTTGGGACAACTAACTATACCAAAAGAAAAATTACCGGCCATTGTTGGACCCATATTTAAAAAAGGCTCACTTTCAGAACAACAAGAAATGTTAAATGTATTGGGAGACCTTCCAGCTGAAAAAAGTAATGCCATATTGGCGAGTTTAATCGACAAGGCCAGCAAGAAGCAATTGGAACAAGGCATTATGTTAGACCTCATGGAAGCTGTAAATACTACTGATGATTCAAAATTGATTGCCCAGCTAGATGTACTAAAAAATGCGGGGTATACCGCAGATTCCTATCAAGAGACTATGTATGGAGGCAGTTGGTGGGCAGGAAGGACTGTTTTTAATAATAACCCAACAGCTCAATGTGTACGTTGCCATGCCGTAGATGGCACGGGTGGTGAAGTTGGTCCGGCGTTGGACAATATTGCAAATATCCTTACCCGGAAACAACTTTTAGAGGCACTTATAGAGCCTAGTGCACGTTTGGCTCCGGGATATGGCTCTGTAACCATCACCTTAACAGATGGCCAAAAAGTACAGGGTGTATTGATTGAGGAACGTAAAAATGATATATTGTTAAGAACCGCAGAAGCGGAACCTTTGGAGATACCTTTAGGAAGAATTGCTAAACGGGAAAATTCGATGTCTGCCATGCCGGCAATGGGTCGCATGATTTCAAAAAGGGAATTGCGTGATCTTATGGAGTATTTGGGAAGTTTAAAAAATAAAAAGGCGATTGTGGCCGGAGAAGGTGTTTAGCTCAGAGCTGATTCAATTCTTTTTTTGCTAATTCAAATTCTGCCATCATTTCTTTTATAATTTGGCCTGCTGGTTTTATGTCATGTAGTAATCCGGATACTTGACCTATTTCCAGCTCGCCGTCTTCTAAATCGCCAAGAAACATGCCTTTTTTAGCCCTTCCACGACCGAGCAAAACTTTTAGTTCTTCTGCGGATGCCCCACTGGCATATGCCTTTTGAACATCGTTATAGAACTTATTTTTCAGCAATCTTACAGGAGCCAATTCCTTAAGGGTTAGTTGGGTATCCCCTTCTTTTGCAGCCACCACCTTTTCCTTAAATTTAATATGATTGGATGCCTCGGTACTGGCAACAAATCTACTTCCTAACTGCACACCATCCGCACCAAGAACCATAGCGGCCAACATTGCCCTACCGGTTGCTATGCCCCCCGCCGCTATTAATGGGATTTCAATTTTCTCCTTTACAGCCGGAATCAATACCATAGTTGTTGTTTCGTCCCTACCGTTATGTCCGCCAGCCTCAAAACCCTCTGCAATAATTGCATCTACACCTGCTTCTTGGGCTTTAAGTGCAAATTTCAAACTACTGACCACATGCGCCACCCTAATTCCATTTTCCTTTAAATGCGAAGTCCAAATAGCTGGATTTCCGGCCGAAGTAATTACAATCCTAACGCCCTCTTCAATAATTATCTGCATCAGCGCATCTATGTCCGGATACAGCATGGGAACGTTTACCCCAAAAGAATGGGGTGTCGCGGCTTTACACTTTTGAATATGTTCCCGCAGAACATCAGGGTACATGCTTCCTGCCCCTATAATCCCTAAGCCCCCATTATTGGATACGGCACTGGCCAAACGCCAACCACTGGTCCAGACCATTCCGGCCTGCACAATAGGAAATTCAATTTGGAAAAGATCGGTCACCCTATTTTTCATATGGATTATTTAAATGGAAAATTTTAAGTTAGCCTAGCTGTTAGAAAACCTAATCCCTAATTACGAAATAACACCGGAACCAATAAGTTCATCATCAAGGTACCATGCAACGAACTGACCCTCGGTTATGGCAGATTGCATTTCCAAAAAATCAACGTAGATTCCTCCCTCCACTTTATACAGTTGGGCTTTTTGCAATTCTTGTCGGTATCTAATACGTGCTCTTACATCCAATTGCTCATCTATGCCCAAGGCCAGATCAGGCCTTACCCAATGTATTTCTTCGTCCTTAACGAATAAGGTACGTCTATAAAGACCGGGATGCGTTTTGCCCTGCCCCGTATAAATTACATTTTCTGCCACATCGGTATCTATAACAAAGAGGGGCTCTTTAGTACCGCCTACATGCAAACCTTTACGCTGACCCTTGGTAAAATAGTGTGCTCCGTCATGCTCCCCAACTATTTTGCCATCCGCCATACTATATTCTGGTTTTTCAGCAAAAAATTCAAGTTCCTTGATTTTACTTTCAAATTTGGGAACGGTACGCATATACTGTGGAACCGTAGCAGGCACCTCCACAATTTTTCCTTTTTTGGACTTCAGTTGCTGTTGCAAAAATTCGGGTAAGCGTACTTTTCCAATAAAACACAAGCCTTGTGAATCTTTTTTATCCGCAGTAATCAAATCCATTTTTGCGGCGAGTTGCCTAACCTCCGGTTTGGTTAAGTCTCCTATTGGAAATAAGGTTTTGGAAAGTTGTTCCTGAGACAATTGACATAAAAAGTAGGACTGGTCCTTATTTGTATCTTTTCCGGCCAGTAATTGATACGTCTTGGTGCCATCATTAGTTTTAATTGTGCCTTTTCTACAATAATGTCCTGTAGCGACAAAATCTGCACCCAACTGCATTGCAATTTTTAAAAAAACATCAAACTTAATTTCCCGGTTACAAAGCACATCTGGGTTTGGGGTTCTTCCCATTTTGTATTCCCTAAACATATAGTCCACGATACGTTCCTTATACTCGACACTTAAATCAACTGTTTGAAAAGGGATTCCCAACTTCTCGGCAACGATTAAAGCGTCATTGCTATCCTCTAACCACGGACATTCTTCCGAAATGGTAACGGAGTCGTCATGCCAATTTTTCATAAATAGACCAATGACCTCATACCCCTGTTCTTTCAACAAGTATGCAGCTACGCTTGAATCTACTCCTCCAGAAAGTCCAACTACTACTTTTTTCATTTCTTTTACTTGGTCGCAACAAAATTACAAAATTTCATGAGTGCTGCACTTTTTCACTTTAAGGTCTTCGTGATACTCTTAGGGAGATACAACCTATCGTTGAACGGCATTAATCAACTAAATTTCTGTTAAACTTTTCTATTGTAAAAATCAACTACATGCAATTATTAGAATGACTAGGAATCGCCATTTTTGCTACGTTTAAAGCATTTTTAGTATGAAAAAATCGATGAAAAGGAATTTTTTAAGCCCTAAATGAACATATTATTTAACATTTCTTTAAATCGGACAATATTATTTTGTTTAATTTTATTTTGATTTATATAAACAGTTTAAACCTAAAACATTTTATCATGAAACATTTGAATACATTTTTTAAGACCACCATCTGGGCATTTTTGGTGGTATTTGCTACCTCATGTAGTGATGATGATGATCAAGGACCGGTTATTGTCGACAACGATAACATCGTAGAAGTTGCACAAGCCAACAACCTAAGCAGTTTAGTTGCGGCTTTGCAAAAAGCAGACGAAAGCGCAAGTAATGATTTAGTTGCTGCCCTAGGCACCGAAACCAATACTTTCACTGTATTGGCACCAAGCAATGCTGCATTTACAAGCCTTTTGGCACGTTTGGATGGCTTTGATTCCTTGGATGATTTTAATAATCAACAATTACAAGATTTATTGGCAACAATCTTAACGTATCACGTTGTTCCTGATGCTGCCGTCACATCCAATCAATTATCGGCCGGCCAAATAATTACAACACTACAAGGCGAAACACTTAGTGTTACTACGGAAGGCGGAGTAGCTTTTACCGATGCAGCCGGAGAATCAGCCAATGTCACCACTGCAGACGTTGTAGCAACCAATGGAGTCGTTCATATTATTGATAAGGTTTTGATACCACAAGCAGCCTTAGTCGCACTTGAAGATGTTTTGCTGAGCTCCATTACGGATTTAGCTATATCTGTTCCTAGCCTTAGCATTTTAGTTGACGCTTTAATTGCAGCGGATGGCGACTTGCCTACCGTTTTGGCATCAGGAGGTCCATACACGGTATTTGCCCCAACCAATGCTGCTTTTGAAGCATTTTTAGAGGATAACAATTTTGCCAGTCTTGATGCGGTTCCTGTACCAGTCCTGACCCAAGTATTATTAAATCATGTAGTAAGTGGAACTAATTTATCCACAGATTTAACTACAGGCTACGTTTCTTCCTTGTCAACAGCTGGTCCTGCTGAAGCTAATTTAAGCATGTTCATTAATACGATGGGCGGCGAAATGGAAAATCAAGTAGTAATCAATGGTAGTTCTACCGTTACCGCTGCAGATAATAAAGCCATAAATGGTGTCGTACATATTGTGGATGCAGTGATTGGTTTACCAAATGTTGTTGATCATGCCATTGCCAACCCTAATTTGACTTCATTGGTAGGTGCGTTGACCGCAAACGGAAATACCACCTTTACGACCTTATTATCAGATGCAGAAGAAACCTATACGGTGTTTGCACCCCTAAATTCAGCTTTCGAAGGATTTGATAGTGATAATGAAATAAACAACATTTTATCCAATCATGTCATTTCCGGTGCAGCAGCAGATGCCGCCAGTCTTACAAACGCATACTTTAATACTTTGGCAACCAATACCGATGGAGATTTCCTAAGTCTGTACGTGAACACGGATGATGGTGTTGTTTTGAACGGAACTAGCACCGTAGCCGCAGCAGATATCGTGGCAACCAACGGAATAATTCATGCTGTTGATGAAGTTATTGATTTACCAACCGTAGTTACCTTTGCTACGGCAGACCCTAATTTTGCTACCCTCGTATCGGCATTGACCGATTTGACACCGGATACACCATTTGCTTCGATTCTTTCGCGCACCATGGGAGGTAACGGCGACGGAATAAACCCAGCCTTTACCGTATTCGCCCCTACAAATGCTGCATTTACGGCTTTGGGTGATGTACCAGCAGAAGAGGTTTTGACACAAGTATTATTACACCATGTTATAGGTGGTGCTAATATTGTGTCCGGTGATTTAAGTGATGGCTTGGAATCACCAGCCACATTGGAAGGTGATACCTTGACATTTGCAATAGACGCCGATGGCAATGTAACCATAACCGATGGTTCTGGAGCTATGGACATTGGAATTATAGCGGTCGATGTACAGGCCAATAACGGTGTGATTCACGCTATAAACAAAGTGATGATACCAGATACGACTAATTAGAACTTGTACTTTTAGTCCCGTAGTTAAAAGTCCCAACTTTAAGTTGGGACTTTTTTATTCTATTTTTTCTAGCTGTTAAAGAAACAACAGTCATTTATCAAGAATTGGTTTTGGTATACAACACCATACCCACTGTTAGCATACAAGAAATACCTATTTACAACTAAGTTTTTCAAATACCTTAAAATTAGGTCATCTTTAGAATCCCAAATCTTACCAAACCAAGCCTTTAACCATGGCAAAAGCCCTTTCAAAATTGAAAGGGCTTTTTATTTCTTACGAAAACAGTAGGTTTATTTCTTCTTCTGCGCCTCTGCTTGCTCCATCATTTCACGCATTTTACGCTGAAACTTATTTTCCTTTTTGGGTTTCTTTTTGTTCTCCTGTATCTGTGCATGAATTTTATCGTTGTCCAGAATAAAGTTCTTGATCACCAACATTATACCAATCGTAATCATGTTAGAGACAAAATAATACAAACTCAACCCACTCGCATAATTGTTGAAAAAGAACAACATCATAAAAGGCATGAGATACATGATAAATTTCATGTTGGGCATACCGGGCTGGGTTGGCATGTTTTGGCCCGTTGTCATCATCATATAAAAGAAAATAGCAATTGAAGCCAAAATTGGGAACAAGCTCACGTGATCACCATAAAACGGAATAGAAAATCCTTCTGGGAATTGGTAGATTGTATCAAAGGACGAAAGGTCATCTGCCCATAAAAAAGACTTCTGGCGTAATGCAAACGATGTTGGGAAAAACATAAACAATGCATAGAATATAGGCATTTGAATGACCGCTGGCACACAACCACTCATGGGGCTCACCCCTGCCTTACCATACAGTTTCATGGTCTCCTGCTGCTTTTTCATGGCATTGTCCTTATACTTCTCCCCTAACTCAGTAATCTCTGGTTTCAAGACTTTCATCTTGGCTTGGGACAAATACGATTTGTACGTGACCGGAGACATGGCCAAACGTACCAAAATGGTCATGATAACGATAGCGATACCATATGGGAAATAGGTACTTATTAAAGAATAGAACGGTGTAAAAATGTACCTGTTGATCCAACCAAAAATTCCCCATCCAAACGGTATGGAATCCGCCAGACCTAAATCTTCATAGTTGGAAAGCACATCTACATCGGTAGGGCCAAAGTACCAGTGCAAATCCTTTGAAATTTCACCACCTTCAACTTCTAAAGGCAGTACAGAGGCATAACTTTTTGTAAAGCCAAAAGTCCTTGATTCCTCCTCCACCAAATTTACCGAAGCTAATTTACCGCTCTTAAAAGGTTCATCTGCGGCCAAAATACTGCTGAAAAAATGCTGCCTATAAGAAATCCACTTAATATCCTCTTCAGTTTCCTCATCATCACTACCCTCTGAAAGTTTACTTATTTTATCATCTTCATGGTTATAGGTTAACCGTGTATACCGGTTTTCATATTCAATACTTTTTGAATGGCGAATACCCTTTAGTTTCCAGTCCAATTGAACCGGCTTGGAACTATTCAAAACACTATTCAAACCTTGGGACCGTATGGTAAAATCGACCATGTAATTAGCTGGTTTCATTTCATACCGGTATTCCAAAAACTGATTTTGAGAAACTTTTGCCTTTAATGATAGTACCTGGTTGCCATTATTATTTGACAGCGTTGGCTCAAAATAAAGGTCCGACGTATTCAAAACCCGATTATCCGCAGTTGAAAAATCTAAGCCAAATATGGAATTTCCATCCTTAATGAGATAGACAGGAACAGAGTCATAGGTAACGAAATTCTTCATTTTCGCCTCAACTACCTGTCCGCCTTTATTGCTGATTTTCAAAACAACCAAATCATTCTCCAAGGTAGTGATGTCATTGGAAGGTTTTGTGAAACCAAAGGCCCCTAATTTGCCTTGCACATTGGCGACAGTTGTAGAATCTTGTAAGTCTAATAGTGGCTCTTGCTGTAGCACGGTCTCCGCCTCTGGCTCCTCAGTTGCCTTTGCAGCATCAATTTGTTCCTGTTTGGCCTTATCGGCCTCCAATTCTTCTGGAGTAGGCTGATTTTGGTAAAACATGAAGATGAGAATTCCAAAAATAAGCACAAAGCCAATTATGGAGTTTACATCAAATTTCTTTTCTTCCATGTGGTATTTCTAAATTAATTCGGCATTTTTTCCATTTCAAGAAAGCAAATATATGCCCAAATAAACAGTTTATGCCATTGTGGCATTAGATTGTGCCTTTTTGTGTTCCAAAGCTGCCTTTACAAAACTAACGAACAATGGATGGGGACTTGCAACGGTGCTTTTATACTCCGGATGGTACTGCACTCCAATAAACCATGGGTGATTCTTTAACTCTACAATCTCGACCAGGTTTGTGGCTTTATTGATTCCACTGGCCAACAAACCTGCTTTCTCTAATTGTTCCTTGTACTTGTTGTTGAACTCATAGCGATGCCTATGCCGTTCAGATATTTCCGTTGCCCCTTCGTATATTTTCTGCGCCAAGCTTCGTTCTTTCAAGGTACAGTCCCAAGCACCCAAGCGCATCGTGCCACCCTTATCCGTAATATTCTTTTGCTCCTCCATAATACTGATGACAGGATCCTTGGTGCTTTCATCCATTTCTGTGGAATTTGCGTCGGCCAGTCCCAAAACATTACGCGCGTATTCGATTACGGCCATTTGCATCCCCAGGCAAATCCCTAGAAAAGGAATGTTTTTTTCACGTGCAAACTGCACCGCTTTTACCTTTCCTTCTATACCACGCTCGCCAAAACCGGGCGCTACAAGTATACCGTCCAAACCTTTTAATTTACTTTCGTAATGGGCGGCAGTTATATATTCTGAATGAATGGATTTTACATTGACCTTAACCTCATTGGTAGCACCCGCATGAATAAATGCTTCAAGTATAGATTTATAGGAATCCTGTAATTCTACATATTTACCTACCAAACCTATGGTAACCTGATGCTTTGGATTTTTATGGCGTTTTAAAAATTCGTTCCATCGGTCTAAATCCGGTTCTACCGTATTCGGTAAGGCTAATTTTTGCAAGGTAACAGTATCTAGACCCTCCTCTTGCATTAAAATTGGTACATCATAAATGGTGGACGCATCGATGCTTTGAATAACAGCTTCCCGTTTTACATTGCAAAAAAGCGCAAGCTTATCCTTAATTTCATCAGATAATTCATGCTCTGTCCTACAAACGAGAATATCGGCCTTTATTCCGCTCTCCATTAAAGTTTTAACGGAGTGCTGGGTTGGTTTTGTCTTCAATTCCCCCGCTGCCGAGAGGTAAGGCACCAAAGTTAAATGGATGACGATTGCATTATTATCGCCCAATTCCCATAGCAATTGACGAACGGCCTCTATATAGGGTAGGGATTCAATATCACCAACAGTTCCTCCAATTTCCGTTATAATAATGTCATACTCCCCACTATTGCCCAGTAATTGCACGCGCTCCTTAATCTCATTGGTGATATGTGGCACGACCTGGACCGTTTTTCCCAAGAACTCTCCCCGGCGTTCCTTTTCAATGACACTTTGGTAAATTCTACCTGTAGTTACATTGTTCGCCTGGCTGGTACGCACGTTAAGAAAACGCTCATAATGACCAAGATCTAAATCGGTTTCCGCGCCGTCGTCCGTTACGTAGCATTCTCCATGTTCGTAAGGATTTAACGTACCTGGATCCACATTGATATAAGGGTCTAATTTTTGAATGGTAGTCTTATAACCGCGAGACTGAAGTAATTTCGCAAGGGATGCAGCAATAATGCCCTTTCCTAGTGATGAAGTAACGCCTCCCGTAACGAAGATGTATTTGGTTTGTGCCATTTGTAGAATTCTATGTTACGGGACACAAAGTTACAAATTGAGGTTAGAACTCAACGGCTTTCCTTTGGAAAATGTTTCTGTATATTCCGAATTATGGATTCAAGACTATTTGTTTTGATTTCCAACATAGATTGCAATAAATCTCCCAATTTTCCATCGGGGAATCCTTTCTGTTGGAACCATATTAAATACGACTCAGGTAGGTCTACCAAGTACTTTCCCTTGTATTTCCCAAAGGGCATACGATAGTGGGCCAATTCTATCAATTTTGCCTTATCCGGAATTATTTCCATTTTTAAAACTAAAAAATTTATCTTTAATAAATCAACAACTAGAACCAAATGAAAAGAAGAAACTTTATTGGCACCTCTGCGGCCGCCTCTGTAGGATTCTTAGCTACATCCACTGCAACCGCAAACAGCAAACAGGCGCCTAAAATAGAAAAATTAAAGTACAATATTAACCATAGCGTCTGCTATTGGTGCTATGGAACCATTCCTTTTGAGGATTTTCTGAAACACTTGGTTGAAATGGATATACGCTCCATCGATTTAGTAGGTCCTGATGAATTCCCATTGTTGAAAAAATACAATATCCACGCCTCTATGTGTTGGGGTGCAGGGTTGGGTATTGAAAAAGGGTGGAACGACCCTAGTTTACACGAAGAGCTCATTGCCGACTATAAACGTGTTATCCCCCTGGTAGCAGAAGCTGGCTACACCAACTTAATCTGCTTTAGCGGTAACCGAAATGGAATGGATGATTTAGTTGGATTGCGGAACTGTGCGAAGGGCCTAAAAGAAATAATGCCTTTGGCCGAACAGCACGGGGTGGTAATCCAAATGGAACTCTTGAACAGTAAGGTAAACCATAAGGATTATATGTGCGACACTTCTGAGTGGGGCGTTTCGCTCTGCGAGACCATTGGTTCAGAAAGTTTTAAATTGCTGTACGACATTTACCATATGCAAATCATGGAAGGCGATATCATTAGGAATATACAAGACTACCATCACTATTATGGACATTACCATACCGGTGGTAACCCGGGCCGGCATGAAATAGATGAAACGCAGGAAATTTTCTATCCGGCGGTAATGAAGGCCATACTCGAAACCGGCTATACGGGTCACGTTGCCCAAGAATTTGTTCCTAGTTGGGAGGACAAACTTGCAGCGTTAAAGCAAGGCATTACTATTTGTGATGTCTAGAAATAGCGCATTGCAAATTTAACAAGTACTGGCTTGCCCTAATCTTTGCAAGCAGCACCCGTCTATTATTTCAAGGCTTCGGATATTGCGGTATTCCATTTTTGCTGTACGACCGTATTTCTGGAATAGTCGGTCTCGGAATCATACTTATTTTGAAAATCATTAAGCTGCCGCAGTGTACGTTTATAAATTTCACGAACCTCTGCTTTAACGTTTTTGGTGAATTTGGCACGCTGTAATTCTGCACGCATCTTTCGTGCGTAAAATTCCGTAATATCAAAATGTAGCTGCTCATGCGAGAGCGTTACATCATTACATACTTTAGACTTGTACCAAGATCGCGACGGGTAGAAAAAAGCAAAAACCCTAAAATCTATCTTGAGTTCCTCATTCTTATAAAATGTAGAAAAATCATAGCTGATTCCGCTGGCTGTAGTCGCGGCGGCAGATGCGCCTACAGGTACGTCTCCCTTGAAATCCTCCCAACTTAAGCGGAATTCCTGCGTCCACGGCACCTCCTCCTGACTTTGAAGGGTCTGAAAATTGCACAGCCCTAGAAAAAGTAGGCATTGAAAGATATAGTTTAGAGGTCCCAATTAAATGTGATTACACGCTCAATATCTGGATGTAAACTATGTTGAACAGGACAGGTATTCGCCGTATTCTCTAAAATTTTCCTACTCCTTTCCGAAACAATTTTGGGCATATGCAACTCTACCTCAATTTTAGAAATTCTTCTTGGCGATGCCACCATGTGCTTGGTAACGAATGCATTCGAGCCTTTTAATTCGACATCCATTTCATTCGCCTTTATCCCCATCATGGTAAGCATGCAACTTGCCAAACCTGTGGCGACCGTATCTGTTGGCGAAAATGCTTGACCCAAACCGTTATTATCTACAGGTGCATCCGTAACAAATGAATCTTTTGATTTTAAATGGACACATTCTGTTCGTAGTGCCCCGTTGTAGGTTACTTTACTTGTCATGTTTATTCCAATTTTTTAATGCGCAAATCTTCCATCATTAGAATATAAGAGGACTGGTTGTAATATCCTGAAACATCCTTTCGCTCATAATCAAACTTATTTCCGTTGTATTCCGTTTCACCAATAAATCTAGAAATGTCGATCAAATCATTCTTATAGGCCAATTTCAGTAATAGATCATATACAATGTCAAACCCTCTTACGGCGTAACGGTCTGGGTCATCACCAAACCGGTTTCTATATCTTTTTACAAACGAATTATTTTCTACCTGCCTGTAAACGGATGGGTATGTAAAATTTAAATTGGAAAGGTGCGTATTTGAAATTACATTATTTTCAAAGGACGGATTCATATCTGTCGTAAACATTCTCACCTTTACCTTCAATTTTTCCCCATCACCTAAGGGGTCAAAAGCGCTATTATTGAAAGAGTTCAATATGGACACCACGCTTGATATTAATTGATAATTCTTCGATTCCACAAATACCCAATTGGGAATTTTATCAGAAAGTAAGGCTTGTAGTTTATCCCTATTTATACCAATATTCTTTTCCTCTTCCTTTACAACCACAATCTTGGCATTGGGAAAACGCGCTACTATGGCCTCTCGCTCCAACTTGCTCTTATCATCGGCAATTACCAATAGATTTTCTTCAGTATACTGTTGCTCCACATAATCCAGTAAATGTTTGCGCAAAACAGGTTCTTCCGTATAGGAAAAAAAGACATTGTTAAGACTAATATCGCTCTTTGCCGGAACGGGTGCGATTACCGGAACATTGTACTTTGCCGCCTGTACTGCTGTTTCCTTCAGTGAAGGAATATCTAAGGGTCCAACTATAGCATTATAGCCTCCTAAATTTTCTGCTTGCAAAAGCTGCTTGGTCCGTACCAAATTTAATTGGTTATCAAATGTTTTCACATCGATGGAAACCCCCAAGGATTTTAAGGAATCCAAGGCCACCAATGCTCCGGAATATAATCCCAAACTATACTTTAAACTATTTCGATTATCAATGGTTTTGATTGTAGTTTCGGTATCGGATAAATCAAGTTTATCCAATCTAAATGGTAATAAAAACAATAGTTTAGGTCTTATGGCTACATTAATACTGTCCAGCAAATCCAACCTATCGAGTACTAGGGAATTCCGTACTTCAAAATCACCCACCTTATCTTTCGGAAGTTTAAGCACCATACCGGCCTTTAAACCTTCTTTCAGGTCTGGGTTTAATTGAATTAACTCTGCCCAGGTCATTCCAAATTTACGGGTCAGCCGAAATTCGTTTTGTTTTGGCTTCACCTCGTAAAAAATATAATTATCCGTATTTATTTCGCCTGGATCTAGTTTCGTTTCAGGAATACGAATGACCATTCCCTCCTTCAATCCTCCACGTTCGGTTATTTCTGGGTTTAACCGAACGATTTCATCAGCCTTTACGCCAAAATCCTGCTCCAACCTATAGAAATTCATCTTTGCCGGAACGGTGTAAGAGATAAATAATTGGGTTTTTTGATCGCTAACGGTACTACCTGCAATTTTAGGCAATAGCAGTTCATACCCCTCAGAAAGATAGTTGGTAGTTTTGGAAAGACTAGGATTGAGCACCAACATGCTATCTATTGTAATACCATATTTATTGGCTATGCTCCATCTAGTCTCTTTAGGTGCTACAACATATTTTTCATAATCATCTGGGTTCAGGCCCGCTCCCTGTTTAGCAACTGCCTTGTACTTTGGAATCCTCAATTCCATCTTCTTCTGTAAAGGCGAAGCGTATAGACTCTTGTTGTATTTTTTAAGCTCCTCTTCGGTGATTTTATATTCCTGCGTGATACCGAAAATTGTTTCCTTCTTTTTTACACGATGTGTTGTAAACCCAATTGGTTTTCTACTTGCAGTGGAATCCTGCATAACGCTTGCATTAAGACCAGAAACCGATGTGTTCGGTACCGGGGCCGATTTTGCACCGGGTACTACCAAAATGGTATTTGGCCTTAAAGGCTGGCCCGGTCTTATTTCCTTATTGTATTGAAGGATATTTGCCGGGGAGACACCGTAAGACTTGGCAATACTTTCCAAAGTTTCGCCTTTTTTTACTTCGTGGGTATTGAATTTCTGCCCTAATGCGGTACAGGAAACCAAAAAGCAAAAAGCGCAAATAATATAGATTTGATTCTGTATGTATTTCATGTTATTCCCATTCTATGGTTGCCGGAGGTTTTGAACTTATATCATATACGACACGATTCACTCCAGGGACTTTATTGATAATATCATTCGATGTTTTTTGCAAAAACTCATACGGTAGGTTTACCCAATCCGCGGTCATCCCATCTGTGCTTTCTACAGCCCTTAAAGCTACACATTTTTCATAAGTACGTTCATCGCCCATAACCCCTACACTGTTTACCGGCAAAAGCATTGCCCCGGCCTGCCACACTTTATCGTAAAGGCCCCATTTTTTCAATCCTTCTATAAATATGGCATCTACTTCCTGCAAAATCGCCACTTTTTCAGGGGTAATATCACCAAGAATACGAATGGCCAAACCAGGACCTGGAAAAGGATGCCGCCCCAAAAGTGCCTTGTCTATCCCTAAAGTGGCCCCTACCCTTCTTACCTCGTCCTTGAACAACATTTTTAGAGGTTCCACAACTTTCAACTTCATAAAATCTGGCAAACCGCCAACATTATGATGACTCTTTATGGTTTGTGACGGCCCACCGGTCGCAGAAACCGACTCTATCACATCTGGATAAATGGTGCCTTGCGCCAACCATTTGGCACCTTCCACTAAATGGGACTCATTGTCAAATACCTCTATAAAAACCCTTCCTATCGTTTTCCGTTTTGTTTCCGGGTCACTTTCTCCCAAGAGATCTTCCAAAAAGCGTGCCGAGGCATCGACTCCTTTTACATTGAGCCCCATACCGTCATATTGCTTAAGCACATCTGTATACTCATTTTTTCTTAAAAGCCCATTATTGACGAAAATACAGTGGAGGTTTTTACCAATAGCCTTGTGCAGCAATACGGCGGCTACAGAAGAATCTACACCTCCAGATAGGCCTAAAATCACTTTTTCGTCCCCTATCCTTTCCTTCAAATCTGCCACGGTAGTTTCCACAAAAGCATCTGGCGTCCAAGTTTGGGCAATACCTGCGATTGCTACCAGAAAGTTTTCAAGTACTTGCTTTCCATCCGTGGAATGATACACCTCTGGATGAAATTGAATACCGTAGGTCTGCTCGCCATTAAATTTAAAGGCAGCATTTTCAACATCATGCGTACTCGCCAGTAAAACGGAATTATCAGGAAGTTTTTTTATGGTATCTGCATGGCTCATCCACACCTGACTATTCGTACTTATTTTTTTCAAAAATGGCTCCTCTTCCTTAATAAAATTTAGATTGGCGCGGCCGTATTCACGGGTGTTGGACTTCTCCACACTACCACCATTGAAATGGGCTAAATATTGGGCGCCATAGCAAACGCCCAACAAGGGCATTTTACCACGAATTTTTGAAAGATCTGTATGGGCCGCATCGTCCCCTCGAACAGATAAGGGTGAACCGGAAAGAATGACCGCTTTATACTCAGTAAGATCTTCCGGTATTTTATTGTATGGCTTTATTTCTGAAAAAATGTTTAGTTCACGTACACGTCTACCGATTAACTGGGTATATTGCGAACCAAAATCTAGAATAAGGACTTTATTTTGCATGGGCAAAAATAGCAAATTGACCGTTCTTGAAAAGTATCTTTTGGTTATATTTCATTCTGATTTAAATATTCTTTTATGAAACAAATTAGTGCCATTATTTTTGGAGCGGCCATTATTATAGCTGCGTATTTCTTAGGAAACGCATATGTGCAAAGGGCCAACCCACCTCAAATAATTTCCGTGACGGGTTTGGGAAATGAGAATTTTACATCGGATCTTATTGTTTGGGAAGGACAGTTTTCGGCAAATAGCACCGTATTAAAATCAGCTTTTGACCAGTTGAACATTGATAAGAATATAGTTCGCGAATATTTGGTATCTAAAGGAATTGATGCCGAAAGTATAATATTCAATAGTGTACAGACTACAGAACAACGCGATAACCAATATGAAAATGGAAACTATGTTGGTAGCATTTTTCGCGGGTATCAATTGATGCAGACCATTAAAATTGAATCTGAAAATGTTGGCTTGATAGAAGGTGTCTCTCGCGAAATAACGGAATTACTAAACAAAGGGGTGCAATTTAATTCATATCCTCCGCGCTATTACTATACCCAACTGGCAGATCTAAAAATTGAAATGATTTCAAAAGCTACGGAAGACGCGAGAATAAGGGCAGAGAAAATAGCAGAAAATGCGGGTAGTAACTTAGGGGATTTGGTCTCGGCCAACATGGGCGTTTTTCAAATTACAGGTCAGAATTCTGGAGAGGACTATAGTTGGGGAGGAGCCTACAACACCTCATCTAAAAATAAAACTGCCTCCATCACGATGCGATTGGAATATAAGGTAAAATGAAATCTATACTTTAGGTAAAGTGTTTCAATTTACTGGATTACAACATTTTAAATCTATTCCTACAAATTAAAAAATAATATAGTTCATCGCTGAAAAATACAAAAGCCCGGTAACCAACCGGGCTTTCTAAACAACCAACCATTAATTTGAATACATTAAAAAAGAAAAAATCCTTTTTCATAACAATTTTGTATTCCCTGATTAAGTCGTAGTAAAACCATCTACCTTACAAGATAAACGCCCTTGCATAATTAAAAAAATCTTAAATTTTTTATCATTGGCGTATTGGTGAATTTTATGAATCAATTATCATTTAAACATTAAAAAAAAAAGCCCAGGAACCACCCTGAGCTTTTCTACTAAATTAAACCAACTTCAAACCAAAAGCGTAAAAATCAACCTAAAGATAAATTCAGATTCATAGCACTTTATTTATATAACAATCAACTTGCGTTTTACCCTACCTTCCACTTCCATTATTTTTATCTTTAGAAAAAAAATTCCATGATCAATACTTTCTTCGAAGAACTAAATAACGAATTACACAAAGGTGTCCATAAGAAAGGACATCCATTCCGCTATTTCACTTTGGCCACCGTGGGCGCAAATGGTCTGGCACGATTACGCACTGTAGTTTTAAGGCAGGTATCACAAGACCTAAAGCTCACCATATACACGGACAATCGAACAAAAAAAGTAGCGCATATAAAGGCGAATAGCCAAGTAAGCCTACTTTTTTACCATCCTAAAAATCTATTACAATTAAAAATTGAGGGAACGGCCCAACTTGTTTTTGACGAGGAGCGATTGAAAAAATATTGGAGCGGTGTGCAGCTCAGTAGCAGAAAAGATTACATAACGGAAAATAGCCCTGGCACTGAAATTAAAAATCCGGATGAAATCAGCTATCTCGAGGACAAGAATTATTTTTTAATGATTGACATTGTTCCAAAAAAGATAGAGTACTTAAAATTAAAAAGGCCAAATCATATTCGCGCTGAATTCGTCAAGGAAAACGAAGATTGGAACGGAACTTTTTTAGTCCCTTAAATCGGTATAGAAATATATATTTTCTTTTTCCTTTCCAAACCCAAGGATACTATCTGTGGGGACAATAGATTCTACATCCATTCTACCAATCGTAACCTTTACCCTTTTGCCTGTTGGAATGTCCTTTAATGGCAATGAATAGTCATCTGCCGCTATAATGGTTCTTTCTGGGGCTAATAGTCTTAGATTACCAGCATACGTAACGTTGGGTAATATCCATACATAATCAGGGTAATTTATCTGTAATGGTTCAAGAATGGGGTCAAATCCGTAATGCACCGAAGATGCGATACCCAACATCTTTTCTATGGGTGTTCTTAGGGTTTGGATTACAATAATCCCGTAAAACAAAAAGAAACCAATCCTTACCCATTTTTTAGGGTTTTTAAGGCCTATGGAAGCCACCAACAGTACTGTAAAGGGAAGTAGTACTGGCAATAACCATCTTGTTTCTACCCTTTGAATTTTAAATAGAATGAAAAATAGGGCTAGAATTATAAAATGCAGGAGAAAGATTCTGGAAAACCAAGAACTATTTACTTTTTTAAACGTCAACAGTTTTTGGTAATATCCTACAACAACAGCCAAAATGATAATAAAAGTTAAGGCCAAAATTCCCTTGATATAGGTGAGTAAGGTCAAAAAGGACGTTAAACCGCCAGGCATACCATTCCCTGTTTTTACTTGAACACTTTCAGCCAAAAAAGCCTGATGTTCTTGTACCGAAAGCAGCCAGAATAAATGAGGGGAAATCAGTAGGGCCATCACGAATACTGATAAAATCAGTTTTGGAGTCCATATGGCATGTCTTAAATCCCTATCCCAAAAAGAAACCAAGAAAAAAGGGATTGCAAGGAATAGATAATTGTATTTGGACATCAAGCCTATTCCCAAACATACGCCTAAAAATAGATACCCTTTAAGTTCCTTTTTAAGCAAAACATTTTCAATTGCAAGGTAGGTTCCCACAATTGCAAAGCACAATAAGGAAGTATGGGAAAGCCTCCTGAAGGTAAAATCAATGAAAACAGGAACAAGTACCAAAACAAGCACGGCCAGTTTGGCCCTGTCATAATTTCGCAACCGGGTAGCGGCGAACTTATATAATGCCACTAATGTTCCGGCAAAAAGTAGCCCCCTCAAAATAGAAAGGGACAATTTATTAACACCAAGGAGTTTATTAAATCCGTATTGTAACCATGTATAAAGTGGTGGTTGATCATCATAACCCAAACGTAGCCATTGGGAATAGTAGGCCTGTTCTGCATCCTCTAACTCCAAGGCATTTTTGAAAAATGTAATGAATGTAATTGCCAAGAACGCGGTAAACGCTAGTATAGGAATACTGCGCAAGGAATTAATCCTGCCCATACTTTATTTTTTGGTGACCACACTAAAGCATAGTTCTAATGGCTTAAGCACTTTAAAGAGCATCGGTATTAATTCTGTACCATATTCCAAATAAAATTCAGAGAAATTAAGTTGCCGCTCTTGTAATGATTTCATAGGAAAAAGTTCATTCTGGATTTCTGTTATTCGCACCACATGGTCTTTCAACTTTCGTTTTTGAGCCTTTAAAAGTCGTTTTTCAAGATTGTCAAGACCTTTCTTTTGCTTCACCTCTTGCGCCTTTACGGCACCCAAAAACGACTTGTCTGTTTTTTCCGCTAGCGCATACATTCCTTGAAACTGATTTTCGAGTACCACTTTCTGTGGACTAAAATCGATATCGATGTTTGAAATCTCCCTTATTTTCTTGTTGATCAAACTACTTTGTTTCAAAAACAAATCTGTTTTGGAAATATTCATGCGACTTAGCTTTTCTGCCTGCTTTTCCGTAATCAATACCGCAGAATTTCTGACTAGAAGTATTGGAAATGGAACTGCCATTGCATCAAAAGCTGCTTTGAGTTGCAACCAGTAGGCTATTTCCCCGCCTCCACCAATATAACAAAGGTTTGGAAGTATGACCTCTTGGTACAAGGGACGGGCGATAACATTAGGAGAAAAACGTTCTGGAAACGAATCCATCTCCTCCATCAAATTTTCCCTAGAAAAAGAAATATCGGTATCATTGACATGAAAAATTCCTTTGCTTTCGATAATGCGTTCCCGAATACCATCTTTCAAGTAAAAATAGTTGATTTCCCTAGGGTTTACCTGAACAGGATAGTCTGGCGATAATTGTTCTATCTCCTTAATCGTTTCTGTTACCGAATTAAAGGATAGTTGCTCAAAAATATCCCTTTTCATGTAAGGTATAAGCAACCTTTTCAATTCGCGGTCATCCCCATCTACAATGACCAGGCCGTGGTCTTTAAAAAGCTCGTTGGCCAAATACCGTGTGGCTTCTGTTAAAGTGGCATGTTCCAGATACGACTTTTGGAATAACATTTTTAACTCTTGGGCATTGCTACTTCCTCCAATGGCGTTTGCAAAAGCATGGTAAACCTCATCCAACCCTTCCGTAGCCAATTGACCTACGGCACCACTCGCTTCCTTGTTCCATTGGAATTTTACTCCCCTGAAATTAAAATAATTGATTTCATCAAAATCGTGGTCCTCCGTGGCCATCCAGTAGATAGGCACAAAATTCTGATTTGGGAATTCCTTTTTTAATTGCTTCGCCAAGTTTATGGTCGATATAATTTTATACAAAAAATATAACGGACCTGTAAAAAGATTTAGCTGATGCCCCGTAACTACGGTAAAGGTATGTTCCTCCTTCAAGGATTCCAAGTGCGCTATGGTACTCTTGGAAGCAGTGACACCTTCATATTGATTCAAAAGTGAACGGTACAGAATTTTCCGATGCCCTTGGGTATAGGATTTACCTTTTTCGGCTATCTGCCCCTTAAAACCTTCTAAATTGGGAAACCGATTATAGAGTGGTTGCAATTGGGGATTTGCAGAAACATAATCACAAATCAATCGTGAGAAATAACCGGTCTTTTCCAAGGGTAAACAATCAATATCCATACAAAAATCAAAAACAAGGTAAATATAAAACGCTTTGTGCGCATAGTTCCTAAAAATACGTTAATTACCACAACTATCACTTACAGATTTACTCGGTGAATAGCCTTCAATAAAAGACCTAATCTGACAATTATTTAATAGATTTGGTTTCATCGGATTATAAAATACCCTTATGAAACAAATTTTACGCTACGCATTTATTCTAGTACCTCTTTTAAGTTTTGCACAGCTTAAATCACCTTCAGAATTTCTTGGATACGAATTAGGATCCCAGTTTACCAGACACCACCAAGTAGTAGATTACTTCACCTACTTGGCTTCTATGGAGCCTGATCGCATGAACCTCCTGGAGTATGGAAAAACAAACGAGCGCCGGCCATTGCTTCTGGCAACGATTTCCACCAAAGAAAATATGGCCAATCTTGAAGCTATTAGATTGGAGCATTTGAAAAGTACCGAAGGCAGAGGAGCACCGGATAAAGCTATCGTGTGGCTTAGCTACAATGTGCATGGCAATGAAAGTGTGAGTACCGAAGCGTCCATGCAGACCATTTATGATTTGTTGACCGCAAAAAGTACTTACTTAGAGGACCTTATTGTTTTAATTGACCCTTGCATTAATCCCGACGGACGCGACCGTTATGTAAATTGGTACAACCAGTACAAGAACAGTCCTTATCAAGTGGATCCCTATAGCAAGGAACACCACGAAGGATGGTGGAGCGGGCGAAGCAACCATTACATGTTCGATTTAAATCGCGACTGGGCTTGGCTAACCCAGGTGGAAAGTCAGCAACGACTAAAGCAATTCAACAAATGGCTACCCCAAATACATGTAGATTTTCATGAGCAGGGTGTGGACAATCCTTATTACTTTGCCCCTGCAGCAGAACCTTTTCATGAGGTAATTACCGATTTCCAACGCGAATTTCAAGTTACTATCGGTAAAAACCATGCCAAATATTTCGACGCAAACGGTTGGTTTTACTTTACAAAGGAAGTTTTTGATCTCCTCTACCCCAGCTATGGGGACACCTACCCTACTTACAACGGCGGTATAGGAATGACCTACGAGCAAGGAGGAAGTGGCCGTGCCGGATTGGGAATCCTAACCAGTATTGGGGACACACTTACCTTAAAGGACCGTATTGCACATCACCACACAACCGGATTATCGACCGTAGAGGTAGCCTCGAAAAATGTGGACAAGCTCAACAAGGAATTCAAGAAATTCTATCAAAAAAAGGATTATAAGTATAAAAGCTATGTCCTAAATGGAAACCCTGATAAACTGGAAGCCTTGGCAAAATTGCTAGACCAGCATGAAATTGAATACCAGGTTGGTGCAAATAATACCGTGAAAGGGTATAATTATAGTACCGGTAAAATTGGATCCCTAAAAAGTTCAGATAAGAGCATGGTAATTTCTTCAGACCAGAAGAGAAGTACTTTGGTAAAAGTATTGTTCGAACCCATGGCCAAATTAAGCGATTCCGTTACCTATGACATTACGGCCTGGTCTTTGCCCTATGCCTACGGGTTGGAGGCTGTTGCCAGCGAGAATAGCATTGCAGCCAGCAATTCATCAATGGCGACAACTAGCAATGATAATATAGAGCCCGATCGGTACGCTTACATTGCCGATTGGAACAGTATGAAAGACGCCCAATTTTTGGCAGAACTATTACGCCATAATGTACGGGTAAGATATGCAAACAAACCTTTTACATTGGATGGAAAATCCTATGGTCGTGGCACACTCATTATTACAAACAGTGATAACAAGAATCTCGAAAATTTTACACAGATATTATCGGACGCTTCCAAAAATCATAAAAAAGAGCTTGTACCAACCGATACCGGATTTGTTGAAAAAGGAAAGGATTTTGGTTCCGGTTATGTGGATGTCCTACAGCCGTTGAAAATTGCCGTTCTTTCTGGAGCGCCTACCTCCACGCTGCGTTTTGGGGAAATATGGAACTTTTTTGAACAACAATTGAACTATCCAATCTCCGTATTGGATGAAGATTACTTTGGTAGGGTGGATTTAACCAAATATGATGTTCTCATTTTACCCGACGGTTGGGGTTATGCCCGTTTTCTAACAGAAAATATCAATGAAAAGATTAAGGATTGGGTAAAACGTGGAGGAAAATTGATTGCCATGGGCGGTGCTATTGACGGACTTTCCGCCGATACTGACTATTCCATCAAAAAAAAGGAAATCGAGAAGGATTCCACCCTCAACCTAGAGTCTTTTGAAGTCTCTGAAAGGGAGCAGATCAAATCGGAGATTACCGGTGCCATTTTCAAGGCAAATGTGGACAACACAAATCCGCTCGCTTATGGTTATGACGACACCTACTTTACCTTGAAACTGGGAGACCGTGCCTATGCCTATTTAGAAAATGGAAGTGCCGCTTATTTGGCCAAAGGTGCCAACGAGCCAGTATCTGGTTTTGCCGGAAGCGAAGCAAAGAAAAAAATAGCCGAAACCTTAATTTTTGGTATGGAAGCAATGGGCCGTGGTAAGGTAATTTATATGGTAGACGACCCACTATTTAGAGGTTTTTGGGAGAATGGAAAACTCTTTTTCGCAAATGCCCTTTTCATGGTAAACTAAGCTTGTACGCAAACTTACCCTATAATTTCTAGCACTTAAAAATATCCCTGTGGCCTTTTACCCCGGTTTCAGGGATGTTTTATTGTCAAAAACCGTACTACCTTGCCAACATAATTCCAGCTTTTACGTTTATAAATGGCTAAACCAAGGCGATAAAGGAAATTAAACCAAGCACATGGCAAGTAACCAAGACCACATTGCAGAACTTCTACAGAAACTGGAATTGCTATTAAAAAAGCAGCAAGAATTTAATATAGAAGTAAATGAACTTAGAAAGGACATTCAGATACTGCGAAACGCCCAAACCAACGAACCTCCCCTTACAGAGGAGCTTTCCAAACCCCAGCAAAGTATTGCGGAAGTGGGTATTGAAGTTACTGCCCACCAGGAACACCCAGCGCAAAAAAAATCGATTGTTTCAAAACCAGAGCACCATGTGGGTCAAGAAAACCCATCACCTGCCAAGGTTTTCAAGAGCAACGGACCAAAGACCAAATCGAATCTGGAAAAATTTATTGGGGAGAACCTTATCAATAAAATTGGAATTCTAATTACTGTAATTGGTGTTGTTATTGGAGCCAAGTACTCCATAGAAAATAATTTAATTAGTCCGTTGACCAGAATAATCCTGGGCTATCTGGTAGGCTTGGGTTTACTTGGTTTCGCTTTCAAATTAAAGACCAACTACACGAATTATAGCGCCGTGTTAGTAAGCGGCGCGTTGGCCATTCTATATTTTATAACATTTGCCGCTTATGACCTGTACGCACTTTTTCCACAAGCCATGGCTTTTGCCATTATGCTATTATGTACTGTTTTTGGCGTTGTGTCATCGCTTAACTATAACAAGCAGGTTATTGCCCATATTGGTTTAGTAGGTGCCTATGGTATCCCGTTTCTTTTAAGCAATGATACTGGCAACGTGGTGGTATTGTTTAGTTATATGGCCCTTATCAATCTTGGTATTTTGTTTATTTCCCTAAAAAAATACTGGAAGGCACTCTACTATGTATCCTTTGCTTTTACATGGCTTATTTTTGGAAGTTGGTCCCTCTTTTCGAGTATTGACGGGGATTTTCATCTAGCCTTTATATTTCTAACCGCTTTTTTCAGTCTGTTTTATGCCACTTTCCTAGCCTACAAATTGTTGAAATCAGAAAAGTTCAGTGTTATGGATATTGTACTTGTACTCCTAAACTCCTTTATCTTTTATGGGCTAGGCTTAGGCTTACTTTCCAACTTACAATATGGCCAAAACCTTTTTGGCCTTTTCACCTTGGCCAATGCTTTGGTGCATTTTCTGGTCGCTTTTTACATCTATAAAAAGAAACTTGCGGATAGCAATCTGTTTTATTTGACCGCGGGTTTCGTCTTAACATTTATCACCATTGCTATACCGGTACAGTTAGATGGCAATTGGGTAACTTTACTGTGGGTGTTGGAAGCTGCACTATTATTCTGGATAGGCCGCACGAAAAAGGTCCCCTATTACGAATACTTATCCTATGTGCTAATACCATTGGCTGCGCTAAGTTTAGTAATAGATTGGGGATCCGTATACTCCACGGGTTGGCTCGATAGCAACACTAACGAGCTACGGCCATTTTTTAATACTATGCTACTGACCTCCCTGCTGTGCGCATTATCGTTCGGTTTCATGAACTGGGTCAATTTTAAAAATGAAAACGAAAATACTACGGTATTTTCCAAATTGGTTTCCATTGGCCTACCAGTTCTCTTGATCCTCACGGTATACCTATCCTTTTATCTAGAAATCGACTTTTATTGGAGTAAAGCCTTCGAAGCATCTAAAATTGACATTATCGGCGCTGAAAATTACACGTATCCAGAATACAATTACATGCTTTTAGACTATGGTAATATTTGTACCATCCTCTACACCATGGTGTTTATTGGACTATTAAACTTCATCAATTTGCTAAAAATAAAAAATAGAGTTTTAGGTATTGCCACAATCAGTGCCGCACTACTTATGGTTTTTTTATTTTTAACATCGGGGCTTTATACCTTAAGTGAGCTCAGGGAAAGCTATCTTTTAAATGAATATGCAGCATATTACACTATAGGGCGTACCCCTATTTATATACGGTATATCGCTTTTGCCTTTTTTGCCTTTCTCCTCTACTCTATCCGCAAGTTGATGACCCAGGCCTACATGAAGATAGATTTTAAAGTACCTTTTGAAATTTTAATGCATACATCCATTATCTGGGTTGCCAGTAGTGAACTATTGAATTGGATGGATTTTGCAGGTAACAAGCAGTCTTACAAACTGGGATTAAGCATTTTATGGGGGCTTTATTCACTTTTACTAATTTCAATTGGTATCTGGAAAAAGAAAAAATACCTCCGTATCGGGGCGATCGTATTATTCTCCCTTACCCTATTAAAGCTATTCTTTTACGACATCGCCTCCTTAAATACAATTTCCAAAACCATCATATTTGTTTCCTTAGGAATTTTATTATTGATCATTTCATTCCTGTATAACAAATACAAACACCTTATAGCTGATGAAATTGAAAAATAAAATACTGCCGGTTTTGTTTCTACTGGTTTCCACATTTGGCATAAGCCAGATGGATACCTATTCCAAAAAAATGGAGCTAATAGGAATACAAGATCAGTGGCACAAAATTCACCTACCAAATGAATTATTTGGAGATTTGAATACCGATTTGACGGATATTCGCATTTACGGGATTACATCCACAGATACCATTGAAGCTCCCTACCTATTAACTAAATCGAAAGGGGTCGATACTAATGAAGAGGTCCCGTTTAATTTATTGAATAAGGTCTCAAATGAAAAAGGGTATTATTTTACGTCTAGGCTACCCTCCAAAGAGCTGGTTAATGCTATAAAGCTTCAATTTGGAACTGCAAATTTTGATTGGCGTATTACATTGCAAGGAAGCCAAGACCAAAAGGAGTGGTTTACAGTTTTGAGCGACTATCGTATCATTTCAATCAATAATGAGCAGACGAATTATTCCTTTACGGATCTCAAATTTCCCGATGCACAATTTGAATATTTTAGATTGATTGTAGATAGTACCACAAATCCTAGATTGCAATCGGCCAAAGTAACCAAGACTGCCAAAAAACAACCCGAATTCAGGACTTATCCAATACAGCACATCCAAACATCAACAGAAAAAAAGAACACTATCATCGATATCGAATTGAAACGGCGGGTACCGGTTAGCAGGTTAGAGGTAAAGGTGGCCGATACCAACGACTATTATAGAACTGTTAAGGTGGCCTACCTCGCGGATAGCGTGCAAACCGAAAAAGGTATGCGTTATACGTATTTGCCTTTGGCAAGTGCAATACTATCTTCCTTAGAAACGAATAGTTTTGAATTGCCCAGCCAACTGACCCAAAAATTACGGCTTACCATTTTGAACAACGATAACGAACCACTAAAGATTTCCGATGTTGTGGCAAAAGGTTATGTCCATACCGTAACAGCTCGTTTTACGGAACCGGCTTCTTATTTTCTTGTATATGGAAATAAACAGGCTTATACGCCCAATTACGATATTGCCAATACGCTGATTAATTTACCAGAAAACATGAAGCCCCTTAAACTTGGAGTAGCTCAGGATATTCCTAAAATAGAAACTTTGAAGACCGCACCACTATTTGAAAATAAATGGTGGTTATGGGCCGTAATGGGACTTGTAGTACTATGCCTGGGTGGATTTACCCTTAAAATGATGAAGTCAAAAAACGAACATTAAAGCGTCTCAATTTTATCCCTTTTAAACACTACCAAAAAGTTGGTAGTGGAAGCGCCTTGTAACAGTAAGGCTGCCTTGGCAATAGGTTCCATTTTTACCA
Organism: uncultured Flavobacteriaceae bacterium; assembly: GCA_963793365.1. GTDB lineage: Bacteria > Bacteroidota > Bacteroidia > Flavobacteriales > Flavobacteriaceae > Maribacter. The sequence goes on along the minus strand of CAWBZP010000003.1, from coordinate 244,011 downwards.
ATTCCCAGCCTTCTTCGCCCCAACGCCCGAACTTTTCGTTCAACTCTAATTGAAAATCTTTCTTACGGAAATGCTCCACACTTATCGTGAGAATTTTATATTCGAATTTCTTCATACTTAAGAATTTAAAAAATCTCGCTGCTCCGAAACTTTGAAAACGGACAATGCACCTTAATTACCTATAATTTACGGAGAAATTTAAACAAGAAAGGATGCGCTATACAGGTTCGCCGTAAAGGTCAAAATCTGCCGCCTCGGTAATTTTTACGTTTACGAATTCACCTTGCTTTACGTAATGTTTAGTGGCATCGATCAAAACTTCGTTATCAACATCGGGTGAATCGAATTCGGTTCTTCCAATGAAATAATTACCCTCCTTGCGGTCTATAATACATCTAAATATTTCGCCTACCTTCTTTTGGTTAAGTTCCCAAGAAATTTGCGATTGAATTTCCATTATGATGTTGGCCCGTTCCTGTTTCACCTCCTCTGGTACGTCATCTTCCAAAGAATAGGCATGGGTATTTTCCTCATGACTGTAGGTAAAACATCCCAAGCGCTCAAAACGCATTTCAAGTACCCAATTTTTCAAGGTTTCGAAATCAGCTTCCGTTTCCCTGGATAACCAACAATTAATGTGGTTCTAATGGTCATTTCAGGTACGGCAGCCCTAAACTCCTGTAGTAATTTTGTTGTTTTGGCCTGAGTAGTACCCCGGCGCATACTTTTAAGAATGCGATCCGAAATATGTTGCAACGGAATATCCAGATAATTACACACCTTTGGCTCCCGGTTCATCACCGCTAACACATCCATAGGAAAACCGGTAGGGAATGCATAGTGTAAACGTATCCACTCAATGCCCTCTACTTTGACAAGCGCTTCCAATAGCTCGGCCAGGTTTCTTTTTTTGTATAGATCCAGTCCGTAGTAAGTTAGATCCTGAGCAATCAAAATAAGCTCTTTTACCCCCTTGGCGGCTAGCTTTTCGGCCTCTGTCACCAATTCGTCAATCGGTTTGCTTTTATGTTTACCACGCATAAGGGGAATTGCACAAAAAGAACAGGGGCGATCACAACCTTCGGCAATTTTTAAATAGGCATAGTTTTTTGGGGTAGTTGTTAAACGCTCCCCAATAAGCTCATGTTTATAATCTGCACCCAAAGCCTTGAGTAATCCAGGCAATTCGCTAGTACCAAAATATTCATCCACATTAGGAATCTCTTTCTGTAGGTCGGGCTTGTAGCGCTCACTTAAGCAACCGGTAACGAATACCTTGTCCACAAGGCCATTTTCTTTTTTTTGAACGTACTCCAAAATAGTGTTTACGCTTTCTTCCTTGGCATTGGCAATGAAACCGCAGGTATTAATAACCACGATGTTTCCTTCCTCTTCATGTGCCACTTCCTTATGATTCGCCTTCAGTTGCCCCATGAGCACTTCAGAGTCGTACACATTCTTGGAGCAACCTAATGTTACTACGTTGATTCTGTTCTTTTTAAGGGTTTTTGTCCTCATAATTTTAATTGGGGTGCAAAAATACGATATGGTGTTTTAAAAACGTTAGTTATGGACAAAATTACCGGTAATCTTTGAACGATTATCAAAATTAAGGATACCCCCACATACAAATGAACATAAACTTCCCATTTAAACTTAGCCTCGTCATCTTTTCACTTTTATTTATTGCCTGTTCGAGTGATTCCGATACCGATGAAGATGCATCTTCCCCTGAGGTTGGACCGGTACCCTCAGAAAGCTATTTTCCACCCGTATCAAGAGCGGATTCTGAATGGGAAACCATCTCTTTGGCGGCATTGGCTTGGGATGAAAGTCAGGTTGCTTCGCTGATGGATTATTTAGAAGGGACAAATACCGATGCCTTTATTATATTAAAAAATGGCCGCATTGTCATGGAGGCATACTTTGGTGACTTTCAGCAAGACGACAACCATGCTTGGAACTCTGCGGGCAAAAATTTAACCGCAATGCTCGCCGGCATCGCCCAACAAGAGGATTTCCTCGCAATTACGGAATCAACCGCAACGTATTTGGATGACGGATGGACAAACATGCCCGCAAATCAAGAACGCTCCATTACCATAGAAAACCAGTTGACCATGACTACGGGCTTGGACTATACTGTGGACGATTTCTTTTGTACAGATCCAGATTGCCTTGACTATTTAAACGATCCCAGTACGGTCTGGTACTATCATAATGCCCCATATACACTTTTAGATCAGGTGATTGCCAACGCCACAAACACCGAATTCAACGTTTACTTTTCTGAAAAAATAAAAGACCCTATCGGTATGCAAGGAACGTTTATTAAGGTAGGCTACAATAACGTCTATTTTAGTACGGCCCGGAGTATGGCCCGTTTTGGTATATTAAATCTAAACAATGGCTCTTGGAACGGCACACCCATTTTAAGCGACAATTCATATTTTGCCAGTATGACAAGTTCATCACAGGATTTAAACCCTGCTTACGGCTACTTGTACTGGCTAAATGGAAAAAACAGCTATAGACTACCCGGGACTACTCAAGAGTTTAGCGGAAGTTTAATTCCAAACGCCCCGGCAGACTTGTATGCCGCTATGGGTAAAAACGACCAAAGACTTTATATGGTGCCTAGTTTAGATTTAGTTGTGGTACGTATGGGTGGCGCAAGCGGCGAAGAAGTATTGGGACCTTCCGGGTTCGATAATGAACTCTGGGGATTACTAATGCCCCTAATGCCCTGAGCCCCTAAAATTTTACAAATATCTTATGAAAGCTTTGCCTTTTTAGGAAGCAACTATTCCTACTTTTGCAAAAAGAAACTGATGGATTTTAGAAAAGCAGCTGAAAATAGATATACCACTAAAAAATACGATACTTCACGTAAGATTTCTAAAGGGCAAATAGAAGATTTAAAACATATTTTGGCATTGACCCCCTCTTCCATAAATAGTCAACCTTGGATGTTTACCTTCGTTTCGAAAGAGGAAACAAAAAGTGCCTTAGCGGATGCTTCCTACTTCAACGGCCCAAAGATAAAGGATGCGAGCCATCTCGTTGTTTTTAGTGTTGTGAATGATCTTGAACGGTTTGGTCGCCATGTAGAGCAAAATTTAGCTGAAGGATCCGTAAATTTTTATAAACAATTCGTAAAAGACCAACCTGCAGAAAAAACGATAAATTGGCTTTCGCAACAAGTATATCTGTCATTGGGTTTTTTCTTGGCTGCCTGCGCCGCTATGGAAATAGATTCCACGCCTATGGAAGGGATTGAGCCTGAAAAATACAAGGAAATACTGAAAATAGACGACCAAAAAATTCTTTTTGCCGTTGCTATTGGATATCGCGATTCTGAAGATACAAATCAACCAAGTATCAAAAAAAAATCTAGATTGCGGATTGAAGAGATTATTAGGACGGTAGAATAAACCTTACTAAAACTTCATTTTCAAGAAATTCAGTCATAGTTGCGGATTACGCATATACATTGAAATAGTTACACCATGATAAGTTCATGATTATTTTAACTATACCTGTATAGTGCATTTACCTTTGAATTCTTATCGGGTAAAAATGCGGATTCCAACAAGAATACCAAGCCTTTATTTTCGATAACCTTTATGGCTGCAAGATTCATAAGGGAATAGTTTTCCCCAGTTCGTTTTTCATCAATTGCAACTACTCTATTTTTGGAGTCATATGTCCCCCAAATTTCCTCCCTATTTTCTATAAATAGGGTATCTATTTTACCTTCGAAAGCCGCAGGAATGATATCATGGACCATGGTACTTTTTTGACTGGGCGCAACTTCATTAAAGTTTTTCAATTTTTCATTTTCCTTTTCCTTAAAATAGGGTTCCAGCATTTGCACTGCCTTATCATGAAGTCCTAAAATATCAACATCATTTGGATTACCTGGAATGGGCTTGTCAAAAAGATTCCTGTAGGTATTGGCTTCTTTATATATAGGAAACATATAATCTTGACAAAAAACCAACAAGGGTGCATTTTCCTTATTTAACAAATCGGAGATACCATTATCTATGGCCCGGTAGAACTGGAATATTTCAGTTTTATCATTTTTTTCACTGGCCCCATGACCGTGAAACATGGCGTTTCCTTCTCCTTCTTGTTGGCTTCTAAATTGTAGGTGTTTTTCTTCATAGTCGTAACCCACCCTTTCATTTAGATTTGCCGGGGTAATTTCTTCAATGTTCAATTCTTCAATGGCATATTTTGAAGCCTTATAAAAGCGCACATCCTGTAATTGTAGTGAAAGCACGAAGAACATTCTATCCCCGGACAATATAGGTACGAGCGGCTTTATATAAAATCGAGACCCAATGTGCGTATATTTCATAAAATTGATGGGCAATTCAAAGTACTTAAAAAAGTCCTTTGTCATAAAAATGGCCAAGCCATCGGATTGGTGCCTCCAAAAATCGCTATCCTTAATCAAATCCTCAATGGGTTTACCTAATTTTTCAATGGTCGCTGAAGCTATCTGTTTTTGCTCCAGTTGGTTTTTACATTCGTCCCATCTAGATTTTAATAGTGACTTGTCTTTCCCCTCATTTACCTCTTTGCCTTTCCGGTTTGTAGGAATAAATAACGAGACACATACCTCATTCTCGTTTTGCATTAAAATTTCTAATTCATTTTCTGAAAGTAAGCTCATAACTATTTATCGGTTAATTCACCAATAAAATACATCAATAAGCCCTGAAATAAAAGAATTATCCGTCGATATTTTACTAAATATTTCTTAAAGCAGGTTGAGAATTACATAACCAATAGCCCTAGATTATGGACTTACTTTGAACCAAGGATTTTATTAATAAAGGTGTAATACTTAAGGGGTTTTAAAGTGCCCTATGATACTAGGTCCCCATTAAATATTCTATTTCTTAAAATTCGTAGCCTTTTGGCATTACCCGCACTTTAGACCCCTTTTCAAAGGCCCTACCTATCCGTAAGAGTTCGGCTTCCGAAAATTGCTTTCCAATGAAGGTCAGACTAACCGGTTCCCCAGAATCTTTGTACCCCATGGGCACGGTTAAGGCAGGATATTTCGCAACAGCGGCATAGCCCGCATGATAATTGTTGATGGACAAAACAGCATTCAATTTGTGTTTATCCATAGCTTCATCAAAGAATCGACGTCCGTTGGCTTCCAAGTTTAATTTAATTGCATCAAGTTCATCTGTTGTGGTACTATCGGCTAAAATTCCAGTAAACAAAGCTTGGCCATAGGGAATGCGGATTAAAGAATCCGAATTGTTGAACCTAACGGCATCGGCTATTGATTTGATTTCAACCTTTGAAGCGTCTGTATATGTACTTAGGTATTTTGGTAGATCCTCGCGCATATCCAAATTTAGGATGCTCAAAAAACCATCCATGGAAACCTCTGGAGGTGTAAACTCTATAATGAAAGCTCCTGCAGCTTTCAGATCCTCCACTGTTTTCCTATACAAGCTATCACTCTCCATTAAACCGGAAATGGCTCCCAGCCTCATTTCCCTAAAAGATTTTGGATTAAGGCCTGCGGATAAAATTCCGGGAAATTCCTCTTTTACGGATTTTGGATCCGCTTCATCATAACCGAGCATTGCAGATAGCACTATAGCGTTATCAATTACATTTTTCGTCATTGGGCCTGGTGTATCCAGTGTACTGGAGATGGGTACAATCCCGGAGCGACTCAACAAGCCGATCGTAGGCTTTAATCCCACTACGGAGTTCTGGCTGCTGGGCGATAGAATAGAGCCAGAAGTTTCCGTGCCCACGGCGGCAACGGCATAATTAGCCGCAACTGCGGTGCCACTTCCAGAGCTGGATCCACCGGTCTCGAACACGCGACGACCATACGGGTTCAAGGTCTGTCCGCCATAGGCACTATAGCCTACAGGGCAACCCGTACACAGGAAGTAAGCCCATTCACTTAAATTTACCTTGCCCAAGATAAGGGCACCATTCTTCTTCAATTCCTTAACGATATGGGAATCTTCCACTTCGTTACCCATTAAAGCGATCGATCCTGCCGTGGTCTTCATACCAAAGGTGTTGATATTGTCTTTCAATAAGATAGGCATACCATATATTGGATGCTGCATTTCGCTTGCAGTTCCTATCCGTTTAAGCTCATCCAACTTACGGGCAGCGGCAACCACGTCACCATTGAGGGCAATTACCGTATTTAAGGTCGATGCATTGTCCAATTCGTATTTATAAATTCGGTAGAGGTAAAACAAGACCAGGTTTTCATAGCTTAATCGGTCTTCTTGAATATGCTTGCGAATGGTTAGGATATCCTGCTCTAAAATCATTGGTGCCAATTCGGCATACTCCGCTTCGCTCAGGCTGGATACTTCTTCGTATAAAGGTCTAAACACATCATTTTTATCAAGCACTTTGGATTGTATCAACTTATACTGCATACGCCCCTTTTCATGATCTGCGTTTGCAGCGACTTCCGCAGAGTCATTATAGGGCGTCCATAAAATAGGTGCCTCTTTTACCACAGCTTGCTCATCCTTGCAGGACCACATAAAAATAATCAACAATACTCCCCAAAATTTTCTCATAGTGCTTAATTTGATATTCATAGTTCTTTCTTCCAGCGCTGTATATTGGCTTCGTTCAGGCGCACAAATTCGTCTTTGCCTTCATTTTTAGCCAATTTAAGCGATAGTTCCGCAGCGGTGATGGCCTTATCGTAAACACCCATATCTGCCAGTATAAGCGATTTTACACGTTGAAAGTAATAGGTATTTCCTTGCATTTCAATTGCGCTATTTACATAGGTCAGTGCTAGTTGCTGTTTTTTACCCTGTTCTTGATAGTACCGTGCTATTTCGTAAAAAGTCTGGGCGGTTGGGCTATTTTCCAGGCGGTTCGTAATTTGCGACTCCATTTGTGAACCGGTGGGAACACTAAAAGGTATGGAGACTTTGGTGGTGCCCCATGTCAAGATCAGGTTCGCCCCATTATGGGTCAGTTCATCAAAAGAGATTAAAAAATTTTCTTGGAATCCTAGTGTTTCAACAGGGATAACCCTTATCCTTAGGGCATCCTCTTTGGCATCGTAGGCCTCTCTGCCGTCTCCCCAGTGGGATGTATTTTTATGAAAAACAATCTCCCATGAATCCATATTCGGAAATGCGTAGAGGGCATAAGTCCCCTTTTGCAATTGGTTTTCTTGAATAACAACGTCCGTATCAAATTCAATTTTTGTGGATTCATTGGCACCCACCCTCCATATTCTGCCGTACGGTACTAAAGCGGGATTTCCATTTGGTTGTGTCCCGAACAAGGCACGACAACGGGCTGCAGGTCTAGAATACTCAATTGTAACTTTGCTAAGCCCTACCTCTTGTTCTATCCGCGCGAACGGACTTGCCTTTGGATGTGTCATTTGTGACCAACTTGTGGTGCACAAAAAAAATAGAACAAGCGTTATACTAAATTTCAATGTTAGATTTTAAAGAAGGAATCGACGAATTCGTACTTATTAAAAACTTGTAAATCCGTAATTCCCTCACCAACCCCAATATACTTTACGGGAATTTTAAATTGATCGGATATACCAATGACCACGCCTCCTTTTGCCGTTCCATCAAGTTTCGTAATCGCCAATGCAGTAACCTCGGTAGCCTTTGTAAACTGTTTTGCCTGTTCAAAGGCATTCTGGCCGGTAGAACCGTCCAAAACCAGCAATACCTCATGGGGGGTCTCCGCAACCACCTTCTGCATTACCCGTTTCACCTTGGTCAGTTCGTTCATAAGATTAACCTTGTTATGCAAACGACCGGCCGTATCTATAATCACCACATCGGCATCTTGCTTAACCGCAGAGCTTAAAGTATCAAAAGCAACGGAAGCGGGATCACTTCCCATTTGCTGCTTAACGATGGGTACATCCACACGATCCGCCCAAACCTGCAACTGATCAATGGCAGCGGCCCTAAATGTATCAGCGGCACCCAGAACCACTTTTAATCCTTGGTTTTTAAATTTATACGCTAACTTTCCGATGGTCGTGGTCTTACCAACGCCGTTGACCCCAACGACCATAATTACATAGGGCTTTTTACCTGTAGGAATCGTAATTTCTTTAAAATCATTGAGATTGGTCTCAGATAAAAGTCCGGCTATCTCTTCCCTTAAAATTGTATTGAGCTCATCGGTTCCCACATATTTATCACGCGCAACGCGCGCCTCTATACGATCAATAATTTTTAAGGTCGTATCTACGCCAACGTCGGAGGACACCAATACCTCCTCTAAGTTATCGAGTACATCATCATCAACTTTAGATTTACCGGCAACGGCTTTCCCTAATTTGGAAAAAAAATTAGTCTTGGTCTTTTCCAAACCTTTATCCAAGGTTTCCTTTTTCTGGGTTGAGAATATATTTTTAAATAGGCTCATGGTCTTCACTCTAGTTCCTCAAATATAAAAATTAAAAAGCCCCTTTCGTAGGAAAGGGGCTCAATAAACTTTAAAAGTTATTTGTATTATTTCTTGGCGATCCAAGCGTCAACCATTTCTGGAGGCATTACCTGCTCTACAAAAATGTAAGCACCGGATTTTGGTGACTTAACCATTTTAATAGCCTTTGTCAATCTTTTGGAACTTGTCTGTAAACTTGCTACGGTCTTCTTTGCCATGACTTATATTTTTATGTTCTCGCTAAACAAGAATCTATTTTATTTCTTTATGAACGGTCATTCTTTTAAGAATAGGATTGAATTTTTTAATTTCCAACCGCTCTGGAGTATTCTTTTTATTTTTTGTAGTAATATACCTAGAAGTTCCTGGTTGACCAGACTCCTTATGCTCGGTGCACTCTAATATTACTTGTATCCTATTGCCTTTCTTTGCCATCTTACGCTCTATTTTCCAGATTACTTAATAACGAATCCTTTTGCTTTTGCTTCTTTTAAAACAGCAGATATACCTTTTTTATTGATACTCTTTAAAGCTCTAGTAGAAACTTTAAGCGTAATCCAACGGTCTTCTTCCGGTATGTAAAAACGTTTCTTTGATAAATTAACATCAAATCTTCTTCTCGTCTTATTGATCGAGAATGAAACATTGTTTCCGAACATCGCCTTCTTTCCCGTAATTTCACAAACTTTTGACATCGTGCTGACTTTTTCTTTTAAACAGGGTGCAAATTTATATCATTTTTATCGTACGGACAACATTAAACATCACAATTTTAAAATTTCTTTCTGAAGCAGTTCAAATGCCTTATTTACGCCTTTTTGAACGATGCGTTCCCTATTGTTTCCCATCTGAAACTCTTGGACCACGAGAGAATTGGGACCTTCTATGGCGATGAATATTGTGCCTACATCCGCATTGGAATCGCCTTTGGCAGGGCCCGCATTTCCGGTGGTTGCAATCGCAAAATCGCTTTTCAACAATTTTCGAGCTCCCTTTGCCATGGCAGAGGCTACCTCAGCACTTACAACGGAATGCTCCTCCACCATTCCTCTAGGCACCTCCAATACATCTATTTTTGCTTCCGTGGCATAACTTACCACACTCCCCTTAAAGTAATTGGAAGCACCCGGGATTGACGTAATGCTCTGTGCTATCTTTCCCCCGGTAAAACTCTCTGCAGTAGCTAAGGTCATTTTTTTCTCCGTAAGCAGTTTGGCCACTATTTCCTCCAGGCTTTCATCATCCTCAAAGCCGTACATAATATCATTTATGAGCGGATACAATTTTTGACAGGCATCCGTTATGGCATCCGTAAGCACCCCCAAATCCGGACCTTTGGCCGTAATGCGCAACCTAACTCTGCCCAAATTTGGCAAATAAGCCAACTTCAAGTAGGAAGGCAAGGTTTCTTCCCAAGTTTCTATACGCTGTGCAATGGAGCTTTCCCCCAAACCGTAGGTAACAATAGTCCTGTGAACGATGTGTGGACGCTTATAAAAGGAGGAGAGTTTTGGTATAACGGCATCTACGAGCAGATGCTTCATTTCAAAAGGTACTCCTGGCATGGATATGAACGTAACATCATTTTCATGGGTCCACATACCTGGAGCGGTGCCATAAGCATTATGCAAAACTTCCGCTTTACTAGGCACCAAGGCCTGTTTTCTATTAAGGTCCGATATAGGGGTGTTGGTAATATATTTTGCGAAGAGTTCCTCTACATGTGCCAATACCGCAGCGTTTTCCACTAGCTCATCATTGAAAAATTCACAAAAGGTATGTTTGGTAATGTCGTCTTTTGTAGGGCCAAGACCACCTGTGACCAATACAATATCTACACGTTTGGCGGCGTCTGAAAAAGCGTTCAAAATATGTTCGCGTTCATCCTGTACCGAGGTAATTTGATAAACGGATATCCCAACCTTATTCAGCTCCTTTGCTATGAATGCAGAATTGGTATCAATAATTTGGCCTATGAGAATCTCATCGCCTATTGTTATAATTTCCGCAAGCATTATAGGTGAAAGTCCTTTTTTAATTCGGATACAACTTGATTGATATCCTTTTTAAGCAGTGGGAATCGTTTTTCGATTTCTACCATGTTGGCCTCTTGCTTCCCTAAAGTCTCAATTTCCAGGGCTATGGCACGGGTCTGCTCCATACCCAATAAATCTACGTTTGGCTTTATCTTATGCGCCAACTTGTACACTTGATCATGGTCTTTGGCCGCCAATGCATTTTCAAGGGCTTCCAAATCTTCAGGAACTTCTTCCAAAAAAACGGAAATGACAGAATTTATAAAATCCTGATCTCCCTCTGCCATCTCATTAATCTTATCCAGGTTATAAATCATTACTTAATAGTTACAGTAAAAAGTTCCTTGTTCTCCAAGCTACCCGAAAGATAGTCATTTGGACTTATTCCGCCAACACCGGAAGGCGTTCCGGTAAAAATTATATCTCCTTTTTTAAGCATGAAAAAAGTGGAGACATAGGCAATTATCTCATCTATTTTCCAAAGCATTAAACCTGTATTTCCTTGTTGTACCACCTCCCCATTCTTGGACAAGGTAAAATTGAGGTCGTTAACATCCTTAAATTGGCTGTTTGGTAGCCAATCACCAATTACGGCCGCTCCATCAAAACCCTTCGCTTTTTCCCAGGGCAAGCCCTTTTCCTTGAGCCTGGACTGTAAATCCCTAGCCGTAAAATCGATGCCAAGTCCTATTTCATCGTAGTAGGTGGGCGCAAACGCTGTACTGATATGTTTACCCACTCTTTTTATTTTAACCAGTACTTCCACCTCATAATGAATGTCATTTGAGAATTCTGGAATATAAAAATCCTGCTGTTTGGGCAAAACTGCTGAATCTGGTTTTATGAAAATAACGGGCTCACTTGGCCTTTCATTTTTCAGCTCCGCAATATGTGCTGCGTAGTTTCTACCAATGCATATTATCTTCATTATCGAAAATCAAGAATTTAACTTAATTTATTATTGAGCTTGCTCAGCTTGATCTGGGTGAGTATTTTCTTGGTGTACAACGGAAAATCAGCGTTCAGCATCCAACCAAAGTAACCGGGCTCGGTCTCCAGCACATCATGTACTTTTTTGCCTTTGTGCTTTCCAAAGGCAAAAATTTCTTCCTGTTCCTCGTCCAAAGCAATAAAGCCTGCGAAATCTACCGATTGCTTTCTTCTGGAAAATTCAGACAGCTTTTTAATATTATTTTCCAAATCGGGATATCGATCTAATTGCGATAATAGCACCTCATAAGTAGCATTGGTATCCGCTGCCGCACTATGCGCATCGGTTAAATCCTTGTCGCAATAAAATTTATACGCAGCTTCAAGGGTTCGCTTTTCCATTTTATGAAAAATGGTCTGTACATCCACGGATACGGTGTTCTTCATATCAAAATCTATCCCGGCCCGAAGCATCTCCTCGGCCAAGAGAGGAATATCAAAACGATCGGAATTGAATCCTCCCAAATCACTATCCTTAATAAGTTTATAAATTTCTTTGGAAAGGTCCTTAAAGGTAGGTTCGTTCGCGACCTTCTCATTCGTGATACCGTGTACGGCAATAACTTCTTCCGGGATTTCCATTTCTGGATTTACCAACCACGTTTTGCTCTCCTTATTACCGTTTGGGAAAACTTTTAAGATTGCGATTTCGACAATGCGATCCTTTGCCACGTTTACACCGGTCGTCTCCAAATCAAAAAAACAGATAGGTCTGGTGAGTTTTAGTTCCATATTTAGGGCTTTTGGCAAAGATATGTTTTACAAAATTTATCGTATCATTTATAACAATAATTATCTATATACCTTTAGAACATGAAAAATATATTATCGGTAATTCTTCTATGTTTGGTTTCATCCTGCAAAGTTGATTCCCCCATAAAACCTGATACGTTGACCTACGGTACAGACTCACAGCAGGCCATATTTTTATACAACCAAGGATGGCAAGAAATTATGGATAATGGCAGGTATACCGCTGCCGAACACTATTATCGCGATGCTATTAAAAAAGATTCCAATTTCTTGATGGCCTATGCTGTTTTAGGCAGGTTGACCTTGAATCTGGAAGAACGTTTGGAAATTCTCAAAAGGCTTCAGGAAAATAAAAATACGTTGGAAGGAGACGAAGGTTTACTACTTGATGTATATACTGCATTCGTTGATTTTACCAATCAACGGGAACTTTATCCGCAGAAGTCAAAAATAACTTTGGATAGTGTATTGGTATTGGCCGAAAAGAATTTGAAATATTTAGTGCACCGTTATCCTGAAGAAATTTACCTGAAAGCAGAATATATAGAAATTTTACATGCTCTGTATGGTCCTAATATTGCCATTGACTCCTTGTATCATTTAACCGACGAGATGCAAAAGGACAATCCCTTTTTATTAGGTTATGACGCAGAGATGCACGCAGAACTGGGGGAATTTGAAATTGCACTTTCCAAAGCCAATCGATTACTAAAGATTCAAAACGATACGACCCTTCCAAAACCATATGCCGTTTTGGCCAGTATCTACGTAGCCATGGACAGCCTTGAAATTGCAAAAGATGCCGCTGAGAAAGCAACTCGATTAGATAAGCGTAACTTGGATGCCAGTAGGTTATTGTCTAAAATTGAAGGACTTTTGGTACCCCAAAAAAAACTGAAAATGAATTAATCGAATAACTTTGGCCAACCTGCAGAAAGGATAAAATTTACAAACATGTTTCAACGAGATAACCTGTATTATCGTATCCCAGTTACTATAAGCGGGTATTTATAATATTATTAAAGGCCGATCCAAAGGTATAACTGATCCCTACCCGGAAGCCTAATTCATAGTCCGTTGCTATTTGTTTTTGCTGTAACAGCACATCTTCAATGGAGGCATCGCCGGCAGGAAGGTTGATCTGATCTCGAATCACTTCAAAACTACCAGAAAATGTTACTGCCAGACCCTTAAAAACACGTACGGATAACCTACTGAACAATTCAATCCTATTTTTTGCGAAATCCTTTAAAAAAGTAGAACCCCTTAACCGCGCATATACGTTACCCCAAGGCTGTCTATACCTTAACTGTACATCTAATGAGTGGTTAAAAATACCTTCCTCGTCCAAGCCAAAAACGGAGGTGTCCAGATAATCATTGTAAAAATACCCCATGCGATAGGCAAAGACAATTTCACGTCGTAGCACCTCCCGGTAAGGAAATATATTGTATTCCAGAGCCGGATTTAAATAGCCCCTAAAATTTAAATTGGTAAAGGTGTTGTGCGTCGCTCCACCAAAAAGACCTAAGGACCAATGATCTGTTAGGCTTCTTACAACACTACCGTCAGCAGAAAGCCTAAACCGCTCACTTGTAAATGTTTCCCCGTCTTGGGTAAATTCACTCTTGGCCTGGTTCATTTCCAAATCTGCCCGTATACGCCATTTTTCGGTTATCCGATCGCTTTCAAAACCTACCTCATACTCAAATTCCTTTCTACTGGTTTCCTTATCCAATTCGGCCTCACCGTACAACTCAAACAACCAATTATTCCAAGGGTCCTCAATTTCGATATCCATTATTTCACCCGTACCATCCGTATTAATGGTATAGGAAATTTCCTCCGCCATATCAGATTCCAGAATATACCTTAAAAGTCCGGATTTTATTTTTTTGACAAGTCCTTTTCGAACTTCGTCCGAAGTCATGGTAGCGGTTGTCTCATAGACTAATTTTCCAAAAATATCCTTGAAAATATCCTTCCCTTCAAAATCAAGGGAATAGGTTCTTCCTCCGCTTCCATTCGCCACATCATAAATAAACAACTGAACATTAGCCAAGGATTGATCACGAACATGATTTACATAGCCAATATTTTGACGTATATAATTTTTGTCACAATTGCACTCGGTAAATAGACGAACCGACTCATTTTCCTTTTCTTGAGAAAGAATAGGGATACTGTAAAATAGAAAAAGTAGAAAAGTAATAGAACGCAAACAGCAAGAAAACATGTGGGAACCTATATGATAGAACAAGCGGGAAAGATACTAACATCTTTCATCTTTCTAAAATAATCCTTTACTAAATCTCGCGATTGGGATCCCAAGCCTCTAGATAATCTGCAATGTACTTGGCGAACATACTGCCTAAGGCGCCGTTTACCACCCTATGGTCATAGCTGTGGGACAAGTACATTTTACTTCGGATACCTATAAAATCCCCTTCTGCCGTTTCAATAACAGAGGGCATTTTACGTATGGCACCCAATGCCAAGATGCCAACTTGTGGTTGATTAATAATTGGTGTACCAAAAACACTGCCAAAAGTACCAACATTGGTAACGGTGTACGTACCACCTTGCACCTCATCTGGTTTAAGCGCATTGTTTCTGGAACGCGTTGCAAGGTCATTGACGACTTTCGCCATGCCCACCAAATTCAATTGATCGGCATTTCTAATGACAGGTACTATGAGGTTACCATCTGGTAAGGCCGCGGCCATTCCTATATTAATATTTTTCTTCTTAATAACGCTATCCCCATCTACAGAGATATTCATCATAGGGTATTTTTTTAATGCCTTGGCAACGGCCTCCATGAAAATTGGTGTAAAGGTCAATTTCTCCCCTTCCCTTTTCTCAAAGGCGTCCTTCATCTTATTACGCCAGTTGACCACATTGGTAACATCAACTTCAATAAAGCTTTGCACGTGTGCAGATGTAGCCACGCTATCTGTCATGTGCTTGGCTATTAATTTACCCATTCTGGACATTGTAATAACCTCATCTCCACTAGACACCTGTAATTTGGGCGTATCCGCAGCGGGTTTTGAGGCTTTTTCCAACGCAGAATCCCGTTGGTCAGCAGCTGTTTTTTGATCGCTGCCTGATTCTACTTGCTGAACTTCTTTAGTTTTACTAGTCTTGGCCCCTCCATTTTCCACATACGCCAATATATCATCTTTGGTGACCCTACCATCTTTACCCGTACCCGTAATAGACTCCAACTCCGCAAATGAAATACCTTCCTCCTTTGCTATATTTTTTACCAACGGTGAATAAAAACGATCGGTATCACCTATAACCAATTGGTTGGAATTTGTATCCTCTTTAGCTTTTGAAACGGTAGCTTCCGCAGCGGCTATCATTTCTTCTTGGACAGGTTCTTCCTTATTAACTTCCTTTTTTGTGGGCGAGGGAGTATCAGCAGCCCCATCTCCATCAACCTCAATTATTGCCACGGTCTCACCTACTTTGACCACATCATCGATTTCAAAACATTTTTCAACCAAAACGCCATCAACTTCACTGGGCACCTCGCTATCCACTTTATCTGTGGCAATTTCAAAAATTGCCTCATCCATTTCAATGGTATCCCCTATCTCTTTCAACCAACTCGTCAATGTTGCTTCCGCAACACTCTCTCCCATTCGTGGTAGCTTCAATTCAAATTTTGGCATATCGATAATTTATTGCTTCTATTGTATGTATTTTTTGCAAAAATAATAAAATAAATACCTATTGATTGATTTTTTACTAGAATATCAATAACTAATCTTGTCGCAAGGAACCTTCAAAGGGTACGCGGTTAAGTATGCTTCTCCCCAAGGTTACCTCATCGGCATATTCCAATTCGTCCCCTACGGCAATTCCACGAGCTATCGTCGATGTTCTTACGTCAAGACCCTCTATTTGCCTGAAAATATAAAAATTGGTCGTATCGCCTTCCATGGTGGAACTCAATGCAAAAATTAGTTCCTTTACTACTCCTTTTTTAACCTTATCCACCAAAGAAGCTATTTTTAAATTCTGGGGGCCAATACCTTCCATAGGAGAAATCTTACCTCCCAAAACGTGGTATTTTCCCCTAAATTGCCCTGTATTTTCAATCGCCATTACATCTCTAATATCCTCAACGACACAAACAATCCCCTCATCCCGTTTAGGGTTGGCACAAATTTCGCACAAACTACTATCAGCGATATTATGGCAGTTGTTACAGAACAATATTTTACTTCGTAAATCTACAAGCGCTTTAGAAAGGCTGTCCGTTCTTTGTTCTGGTTGCTTCAATAAATGCAATACGAGTCTGAGGGCCGTACGCTTACCTATCCCAGGTAATTGCGAGACCTCGTAGACCGCATTTTCCAATAATTTAGATGAAAAATCCATATGCTTTTATGGGTATAAATTTACGATTTAAGTTGAAAAATATACTGTAGACCAATTAGAATAAAAATTCTACAGGGGAATCTTTGACAATTGTAAATAGAAGAAACAAAAGACAATGTAGGGTATCGCCATGGTTTTGGCCTACTCCGTATTAGTTAGAATAGCCCGCCTCCGCAACCGTAAGCAATAAGGCTAACTTTATTGCCTCTGCACCGTTTTTGTTCAGCCACCATTCATTTAAGGAGTGGGCACCTCCGCCCTCTCCACCACGACCAATGGTAACGGCCGGTATTCCCATGGCAATAGGAATGTTACTGTTAGTAGACCCCCTAGTAAGGCTTGGTTCATGCCCAAACAACTTCGTTACAACTATAGCCCGCTGAACCAAAGGCGTATCTAGCGGCAACTCACCAGATGGCCTATCCCCAATCTTTATCAACTCCAAGGCAATGCCGTCCTCAATACCCGTGGCATTATAGGCATCCAAGCCTTTTTGCATGGACATTTTAAAAATACTGTCCATTTCGCCCAATCTATTTTTATCTACAGAGCGCATGTCAACCTCCATCCAAGACTCAAAAGGAATGGAATTAACGGAGGTTCCACCTCCAATCCTACCTATATTAAAGCTGGTCTTTAGACCTTGATCGGTATATTTTTTGGCATTTTCTGTAAATTCTTTAATGGCATAGCCCAATGCGTGATGCGGGTTTGCCAGACCAAAAGCACCCCATGAGTGGCCTCCTTTACCAGTGAACATGGCTTTGTAACGTACCGACCCCAAACCTGCGTTATTCACCCGTCCTATGGTACCACCGTCAATGGAAATCCAGGCATCTATTTTTGGTGCACCGTCCTTAAATAAATGTTTTACGCCCCGCAAATCGCCCAAACCTTCCTCGCCTACAGAACCAACGAACCAAACATCCGCTTTGGTCTCGATTTCCTTCTCCTTCATAGCCTTGAAAACAGCCAAAACCATGGCAAGGCCCCGGGTATCATCCCCAATACCCGGTGCGTAAAGGGTATCGCCCTTTTGCTGCACCCTAACGTCGGTTCCTTCAGGAAAAACGGTATCCAAATGGGCATCTAAGGCGACTACCTTGTCTTCTTCTTTGCCTTTTTTTACCGCAATAACATTCCCTACCTCATCAATCCAAACCTGATCGGCTCCCGCTTCCCTAAATAATTGTTGATAGGCCCGGGCCCTTTTATCTTCCATAAAGGGTGGAGCGGCCAACTCTGTCAAGGCAATAAGGTCTGCGTTGGTTTGCTCTTCCAAAGCGTCAATGTACGCAAAGGCACTTTTAATAGTTTTGTCCTTCATGAGTTTATCCAATTGCTTCTCCATTTTTTTATCGATTTGCAATAGATCCTGCGCCAAAACATCGTTAATAAACAGCAGGGAGAATAAAAATACACCTGATACCAACCTCAAATTCAATACCTGTCCCATCAATTTTTTTTATACTTTTTAATGGCGATAAGATATCAAAAAATAAATTTCCATGAAAAAACTATACCTATAATTATCTTGATTAAAAATACATCCTCCTTAATCTTTGTGGCTCGTATCCTTTAACTTTTTGTAATTTGGCCGCAAATTTATTTTCATGAATCCTTCCCATATTTTAGTACTGATAAGTGGCTATTTTATAGTGTTATTGGTTATTTCCTATTTTACGGGGAAAAACGATTCTAACGAAGATTTTTTTAAGGCCGGGAAACAATCACCTTGGTATTTGGTTGCATTTGGCATGGTAGGGGCCTCGTTATCTGGAGTCACCTTCATATCTGTACCGGGTTGGGTAGACGCCTCACAATTTAGCTACATGCAAGTGGTGTTTGGCTACTTTTTGGGCTACCTAATTACAGCTTTTGTGCTATTACCCATTTATTACAAGCAGAATGTAACCTCTATCTATGAGTATCTGGATGAACGTTTTGGTTTTGTAAGTTACAAGGTAGGGGCAATTTCCTTCTTCGTCTCCAGGGTATTGGGTGCTGCGTTTCGTTTGTTTTTAGTCGCCATAGTCTTGCAACAATTTGTATTTGACGCCTGGAACGTGCCTTTTGAGATTACGGTAATCCTCTCCATTTTATTGATATGGATTTACACATTTAAAGGAGGGATAAAAACAATTGTGTGGACAGACACACTACAAACATTATTTATGTTGGTTTCCGTAGGCTTATCCATTTATTTTATACTCGATAAAATGGATTGGACTTTTATCGATTTTCTGAATTCTCCAGAATTGGCGACTTACAGCAAAACCATTTTTACCGATGACCTTTCTTCCAAAAACCACCTGGTCAAGTCATTTTTGGGAGGGATGTTCATTACTATTTGCATGACCGGGCTAGATCAAGATATGATGCAAAAAAATCTTACCTGTAGGAACTTGGGCGAAGCGCAAAAAAATATGGTTAGTTTTAGTGTTGTCCTAGTGGTAGTCACCTTCGTTTTTATGTTATTGGGCGCATTACTATTTATTTATGCAGATGGCAATAAAATAGGATTACCCTTAATGGATGGAACTCCTAAATCTGACCTGCTTTTTCCTGAAATAGCACTAAATAGCGGCCTTGGTATAACGGTTGCCATCACTTTTATGCTTGGGCTTATTGCTGCTGCATATAGCAGTGCGGACAGTGCGCTAACATCCTTAACCACTTCTTTTTGTGTAGATTTCCTAAACACGGGTAAGAAACCGGAAAGAGAGGCTAAAAAAATCCGGAGAAGAACGCATATTGGCATGAGTATCTTGCTCATTCTAGTCGTGATATCCTTTAAATATATTCTAGACAGAAACGTTATCGATGGGCTGCTCACTGTTGCCTCCTATACTTACGGCCCACTACTTGGCCTATTTTCGTTTGGTATTTTTACAAAACACAAGGTCAAAGATAAATATGTATGGCTGGTGGCCGCAATTTGCGTTACCCTAATCCTTATCCTTGCCAAAATACCCACAGCTTACCTTGGGGGCTATGTTTTCGGCTATGAGCTATTACCTTTAAACGGGCTTCTCACCTTTACAGGCCTATGGCTTATTCGCGATAGAAAACCGGGTGGTCTAAATCCTAAAGTGGTTTAAGGTTATTCTGTCGCCAATTAATATTGGTTGGTCCCAAGAAGCACCAATGTACAGGCTGCATCTACCTCAATTTTATGTTCTTTGAGAATTTTATAGAATTCAGGATTTTCGGTACCCGGATTAAAAATCACCCTTTTCGGAGCCAGATTTACGATATCGTTATAGTATTCCTGTTGCCTTTTTGGGTTAAGGTATAGGGTAATTGTATGAATATCCTTAAATTCGTTCAAGCTGGTTTTAATATGCACCCCAGAAACCTCACCTTGTTTTAAACCAAAAGCAATGGTTTCCACACCAGCAGCAGTGAGTTTTACGATGGCCAAGTTACTATAACGGTTTGGTTTTAAGGAGGCTCCAAAAACTAAGGTCTTTTTCATGAAATTTTAGGATTTAAAACTTTTAAATAAATGTAACTATGTGTAAACTACTGCGTCTCTTAGTATAGTTAATCGTATTCTAGTTATAAAAGTTAATATTGTTGATAACGCTATATGTTTATAGTTAATGGTTAGTGTTTAGTATAGCCTATCAGCATAGAAGCCCGGTTACCAATTTATTTTGGAGTGTCCGGGCTTCGTTATTTTTACCAACAGGTTCTAATTCTGTTTTAATATTAGGATAAACCGCATCATTTAATAGTCTAAACCGTAACAATCCGGTAATCTTATCGTCTATTATGGTGTAGATAATTATCCAAAACTGGGGATTGGTTGGTTTTTCCAGCTAGGATAAGGACTTACAGAACCCATGACCATTGTCATGGGTTTTTTTACCATCTTATGATTACACTGCCCCAAGTAAATCCGCTACCAAATGCTGCAAGCACCACAAGGTCGCCATCATTCACCTTGCCGGCTTCCCAGGCTTCGGTAAGTGCTATAGGAATTGAGGCCGCCGTTGTATTACCGTATCGCATGATATTATTGAATACCTGGTCATCCGATAGTTCAAATTTCTTTTGGATAAATTGCGAGATTCTTAAATTGGCCTGATGTGGCACCAATAAATCAATATCCGTTGCATTTAATTTATTTTGTTGTAACCCTTCAATTATGACTTCACTAAATCGAACGACAGCATTCTTGAAAACAAACTGCCCGTTCATATAAGGATAGTAGGACTCGTCGTTTGGGTCATCATCCGCTATAATATCCGTAACCCATCTTTTTCCCATGCCCGGGGCAATTAGAGAAAGTTCCTCTGCATGCTGGCCTTCCGAATGCAAATGGGTAGATAAAATACCTTTGGAAGTATCCTCTTCCCTACTCAAGACGGCCGCACCGGCACCATCCCCAAAAATAACGGAAACTCCCCTGCCCCTAGTAGTCATGTCCAAACCGTGGGAATGTAGCTCCGATCCAATAACCAGTACGTTTTTATACATACCACTTTTTATATATTGGTCTGCTATAGAAATAGCATAAACGAACCCAGAACACTGGTTACGCACATCCAAGGCACCTACCGTTTTAATGCCTAAATCTCGTTGTACCAAAACACCCGGTCCAGGAAAATAATAATCCGGACTTAGGGTAGCAAAAACAATAAAATCGATATCATCCTTATCTATACCAGCGCGTTCTATGGCAATTTTAGCGGCTTTAACCCCCATGGTGGTAGTGGTATCACCATCTCCATGAATTACATGCCTTCGTTCCTTGATACCTGTACGTTCTTGGATCCAATCATCATTGGTATCCATTAATTTGGACAAGTCCTCATTCGTTACCACATTATCGGGCACATAATGACCGAGGCCAATTATTTTTGAGTTATACATAATCGTATTTTAAACCTGACGGATTTCAGGATAAGTTCGTAGTGCAATATAAACAAGAATTAATAATCCCTCTTAAAAAATAGTGGATAAGCGTCTAGACCTAGTTCATCAATTAACTTAGTCCAAATATTTCATATAATTGTTAACCTGTATCTTAGCCTTTAAATCGTGCAGAAGATTATAAAGCCCAAAAAACGTACGGTTCATATACAAGAAATGTTTAGACCCTCTGTTACCGTTCATTTTGCGAATTTGTTTATCCGAAGCATAATGCTCACTCAAATCTGCTATTTTCCCCCAAAAAGTAGGGTCCCCAAAATCAAATTCCTCTTTGTTAAAAGGTGACGTAAACAAACTTAAAAGTTCATGAAATAGGGATTTAAAGAATACCACTTCATCGGGTTTATCGGTATCGACCAATATTTCCAATTCATATAATTTATTGGTGAAGATGGTATCATCAGAAAAGTTCTCTGGTTTGGCCAATTCAAAATAAGGATTGTAGAAAGAATCCGGAACTTCCTTTATACAGCCAAAATCAATCGCTATCAATTCTTCATTTTCATTGACTAAGAAATTACCAGGGTGCGGATCCGCATGTACCTTTCGCAGACCGTGTATCTGAAACATATAAAAATCCCACAAGGCCTGCCCTAATTTATTCCCTGTTTCCTGTGAAAAATCAGTTTTGGCAAATTCGCTTAGATGCTTGCCATGCATCCAATCCATTGTTATTATACGTTCGCTGGATAATTTTGGATAGTAGGTTGGAAACGCCATACCATCAATGTGTGCACAGGCTTTGGTAATTTCGATACTTTGGGCTACTTCCAACAGGTAATCCGTTTCCTCTATCAGTTTATTTTCTACTTCCTTAAAATATTTATCGGAATCCTTTCCTTTTAGATTAAACATGCGAATTGCAATAGGTTTTACCAAAGCCAAATCGCTACTAATGCTTTGGGCTACACCCGGATACTGAATTTTAACCGCCAAGTTCTTTCCGTCCTTAGTAGCTCTATGCACTTGTCCAATGCTAGCGGCATTTATCGAATCCTTCTCAAATGTGTCAAAAACTTCCTCAGGATATTTGTCTAAATATTTCTTGAAGGTTTTACGCACTAAGGGCGCGGATAATGGCGGAACCGAAAATTGGCTTAAGGAAAACTTTTCTACATAAGCATTGGGGAGAATGTTTTTCTCCATACTCAACATTTGAGCTACTTTTAAAGCACTACCCTTTAAGGATTTTAAACCATCATAAATATCCGAGGCATTATCTTCGTTTAACTCGTCCTTGGTCTTATCTGGATTAATTAATTTCTTTCCAAAGTACTTGGCATAATTACCTCCAATCTTAGCTCCCGTTTTTACGAGCTTGCTTGCCCTTTCAATCTTTCCTGTGGGTATTTTATCGAGTGTTTTCAACTAGTATATTATTGTATTATGCGAAGGTTTCCTTATATAAAAATTTTCCAAAATCCAGGAGATTCTCCAATGGAGTATTATCGAACAAATCAAAAATTGTATTGACCGATTTTTCTATGGCCACATCCGTCTTTTCAAAACTTGGAGAGTCATCGTTTTTCCAAAAATTAAGTAAAAACATAAACTGCAACCAAGCGCCTTCAGAAAACAATTGAGGATTATGTTTCGTAATCTTAAGGTTTTTATTCTCATTACCAGCCACGATCAATTCCTTTGCGAAACCCTTGATGTGCTTACGAAGCCCTTGAACCTGTTCCATATTCTTCATGGGGTTTTCTGCATGATTCATCACAAACAATATGTAGCTTCTATTTAAGGTCAACACCTCAAAAAAAGTATAGAAGAATGTCAGCATTTTATCACGATTGGTAAAATCTTCGTACTCCTTATTCTTTTTCATCACAGAAATCGTATTGGTAAAAAAAGAATTCCAAATCCCTTTCTGTAAGGCGTTTATGGAACCGAAGTGAAGGTAAAACTCTGACTCCTCTAACCCATTAACCTTGCAGAATTTATAAACTGTTTTAGGAACTTTTTCATTTTCAAGGACATAGTCCATATACATTGTAATGATAGATTCCTTCGTAATTTTCTTTGCTTTGGTAGCCATAGTTTTTCTTTTTTCTAAAGTTACAATGCCTTAAGCATTTAGGGTAGTATTTATAAAATATTAGCTTTTATTTAGCAAAAACGTGCTACCAAGATGATAGCACGTTTTCCAAACAACCTAACCAATAAATAATCAACTTGTGATTATGTTTTAAAATTCTCTTTCATAGCATTTTTTCATAATCACATTACAAATATAAGTAGTGTTTAACTTATTTCCATAAAAATTAAACAGAAAATTTTGTTAAACTTTCTGCACCCAATAACTGTCAGTTTGTCACCAAGAGACATTGTGGTATTTTTTTTGACTACAGGAGTAAGGAATAAATAATAGAAATAGCCATGAGTTTAATCCATGGCCTAAAAAAATAAAACATATGGCAACAGGTAAAATTAATGTGTCGGTAGACAACATTTTTCCATTGATCAAGAAGTTCTTATACAGTGACCATGAAATTTTCCTTCGGGAATTGATTTCAAATGCAACAGATGCTACCTTGAAACTTAAGCATTTGGCCACTATTGGTGAGGCAAAAGTGGAGTATGGAAATCCTATGATAGAAGTAAAGGTTGATAAAAAGGGTAAAAAACTACATATTATCGACCAAGGTTTAGGAATGACCGAGGAAGAAGTAAAAAAATATATCAACGAAGTGGCATTTTCCGGGGCTGAAGAATTCCTGAACAAATATGAAGATTCAGCAAAGGATTCTGGAATTATAGGTCATTTTGGACTTGGATTCTATTCTGCCTTTATGGTAGCGGAAAAAGTTGAAATTATAACGAAGAGTTATAAAGATGAACCTGCCGTTCATTGGTCCTGTGATGGTTCGCCAGAATTCATCATGGAGCCAGCGGAAAAGACTGACCGCGGTACTGAAATCATTCTCCATATCGCAGACGATTCAAAAGAATTTTTAGAGGATAGCAGAATTAGCGAATTGTTGCGCAAGTACAACAAATTCATGCCTATCCCAATAAAATTCGGCACTAAAAAAGAGACGCTACCAAAACCTGAAGGAGCAAAAGAGGAGGACGCTGCACCAACAAAGGAGGTAGACAATATTATCAATAATCCAAATCCTGCTTGGACAAAACAACCTGCAGACTTAAAGGAAGAGGATTATAAAAGTTTCTATAGGGAACTTTATCCTATGCAGTTCGAGGAGCCGCTGTTCAACATCCATTTGAATGTTGACTATCCTTTCAACCTCACTGGAATCCTATATTTTCCAAAGTTGACCAAGGACCTTAACATTCAAAAAGATAGGATTCAACTCTATCAAAATCAAGTTTTTGTAACCGATAATGTTGAGGGTATCGTTCCAGAATTTTTGACCATGCTACGTGGGGTCATCGATTCTCCTGACATTCCGCTAAACGTTTCACGTTCCTACTTGCAGGCAGATGGTGCCGTAAAAAAGATTTCATCTTACATCACTAGAAAAGTTGCTGATAAATTAAGTTCTTTATTTAAAAATAACCGCGATGATTTTGAGGCGAAATGGAACGATATCAAAATCGTTATTGAATACGGAATGCTCTCCGAAGACAAGTTCTTTGAAAAGGCAGATAAGTTCGCCCTATACCCAACGGTTGATGGTTCCTATTTTACATTTGAAGAACTTCAGGAAAAAATAAAAGGTTCCCAGACCGATAAGGATGATAAACTGGTGATTCTCTATGCTTCAGACAAAGAGGCCCAGCACAGTTATATAGAATCTGCCAAAACCAAGGGCTATGAGGTTTTATTATTGGATTCCCCAATCATAGGCCATCTAATGCAAAAATTAGAGGGGGCAAAAGAGAATATTTCCTTTGCACGGGTTGATGCAGATCATGTTGATAAATTGATCCAAAAGGAGGAGACCCAAATTTCAAAATTATCCGATGAAGAAAAAGAAACCTTGAAAAAGGATTTGGAAGAATTGATCACGGACAAGAGTTATACGGTGCAACTGGAAGCTATGGATAGTGATGCATCCCCATTTGTAATTACAGAACCGGAGTTCATGCGCAGAATGAAGGAAATGCAGCAAACCGGTGGCGGGGGAATGTTTGGCATGGGCAATATGCCAGATATGTTCAATCTTATCGTTAATACGAACCACCCATTGGTGAGCGAGATATTAAATACCAAAACGGCAAAGAAAAAAGAACGGTTAATCAACCAATCGCTAGACCTCGCTAAATTGTCCAAAGGCTTACTTAAGGGCAAAGACCTGACCGAGTTTATAAAGCGAAGCTATGATATGGTTAAATAACTCCAATAATTAGACTAGAACAAAACCGTTCCAATATTGGAACGGTTTTTTTTATACCTCAACTGTTTCACTTATGTGATAGCATCCTAAAAGGAATTGAACGGAAACTTAAACCGACAAATAGAGAGATTTAGCAGCACATTTAAATCTCAATTATCCAATCAACGATTGTTTTAGATTATTTATCTTCACCACATGAAGGTCATCTCAACTAATTTAGGCAAACCTGTTTCCTTTGAATGGAACGGGGAAAAAGAAGAAACGGGTATATTTAAATACCCCATCGATAAAGGTCTTTACCTGACCAAAAACGATGTTAAAGAGGATACCATCATTGATCTAGTACACCACGGTGGTGAAAACAAGGCCTGCTATCTTTTTTCATCCGATTACTATGCGTACTGGAAACCCAAATATCCGGAGCTTGAATGGGATTGGGGCATGTTTGGGGAAAACCTTACCGTAACAGGATTGGATGAATCAAAGATTAGGGTTGGGGATATTTATAAAATCGGAAAGGCTTTGGTACAAGTTTCCCAACCGCGTGAGCCTTGCTATAAATTGGGGATCCGCTTTGGAAATCAGAAAATAGTAAAGGAGTTTGTTCAACATAACCACCCTGGAACCTATGTGAAGATTCTAGAGGAAGGCCATGTATCTAAAGATAATGCGGTTGTTTTGGTAGAGCGGTCTTCCAATCCACTTACCGTACAGCAGTTTTATGAACTTATGTTCACCAAGGAAAAAAACAAGGAACTGTTATCCCTTTTTATGACCAATGCCGCGGTTCCCCAATACAAAAAGGATAGGTTTGAAAAATACCTAACATAATTCCACTTCCAATTCATTCCAAAAATTATCAATCTGTGGTTCGTATAGTAAAACGAAATTCTTCCAAGTGAATTTTCCTTAGAAATTGACAGTTATAACTAAATAATAAATTTATGATATATCCCTGGCATTTATACCTTATGGCATTCATTTATATTGGTGCAGGTGTGATGCACTTTATAAAACCGAAGGTATATCTAAGAATAATGCCGAGGTATCTTCCTTTTCACAAACAATTAGTCTTTTTGAGCGGTTTGGCAGAGGTTGTTTTGGGAATAGGGTTGCTTTTTCAGCAGACCAAGAATAGTGCTATTTATGGAATCATAGCGATGCTCGTTGTTTTTCTTTTGGTCCATTTTTATATGTTATCCAGTGAAAAGGCAAGTGCCGGCTTTCCTAAATGGCTCTTGCTTTTAAGACTGCCATTGCAATTTGCCCTTATGTTTTGGGCTTACAGCTACCTACGATATTGAACTAAAAAAGGGGACGCTCCCGTCCCCTTCTCACTGAAATTAACTTAAATCAACTTAATTAACAACAAACTCTTGTGTGTAGGTTTTACCGGCAGACTTTACAAATAGTATATAAGATCCTGGGTAGGCATCAGCAAAATTAAATGCCTTTTCTACAATCATCTCACCGGTTACATTCTGTGAAAAAACGGTTCTACCTTCTTCATCATATATTTTAATGGATAAAACGTCTTTATCCAAATTAAGATAATTCATAAAAATCATCTTGTCGGTTTTTCTAAAGAATGGCTTTACATCCTCAGCAGTCTCAAGGATTTTTACTTCATTGTTTTCCAGAACAATTGTGTATACATACTTCTTAAGATTGTCATCCGCGGACAAATAATACGTTCCATCTTCCAAATCCTTAAAGTTTAGTTTTTTACTAAAAAGCCCTTCAGACATTCGTTCTACATAAATAGGATGCGCATCCGAGTCCATTAACCTAACTTCTACGCCGTAAGGAGAGGCCTTCATGGTCAATACTACGCTTTTGGTAGTACTACTAGGTAATAGGTTCAATTTTGGCTCACTTGCCATACCTACTGCAGTAAAGAACATTAAAGCGACAACTGTTGTAATCTTTGCTATATTTTTCATGTTTACTAATTTTTTTGGGTTACTACTATTTTACACTACAAACATACCCACATA
The DNA here is from genome assembly GCA_963793365.1 of uncultured Flavobacteriaceae bacterium. Lineage (GTDB taxonomy): Bacteria > Bacteroidota > Bacteroidia > Flavobacteriales > Flavobacteriaceae > Maribacter. Next base: position 216,138 of record CAWBZP010000003.1, on the reverse strand, counting down.
CTAAGGGCTACACTACATCATATTTTTCCATTTTCTGTTCTATTTTAACTAGTGCTATTCACTTTTTACACCTTTAGGTTAATTTTGCGTAGATTATAGTTAATTTTGCAAACATCCACCTTAATCAAGTTGATTAATTTTATACTAGTAAAATAAGTAACATGGTAAAACACAAACCCACTTTTGAAGCTATAGAACCAGACTTTGGGAATTCCTTTACATATCAGAAATTTGATGAGAACAGAATCAATAAAAATAATGTTTGGCATTTTCATCCAGAGGTGGAACTGGTATATGTCAATGGGGGTTCTGGTAAACGGCAAATTGGCAGTCACGTTTCCTATTATACGAACGGGGACCTTATATTAATAGGTAGTAATCTCCCACATTGTGGTTTTACGGATGCCCTAACCGGTAATACGAGCGAAACGGTGATCCAAATGAAAACGGATTTTCTTGGAACCGATTTTTTCAAGATTCCGGAAATGAAGAAAATTGAAAGTCTATTTAACGTAGCCAGTGGCGGGATTGCATTTTCCGGTAAAACAAAACGAAAAATTGGGGACAAGATGGAGGTATTGGAATATCAGACCGATTTCCAAAGACTCTTATCCATACTAAATATTTTAAATGAGCTCGGTAATTCTGAGGACATGCGTATGCTAAATGCAGAGGGTTTTTCTTTTTCAACGGATGTTAAGGACAATGACCGTATCAATATCGTCTTTAACCATGTAAAAAATAATTTTAGGGAGGAACTTACGCTAGAAGAAATTTCTTCTATGGTAAGCATGACCATACCCTCTTTCTGTAGGTATTTCAAGAAAATAACCAATAAGACCTTTGTACAATTTGTAAACGAATATAGATTGGTACATGCCTCTAAATTACTGGCGGAAAAACCCATGAGCATTACAGAGGTTTGTTTTGAATGCGGATTCAATAACTTTTCACATTTCAACAAATCTTTTAAGGCATTTACTGGGCAAAACCCGTCCGAATACAGAAATGAATTAAAAACAGTGTTGGTCTAATGCCTAATCTATTTAATGATGTACTGGAATTAGCCTTGCCCGATAGCGAAATCTACTATTACCCCAATTTTTTTTCCAACTCCCAGGCCACTCATTACTTAAAGATTTTAAGTAACGATACCCCTTGGCGCCAAGATGATATCACGGTTTTTGGAAAAACCTATCCGCAGCCGAGATTAACGGCATTATATGCCAATAATGAAAAGGTCTATTCATATTCGAATATTACCATGCATCCCTTGCTCTTTACCCCCCAATTATTGGAAATTAAGCATAAAGTTGAAAAAGTTGCGGGCACAGAATTTACGACCTGCCTACTAAATAGGTATAGAACGGGAAAGGATAGCAACGGTTGGCATGCGGATAATGAAAGGGAACTAGGCAAAAATCCTAGTATTGCCTCCGTTAGCTTAGGGGCAGAACGTTTTTTTCATTTAAAGCACAATACGGACCCTACTTTAAAATATAAGTTATTATTGGAACATGGTAGTCTGTTACTTATGAAAGGAAAAACGCAGCATTTCTGGAAACACCAAATTGCGAAAACAGCAAAACAAATAGAGGAACGCATCAATTTAACCTTTAGGATCATCAACTAACGCACCGAAGAACAATTTTACCTGACTACAGAAGCAAAGGACATTCCAACAAACGACCTCACTGATCACCGTTCCTTTTTTTTGCAATGAGACTTAACAGGGATTCAAATAATCTTAAGAAATTTTCTAATTCGTATCTTTGCGGTGCTATGAAGAAAGAATTCACAGAACGGGAACTAGATCGTATTATAGAAATGGCTTGGGAAGACCGAACTCCTTTTGATGCCATCACCTATCAATTTGGAATATCTGAGCAGGAAACCATAGAAATCATGCGCAGGGAAATGAAGGCCAGCAGCTTTAGAATGTGGCGGAAAAGAGTGCAGGGGAGGGCTACCAAGCACGCAAAACTGAGGAATGATGAAATTGATCGGTTTAGATGCTCAAGACAAAAAAACATTACCGGTAATAAAATCTCAAAACGGTAAAAATTCCTTACTTAAAGGTTTCGTTTAATACTGCTGCCAAACGAATACCCCCTTTTTGTAATTGGTCCGCTACAGTATCCCACCAATCATAACTATACCTATAGCCCAATTTCTCACCTATGGTAACTGAATCATATACCTTATGTGCCAACTGGTGCGATTCCTCTACCCAATCTAAAAGTGTTCCTTCCTGTAAATATTTAACCTGCTGTTTTGTGGGGGTTGGATATTCAGAGGTAAGTTCCGTGAAGCTCATACCGTAATCATTTATCATATTGGAATCCCATAGCCGGTGCAAATTGGTACCGTCACCAAACCATTGAAGCTGTATATCATTCCCGCCCTTATCCTCTAGTCTGCCTATATGCATAGGTTGGTGAAGGTCCCCTATAAGGTGTATCAAAAGTTTAAGGTAAAAAGACTTATCCTCCTTGCTCCTTTTTTCGTCCTTGATAATTTCCAAACAGGTATTTATTCCTTGCACCAAGTCCCCGTTTTCACTGGGTTGAATATCTGCATACTTTTTTCCTTGCGGAATATTCACATAGTGCCAAGCGCTAAATTTGCTGTAGGCCCTATCTGCCTTAATTTCATCTGCAAAATTTGCCACTGCAGACAAACTTTCCCCATCCAATAAATCATTGATGGCCCGCTGGGCCTTTCTACTTAAATAATTTTCAGCTACTTCACCCACAACCCTGTGGCCCGTTTTGGACCAAACTATTTCATTGGCGAAAGAAAAACTGGAAACTAGAAAAAAGAGTACAAAACTATACTTCATCATAATAATTTTGTTCAAAAATAGAACTTCATATTTTAAGGTATTGTTAAAACTACCAAAAGGTTAAATTTATAATGACAACTTGCAACCATGAAGAACAAGAACCGATTTTTTATTAAAAACAAACCTCAGTTACTCAAATTTATTGGATTTGGGATTGTTGGTGTATTGGCCCTTTTTCTAATCTTCATCGGCACTATTTATGTAGGTCTTTGGGGTAAAATACCCTCCAAAAAAGAGCTTTCAAACTTTCAATATCAGATTGCGTCTGAAGTTTTTACGGCAGATAGTGTCTTGATAGGCAAATACTACCTGTATGACCGCCAACCCGTTGCATTTTCAGATTTTCCCGGGCATTTAAAACAAGCGTTGATTGCTATTGAAGATGAGCGTTTTTATGACCACTCCGGAATCGATTTCAAAAGCCTTGTTCGCGTTGGCTTCAAGACCATACTTATGGGCGATGCTTCTGCGGGTGGTGGAAGTACGCTCACCCAACAATTGGCGAAAAACCTTTACCCCAGAAAAGACCGTAAGAGAACCAATATCGTGGTGGATAAGGTCAAGGAGATGATCATTGCACGGCGCTTGGAAAACACTTTTACAAAAGATGAAATTTTAACAAACTACCTCAATACCGTATCCTTTGGGGATAATACGTTTGGTATTGAAAGTGCGGCGCTAAAATTCTACAATTCACGCACAGAAAATCTAAGCATTAACCAAGCCGCCACCTTGGTGGGCATGTTAAAGGCAACCTATGGCTATAATCCACGGTTATTTCCGGAAAAAAGTAGGGAAAGACGTAATCTAGTGCTCGATGCAATGCATACCAACGAATTTATTTCAGAAGAACAAAAAGTTGAACTCCTGTCCAAGCCCCTTGATCTAGAATACCGGGAGTTCGATTATAATGCCGGTATAGCTCCCTATTTTAGGGAAGAGGTGAGAAAAGAGATGCTACGCTGGATCAACGTACAAAATGAAAAAGGGGCGGAGTATAACATCTATACATCCGGACTAAAAATATACACGACCCTTAACTTTAAAATGCAACAACTAGCGGAACACACCATGATGCAGCATATGGAAAAGTTGCAGATAGATTTTGAAAAGGGGTATGGCAAAAATGCTCCTTGGATAAAGGACCAAAGCTTAATGGAGAAAATTGCCAGAAGAACAGCCACCTACAAAAAAATGAAGAGTGCAGGCCTCGCACACCAACAGATTATAGATAGCCTAGCTAACGATAAAAGAAAACGAACTTTTAGCAGCTGGAAAGGTGACGAAGAGGTAAATGCCAGTACGATGGACAGTATTCGGCACTACACCAAATTCCTAAATACGGGATCATTGGCGGTTGACCCCAACAACGGGGAAATACGTGTTTGGGTGGGTGGTATCGACTTTAAACATTACAAGTACGATCACATTTCGCAAAGCAAGCGCCAAGTTGGATCTACCTTTAAACCTATTGTGTATACAGCAGCTTTGGAAGCGGGCATATCTCCCTGTACGTATTTTTCTGCGCAAGAGGTGGAATACAAAAACTTAAAAGGTTGGTCTCCCAGTAATTCAGGAGACAAGGAGGAAGCCTACCTAAATTATTCCATGCAAGAAGGTTTGAGCAACTCGGTAAATACGATTGCTGTAAAAGTGTTGGAAAAAGCAGGGCTTAACAATGTCCTGGAAATGGCCGAAGCCATGGGTATCGAAGAAACGCTCCCAAAGGAACCCTCAATCGCACTAGGCACCGGGGAAATCAAAATTTTAGATTTGGCTCAAGCCTATACAAGTTATGTAAACGATGGTAAACACATTAAACCCTTATTGATCAAAAGAATCACCAATAGTAAAGATTCGGTCTTGGCTGAGTTTAAATCAGCTTTGAGCAAGAACAAAGCGTTTTCGACAGAAACTGGCCAGACCATGATTGAAATGATGAAATCAACGGTGAATACGGGAACGGCATCCAGGTTGCGGAATACCTATGGCCTCAACAATGATATTGCAGGTAAAACCGGTACAACCCAAAACAATAAGGATGCATGGTTCGTAGCCTTAATGCCAAACCTGGTACATATTAGTTGGGTGGGAATGGATCAGCATGAAATTGGATTTAGCTCTACCAGTTTAGGCCAAGGAGCTAATGCGGCACTACCCCTATTTGCCCGCTGGATGCAAGAGTTAAATAAGAATAAAGAATTTAACCCCTTAACGAGAGCTTCTTTTCCAAAACCCAATGCCGCTGTACTGGAATCCCTTGATTGCGAACCGGTTAAGCGAGACGGTTTCTTTAAACGCCTCTTCAAAAATCCGAATAAGAAAAAGACCAAGAAATTTGATGGTTAGTCGCCACAACGAATTTTATTGTATTAACTATAGGTAATATTAAATTATTTTGATATATTTATGATATCAATTTAATATCAAAACTTATGAAAGTCGAAAAAAACCACAATGCGCAAAATGGCTATGTAATGCTTTTTGTTGCCTTAGCCTTGCTATTAGGAGGAATTGCCCTTCTCAGAATTTATGTTGGTGCTTTTATGATATTTGCGGCCTTGATCATGCTAGCGGGTTTTGTACTTGTAAATCCAAATAGTTCTCGGGTTTTACTTCTGTTCGGTAAATACGTAGGAACAATTAAGGAAAACGGGCTGTTTTGGGTGAATCCGCTCTACACTAAAAAAAGAATTTCACTAAGAGCCAGTAATTTTGATAGCGAACGTTTAAAGGTAAACGATAAGCTGGGCAACCCCATTATGATCAGCACTATTTTGGTATGGAGGGTAACGAATACTTATAAAGCGGCTTTTGATGTTGACGACTACCAGAATTTTGTTCGCGTACAAACAGATGCGGCCGTGCGTAAGTTGGCCAGTATGTACCCCTATGATAACTTTGCCGATGAAGGCCTGGATGAGGATATTACTTTACGCTCCAGTGTTAACGAGGTAAGCGAGGCATTGGAACAGGAAGTCCAAGAACGCCTGTCCATGGCTGGAATTGAAGTACTTGAAGCGCGCATAGGCTATTTAGCCTACGCGCAGGAAATTGCCAATGCCATGCTTAAAAGGCAGCAAGCTACCGCAATAGTAGCGGCAAGGCACAAAATTGTCGAAGGTGCCGTAAGCATGGTAGAAATGGCCTTGGAAGAACTTAGTAAAAAAGATTTGGTAGCTTTGGATGATGAGCGCAAATCTGCCATGGTCAGTAATTTAATGGTCGTACTTTGTTCTGATAAGGACGTTGCGCCCATCGTAAATACTGGAACACTTAACCATTAATTTAAATTTGCGCTACTAGGGTATAAACTTTAAATGACTAGAATTTTAGCCCAAGAATTACATGAGTAAAAAAAAGCCATTTGCATTGCGGGTAAACGAAGAAATGCTGCAGGCCATTGAAAAATGGGCTGCAGATGAGTTTCGTAGTACCAACGGCCAAATTGAATGGATACTCATGAAAAGTTTAAAAGAAGCAAAAAGGGACCCGAAATCAAAAAAAACAGAATAAATTTATTCCTTGCTTTCAGAAACAAAACCTAAATTTGGTCAACCAAATTAATATACCATCAACATAATGACCAAGTTTCTAAGCACTTTCGTGCTTTTGTTTTTTTGTATTTTCTGTAAAGCCCAAGATACCACTAAATCCTTTACGGTAAAACATACTCTAGACCCCATATTAATTGATGGGGTATTGGATGAACCCGTTTGGGAAGAAGCTGAAAGTGCTGGCGAGTTTCAACAATATTTTCCTGCCGATAATGTCCCTGCAGTGCACCAGACCGATATAAGAATGCTAACCGATGAAACTACCTTATACGTAGGAATGAAAGTCTATACCCCTGGTAGCGATTATGTAATTCCTTCTTTGGAGCGCGATTTTAGGGCTGGTGGCAATGACAATATCAGTATTATTTTTGACACATTCAATGATGGCACAAATGCCTTTCTTTTTGGAATAAACCCTATGGGTGTACAACGTGAAGTCTTAATCTCTGGAGGAGGGCAGGATTTAAGTGGTTTTACCACTTCCTGGGATGTAAAATGGCGTGGAGAAAGTAAAATTTACGACGGCTATTACACCGCTGAAATGGCCATACCATTGACTTCACTTAAATTTTCAGAAGGGGAAACCAAATGGCGTTTTCAAAGCTACAGGTTTGACATGCAATCCAACGAGCGCAGTAATTGGTTCGTAATTCCACAGAACCAAAGTGTTATCAATCTTGCTTTTATGGGCGATATGCATTTTGAAAAACCACTTGGAAGATCAAGGACGCCCTTGGCCATAATTCCCTATATCAATGCTATTGCAGATCAAGATTTTGAAACCGATGAACGAACAAGCAAAGTGAAGGTTGGTGGAGATGCAAAAGTAGCAATTGGGAATGGAATGAATTTAGATGTAACGCTTAATCCAGATTTTTCCAATGTAGAGGTCGATGCTATTTTTACAAACCTAACACGGTTCGAAGTTTCCCTACCCGAAAGACGTCAATTCTTTATCGACAACAACGACCTTTTCGGAAGTTTTGGTGGCAGTAGGGACGCTAACCCCTTCTTTTCGAGACGGATTGGGATTGCCAATGATAGTGCGGATAATTCCGTTCAGAATGATATTTTAGGCGGATTACGCCTAAGCGGTAAATTGAACAAAAACCTTCGTTTGGGACTGTTGAACATACAAACTGCCAAAAACGAGGAACAGGAAATAGTCTCCAATAACAACATGATGCTCGCTCTACAGCAGCGCGTATTTGCGCGATCCAACATAGGTATGTTTTTCATAAACCGCCAGGCATTTGGTAATGAGGACTACTTGTCTGAGGAAGATGAATACAACCGTGTTATAGGCATTGATTATAACTTGGCAAGTTCAGACAATGTTTGGTCGGGTAAATTCTATACACATAAATCTTTTCAGCCTGGGGATAATCAGGGAAATTTATCCGCAGGCGCATTTTTAGGAAGGAATTCTAGGTTTTGGAACGTATTTACAGATCTGGCCTATGTTAATGATGATTTTAGGTCGGATTTAGGTTTTATTCGCCGGACCGATATTATAAAATCAGCGACTTCGATACAACGGCTGTTTTGGCCAAAGACCGGTCCCTTAAATAATCATGGACTTGAAGTTTTTCCTATTTTTGTTTGGCGACCTACTTTGGATTACAAGAATACGGACTATGAAATTAATGCCACTTACCAATTTCGGTTCAAAAGCTTCTCTGAGTTCAATATACAATACTCCAACCAATATATTTTTTTAACGGAGCCTTTCGACCCTACAAATACGGATGGCGCCATTGAATTGCCCAGCGATCAAGACTACACGTTCGGTGCACTTGGTATGGGCTATAAATCAAATGAAGCCAATGTCTTTGCCATTGAAACCGAAGCGACCTTTGGTAACTTTTATAATGGCGAACGTTTTTCCGCAGGTGCCGAGGCCACATTGCGGCTTCAACCAAAAGTTAGGTTAAGCCTCAACGTTAACTATGACAGGATAAGTTTACCCGATCCGTATCCTAGTGCAGACCTTTGGTTGGTTAGCCCAAGGGTAGGTGTTACCTTTAGTAAATCTATATTTTGGTCGACCTTGTTTCAATATAGCAACCAACGTGATAATTTAGGAATCAACTCTAGGTTGCAATGGCGTTTCGCTCCTTTATCTGACCTTTTCATTGTATACAACGATAATTACTTCGTAAATTCCTTTGAACCCAAGTACAGATCTATCAACCTCAAATTCACCTATTGGCTCAATATATAGCTAAAAATTATCCTACTATAATAATAAACACTCTTTTGGAAGCTATTTGCAGACCTAAAAATTTAAATTTGGCTATCAATTGAGTAACTTACTAATGGCAAAAGTTTTATTTGTCTCCGTTTTTCTACTTTTTATTACCGATGTCTTTGCTCAAAAAGAGCGCAAAACTTTCGTAGTAAAACAGATTTCCGAAACCATTATCCCAGACGGTAGTTTAGATGAGCCTATTTGGGAAATGGCTGGTGATGGGGCTACTGATTTCTGGGAATATTTCCCTCTAGATTCAGTACAGGCAAAAAAGCAATCTAGTATAAAAATCCTTTATGACAATAAGAATTTATATGTAGGCATTAAAGCCTATTCCAGCGGAAAAAATTATGCGACACAATCTTTACAGCGCGATTTTAGGGGAAGCGGAAGCGATAGTTTCTCTTTGGTTTTTGACACTTTTAATGATGGCACGAATGCTTTTTTATTTGGAATAAATCCTTTTGGCGTACGCCGTGAAGCACTCATAGCAAACGGTGGCGCTGGCCAAGATGATTTTAACCTAGCTTGGGATATGAAGTGGAAAGGTGATGCAAAAATCTATGACGATTACTTTACTGCAGAAATGGTCATTCCACTCACCTCCTTCAAATTTGAGGAAGGTGTTACCAAATGGCGCTTTAATAGCTACCGTATAGAAACACAATCAAACGAGCGAAGTTCGTGGACCAGAATACCACAAAATCAGCAGATATATAATCTTGCCTTTATGGGAGATATGGTCTTTGAAAAACCACTGGGAAAATCAAGAACACCATTGGCACTTATTCCTTATGTGAATGGTATTGCAGCACGCGACTATGAAAACGAGGAAAATCTTAATAATTTAAAAGTTGGAGCGGATGCGAAGATATCTGTGGGAAATAGCCTAAATCTTGACCTCACCTTAAATCCGGATTTCTCCACCGTGGAGGTTGACAATTTTATAACCAATCTTACCCGTTTTGAGATTGCGTTGCCAGAGCGGCGGCAATTCTTTATCGATAACAACGATCTTTTCGCAAGTTTTGGAAACGGTTTTGATTTTAGTCCGTTTTTTTCAAGGCGTATAGGTATCGCGAGAGACACAGTAGGGAACACAATAGAAAATAATATCATTGGAGGAGCGCGCCTTAGCGGAAAGCTAACAAAAGACCTTCGCGTAGGGTTTTTAAATATTCAAACTGCGGAAGATTTGGAAAATAGAATTCCGTCAAACAACAATACCATGCTGGCACTACAGCAGCGTGTCTTCTCCAGGTCGAACATTGGTATTTTCTTTATCAACAAGCAGTCATTTGAAACCTATGACTTTGTACCGCGTGAAGATGAATATAATCGAGTTTTGGGTATTGATTATAACCTTGCCTCCAAGGACAATACCTGGAACGGATCATTTATGACCCACAAGTCATTTCAACCTGACGATAGTGAGGGTAACTTTGCTTCAAGCGCCCTAATTCGCTACAATACAAGAAAATTTAATGTGTTTGCCAAGGGAACTTTCATAGACGAAGATTTCCGTTCAGATTTAGGCTTTGTCCGTAGGACGGACCTTTTCAAGACTTTATTGAGCGCCCAGCGTGTTTTTTGGCCTAAAAAAGGAATTGCCCAAAATCATTCTTTTCAAATATTCACAAATATTCGTTGGAGCCCGAGTAGAGATTTTCAAAACACTGATTATGATTTACAGGGTAGGTATGAGGTGCAGTTTAACAATCAGTCCCAAGCGCGATTAGAATTTACCAATACCTACACCTTTCTTTTTGATGATTTTGATCCTACAGGGACAATAGGAGCTACACCCCTCCCTGAAAATGAAGACTATCATTACAATAATGTAGAATTTGGGTATCAGTCCGATCAGCGAAAACTGTTTTCCTATGACGTCCAGTCAACGGTCGGTCGGTTTTTTAATGGTAACCGATTCTCGCTAGGAGGTAGTATGACGATGCGTTTTCAACCTAAAGCCTCTTTTTCGCTTCAGTTCGATTACGACCAAATAGACCTACCCTCCCCCTATTCAAGTGCCAATATCTGGTTAATTAGTCCCAAAGTAGATTTAACTTTCAGTAAATCCATTTTTTGGTCTACCTTAATACAATATAGCAACCAGAGGGATAATTTAGGAGTTAACTCTAGATTACAATGGCGGTTTGCTCCCTTATCAGACCTTTTCCTTGTGTACAACGACAATTACTTTGTAAACACGTTTGCTCCAAGGTTTCGCTCTATCAACCTAAAATTAAGCTACTGGTTAAACATTTAAAATGAAGCCAAAATTCTTATGTTCAGACTTGGATGGCACGCTTTTGAGTTCCAAAAGTGATGTCTCGGATTTTACGGTTGCAGTACTAAGTCAAATCAAGGATCGCATGCGTATCATTTTGGTTTCCGCAAGAATGCCAAGTGGTATGCGTTATCTTCAAGAACGGTTGGGCATTACCCATGAACCACTAATCTGTTACAACGGTGCTTTAGTTTTGGATGGAAAGAAGGAGTTGGCATCCGTGTGTATAGAAATAGAAGTACTAAAGCATTTACATAAAGTCTGCAGCAATTTTACAACCGATTTGGGACTTTATTATCAAGATGAATGGTATGTGTCCAATACTACTGAACGGGTAGCAAAGGAAGCAAAATACACGAAAACAATACCAACTTTCCAAAATACCCAAACCACCTTAGAAAACTGGGAAAAAAGAGGTATTGGCGCACATAAGATTATGTTGATGGGTACCAAAGAAAGTGCAGATGCCTTAATGCCGGTTTTAGCCAATAATTTTGGTACTGTTGTGCACCTGTACCGATCCAATGATACCCTTATTGAGATAGCACCAAAATCTATCTCTAAACTATCAGCCATCAACTTGCTATTAGGCCAGGACGTATCGTTAAAAGATGTAATCGCCTTTGGCGACAATTACAATGATATTGAGATGCTAAAACATGTAGGTTATGGCGTTGCCGTAGCAAATGGCAGGGATGAAGTAAAGGCAGTCTCTGATGCTATAACATTGGCAAATACAGAAGACGGCGTAGCCCGTTTTATTCAACAACACTTGGTAATTTGATTATATTTGGAAAAAGCAACCTACCGTAATTCTATATGTTCAATCTTATTTCACAACCTCTAATTAGCAATGACACTGTGGTATTCGGCTTATTGGCCCTTTGCCTTGGATTCATATTTTATACATCTAGTTTGCAAACTGGATTTTGGAGTAAATTCTATGCTATCGTTCCCGCTGTGCTCATGTGCTACTTACTACCTGCCATACTCGCAAGTATAGGAATTATCTCTGATGAAATCTCAAATCTTTATTTCATGGCCAGTAGGTATCTTTTACCTGCAGCTTTGGTACTTATGACCTTGAGCATAGACCTAAAAGCCATTTCAAACTTAGGCTCAAAAGCCTTAATTATGTTTCTTACCGGTAGTGCCGGCATCATTATTGGTGGGCCCATTGCAATTCTTATCGTTTCCATTTTCTCTCCGGAAACCGTGGGCGGAAATGATTTTGACGCTATTTGGAGGGGTCTCGCAACTATTGCGGGAAGCTGGATCGGCGGTGGCGCCAACCAAGCGGCAATGTTGGAGATATTTCAATATAATCCAGAAAAATATGGCGGTATGGTACTCATAGATATTGTTGTTGCCAATATCTGGATGGCCGTTATCTTACTCGGAGTTGGTAAGACCAAAAAAATAGATAAATGGCTAAAGGCAGACACCTCGGCAATTGAAATACTCAGGGTTAAGGTTACGGCGTTTACCGAAAAAATTACGAGAGTACCTACTTTAAAGGATTACATGATCATGCTTTCCCTGGCTTTTACGGCTGTAGGTATTGCCCATTTTTTTGGGGATGAGTTAAGTACGTATCTCAATGCTACTTTTGAAGTGGTACGTGACCAAAAGAGCTTTCTCTCCTTTTTGGGATCTGGATTCTTTTGGATGGTAGTCATTGCTACGGCAATTGGTATTGTGCTTTCCTTTACCAAAGCCAAAAACTATGAAGGTGCTGGCGCCAGTAAACTTGGTGGTATGTTCATCTATATTTTGGTCGCCACCATTGGTATGAAAATGGATTTGGGAAAGGTACTCGAAAACCCTGGACTCATTGCAGTTGGCCTCATTTGGATAATCATACATGCAGGGCTAATGATACTTGTAGCCAAGTTGATTAAGGCCCCCTATTTCTTCTTGGCAGTGGGCAGCCAAGCGAATGTAGGCGGTGCAGCATCCGCACCGGTCGTGGCTGCGGAATTTCACCCCTCCCTCACCTCCGTTGGTGTGCTCTTGGCAGTTTTGGGTTATGTGGTGGGTACAGGAGGAGCACTCTTATGTGCTTACTTAATGGAAGTAGCTTCCAGTTTTTAAGCTGTATTTTTAACCAACAAAGTAAAAGCGATTACCCCTTTTTTATCAAAATTTATAGATATTTGCGCCCTAAATCAAACCGATGAAAAAATTAATAGTTGTCTTTGTTGCCACTTGTCTAGTATTGGTATCTTGTGGCGATAATCCTGACGAAACAATGATAGTAACTGGTACGGTAAAAGGACTTAAAAAAGGGACACTCTATTTACAGCACATACCAGATTCCACTTTAGTATCCGTAGACTCCGTAGCTATAAACGGCGATGGCAAATTTACCTTTAAAACTGGCTTGGAGAGCCCAGAGGTATTCTATTTGTATTTGGATAAAAAGGATAATAATGACATAAACGACCGGATAACCTTTTTTGGCGAACCAGGAACGATAACAATAAATACAGACTGGAATACTTTTGATACCAACGCAAAAATAGAAGGATCGGAAAGCCATGAAATTTTAGAGCAGTACCGCAAGACGATGTCCGGAATAAACAAGCGTAATTTTGAGATTATGCTCAAGGCCTCACAGACAGACAGTGCGCTAAATCAAACTAGCATTGATTCCTTACAAGGAATCAGTGATAGAAATGTGCAAAGGGGTTATGCCTTTGCCATAAATTTTGCCTTGAACAATAAAGATTCGTATGTAGCACCTTATATCGCATTAAAGGAAATACCCGATGCCAACAAAAAATATTTGGATTCTATTTATACCGTGCTTTCACCAGAAGTTTCATCCTCTAAATACGGGAGGGAATTGGCCCAGTTATTGAAAAAGAATTAACTTTATCAGGAATGAATTAAAACTAAAAAAGCATCCTAAGAATAGGATGCTTTTTTAGTTACTGGAAGATAGTGCTTAAGCCATTTTATTGAGCTTCTCCACCAATTTGGTTGCTTTTGTTTCAAGTTCGTTTCTAACGGACTTAAAATGTTTCTTTTTGTTTTCAACTTCGCTTTTGTTAACCTTGGCGATGAGCTCATCAAATGTTTCAATGGCTTCATCTATTATAGCTGCGCCTTCTTTTGTATTGTTATTCCCATTTGCTGCTTCCACAACATAAACACCTTCAATGATGTCTCCAAGAACGTTATTAATGTCTTTCTTTAAATCTTTTATACTTGCCATTACTAATTATTTTTTGCAAAAATACACTTTTTGCATTTCTAATACTTAATTACCTTTTAAATAGTAACTTCCAGTAATTTTGCCCCTTTAGATTTTAATTCGATTTTTTTTGTGATGGCCGGTAAAAGTACCGTTTCACCATAGGCAAGAGCCACCTCACCTGCTTCAGTTTTAACCATGGCTTTACCCGCTACGCACATAAAAATGGTAAACGAATCACGGTGTTCGGTATCCAATTCCATAGTACCGCTTACTTGGATAAAATTCGTCTTAAAGTAAGGACAAAGAACCATTTTATTTTGAGCATTCATTTCTTGCGAATACACAACTTTAAAATCATCTTTACGCTCGTAATCAATAGCATCAAGTGCCAAATCTGTATGTAACTCCCTAAGGTTACCATCCTTATCCTTTCTATTGAAATCAAAAACACGATAGGTAATATCAGAAGTCTGCTGTATCTCTGCCAAAAGTACCCCTGCCCCAATAGCATGTATCTTGCCTGTATTTATGAAAAAGGTATCGCCTTCCTTTACCTTTTCGGAATGTAACAAATCTAGAAGTTCATTATTCTTGAGACTAGTTGCATAAGTTTCCTTGGTAACGTCTTTATTGAAACCAACAATTAATTCCGCACTTGGATCTGCATCCATAACGTACCACATTTCGGTCTTTCCAAAGGAGTTATGACGTTTTTTTGCCAAGTCATCATTAGGATGTAATTGAATCGACAAATCCTGTTTTGCATCAATAAACTTTATTAAAATTGGGAAATCCGAACCAAAACGTTGTACAACACTTTTACCTAACAACCCTTCCGCATTGGCATTGATGAGTTCCTGTAACGAGGTATTTGCCAGTGCTCCATTGGAAACCACGGACACATCTCCAGGTACAGCGGATAACTCCCAACTCTCTCCGGTAATCTCGCTTTCAATGGGTTTGGCTAATACATCCTTCAATTTTGTGCCGCCCCAAAGTCGTTCCTTCAAAATGGGTTTAAATCTGAAAGGGTATAAATTCATCTCTATATATTTTTATAGATCTAAATTAAATAAGTTACTGCAATAAGAACTTAAAAACAGTTGAATCACCAACTTATACTGGTAGAAATATAATCAGTATTGTCTAAAAGAAGTCCATCAGCCAGTATAGGTCACAAAATTACGAGGTGTTTCATAAAGCACCACCTCAATTTCCTGTTCTTTTTTTATATGTGGGCGTAGCTTGTTCCAAATTACCACTGCAATATTTTCGGCCGTTGGATTAAGGGTTCTGAATTCTGGAACTTCAATATTCAGGTTCTTATGATCCATATAATCCTCGATTTCATCTTTGATCAAATCCTTGAGCACCTTCATATCCATAACAAAACCAGTCTCCTCATCAATTTCGCCTGTAATGCTTACTATAAGTTCATAATTGTGACCATGAAAATTAGGGTTGTTGCACTTCCCAAAAATCCGTTGGTTCTTGGAATCCTCCCAGTCTGCCCTATAAAGCCTGTGTGCGGCATTAAAATGAGACTTTCTACTAATTTTTACTTTCATTGCTTTTCTACTGTATTAAATAAATGTTGGTAGAATTTCTCGAATATAATTTTGAACCAAACGGTGTAAATCTCCGGGTTATCCGATATATCCTGTTTTACTTGTTCTGGTAGCATCCATTTCCAATGCTCAACTTCGTCTGGATTAATATTTGGTTCAGCATTGAAACTCCCAATCATTACATGATCGTATTCATGCTCGGTTAATCCGTTATCAAATGGAGCCTTATAAATAAAAGAAAAAAGCTCTTTCAATTCTGTCTCAAAACCCATTTCTTCCTGTAGCCTGCGTTTTCCTGCCGCTATGTTGGATTCACCTACTCTTTGGTGACTACAACAGGTATTGGTCCATAATAACGGGGAATGGTATTTCGATGCCGCGCGTTGCTGCAACATTATCTCACCCTTTTCATTAATGACAAAAACCGAGAACGCCCTATGGAGCAGGGCCTTCTCATGGGCCTCCATCTTGGGCATGGTACCAATCTGTTCGTCTTCTAAATTAACTAGAATTACCTCTTCTTCCTTCATTTCGTAAAAATAAGGCGTTTAACTTATTCTACGAAAAGTAGAACATATAATTATACGTTAAGAGATTTAAATTAAAAGAATCTTGGGGATTTAAGATTACTTTTTGTAGAAATGAAATCATATCTAAAAATGACTTCAAAGGAACCGTCATTAAATGCAGCACTGCCAAGGTCTGTAGTTTCCTTATCATAGGCGATTCCAATCAAGAAATTATTTGAAATATTAAATCCTGCCATACCACTAAAGGCCGCATCCCATCTGTAAGCCGCACCAAGAATAAACTTCTCGTTGAGCATGAAATTGGCTGATACATCCATTTGTAAGGGAGCTCCTTGTACCACCTTCGTCAATACGGTTGGTTTGAATTTTAAAAACGGATTAAGGTCCCATACATACCCTGCAATTAAATAAAAGTTCATTTGTTCCTTGGCCGTGGATAGCGTAGATTCTTGAAAATGTGAAGTTTCCAAAAATCGAGGAACAGAAAGACCTACATAGTATTTGTTGGTATGGTAATAAACACCTGCACCAATGTTGGGTGTTAACCGGTTATCAATATCTTGCTGTAAAGTGGGGTCTGTCGTGAATTGGTTTAATTCGGAAAAGCGGATATCTAAAAGATTCGCACTGGCTTTTAGGCCAAAACTTACCCTTCCTTCTCTGGAAGTCCAAATGGTATAGGAAAAATCAACGTCAAAATTGGTTTCTGACGTAGGTCCTATTTCATCGTTTACAACGGAAAGACCCAAACCAACCCCTCTATAACCAATTGGAGAATGCACGTTAAATGTTTGTGTAACCGGCGCACCCTCTAGACCCATCCATTGTGAGCGGTGCAAAGCGGCCATGCTTATGTGTCCCCTAGAACCTGCATAACCAGGATTCACACTTACCGTATTATACATGTATTGCGTGTATTGGGCATCTTGTTGCCCATAGGAAAATAGGCCAAATACAAGCATTACAATTAAGATACTATAGTGTATGCTATAAACTTGAGACTTGTATTTATTTACTTTCAACATCCTAATTATCTATTTATGTACAAGTACCCAGACATGGTTTTATTCTCCCCATTAGGCAATTGATAGTCCAGTATATAGAAATAGGTTCCTACCGGCAATTTACGATCCTGATCAACGGTTACCCTACCCTCAGATGTTCCATCAAAAACATTACCTTCTGTGTCATAAGCTCTGGTATTGTAAACTGAAACACCCCATCTATTAAAAATCTTCAAGGTATTATTGGGATAATTTTCTAAGCCTGAAATTCGCAGAACATCATGGATACCATCACCGTTAGGTGTAATGACATTAAATACTTCTATTTCCTCTTCCAACGCCCCTAAATCTGGGTCCAAATAATTCGGTATACCATCATTATCTGAATCATCATCCGCATAATTTCCATTTTGGTTCAAATCCTCATCAATAGTCTCAATACCATCGTCGTCGTCGTCACTATCCCGGTAATCGGATTCTTCATCACTATCTGTATTTGGGAGCATGGCGTAAGGGTTATCGATACCTTCATTTACATTGACATCTACCGTCATAGCCCCTTCAAAACCATCGTCCAAGCCATCATCATCCTTATCTGAGCCTATACGAACTACATCTGCAACTCCGTCTTGGTTCGCATCATGTCCTTCAATGGAATCCGGAACATTATCATTGTCACTATCTTCATCCAAATAATCTGGAAGGCTATCACCATCAGTGTCAATTGGAAAGATTCCCATTTGTCCATTTTGTTCGTAGGCATCATCAAGGCCGTTACCATTTTCATCCAATCCGGATGGGGCAATGTAATCTGCCGTAGCTTGAGCCTCAACATTATCTGGAATTCCATCACCATCACTGTCTATATCCAAATAATCCGGGAATCCATCACCATCGGTGTCCGTTGCGTTGGTAGCAGCATCATTGTCGCCGTCCAAGTTTAAATCTTCGAAACTATCGACGATACCGTCATTGTCACCATCCAAATCAACTCCCAGGGGACTGACTATCAATGTAATCGTTGCAGTACCACAGTTACCTAATGTATCACAGACCGTATAATCAAATGAATCATTTCCTAAGTAATTGTTATTTGGAAAGTAACTTATAGTATCATCTGAAGGATTATTGGGCGTACCATTGTCATTTACCGTAACCGATCCGTTATTTGGCTGGGTTACACTTATGGTACCTAGATTGGGCAAATCGTTGTCGTTCACCTGCCAATTGTCGATTGTAATGATTTCATTGACGTCCAGCGCTATTGAATCATCGTTTACGTCCAGTATTGGAAGAACCTGAATGGTTACCGTTGCTGTACTACAATCACCAAAACCATTACATAGGGTATAATCAAAAGAATCAGACCCATTAAAATTTGAATTGGGCGTATAGGTTACGACATCGTCCAAAGGATTATTGGGTGTACCATTATCATTAATGGAAACCAAACCATTATTAGGACTGGTCGTTGTTAGCCCGCCAGGGTTTGGTAAATCTGTATCATTATCATAAATAGGTACAACTACTGGAACATCTTCATTGGTCGTTACAACATCATCCACTAAATTGGCAGCCTGTGACAAACAAACTACCGTAAAATTTGGAAGATTAAAATCGTTTCCGGCCTTGTTCACGGTTGCCGTATATTTTACAACGGTACTCGTTGCGGTAACCATTGGGCGAAGCACATCTCCAGAAACAGCAGGAGTCCAACTCACCGTTGCACCATTGGGCACGTTTGCCGCGATGTCCAATATTACTTGGTTTTCAGGACTATTACAATCTGTTACTATAAAGTATCCCGTAGCATTTGATCCACAAAGCGTACCATCATAGGTGGCAAAATAAATACCGGGCGTCGTAACCTCTAAAAAGAAATCTGTCCCCAACACCGTGTTTGTATCAGAAGCCTCAAACCAGCGATAATTATTTTCATCGCTACTGTTTGGTGCCTGTAATAGAAATTGGGCGTTGGACAAAGCTATCCCCATTATTGTAAAGACAATACTGAGGAATAACTTTTTATATGAAGCTGTTTTTTTCAAATCGATTTGGGTCGGTTTTCTTATTGATTATTTTACAACGAATACCACGTTGATCAAAGAATTATAGTCTGTAGGGGTTGCAATGATATCGTAGGTCAATATACCCCCAGCACTAATCGTAAACTCTGCAGGGGTGGTATCAAAAACGGTTGGATCTGCATAAGTAACGTAATAATATAATTCCGTGCGTCCGTATGTAGGTACCGCTCCAGGGGCACCCGCACTTCCCGCAGTTGGCATACCATATTGATCAACGTACTCTTGATATAAGTCTACGGTACGATTATTACCCGTAGTTGAAGCGTCAATGGCAATCGAAGGTGGATAAAATATGTTTGGCCTTGCATTGTTTACAACATAGGGGGTTGCGACACTTCCGTTACCTGTAACCGTTATATCTTTTCCTGCTGTAACTCTTGTTTCGGTTCCATCAGCAACAGCTACCGATAAAACACCAGCGGCTGATCTAGAAATACCTGTACCTGCAATTGACGGATCAATTTTTAAGGGTGTTACGGCATTATTGGCTATATCGGCACTTGCAATAGTACCATCAACAATTTTAGCACTTGTTACCGCATTATTGGCTAAATCTGCGGCCACTATAGTACCATCGACAATCTTGGCAGAAGTAACCGAATTATTGGCAAGTTCATTACTGGTAATTCCGTTAGAAGCTACATCTAATGTGTAAGGAGAACCAGCAGTTCCAGAACCAGACCTTACTAAGGTTGCGTCTGTTGGACCTGTTACTTCATTACCAATTACTGCGTCAGCATCGTTCACATTCAATGTTATAGCATTACCTCCAGTTATTGAAATCTGACCAGGTGCGCCAGTAGTTGCCAATGTCTGGTCATCTGTTGCAGGATCCCCTGCTGGACCTTGAGGACCCGTTGCGCCCGTTGGTCCGGCTGGACCTTGGGCTCCTGTAGCACCGGTAGCACCAGCTGGACCAGCCGGTCCTTGTGGACCTACGTTTCCTTGTGGACCTTGAACTCCTGTTGGGCCTGCCGGGCCTTGTGGACCTGCGGGGCCTGTCGCACCGTCGTTACCATCTATTCCAGGATTTCCCTGTGGACCTTGTGGGCCTGCCGGACCTGTTGCGCCATCGTTACCGTCCGCACCTGCGGGACCTGTATTTCCTATTGGACCTTGTGGACCTTGCGGACCTGCGGGGCCTGTGTTTCCTATCGGACCTTGAGGACCTGTTGCTCCGTCGTTACCGTCTGCTCCTGCCGGGCCTACCGGACCTTGTGGACCTGTTGCTCCATCGTTTCCATCTGCTCCTGCGGGACCTACCGGACCTTGTGGGCCTGTATTTCCTATTGGCCCTTGTGGACCTGCGGGGCCTGTCGCTCCGTCATTTCCATCTACACCGTCTGCTCCTGCTGGACCTACCGGACCCTGCGGACCTGTTGCTCCGTCATTTCCATCTACGCCGTCAGCACCATCCGCTCCTGCCGGGCCAACTGGGCCTTGAGGACCTGTTGCTCCATCGTTACCGTCTACACCGTCTGCTCCTGCCGGACCAACTGGGCCTTGGGGGCCTTGTGGACCTTGTGGTCCTACTGGACCTGTCGCGCCATCGTTACCATCTACGCCGTCAGCACCATCCGCTCCTGCGGGGCCAACTGGGCCTTGAGGGCCTTGTGGACCTGTCGCTCCGTCGTTACCGTCTGCTCCTGCTGGGCCAATTGGACCTTGTGGGCCTGCGGGGCCTGTCGCTCCATCGTTACCATCTACGCCATCTGCTCCTGCGGGACCTACCGGACCTTGTGGACCTGTGGCTCCGTCGTTACCGTCTGCTCCTGCGGGACCTACCGGACCCTGTGGACCTTGTGGGCCTGCCGGGCCTGTATTTCCTATCGGACCTTGCGGACCTGTTGCGCCATCGTTTCCATCAACGCCATCTGCTCCTGCGGGACCAACTGGACCTTGAGGGCCTTGCGGACCTGTCGCTCCGTCGTTACCGTCAGCACCTGCGGGACCTACCGGACCCTGTGGGCCTTGAGGGCCTGTCGCTCCGTCGTTACCGTCTGCTCCTGCTGGGCCAATTGGACCTTGTGGGCCTTGTGGGCCTGTCGCTCCGTCGTTTCCATCTACGCCGTCAGCACCATCCGCACCTGCTGGGCCAACCGGACCTTGCGGACCTTGCGGACCTGTTGCGCCATCGTTACCGTCAGCACCGTCCGCTCCTGCGGGACCGACTGGACCCTGTGGACCTTGTGGGCCTGCCGGGCCTGTATTTCCTATCGGACCTTGAGGACCTGTCGCTCCCGTAGGACCTGCTGGACCTTGTGGACCTGTTGCACCATCATTTCCATCGGCTCCTGCCGGGCCAACTGGACCCTGTGGACCTGTGGCTCCGTCATTTCCATCTACGCCGTCAGCACCATCCGCTCCTGCGGGGCCAACTGGGCCTTGAGGGCCTTGAGGACCTGTCGCTCCGTCATTTCCATCTACACCGTCTGCACCGTCTGCTCCTGCCGGACCAACTGGACCTTGTGGACCTGTTTCACCATCGTTCCCGTCTACCCCAGGGTCTCCCTGTGGACCTGTTGCTCCCGTGGGACCTGCCGGACCTTGTGGACCTGTTGCACCATCATTTCCGTCTGCTCCTGCTGGACCGACTGGACCTTGTGGGCCTGTTGCACCATCATTTCCATCGGCTCCTGCCGGACCTTGCGGGCCTTGTGGGCCTGTATTTCCTATTGGACCTTGTGGTCCTGCTGGACCTGTCGCTCCGTCATTTCCATCTACGCCGTCAGCACCATCCGCTCCTGCCGGGCCTACCGGACCTTGTGGGCCTTGTGGACCTGTTGCACCGTCATTTCCATCTACGCCGTCAGCACCGTCTGCACCTGCGGGGCCAACTGGACCCTGTGGACCTTGTGGACCTGTTGCGCCATCGTTACCATCTACGCCGTCAGCACCATCCGCTCCTGCGGGGCCAACTGGGCCTTGAGGGCCTTGTGGACCTGTCGCACCATCCGCACCTGCTGGGCCGACTGGACCTTGCGGGCCTGTTGCACCATCATTTCCATCGGCTCCTGCCTGACCTTGCGGGCCTTGTGGGCCTGTATTTCCTATTGGACCTTGTGGTCCTGCTGGACCTGTCGCTCCGTCATTTCCATCTACGCCGTCAGCACCATCTGCTCCTGCGGGACCTACCGGACCCTCTGGACCTGTTGCACCATCATTTCCATCGGCTCCTGCCGGACCTTGCGGGCCTTGTGGGCCTGTATTTCCTATTGGACCTTGTGGTCCTGCTGGACCTGTCGCTCCGTCATTTCCATCTACGCCGTCAGCACCATCCGCACCTGCGGGACCTACCGGACCCTGTGGACCTGCCGGGCCTTGTGGACCCTGTGGACCTTGTGGACCTGTCGCGCCATCGTTACCGTCAGCACCGTCCGCACCTGCCGGGCCTTGTGGGCCTGTATTTCCTATTGGCCCTTGTGGACCTGCGGGACCTGTCGCTCCGTCATTTCCATCTACACCGTCTGCACCATCCGCTCCTACCGGACCTACCGGACCCTGTGGACCTGCTGGACCTTGAGGACCTGCCGGACCTGTTGCGCCATCGTTACCATCTACGCCGTCAGCACCATCCGCTCCTGCGGGGCCAACTGGGCCTTGAGGGCCTTGTGGACCTGTCGCTCCGTCGTTTCCATCTGCTCCTGCGGGACCTGCCGGACCTTGTGGGCCTGTATTTCCTATTGGCCCTTGTGGACCTGCGGGGCCTGTCGCTCCGTCATTTCCATCTACACCGTCTGCACCATCCGCTCCTGCGGGACCTACCGGACCCTGTGGACCTGTATTTCCTATCGGACCTTGAGGACCTGTCGCTCCCGTGGAACCTGCTGGACCTTGTGGACCTGTTGCACCATCATTTCCATCGGCTCCTGCCGGGCCAACTGGGCCTTGGGGGCCTGTTGCTCCATCGTTTCCATCTACGCCGTCAGCACCTGCTGGGCCAACTGGACCCTGTGGACCTGTTGCTCCGTCGTTACCATCTGCTCCTGCTGGGCCTACCGGACCCTGGGGGCCTTGTGGGCCTGCCGGGCCATCGTTACCGTCTACACCGTCAGCACCATCCGCTCCTGCGGGGCCTACCGGACCTTGTGGTCCTGCTGAACCTTGGGGACCTACCGGGCCTGTATTTCCTATTGGACCTTGCGGGCCTGTGAAGTCAGACGTCGTGAAGGTGCTACCGTCATCAAAGGTCAGCGTGAACGTGCCGTCCCCATTGTCCGTTGTCGAGGTAATTCCGTTCCCGTCAGCTCCGTTTGTAGAAGATGGCTCCCATGAGTCGCCATCCCAAAAATAAATAGTTCCTGTATTGGTGTTTACATATAAATCTCCCAGGTCGGCACCCGATGGCGTCGTAGCACCAGCTGCAGATACGGCAGTTCCTTGCAATACTTCACAATTACATTGGTCCTCCAGTGTTACCGTGGTTTGTGCCATGGTGGTACTGGATAGGAACAAAACGAACAGTACCAATAAAATGTGTAAAGTGTAACCTTTGGTAATGGTAGTTTGAGCTTTCATACGTTTAATATTCAATTTCCCCTTCAAAAATTCTGTGGTCATATAGGTTTATTAAAATTGTTGCTTGTACCAAGTCCCGAAACTTTCAGTTCTATGGAAAATTGGATAACCACAACGAACAAATATTGATTATAACTCGCGCTCCCTAAAATAAATGTTGTGTATTGGGATATTTGCACAGTATAAATAGATAAACATGAGGTATGGGCTTACTCCAATCAGCGTAAATTATGCTTACGTTTTATCTAAAACATTCGGGAAATAGGGCATTTTCCTAGTATTTTGATCCTAAATAAATCAATGAAATACTAAAAAAAAGAGATGTAAAGAATTAAGTCTGAAGCTGTTTTTTTAACTATAATCTTTTTAAGAATGGCCCTCCAAAAAATATGAAATGCAAATTCAATTTTCAGTATTTTCATGGGTTAACCGCAGTAATACTTTTACGAATTAAAATAGTAAAAGCCATATCTTAACGAAACCGAAACCCGTAAAAACCCAAAAAAAAATTACTTGAAACTAGTTGTTCTTAACGCGATAGGTAATCCTTCTGTTCGTAATCACTGTTCGTACCTGTACGGTCAGCAAGGCAGGGTTTGAGGTAACGGCATTACATGAAGTTGCTGTATTGGTCGCCAAAACTCTGTACAAATAGCCCGATTTAGACACTTCCGCAGCGATTACCGCTAAATTCTGGGTGGTCGTACCGACATACTCCGGTCCATCCGAAATATTGGAAAAAGAGCTGCCTCCATTGACACTTACTTGCCATTGAAATTGGTTCGCATTCGTAAAACTTGAAACGAAGGTGGCTTGGTTCCCTGTTGCAACGGTCTGATCTAGTGGCTGTGTGCTTATTGCAACTCCTGCTACGGGTGAGATTGTAAAATTGCCTAAATCAATAGGGCATTCATCATTCCCCCAACGAGCCCATAATCTATATGTACCCGCTGCTAGCGAACCATAGGTCACTGCCGAACTATTGTCTGGAACACTGGATTCATATGTTGCTTGGTTGTCCAAGCTAAACTCGATAGCTCCCCTATTTGGATGATCGGGAAAATTAAAGGTAAGAGACCCATTATCCAGGCCGCAAGTAGATGGAACTACATCTACCGTAACCGTAGGGTTCGATTCTACCGTAACCCTTACCGTATCGGTATCCTGGCATCCACTTTGATCCGTTACCGTAACCGTGTAATCGTAATTTATATGGGCATTTGGGTCACCCGCTGGCTTGACGGAAATACTTGCCGATGTTTGGCCCATACTCCAGGAATATGTATAAGTTCCCGTCCCCCCCGTTGTTGTTGCAGTCAATGTTATCGAATCGCCGTCACAAATCTGTTGGTTAGACCCTAAATCTACAGTCGGGTTGTCGTTCACCGTAGCAACCACAGGAGTCCTTGTAGGAGTTGTACAGCCATTGGCTGTAGCATCTACATAATAGGTTGTGGTAGTGTTGATACTGGGGGTGGTAAACGTATTTCCAGCTGCCAGGGAACTGCCTCCAGTTGCATTGGCATACCAGTTTATGGTACCTGTAGATGCTGTAGCTCCCAAGGTAACGGTTCCGTTGCCACATCTGGAACCTGCCGTAGTGGCTGTAACAGTTGGATCAGCAATGGTTATACTTGTACTTGCAGAAATATTGATAGTAGGGTCACCAGTTGATCCCCCGTACTCCACTACATATCCTTTTGGTTGATACGCACCACTGCCGGCACCCGTATTACTTAAGTCGTTCCAGGATCCTGGCATACCCACACTGTTATCGGTTATATGCGCGTAATCCTCATTCCCGGATTGGTTCGGTTCCCCTGTATTCCAAAATGCAAAGTTAGGCGTAGTACCATTGGCTAGACCATTCCAAAAAATGGTACCGGCCTCAGGGCCCGTAACCCATCTCCATTCACCTTCAACGGCAGCATCACTACCTCCGATCCAACCGGCACCTGAAATTTGAGAGCCGGCAAAATCTGCTTCTTCCTGAGAAGTGAACGTTGCCAAATAGCCTTGTAATCCAAAATAAGTACGTGATGCCGCTGCCATTTGGGCAGTGGTCCATGTGATTCCTATATCGGGAACAAATTCATAATAGTGGTCTGTTGAAGGTAGATAATTTGAATCGCCTACCGATATTGAAAAACCACGCGTGCCAGACGCATTTGGATTGCTACTGGAATATACCGTGGCTAGAATCGCATTTTCAAATGCTGTTAGCGTTGCAGGTCCTGTCAATGTTAATTTTCCTTCTGAAGCATTCCAGTTTGCGTTTATGGTAGGATGACTTCCGGTTAAGGAAAGTAAGTCTTCCCCGGGAACATACCCCGATGATATCTGGATTGAAACATTCAATGCCGTTGTATCATCGGAATCGGTAATACTAATAGTTTGAACCACGGGCATTGTTACACCAGAGCAATATGTTTCGTTACCCGTAGCGATGACCTCTGGTGGATTATTTGATGAGCTCACACTTAAAATACCGGCATTGGAAGTCGTAACCGAACATACATAACCTCTACTCCGCACCACCACCCTATACCGATTACCATTTTGAGATGATAATGCATTTGTAACGGTATAGGAAGCAGCTGTAGCTCCAGAAATATCTGCGTAGGTGGAACCCCCGTTCGTACTTAGCTGCCATTGATAGGCCAACGACGCGCCTGTAGCGGTTACGGAAAAAGTTGCGTTGTTACCAACACTCACACTTTGGTTTTGAGGTTGAGCCGTAATTGTTGGGGCAGCACCAGCCTCCCGGTAATCAAATACCGCATTACTATTGTCATCTGCGGGTGTAGTATAGCCATTGGTATTACCAGTGACCCGTCCACTGCTGTTATACCCTGTTCCCTGCAATTCTCCCGGTCTACTAGTGCTTTGTGTAAAACCAGCTTCCCTTACATCATTACAACCATCACCATCGCTATCTATCTCAAGGTAATCCCTATTGCCATCCGAGTCGGAATCCCTAATGGTATAATTAATCGTTCCAGAATTTTGTTGGCCCGAGGCTTGGACTGAATTTGGTATACCATCGGTACCCACTGCGCCAGTGAGCCTACCATTCGTATTTGGAGCTGTGTGGCCCGCCTCTACCGTATCAAATATGCCATCGTTATCACTATCTAGATCTATTCTGTTAAGGATGCCATCGCCATCTG
This sequence comes from uncultured Flavobacteriaceae bacterium, assembly GCA_963793365.1. Classification (GTDB taxonomy): domain Bacteria; phylum Bacteroidota; class Bacteroidia; order Flavobacteriales; family Flavobacteriaceae; genus Maribacter. Next base: position 189,116 of record CAWBZP010000003.1, on the reverse strand, counting down.
TATCTAAAATACATCCATCATAGGTAGCACCGTATACACGAGCACCAACCTGGTAGGCCTCTATACGAATATATTCTATTGCACTTCCCGTTACCGTAAAGGAAACTTGCCTAATACTACCGCTAGGCGTATCATTTGCATCTGCCAGAAAACCGCTATTTCCACCGCCGGCGGTTGATCGTTGTATTTGGATGTCCGTATCTGTAACTGCGGGATTTGCCCCTAAAAAAACATTTATTTGGGTTCCTACAGGCACTGGGGCTGGAAATCGCAGTAACAAAAGAGAACTTGCTCCAGGATAGGATAATGGATTTTGGGCAAATGTTGTCCCCGGAGTTCCTTGGGCATTTGCAACATTGCTAAAATGTCTTATGTTGGAAGCGGTTTGTACATTCACCAATGTTGTCCCTCCACATTCGGTAGAATCAGGAATACCATCATTATCATCATCTTGATCACAAACATCCCCAATACCATCCCCGTCCGTATCTAATTGATTGGCATTAGCGACGGTTGGACAATTATCTATAGTATCATCAATACCATCGCCATCTGTATCCATTGAAGTATTACAATTACTCGATAAAATGGAGAAGGGCACTATTTGTTTAGCAATAGATGGACCTTGATATTGAACCGTTAAGGATTGTCCCCCACCATCTTCATAAAACAGCACCTGTATCGCGTGTAATCCACTACTCAAGGTTGCGGTTCCTGATCTTTCCTGGCTTCCATGATTACCATCGTTATTCACAATTTCAACACCATCAATAAATAATTTTGATCCATCATCCGAATTCGTGTAAAAAGTATAGGAACCCGTCGTAGGCAGTTGAATGAAACCATTATAACGGATACCAAAGGCATCCGTATCACCCGGGTCAACATTATTCTGTAATGCCGCTACAATGAAGTCAGCTACCTGCCCCCTGCCCAAAGCTCCTGTTGTTGGAATGTTATCTACTGTGTTCCCGGATGGCGTGCCATCGTAAAATTCATAATCTATCACATTAGGGCATGTTGGTGGAGTACCTCTTACCAAAATATTGTCTATCGTATAATTTTCGTTGGTAGCCGTTGTGTGAAACCGTGCCCTTATCTCTAATGTTGAACCGGATAAGTTTGTAATGGAATAGGATGGATTAATCAAATCCCCGTTCGATCCAGATCGGCTTACAACCTGTTGCCAAGCTCCTCCATTTATTCTATAGTCGAGCGTAAAATTATCTTGGTTACCCCCAGAGGCGTCCAAATCTCCTGTATTAAAAGCACCGACATCGAGACCAAATGATACGTTTGTATAATGACTTATATTGATTGCATTGGATGTCCACACTAAGGGTGCTGCCAATGAGGTACCAGCAACGTTTCTGGTATCGCTTGCCAATATTCTACCTGTGTTTACGGCAGCCCCTGTCTGCGAATTCCATTGTGTACGTGCTGTACCAGTAGCTGTTCCACTAATGGTACCATCCGCGTAGGTATTAAAATTCTCGCTCCAAATGGTGGTTTGACCATAGGACCAAAAACCGCATAATAGCAGTACCAAATTAATGAGTGCCTTCGTATTAGAAACTTTTACGGTTAATCCCATTCTTGCTTATCCTTCTACTTCCAAAGTGTTACCGGTATTGGAACACTTCATAAAGAACAAAATTAAGAATAGACTTGCCTAAGGGAAATTTATGTTGTGTATATCGCTATTCTAGAAGCGAAATGAGCTATTCTTGAAGTTAGCCCATTCTACAGCTTTTTGTTGGATTATCCATTTACTTGAACATCAAATTCAATTAAAAACAAAAAGCGACGCAATAGAAATTGCGTCGCTTAAAAATATTTATGAAAGGGCTTATTCCAATATGATGAATTCTGACCTTCGGTTAACATCATGCTGATTGGAAGAACATTTAACACCATCCACGCATTCATTCAATAATCTAGTCTCCCCAAAACCTTCACTTAGCAATCTCTCTTTCGATATTCCGTTTTTAATCATGTAATTAACCGTAGCTTCCGCCCTTTTTTGGGATAGCCATAAGTTATAAGCAGCCGGTCCCCTGCTGTCTGTATGGGAATTTACTTTTAGTTTTAAACTTGGGTATTTTTCCAAAGCGGCAATGACTTTTTCAATTTCTACCTCAGAATCCTTTCTGATATTGTACTTATCAAAATCGAAGTAAATGGTACTCAATTGCAGTAACTTCGCTAAATCATCGCCAAAACCAGCGGTTATACGGTCCCGCTCCAAGTAAAAATCGATGATTTTTGGTTTTCCATCCGAGATTCCAATATACTCTTCAAAAGGTATATAGCCCTCCATTAAAGCCCTTACGAAGTTTCCTTGATTACAATCCAATTCCAAACTGTAAGTACCATCAGAATCTGTAATCGTCGTAAACAACTCCTCGTTTTCCTCATCGATTACTTTAATGGTAGCCCCCACCAAAACTTCATTGGTGATTTTATCTCGTACCGTTCCCGTTACTTTTTGGATACAATCAAAGACCAACGGCCTAGATTCTACAAAGCTATAAATATCGTCCTCACCTAAACCATCTTCCCTATTCGATGCCAAATACCCCGTTCGTAATTCTTCATCGAAAATAAACGTAAAATCATCACTTTTACTGTTTGCGGGCTCTCCAATGTTGAGCACCTTGCCCGTAAAATCTTTACGAAGAATCTTGGTTGCAAATATATCCAAGCCACCAAGACCGGGATGACCATCTGAGGAGAAGTATAAAATTTCGCTATTGGTTATAAAGGGAAACGTTTCTCGCGCCTCCGTGTTGATATTTTTCCCTAAATTTTGGGGTGGACCAAACGTACGGTCTTGGTTAATTGTAACCATGAATAGATCTGATTCCCCGAAGGTTCCAGGCATGTCCGAAGCAAAGTATAGGGTTTTCCCATCCGGACTTAATGCCGGGTTTGCTACAGAGTAAGCGTCACTATTGAAAGGAAGTTCTTCTACTTCGCCCCAAGTGCCATCTTCCATTAACTGCGCCCGAAATATTTTCAATCGAATGATTCCTTTGTCATCCTTTACATATTTGCCATCAACAAAATTATTTCTTGTAAAATATAAGGTTTGGCCATCTTTTGTGACTGCAGAAGTAGATTCATGCAAACGTGTATTTATGCGTTCACCCAGTTTTCTGACCGAATTCAACGATGAGCTGTCGATATTCACTTCATATAAGTCCAAAAAATCTTTTGCGTTCCATGTATGCCGGTATCGAGCAAAATTTCCTGTATCCCTATCGGAAGAAAATATAAGTCCTGCTTTATAAAATGTTGGAGCAAAATCAGAATATGATGAATTAAACTCAAAGGGGGCCAGCTTATACCTATCTGAGTTTTCTCTAATTTCTGCCATAAAATCACGATCTGCCCTAAAGGCCAAAGCCCTACCATCACCTTGGGTTAACGCAATAAACTTTGTCATTATGGCACTGGACGTATCATAATCCCCTAGCGTTTTCAAGGTCTGGGCGTATTTAAAATAATCTTCAGGCTTTACGTCGTTTGGATAATCTGCCACTAACCTTTTATAGGTATTTGCCGCATCCTTATAATCTGCATTATAGTAATATGAATTACCTAGTTTTCTCAATAAATCTGCCGATACATAGCCCTTTTCTAGAACTTTTTTATAAATATCAATGGCGGGACTAAAGGAATACGCCTCAAATTTCTCATTTCCTTTCTCAATTAACCGTTCTTGAGCAAAGGCGATTCCATTGAAGAAAAACAGTACAATTAGTATTACTATTACTTTGAGTCTCATATATAAAATTGCCATTTAGAAAAAACGAGGTGATACCAACCTTTGGAAAGACCTTACCAGTTCAAATCTTAAAAACACTTCGAAGGACCCATCATTGAATTGAGTACCTCCTAAATCTGTCGTTTCCCTATCATAGGCCAAACCAACCATAAATTGATCGGATATCTGAAAGCCAGCCATTGCACTTACAGCCGCATCCCAGCGGTAGGCGGCCCCAAAGGTAAATTGCTCGTTGAACATGAAGTTTGCCGATAAATCTACCTGCAAGGGAGCCCCACCAACAACTTTGGTGAGTAATGCCGGTTTGAACTTCAAATTACCATTCAAATCAAAAACATAGCCTGTTATAAAATAAAAATTGATACGCTCCTTTGATAAAAACTGAACGCCGTTCGCATCTTGTTGAGAATTATCGAAATATTCTGTTTGCAATAGATTTGGAGCAGAGAGACCCGCATAAAATTGATTTGAATGATAATAAAGTCCCACTCCAAAATTAGGAGAAAACCTATTTTCTATATTGTCTGAATTAACCGGTTCTGCATCAAAATTACGAAGTCTATTAAAATCAAGACTTAATAAATTTCCTCCGGCTTTTAAACCAAAGGATAGTTTGCCTTCCGCAGAAACATCAATGGTATATGACAATACAGCATCAAGGTACGTTTCTTGTACCACGCCGTCCCCAATTTCATCATTAACGATAGATACGCCATACCCCAATCTACTATTTCTAATAGGCGACTGTATATTAAATGTTTGGGTCTTAGGAGCTCCTTCTAGACCTACCCACTGAGACCGGTATAGCCCTAGAATACTCAATTGACCTCGAGATCCCGCATAGGCAGGGTTTACACTCATGGTATTGAACATATATTGTGTGTATTGCGCATCTTGTTGGGCTAAAATACTTCCACCAATTAAAAAGAAAGATCCAAGTAGGAATAAAAATTTATTCTTGCTATTCATATATAAACTGTTATCTACTGATGTAAAGATATTCACTATCTACTTTATTTACGCCATCCAAGGTAGTATAATCAAAAATATAGAAATAGACACCAGCAGGGAGATAATCCTCTACGACCAAGGTTGAACGTCCCCTGGACCTTCCGTCAAAAACATTGTTTTGATTATTATAATTTTTTCCCTCATAGACTGCCACACCCCATCTATTGAATATTTTTAGAGTACTGTTGCGAATCTGATCGACTCCCCGTATAAATAGGAAATCATTTCTACCATCGCCGTTAGGAGTTAGCATTTGGTTAACTTCAATTGCAGATGGCGGTGGAGGAGGGTTCTCATTTATAATGCGAATATCTACCGTGGCCGTATCGCAGGTGCCCATGGCGTCGCAGACGGTGTACTGGAACGTGTCCGTGCCCTCGAAGCCTTCTTCGGGCGTATATGTAATCGTGTCATCGGAGATGTCGTCCGGAGTTCCGCCGTCATTCACCGTTACCGTGCCGCTCGTAGGTTCCGTAATTTCCAAGGTACCGTTCGTAGGGATGCCAAAATCGTTATCGAGGATATCGATTTCCACGGGAGTGTCGATAGGCGTTGTGGCCTGGTCGTCCACTACGTCGAGCATTTCAGGTGTGCCGACCGTTATCGAAACCGTGGCCGCATCGCAGGTGCCCATGGCGTCGCAGACGGTGTACTCGAAAGTGTCAGTACCCTCGAAGCTTTCTTCGGGCGTATACGTAATCGTGTCATCGGAGATGTCGTCCGGAGTTCCGCCGTCGTTCACCGTTACCGTGCCGCTCGTAGGTTCCGTAATTTCCAAGGTACCGTTCGTAGGTATCCCAAGATCGTTATCGAGGATATCGATTTCCACGGGCGTGTCGATAGGCGTTGTGGCCTGGTCGTCCACTACGTCGAGCATTTCAGGTGTGCCGACCGTTATCGAAACCGTGGCAGTATCGCAGGTGCCCATGGCGTCGCAGACGGTGTACTGGAACGTGTCCGTGCCCTCGAAGCCTTCTTCGGGCGTATACGTAATCGTGTCATCGGAGATGTCGTCCGGAGTTCCGCCGTCGTTCACCGTTACCGTGCCGCTCGTAGGTTCGGTAATTTCCAAGGTACCGTTCGTAGGGATGCCAAAATCGTTATCGAGGATATCGATTTCCACGGGAGTGTCGATAGGCGTTGTGGCCTGGTCGTCCACTACGTCGAGCATTTCAGGTGTGCCGACCGTTATCGAAACCGTGGCCGTATCGCATGTGCCCATGGCGTCGCAGACGGTGTACTCGAAAGTGTCCGTGCCCTCGAAGCCTTCTTCGGGCGTATACGTAATCGTGTCATCGGAGATGTCGTCCGGAGTTCCGCCGTCGTTCACCGTTACGGTGCCGCTTGTGGGTTCCGTAATCTCCAAGGTACCGCTCGGGGGTATCCCAAGATCGTTATCAAGGATATCGATTTCCACGGGAGTGTCGATAGGCGTTGTGGCCTGGTCGTCCACTACGTCCAAATTGTCATTAATTCTATCAGGGTCAAGGTAATCTGGTGTACCATCCATGTCGGTATCATCATTGGTGGGATTGCCGTCATTATCGGCATCCTCGTCCGGGGTATCGATACCGTCACCGTCGTCGTCAAGGTCGCGGTAGTTCACCTCCTCCGTACCGTCCGTATCGGGTAGATCGTTCGCAGGGTCGTCTATCTCGTCGTTCACGTCGAAGCCATCGTTGACATCGCTGCCCTCGTAGCCGTCGTCAAGACCGTCGCCGTCCGTATCATTGCCAGTGTAGGACTGATCGGGTATACCGTCGAAGTTGAAATCGTTCCCCTCATTGTTGTCCGGGACAAGGTCGTTATCACTGTCGTCATCTAGATAGTCCATGTTATCGGTACCGTCTGTATTGACAGGGGTCAAGCCAGAAGGATAGGCGCTATTGACCCCGTCGTTCGAAGCATAGGTCGCCGCATCGTCGTCGTTGGGCGCTATGTAACCGGCCGTGGTCTGTGCCTCCACGTTGTCCGGTATGCCGTCGTCGTCACTGTCAATATCCAAATGGTTCGGGTAGCCATCCCCATCAGAATCCAAGGGATTTGTGAGCGGGTCGTTGTCACCATCCAAATTGGGGTCCTCTACGGTGTCCAAAATACCGTCGTTGTCATCGTCAAGGTCCGCGCTATCGGGAACACCATCACCGTCCGTGTCGGGACCAGGACTGTCCGGATCCAAATAATCGGGGGTACCGTCGCCATCGGTATCGTCGTTGGTGGGGTCGCCGTCATTGTCAGCGTCCTCGTCCGGGGTATCGATACCGTCACCGTCGTCGTCAAGGTCGCGGTAGTTCACGTCCTCCGTACCGTCCGTATCGGGTAGATCGTTCGCAGGGTCGTCTATCTCGTCGTTCACGTCGAAGCCATCGTTGACATCGCTGCCCTCGTACCCGTCGTCTAGACCGTCGCCGTCCGTATCATTGCCCGTGTAGGACTGATCGGGTATACCGTCGAAGTTGAAATCGTTCCCCTCATTGTTGTCCGGGACAAGGTCGTTATCACTGTCGTCATCAAGGTAGTCCACATTGTCGGTACCGTCCGTATTGACAGGGGTCAAACCTTCGAAATCTCCGCTATCATAAGCATTATCAAGACCATCCAAATCATCATCGCTTCCGGAAGGCGCTATATAATCATTCGTTGATTGAGCTTCAATGTTATCCGGTATACCATCATCATCAGAATCAATATCCAACCTATTGGGAATCCCATCCTTATCTGAGTCAATATCAATACTAAAAGTTGTAGTTTGTGGATTTTTAAAATTTTCTAGGCAAGAAAATTGAATTCCAGATTGCCTTACTACAGTAGAAAAATTGTCTGAAGTAGAGGTCTGAACACCAAACCTAAATACAAAGCTTGAGATATCGATAAATTCAACTGCTAAATTTACAGACGGATTTTGGTTTGAAATACCGTCATATTCCCTAAGTCCTCCATTGATTAAAAGGCCTCCAGAGCTATTATTTATAATAACTTCCGAAATCTGCTCCACCGTAAAACGAATGGGAGTATCGAATCTGTTAAACTCTTGATATCTAGGATTACCGTCAACATCAATAAAGTTGGCAATTAACTCGTCTAATTTAAATGACTCGTTGGTGCCAGAATTAACAAATGAAATCCTCAAATCTACATAAGGCCTTCGCACTTCAGTTGAAAATTCAAATTGAATTTCTGGTTTAAAAAATTCTGGGTCGATACTATTCTGATCAAGAACATCGATTCTAGCATTAAGAATTTCTTGAATTGAAATTAGCGCATCTACTCCTTGAAATACATTAACAATTCTGTACATGGAACCTTTGGCAAATGGAAGTCCATTTTCTAATACAGGTTCTGCACTAAAATTTAAATTTGGAATTTCATCACAAGAGAATTCGTCACCCAAACTGCTAGATTCACTTTGATCAAGAATACCATCATTATCGGAATCAATGTCCAAATAATCAGGAATATTATCCGAATCTGTATCTATTGGTTGAATTCCATTGCCCATTCCAGGTGAACTCTCATAAATATCGTCGAGCCCATTCTGATCAACATCCATTCCGGATCTTTCAATAAAATTTTGAGGATTTTGTGCTTCGTAGTTATCTATTAGGCCATCATTATCGGAATCAATGTCCAAGTAATTAGGGATGCCATCACCATCTTGATCTGAAGGATTTGTTAGATAATTTCCATCACCATCTTCGTTTTGATCTTCAACAGTATTTAAAATTCCATCACCATCAGCATCAATATCCTGTGAATCAATTACGCCATCTCCATCAACATCTTCAGTGAAAAATGCCAAAGGCTTAGTTTCTGATTTGCTATACGCAGAAATAGATATACTCAAAATACAGGTAAGCAAAAATGCTACACCAATTGTCGAAGTAGTATACCGTTTGTAAGAAGTAATTTCACCCATAAATGTTTAGTTTTTAACTAATCACCATGGCATGTAGGAGTATGCTCTTTTAAGAAAGTGGGGCTCACTTAAACAAAACACCGCTAAGATATAGCATAAAAAAGGTATAACAAATTGTTTTGTCGCTATCTAACAGATTCTATGGACAAGCTACCACATTCATTAATTTATTCCTTTTACACAACATATCATATCCTTTAATTTACGTTTCAAAATATCAAATGGACTTTGACGAATTAAGAAAAGTTACAATTCTTGAAAATTACGTAAAGGTCTTATGATTCCAATCCATTTTGGAGCCTTGACCTTAAGCGATAAGAATTCTATTTATCTTACTTTTGCACAAATATTTTTCATGAGTTTCAAGCAAGAAATAGAGCGCAGGAGAACCTTTGGTATTATTTCGCATCCGGATGCCGGTAAAACTACGTTAACGGAAAAATTACTACTTTTTGGAGGTGCTATTCAAGAAGCCGGAGCAGTAAAAAATAACAAGATTAAAAAGAGTGCTACCAGTGATTTTATGGAGATCGAACGACAGAGGGGTATCTCAGTCGCCACTTCCGTATTGGCCTTTAATTACAAGAACAAAAAAATCAATATCCTGGACACTCCTGGTCACAAGGATTTTGCCGAAGACACCTTTAGAACACTAACAGCAGTTGATAGTGTTATTGTTGTAATTGATGTAGCCAAAGGTGTCGAGGAGCAGACCGTCAAATTAGTGGAGGTCTGCAGGATGCGAAAAATACCGATGTTGGTTTTTATCAATAAATTAGATAGGGAAGGGCAAGATGCGTTCGACTTACTTGATGAGCTTGAGCAAAAATTAGGTCTTTCGGTTACACCATTGAGTTTCCCAATAGGCATGGGGTATGACTTTAAGGGGATTTACAACATATTTGAAAAAAACATCAACTTATTTAGCGGTAATAGTAAGAAAAATATAGAGGAAACTATTGCCTTCGATGATTTGAGTAATCCAGAATTGGAAAAGATAATTGGAACAAAGGCAGCATCAGAATTACGGGAAAATTTAGAACTGGTATGGGGCGTCTACCCCAAGTTCAATAAAGAATTGTATTTGAAGGGAGAGCAACAACCTGTATTTTTCGGTTCTGCATTGAACAATTTTGGAGTACGGGAACTGTTGGATTGTTTTATTCAGATCGCACCGCCACCTCGTTCCAAAAATGCAGAAGAGCGTTTGGTAGAATCGAACGAAAAAGAAATGTCTGGATTTGTATTTAAAATACATGCGAACATGGATCCAAAACATCGCGATCGTTTAGCGTTTGTCAAAATCGTATCGGGGACTTTTGAAAGAAACAAACCGTATCTCCATGTCCGACAAGGAAAGAATTTAAAATTCTCGAGCCCGAATGCCTTCTTTGCGGAAAAGAAAGAAATCGTAGATATTTCCTATCCCGGAGATATCGTAGGGCTACACGATACCGGTAACTTTAAAATTGGTGACACCCTAACAGAAGGTGAAGAATTACATTATAAGGGGATACCGAGTTTCTCGCCGGAGCACTTTAGGTACATCAACAATGCCGATCCCATGAAATCAAAACAACTGAACAAAGGAGTAGACCAGCTTATGGACGAAGGAGTTGCACAATTGTTCACACTAGAATTGAATGGTAGAAAAGTTATTGGCACTGTTGGTGCATTACAGTTTGAAGTAATCCAATATCGATTGGAACATGAATATGGTGCCAAATGTAGCTATGAAAACTTTCCGGTCTATAAAGCCTGCTGGGTGGGTACCGAGAATAGAAAGAGTGAGGAATTCAAAGAATTTGAACGGGTGAAACAAAAATTTTTGGCAAAGGATAAAAAAGGTCAATTAGTGTTTTTGGCGGATTCGCAATTTTCGTTGCAAATGACCCAGCAAAAATATCCATCGGTGAAACTTCATTTTACATCGGAATTTGATTAAAAAAAAGCCCAACTTTAAAGTTGGGCTTTTTTTTATGCTTCCCCTGTGGGACCAAAATTGAGTGGTATCGAGGGTTGCTCATAATCTTTAATAGTACCATGCGCTTTTTCAAACCGTTGCACATTATCGTTCAGGGCCTTTAAAAATTTTTTGGCATGCTGTGGTGTTAATATAATTCTACTTTTGACTTTGGCTTTAGGTGCTCCTGGCATCATACTTATAAAATCGACTACAAATTCGGAAACGGAATGGTTAATGATCGCTAAGTTGGAATAGATACCTTCCGCCATTTTTTCATCCAATTCTATATTAATTTGCTTCTGATTGGGGTTTTTATTGTCGCTCATACGTTTCAGTTTATAAAAAATAACCCCCAAATAAATTTGGGGGTCAGTTCTATTAAAATCTCAAGGCCTCCTTGCGGGCCATAATCTCATCATATTCTTCCTTTGATCCTACGATAATGCTATCATAGTCCCTCATCCCAGTACCTGCCGGAATTTTATGGCCTACGATTACATTCTCCTTAAGACCTTCCAACGTATCGATTTTACCGCTTACTGCAGCCTCGTTCAATACCTTAGTTGTTTCCTGGAACGATGCCGCAGAAATAAAGGACTTGGTTTGTAACGATGCTCTAGTAATACCTTGTAAAATTGGGGTCGCCGTTGCTGAAACAGCATCCCTAGCCTCTACAAGTACCTTATCGCTACGCTTCAATAAGGAGTTTTCATCCCTAAGTTCACGTGGGGTAACGATCTGACCCGGTTTTAGATTTTCCGAATCACCCGCTTCCATGACAACCTTCTTACCGAAAATCTCATCGTTCTCCTGTATAAAGTCATCCTTATGTATTAATTGATTTTCAAGGAAAATAGTATCTCCCGGATCTTCAATCCGTACTTTACGCATCATTTGTCTTACAACGACCTCAAAGTGCTTATCGTTAATCTTCACACCCTGTAATCTATAGACTTCTTGAACTTCGTTCACCAAATACTGCTGTACAGCCGATGGTCCTTTGATGGCCAAGATATCTTCTGGTGTTATGGAACCATCAGACAAAGGCATACCCGCTCTAACATAATCGTTCTCTTGTACTAAAATCTGATTGGAAAGTTTCACTAGGTACTTCTTCACCTCACCCAATTTGGACTCAATGATGATTTCCCTGTTACCTCTCTTGATTTTTCCAAAAGATACAACTCCATCAATTTCGGATACCACTGCTGGATTAGAAGGATTTCTGGCCTCGAACAATTCGGTAACTCTTGGAAGACCACCTGTAATATCCCCTGCCTTCGCAGATTTACGTGGTATTTTCACCAAAATCTTACCTTCCTTAATCTTATCGCCGTCATCCACCATAATGTGTGACCCTACCGGTAAATTATATGAACGTAAGGTTTCTCCTTTAGCATCTTGAATCAACAAGGTTGGAATCAATTTTTTGTTTCTAGATTCAGAAATTACCTTTTCTTGGAAACCTGTCTGTTCATCAATTTCCACTTGGTATGTAACACCTTGCTCTATATTCTCGTAAGCAATTTTTCCAGGGAATTCAGAAACGATTACACCATTATATGGATCCCAAGAACAAATGACATCTCCCTTACTTACCTTAGCTCCATTCTCGATAAACAATTGAGAGCCATAAGGAATATTACTCGTACTAAGTGTAATTCCTGTTTTTGCATCAACAATTTTTATTTCACTGGTTCTGGAGATTACGATTTCAGCAGCCTTACCGTCTGATCCTTCTCCTTTTACAGTTCGCAAATCCTCGATTTCAGCAATACCTGAGAATCTCACCTCAAGTTTGTTCTCTTCTGAAATGTTACCAGCGATACCACCCACGTGGAAGGTTCTTAGTGTAAGCTGTGTCCCTGGCTCACCAATGGATTGTGCGGCAACAACACCCACTGCCTCACCTCTCTGTACCATCTTATTGGTAGAAAGGTTTCTACCGTAACATTTTGCACAGATACCCTTATCGGCCTCACAGGTTAATGCGGAGCGTACTTCTACTTTCTCTACTGGAGAATTTTCAATCTTTTTGACATCACTTTCCATGATTTGCTGACCTGCTTTCAATAGCAACTCCTCTGTCATTGGATCGTAAACATCATGAAGGGAAACCCTTCCTAAGATACGCTCACCCAAACTCTCAACAATCTCTTCATTCTTTTTCAATGCCTGTACTTCAACTCCTCTCAAAGTTTCACAGTCTTCCGTATTGATGATTACATCTTGGGAAACATCCACCAAACGTCTTGTCAAGTAACCAGCATCTGCCGTTTTTAAAGCCGTATCAGCTAGTCCTTTACGTGCACCGTGTGTAGAAATAAAGTATTCCAAAATCGACAATCCTTCCTTAAAGTTGGAAAGGATAGGGTTTTCAATAATTTCCCCTCCACCAGCGGTAGATTTCTTAGGCTTTGCCATTAAACCACGCATACCGGTCAACTGGCGAATTTGCTCCTTAGAACCCCTTGCACCAGAATCAAGCATCATATATACAGAGTTGAATCCTTGCTGATCTTCACGAATTCGCTTCATGGCCAATTCGGTCAACATCGCATTCGTTGAAGTCCAAACATCAATAACCTGATTGTATCGTTCGTTATTGGTGATAAGACCCATATTATAATTTGCCATGATACCATCTACTTGTCCATTGGCATCGGCAATCATATCATGTTTTTCCTTAGGGATAATGATATCTCCAAGACTAAAGGACAATCCACCCTTAAAGGCAAATTCATATCCCATTGTTTTGATCTTATCCAAGAAATCTGCCGTGGTAGGTACATCCGTTACGCTTAAGATACCTCCAATAATATCACGTAGTGATTTCTTGTTCAAGACATCATTAATGTAACCGGCCGCCTCTGGCACCTCCATATTGAACAATACCCTACCTACTGTAGTTGGAATGATTTTACTTACCAGCTCTCCGGCTTCATTAAAATCCTTGGCCCTAACTTTAATCCCTGCATTTAGGTCTACTTTTCCTTCATTAAAGGCAATTTCCACCTCCTCTGAAGAATAGAAGGTTATGCCCTCCCCTTTTACAGGAACTTCTGGTGTAGACTTTCTTTCTTTGGTCATGTAGTACAGACCCAAAACCATATCCTGGGAAGGTACTGTAATTGGAGAACCGTTTGCTGGGTTCAAAATGTTGTGCGAAGCCAACATCAACAGTTGTGCCTCTAAAATTGCCTCAGGCCCCAATGGAAGGTGAACCGCCATCTGATCCCCATCAAAATCCGCATTAAATGCGGTACAAACCAATGGGTGCAGACGAATAGCCTTACCTTCAATTAATTTGGGCTGGAACGCCTGAATTCCCAAACGGTGCAATGTTGGAGCCCTATTCAAGAGTACAGGATGCCCTTTCAATACATTTTCCAAAATATCCCAAACTACGGGTTCTTTTTTGTCTATTATTTTCTTGGCTGATTTTACCGTCTTAACAATACCTCTTTCTATCAATTTCCTGATAACAAAAGGTTTGTATAATTCGGCTGCCATATCCTTTGGAAGTCCACATTCGAACAACTTCATTTCAGGACCAACAACAATAACCGAACGTGCGGAATAATCTACACGCTTACCTAATAGGTTTTGACGGAAACGACCTTGTTTCCCTTTTAATGAATCTGAAAGTGACTTCAACGGCCTGTTAGATTCGGTTTTAACCGCAGACGCTTTACGGGTATTATCGAACAAGGAATCAACTGCTTCCTGAAGCATACGTTTTTCGTTACGTAAAATTACTTCAGGTGCTTTAATCTCAACCAATCGTTTAAGACGGTTATTACGAATGATTACCCTTCTATAAAGATCATTTAAATCTGATGTGGCAAAACGACCACCATCCAAAGGAACCAACGGACGCAATTCTGGTGGAATAACCGGAATAACCTTCATGATCATCCACTCTGGCTCATTCTCCCTATTCTCTTGTGATTCGCGCAAAGCCTCAACAACTTGTAAACGCTTTAAAGCTTCTGTCTTTCGTTGTTTTGAAGTCTCCGTATTTGCCTTGTGTCTTAACTCAAAAGAAAGTTCCTTAAGATTGATCCTACCCAATAAATCAATCAAGCATTCCGCTCCCATCTTGGCGATGAACTTGTTAGGGTCTGAATCCTCCAAGTATTGATTTTCTTGTGGTATGGTTTCCAAAATGTTCAAGTACTCTTCCTCTGTCAAGAAGTCCATTTTTTGAACTTCCTCGCCTTCAGGTCCTTTGGCGATACCTGGCTGAATTACTACATAACGTTCGTAGTAAATAATCATATCCAACTTCTTGGAAGGTAAGCCTAGCAGGTACCCAATTTTATTAGGTAGGGAACGAAAATACCATATGTGGGCTACTGGTACTACCAAATTAATATGCCCAACACGGTCTCTACGCACTTTTTTCTCGGTAACCTCTACTCCACAACGGTCACAAACAATACCACGATAGCGAATACGCTTATATTTACCACAAGCACATTCATAATCCTTTACAGGACCAAAAATTCGTTCGCAAAAAAGTCCGTCACGTTCTGGTTTGTGCGTTCTATAATTTATTGTTTCAGGCTTCAAAACCTCACCTCTGGATTCCGCCAAAATTGCTTCTGGGGACGCTAATCCAATTGAAATTTTATTGAACCTTTTTACTGGGTTATTATCTTTTATTCTTGCCATAATAGCGTGCTGATAATGATTTAATTTTAGTTACTTAATAGGTTTCAATACGGTGTATTGAGCTATTCCTCAAGCCTAATATCCAAACCTAATCCCTTAAGTTCGTGCATTAAAACATTGAAAGATTCTGGTAAACCAGGTTCTGGCATGGTCTCCCCTTTAACGATAGACTCGTACGTTTTAGCCCTTCCGATGACGTCGTCCGACTTCACCGTAAGTATTTCACGCAAAGTAGCTGATGCTCCATAAGCCTCCAATGCCCAAACTTCCATCTCACCAAAACGCTGACCACCAAACTGGGCTTTACCACCCAATGGCTGTTGTGTAATCAATGAATATGGTCCTATGGAACGTGCATGCATCTTATCGTCTACCATATGGCCCAATTTCAACATATAAATTACGCCTACCGTTGCAGGTTGATCAAAACGTTGGCCTGTTCCACCATCATATAAGTAGGTATGTCCAAATCTTGGAATACCGGCCTCGTCTGTGTAGGCGTTGATTTCATCGAGTGTTGCACCATCAAAAATTGGTGTTGCATACTTTCTACCCAGTTTTAGACCTGCCCAACCTAATACCGTCTCATAGATTTGCCCGATATTCATACGTGATGGTACCCCTAATGGGTTCAAAACAATATCAACAGGGGTTCCATCTTCCAAGAACGGCATATCCTCGTGGCGTACAATTCTGGACACAATACCTTTGTTACCATGCCTACCTGCCATCTTATCTCCAACTTTAAGCTTACGCTTTTTGGCGATATATACTTTGGCAAGCTTCATGATACCTGCAGGCAATTCGTCACCAACAGAAATTGTAAACTTATCCCTTCTCAAGTTTCCTTGTAAGTCGTTCAGCTTTATTTTATAGTTATGAAGTAAGTCTGCAACCAGTGCATTTGTGTCATTGTCCGTTGTCCAACTTCCGCCGACCAAGTGGGCAAAATCATCAACAGAATTTAACATCTTCATGGTATACTTCTTACCTTTTGGCAAGACCTCTTCGCCCAAATCGTTAAGGACACCTTGTGAAGTTTTACCATTTACGATCGTAAACAGCTTTTCTACAAGTACATCCTTCAATTCTTGGAATTTTACTTCGTATTCCAATTCCAGCTTAGATAGCTCTTCCTTATCTTCAGAACGTTTTCTCTTGTCTTTCACAGACCTTGAGAATAATTTCTTATCGATCACAACGCCTCTTAAGGATGGTGATGCTTTTAAGGATGCATCTTTTACGTCTCCTGCCTTGTCTCCAAAGATGGCACGCAAGAGTTTTTCTTCCGGCGTTGGATCAGATTCCCCTTTCGGCGTAATCTTACCAATCAAAATATCCCCTGGCTTTACTTCCGCACCTATACGGATCATACCGTTTTCGTCCAAATCTTTTGTAGCCTCTTCAGAAACGTTTGGAATATCATGGGTTAATTCCTCCGCACCCAATTTGGTGTCCCGTACCTCCAAAGAATATTCGTCTACGTGGATGGATGTAAAGATATCTTCCCGAACAACTTTTTCGGAAATTACGATTGCATCCTCAAAGTTATATCCTTTCCAAGGCATAAAAGCTACGGTAAGGTTTCTACCTAAAGCCAATTCACCTTTTTCGGTAGCATACCCTTCACAAAGCACTTGCCCCTTCTTAACTCTATCCCCTCTTTTTACAATCGGTTTTAAGTTAATGTTGGTTCCTTGATTTGTCTTTCTGAATTTAACCAAGAAATACGTTTTCTCGTCCTCGTCAAAACTAATCAGTCTTTGATTATCTGTACGATCATACTTTATGGTGATTTTCTCGGCATCGACATATTCTATAACACCATCACCTTCCGCATTGATCAAAACCCTGGAATCTGAAGCGACTTGTCGCTCCAATCCTGTCCCTACGATAGGGGACTGTGGCTTTAACAATGGTACTGCCTGGCGCATCATGTTCGAGCCCATCAAAGCCCTGTTCGCATCATCATGTTCCAAGAATGGAATCAAAGAGGCTGAAATTGAGGCTATCTGGTTAGGCGCAACATCGGTATAATGAATTTCAGAAGGATCAACGACAGGGAAATCACCTTCTTCCCTTGCAATAACCTTATCCGTATCAATAGTACCATCTTCCTTCATTGGAATGTTTGCCTGCGCAATTTTCATTCCTTCCTCTTCCTCAGCACTTAAATAAGTGAAATTATTGATGTCTACCACAGAATCTGTAACCTTTCTATAAGGTGTTTCCAAGAAGCCCATAGGGTTTACTTTAGCAAAAACCGAAAGAGAAGAAATCAAACCAATATTTGGTCCTTCAGGAGTTTCAATGGGACATAAACGACCATAGTGGGTATAGTGCACATCACGTACCTCAAAACCGGCGCGCTCCCTTGAAAGACCACCTGGCCCTAAAGCCGATAATCTACGTTTATGGGTAATCTCGGCCAATGGATTTGTTTGGTCCATGAACTGGGATAATTGGTTCGTACCAAAGAAAGAATTAATAACCGAAGACAAGGTCTTGGCATTAATCAAATCTATTGGGGTAAACACCTCGTTATCACGAACGTTCATTCGCTCACGAATTGTTCTAGCCATACGGGCCAAACCAACACCGAACTGAGATGACAATTGCTCTCCTACCGTTCTTACACGACGGTTTGATAGGTGATCAATATCATCGATTTCTGCTTTTGAGTTGATCAACTCGATCAAATACTTGATAATCGTTATGATATCTTCCTTGGTCAAGACCTGCTTGTCCATCCCAATATCCAACTGTAATTTTTTATTCATTCTATAACGACCAACTTCACCTAAGTTATATCGTTGGTCAGAGAAGAATAATTTATCTATGATACCACGCGCAGTCTCCTCATCGGGCGGTTCTGCGTTACGTAATTGTCTGTAAATATGTTCAACCGCTTCTTTTTCAGAGTTGGTTGGATCCTTTTGCAAGGTATTATGAATAATGGCATAGTCTGACTGCGCATTATTTTCCTTATGTAGAAGTATGGTCTTTACGTCTGCATCAATGATTTCCTGAATATGTTCTTTTTCCAGAACCGTATCACGATCTAGAACAATTTCATTTCGCTCAATGGAAACCACCTCACCCGTATCCTCGTCCACAAAATCTTCGTGCCAGGTATTCAATACCCTGGCCGCCAATTTACGGCCCAATACTTTTTTAAGTCCGGCGTTGGAAACCTTCACCTCTTCGGAAAGGTCGAATATCTCTAAAATATCCTTGTCACGCTCAAAACCAATGGCCCTGAACAAGGTCGTAACCGGTAATTTTTTCTTTCTATCGATATAGGCGTACATAACCCCATTGATATCGGTAGCAAATTCTATCCAAGATCCTTTAAAAGGTATAACCCTAGCAGAATACAATTTAGTTCCGTTTGCATGAAATGATTGACCAAAGAAGACCCCTGGAGATCTATGCAATTGCGAAACCACCACTCGTTCCGCTCCGTTGATCACGAAAGTTCCACTTGGAGTCATGTATGGAATAGTACCCAAATAAACGTCCTGCACAATCGTCTCAAAATCCTCATGCTCTGGATCGGTACAATATAATTTCAATCTTGCCTTTAACGGAACGCTATAGGTAAGACCGCGTTCTATACACTCTTGGATGGAGTATCTAGGAGGATCTATAAAATAATCCAAAAATTCCAATACGAACTGATTACGAGTATCAGTGATTGGAAAGTTTTCCATGAAGGTGTTATATAAGCCTTCATTACCTCTTTCATCTGATTTAGTCTCTAGTTGAAAAAAGTCTTGAAAAGATTTAATCTGAATATCCAAGAAATCCGGATAATCCGGAGTCTTTTTTGCGGAAGCAAAGCTTATTCTTTCAGTCTGATTTGTGAACATCTACGGACAGTGTTTTGATCGTGAGTACTAAGTGGGTGATATACGTCTTTATATACCTAATTCTATAAAATGGCTTAGGTCTAACCGCAAAAAGCGAGAAGACCTAAACCAAAAATAATATGGTCGTTGCTATTATTTAAGCTCAACTTCCGCTCCGGCTTCTTCCAATGATTTTTTGATACCTTCTGCTTCGTCTTTAGAAACACCTTCCTTAACTGGTTTTGGTGCGCTATCAACAATATCCTTTGCATCTTTCAATCCTAAACCGGTCAATTCCTTAACCAATTTAACGACTGCCAATTTAGAAGCACCTGCTGCTTTCAAAATTACATCGAATTCTGATTTTTCTTCGGCTGCTTCACCAGCTTCAGCGGCTCCACCACCAGCGGCAACAGCTACAGCTGCAGCTGCAGGCTCAATACCGTATTCTTCTTTTAAAATATCAGCTAACTCATTTACTTCTTTTACCGTAAGGTTAACCAATTGTTCTGCGAAATCTTTTAAATCTGCCATTTTCTATCGTTTAATAAAATTTTAAAATATACTTAGTTTATAGTGCGTACTTATCTTTCAGATAATGTTTTTAGGATTCCGGCAAGCTTACCACCACCAGATTTAAGTCCAGAAATAACATTCTTGGCAGGTGACTGCAATAATCCAATTACCTCACCGATCATTTCTTCTTTAGACTTAATGCTAACCAAAGCATCCAAATTCTCATCACCTATGTAAATTGACTCCTGTACAAAGGCTCCTTTCAATAAAGGCTTATTAGATTTTTTTCTAAAATTCTTTATCAATTTTGCAGGAGCATTGGCAACCTCCGAGAACATTAAAGAGGTATTCCCCTTCAACACTTCCGGTAATTCACCAAAATCCTTATCAGAAGCTTCCATTGCCTTTGCAAGCAATGTATTCTTAACTACGGCCAGTTTGATATCCGCCTTAAAAGCAGCCCTTCTTAAATCTGAAGTGATACCGGCATTTAAACCGGAAATATCTGCCAAATAGATTGTTGAACTATTTGCCAACTGCGTAGTCAAATCTTCTATAACCGTTGCTTTTTCTTCTCTTGTCATACTTATAATTTTTAACTAGCAGTTTGTTAAACCGACTTGGGATCTAATTGAAGACTCGGGCTCATGGTACTTGACATGAAGACACTTCTCATATAAATACCTTTTGCCGCTGTAGGCTTCATCTTGTTCAAGGTATCCAACAGTTCCTTTGCATTATCCGCAATTTTATCCGCAGAGAAAGAAGCTTTCCCAATTGCAGCGTGGACAATACCGGTTTTGTCTACCTTGAAGTCTATTTTACCTGCCTTAACTTCAGATACCGCCTTTGCCACATCCATAGTCACAGTTCCTGTTTTTGGATTGGGCATTAAACCTCTTGGTCCTAAAACACGGCCCAAAGGTCCTAATTTACCCATAACGCTTGGCATGGTAATGATTACATCAACGTCCGTCCAACCGTTTTTAATTTTTTCCAAATACTCATCCAATCCTACATAATCCGCACCAGCTTCCTGAGCCTCTGCTTCCTTATCAGGTGTTACCAAAGCCAAAACCTTTACATCTTTTCCTGTTCCGTGAGGAAGTGTTACTACGCCACGAACCATTTGATTTGCTTTTCTTGGATCTACACCCAAACGAACTGCAAGATCAACAGATGCATCGAATTTTGTATTGGTTATCTCTTTTATTAAAGCTGAAGCTTCCACCAAAGAATATAATTTATCCTTCTCTATTTTGGAATGTGCTTCCTTTTGCTTCTTAGTTAACTTTGCCATTTAATTGCTTTTAAGATTTTAAAAAGGTTTCTTACCCGCTACCTTCATACCCATAGACCGCGCAGTACCCGCTATCATACTCATAGCCGATTCTACGGTAAATGCATTAAGGTCAACCATTTTATCTTCGGCTATTGCCTTGATTTGGTCCCAGGTAACACTACCTAATTTTACTCTGTTAGGTTCGCCAGATCCTTTTTTAATCTTAGCCGCTTCCAATAGCTGAACTGCCGCTGGTGGTGTTTTTACAACGAAGTCGAAAGACTTATCCTTGTAAACGGTGATAACAACTGGTAATACTTTACCTGGTTTATCCTGCGTACGAGCATTGAACTGCTTACAGAACTCCATGATGTTAACACCGGCAGCACCTAAGGCGGGTCCAACCGGTGGCGATGGATTCGCTGCACCTCCCCTAACTTGTAGTTTAACTACTTTACCTATTTCTTTTGCCATTGTTTAAAATTAAATTGAAAGTGTGTTCTTGGAAGCAACACTACTTTAAATATATGTGTAACACTTATTTTTATACTTTCTCTACTTGCATATAGCTAAGTTCTAGCGGCGTTTTTCTTCCGAAAATCTTAACCATAACCTCTAACTTCCGCTTTTCCTCGTTTATCTTCTCAACGGTACCATTAAAACCATTGAACGGTCCATCAATCACCTTAACAGTTTCGCCGAAGACAAAAGGAATAGCAACGCTATCTGTATTCACGGCCAATTCATCAACCTTACCAAGCATTCTATTCACCTCATTTCTTCTTAAAGGAACAGGATCTCCTCCTTTTGTTTCCCCTAAAAAGCCGATAACATTGGTGATAGACCTAATAATATGAACCATTTCCCCACCTAAATTGGCCTTAATCATTATATATCCAGGAAAATAAACTCGCTCTTTATTAATTTTCTTACCGTTTCTAATCTGCACCACCTTTTCGGTAGGAACAAGAACATCCTCCAAATAGTCAGAAAACCCATGACGCTCTACCTCGCTCTCAATGTATCCTTTGATTTTATTCTCTTGACCACTGACCGCCCTTACAACGTACCATTTCTTTTCCAATACTTCTGACATAGAGCTCCTAGTTAATTTAATACAGCGTTGAAATATAATTTTATCACTTTGCTAAAGACCGTATCCACACCCCAAGTTGCCAAAGCAAAAAGGATGGAAAAAACTGCTACGATCACCATTAAATTCGATGTTTCCGAACGTGGAGGAAGCGTAACATTGTTCCTTAATTCTTCTACGGATTCCTTTATATATGTGAACATTTAAATTCTATTTTACAATTTCAACAAAGCGGATTTTAATCCCGATATTATTCTGGCACGGGAGGAGAGACATGCTTCGACTGCGCTCAGCATAAACTTCTCGTCTCACGTACTTTCAATATTTCATGTGGCACGGGAGGAGAGACTCGAACTCCCGACACCTGGTTTTGGAGACCAGTGCTCTACCAACTGAGCTACACCCGTATTATGAACGGTGACAAAACCACCTGTTCTATATTTGCATGTAAAGGTGTCCCGCTTGAGCAGAACACCCTTATACACATACTCTTTAAAATTGAATTAATCGATAATCTTAGTTACCTGACCAGCACCTACAGTTCTACCACCTTCACGGATAGCGAAACGCAGACCTACGCTTAATGCGATTGGCTGAATCAATTCAACTGTAATGGTAAGGTTATCTCCAGGCATTACCATTTCAACTCCAGATGGAAGCGCAATGTTTCCGGTTACATCCGTTGTTCTTACGTAGAACTGTGGACGGTAGTTGTTATGGAATGGTGTATGACGACCACCTTCTTCTTTTTTAAGGATATAGACCTCAGCTTCGAATTTAGCGTGTGGCTTAACAGAACCTGGCTTACAGATTACCATTCCACGGCTAATTTGAGATTTTTCAATACCTCTCAACAAGATACCTACGTTATCTCCAGCCTCTCCTCTATCCAATATCTTACGGAACATCTCAACCCCAGTAATTGTAGAGTTTAATTTCTCAGCACCCATACCGATGATTTCAACAGCATCACCAGTGTTAGCGATACCAGTCTCAATTCTACCAGTTGCTACAGTACCACGACCAGTAATGGTAAATACATCTTCAACAGGCATCAAGAAAGGCTTCTCAACATCCCTTACAGGAAGTTCGATCCAAGAATCAACAGCCTCCATCAATTGCATTACCGTATCAACCCATTTTTGCTCACCATTCAATGCACCTAATGCAGAACCAGCGATTACAGGACCATTATCACCATCATACTCGTAGAAAGAAAGCAATTCCCTTACTTCCATCTCAACAAGCTCGATCAACTCCTCATCATCAACCATATCCACTTTGTTCATGAATACAACGATTCTAGGAATACCAACCTGGCGACCTAATAGGATATGCTCACGTGTTTGTGGCATTGGACCATCTGTAGCGGCCACAACCAAAATAGCACCATCCATTTGGGCGGCACCGGTAACCATGTTCTTAACGTAATCCGCGTGACCTGGACAGTCAACGTGTGCGTAGTGACGGTTTGCTGTAGAATATTCTACGTGCGAAGTATTAATTGTAATACCTCTTTCTTTTTCTTCAGGAGCGTTGTCGATAGAATCGAAACTTCTCATTTCAGAAAGACCAGCGTTAGCCAATACCGTAGTAATAGCTGCAGTCAATGTAGTTTTACCGTGATCCACGTGTCCAATGGTACCTATATTTAAGTGTGGTTTGGAACGATCGAAAGTTGCCTTTGCCATGTTTAATGAATTTTAATCTTAGTTTATATTAGTGTACAATTTATACCTTAATTGAGCCAATGACGAGAATTGAACTCGTGACCTCTTCCTTACCAAGGAAACGCTCTACCCCTGAGCTACACCGGCGTAAAGTGTTGATCCATCATTTTTGACGGACCCTGCCTCCGCAGGAATGACATTTCTGCCATAATTATAGAGCGGGAGACCGGGTTCGAACCGGCGACATTCAGCTTGGAAGGCTGACGCTCTACCAACTGAGCTACTCCCGCTTATAAAAATTACAATATTTCAATTTAAAGTTCCTTCTTCAGAGTTTAGTGGGGAGAGCAGGATTCGAACCTGCGAAGACGTAGTCAGCAGATTTACAGTCTGCCCTCGTTGGCCGCTTGAGTATCTCCCCTCTAACCAATATTTTAAGAACTTTGGAGCCGATAGAGGGACTCGAACCCACGACCTGCTGATTACAAATCAGCTGCTCTAGCCAGCTGAGCTACATCGGCCTATTTCATGGTTTTTAAGCCATAAAAAAGTCCGCTATTTCTAACGGACTGCAAATGTATAGAATTATTTGTTTATTCAAAACAAATTTTAAATTATTTTAGTTAAGCTTGTGATCTTATTTTTTGCTTTTTCTTTATCAGTCTTCTTTCCAAAGAACTACAGGCAGCATCTACCGCCTCCTCAAATGATTTGCACTGTTTTTTTACGATAAACTTATCCTTGGGAACATTAATTTTTATCTCAACGATTTTGTTCTCCTTTGCGCTCGTGTTCTCCACCTTTAAATAAACATCGGAACTGATTACTTTGGAATAAAAGGTCTCCACTTTTTCCAATCTACTATGTAAAAAATTCATCAACTCCCTATCAGCATTAAAATTTACCGATTGTGCATTTACTTTCATACTCAGAAAATTTATGGCCAAGCAATGGCCCGGTTAGAAAATACTTATTTGCTTCCTCTAGGGTGCGACAACGCATGCACTTTTTTCAACTCCGCAATGCTATTATGGGTATACACTTGCGTAGACGCCAAACTCGAATGCCCTAAAAGTTCCTTTACAGCGTTTAAATCCGCTCCCTTGTTCAAGAGATGTGTGGCAAAGGTGTGCCTTAAGATGTGCGGACTGGTTTTTACCTTTGATGACACCTCTTGAAAGTACTTATTAATTACCCTATAGACAAGGGTTTCGTACAATTTATTGCCGGATACGGTCAAAAAAACAAAAGCATTATCGTTCACTCGCGGCAAAGCGTTTCGCTCCATTACATAATGTTCAAATAAGTCTTTGGTTTCGGGCAATAAGGGGATAAAACGCTCCTTGTTTCGCTTGCCCAACACTTTAATGGTCCTATTCTCCAAATTAACATCGGTCATTTTTAGGAGTATCAACTCGGCCCTGCGCATTCCACTTGCATACAGTACATGAATCAATAATTGATCACGCTTGCCCTCGAAGTCATCTGTATAAGCAATAGCTGAAAGCACCCGTTCCATCTCAACTTCCGAAAAAGGTACCTCTACTTTTTTCGAGGTTTTCAGTGCCTTATGTTTTGCAAGTGGATTTATCTCAAGGACACCCGTTTTTTGAAGAAACTTGTAGTACGCTTTTAGCGAGGCTATTTTCCTATTGATTGACCGGTTGTTAATTTCTCCTTTGGATAAAAAGACCACCCAATTCCGAATTATCGTATAGGGCACCGCATCAATCGTATCGAGATCGAATTCCGTCCTACAAAAATCGGCAAACTCCCTAATATCCGTTTCGTAAGCCTTAACGGTATGCACCGAATAATTCTTTTCGAGCGCCAAATAGGATATAAATTGCGATACTGGCATAGCTAAAGGTATCAAACTTTTGAAGTACCCTAAAAAATTTCTTGAAACTAATCATTCCGGAGGCAAGGCAGCGGGGTATTTAACCAAACCCATTTTCACCGAAGGGTACACGTCAAATAGCCCATTTCCTTCCCTTTAATGGAAAATTACAGCACCCGTATCGTCTATTTCTTTACCAATGCCATAATGACTAATGAGTGAAAGTGAATCTAAACTTACAGTTTTTTAGGAGAACTATAGAAAAACAAAAATCCCGCTAGTTGCGGGATTTTGATTTCTTTGAAAACAAAGTCTAAATTTCTTCTTGATCTCTTAGACCTTGAATATATTCTGCTTTTTGTATCTGCGCTCTACGCTCAACGGAAGGTTTAGTGAACTGTTGACGCTTTCGCAACTGTCTCATTGTACCTGTCTTGTCGAACTTACGTTTGAAACGCTTTAAAGCTCTATCGATGTTTTCTCCTTCTTTTACTGGTATTATTAACATGGGCTACAACCTCCTTTCTTTATGATTAAGGCTGCAAATATAGTAACTATATTTAATTGGGCAACCCGTTATTTGATTTTTATAAATTTTATCCGCTTTCCTTAGTCGGTAGCAGGCTTATATTCCTTTTTATCGATTACAATCCTGGCAATAATCTCGCGTAATATTTCTGATGTTCCACCACCTATGGGCCCCAACCTGCTATCCCTAAAATTACGGGCCATAGGATAATCCTCGATATACCCGTACCCCCCAAGGAATTGAAGGCACTCGTAGGCAACGTCATCTGCCATTTTCGTAGATTTTAGCTTGGAAATAGTCGCTTCCTTTACTACATATTGCCCCTTATCCAAACGGTAGGCTACAGAATAATTATATTCCTTGCACATATCTATATCTGCGTGCAAATCGGCAACGCGATGTCTTAACGCCTGAAATTTATCGATAGACTTACCAAAAGCTTCCCTTTCTGACATGTAATTAAGTGCGTATTCCAAAACATGCTCAGAACGTGCATGTGCATTGATACCCATTATCAATCGCTCCAGTGCAAAGTGCTCCATAATATAGGAGAACCCCATATTTTCTTCACCCATCAAATTTGAGGCTGGTATCTTAACATTATCAAAAGCCAATTCTGCCGTATCCGAGGCTCTCCACCCCAGCTTATTCAGTTTGTTGGCCGTTACCCCATCACTTTTGCGGTCTACGACGAAAATACTGATTCCTTTGTTTCCTAATTCTGGACTTGTTTTAGCGGCCACAATCATATAGTCTGCATAAACCCCGTTTGTGATGAACGTTTTTGACCCATTTAATAGGTAATGATCACCTTCCTTTTTTGCGGTAGTACGCATTGCGGCCACATCACTGCCCCCAAAAGGTTCCGATACACAGAGGCAACCAATCTTTTTGCCTTCAATGCTAGGTGCTAAATATCTATTTTTGATATCTGCATTTGCCTCCTTGTTCAAATGGGTCATGGCCAGATAGGCGTGGGCCCAAATGGCAGCTGCAAAGCCACCGGAATTGACTTTTTGAAGTTCTTCTAGAAAAATGACGGTATAGAATAGGTCCAAACCTAAACCTCCATCTTTCTCAGGAGTCGCAAGGCCAAAATAACCCATCGCCCCAAATTTTTCCCAGATAAACCGTTCTATAGTGCCTTCGGCTTCCCATTTGTCTACATGCGGCACCACTTCCTTTTGCAAAAAGTCCTTTAGACTTTGCCTAAATAGTTGATGTTCTTCACTGAAGTACATACTTTGCATAGCTTTTTTTTTAGAGCGACAAATATAAACCAATTCTATCAATTCGGTCTGAAGGGAATCCTTCAATATTTAATAAATCGTTCAAAGATTTGATACCTCCGTTGAGATTACGATAATTTACTATACGCTGGGCAAGGTCTTTTTGAAGATATATCAATTTGGAAAGTTCGTCTACAGATGCTTCGTTTACATTGATCAATACGATTTCAGGCTTACTTTTTACCGTAAATCGCAATAGTGCCCGTTGCACAACTTCTTCATCAAGCCCATACACGTCCCTTAATTGGTCATCGATTAGAAACCCGCCCAGCCGGTCTCTAAATTTTAGGATTCGTGCGGACAGTTTCTCCCCTATTCCGTTAATTTTTTGTAAATCTGCTGCCGTAGCTTTGTTCAAGTCTAAAAGCACTATCCCTTTACCGGATATGTGGCTATTTAAAGGTGTTGTTTTCTCTAACTTTTCGGACTTATTTTTTTGTGTCCATTCGGGAAATTTGAAGAATGGCGCAATCACATCCAAAAGTGAATCGGACACCTTGGTTACTTCTTGAAATTCCTCCTTTGTATTTACATACTTATTGGCTGCCCTATGCCGGTGCAACCTATCAATTTCATCCAAGGACATCCCCAAAGTATAACCCTTAAAGTCAGTAATAAAATTAGGGTTGAAGGGATATATCTTTAAGGAATCTGATTTTACGGAAACCCTTTTCAACGAATCTATTTGTTGTTGTAAAACCTCATCTTGAAGCAATAGCCCCGAACCTTTCGTATGTTGGGAACTATAGACATAATAGCCCACTTGAATCGAAACCAGGATAAATAGCAAAAAGAAAATCCCACTTCGTTCTTGTTTATTGAACCTGAAGTGGGATTTTAAATTATCTAACACAAGCTATGGTCTAACTGGTTTTGGCTTGTTTCTTGAACAATTTGTTGGCTTTCAAATCTTCCAAATACTTCCCTAAATCTTTTTTAACTTCACCAGACATTATATATAGACCAATAATGTTGGGAAAGGACATGGCCAAAATCATCATATCAGAAAAGTCAAGAACGGCTCCCAAACTCACCGATGCGCCTACGACCACAAAAACCAAAAAGAACATTTTATAAATCAATTCAGTTTTTTTGCTTTTTCCAAAAAGATAGGTCCACGCCCTCATTCCGTAGTAGGACCAGGATATCATCGTTGAGAACGCAAATAAGAAAACGGCCAAGGCCAATACATAGGGGAACCAAGATATTTGGCTACCAAACGCATCCGATGTCAATTGTGCGCCCGCCATACCTTCAACCTCGTGCATACCGGTAAAAATTAGTACTAGGGCGGTTAGGGTACATACTACTACGGTATCTATAAAAGGTTCCAATAAAGCAACAAAGCCTTCTGAAGGAGGGTGATTTGTCTTTGCAGTACTGTGCGCTATAGCCGCAGATCCTACTCCAGCCTCGTTCGAGAACGCTGCACGTTGAAATCCTACCACCAACACTCCTATAATACCTCCCTTTAAAGCAGAGGGGCTAAATGCGCCATCGAAAATCGCTGAAAATGCCGGGCCTATATTCTGAATATTCATAATAATAACTGCCAATGCAGCTACGATATAGACCGATGCCATAATAGGGACAACCCTACCCGTTACCTTAGCAATACTGTTGATACCACCAATGATGACGACACCCACTAGAACCGCGGTAACAATACCAAACCAAAAACCATTGCCTGCCAATGCAGGGAATTGCCCTGCCAATTGCTCAAAAGATTGATTGGCCTGAAACATATTGCCCCCTCCAAAGGATGCACCCACGGCCAAAACCGCGAAAAGACCGGCAAGGACCTTTCCAAAACCTTTCATGTTCCGTTTTTCCAAACCATAGCGCAAGTAATTCATTGGACCCCCAAAAACACGGCCATCCGGTAAAATATTCCTATACTTAACCCCTAGTGTACATTCTACAAATTTTGATGACATTCCCAAAAGTCCGCACACAATCATCCAAAACGTAGCTCCTGCACCTCCCAAGGAAACTGCCACCGCTACCCCTGCAATATTACCAAGACCAACGGTACCGGAAACGGCAGTTGCCAAGGCTTGAAAATGGGTTACCTGTCCCGGGGCGTTTGGGTCGTCATATTTTCCTTTTGCCAAGTCGATGGAATGCTTGAAACCACGAATGTTGATGAAGCCCATTCTTATGGTGAAGAATGTTGCACCCAATACCAACCATATTACTATAAATGGTATTCCCTTGGTTATAGGGTCACCGTTCGGGTGTGTAATTACCAAGGGCTCATCATATTTCACCGATGCAAAATAATGAGCTCCCTGTTCTATAATGTGTTCTGGATTTTCTGAATTATAAATGACCTTTCCCTCATCGGTAAGGTGTTTCAATGTTCCCGTACCGTTAGACATGATGGTCTCATCTGCACTTTTATCATTGGAAATAATGGCTATTGGCTCACCGTTCTTAACCTTGGAGCCTTCCTCCTTCAACCACTCTTTTAATACATATTTATTTTCCATGTCCGGAGACCAATTAGGGATTGGAATCCTTGTAACATCGGCATAAACAACAGGATCATAGATACCCAATGCCGTAAAAGGGTCCCAAAACAGTATGGAACCAAGGGCGGAAACAGCGGGAGTCATTGCCCCGTTGAATACTTCGGTTATAGCCTCTGTCCCTACTTTGAATACCTTGGTAACTGACGCACCCTCGGCATCGGTTACGATGACAGAGTATGCAACGCCTTCCACCAAACCTGAGGCCCTTTTAGAGGATTTTGGAGTCTCTTGATTGCTCCATTTATAATTGTAGGGCGGCACACCTCCGTTTACGGTCAGCTCAACGACGCCGTCATTGATTTGGGAGGAAGGGTTATATGTTTTTCCTGTAACGGAAAGTTCTTGGGCAAAACAAAATGCCATTGTAAAAAAGGCAAATACTACAGTAACTATCTTCATTCTTAGCTCTTTTATTTTAATTGTTTCGTTAGTTGGATTAACTTTTTTTGTTCTCTCCGATTAATTCATACTTTTATTGAAGCGCCTCTTTTTTTAATTTAATGGCTTCCAAATACCGTTTCAATTCTGTTTTCACTTTTGGGGCCAGCAATACGATACCTACCATATTGGGCACCATCATTCCAAATATCATGGCATCAGAAAAACCTATAACGGAACTAAGACTTGCCGATGCCCCTACGATTACGAATAAACAAAATATAATTTTATAGGTATACTCTGTGCGCTTGTTACGGCCAAATAAATAGGCCCAGGATTGGTATCCATAATAGGACCAGGATATTTGCGTACTAAAAGCGAATAGGATCACTGCCACAGTCAATACATATGGAAACCAGCTAATAACAGATTCAAAGGCACCTGAGGTGAGCAGTATGGCATCTGCATCATTGAGACTCGCATTACTTGCATCAACGTTTCCCGTAATTATCAACACCAAGGCGGTCATTGTACATACCACTACGGTATCTATAAAGGGTTCAAGCAAAGCTACCAAACCTTCCGATGCCGGGTATTTGGTTCTTACGGCTGCATGGGCAATAGAAGCCGATCCTACGCCTGCCTCATTTGAAAATGCCGCCCTCCTAAATCCTTGTATCATTACACCTACTGCTCCCCCAACAATTCCAATAGGGGCAAAAGCACCTTCTATTATCTCATTAAAGGCCCAGCCGATCATATCATACCGAGCTACTAGGACAAATAAGGAGGCCCCCACATAAATCACTACCATGATGGGAACGATTTTATCCGTCACCTTTGCAATCGATTTAATTCCGCCTATAATTACAATTCCTACCAGAACGGCCATAATCACTCCAAATACCCATCTGTACCCAAAAAGAAACGATTCTGTTCCACCGGTCATGCTTTCGAATAATTGAACAGCCTGGTTTACCTGAAACATATTACCGCCACCAAAGGAACCTCCAATGCACATAACGGCGAATGCACCCGCCAAAACCTTTCCAAGTCGCTTGTTCTTCAATCCCTTGTTCAAATAATACATGGGTCCACCAAAAATAGTCCCATCTTCACCAACATCCCTATACTTTACGCCCAGCGTACATTCCACGAACTTGGATGCCATGCCCAATAAGCCGGCTACAATCATCCAAAATGTAGCTCCTGCCCCACCAATTGAAACCACTATAGCGACCCCGGCAATATTTCCTAAACCAACAGTTGCGGATAGTGCAGCCGTAAGGGCTTGAAAATGTGAAACCTCGCCATCAGAACTTTCATCCCTAATGGTATCCAATATATCCCCATCTACAACAATCTCATCGATATTATCCGTAAGGTGTTTGTCAAGGCTTTCAACCTTGTTCATATCCACCCCTGCGGCAATACCGTCCTCACCGTATAAGCTTTGCGCCCCGTACTTTTCAATATCCTCATATTTTCCAAGAACGACCTTTATGGCGATCCAAACCCCCGTAAAATTGATGAATCGAAAGTAAATCGTGAAGAATCCGGCACCCAAAATAAGTGGAAAAAGTACCCAATAGATACTCACATTTTCTGAGAAAGGAATTTGATAAAAAATGAAATTAACGAACCAGCCTGTTAAATCGCCGAATACCTGATCTATCTTTTCATCTATACCTTTTTCTTCAGCTTGTTTTGCTAAGGCTATAAAAGGCAGAAAAAGAGTGGATAAGAATAGAAGCTTATGCTTCATAGTATTCAAATTTGAAAAGTTAGTTGGTGCAGCAATATCATAAAAATTATGGTCGCAATCAAATATTAAATCATAAAGATGTTTAATCGATATGGAACATCTCGTTTAATTTTTTGATTTGTTCCGGCCTTCCAAGAACGATCACCTTACTTTTTGGCTGTAATTTTAAATCTGCCTCTGGATTTATGATATAATTGCCATCTGGGGCTATATATCCTATTATGGTACAGCCCGTTTTTTTACGCAAATCCAAATCACGTAAGGAGTTGCAATCCATTTGGTCGGAGAAATCCTCAATGGCCACCTCCTCTAGGTTCGTTGTATTCTCCCCTTCCATAGAAAGTTTATCCATAAACGTAATCAAATCTGGCATAACCACGAGAGAGGCCATGTGGTCCCCTCCAATCTTGTCAGGCATAATAACCTTATTTGCACCGGCCAAGAAGAGTTTGTTTTGGGAATTTACCAAGGAGGCCCTACTGATTATGAAAAGATCTCTTTTTAGCTGTCTCGCGGAAAGGACTACGAATAGGTTTGCAGCATCATCGGGTAAGGCTGCAATTAAATACTGAGCCCTTTCTATACCGGCCTCCATTAAAATTTCATCATCGTTGGCATCCCCCTCTATAAATAAGCCTTCCTCACCATAACGCTCTATTATTTCACGGTCCTTCTCAATGACCACAAACGGTTTTTTATACGCTTTTAGTTTTTCGGCCGCTTGCATTCCGTTTCTACCAAATCCACAAATTATAACATGTTGGTTCAAACTTTCGATGCTATTCTTCATTTTCTTCTTTTTTAATAATTGTAAGGAATTCCTGCCTAGTACATATTCCGTAATTACGGAAATGGCAAAACCAAAGATAAAAACACTGGTTACGATCAATATCACCGTAAAAATTTTACCTTCCGGTCCCATAGGGCGAACCTCTGAGAAACCAACGGTAGTCACAGTGATAATGGTCATGTAAAAGGCATCGATCCAGGAATAATCAGAAATAAAACGATACCCAAAAACCCCGAAGGCCATTACCATAAGCATTAGGGCCAATGACAAATAGATTTTAGAACGGAACAGTTTTATCATACGTTATAAATCAAAAACAGAGGTACGTTTGGTATAGATCAAATCCTTTATTTTTAGCCAAAACGCCAAAAATAAATATAGGGCAAATCCAAAACCTACGGTAACGAAAGTGAGATAAATGAACGAGGTCCTAACTACCCTGGCTCGAATACCTAAGCGTTCCGCAATTCTACGACAGACCTCAAATCCTCGTTTTTGAAAATAATGTAATAAATCGTAGAACACATTCATGGTGCTAAAATTAGACTTTTATATTCATTAAATGAGCACCAATGGCACAATCCAAACATTTGTCTTTGGAGCAATATTCCTTGTACAAATGCAGATACCCTTGTGAATCTTTTGCGTTAAGAACAGGAACTCCAAGGTCTTGAAATTTTTCAATAATCGTATTGCGTTCCGCCCTTGTACTCAGCATTAGGCCCAGAAGGGAATCTACATCCATATAACCTATGTACTTCTGGTAGCAAAATTTTAAGGGGATTATGGTATTGATAAGAATAAGTTCTAGAAATGCTTTGGAGATATTCTTTTTTCTTTTTGGAGAAGTCTTCCCAAAAGTATAGTGTGTTTCCCAATAAGGGCTCGTTCCAGCATTTAAAATTACAGAAAGATCTGGGGTAGCACTTTGAACCAAGTCATTAAACAAATTCGTATTCGAAGTATATACCGTGGCTAATTGCGATAAGCGGATAGTAGGAAAATTAGATGGCCTTAACTTAAAAAACTCAGGCGTTCCATAAACAGGTTCTAGCCTATATTTAGATTTCAAGTATGCGAATTCACTTTTTAGTGTTTCATGGTAAGCATCCTTCCCTGGTTCATCAGGCAAAAGCCCCACTTGCCCCATAAACAAGCTTTCCATTTCTAAAGGCCTTCCATATAGTTTTCGAACGATTGAAAAATCTAGGGATATTCCCAGAGCTAAAAATAGTTCCCCATTTATATTCGACCCAAAGTTTTTTAAAAGCATCAGAAATAAGACATGTTCCCAATTATTATTGGTCTCTTTCAACAATTGATCGATGTAAATTGACTTTTGTTCCAATCTTTCAACAAACAAACGGTCTATCCAATTATTCCTCAAAAAATAATCCACATCGCCCAGTTCTCTCTCGCAATTAACAAAAGAATAATTATTGGCGTTAAAAAGCTTTTGATAATATGAAAGCAAATTTTCTGAAAGGTAATTCCTTAGGGATAAAGTAGGGATACGGGTTCCATCCTTCCTAAAGACCGATACATCATCATTCCATACGACATGTAAAATTACATTATCATAATTCATATCCTCTTGGTGCTTATGCGCATACCAATCTGAGGATTTCAGGTGGATTTCAACATTTCCTGCCCAAAGTTGGTCATCAAGTTCTATTTTGGCGTTGAAAAAGTCCGGGCCACTCAGCTGATTATGATTACCTGGCGTATGCACAAAAATAGTTTCACCCGTAGTGGATACTAAACCATTCATAGGATACTTTCTATGCAACCAAATAAAGTGCAGTAAATCCTCCTTCATGGTCTAAAAATAGAAAACCCGCATAAAAGCGGGTCATTAATTCGTTCGAATTTTAGAATTAGGCGGTTTCTCCCTCCCAATTCATGAATCCTCCCTGTAAATTATATGCATTCTTAAAACCGATACTGTTCATGATAGCACAGGCTTGTCCACTCCTGTTTCCTGAACGGCAATACACGTAATAATTCTTGGTTTTGTCCAATTTTTCCAATTCTTCTACAAATTCCTGCCCTTTGTAGATATCAATATTAATGGAGTTAGGGATAATGCCGTCCTCAATTTCCTCCTCCGTTCTAACATCCAAAATAACTGCATTGGAATCTTTTTCCAATTGTTCCTCCCATTCTTGTTGTGATAAATCTGCCATACATTTCAAATTAAAACGTAAAATTAATTGATTTTCAATAAAATCAATAAGAATAAAAGTTTTAACAAATTTTTAATGCGCTCTAATTAGAATAGCTCCAAACAAGAACATACATTTGTATATACAAATATTGTGCGTACATGAATGTTGAAGAAATTATAAAAACAAAAACTGAGCTACCCCTGCGCAAGCGGAGCATCATTCATTTGTCTTTAGTAATGAGCAAAATAGACGAAGAGATTGCAAGCAGCCTTAAGCCTTTTGAAATTTCAATTCAACAATTTAATGTATTAAGTATACTTAGAGGGCAAAAAGGAAAACCCGCCAATCTTTCTACAATTAATGAAAGAATGGTGTCAAAAATGAGTAATACCACGAGGCTTGTAGATAAGCTTATCCTAAAAGGGTATGTACATAGGCGAATTTGCAAACAGAATAGAAGGAAAGTGGAAATTTTGATTACTGA
The DNA here is from genome assembly GCA_963793365.1 of uncultured Flavobacteriaceae bacterium. GTDB lineage: Bacteria > Bacteroidota > Bacteroidia > Flavobacteriales > Flavobacteriaceae > Maribacter. Next base: position 153,567 of record CAWBZP010000003.1, on the reverse strand, counting down.
AGAAGGAATGCATATTCTACGTAAAATTGAGGGTGTAGTGACTGCAACCGAAGAACAGATTTTAAATCGGTTTTCCCAGAGCGATTTAATTGAATTAAATAAATTATTGGACAAATTTTAAAAAATGTTATGGAAAGAATACTTAATAAATTGAATTGGCGCTATGCCACTAAGGAGTTCGATTCTTCAAAAAAGGTTAGCAAGGAAGACTTACACACATTATTGGAGGCCGCAAGGATGACCGCTTCTTCGTACGGTTTGCAACCCTATCAATTTTTCTTGGTTACTGACCAAGCTACAAAAAATAAGCTCAAAACAGCCTCTTGGGGCCAATCTCAACTTACGGATGCCTCACATATTTTAGTATTGGCAAACCAAAGTACATTTGATGAAACACTAGTAGATAATTATATCCATAATTTGGTAGCCATACGCGGCATCGACAAGAAGGATGTAGCAGACTATTCGCAGTTCATGAAATCAAGCCTAATGGGATTGACCGATGAGCAAAAAAGCGCATGGACAACCAAGCAAGCCTACATCGTTTTAGGAAATTTATTGACTATTGCAGCCGAGATGGAAATAGACACTTGCCCAATGGAAGGTTTTGACAATGCACAATATAATGAGATTCTAGGCTTGACGGATAAAAATTTGAATGCTGCAGTTGTATTAGCCATAGGCTATAGGTCTGTTGAAGATAAAACGCAGCACTACCCAAAAGTTAGATATACAAAAGAGAGTTTAACTACCCATATATAATAGTAATAATAATTTAAAATTAAAAAGATGAAAAAAACAATAGTTAGTATCGCATTGGCAGCAATTTTTGGATTTACCGCAACCGCTTCCACCCCAATCGAAAAAGAAAAAAAAGAAGTTAAGGTAAGTGAAAGCACGGTAACATGGAAAGGCTACAAAGTAACAGGATCACATGAAGGCACAATCGACTTAAAATCCGGCTATTTGGAAATGGACGGCGATAAATTGGTTGGTGGACAATTCGTCGTGGATATGACATCCATATCAAATTCCGATCTGGATGGAGACTCTAAAGGAAAATTGGAAGGGCACTTAAAGTCAGATGATTTTTTTGGCGTAGCAAACCATCCAACAGCTAAATTGGTCTTCACCTCGGTGGAACCTATGAACAAAAATTCATACACCGTAACTGGAAATTTAACGATTAAGGAGACTACAAAACCAATTACGCTAGTAGTTTCTGTTTATGAAAACAAAGCTACCGCTACCATGAAAGTAGACAGGGCAGAATACGATGTACGTTATGGTTCCGGAAGTTTCTTCGATAATTTGGGAGATAAGACCATCTACGATGAATTTGATTTGGTAGTAGATTTGGCCATATAAGCTAAAGGAAACCTGTCATTATTTTGTTCATTTAGTGTTTAGAAATCTCTGGGAACTTAATTCCTAGGGATTTTTAATTTTGAACCAACTAAAGTTTGTAGGTATAGAATTCCTTTTTATCTTTGACATATTATGAAAAAAACGACTTTAAATCTTTGGTGGTGGACTAACTTACGAAAAACATCGTGAGCTAAGCATCATTGTAGTAAAACTATATAAAGGCTTGTCATCACGACAAGCCTTCCTTATTTTATAAAAGTATCTATGGCCTATCAATTAAAAACATACCATAAAAAGATTCTTGCCGATACCATGACCCCGGTAAGTGTCTATTTGAAAATCAGGGACCGTTTTCCCAATAGCATTCTATTGGAGAGTAGTGATTATCATGCTAACGATAATAGCTTTTCCTATATCTGCTGCAATCCTATCGCTTCCATAAAAGTGGAGCATGAGCAAATTACCAAACAGTTTCCGGATGGCGTTATTGAGGAACATTCTATTGATGGCACTACAAATGTAGTAGCAGCCATTGATGAATTTAGCAGTGCCTTTAAGGCGGATACCAATGATTTCAAGTTCATCAATAATGGCCTTTTTGGTTATATGGCCTACGATGCGGTTCGCTATTTTGAAGATCTTGAGTTGGAGGAAAAAGAAAACTCCATTAGCCTACCGGATATTTATTACGCCGTTTATCAGAATATAATCGCTATAAACCACTTTAAGAACGAGGCTTATTTGTTCGCCCATTGCTATGATTCCGAGAACAATATTCCTGAACTGGAGCAGCTTTTGAACGTTAGAAGTTTTGCCACCTATAATTTTAAAATCGATGGTGAGCGGGAATCCAATTTAAAGGATGAGGAGTACAAGGAACAAGTGGCTTTGGCAAAAAAACACTGCCAGCGTGGAGACGTTTTTCAATTGGTTCTTAGCAGACGATTTTCACAAGGGTTTAAGGGAGATGAATTTAATGTATATAGGGCATTGCGCTCCGTGAATCCCTCACCCTATCTTTTTTATTTTGATTACGGCGATTTTAAAATCTTTGGTAGTTCCCCAGAGGCCCAATTGATCGTAAGCAACGGGAAAGCCGAAATACACCCTATCGCAGGAACCTTTAAAAGAACCGGCAATGATGAGCAGGATGCGGAATTGGCTAAAAAACTTAAGGTAGATGACAAGGAGAACAGCGAACACGTTATGCTGGTCGATCTTGCACGAAACGATCTAAGCAGAAATGGAAATGTGGTACAGGTAGAAAATTATAGGGAAGTACAGTTCTTCTCTCATGTAATCCATTTGGTTTCCAAAGTAACAGGTATGAAAAAAAGCGATATCCCAACGATGAAAGTGGTTGCGGATACTTTTCCTGCGGGGACCTTGAGCGGCGCCCCAAAGCATAGGGCCATGCAGCTAATAGAAAAATATGAAAAAACAAGCAGGGGCTATTATGGCGGAGCAATTGGATTTATGGATTTTAACGGAAACTTTAATCACGCCATCATGATCAGAACGTTCCTCAGTAAAAATCATAAGCTTCATTACCAAGCGGGGGCAGGATTAGTGGCAGCATCCAACCCGGAAGATGAGCTACAGGAAACCTATAATAAATTGGGTGCACTTACGAAAGCGCTGGAAATAGCAGAAGATATTTAAAAGTACCTAATCCCCAACTGGGGAGCTAAACGATACATGAAATGAGTATTGACAATTATACGAGTAAAAATACTTCTCCATCGGATGAGCCAGAGGATACCACTGTTTTGGTTATTGACAACTATGATAGTTTTACTTACAATTTGGTCCACTATTTAGAAGAATTAGGATGTACCGTCGTTGTAAAACGAAACGACCAACTAAGGTTGGAAGAAGTAGAGGCTTTTGATAAAATAGTCCTTTCCCCTGGACCGGGCATCCCGGATGAGGCAGGTCTTTTAAAAAAAATAATCGCAGCATATGCCCCTACAAAAAGTATTTTTGGCGTTTGTCTAGGGCAGCAGGCCATTGCAGAGGTATTTGGTGGTTCCTTAATTAATTTGGATGAAGTCTATCACGGTATAGCTACAAAAATAAAAATAACAGAAGAGGATATCCTTTTTAATGGCTTACCCAAAGAAATAGAGGTGGGCCGGTACCATTCTTGGGTGGTAAGCCCAGATTTGCCAGCTGACCTAGAAGTAACTTCGGTCGATGAGAACGGACAGATAATGTCATTGCGGCATAAAACCTATGACGTTCGGGCAGTACAGTTTCATCCAGAATCTGTGCTTACGCCACATGGTAAAAAGATGTTGGAGAATTGGCTAAACTTATAATACATAGTACTTAGCATCCAGTACAAAGTAGTAACCATTTTTACTTAGTACTTGATAACAAATACTCATAACTACTTAAGAAAATGAAAGAAACACTTAATAAACTTATCAATCACGAAATCCTGTCCAAGGAGGATGCAAAAAGAATATTAGTGAATATTGCCAAAGGGGAATACAATACAAACCAAATTGCAGCTTTTCTAACGGTATACATGATGCGGAGCATAACCATAGAAGAATTGGAGGGGTTCAGAGACGCGCTTTTAGACCTTTGCCATGCCGTTGATCTGTCCGCGTATAACCCTATAGACCTTTGTGGAACCGGAGGTGATGGCAAGGATACCTTCAATATTTCTACGTTGGCCTCGTTCGTTACCGCCGGTGCTGGTGTTAAGGTAACGAAGCACGGTAATTATGGTGTATCCTCAAAATGTGGTAGTAGTAATGTCATGGAATTTCTAGGCATCAAATTCAGTAATAAAGCTGACTTCCTTGAAAAGTGTATCGCCGAGGCAGGTATTTGTGTTTTGCATGCCCCTTTATTTCATCCCGCTATGAAAAATGTTGCTCCAATTCGGAAAGACCTAGGGGTCAAAACCTTTTTCAATATGTTAGGGCCTATGGTAAACCCGGCTTTCCCAAAAAATCAGATCGTAGGGGTTTTTAACCTTGAATTGGCAAGGATGTACGGTTACCTCTATCAGAAAACAGATAAAAATTTTACTGTTTTACATGCCCTTGACGGATATGATGAAATTTCGTTGACCGGTAATACCAAAACCATCTCCAACGCTAGCGAAAGCATGTTGAAACCATCCGATTTTGGGGTCAATATAATTAAACAAACTGAAATCCTTGGCGGGGACTCCATTGAAGATTCGGCACAACTATTTTTAAATATATTACAGGGAAGGGGTACTGTAGCCCAAAATAATGTGGTCTGTGCAAACGCCGGGGTCGCAATTGCGACAGTAGAAGGCATAACACCAAAAGCGGGATTCGAAAAAGCAAAAGAATCCCTATTGAGTGGAAAAGGATTGATTGCACTAAAGAAAATACAAGAATTGAGTAAGGCTTCTTAGTATAGAGGAGACTTATACGAAAGAATCCATCGGGTAAAAAGTTACGGAGAATAGGCCTATTGATTTGTAAGTTACATTTGAAATTGAAAAATTAAAGTGAGTATCATACCTAGTAGTGCATAAAAGCGGATGAAAACTATGGTTTAGATACACAGTACAAGCAAACTAATGGGTAAAATAAAAATGACAGATTGGAAAAAACAATGAACATTTTAGATAAAATAGTCGCCGATAAGCGCAAGGAGGTCGAGTTAAAGAAATCGATTATTCCGGTTTCCCAATATGAGAGTTCGGTACTTTTTAACAGAGAAACCACTTCCTTGGCCCGTGCACTAAAAACCAGTGAAACTGGTATCATTGCAGAGTTTAAACGCCGATCTCCTTCAAAAGCCAGTATCAACCAAAACGCGAACGTGGGCCAAGTAGCCTTAGGCTACCAACAAGCCGGGGTCTGTGGAATGAGCATTCTTACAGATATTAAATATTTTGGGGGTTCATTGGAGGATTTGGTTTTGGCACGGGCCAGTGTACAAATGCCGCTCTTGCGAAAGGAGTTTATTATAAGCGAATATCAAATATTAGAGGCCAAGGCACACGGGGCGGATGTAATTCTATTAATTGCGGCCATCCTCACAAGAGTGGAAATTAAGGTATTTTCGGAACTTGCAAAAAGTCTGGGAATGGACGTATTGTTGGAGGTACATAATGAGGAAGAACTGCAAAAATCCGTTATGCCAAGCTTGGACATGTTGGGGGTCAACAACCGTAACCTTAAAACTTTTGAAGTTAGTTTAGAAACCAGTAAAACCCTTTCGACATTGATACCTAACGATTTTGTAAAAGTTTCGGAAAGTGGAATTAGCACTATAGAGGCAATTTCAGAATTGAGAGCCTATGGATTTCAAGGTTTCTTAATTGGTGAGAATTTTATGAAAACTGATATTCCCGGAGAAACCGCCGGTGCCTTTATAAAAAATTTAAAACGATAAGAATGAAACTAAAGGTCTGCGGAATGAAATTGAATACCACTGATGTTGCCCAACTGCGACCAGATTATCTTGGTTTTATTTTCTGGGAGCCATCCGCCCGATTTTTTGATGGGGAACTTCCGGCCATACCGCATGAAGTTTGTAAAGTAGGCGTTTTTGTAGACGCAGAACCCAAAGCTATCATCTCCACAGTTAAAAAATACAGGCTGCAGGCCATTCAACTTCACGGTGCGGAAACACCGGCGTATTGTGCTGCCCTATCGACAGAATTAATCGACATTAACCAAAAAGTTGCGCTAATCAAAGTATTCTCCGTTAGAGCTGATTTTGATTTTGAACCACTGCGCCCCTTTGAAGCAGTATGCGATTATTTTTTATTTGACACCAAAGGAAAGTTACCTGGAGGAAATGGATTTAGCTTTGATTGGACCGTACTAAAAAATTACCCCTTCACGAAACCCTATTTTTTAAGTGGCGGTATTGGGCTAGAGGACCTTCCTAAACTAAATGAATTTATGCAACAACCAGAATCCAAATACTGCTACGCTGTTGATGTAAACAGTAAATTTGAAACGGAACCAGGTTTAAAAAAAATTGACGAATTACTGCTTTTTAATGAAGGTATTAGAGAGTTGGCAGCTTTAAAGCGCCCATAGATCAACAAAAAAAGTGCTCACAATTGAAATTGAAAGAAATGCAAAAACAAGAGACAATTAATTCTAGACCGAGAGTTAGCGAAATCTTTAATGCTGATGAAAAAGGCTATTATGGACCGTTTGGCGGTGCATATATTCCTGAAATGCTATACCCCAATGTAGAGGAACTGCGCCAAAATTATTTAGAAATTATGTACGAGGAATCCTTTCAAAAAGAATTCCATCAGCTTTTAAAAGATTATGTCGGTAGGCCGTCTCCGCTCTATTTTGCCAAGCGACTTTCTGAAAAGCACGGTTGTAAAATATACCTGAAGCGAGAAGACCTCAACCACACGGGTGCCCACAAGGTCAATAATACCATTGGCCAAATTTTAATGGCCCAAAAATTGGGAAAAACGAGAATTATAGCGGAAACGGGTGCCGGCCAGCACGGAGTAGCCACCGCAACGGTTTGCGCCCTCATGGGCATGGAATGCATTGTGTATATGGGTGAGATAGATATAGCACGCCAAGCACCCAATGTAGCACGAATGAAAATGCTAGGTGCAGAGGTGCGCCCGGCCAAATCTGGGAGTAGAACCCTTAAGGATGCCACCAACGAGGCTATTCGCGATTGGATCAATAACCCCGTAGATACACATTACATCATCGGGTCCGCTATTGGGCCACACCCCTATCCGGATATGGTGACCCGGTTTCAATCAGTTATATCGGAAGAAATAAAATGGCAATTAAAGGAAAAGGAAGGCCGTGAAAATCCAGATTATGTAGTTGCGTGTATTGGTGGCGGAAGCAATGCGGCCGGTACATATTATCATTTTCTTCATGAACCGGAAGTGGGCATTATTGCCGTAGAAGCCGCAGGAAAAGGTGTTGATTCCGGTGAAAGTGCAGCAACATCGGCCTTAGGAAAAGTTGGAATCATACACGGTTGTAAAACCATGTTGATGCAAACTACGGATGGTCAGATAACGGAGCCCTATTCCATCTCGGCAGGATTGGACTATCCTGGCGTGGGGCCCATGCATTCCCATTTATACACCTCTGGAAGAGCAGAATTTTATTCTGCAACCGATGACGAGGCGATGGCCGCCGGACTTGAACTATCCCAATTGGAAGGGATAATCCCTGCCATTGAAACCGGACATGCTTTTGCCATTTTTGACCATAAAAAGTTTAAACCAGAAGATGTCGTGGTCATTAGCCTTTCTGGGCGTGGAGATAAGGATTTGAATACCTATATAGATTATTTTAAGTTAGCTTAAGCAATGAACAATAGGATAAAAAGTAAGTTAGAAGAAGATAAAAAGCTCCTTTCCATATATTTTACGGCGGGCTACCCTGCATTGGAAGATACTGTACCTATCATTCAAGATCTTGAAAAAAACGGTGTTGATATGATAGAAATCGGTTTACCGTTCAGTGATCCGTTGGCAGATGGCCCTACCATACAGGAAAGTTCAACGGCAGCTTTGAAAAACGGTATGACTACGGAAAAGCTTTTTGAACAACTAAAAGATATTCGTAAAACCGTCTCTATTCCCTTGATTGTTATGGGCTATTTCAATCCAATGCTGCAATACGGCGTAGAGGCTTTTTGCAAAAAATGCCACGAAATAGGAATTGATGGTATTATTATGCCCGATCTTCCGTTAGATGTGTATCAAGACGCCTACGAGGAAACGTTTAAAAAATATGGTTTACTCAAGATTTTCTTGATTACACCCCAGACGGGCAACATGCGCATAAGACAGATAGATGCCGCTTCTGATGGGTTCATATATATGGTTAGTTCTGCCAGCGTTACAGGTTCAAAAAGTGGTTTTGGTGATGCACAGACAGTATATTTTGAACGGATCGCGGCCATGGATTTAAAAAATCCACAAATTGTAGGCTTTGGTATTAAGGATGCAGCAACTTTTCAGCAAGCGACCCAAACGGCCAAAGGGGCCATTATTGGATCTGCTTTTATAAAACATTTGACTGAAAACGGAGTTGCAACGATTTCAAAATTTGTAGCGTCTATACGCTAAGCTTTACTCCAAAATCAGTTTTGAAAGCTCATCAGATCACTCCTATTTTAGTGTAGGGTACGAAGGCATATACCAAGGTAAATTCGAAGTCTGTAAACGAAAGCATAAGCCCGTGTGTTTTAAAGGATAAGCGCCTCTAAGTTTAAAAAGGCTAACCTTTCATTAAAGTTCTTTGGTGATGGAAATGGTGGCCAAAACCCCATCGTCCTGAACCTCAAGTGATAGTTTGCCGTTATTTTTTTCTAACATTTCACGACAGACAGTAAGACCGTTTCCAGAACCGATTTCCTTAGCGGTTCCATTGGTACTTCGCAGTGGTGCCAGACCGTCATTAAATTGTTGTATATTTTCCAATTCAACCGCTTTCGTTTTGTTGAAAAATTGAAGACTAAAATTGGTATCCCTATTATCAAAATAAATACTTATTTCTTCATCTAAAGGAGAAAATTTCACCGCATTAAGCAGTAAGTTGCGAGCGACAGATTCAATTACGTTCTTGGAATAGAATATTTCCTCTTCTGCAGGTATCCTTTTTTTGAGTTTCAGGTTTTTGTTTTTGATTTGATCAGATAGCTGGTTTTCGACTGAAAGAATTAATTCGTTTACATTGACCATGGTAAACTCCTTTAAACCTTCATTATTCTGCATTGCCCATTTTAATAGATTTTCTAACATGCTGTAGGCATTGCTAACAGCCTTATTCAAATAGGCCATGACCTCATCACGCTCATGTCCAGATTCCGTTTCCTTAACCACATCAAGCAAAGATGCTATTTGGTGAATTGGGGTACGCAGATCATGCGCAATAATTCTGATGATATCCTTTCTGAATTTCGTTAGTTCCAATAGTTCCGCGTTCTGGCGGATAATGGTTTCGTGGTGCACCTTCATTTTTCTTCGAAGTTTGAAAACTTGTTCAAAAATCACATAACAGATGATGCATTTAGCTGAGACAATAGATATATAAAATAGATAGGTCTCAATCTGAAATTCTGGGACCAAAAAAACACATATCGTAAAAAACAAAAAGTTGTAAGACCCTAAAATTAAATCGTGATAAGGCTTTACGCCAATGGTAAGAATGAGCCCGAACAACATCACAAGAAATTGGATTTCCAAAAAATTGGAATAAAAATTAAACCCATCCGCATAAAAAAGGAACGGCAATACCAGAGTATAACACGCAATTATAAAGTATCCTATGACGACCAGACCAAGAGACAGTTTTATCGTTCGTAAATAGTATAGAAGGGAAATAAGTGCAATTACAACCAAACAGGCAAAGTTGCGATAAATTACGATACCCATACCAAAGGCGCGGTAACTCATGAAAATATTCATGATAATACCTATTGAAATCGATCCAAAAAGCAAACCGGATAAATACTTGATGTTCTTGAAAGAAAAGTAAACGGTATCTATCTGTTTTTCAGAAGTTGTCATGGTTTGGTAAATGATATAAGGAATAACGAAAAAGAAGTATTATTCTTACATTTCGATTGAAAAAATTTACATCCCTACACCTGCTAAAACACAAAGACCTATACAGAGGCTTTTTGGTTTAATCAATTTAGGGCTTCTGTTTTAACGCTGTTTTCTTTAATTATGATTACATTTAAAGCTTACCGATTAAGGACGTTTCAATGAAAAAAATGCTTTCTATTTTGGCTTTTTTTAGCCTGATGATACTAACTGCCCAAGATTCTATTCAATTAAAATCTAAAGTTGCAAATTCAATCAACGAGCTGCGAGAATTCGTGGCCATACCTAACGACGCACTAAATCCAGATGATATAGAAGGCAACTTAATTTGGCTAAGAAATAAATTCAATCAACGTGGCTTTAACACCACCATACTTGATACAGAAGGCCTGCCTTTATTCTTCGCGGCTCTACCTATGGATGATTCCAAGCCAACAATCCTCTTCTACATGCACTTAGACGGGCAATCTGTGGATCCTACGAAATGGAACCAACCCAACCCCTATGAAATGGTTCTAAAGTCAAAAAGTGAAGAAGGATGGAAAACACATTCTTTTGAAGAACTTACCGATGATATAGATTATAAGTGGCGTCTTTTTGGCAGATCTACATCAGATGACAAAGGTCCTATTGTGATGTTCTTAAACGCAATTGATATTTTGCAAAAAGAAAAAAAGGACATCCCTTTCAATGTAAAGGTAATCTTGGATAGTGAAGAGGAAAAAAGCAGTGCGCCATTACCAAAAGCGGTTCGTACTTACAAAGACCTGTTAAAGGCAGATTTCTTGATTATTAATGATGGTCCCGTGCATGTGTCCGGTAAACCAACCATAATCTATGGTTGTAGAGGAATAACCACATTGACGCTCACCACCTATGGCCCGTTAAAACCCCAACATAGTGGACATTATGGAAATTATGCCCCTAATCCCGGCTTTCAATTGGCACAATTATTGGCTACTATGAAAGATGCGGACGGAAGGGTTTTAATTAATGGATACTATGATGGTATTTCTTTAGATGAAGCGACCTTAGCAGTCTTGAAAAGCGTACCGGACAATAGCGAAGAAATCAATAAAAATTTAGCTATTTCCATACCTGAAAAGGTGGGGAGCTTTTATCAAGAGTCCTTACAGTATCCTTCATTGAACATTAGAGGCTTAGGTTCGGCATGGATAGGTGAACAGGCCAGAACCATTGTTCCGGCCACAGCGACGGCAGAGTTGGATTTGAGATTGGTGCCGGAATCCGACGGAACACGGCTTAAAAAATTAGTCAAGGGACATATTCAAAAACAAGGGTTTTACGTGATGGAAACAGTGCCAACGCTAGATGACCGTTTGGCACATGATAAAATAATCACCATAACAGAAGGTTCTGTCATCGATGCGTTCCGAACAGATCTGAACAACCCTTTCGGTAATTTTATAGTCAATACACTTGAAGAAAAATTTGGCGAGAAACCGGTTCAAATACGGATAATGGGCGGTACCGTTCCAATATCCCCATTTATCAATGAATTGAAGATTCCTGCTTTTATCGTACCTTTGGTTAATCCAGACAATAACCAACATAGCCCCAATGAGAATTTGACCATAGGGCAGATTGCTTATGGTATCGAAACCTTTTATGCTATTTTAAGTACAAAATCCTGAGCGCTTATTGAATTTAACAGCCCATAACAAAGCTTTACAAATCCATTAACAGAATTCCTACTACATATTTTTTATCTTAAAAGGGAATCAAAAAATAAAAAGTATGGGAATTATAGATGAAAATAAAAAATTTGAAAGAAAGGTAGAACATAGAGACCCTAATAGTAAGATTGGTTCTACGAAAATTGACACGAATAAGTTTGATATTGACGAAGACACTATCAAAGACCAACAGAATAAAAAATAATTTTTGAAAAGCGAATGTTAAAACCCAATTCAAAACTTGAATTGGGTTTTTTTGTAAGTTGACTATTTTTAAAACGGCGAAAAAGTGATGCTATCAATTAAATAGCACCTAAATTTTCAAAGCATCATGTACTAGCAAAATAATCATTATACCAAAACTTGAGTTCTTTAAGCAAAGACCATTGGCACGCAGCTTACTTAAGTCCCTAAATATACGAGAGCATATCCTTCTAAGACCCTTTTTCAGCACGCGAAATCAAAAGCTGCTAGGCAGAATTTCTACTGGCGTTTATATTTCCATACAGGGAACGGGTAACAATTTTTTCATAAAGATCTTTGTAATCGGTTCCCGCACCAATTTTCTGTAATGCATACTGTTGTATCACCAGTAGCGGCAATACGATATTTTCCCGTATTTTTATGGACTCTCTGGAGATAGCTTCCTTCTCCATTAATATTTCCATACCGGACAACTTCAGTAACATCATTTTAGAAAGTTCGTATTCCTCATGTAGAATATCCCAAAATGCGCCGTACTCTTCATTCTCTTTCATATAACTTGTCAATTCAAAATAGCATTTAGAAAGACTCATCATACTGTTCATCATCAAGGCTTGGAAAAAAGGAACCTCCTCATAGAGTTTTTTTGCTTCATTAAAACGGCCATCAACTTCTAGCGTTTTTAAAGCGGTACCAATACCATAATATCCGGGCACGTTTTGCTTTAATTGGCTCCAGGAACCAACAAAGGATATTGCGCGTAAATCTGAAAGTTCCAATTTGGCTTTATTGCCCCGTTTACCCGGTCTACTGCCAATATTTGCTTTGGTATAATATTTTAGGGTACTCATATTTTCTAGATAAGGCATAAACTTATCATGATGTTTTAATTCATCATATTTCTTAAAGCTCAATTCGGAAAGCTCTTCCACCAATTTCCGGTCGGCATCGGAGATCGTAATCTCCTTCCCTAATATGGTATTTGATAGCCCGGCCGTTAGAAGTTGCTCACTATTATAAATGAACTGTTCTTTGGTGCCATAGGTACTGGTTATAGTCTGGCCTTGAATGGTCAATTGAATTTCGTTATTGGCAACCTTATTCGTTTGTGCTGCATAAAAGCGGTGCGTTTTACCACCGCCTCTTGCAGGGGGTCCTCCCCTTCCATCAAAGAAAATAGCTGCGACATCATTTTCCGCGCAAACCTCTGAAAGCACTTCCTTCGTCTTTAAGATAGACCAATTTGCCTTTAAATACCCACCATCCTTCGTTCCGTCAGAAAAACCAAGCATGATCGTTTGCTTGTCGCTTCTGCTGCGTACATGATCTCTATATTCTTGCAAACTGAACAGCTTTTGCATCGTATCCTTGGCAGAATCCATGCCGTTCATTGTTTCGAATAGAGGAACAATATCGAACGTAATTTTTTTCCCGGCCCATCCGCACCATCTAAACAGGGCATAAACAAAAAGAACCGAATAAATATCCTCAGAATTACTGATAATATATCTATTACAACCTTCTTCCCCATTTTTATCCTGTATCGTCTGTAATTGTGCTATATTCTTGATAGTATCCTTTACAATTTCATCATCATAATCAGCGGCAGATAGGTTAAGGTTTACATGTAATAAAATATCGATAAGTGCGTCTTCCGTAAGTTCGTCAAGGCTTTCTTTTATCAGGCCCTTATTTTTTAAAACCTCCTCCATGACTTTCGTGTGCATACTGTGGTCTTGCCGAATATCTATGGTCGCAAAGTGTACTTTGAAAATTTTCACTTTGTCTATAAAACGTTCAAGATCTTTAAGATAGAGTCCTTGATATTTTTCAATCAAAACTTCCCTAATTTCCTCTAAGGGTACAATTAAATCGTCATAACCTATGTCCTTGGAACTGTCGAACATAGCAATATAAAGGTTGGACCGCAATTTTTGTAGTGGCTCCTGAACAGCCTTAAAAGTAAGTTTGTGCAATAAACTTTTTAACTCATTGTAATAGCACTTCATTAGCGTAAGCCGAAGTTCGTTCATAACATCCTTGGTAATATCTGCCGTTACAAATGGATTACCATCCCGGTCTCCCCCAGGCCAAAAACCAAGTTTAACAATATCATGGTTCTCAAACACTTTACCGCCTACACTTCCCTTAATGTAGGCATACATATCACCAATGGCATCATAATATACATGCCGTAGCGTATAAATAATATTCTTTGCTTCGTCTAGGGGTGTTGGTTTTGTTGCATTGATCAATGATGTGAGTCCCAATTGCTGGAGACCAACATCTATTTCATCTATTTTATCCTCCAAGATAAGCGTACGTAGGTTTGTAATAATATCTAGAACCGCTGGAGTATAGAATTGGGTAGGATGCGCAGTTAAAACAATACGGGCACTAAAATTACTTAGTTTGTCCCATATCGTATCCCATGAATTATTTTTTTCTACCAGTTGAAAGTAATCTTTAAGGGATAACGAACTGGAATGTTTATGCAGTTTTGGAAATGCAGCATCTTCCACACTATCGTAAAGCACCACTTGGCGCTCTACATATTGTATAATACGGAACATGAAATCTATCTGGTCCTTTTCTGTCTTTGCATCTACAAAATTTTCAAAAAAATGTTCTAAAATTTCCTTCGGGTTAAGGCCATTGCCCAACCCTTTTTCCGATTGATCCAAAAGCAAGGGAATCAACATACCAACATTCTCAATATTCTCATAGGGTAGATTTAAAAACAGGCTGTTGTATACATTAAATTTATTATGAACGGATTTTTTGAATTCCGCCAATCTTTCTTGTTGCTGCATATTTCAATAACTTTTAGTCCAAATGTATTTGGTGACTTTCTTAAATTTCGCACATAAATATCGATATTCCAAGACAATCTAGAGAATCATTTTTGGGAAATATCAGAATAGTAACAGGATACCACAAAATAATCAAAATAGACAAAAATTATTATCAACGGTTATACAATCGATATCCCCTTTTTTTAAATAGCAGCTATTTTTCTCATTTTTAGACCGTATTCCTTAAGCATAACTTCCCATAGAAAAATGGGGGCTTTTTGGTTTCAGCTTTACTTAATTTCAGCATTGTGAAACCGGGTCTTACTAAAAATAATTTCGATACTGCAATACCCTAAAATCTATAGTATTGAAGGACGGGTTATCATTCTTCATTTTTTTAAAGCTTTTAAGACTCCCCACAGCTCTATTTGCCGCCCCAGAGGGGGCAATCAAAGAAACTGTCTTAATTTTTGCCGCTGTTTTGGGATGTTGAAATTCGTGTATTCTGGGAACCGTATCAGAAAGGCTCGTCAAGGTAAGGCCATAAGCTTTTAAATGCTTTCTAAAAAAATATTCTGGTCCGTTTTTACTATTACCACCCGTAAAAAGCAGGGTATCAATTTTGGGGAATCGCTCCAAAAAGCCCAAAACATCCCTAATTTAACGTTTTTCATACCCATATCCGAGGCATCAATTTTATCACGTTCAGCAGATGCAACAATATCGCAGATCCCAATACTTCGTTGCCGCAAAAATGATTTTCGTTGTTCAATGGCTTCTGTTGTCGTTTCAAATTTGAGGTCGAGCTCGAATATCCTATTGAGAATGGGCCAAAGTTGTCCGTCCCTACTGCCATAGCAAAAATCCACATCACCTTCCTTCAATTCTCCGGAAGTAAATCTTGGGGGAGGTAAGGTACCTACAATCAATTTAGTAGTTCTTTTATCTATAAATGGCGGATAAGGATGCGAATGAAAAAACATGAGGGGCATAATACGTTTTAGAGGTGTCTTGGCCGCACTATTCAGAAATCCTTCCTAAATTACTAACTTAATAGCAAACTAAACAATAAACAGTAATGGGCAAGGGTGATAAAAAGTCAAGAAAAGGTAAAATAGCCAATAATTCCTATGGTGCAAGAAGACCAAGGAAAATCAAAAAAAGACCTACGGTAGAGGAAAAAATAAAAATTGGCAAAAAGAAATAACCTTAATAGTCTATTCTAAAGTTCAATGCAACCCGATTTTCCTCGTCCAATGTAATTTCGTACGTATAAAACCCAATGGGCAGCGTGTCTGAAGGAACTTCGGTAGGAAAAAAATTCAATGAGGTGGAATCGGTCAAAATGGTAACTGCGGCCGTTTGGAATGCTGTTTCAAATTCAAGATATTCAGAAAAATCACCTGCTGCAATATTTTCATAAACGGTATCCCGTTGCGCCACGCGCACTTCGTTGAAAAATTGTTGCGTACTATTTTGAATGCGGATGTTGACCATGTCCACATTATCGTCCCTATCGGTACAGGAAAACAAAATTCCCAGCCCTAAAATACAAAGCAACAATCCTCGTCTCATAAGCGTTTGTTAAGTACACATACTAACGGAAAAGTGTGGATTATATTTTATCTAATAAATACAGGCTCATTTTCTTTAAGGGTATGCTCTTGACTAAATTCGTAGTCCTCTAGATTAAATCCTTTAATATCATCCAAAGTCTGCGCACCGGAATCCAGAATGTAACGCACCATAGAACCCCTTGCTTTCTTCGCATAAAAACTGATGATTTTGAGGGTGTCATTTTTCCAATCCTTAAAGACAGGTGTAATTATGGTCGCTTTTATTTTTTTCGGCTGTAGTACACTGTAATACTCGTTACTCGCTAAATTTACCAATAACTCGTCCGCTTCCATTTCTGCGTTCAAATAATCGGTTAATCTTGTGCCCCAGTAGTCATATAGGTTTTTCTTTCGCCCAATTTTCAAGGATGTACCCATTTCAAGGCGGTACGGCTGTATAAGATCCAACGGTTTCAATATTCCATATTGGCCAGAGAGTATGCGCAGTGTTTCCTGAAGGCGGTCAATTTTATTATTGGACAAGGTATACACATCCAACCCTTGATATACATCTCCATTAAAGGCATATACGGCGGGCCTAGCGTTCTCTGGAGTAAACGGGCTCGTAAATTCCTGATTACGCTCCCAGTTCAATTGGGCCAAATTATCGGATATGGACATGAGCTCGGATAAAGCCTTTGGTTTTTTCTTGGACAACACTTTGTTCAATTTCTCGGCATCTTCCAAAAAATCCGGTATGGTATGGCTATCTATAGGTAATTTACGTTCGTAATTCAGGGACTTCGCTGGGGAAATAACAATTTTCATACTGCAATTTTAAAAGTGTGCCTAAAAATAAAAAGGATTAACAGGAAGACCTACAAAAGTTAAAAAAGAGTTCAAATAGCTCTATCGATGAAACCTATTTATATGCTATTCTTACTATATTGTCTCCATTTTTCAATAGCATTGGCCATGTCCTCTGGAATTTCGGAATCGAAACTCATTTGTTCTCCCGTTACAGGATGTACAAAACCAAGTGTTTTTGCATGTAGCGCCTGCCTAGGGAGCAATTTAAAGGTGTTTTCCACAAACTGCTTATATTTGGTAAAGGTGGTTCCCTTCAATATTTTTTCTCCCCCGTAACGCTCGTCATTGAACAAGGTATGCCCAATATATTTCATATGCACCCGTATCTGATGTGTTCTGCCGGTCTCTAATTTACAGGAGACCAAAGTCACATACCCGAAACGCTCCAATACCTTAAAATGTGTTACCGCGTCTTTGCCTTCTTCCCCATCTGGAAAAACATGCATCTGCAGTCGGTTCTTTGGGTTACGTCCTACGTGTCCTACAACGGTTCCTTCGTCCTCCTCCAGATTGCCCCAAACAAGGGCGATGTATTCGCGATCGGAAGTTTTATCAAAGAATTGCTTCGCCAAGTGCGTCATGGCGGCTTCCGTTTTTGCCACGACCAATAGGCCAGAAGTGTCCTTATCTATACGGTGCACCAAACCGGGCCGTTCATTACTATTTACAGGCAAATTATCTGTGTGGTAAATTAATGCATTAATCAAGGTGCCAGAGTAGTTTCCGTGCCCGGGATGCACGACCATACCCGCAGGTTTATTAACAATTAAAAGCACATCATCCTCGTAAACGATATCTAAAGGAATATCCTCCGGAACCAATAAAAATTCATGTGGCGGATGTTCAAACAATACTTTTACCTCATCCCCGGCCTTTACCTTATAGTTAGATTTTACAATCTCATCATTCACCCAAACATGCCCATCCTTTGCAGCTTGCTGAATTTTATTACGGGTAGCGTTCTCAATGAAATTCATTAAAAACTTATCTACACGCAACGGTACTTGACCTTTTGATGCTAAAAATCGATGATGCTCAAAAAGTTCCCCATCCTCATGCTCTACTTGCTCATTATGCTCCATTTCCTACTCTGAATCCGCTTTAATGATGGCACGATCGGGAATGGTTCCATTGCCACAGATCAATTCTACCTTAGAAGTTTTTGGGAGTTTATCCCCTGGTTTTATATACTGCCCTTTATATTTTACCTGATAGACCATATCCTTCCCCAATTCGTCTACGTAGGTTACGCGCTGTACGTCCAATCCTACGGCCCTTAGCATTGAGGTGGCATTTCTCTTGGTTACCTGTATAATTTTAGGAACGGTCACCTCTTTGTATCCAGATGGGTTGACCGTAAAATAAATTTTCCTGTTCGTCTTTACCTTCGCCCCTGCAGCCGGATTCTGCTCGATAATCGAAAATCTTGGAAAATCTGGGTTATAATTGGCAGAATCCAGTACCTCGTACCTAAGACCGGCCTCTTCTATGGATTGGCGCATATCCATAACGGATTGCTTTGAAAAGTCGGGCACCTCAACAAACTCTCCGTGGTTGGTTGTGTTTTTCAACCAACCCAAGACAACAAATATCGTAATGATCAAAACCGCCAAGGCAAGACCCAACTGAATCAAAAAAGTCCTACTTTTTAAAAAATTAAGAAAATTTCCCATACCTACTATTTCACCCCGCAAATATAGTAAATGCCCACGTACCATTTTAGAATCCCTTTGTTTATTGGGTCAATCCAAAATCTTATAATCTTTATGGTATTGCCCAAAGTTTTCTTTTTTATTTTGCCGTAATACCACATCTTTGTCCAAACAATTCCGGCATCCAACTATGAAAAAAAATATAGCGATTATAATGGGCGGCTATTCCAGTGAGTTTAAAATATCGTTAAAGAGCGGCAACGTAGTTTATGACCTTTTAGACCAGGAAAAATTTAACCGCTACAGGATACATATTTTTAAGGAAAAATGGGTCTACGTGGACGATGCAGGAAAAGAGACCCCTATAAACCTACATGATTTCTCAATACCGGTTAAGAACACTCATGTAAAGTTTGACTGCGTGTTCAATGCCATTCATGGTACCCCAGGTGAGGATGGCCTTATGCAAGCCTACTTTAGATTATTGGGCATTCCACAAACCTCTTGTGGTTTTTATCAGGCGGCATTGACCTTCAATAAAAGGGATTTATTAAGTGTACTCAAGGCCTATGGAATTAAATCCGCAACATCATACTACCTTAACAAAGGAGATGAAATAGACGAGGATGCGATTATTGAAAAAGTAAAGCTGCCTTGTTTTGTGAAAGCCAATAAATCTGGAAGTAGTTATGGTATCTCCAAGGTATACGCAAAAGAGAATCTCAAAAACGCCATAGAAACGGCCTACAAGGAAGATGATGAAATAATCATTGAACGTTTTCTTCAAGGTACCGAAGTATCTGTTGGCGTATTAAAACTTAACGGGAAAACAACTGTTTTGCCTATTACGGAAATCGTTTCCGAAAACGATTTTTTTGACTATGAAGCAAAATATGAAGGGAAGTCACAAGAAATTACGCCGGCGCGGATTACAGCGGAGCAACAGGAAAAGGTAACGGCCGCTGCTAAAAAAATATACGATGTGCTAAAAATGACCGGATTCTCAAGAAGCGAATTTATTTTTGTGGACGATGAGCCTTTTCTATTGGAATTAAACTCCACCCCAGGGTTAACCCTAGAAAGTATTCTACCAAAACAGGCACAAGTGGCCGGTCTTGATCTAAAAACTATTTTCGAAAATGCCATCATGGAGGCTTTGTCCTAAATTACCTATATTTATTAGCCAGAAACTAACCCTATGAGACGTGCCATTTTTCCAGGATCTTTTGATCCATTAACGCTTGGACATCATGATATTATCATGCGTGGGGTTACGCTATTTGATGAATTAATCATTGCCATTGGCAAAAATGCGGATAAAAAATACATGTTTACCTTAGAACAGCGTATGCTGTTCATTAAAGAGGCATTTAAGGACGAACCTTCTATTCGTGTTAAAACGTATGAAGGCTTAACCGTGGATTTTTGCAAAAAAGAAGGCGCAAGTTTTATTCTAAGGGGATTACGAAATCCTGCAGATTTTGAATTTGAAAAAGCAATTGCGCATACCAATCGGAAATTATCAGAAATTGAAACGGTTTTTTTACTGACTTCCTCTGGAAAATCCTATATAAGCTCCTCCATTGTCAGGGATGTTATTCGTAACGGTGGCGATTATACAGGTCTTGTTCCCTCCTCTGTTAGAAAATAGTATCTAAGCCTCCAATCATGGTTTGCTTATCACTTTAATCCGACCTTTATAAAGCGGAAAGCTTTTATCGGTCCAAATCATTTTAGATTAGAGAATTACACTTAATGTTAATTCGTTTTTACAAACCGTAAGATTTCCTGTAACTTGTGTATAAAGCTATTTCAATAAAACAAAAAGCGAACCAAATATAAAACCTATAAGTTTTACGGTAATCTTTCAAAAAAGCCACAATCAACTCCCAGATCGAAAATTAAACCACAGGCCATCACTCCTTAATTTATAAGCAGTGGGCTGAAGGATTGGCATCAAAAGTGTTGCATCCACTTCCTACAACTACACAATTTGCCAAAAAACCATATCTCAAAATGGTAAGCCTTCCACTTTATTTCTAACAAGTACCGGATATTTTGGGGTGTAGGCGTCGTTGACCACCATATTTGACATATTCACAACAATTTTTGACAAGTACGTTACTTTTCTTTTAGTTTCGTAAGAAATTACATCGGTATGATAAATGTTCCCCATATTTCGAATACCTCCTATTTGATTAGGCAATTACCAACGGCCACTGTCTTTATTGATAGTACGTGCACTATTGTTCACGCTTCCGATAAATGGAATAGCACGTTTTATTTGACTAATGAAAAAGGGATAGGTACGAATATATTTTCAGTATTTCCTAATTTAAGTCCAAAGTGGAAATTAGTTTTGGAACATTGTTTTAGTGGCAACCCCCAACCTATGGGCATTCACAAAACCATAGATATAAATAAAGAAGAGCGTTGGTTTGAGTGGATCAATAATCCCTGGTACGATAACCAAGAAAACATAATTGGCGCTATAATACAATTAAACGATATTACAGATTCTGTAAATAAGGAATTGGAGCTCAATAAAAAGGATATTTTACTAAAGCAACAATCTGAACTTACCAAAATTGGCCGGTGGGAGTATGATATTGTAAACGATAAGGTAACCTGGTGCACCACTACCAAGGCAATTCATGAAGTACCCCCCCATTACATCCCAAGTATAGACGATGCACTTTATTTCTATAAGGAAGGACATAGCCGTAACACCATTTCAATGGCACTCTTCGAGGCTCAGGATAAGGGAAAACCATGGAATTTAAAACTACAGATAGTTACTGCGAACGGTAATGAAAAGTGGGTGTTGGCTGCAGGGAAACCAATTTACCATAAAGGGGAATTAGTAGGCATACTAGGCACATTTCAAGATATTCATGAACAAGTGGAAGCCGACATTAAAACCTTGGATAACGAAAAATTATTGAGGACCTTAATCGATAACTTACCGGTAAACGTTTATATAAAAGATACGGAATCAAGGAAAATCTTGGTCAATAAAGCAGAATGTGACTATTTAGGTGCTAAAAATCCTGAGGATATTATAGGCAAGAGTGATTATGATCTTTACCCATCCGCATCAGCTATACGATCTAGGGAAGAGGATTTGCGGGTAATGAATACCCTTACCCCCATTATTGGCAAAGAGACCGTTAACATTAAAAAGGATGGCAAGGAAACATCATTCCTCAGTTCTAAAATTCCGCTATTGAACAACGCCGGTGTAGCCTATGGCCTGGTGGGTATTAGTCTAGATATTTCCAAGTTAAAGGAAAAAGAACGTGAATTGCGGAATATTATCAATATTGCATCGATACAAAATAAAAAGCTTATCAATTTTGCCCATATTGTATCGCACAACCTGCGTTCCCATTCCGCAAATTTTTCCATGTTGTTGAATTTTCTTGAAACCGAAAGTGACGAGGACGAGAAAAAACGCATTTTTAAGATGCTTACCGATGCCTCGAACAACCTATTGGAAACCTTGGATAACCTAAATGATGTCGTCACCATTAACACCCATACGACCATTGACAAAAATGAAATTAATCTAAACGAAAAATTTCAGGAGGTACATCAAAACCTTTCCGGTTACCTTCTAAACAATAAGGCCAAGATTACAAACAATGTTCCAGAAGATTTTACTGTTAAATCCGTTCCTGCCTACTTGGAAAGCATGTTGACCAATTTCATAACGAATGCAGTAAAATACAAGCATCCAGATCGGAATCCTCATATAACACTTAGCGCTAGCAAAAGCGGTTGTTATTCCGTTCTCACTATCTCGGATAATGGCCTGGGCATCGATCTTAAAAAATATGGCAAAAAATTATTTGGAATGTACAAAACGTTTCACGATCATAAGGATGCTAAAGGAATTGGTTTATACATCTCAAAAAATCAGATTGAAGCCATGAACGGTAAAATTGAAACGAGCAGTGAATTAGGAAAAGGAACAGCATTTAAAATCTTCTTTAATGAGGAAAATTAATGATATCGCTATAATTGATGACGACCCAATTACTGTATTTGGGCTCCGAAAATTGATAGGGATTGCCGTAGATTGTCAAAAAATTGAATCCTTCGCTAACGGTAAATTAGCCGTTGAGGAAATCAAACAAAAACTTGAGAAAGAACAAGCTATTCCAGAAATTATCTTTTTGGATATAAATATGCCGATTATGGACGGATGGGAATTTTTAAAGGAATTCATAAACCTTCCTATTCCCGGTAAAGTAAAAATCAACGTTGTAACTTCTTCTATTGATCCCTACGATAAAAAACAGTGGGAATTTTACAAGGATAAAACCCATCATCTAATTACGTTCAACCAAAAACCTATCGATAGGAATAAAATTACCGAAATTACACAGATCCCATAATACAATTCATTTCACATTGATTATTTTTGCGCTCGTAATTAGGAGCTTTCTCCCATAATAAATGTTTGGCAATGAGATTTTTACTGCTGCCTTTAATTTGTGTTCTACTTCTGTCCTGTGAAAATAAACCAGAAAATACAGAGGCCGATTTTCCTACGCCCTATGAGCGTTCCAATAAGATAGAAACGGCTACCTACGAGGAAGTAATTGACTTCTACATGAGCTTGGCCAAAGAATTTTCAAGTATCAATATCCAAACCATTGGCACTACGGATAGTGGCAAACCCTTACACCTCGTTACCTATAGTTTTAAAGGAGATTTTAATTTTCAAAAACTTAATGAGGATAATACGATTTTGCTTATCAATAATGGAATCCATCCTGGAGAAAGTGATGGTATAGATGCAACCATGCTTTTATTCAGGGATTTGGCCAGTAAAAAAATAAGCACTCCCAAAGAAACCATTATTGCAACTATACCTATCTATAACGTTGGTGGGGCCCTAAACCGAAATAGCACTTCCAGAGCCAATCAAAATGGCCCTAAGGCGTATGGATTTAGAGGAAACGCGAAAAATTATGACCTTAATAGGGATTTCATTAAAATGGACACCAAAAATGCAGAAACGTTTGCCCAAATCTATCACCTCGTAAACCCTGATGTTTTTATTGACAACCATGTAAGCAACGGGGCAGATTATCAATATACGCTTACCCATTTGTTTACCCAACACAATAAGCTTGGGGAGGAATTAGGGAACTATGTCCATGAACGATTAATGCCGCAACTGCGGGATTCCCTTTTAGAATCAAATTGGGATATTACCCCATATGTCAACGTTTTCAATAGACCTCCTGAAACTGGTTTCAAACAATTTATGGATCATCCCAGGTATTCCACAGGATACACAACCCTTTGGAATACCATTGGTATGATGGTGGAAACGCATATGTTAAAACCTTATAACAAACGTGTAGAAGGCACCTATGCCCTTATGCTAAAAATGATTGCTATAACCGAAAGCGACGGTGCCCAAATTAGGGAACTACGGGAGGCTGCGAAAGCGACGTACAGGGATAAAATCTACTACCCCATTTCTTGGCAAGTGGACACGACGCAGGTATCGAGATTCATTTTCAAAGGCTTTAAGGCGGATACCCTACAAAGTGAAGTAACTGGCTTTCCTCGATTAAGATATGATCGAACCATTCCTATAGAAACTGAGGTTGACTATCAGGATTTCTTTACTGCTTCAGATTCCATCAAGATACCTAAAGCTTATATTTTCGGAAAACAATGGAAGGCCGTAATCGATAGGCTTACCTTGAATAAAATAGCCTTTTCGACCCTTAAAAAGGATACAACCATAAACGTAGAGTCCTATAGGATAAGCGACTATGAAACGGTAGCAAGCCCTTACGAGGGCCACTATGTACATAGCAATACGAAAGTAAATTCAAGTATTGAATACATTGATTTCCATGCAGGCGATATACTAGTTCCAACAGATCAGGCCGGTATACGTTATTTACTCGAAACCTTGGAGCCGTCCGCTACGGATTCCTTTTTCAACTGGAACTTTTTCGACACCATTTTACAGCAAAAAGAAGGGTTTTCACCCTATGTATTCGAGGATACAGCTCTAGAAATGCTCCAGAATGATTCTATTTTAAGAACTGCCTTTGAGGAACAAAAGAGTATTGATACTGCCTTTGGTGAGGATTGGTATGCGCAATTAGATTGGATCTTTAAGCGAAGTGAGCTCTATGAATATGCGCATCTGCAATACCCTATTTACAGGATTCATAAAGAGGAATAGGCAGGATTAATCTCCTTCAAATAAAATTTTAATATTCACATAAGAATTCTGCAGGGCCTTTTGTATTTTAATAGGGCCTTTCCATTTCACTTTTACGATACCCTCTTTTTTTTCAGGTTTCAACTTCCCCGTGTAGTTCGTTTTCATGGCATACCAGTGTACCTGTTTCAAGGTATGGGTGCCATTGTTCTTAAAAATATGGTACGTAGTACGCAAATAATTTTCTATTTTTAGGTCCTTCACCCCGGTCTCCTCCATTACTTCCCGTATGGCGCAATCCTCAATAGATTCTCCCTTATCAAGCTTGCCTTTGGGCAAATCCCACTTATCGTTTCGATAAATAAAAAGCACTTTACCTTTTTCGTTGGTTACGACACCTCCGGCAGCCACTACCAACGGAATCTCCTGCGTAAACTTTTTTAGAATCTCCTCATGATTAGGATGATAGATATAAGCCTCTGCTAATTTTTTCTTTTTCAAGGATTTTATTGCCTCTTGAATAGCGTCTTGATTAAGCAAAAAATACTCGCCATTTGCCGTTTCCGAGAGCTTATTTGTTAAAATCAAGGGCAATTCATTAACAAAAACTTTATACATTTGCGTCATGGTTTTAGACAAGAACACGGCTAAAAAAACAGCAGAGCTTCTGCTGCAAATTAATGCAATAAAATTGAAACCGGAAAATCCTTTTACATGGGCCTCCGGTTGGAAATCACCCATATATTGCGATAATAGAATTCTGTTATCCTACCCCATTATCAGAAATTATATTCGGGAGGAAATGGCAAAACAGGTGGAACAGCTATACGGTAAACCAGATTGTATCGTAGGGGTAGCAACAGGGGCCATAGGGATAGGTGCACTTGTTGCGGACAAGCTCAACCTACCGTTTGTATACGTTAGACCAGAGCCAAAATCGCACGGTAGGCAAAATCAAATTGAGGGCCATTTAGAAGCACACCAGACCGTAGTGGTCATAGAAGACCTTATAAGCACTGGTAAAAGTAGCCTAAATGCCGTTGATGCCCTTAGGGCCATTGATGCCAATGTAAAGGGCATGTTGGCCATTTTTACGTATGGCTTTGAAACAGCATTGACGAATTTTACAGAAAAAGATGTTGAACTGCATACCTTAAGCAGTTATGAATATTTAATTGAACAGGCCTCCGATACCGGTTATGTGAAGGAGGAGCAGTTAAAAACATTAATGGAATGGAGGAAGGATCCTTCGAAATGGATAGCAGAATAATATGTTTATAGAGACGCCGAAAGCAACAGTATCAAAAAGCAAAGAAGAAACGTACAAATTCCTTAACGAATTAGCGAACTTCGAAAAATTAATGCCTGAAAATATTGATAAATTTGAAGTGCTGAACGAAAATAGATTTCTTTTCGCCTTAAAGGGCATGCCAGAAATCGTACTGGAAAAAAAAGAACAAGATCCGTTCAATAAATTGGTTTTGGGAGCGGCCAGTGAAAAATTACCGTTTACGTTGACCGCTACCATAGCAGCCTTGGATGGTGATAAAAGCGAGGTAACCTTAAGTTTTTCTGGAGAGTTCAATGCCATGATGGGAATGATGATAAAAACACCAATTACCAATTTCATCAATACATTATCCAAAAACTTGGAGAAGATCTAGTATAGAAGTTGGATTTCCTTTAGGCCAAATTCCCGTTGTTGGCCATTCTCAAATTCAACCTTGAGTTTGCCATCCTTGGCAACCCCTAGTATAGTACCTTTTAGAATTTCATCGTTTTGCAACTTAAATTGAGATGGTACACCCAGCTTAAACAGGTTGTCGTGGTATGCAGCAAATAATTTTTCTTTTTCGGAAACCAAGGGTTTGGATAGATGGTTATTTAAAGTCGCTAATAAGGAATACAAAACGGTATCCGCATCAAAAGTGCGACCAACTAGTTGTTTTAGGGATGCTGCATGGGGGGCATTTTTAAATGATAACTGATTTAGGTTTAATCCAAATCCAATAACGGAGCTTTTAATTTGAGTACCGGAAATCTTATTTTCTATCAGAATTCCACCAATCTTGTAAGCACCTGACATAATGTCGTTAGGCCATTTAACACTCAAATCCGGTATTTTCAATTGTCTTAAACTCTCCAAAATGGCAAGTGAAACGCTAATACTTATTAAAAAAAAATTAATACTAGCTAATTCCTTATATTTTTTTAAAATACTGATTGCCAAATTTTTACCAGGCTCAGACTCCCATTCGGAATTTAATTGCCCCCTACCCTGCGTTTGATTTTGGGTGCAAACAACCGTAAAGTCTGGCAATAGCTTTTGCGTGGCCAACTCCCTTAAATAGGTATTAGTAGATTCCGTGGCATCAAGTTTGATTATTTGCATTTAAAGTACATAAGGTGAAACTTTAATGTATTGTTAAAAACTAGACCTAAAAGAACAAAAAAATAATAACTTTGTAAAAATTAAAATTTTTGAATGCAGGAAAGGAAAACTAGCGCAGATGAGTTAATTGCATTAATTATACAGGGAGTTGAAGAAGTAAAGGGACACAATATAAATCTTTTGGATTTAAGGGAAATTGAGAATACCGTTTGTGATTACTTCATTGTTTGTAACGGTACTTCCAATACGCATGTAAATGCAATCGTAGGTTCTATCCAAAAAACAGTAAGCAAAGCGATTAAGGACAAACCTTGGCACGTAGAAGGCGAGGATAATGCAGAATGGGTATTAATGGACTATGTAAATGTGGTGGTCCATGTATTCCAAAAACAAATCCGTGAATTCTACGACATAGAGGGTCTATGGGGAGATGCAAAGTTCACGACCATAGAAAGTAGCATTAATCAATAAAAAATTAAGATGGCAAAAGAAAATAATACAACTCCTAAGAAACCAAAATTTAGTTCGTGGTGGATTTATGGATTAGTGGCAGTGTTACTTATTGGATTTCAATTGTTCAATAGTGATGATTTGGCCAGTACCAAGAAAACGACAACTTCAGAACTTCAGGAGTATTTGAGGAACGGTGACGTCAAAAAGATTTTGATTATCACCAATACCAATCAGGCAAAGGTTTTTCTAAATGATGAAGCCATATCCAAAGAGGTTCATAAAGACGTAAATGAGAAATCATTTCTTCCTACAACCGGCAATGTACCACAATACACCCTGGACTATGGAGACCTTCAGATATTTCAAAATGAAATTACTGATATTAAAAAAGAGAACAATCTAGAGACCATTATCGAGTTTGGTAAGGAGTCTACTGCAATTTTAGACTTTTTACTGTCCCTTTTGCCATTTGTCCTTATCATAGGAATTTGGATTTATTTGATGCGTAGAATGTCGGGCGGCGGCGGCGGCGGCGCGGGCGGTCAGATTTTCAACATTGGTAAGTCTAAAGCGAAATTATTTGATGAAAAAACGGACACAAGAACCTCCTTTAAGGATGTTGCTGGTCTGGAAGGCGCAAAGGAAGAAGTAGAGGAAATCGTAGAATTTTTAAGAAATCCGGATAAATACACTTCTTTGGGCGGTAAAATTCCTAAAGGTGCATTACTGGTAGGGCCTCCGGGTACGGGTAAAACCCTATTGGCCAAGGCGGTTGCGGGAGAAGCAAAAGTTCCATTCTTTTCCTTATCGGGTTCAGATTTCGTAGAAATGTTCGTTGGTGTAGGTGCTTCAAGGGTTCGTGACCTTTTCAAACAGGCAAAAGATAAATCTCCAGCCATCATCTTTATCGATGAAATTGATGCCATTGGTAGGGCCAGGGTAAAAATAATTTCACAGGTTCCAATGATGAGCGTGAAAATACCCTTAATCAGCTTTTAACGGAAATGGATGGTTTTGGCACCAATACCAATGTGATTGTATTGGCTGCTACCAACAGGGCAGATGTACTGGACAAAGCCCTCATGCGTGCAGGTAGGTTTGATAGACAAATCTATGTTGATTTGCCGGATATTAGGGAACGTAAAGAAATTTTTGAAGTACACTTGAGACCTATAAAAACGGCGGAAACGTTAGATTTGGATTTCTTGGCAAGACAAACCCCTGGTTTCTCAGGAGCAGATATCGCCAATGTATGTAACGAAGCGGCCTTGATAGCGGCCCGAAAAGAGAAAAAAGCCGTTTCTAAACAGGATTTCTTGGATGCCGTGGACAGAATAGTTGGTGGTCTAGAGAAGAAAAATAAAATCATTACTCCGGGTGAGAAAGAAACCATTGCCTACCACGAAGCTGGCCACGCCACAACAAGTTGGATGCTGGAGCACGCCGCTCCTTTGGTAAAAGTCACTATAGTGCCAAGAGGTCAATCCTTGGGTGCCGCGTGGTATTTGCCCGAAGAACGCCTTATCGTAAGACCAGAACAAATGTTGGATGAAATGTGCGCCACCATGGGTGGTAGGGCTGCAGAAAAAGTGATTTTCAACAAAATATCTACTGGTGCTTTGAGTGATTTGGAAAAGGTGACCAAACAAGCTAGGGCCATGGTAACCATTTATGGACTAAACGATGAAATTGGTAACATTACCTATTACGATTCCTCCGGACAGGACAATTATGGCTTCTCAAAACCGTACAGTGAAGATACCGCCAGAAAAATCGATGCTGAAATATCTAAAATTATAGAGGAACAATACCAAAGGGCAATCAAGGTCTTGACCGATAATAAGGACAAACTTACCACCCTGGCAGAAAGATTGTTGGAGAAAGAGGTTATCTTTAAGGAAGATTTGGAGAAAATTTTCGGTAAAAGAAATTTTGAAAAAGATATCTTGGCAATGGAAAATGAAAAAAAGCTAAGGGAAGAGGAAAAAGCGAAGGATGCTGAGGACAACAAAACAACCGAAGAGGAGGAAATAACCAAAAATCCATAATATTGCAGTACTTTAGGTAAGCAATTTCAAGACTATAGATGGGGCTTTTAGATATTTTATTTGGCGGTGGCAAAAAGAAGGTTTCAAGGGAAACTGTTGAAACCAGAGGTGATCACATGCCCGATTTGAATATCCCCGTGGACGAAAAGTTCACCATACACTTCAAACAAAATGGAGGTAAATTTATTTACTGTATTTCCGATAGTGAGGTTTCCAAGGCCTTAAGCAATATTGTAGAAGAGAATAGTTGGCAAAATGAGCCCTTCTACGTGATGAACGATAGGCTGGCCGAAAAATTTAAGAAAGAATCAATTTCATTTACAGATAACGCTAGAAATAGTGAGGTTTTTTTTACTACCTGTGAACACCTTATTGCCCAAAATGGGAGTATTTTGGTTTGTTCTAATCAATTGAAGGAAAGAAAGGTAAACGAACTCCCCAGTAATGTAGTTGTTTTCGCCACTACAAGTCAATTGGTTGAATCAATAGGGGAAGGTCTTAAGACAATCAAAAAAAAGTATGGCCAAAAGATTCCGGCCAATATCACTACATTAAAACACTTTAAGGCTACCAAAGAAAATTCAGACGATTTTCTAACCTATGGTAGTAGTACTAAAAATCTTTATCTTTTACTTCTGGAAGATTTATAGTATGAAGGAAATCTTAAGAAGGTCATTGACAGGAGCTGTCTATATAATACTTTTATTATCGGCAGTATTCCTTAGTTCAGATGCATTCGATTTTTTATTTATGACCTTTGGTCTTGCTTGTCTTTATGAATACAAAAGACTTGTAGGATTAAGAGGCTATCATATTTTTGCTGCATACTTAGCGCTATGGTGGGCATTTATCTATATCGTAAAAGATCAGCAAATAGTCAATACTTTAATGTTCATAACCATTGTAGTAGATGTCTATTTACTTGTGAATCTGTTCTCAAAAAAGGAAATAAAATTTAATACGTTATTAAAATTTATAATTGGCCTCTTCTATATTGGTGGCGGATGTATTTTTCTAACGATGATCCCCTATAAAAATGATGCGTTCGCCAAATTACTTATCATGGGAATTTTCATTTTAATATGGGTAAACGATTCCTTTGCGTACCTAGTAGGCAAAAGTATTGGTAGGACTAAGTTGTTTCCTTCAGTATCCCCCAAAAAAACCGTTGAAGGCACCGTTGGCGGTTATATATTTGCGTTAGGAGCGGCCTATCTAATTGCCACCCAAGAACAGTTAATTAGTCCAATACAATGGATGCTATTGGCTACGATTATTGTGATTGCCGGTAGTTTGGGAGATTTGATAGAATCCAAATTAAAGAGATCGGCGGGCGTAAAGGATAGTGGTGCAATACTACCAGGTCATGGTGGTATGTTAGATCGTCTGGATAGCCTAGTATTTGCCGCACCATTTGCATATTTAACGCTTAATATTTTTAGTTATGTTTCATAGAGAGGGACAAAAAATAATATTATTTTCTTTTTTGCTTGTAGGCATCAGTGTACTACTTGCACATTTTTTTATAGATATTGCCTGGCTCAAGCTTGCCATCCAATTACTTGGTTTGGTGGTTATGGTGGCCATTCTACAATTTTTTAGAAACCCGAAAAGACTGGCGGCAAAGAATTTCAACGAAATAAGGTCCCCGGTAGATGGTAAGGTTGTGGTAATCGAAGAGGTTTTTGAAAAAGAGTATTTTCAAGAAAAAAGAAGGCAGATTTCCATATTTATGTCGCCCACCAATGTGCACGTAACACGGTATCCCGCCAGTGGTAGTATAAGTTTATCAAAATATCATCCCGGAAAATATTTGGTTGCATGGCATCCTAAATCCAGCGAAGAGAATGAACGCACCACAGTTGTCATCAAAACACCAAAATTTGGTGAAATTCTATACCGCCAAATAGCGGGAGCAATGGCCAGGCGCATTGTAAATTATGCCGAAAAGGGTGAAAGTGTTCAACAGGGTGATGATTCTGGCTTTATAAAATTTGGTTCCAGGGTAGACTTGTTCTTACCTTTAGATTGCCAGATCAACGTAAAATTGAATCAAAAAGTAAAAGGAGCTCAAACGTGCATAGCAACTTTTATTGATCCCAATGAAAAAGAAGAAACTACATATTAATTTTGAAGAGGCTGTGGCCTATGTAAACAACTTTACGGAACCCATACCTGCAGACGTACTCTTAAAATTATACGCTTATTATAAAATTGCAAATGCCAATTTTGATAATCCTGGCAGTAAAACGCCCTTAATAAACGCGTTTAAGGCGAATGCCTTGTTTCAAGCCAAAAACATGAACGAAAAGCAAGCAATGAAATCATATATAGCCTTGGTTTCTGAAGCTTTGAAATAAGTACACCCTTTACTCCTATTCATACAGGTCGTTCAAATCTGCATCGCACAATGAGCAGAAAAGCTCATCCAATTTTTCACAAACATCAGTAAAAAAACGTTCTCCCTTTTCCTTTGTTGAGAATTCTGGATTTCCAATTCCTGTATCCTTACTTACTTTGGACCATTGCCGCTCTGCCCATACCCACCCTTCGGTAAGGGCCTTTATTTTAAATTTCCTTTCCGCCCCATCACCCCAGTACTCCTTTGGCAAAACCAGATCTGGTCTTAAATGAAGCATAAGGCTAGTTTCCATTTCATCTGCATGGTCTCCTTTTTCCTCAAAATAATTGGTTTTATCAAACATTTGGGGAAAGAAGCAAAAGCTGATAAACATTTCCGGGAATAATAAGCCCAGTTCGCGTACCAAAGGCTTAAAATTATTACCTCCGTGACCATTAAATAGCACTAATTTTTTAATGCCCTGTCTGTTCAGCACGGTTACGATATCTTTTAAAATAGCAAATTGTGTAGACGGGTTCAAATTCATATCCAGATAAATATCCTTTTGACCCGTATTGACCCCGTAGGATATCGTTGGCAAAACGATAATTTTCTTTCCTTTTTCCCACGAAAGCTTAGCTGCCGCTTCTACTATATTTTGCGCCTGGTAATTATCTGTTCCATACGGCAAGTGATAATTATGCGCTTCTGTTGCTCCCCAAGGCAATACGGCCAGCTCAAAGCTTTCATCCTTTAAGTGCTGCCAATTTGTCTCTTCTAAAATATAGGGTCGTATCATTACTGTCTAGTGCGAATAAGTGTTGAAGGAGAGCTTAGGTTTTTCAAGGAAGGAAAAGTAAATTGCTCCAAATGCTGTAGATAGGAAATAGACTAGTATAAATACACTCCCAAATTCTAAATAGTTATCCAACCCGAACCAATCTCCTAAAAATACAAGCGTTCCAATTCCCAAAACACTTCTAAAAACTTCGATATAAACGGCATAACGCGACCTATCCATTAGACTCGTATATCCATAAATACCCAGAAATACAAGAATCCCAAAACCGAGCAATTCCATAAAACTACTATTGGAGAAATTGTAAAACATAAAAAGCAAGAAAAAGGTAGTCATTAATAACTGGAAAATAATGTAGCCATTAAATAACTTGGATGTTGGTGTACGGTAACGTTCAAAACCATAAACGTCTTCAATAATGGTTATGGGATACTTTTCTTTGACGTCTGCAGGCCTCCAACCGGTAGGCATAAACCAAATCCTTAATTTATCCCAATAATTTTTGGTCCTCCAAGCATCCTGTATTAGTCCCCATAGATGTTGAAAATTAATATGAACGGGATTCCAGGTTTTAGCAGGTTTTAAAACACCGTATTGTGGAGGCACAGCATCCAACTCTTCTTGAAAAGTACCAAAAATGCGATCCCAAACGCATAAGACTTGTCCTAAATTTTTATCTATGTATTCTGGGTTTATGGCGTGGTGCACCCTGTGCTGTGAAGGAGTAACGATAACATATTCCAACCATCCCATTCTGCCAATATGTTGGGTATGATACCAAAATTGGGCAAAAAGATGAACGGGTGCCAGTATGGCAATGATTTCATAAGGAACACCTACCAATGCTGCAGGTATCAACAATAGCGAAAAATACCCCAAAAGATTGGAAATGGATTGCCGCAGGGCACATGCCAAATTAAACTCTTCGCTGCTATGGTGAATTACGTGTTGGTTCCAAAAGAAATTGACTTTATGGCTTAAACGATGGTTCCAATAACCCGCAAAATCGATTACTAAAAAAGCAACCACCCATGTAATCCAAGTACTCTCAATTTGTGTAATCGCAAAAGCATTTAAGAGAAACGGATAGGTTACCAATACAACGCCTATGCCCAGTGAATCTTTAATTATATTGGTAAGTCCCGCACTGATACTGGAAACGGAATCCATTACTTTATGTTTTTGATTTTTTATAAAATAGCCATAGGATATTTCGAGCACCAAAAGCAACATAAAAAAAGGAATTGCATAGAGCAGGGCATTTGCATAAGATTCCATAGGTGATGTCTATTTAATTGAATGGTCCGATCATAATGTGCGCCCTAAAAGTACCGGGATCCATTAACCATGGCATTCCCTTTGCAAAGGGTTTATCTGGCAGGCCAGTGGTTGCCGTAGTCGCAAAAGGAGTGTAAACAACATACCGAAATTGTCCATTTTCCAATTCACCAGTTTCTATATTGTAATCCTCTTGGTCCCCGTAGTAAATGTACGTCATACTTGGTTCCTTTGGCATTATCAATTTCCCTTGGGCCACCTCTTCCCCTCTAATCGCCCTTTTTTCCATGGTATTTTTGCCGGATGCCGTAAGCTCCCTACCTCTTTGCATAAACTGTTCCAAGCTCTTTACATAACAGGAAACACTTATTCCCTCCTTACGTGGGTCATCTGCCAAGCAGACAAGATTATTACTACCCTCACGAAGCACCACAAATTTGCCTTCCGTATTATAGCCATAAATGTGTGCCGCATCCTTTTCATTTTCAGGGGCTGCTAGCGTTGCCGTTTTAATTTGAGCCGCGGTACTTGGAACTACAAGATTTACTTTATCCTGTGCCGATAAAAAAGTAGCCACAAACAAGAACCCCACAAATTGTGCCTGTTTCATTTTTTAATAGTTTTCCTAAAGTTAGGAAATTTAATTTTTATTGATTTTCACTGATAGTAACAATTTTTAAAAATGAAAAAGCCCTTGAATTAAATCCAAGGGCTTCCTGCATGTACTAATTATTATCTGTGGAAATTAATCCTACAGCACTTTTTTTCCTGAAATAATATTATAAAGGATTACGATAACCGCTATTACCAATAGAATGTGCACCAAAC
The DNA here is from genome assembly GCA_963793365.1 of uncultured Flavobacteriaceae bacterium. Classification (GTDB taxonomy): domain Bacteria; phylum Bacteroidota; class Bacteroidia; order Flavobacteriales; family Flavobacteriaceae; genus Maribacter. The sequence continues at coordinate 118,524 of CAWBZP010000003.1, read as the reverse complement.
TACCTGTCGCTAGGCCTGGGACGATTCCCAACATACCCAATAACCAAATAATAATGCAAATTACTGCAACTAACCAAAGTAAACTTCTCATAATGTGTGTTTTTAGATTGTTCAGGGATAAATGTAAGTTTAACATTCCAAACACCTTAACTCAAACCACTTTATTAATAACTCTATTTAGGAGCGCGCTTTAGGTGGAGCCTTCTGTCCCACAGCTTCTTAGGTCAGGTTTTCCTTGAAAAAATGCATGGTGCGTTTCCAGGCCAATTCGGCAGCTTTTGCATCATAACGGGGCGTAGCTATATTGTGAAAACCATGGTTTACATCTGAATAGCAAAATAACTAAGAATTCTTATCCTGCTCTTTAAAGACTTCGTCATAGGCAGCCCATCCTGCGTTTAAACGCTCATACACCCCTGCATATTGCAGCATCTAGGGGAGCGTTTATACACGCTATCTTCTTCTTTGGCTAGCCGCCAAGAATGGGAACCGCAGATGCTATATCCGAAACTTGGACCACCGTAATATTTAATATCCATCCACCAAAACAGAAGCCCAGAATGCCATTTTTCATCACAAATTGTCCTAGAATCATAAATTATGTTAGAATTCATAACTAGAATGAAACAAATAAAAAATTTGTCCTAAACTATGAATAAGCAAAACCCGAATTATAGTTGTGATTGATAACATCCAATCTGAAATCAACTCCAAACAAAAAGTCAATCTAAAATTATATAGGGTCTTACCGAAGGTTTGGTCTAGTTGCACATCAAAGCAAAATTATCCTCCGTATCCTTAGTCCATTGATTTGGAATATTTTCTAATTGAGCTTCATTAACTTTTATACAAACCAATGGATTGCCTTCAATGGAAAAGGTATTTAGTTGTATCCTATTTGGGATTTTGGATATATCTATATTCGATATAGAGTTATTGGCGAGACCCAAAACTTGCAAACCTGTATTAGTTGAGATATTCAACTCCGTGAGCATATTATTCAAAGCACTTACTTTTTCCAGAACGGGTGTTTGAGGAAGTATTAATGCTGTCAACTCATTGTTTTCTATAAAGAGAAATTTCAATAAGGTATTTGAAGAAAGGTCTAATTCGGAAATCCCATTGTCATTAACCCAAAGATTATCCAATAATTTAAAATCTTCTATTCCCGTCAAATCGGATAATCCCTTTTCATTAAGTACCAAGGAATTTACTTGGCTGATATCTGCAGTTATAACAGTGCCATCAACCACATCATCATAACCCAATTCTATTAGAGCTTGTTCAAAAGCTGAATCCCTAATTTGTGTTTTAGGTGCAGTAGCTTCGAGTATTTCCTCCTGAGATTGCATGGAATTGTTCATGGAATCAGTTGAACAACTAAAATTAAGCACAAGAACTGCCAATGGCAGGATATATGTAGACCTCATTGTATTCTTTTTAATAGCAGTTCTAAATTTAGCTGTTTTTTGTTGATTATAACATCAATAGAGACCATGTAACTATGTTTAGTTCTCCACTATAAAATTATGTTGGCAAGACAAATGCAAAAATATGCAAATGGGAATAAAAAACCGTTTTGAATCCCAATACATGTTTGAAGTAATTCTTAACTCAAATTTTCCTTGAAAAAATCCATGGTACGCTTCCAGGCCAATTCGGCAGCTTCTGCATCATAACGGGGCGTAGACGTATTATGAAAACCATGGTTTACATCTGGATAGAAAAACACCTCATATTTCTTATCATGCTCCTTCAGCGCTTCTTCATAGGCAGGCCATCCGGCATTTACACGCTCATCCAACCCTGCGTATTGCAACATCAAGGGGGCATTTATCTCCCCTATATTTTCCGTAGGCTGGCCTCCATAAAAAGGAACCGCCGCAGCTAGATCTGAAACTTGGACCGCCATCATATTTGATATCCATCCACCAAAACAGAAGCCTACAACACCAATTTTTCCATTACAATTTTCATGGCCTTTCAAATACTCAAAAGCGGCGATAAAATCCTCCAACATTTCGTTCCTATCTCGTTTCCGCTGCATTTCTCGTCCTTCATCATCATTTCCTGGATAACCACCCAGTGGACTCAAAGCATCTGGAGCAATGGTAATGTAACCGGCCAAGGCAGCCCTTCTTGCCGTATCCTCTATATAGGGATTCAAGCCCCTGTTCTCATGAACCACGACGATACCGGGTAATTTCCCTTCCGTATTCTTAGGCATGGAGAGCAAGCCCTTGATTTCCCCTCCGCCCTTAGGTGAATTATAAGTGACATAACCTGATTCCAAATTTGGGTCATCCTTATCCACTAACAAGGTGGTTTGATAATCTGGCATTAAAAAACTCATTAGTGAGGCTACTGTTATTCCCCCAACTGCATACAAGGAAAGTTTCTGTACAAAATCTCTTCGCTGAATTTTGTTATGGGCATAGGCATCGTATAAATCAAATATTTCTTGATTGATATCTTCTTTTTTTAGCGGCTTCATTTTTTTAGTTTAGAGTTCTTCCTGAAAGATACGAAACATAGGGAATCCAATGTCAATAAAAAAAGTCCAGTAACCCTTACACAGGGACTAGACTTTTTTAGGAACACTTTTATGGATTCTAATCTAGCTCATGCTTGCCAAACTTTTTTCCAAAGTTTCAATTTTCGCTTCTGCATCGGCCTGTTTTTTACGCTCTATTGCAATAACATTTTCTGGCGCATTGTTCACGAAACGCTCATTGGATAATTTTTTTTGGACTGAAATCAAGAAGCCCTTTGTATACTTGAGCTCCTCCTTTATTTTTGTAATTTCCGCTTCAATATCAATCGCCCCTTCCATAGGTACAAAATACTCATTGCTTTTAACCCTAAACGTTAGCGCACCATCTAATGGGGCGTCTATATAGGATACCGTAGCACTATTTGTCAGCTTGGAGATGATTACATCCCAATCCTTGCTTGCTCTCTCCGTATTCAATACAGAAATGTCCAATGACTCCTTCATGGGAATATTCTTTTCCTTGCGGATTGTCCTAATTCCCGAGATGACCTCAGCAGCAAAATCAAATTGCGTTATAAGCTCCTCATTTACAGGACCAGCTTTCGGCCATTTTGAAACAACAAGCGCTTCTTCCGGGCTTCGTTTGGCGATATGCTGCCACACTTCTTCCGTTAAGAAAGGCATAAAGGGATGCAAAAGCTTCAAGTTCTGTTCAAATAATTGAATGACTTTATCAAAGGTTATCCTATCTATTGGCTGTTGGTATGCAGGCTTAATTATTTCCAGTAGCCACGAACTATAATCATCCCAAACCAACTTGTAGGTAGCCATCAAGGCATCCGAAATACGAAATTTAGTAAAGTGGTCTTCAATTTCTAGCAGGGTTTTATTTAATTTGGATTCATACCATTCCAACCCCAATTTTGAAGCTTCGGGTTGTGCTATATCCGCTACCTCCCAACCTTTCAACAATCTAAATCCGTTCCAAATCTTATTGGCAAAATTCTTTCCTTGCTGACACAAATCCTCATCGAACATTAAATCATTCCCTGCGGCAGAACTTAACAAAAGACCTACCCGAACCCCGTCCGCTCCGTAGTCCTCAATCAGCTTTAAGGCGTCTGGTGAGTTCCCAAGTGATTTTGACATTTTTCTACGCTGTTTATCACGTACTAGACCCGTAAAATATACATTTTCGAAAGGGCGCTCCCCTCTAAATTCATAACCGGCAACAATCATCCGTGCCACCCAGAAAAAAAGAATATCAGGACCCGTTACCAAATCATTGGTAGGGTAATAATAGTTCACCTCTTTATTATCGGGCTCCAAAATTCCTCCAAAAACACTGATAGGCCATAACCATGATGAAAACCAGGTGTCCAAAACATCCGCATCTTGGCGCAGATTTTCTTCGTTTAACTTGGTATTACCTGATTTAATCCTGGCTAGTTCCAACGCCTCCGTCGCATTTGCAGCTACTACGAAATCGTCTTGACCATCTCCATAATAAAAGGCAGGAATCTGTTGTCCCCACCATAATTGTCTGGAAATATTCCAATCCCGTACATTTTCCATCCAATGACGATAAGTATTATCGAACTTATTGGGGTATAATTTTACTTCTCCGCTTTCCATAACGGCATCCAGAGCAGGCTTTGCCAACTCCTCCATCTTTAAGAACCATTGATCGGAAAGTTTCGGTTCAATGACTGCCTTTGTACGTTCAGAGGTTCCTACCTTGTTCATATGAGTTTCCGTTTTTACTAAAAACCCCTTCTCTTCCAATTCTTTAAAAATTTCCTTTCGTACCACAAACCGATCCTTGCCTGCATAGTGAAGCCCAAAACTATTTAAGGTAGCGTCATCATTGAAAATATCTATAGTTTCCAGGTTATGCTTTTCACCCAAAGCCTTGTCGTTGATATCATGGGCAGGGGTAACCTTAAGGCACCCGGTACCAAATTCCATATCCACATACGCATCTTCAATAATGGGTATGACCCTATTACAAATGGGCACAATCGCTTTTTTACCCTTTAAATGAGAAAAACGGGTATCGTTTGGATTTATACAAATAGCGGTATCGCCTAAAATGGTCTCCGGCCTTGTCGTAGCGATAGTAACCTTGTCATCCGTACCTTCAATCGTGTAGGCTAAATAATAAAGAAGGCCTTGCTTCTCCTCATAAATAACTTCCTCGTCAGACAAGGTAGTTTTGGCCTCCGGATCCCAGTTTACCATGCGGTAGCCACGGTAAATCAAACCCTTGTTATAAAGATCAATAAAAACCTTGATTACGCTATCATAGCGCTCCTGATCCATTGTAAATGCAGTACGGTCCCAATCACAGGAACAACCTAATTTTTTTAGTTGTTCTAAAATGATGCCCCCATACTCATGGGTCCAATCCCAGGCGTGTTTTAGAAAATCTTCCCGGCTTAAGTCATTTTTTTGAATCCCCCGCTCCTTCAGTTTTGCTACCACCTTGGCTTCGGTAGCAATAGAAGCATGATCCGTTCCGGCAACCCAGCATGCATTTTTCCCCAATAACCTTGCCCTACGTATTAAAACGTCTTGTAAAGTATTGTTCAACATGTGGCCCATGTGCAGGACCCCTGTTACATTTGGAGGAGGTATTACAATACTGTAAGGCTCTCGTTCATCTGGCTCTGAGTGAAAATAGCCATGTTGTAACCAATAGTCATACCACTTACTTTCAGTTTCTTGCGGATTATATTTTGAAGGAATATCCATTTTTGGAACAGTTTTTGAACAATTAAATGTTAGTTCTTAAAAAGAAAGCCGAACTGACATTCTAACGGTCATTTCAGCCACTTTTTACCCGATACTAAATACGAAACAAAAATAAGTAACGTTAGAGTATAAGAAAAGGATTTTGAGGTTGAACTGAAAAGAATTAAATTTAGCCTCTCTAAAAATTTAAAATGATGAAAAAAATAGTACTTGTATTATTTGTTGGATTGATGGGATTAGGCCTAACGGCTCAAGACACCACAGCCAAAATAGAGTTTAAATCAGAGACCGTAGATTACGGAGAAATAGCAAAAGGATCGGATGGCATCAGAGTTTTCGAATTCACCAATACGGGCAGTGCGCCTTTGATTATTAGCAAAGTAAGTTCAAGTTGCGGGTGTACAATCCCTAAAAAACCAGAAGAGCCTATTATGCAGGAAAAACCGGTGAAATTCAAGTAAAGTATGATACTAACCGTGTGGGTCCTATTCGCAAGGCCATTACCGTAATTTCCAATGCGGATACCCCTACGAAAGTGTTGAAGATAAAAGGCGAGGTACAGGGAACAGGTACCAAATAAGAATAAAATTTACTAAAGTAAAAGCCCAGCATTAGCTGGGCTTTTTTTTATTCAAAAAGCGGTTTTAATTCAAAACTGAACAGTAAATCATTACTATAGCGCTCTACTAAAATTTTAACCCTTTTTCCTTTGGTTTCATTCAACATTTCCAATATTTCCTGAAGTTTATACCGATGTATCCGTTTTCCATTTACGGCCAAAATAATATCACCTTCCTTTAAACCCGAAGAATGCGCAGGGCTTCCCTGCCTTATGGATGAAACAATAATTTCTGACACCAGACTAAGGCGTGTTGCACCCTGTAACATAATTTGAACATTGCCATACTTTCTTTCATCGCTATATACCACACCATTAGCATCTGCAATACGTTCAGAAACATAGCGTACGCCGGCATGTTGTATATCTATACCGCTAATATTGTATTGAAACATTTTATCAAAATTGCCATTTTTCCTCAACGTCAGCTTTTGGTTTGAGTAATCGAACACCATATTGAATCGTTTTAAGACCTCGCCACCCAAACTACCGTTTCTTCCCCCAAAATCTGCAATCGTATTGAAAGTCTCCATATCCGGAAAAGCTGCCTTGGCATCCTTCAAAACAAAATCTGCAATTTTCAAATGGTGTATTTTGGTGCGCTTTCCATAAATATCACCAGACAACCCTTTCCCCAAGAAATCCTCATAATATTTTTCAGGTACTACGATTCGTTCATCCTCAAAGAGCCAAACAGCATCGCTACTACCCGTATCCATTAATAATTTGACGGGAATTTCTTTTCCATCCTTTACCAAAACGATAGCATCCAGATAGGCCTTCCCATTTATCACGGAAATGTCTAACTCCCTGTTTTTTCTCGATTTCCTAGAATTATAGTTTTCGGAGTCAATTAATTTCAGGGCTTTTCTGCTATAATTGATGTCCACCACAAAATCACGAAAAAGGTCATACCCAATAATTCCGTGTATAGGTATCCCCAAACTTGGCGAAAAATTAATACCTGCGTCCATAACTACATAGATGTCTTGTGCTACATTGGTAACGCCACCAAGTTTAACTAAATTTCCTTGCGATTTAAGTGCGCTAATAGGATCCCCATCCCCTAGTCCGTTAATGGTAATCTCAGAAACATTATTGAGCTGAACGGAATCCTGGTCTGCCAGGTTAAACAGTATGGGGGTGCCCACACCAGAGTCCAAGATAAAGGAAAGCTCCGTACCATTGACCTCAATGGGAATGACCATTAAATTATTGATTAGCTCAAATTTAATTTTTTCAAACTTTTTACCTTCGGGCAATTGATACTTTTGGGCCATTCCAAAAAAAGAAAATCCAAGCAAAACCAATGATATCAAGAACCGATTTTTACGTAACATTATCGATATGAATTAGTTAACTTCTTCAAGTTACGCAATTATTGGTTTCAATAAAGAATTTTAACACCTCTGGCAGCCGTCAAATAAAACAGGATTAAATTGGAAGAACCATAATCATTTATCACTTTTGCGTAAAATAAATTGTTTATGCCATCTCTATCTAAAAAAGGGCTCGCAATGCCCCAATCCCCCATACGAAAATTAGTTCCGTTTGCAGAAAAAGCCAAAAAGGAGGGTGTCAAAGTAATACACCTAAATATTGGCCAGCCAGATATAAAAACACCACAAATGGCTTTGGATGCTGTAAAAAATAGTGATATCAACGTGTTGGAATACAGCCGTACGGAAGGGTCGGAAGAATTTAGGGAAAAAATTGCCGCCTATTATGTACGGAATACTATTCCTGTAGTGGCATCAGACATTATTGTAACTACCGGTGGGTCTGAAGCGCTGGCCTTCGCCATGAATACGATCGCGGATGCGGACGATGAAATCATTATCCCAGAACCATTTTACGCGAATTATAACGGGTTTGCCACGGCAAGCGGCATTAAAGTGGTACCTGTAGTATCAAAACTGGAAGATAACTTTGCGCTTCCCCCTATTGAAGCGTTCGAAAAATTAATTACTCCTAGAACGAAGGCCATTCTCATCTGTAATCCTGGCAATCCAACAGGATACCTCTACAGCAAAGAGGAAATTCAAAAATTGGCCACCCTGGTCAAAAAACACAATCTATTCTTGGTTGCCGATGAAGTGTATAGGGAGTTCACCTATGATGACCGGGTACATTCTTCAATTCTAAAGGAAAAAGGACTAGACGAACATGCTATTATCGTAGATTCAGTTTCGAAACGATACAGCATGTGCGGCGCCAGAATAGGCTTCTTGGTCTCTAGAAATAAGACTTTTATTGCTACGGCCATGAAATTTGCCCAAGCGCGACTTTCGCCCCCCACTTACGCACAAATTGCCAGTGAGGCTGCAATGGATACGCCAGACAGCTATTTTGCGGATGTAAAGACTGAATATGTGGCACGAAGAAATCTATTGATCTCAGAGTTGGAAAAAATAGGAGGTATTAAAATTGCCAGGCCCCAAGGTGCATTTTACTGTATAGCAGAATTGCCCATTAAGGACGCTGACCATTTTGCCCAATGGTTATTGGAAGATTTCAGGGTAAACAACGAGACTGTGATGGTAGCACCGGCAGCAGGTTTTTACGCCACAGAAGGTTTGGGGCTGAACCAAATAAGAATTGCCTACGTGCTTGACCAGGATAGTTTAAAAAGAGCAGTCTTTATACTTGGAGAAGCCCTTAAAAGTTATAAAGGATAATGGTCTTCCATGAAAATTTTTCATTAAAGGACTACAATACTTTCGGTATAGATGCCAAGGCGCGTTTCTTTGTCGAAATCGATTCTATAAAGGAGTTACAAAAAGTGCTTACCCGTACTGACTTTCCCAGAAAGATAGTTTTAGGCGGCGGTAGCAATATCTTGCTTACCGATGATATCAATGCCCTTGTAGTTCACGTAAATCTAAAGGGAAAAGAAATAGTATCTGAAACGTCGGATACAGTTCAACTCAAGGTAATGGCTGGTGAAAATTGGCACCAAATGGTTTTATGGACCCTTGATAAAGGGTTTGGCGGGCTCGAAAACCTGTCTTTGATACCGGGAAATACAGGTACGGCACCCATTCAAAATATTGGAGCCTACGGGGTGGAACTTAAAGACTCGTTCGTTTCATGTGAGGCAGTAAGGATAAAAGATCAAAAATTGGTTTCCTTTACAAATACGGAATGTGAATTTGGATACCGGGACTCCCATTTCAAAAATGAAGGCAAGGATAGGTACATCATTACCTCCGTAACTTTCTCGTTAACAAAAAAAAATCACCAACTACATACGGAATATGGTGCCATTGAGGAACAGTTAAAGCTAAAATCGGTTAGAAATCCCTCTATAAAGGATATTTCCAATGCAGTCATCGCCATACGGCAGACGAAATTGCCAGACCCAAAGGAATTAGGTAATAGCGGTAGTTTTTTCAAAAATCCACTGGTCTCAAAATCGGAATTTGAAGCCTTTATCTCCCAAAATCCAGAAGCACCTTACTATAAGGTTTCCGATACCGTGTATAAAATTCCGGCAGGGTGGCTCATTGAGCAATGTGGCTTTAAAGGCAAACGGTTTGGTGATGCCGGAATCCACAAAAAACAGGCCTTGGTATTGGTCAACCATGGCAAGGCTACTGGAAAGGAGCTACTGGAACTGGCGGATAAAATAATAAAGGAAGTAAAGGACAGGTTTAATATTATAATAAGACCGGAAGTAAACGTAATAAAATAACCCCTGCAAAAATTTACAGGGGTTATTACCAAACCAAACTAACCAAAAACAAAGTGGCAGTTACCAGCTGTCCACTTATAAGATTTATATTTTTAGATAACGCCACATTAACAATCAATTTTATAATTTAGCGTTTATGCATATACGGTCTACGCCGGCAATTTGGATGTTCATTTTAAAAATAATATGGTCATCTGTTGAATTATGAGCACTCTATTAGAAAAGCATATCGTTGAATTATTGCAAGAGCGGAATGAAAAAGCCATTTCACTTCTATACGATAATTACGCAGATACTCTTCTTGGTGTAGCCAACAAAGTGGTGCGTGACCCAGAATTGGCGCAAGATGTTGTACAGGAATCGTTCGTGAAAATTTGGAAAAAAGCAGACTCCTACGACCCTAAAAAGGCAAAATTGTTTACGTGGCTTTTTAGGATTACGCGCAATACGGCCATTGATAAATTAAGAAGTGTAAATACTAAGTCCGATAAGGAAATCCAAATAGACGTTTCAGACGTATATACTTTAGGTGTTGAAAGTACAAGGCCAGAGTTAATGGATGTTAAGGAACATCTAGATAAAATCGAGGATAAATACCAGATTGTTCTAGAAGCCCTTTTTTTTCAAGGAATGACCCAGCAAGAAGCAAGTGAAGAGTTGGATATACCCTTGGGAACCATTAAGTCCAGATTAAAAATAGGTTTGCGTGAGTTAGGTAAAATCTACGGTCCGGCACTTACGGCACTTTTGTTAAATGTTATATTATGAAAGACAAAATTAAAGCATTCCTGGATTCTGATTTATTGGAAAAATACTTATTGGGAGCTACCACAGATTTAGAAAATTTGCAGGTAGAGCGCTATATAGCCATGTATCCCGAGGTACAGGAGACGTATAATGAATTGCAGGAAAATTTGGAGATTTTCGCAAAACTGCATGCCGTTAATGCCCCTTTAGGCTTAAAGGATAAGATTCTAGCCCGTATAAAATCTGAACGTAGTGGACGAAAACGATTCTTTAGTTATGCCATAGCTGCAAGTATTACCGCTATCATGTTTGCCGGTATCTCTTATTTCTTTTGGAATCAAAATCAGAATTTGCAGGAGGAAAATAGTGTGGTAAGCAATAAGATAAAGTTGCTTGAGGAAAATATGAAAGAGCAATTGGAGGATGTTAGGAATCAATTCATTGTCCTGAACAATCCCCAAACTAAAAAATATAACGTTAAAGGAAATCAAAAGGCAAAAGATTTGAAAGCGGTTGCCTATATAAATCCGGTCAAGAAATTATCTTACATCAATGTCAGTAAATTACCGAACATTCCAGAAAGCCAGTGTTTTCAAATGTGGGCAGAGGTTAATGGCAAGATGATCAATCTAGGGATTATAGAAGAAGCGGGTGACCAACAAAAATTGATGGCACTCCCCTATGCGGACAATGCGGTAGGTTATATAACCATTGAACCCAAAGGAGGCAATGAACTACCCAGTGTAGACAATATTGTTGCCAATATCGCCTATTGACAGTCCACGTATAAAGTATTCATAAAGCCCCTATTTTGGGGCTTTATTTTTTATCTTTGTATAAAATAAGCATATGAAGCTCCTATTTTTAACTATTGGATTATTAGCCTTGGCATTTGCGGGTATCGCAATAAAAATCTGGTCCAAGAAGGATGGTAAATTTGCAGGCACTTGCGCCAGTCAAAGTCCATACCTTAATCAAGACGGACAGGCATGCGGTATGTGCGGAAAAATGCCCGACGAGCAGGATTGCAAAAATGAAATGATTTCAGAATAGGTCAGGTTCTTATTTAGTAAACCTTTCCATCCAAAAAAAATAATTGAACAGTATAGACAATTTAGAAACTACCATACACAAAGCGAAAGAAGGAAACCAAATTGCTTTTAGTCGTTTGCTGGATATGTTTTGGAATGATGTATATGGTTTTCAATTAAAACGCACAGAAAACGAAAACGATTCCGAAGATATTACCATTCAGACATTTTCAAAGGCTTTCGATAAAATCCACACGTACAATGATTCCTATGTTTTTAAGACTTGGCTCATCGCCATTTCCAAAAACATCCATATAGACTTGGTAAGAAAACGCAAAAAAAGCCTTTTGGACGCAAGAGGTAATGTAGACGCGATAAGCACCGTTTTGGAAGTTGCTCCTTCCATGGAAGATCAGTTGATACAGGAACAAAATTTAGCAGATCTTTTGCACGACATCAAGAAATTGAAACCCCACTATCAAGAAGTGATTAACCTACGATACTTCAATGAATTAAGCTATGCGGATATCGCTGCGAAGCTCAATGAGCCCATGAACAACGTAAAAGTAAAATTGTTGCGGGCCAAAAAACTACTTTCAGAAATAATCAAGGAACGGAAATAAAACCTGTTAAAGTGTTTTTATGCCCCCAGTATATTTACGCTCATATCTGACCAAAAAGAACTTTAGAGACACTTTATTACTTCGTATATTTGTATAAAAAATTAGCATGTCCACAGTCATTAACGAAAACGTAGCACCACCAAAAGGCAAACCTAAATGGCTTAGGGTAAAATTGCCTACGGGCAAAAAATATACCCAGTTAAGAGGTTTGGTTGATAAGTATGACCTACACACCATCTGTACCAGTGGTAGTTGCCCTAACATGGGGGAATGCTGGGGAGAAGGCACCGCTACCTTTATGATTTTGGGTAATGTATGCACCAGATCTTGCGGCTTCTGTGGCGTTAAAACGGGCAGACCGGAAAACGTGGATTGGGCGGAGCCGGAAAAAGTGGCCAGATCCATAAAGATTATGGGCATTAAGCACGCCGTGGTTACCTCTGTAGACAGGGACGACCTTAAGGATATGGGTTCTATTATTTGGGCAGAGACCGTAAAGGCCATAAGAAGAATGAATCCCAATACTACCTTGGAGACGTTGATTCCGGATTTTCAAGGAATCGAAAAGCATTTGGATCGGATAATTACCGTTGCCCCAGAAGTAGTTTCCCACAATATGGAGACCGTTAAAAGATTGACCCGCGAAGTGCGCATACAAGCGAAATACGAACGCAGTCTCGAGGTACTCAATTACCTTAAAAACCAAGGTATAAATAGAACAAAATCGGGTATCATGCTTGGTTTAGGTGAGGAAGAAGATGAGGTTATTTCGACCTTGGCAGATTTACGCAAGGTTAACGTTGATGTGTTAACCATTGGGCAATACTTACAGCCATCAAAAAAACACCTTCCTGTTAAGGAATTTATTACACCAGAGCAGTTTAAAAAATATGAGGATATAGGGCTGGAAATGGGTTTTAGACATGTAGAAAGTGGCGCTTTGGTACGTTCATCCTACAAAGCACACAAGCATATCCTGTAATTTTCAAGTCCACTCCAATACTTGTATTTTGTGGCAAATAGAAACACTCTAGTAAGTTTTGTGTATTCTAATATCTTTTAATTCATCCCCATAGAAACCCAATGCAAAAAATAAATCTAGGCATCAATGGTTTTGGAAGAATAGGTAGAACCCTATTCCGTTTATTGCAACAGCAGGAACACTTAAATGTAGTTGCAATAAATGATTTGGCCGATGCCAGAACTTTAGCCCACTTGCTAAAGTACGATAGTATCCACGGCACCGCATCACAACGAATAAGCCATGACGACTCGCATATTGTAGTAGACGGAAGGCCAATTTATCTTACTAATGAAAAACACCCCTCAACTATAGACTGGTCTCTAAAAAATGTGGATTTGGTAATTGAGTGCACCGGCAAGTTCAAGGATCGGGAAACACTATCGATGCATTTGGCCAATGGCGCCAAAAAGGTAATATTATCCGTTCCGCCGGAAGAGGAGGATATTAAGATGATTGTATTTGGAATCAATGAAACAACGCTAAACGAAACGGACACTATTATTTCAAATGCGTCCTGTACTACAAATAATGCAGCTCCAATGATAAAGGTAGTCAATGACCTTTGTGGTATTGAACAGGCCTATATAACAACGATTCATTCCTATACGACCGACCAAAGTTTGCACGATCAACCCCATAGGGATTTAAGAAGGGCCCGGGCGGCATCACAATCCATTGTACCAACCACAACAGGAGCGGCAAAAGCATTAACGCGTATTTTTCCAGAATTGGCCAACGTTATAGGAGGCTGTGGTATTAGGGTACCTGTTCCCAATGGCTCATTGACCGATATTACCTTGAACGTGAAACGCGAAACAACGATTGAGGAAATAAACGAAGCATTTGAAAAAGCTGCGCAGCATCGATTTGAAAATATCCTTTATTTTACAAAAGACCCCATAGTTTCCATCGATATAAACAATAGTTGTTATTCTTGTACGTTTGATTCATTAATGACCTCGGTTATAGGCAAAATGGTAAAAATTATAGGCTGGTACGATAACGAAACGGGCTATAGCAGTAGAATAATCGACCTTATTAACTTTATGAACCGTAAAAACTATATTTGAACATATCATTTTTACATAGTATAAAGCAGTTGCTACTGTTCTCATTCTTCATAATGATAGTGGCACCTACCCTATCTGCCCAAAATTCTGGGAGCAATAGCAGCATACAACCTTATTTTGATCAAGCCAGAAAATTTAGGAACCAAGATAAAATAGACTTGGCCTTGGAGACCTTGAATACGGCAGCGAACGAAGCTGAAAAAAATGAGGATATAAAATCGCTAATAGACAGTTTGCACGAATTGGCCTTACTCTACCTAAAACTTGATAAGGAAGGGGACACGGAATTTTATTGGGACCGCGCCAGCGTGCTCCTAAAAGACATTGCTTATCCTTATGGTGATGCAATGCACAAATACATCGAAGCGATATTGCTGTACCGCAGCGACAAAAATTTCCAAGCCCTGTTTATGCTTAATGAGGCTAAACAAATCAATAACGATCGTAATTTTTACAACAACTTGTTGCTGACCGAAGCGAAAGTGTATCTCAATTTGGAAAAATACGAAAGTGCTACCAAGAATTTAAATTCACTCATTGTGAATACGGACCAGTATGAAAAAGAGTATTTGACGACCCAAGCCTATTTAGTACTTGCCGATTTGAATTTAAAAACAGAAAATCTGGTAGAAGCGGCAAAAAATGGTGAAAATGCACTTGAACTGGCGAGAAGTAACGGCTTTGTAGAGGATGTGAAAAATGCCAACAGACTACTGACAACGATATATGAGCGACTTGGACTGTATCAAAAATCACTGGTCAATAGTCAGAACTTGGTGCAACTTAAAGATTCCATCTTCACTATTGACAAAAATAAAATTGAGGCCAAGACCGCAGATAAGATTAGGGACGATTATAAAAATGAGGTAATTGCCAAACAGAACCAAGAAATTGAGGAACTTACAGAATCACAGAATAGGTCTGAGCTTACCGCGATCCTTACGGCGGCTTTTTTGATTATTATTTCGTTGCTGGCAGTAACCCTTTACCGTAACAATCAAATAAAATTAAAAACAAACGATCTGCTCCAAACCAAGAATAAGGAATTACAGATTTCCAGGGATAGTGCCGTGCAGGCGATGGAGGCCAAAACGAATTTCCTTTCAACGGTAAGTCACGAGCTTAGAACACCGCTCTACGCCGTTACAGGGCTAACGCACTTATTACTGGAAGAAAACCCACAAGAACACCAAAAAGAGCATTTAACAGCCTTAAAATTCTCAGGCGACTATTTACTGAACTTTATCAATGACATTCTACATTTGAACAAGATAGATGCCAATAAGTTGGAAACCTTGAATGTGGAATTCAACCTAAAGAAAATCATCAATGAGGTAATAAATTCTTTAGGACAAAGTGCAAAGGGCAATAACACGAAGTTGGTTTTGGAGTATGACCCCTCCATTCCAAATCACCTGTTGAGCGATCCTTTAAAACTGTCCCAGATATTTATGAACCTTATAGGGAATTCAATTAAGTTCACCAAAGGAGGGGAAGTAAAGGTAATTGCCAAACTACTTAAAAAAGAAGAAGACGATGTTACTATTTATTTTGAAGTGAGCGACAACGGTATTGGCATTTCAAAAGAAAAACAACAAAGTATTTTTGAGGGCTTTGAACAGGGTTCCATTCAAATAAATAGGGAATATGGTGGAACGGGCCTTGGGCTTACCATTGTGAAAAGTCTTTTGGGGCTTTTTGACAGTAAGATTGAATTGGAAAGCAATCTAGGGGAAGGAAGCTCATTTTTCTTCGAAATAGAAATGAAGAGCCTTGAAACCACGACTGAGGATATAGCATTTGAGATTACAGAACGTGATTATGAATTTAAAGGGCTTCACTTATTGATTGTGGAAGACAACAAAATTAATCAAGTGATTACCAAAAAAATGCTTTCCAAAAAGGAGATGACCAGTGATATCGCCAATAACGGGCATGAGGCCATTACCCTGGCACAAGAAAACGTGTACGACGCCATTCTAATGGATATCCATATGCCAGGAATAAGTGGGGAAGAAGCCACAATAGAAATACGGAAATTCAATCAAGAAACTCCAATTATAGCGCTTACCGCAATTTCACTAGATGATAGTCTAGAAAGTTTCTATGCGGCCGGCTGCAATGATGTGGTTACGAAACCTTTTAAACCAGAGGTTTTTTATCAAAAAATTGGTGAAAATATCTTTGACAAAAAACTCAAGAATACACTGTCATAAATTTATGCAGCGCTCGGTAAAAGACTTCTTTGCCATTATCCAAAAATTCATGTTTTACCTCAATATAATACAGTTGGGTAAGTTCATCCTTAAGCCGCACATAATCCTTTTCTGTGGTTAGGATGCAAGCTTCTTTTCGTAGGGATGCCAATTCCTTTTCCGAGAAAAAATGATGGTCATTAAACCTCAAATGTTTAAACGAAAGTCCCTCTTTCTTCAAGAAATCAACTAACGGCTTAGGATTGGCAATGCCGGTGACCAAGGTTAGGTCTATGCTCTTTAATTCAATTAAAGACCTAACAGTACCATTCCCTTTTATCGTGGTGTTATACGAGAGAAAACTGAACAGTAGTTCCTGGTCTTTCTCAGGAGCTAATTTTCGCTTGATTTCATTTCTTTCCTGTAGTGACAAAATATCAGGACATTTGGTTACGACGATGATATCTGCCCGATGAGCTTCCATTTTGCCGTCCCGCAAATTTCCAGTAGGTAAATACCAATCCTCACTGTATAAATTAGTAAAGGCGGTAAGGAGTATGGCAAAATCAGGTTTTACTCTCCTATGCTGAAATGCGTCATCCAAGAGTATAACATCCGGTTTATGAATCGTTTCCAATTGGGTTATTCCATTTCTGCGATCTGCGTCTACAGCGACTTGCACTGTTGGGTATTTTGATTTTAGTTGAAAAGGTTCATCTCCCAAATCCTGTACACTGGTTTGCGTAGTAGCAAGCACAAACCCGCTCGATTTACGCTTATAGCCTCTGCTTAATACTGCGATACGGTTTTTGTTCCTTAACATTTCTACCAATAACTCAATCATTGGTGTCTTTCCGGTTCCACCAACGCTCAAGTTGCCCACGCATAGAATCTTTGTTTCAAAGGAACGGGACGAAAAAATACCCCAATCGTAAAATCGATTCCTTAAAAAGACAATGAGAGCGTATACCAATGAAATTGGGAAAAGAAGTTTTCGTAGCACTTGCATCCCTACGAAATTATAATAATTTATCTTTGAAAACCTTATAATTCATTAAAATGACCATAAACGATGTTACAACTGTTTTAGAGGATTTTGCCCCTTTGACCTATGCTGAGGACTTTGACAATGTAGGACTTCTTATAGGGGATGTCTCCAACGAATTAACGGGTATTCTTGTAACTTTAGATACGCTAGAGAACGTTGTGGATGAGGCCATCGCAAAATCCTGTAATCTTATCGTTAGCTTTCACCCGATCATATTTGGTGGGCTCAAGAAAATAACGGGTAAAAATTATGTGGAACGCGTGGTCCTTAAAGCCATTCGCAACAATATCTGCATTTATGCCATCCACACCGCTCTAGACAATGCGCCCCACGGTGTTAATGCAAAAATAGGGGAAGTACTTGGCCTCGTTGACACTAAAATATTGATACCACAAAAAAATACAATTAAAAAACTGACTACCTATGTTCCACTTGCGGATAGTGATCGCCTAAAGAATGCCTTGTTCAAGGCTGGTGCGGGAAAAATAGGAAACTATTCGCATTGCAGCTTTTCCAGTGAGGGAAAAGGTACCTACAAAGCAAATGAAAAGGCAAATCCAAGTAGAGGGTATATCGACGAACTGCATACTGAGCCTGAAGTATTGCTGTCCTGTGTATTTGGCAAAGCAGAGGAACCTGCAGTCGTAAAGACCTTAAAAGAAAACCACCCCTACGAGGAGATAGCCTATGAAATTACGACCTTGGATAATACCAACCCCTATCTAGGTATGGGTATGATTGGTGAATTGCCTACACCCCGTTCCGAAAAGGAATTTCTACAAGAACTCAAGGAAAAAATGCGAACTAAGGTCGTTAGACATTCCAATCTTCTAATTAAACCTATAAAAAAGGTTGCGGTGCTAGGAGGAAGCGGGGCTTTTGCAATTGGCGCGGCCAAGGCGGCGGGAGCCGATATTTTCGTAACTGCCGATGTCAAATACCATCAATTTTACGAGGCCGAAAACCAAATGGTTATCGCAGATATTGGACACTTTGAAACTGAGCAGTTTACAAAAAACCTTTTAGTTGATTATCTTACGGAAAAAATTCCTAATTTTGCAATCCATTTATCGGAAAGTATAACGAATCCCATCAATTATTTTTAATATGGCAAAAAAAGAAGACTCCTCTGTAGAAGCAAAATTAAGGGCATTATATGACCTGCAATTAATTGATTCTAGGGTTGATGAAATAAGGAATGTTCGTGGTGAACTTCCTTTAGAAGTAGAAGATTTGGAAGATGACGTCCTTGGCCTAAAAACGAGAATGGATAAGCTTAAAACTGATCTGGAAAATATAAATTTTGAAATCGGTGCCAAGAAAAACCTTATTGAAGAAGCAAAGGCATTGATTAAAAAATATGGCGAGCAACAAAAAAATGTTCGTAATAGTAGGGAATTCAATTCAATTAGTAAGGAATTGGAGTTCCAAGAATTGGAAATTCAGTTAGCCGACAAGAATATAAAGGAATTTAAGGCCCAAATTGAGCAAAAGAAAGAAGTGATTGCGGAAACCAAAGAACGGTTGACGGAACGTGAGGCACACTTGAAGCACAAGAAAAGCGAATTGAACGCTATTCTTGCGGAAACCGAGAAAGAAGAAAAAGCTTTATTGGAAGAATCCATTAAGTATCAGGACAAGATAGAGGAGCGTTTGGTAAAGGCATACGCACGTATCCGCAACAATGTTAAGAATGGTTTGGCAGTGGTACCTATTGAAAGGGGTGCTTCTGGAGGTTCGTTCTTTACGATACCACCACAAGTTCAGGTAGAAATAGCATCCAGAAAAAAAATAATTACGGATGAGCATAGCGGACGTATTTTGGTCGATCCAGCTTTAGCTGATGAAGAACAGGAAAAAATGCAAAAGATGTTCTCCAAATTGTAACTCATTACAACCAAATTAAAAAGCCATCCTTTAAAAGATGGCTTTTTTTATTTACTTTGTCCCGTCCTGAAATAAGTTGACACAAAATCGACTTATTTATGAAACATTCAATTATTAAGGTAAACAAGCGTACTCAACGCGATTATAATCTGGGCTTTAAATTAAGTGTTGTCCATCAGGTAGAAAAAGGCGAGATGACTTATAAGCAGGCGCAAAAGGCTTATGGTATTCAAGGCAGAAGCACGGTTTTGGTTTGGCTGAGAAAACATGGTACATTGGATTGGACTGAACCAATACGACGTCAAATGCCAAAATCAAAAGAAACACCTGCCCAAAAAATCAAACGCTTGGAGAGAGAGCTTTCCGATGAAAAATTGAGAAACAAAATTCTCAACACCATGATCGACATCTCGGATAAACAGTATGGTACAGCTATCAGAAAAAAGCATTCGCCCAATCAATCCAGCGCATCCGACAAGAACAAGGATTAAGTTTATCCCGTTGTTGTCGATTGTTTGGGATAAGTAGACAAGCAGTCTACCATGCAGAAAAACGTATCATAAAAAGAGAACAGGAGTTTATAAAAGTAAAGGACTTGGTTGAAGGTGTTCGCAAGGATATGCCCAGGCTCGGTACACGAAAGCTGTATTACTTGTTAAAGGATGAATTCGCAAGGCACAATTTAAAAATAGGAAGAGATGCCCTGTTTGGATATTTACGCTCGGAATCGATGCTGATAAGGCCAAGGAAGAATTACACCAAGACAACAAACTCTAAACATTGGCTTAGAAAACATCCTAATCTGATGAAAGAGATCAAAGTTTGCGGACCGGAGGAGTTCTTCGTCAGTGATATTACATATATTAAAAGCAGGGAGCGGACACATTACCTATCCTTGGTAACCGATGCATATAGCAGAAAAATAATGGGGTATCATCTTAGTGATGATATGAGTGCCGAGAATGTGGTAAAGGCAGTAAGTATGGCGAACAACAATAGATCGACAAGCAAAGTTCTAATTCATCATTCCGATAGAGGATTGCAGTATTGCTCTGCCATTTACCAAAAAGAACTAAGGCAAAGTAATATGACACCATCAATGACAGATGGTTATGATTGCTACCAAAATGCATTGGCAGAACGAATCAACGGCATACTGAAAGGGGAATTCCTGATCTATAAATGTAACAGTGGCGAAGAGTTAAAAAAGCTCATAGCAGAATCAATAAGAACGTATAATAACAAAAGACCACATTTGAGTCTAAAATATAAAACACCTAACTTTATACATAACAAAAAACCAGAGAAGCTAATTTCTCTGGTTTAGTATCAATTATTTAAAAACTGTCAACCTATTTTAGGACGACTCACTTTAAATGACATGAATTTTCTAAAACTTGGTTCGATACTTATCATGCTACTAGCGTCATCTTCATATGGGCAAAAATTGTCCGATTACCAATGGTCGAACAGGATTATTATTCTTTCTGACCAGGAACCCGATTTCAGTAAAGCCAAAGAAGCACTGGAACTAATTTCAGAATTTGAAAAGGAGCTCAAGGAAAGGGATATACTCGTTTTTTTACAACAGAATGGAAAACAATACGACACTAATTTTAAACTAGTGTCTACAGCGATAAAGAAAAACATTCCACAGAATTTTGAGGGATATCTTTTGATAGGCAAGGATGGCGGTATAAAATCAAAAGAGCCCTACCCAATTGATATCCAAGCACTATTCGCCTTAATTGATGGTATGCCAATGCGCAGGGCGGAAATAAAACGAGACAATTAGACTTTTATTTCAGCAATTGAAGCATAAGCTTTTCGACTTTGGCACTATTCCACTGCTCTTCGATACTAGGTAATTTCATTACCTCTCTCATAATTTTCTCTTGTGCGTCCCCTGCCGCCAAAGCCTCAGAATAAGGCCTTTCGGAGAAGGTAACCCTACTATAGGCTGGAATCCATTTATCTGGATGTTTTCCTGAAAAGTGCTTCTCTATTTTTTTCTGTAACAAAAATTTGGGGTCGGCCGTTTTACTGCTCATCTCCAAATAGTTACGATAACTTAGTTCGGCAATGGCGTCTGCATTGGGTTTCCGCCTTTCCTGATAGGTCTCGTAAATCTTTTGCCAATCATCACCAAACTCCCCAATAATCTGGTCCAACACAAAAATATCCTCGAACCCGGCGTTCATTCCCTGCCCGTAAAATGGCACAACGGCATGTGCAGAATCCCCAACCAAGGCCACTTTATCCCAATAGGTCCAAGGATAACATTTCATGGTTACCATGGCACTCGTTGGGTTTTTGAAAAAATCATGCGCCAGATTTTCAATTTCGTTACGCACGTTCGGAAAATAGGTGTTAAAAAAATGAACGGCCTCTTTTTTCGTTTTAATGCTCTCAAAGGAAATCTCACCTTCAAAAGGCATAAACAAGGTGCAGGTGAAACTGCCGTCTAAATTGGGCATGGCGATGAACATAAATTTTCCGCGGGGCCAAATATGAAAAGAATGCTTATCCAATTTGTGGGTACCATCCGCGTTGGGCGGAATCGTAAGTTCCTTATAACCCACATCTATAAAATCCTGGGAGTAGTCAAACCTACTGCGGCGCTGCATTTTGTGGCGTACCCGTGAAAAGGCACCATCACAACCAAATACCAGGTCAAAAGGATATTCCGTCCATTCCCCTTTTTCGGTTTCCCCGGTATAGACCTTGGCCTCGGGTAAATTAATATCCCAGACCTTTTCCTCGAACCTAAAATCCACCCCGTTACTCTCAGCTAAATCGATCATCCGTTTATTGAGAACACCTCGTGAAATTGACCAGATGGCCTCACCATCCTTTCCGTATTTCTGATAATATTCCGGTTGACCAATCACATGCATGGCACGCTTATCCAAGGGAATGGCAATTTTTTTAATTTCCGCTTCTATACCAACTTCCCGTAAAGCATTCCAACCCCGGTTACTCATGGCCAGGTTTATAGACCGACCAGAAAATTCGATATTGCGGATGTCCGGCCTCCTGTCAAATACTGTAATCTCATGTCCGTACCGTTTTAGATAAATGGCCAATAAAGAACCGACCAATCCTGAACCAATAATGGCTATACTCTTTTTGCTTTGGGTCATGTTTTAGGCCTGTAGCCAAAATTAAATGAAGGTTAAAAATAGGAAATTATGATTTATCTCCACTAAAAAGCACTGAAACTAAACATATCATTTAATAAACCCTTAACTACTATTGTTTAAGATATTTGTATTTTTAATGAACAATTTGAAACTATTGAAACATTTTAGCAAAAACGATTTAGATCAATTGCCAAGCCGGCAAAGGGCACATCTTATTAACAGCTGTACGGGTTATAAATCCACAAACCTACTGGGAACAAAATCGTTAGTGGGGTCAACCAATCTAGCCTTATTTAATTCGGTCCTACACATTGGAAGTAATCCACCCCTATTAGGATTCATTTTAAGGCCATTAACGGTAAAAAGAAATACCTATTCCAATTTCAAGGAAACAGGGGTTTTTACGGTAAACCAAGTACATAAAAAAATTGTGAAACAAGCACACCATACGTCCGCAAGTTATGACGAAGGTATTTCCGAGTTCACAAAAACTGGTCTTGGCGAATCGTATATCGATGATTTCCCAGCACCCTACGTAACAGAAAGTGCCATTAAAATAGGTTGCAGGTATGTTAATGAATATGAGATAAAAGAAAATGGATGCCTTTTAATTATTGGCGCCATTGAGCACATTTATGTGCCAGAAAAGGCACTTCATGAAGATGGATGGGTGCAACTGGACAAGGTCGATACAGTTGCCACGATTGGGTTGGACGGCTATGCACTGCCCAGCCTATTAAGTCGATTTGCCTATGCCAAGCCAGATGAAGAAACCCGATCATTATTATAATGGCTCATAAAAAAGTACACCTGCCGGAAAAAATCTGTGTCACTTGCGGCAAACCATTTACATGGCGTAAAAAGTGGGAAAAGAATTGGCACGATGTCAAGTATTGTGGTGAGAAATGTAGGCGTAACAAATGATGCGCCATAAACTTATAAATACCCTTAATTAAGAATGAACAATTTAGTCTGGTTTAGAAATGATCTTCGGGTCCAAGATAACAGTTCCTTACGTAAAGCAATGGAAGGCAAAAAAGTAATCGGTTTCTATTGTTTTGATTCACTATTTTTTGACAAAAACGAATTTGGGTTTAAACGGACCGAAAAATATAGAGCCAAATTCCTGGTTGAGACCATTACACAACTCAAGCATGCATTGGAAAAGTTAAATATTCCACTATTTATTTATTATGGTAAATCTGAACAATACCTACCGAAGTTAATCTCTGAGCACAAAATAGATACCGTATATCTTCAAAAAGAATGGACGCGCGATGAACTAGTACTATTGGACAAGGTTAAAAAAAAGGTTCCTACTGCTATAAATTTTATTGAAGAATTTGACCAATTTTTATTTCATCCATACGATATTCCCTACCCAAATTTTAATGCAGTACCAGACGTTTTCACCGCATTTAGAAAAAAATGCGAAAAACAAATAAAAGTAAGGCCCTGCACCCATATTGACGTTGGAATGCCCAAAGAAAACCTTGTCGAAAACACCACTAAGGTACCCGACCTTAACGACTTGGGCCTGGAAAACGTGGAGGTCGACTCTAGAACGGCTTTTCCCTTTCTTGGCGGAGAGTCCGAAGCCTTAAAAAGAATTCAGTATTACTTTTGGGAAACAGAAAAACTAGCGTATTACAAAAAAACAAGGAACGGTTTGGTAGGCAAGGACTACAGTTCAAAGTTGTCTGCATGGCTAGCCAATGGCAGTATATCCCCAAGAACCATTTACTGGGAGGTGAAACGGTTTGAGAAGGAAGTTACCAAAAATCAAGACACCTATTGGCTCATTTTTGAACTTATTTGGCGGGATTACTTTAAATATGTATCCTTAAAAAATGGGTCTAATATTTTCCATATAGGTGGTATTTTGGAAAAAGAGTATGAGTGGAAACGTTCCCAAATTGCTTTGACTAAATGGAAGAATGGTACTACACGTGAACCTTTTGTAAATGCAAATATGAAAGAGCTTTTACTTACGGGATGGATGAGCAACCGCGGGAGACAAAATGTTGCCAGTTTCTGGTCTAAGGAACTGCAGCAAGACTGGCGCATTGGGGCGGCTTATTTTGAAAGCCTCTTAGTGGATTACGATGTACATAGCAACTGGGGAAATTGGATGTACAATAGCGGCGTAGGCAATGATCCTAGGGATCGAAAATTTAATATTAAAAGTCAGGCAGAACGTTATGATTCCAATGGTAAATTTCAGAATCTCTGGCTCCAAGAAACCCTTTTTTGAACCACATAGATATTTAAAGAAAATTGAACAACCTCCTTTTAGAAAGTAAAAAAGTGGGCTTTGAAATATAGAATAGAAAATTTAGATTTTTACTTACATGAACAAACTACGACTTATACTTGGGGACCAACTAAACCAAAACCATTCTTGGTTTAATGAGGTGGATGATAAAACGACCTACCTCATGGCAGAAATGCGCCAAGAAACAGACTATGTAAAACACCACATTCAAAAAGTAGTTGCATTTTTTAGTGCAATGCGAAGCTTTAAAGAGGATTTATCCGAAAAAGGCCATCAATTTATATACCTCACGATAACGGATGCCGACAATCCACAAGATTTAGAAAAAATCATAAAAAAATATATTGCACAAACCGAAGCCGAGCGGTTTGAATATCAACTCCCCGATGAATACAGGCTGGACCAACAACTCCAATCAATATGCGAAAATTTGGATATTAAATCCAATGCTGTGGATACTGAACATTTTTATACGACTAGAGATCAATTAAAGGATTTTTACAAGGGCAAGAAGCAAATGGTCATGGAAAGTTTCTACCGGATGATGCGCAGAAAGCATGGGATTATGATGGTCAATGACCAGCCAGAGGGTGGAAAGTGGAATTTTGACCAAACTAATCGAAAAAAATGGACCGGCTCTCCTGCTATTCCCCATGAACGTGGTTTTAGAAAAGACGTGTCGGCTTTAATAAATGACATTAAAGCTGCCAATGTAACAACGTTTGGAACCATAGAAGCAGAATCGTTCAATTGGCCCGTTAGCCGTGCAGATTGCCTTTCCGTACTTCGCTATTTCTGCAAAGAACTTCTGGTCCATTTTGGCGACTACCAAGATGCACTGCATACCGAAGAAAAATACCTCTTCCATTCCAGGCTTTCCTTTGCAATGAATTCTAAAATACTATCACCCCAAGAAGTAATCGACAAGGTTTTGGACCACTATTACGAACATAAAAATGAAATTGATATCTCCCAAGTAGAAGGATTTGTTCGGCAGATTGTGGGTTGGAGAGAATACATGCGCGGTATTTATTGGAAAGAAATGCCAGCCTACGCAAAACTCAATAAACTTGAGAATTCCAATCCCCTACCAGATTTCTTTTGGACCGGCAACACCAAAATGAACTGCCTAAAGCATGCCATTGGCCAAAGTCTTGACTCCGCCTATGCCCATCATATTCAACGTTTAATGATTATCGGTAATTATGCGCTACTCACGCAGATAGACCCCGCCGAGGTAGACAAGTGGTATTTGGGCGTCTATATCGATGCCATTGAATGGGTGGAAATTACCAATACTAGGGGAATGAGTCAATTTGCCGATGGCGGTATTGTTGCCACGAAACCTTATGTAAGTAGTGCCAACTATATCAATAAGATGGGTAATTATTGTAGTAATTGTTCCTATAGCCACACCAAAAAAACAGGAACGAATGCCTGTCCGTTCAATGCACTTTATTGGAACTTTTTAGATGAAAAAAAAGAACATTTTAAGGACAACCACCGTATGAATATGATGATGAGCCTATTGGAAAAGAAAGATAGCGCTGAACTTGAAGCGTTAAAGCAGCGTGCACAAGATATAATCGAAAATGCGGATGCATATTAAGATTCCAAAACTTAAATTAAAAATCTAAGCGCATCCGAAAGCTATTCTGGATACGTAAATAATACAAAATATTCCGCGAGAGCGCCTATATATAAAAACCACCTGTTCAGCATTTTGAAAAGGTGGTTTTGTTTTAAATTCCGTTACCATTATTCCATGATGCCGTCGACGATACCATATTCTATGGATTCTGTAGCGTTCATCCAATAATCCCGATCAAAATCCTTTAAAACCTTTTCAAAGTCCTGACCACAATTATCGGCCAAAATCTGTGCGCTCAATTCTTTGGTCTTGATTATTTCCCGCGCCTGAATTTCAATATTGGATGCCTGTCCCCTAGCCCCACCACTTGGTTGGTGGATCATGACCTGTGCATGCGGTTGAATAAACCTTCTCCCCTTTTTCCCTACGGAAAGCAAAATGGAACCCATGGATGCGGCAAGACCGGTACAGATGGTAGAAACCGGACTTTTTAATGATTTTATAGTATCGTACATCGCAAAACCCGAAGTTACATAACCACCGGGACTATTGATATAAAGTTGAATTTCCTTGTTGTTCTGCATATCAAGGTACAACAACCTATCTATGACATGTTTTGCAGAATCATCATCGACCATACCCCATAGAAATACTTTTCTTTCTTCCAACATCTTTTCATCTATGGTCTCTTGAATCTTTCCTTTTTTAGCACTCATATTTTTGATTTAATTTACAGTAACAAAATTAAGGAATAAATTGTGAACCCGGCGGAACAAAATAAACTAGGTTTGAGCATTGCTATTTAATACCTTTAGCTTAAAATAAACATTCATGAAAAATAGTATAAGCATGGGCCTACTTTGCCTAAGCCTTTTTATAAGTTGTAAATCTGATAAAAAAGAAGCAGAAAATAAGACACACAAAGAAGAACTGGGTGTTCTTGAAAAGGTAGCCATGGCACATGGTTACGAAAACTGGAAAGATGTCTCCAAGATTAAATTTACGTTTAACGTAGATCGAGATTCTTCCCATTTTGAACGTACTTGGATGTGGAAGCCAAAAACCAATGCGGTTACCATGATGACCCGCCAAGATACCATGAACTATAACAGAAAAGCGGTGGATAGTGCAATGGCCTCCACAGATGGTGGTTTTGTAAATGATAAATATTGGCTTCTTGCACCCTATCAATTGGTATGGGACCAAAATAATTTTAAGTACGAACTTACTGAAAATGTGGAAGCCCCTATCGCAAAAACTACTATGCACAAATTGACTATTGTCTATGCCAATGAGGGTGGGTATACTCCCGGAGATGCCTATGATTTTTATTTTGGTGATGATTATAGGATCAAGGAATGGGCATTTAGAAAAGGAAACCAAGCCGAACCCAATATGGTTACTACCTGGGAAGATTATGAAACCAAGGAAGGGCTCGTAATCAGTACTATGCACAAGCGACCGGATGCCGACTTCTCCCTTTATTTTACAGGGCTTGAAGTAGAGTAGTGTATTACCACCTAGCTGCCCCATAAGGCATTTTGTGGTAAAATCGTTATCATTTTTAGGCAAGCCTCAGGACCTTAACATCTGGATTGCCAGTTAAAGTTCTTTAAAATCAAGGTTCTATAAATAGCAGGTAATGAGTTTGTCTGCATAAAGGGGAACAATGTTTACTATCCAAAATCCAAACCGTAGCACTATATGAAAGCCCTTTCCTACGCCATTTTTTTCGTAGGCTTTTTAAGCTATTCCCAACATAAATTAAGCGCCATAGTAGTTGATGCGGATGATAAGTCCCCTTTGGAGTTTGTTGGGGTTTATAATGACCGTGACCGTACATTGACCAATGGGGACGGTAAGTTTTTGTTTACCTCACCATCCGATTCTATCATTTTTTACAGACCTGGTTATGAAAAACTGTATACTACATTTTCCAAAAAAAAGGACACCATCTACCTCAGCAAGAGTGTACTAGAACTCAACGAAGTTACTGTAACCAACGAAAAAACGATTTGGCAAAAAGTAATGGATTCCCTAAAATCCAATTATACGTTTCAACCCTATAAAGAAAAGTTCTTGGTACGTGGGGTGCTACGATATAATGGAGCGATTACCCGAATACAGGATATACAGGGTAAACTACTTCGAAGAACCCTATTGTATACCGAGGAAATTGAACCGGATAAAAAAGACTTTAAGGTTGAAATAACCAATATGCGTAAGGTAGGACTTGAACGCGATGAAAATGAAGTCTATTTTATCTTTGATTCGTTCCGAGGGCTGTTCATGAACTTGATACCCATGAATGCAACAGGCGACGCTTTTGATTTAACGGAATCGACGCTGGAAAACGGCGCTAAAATTAAGCTGAATTTTAAAACGATGCCATCCCTTGAAAATGAAAATAGCTTCGGACACTATATTATCAATGCAAATAACAACGCCATAGAACGCTTTTATATGGTGCAAGAATTAAATAATAGACCTTTTAAGGAAAAAGGTGATGCCAGGTATAGAACCATTAGCCTGGAGAAAGAGGTAAGCTTGAAACAAGCTGCTAAAAACCGAAAATATTATATTGAATCTGCTAAGTACGGTATAAGGGTGGAAGTTACCAATGAAAGTAATTCCTATACCTCTTACTACGATATTTCCTTTATCATGACCACAACCGAAAATGAAGGTGATTTTGAGGTCAAAAAAAATGTGAGCAGCTCAAAGGACCTATTCAAAATAAACTATCCGTACGATCCCAATTTTTGGAACGCACAGAACCAACTGCTCTTGACGGATGAAATGCTAGCATTCATTGAAAAAATTCAAGATCCGAAGAACGAATTTGAAATAAGAAGCAACATGAAAAACTGAATCTTCCGCTAAACCTTAATGCTTCTTTTTCTTTTTAAAAGAAGGCTAAAGCCTAAGATTAAAAAAGCGCAGCAAAGGAGTACCACAAAACTTCTGGTCAATGTAAACCGTTCCGCCAGGAATCCAAGAATGGGTGGGGCACAAAGAAAACCTGCATATCCAGAACCGGCAATAAAGGCAATTCCCTTAGAGGATTCCACTCCCCTTACATTACCGCCAATTCGAAAGACCTCAGGTACCATTACAGAAAATCCGAGTCCGTTCAAGGCAAAGCCGGTCATGGCCAAGTAACTTTCCCCACTCAGTACAAAAAGGTACCCCACTATGGCCAAGATGGCGGCAATACCCACCATTTTTATGGAGCCAACCTTCTCACTAATGCCATCCCCCAAAAACCGACCCAGCGTCATCGTAAACTGAAAAGCCAAGAAACCAACGCCCCATAGCGTCTCTGGCGCCAAGGTAACTTCTTTTAAATATAAGCCACTCCAATCCACTATAGCCCCTTCGCTACCCATGGCAACAAATGAAATGAGTCCCAACAGCAATAAGGGCTTAAAAAGTTTTAAACTAAAAGGCTCCTGTTCAATGACCGCTGCGGTTTCCGTAACATACCGGGCCCTAAAAACAAGATTGACCACCAATACCAAAAGGACGGCCAAGGCCATATGCAACACCGGGTTTGATAATGGTCCAATTAAAAAACTGCCCAAGCCTGCCAACACCCCGCCTAAACTGAAAAAACCATGGGAGGCGGCCATAAATTTAACCTTATCCTTTTTCTCTATTTCCGTAACCAAGGTGTTCATGGAAATATCGGTAATGCCATTTGATGCACCAAACAAAAAAAGGGCTAACATTAAAACATAATAATTGGGAGCCAATAACGGCAACATGGCGGCAACACAACTCAACAGCACACCGTAAAATGTACACTTACCTACCCCTACCTTATTTATTATGGCAGATGCAAACGGGAATATACAGAACACGCCCAGTGCCAAGAAAAATAGGGCGACTCCTAATTCAGACTTATCGATGCCCAAATTTTCCTTTACGGTAGGAATATAAATTGCCCAAGTACCAAATAAGATATTTATACTGGCAAATACCCATGAAGGGCCAAAATAACGTGCATTGCCTAAAATAAGTCGGAGTGATTTCACAAAATTGGTGCTTAAGGAAGTTGTGTTCGATTTAATTGTTTCTTTGCCTAGAAATACTTGGTTTGGGTTATGGTTAATCTGGGGTTTATACCGCCCATGGTACAACCTAAGGTTGCATTTAAGACTGTGTGGTAATACCTGCTTTTAAAATTTGCCCAAACCGATACATATCCTCAAAAGAAGAATAAAAAGGTGTTGGTGCAAGTCGTATAACATTAGGTTCTCTCCAATCTACAATAACCCCTTGAGCCATTAGGTAATTGAATAAGGACTTTCCTTGGCCGTGCAAGAATACTGATAATTGACACCCCCGTTGCTTTGGGGTTATAATTTCAAAAGTGCCCTCAACTTCCTTGTCAATCTCTTGCAGTATAAATTCCAAGTAGGAGACAATCCTATTTCGCTTTGCAATCAAAGCCGGCATCCCTACCTCTTCAAACAGGGTCAACGATGCTAAATAGGGAGCAACAGAGAGTATAGGGGCATTGCTGATCTGCCAAGCATCCGCATTTTCCATAGGTTCAAATTCTGGTTTCATTAAAAATCGGGTATCCTTTTTTGTACCCCACCAACCTTCAAACCGTTGAATATCTTTTTTATTCAAATAGCGCTCATTCACAAAAATACCTGAGGCATTCCCGGGACCACTATTCATATATTTATAACTGCACCACGAAGCAAAATCTGCATTCCATTCATTAAGTTTCAGCTCCACATTACCTACGGCATGGGCCAAATCCCAACCTACCATTGCCCCTACTTCCTTTCCGGCTTTTGTAATGGCTTCCATGTCCATCACTTGACCGTTGTAATAATTGACACCGCCAATTAAGACCAAAGCCAATTCATCTCCTAATTCCTCAATTTTATTGAGTATATCTTCTGTTCTCCAATGCTGCTCTCCTTCTCGCTTGCCTACCTCAACGATAGCATCATCTGGTTTTAACCCGTGAAAGCGTACCTGGCTCTGAAACATATATTGATCGCTTGGAAAGGCCTTTTCTTCACATAGAATCTTATATCTCGTAGTTGTAGGTCTATAAAAAGATACCATTAAGAGGTGAAGGTTTACGGTAAGTGTGTTCATTACGGAAACTTCCTCCGTTTTCGCCCCAACTACTTTTGCCAATGGTGCGGCCAAGCGTTCATGGTAATCCCACCAAGGTTTATCCGCATAGAAATGACCTTCAACGGCCAATTCTGCCCAGTCTTTCATTACTTCATCAACAAAGGATTTTGTGCGTTTTGGTTGTAGTCCCAAGGAATTACCCGTAAAATAGATAACGTCTTTTCCGTTGACTTTCGGGAAGATAAACTCATCCCTATAGTTTCGTAATTGGTCTTGGTCGTCCAATGAACGAGCATATTCCAATGTATTTTCAAATTCCATACTTAATTTTTTATAAAAGTACTCATAAGCCTTTTAAAACAACGGACTATTCGCCAATCCTTAACCTCATTTCTACAATATGCTTTTTAAATCCTACCTTCTCATAAGCCCGTATTGCTGGGTCATTTTGATCATACACGGTAAGACGCACTTCCATTAACCCTTTTGATATGGCCCATTCCTTTAGTTTTTTAATAATCTGGCCATTAATACCTTGTCCCCTGTACGCCGGTTGGGTGTACATAAACCCCAAATAAGCGTAGGTATCATGGTCCAAATAATGGCGTGCGGGTTTTTCCAGGGCGTATCCTGTTGCTACAATCGTATTTTCAATACTAGCAACGAGGACTAGTGCATTGGAATTTTCCATCAATTCAACTAAATCGTAGTAGCTTGTTTTTTCTTGTTTGATAGTGGGATCAAAAGGCCGTTCCGCAGTAATCACTTCTTGCTCGCAGTTTAAAAGTAAGGGTAAGTCTGCTGTTGTAGCCTGCCTTATTTGTATGTCTTTATGCATGGTTATAAGTTACGAGCGGTTAAATTAAGGCTTAAAACATTATTTTTACAAAAAGATTCGCATGCACTTTTTATCGGCCATTATGGAGGATTACCTTGCAAATAATTCACAGCAAGAGCCCGTATTACTACAAGAACTTACACGCGAAACGCACCTTAAAGTAATACAACCACGCATGCTCACCGGTCATTTTCAAGGCAGGGTGTTGAGCCTGTTATCCAAAATAATCACCCCAAAGCATATTCTTGAAATAGGCACCTACACAGGTTATTCCGCACTTTGTTTAGCCGAAGGCCTTCAAAAAGATGGGGTTCTGCATACAATTGATGTGAATCCGGAATTAAAACAATTGCAACGAACTTTTTTTAATCGAAGTCCATACGGTTCGCAAATTATTCAACATGTTGGCGATGCGCTGGAAATTATACCGGGCATGGACATGACTTTTGACTTAATTTTTATTGACGCGGAAAAAAAACAGTACCTGCGGTATTTGGAAACTGTGCTCCCCAAAACCAAACCGGGCTCCATTATTTTATCCGATAACGTATTATGGTCCGGCAAGGTCGTAGAACCTGTGGCCCCAAAGGATACGGCTACCAAAGTATTAGTGGACTATAATAAGAGAATAAGCCAACATCCGCTTTTGGAAACGGTATTGCTCCCTATACGTGACGGTCTAACCTTGAGTAGGGTAAAATAAGCAAGAAATAGAGCCTATAGAACAACCATGCGGAGAACATTCCTACGGCCGCCCCGGTTATAAGATCGATAGGAAAATGAACCCCTACGTATACCCTGCTCATCGCAAATAAAACAGGCCAAATATAAAAGAGGTATACCCATTTGAAATGCTGCCTTAATAAGAGAACGACAAATGTGGTTACCGAAAAAGAGGAAGAGGCGTGGCCAGAAAAAAAGCTGAATCCGGTGGGGCTTCGCAAAATACGAATCAAGGTATTTATTTCCTCATTATTATTGGGTCTGATTCTGGCTATGGCATGCTTGGTCAAATCTGTTAACGTGGTAACGAAGAATACCATGATCAACAAAGTACTTATAATAAAAATAGCTTCGCGTTTTGGAAATTTCACAAAAAACAGTGAAAGGAAAAGGATAAATAAAGGTATCCAAGGCGGGAATTTCGTTACCGTAGACCAGAAGAAATCATATTGTTCAATACCCAGACTATTGAGGTACACAAAAGCTTCCCGGTCCCATTGCAGTAGCTTATCCAGCATAAAGAATTACTTTCTTTTTATGCTACCGGTAACATCTGAGATGTTTTTGCCAACATCACTGATCTGCTTCTTCACATCCTTGGCCATGCCGGAATCGATATCACGTTTCATGTCATCGATATCTTTTTTGATATCCTTGACAAAACTTGTATCAATACCCTGCCTATCGGCACTTTTTTGTATTTCCTGCTTAATATCTTCGGTAGCATCCTTCAATTGACGCATACCTTTCCCCAAACCCTTGGCTATACCAGGGATTTTGTCCGCACCAAAAACCATTACCACAATGAACATGATAAAAAAGATTTCGGCACCGCTTATAAATAATGAATACATAGCAATCATACCACAAATATAAACAAGTTTAGTAACCAAATTAAAAAAGCCCCGTAGTTATACGAGGCTTTTCTGAAATTTATTTTACACGAAAATCGAAGCTAATTTTCTTCGATACTTGCTCCGAAGTATATACCAAAGTTCCTTTTCAATTCCCCGTGGGTTTAACCCGAGGTCATGTATTTATTTTCCCTTAATCTCTTCCTTCATTTTATCGAAGTCGCTCTGCTGCTCTTTTTTGGGCCAGCTATTGTTCGTGGTATCAATATCAGCCGTTTCCATCTTTGGATCTACCAGCACTCCCGTAAGCTCCGTAGCGGAAGCAACTACGAATTTCACTTCTTTGTCGTTCTTTCTCCAAATCTCTGGAGGATAGGTTACATTTTTTACTGAACCATCTGCGTAGGTATATTCTACAATCAATGGCATGGGCAGACCACCCGGACTGTTATAGGTAATCTCGTAGAAGTACTTCGGCTCTTTAACCGCAGCTCTTTCCGCTTCTGTCATATTATCCATCATAAACTCCTTTAAGGTTTTGGAGGATTCTGATGGTAAATTTTCTGCAAGCGAGGGTGCCACAATATCCGTATCGCCATATTCCTCAAGATATACCAATGGCGGCAAATCTGCTTCGGTCATACCCCTTTCAGATAAGTATGCCTGCATTTTCTTATTTGGTTTATCGCTTACATAATACTTTTTGATGTCTTTCACGCCCATATCAACATAATCTGTTGTATAGAACCAACCCCTCCAATACCAATCCAAATCCACGGCAGATGCATCTTCCATGGTTCTGAAAAAATCTTCTGGGGTAGGGTGCTTAAACTTCCATCGGTGGGAATAGGTCTTAAAAGCATGATCAAAAAGCTCACGGCCCATTACGGTTTCCCTTAGAATATTTAATGCGGTTGCAGGTTTTCCATAGGCATTTGGACCCAATTGATACACATTTTCCGGATTGGACATGATGGGCGATATAGTACTTTGATCACCACTCATATAGGGTACAATCTTTGCCGGATCCCCCCTTCGTGAAGGATAACTAGCGTTTGGCGCGATGGCCTCTGGATAGGCCTCACCAAATTCCTGTTCAGCCATATATTGCATAAAGGTATCCAAACCTTCATCCATCCATCCCCATTGACGCTCGTCAGAATTAACGATCATAGGGAAAAAGTTATGACCAACTTCATGGATGATAACACTGATCATACCAAACTTGATCCGATCTGAATACGTACCGTCTTCACTAGGCCTCCCGTAATTCCAACAAATCATTGGATATTCCATTCCTTGATTCTTGGCATGGACCGAAATTGCTTTTGGGTAAGGATACTCGAACGTATGTGCGGAATACGACTTTAACGTATGTGCTACCGCTTTGGTTGAATATTCTTCCCACAGTGGATTCCCTTCTTTTGGGTACATGGAAACGGCCATTACGTCCCTACTTCCCATTTTAACAGCCTGCATATCCCAAATAAACTTACGTGAAGTGGCAAAACCAAAATCACGAACGTTTTCGGCTTTTAGTTTCCAGGTCTTGGTTTTTTCAGAAAATCCTTTTTCCGCTGCCTCGGCTTCCGCTTGGGTTACAATAACTACCGGTTTGTCATAGGATTTCTTGGCTTGCTCATAGCGTGCCATCATCTCTTTGGAGTACACTTCTTTTCTGTTTTGCAACACTCCCGTACCATCCAAAACATGATCTGCAGGAACGGTGATGTTCACCTCATAATTTCCAAAAGGAAGCGCAAACTCCCCACTCCCCCAGAATTGGTGGTTTTGCCACCCTTCTACATCACTATAAACGGCCATCCGTGGAAAGAATTGGGCAATAACATAGGCCCTATTGCCGTCTTTAGGGAAAAACTCATATCCAGAACGCGCCCTGTTCACGGTATGGTCCGGTATATTGTAATTCCACTTTACTGAAAAAGAATATTGCTCGCCACTTTTTAAAGGTGTGGCCAAATCAACACGCATCATGGTAAAATTGATGGTATAGGGTAATCCTTTTCCGGATGCATCCTTAACGTATTCAATATTGAAACCTCCATCAAAAGGTGTTCCCATGTAATTGTTTACGAAAGCACCCGGCTCCTCGGCCACCGGCACACCGCTACCGTTACGCAAGGCTGCTTTAGTATCTTTCGTCCTTACATTCTGGTCTAGTTGCAACCATAAATATTCCAAATCATCCGGAGAGTTATTGGTGTAGGTAATTGTTTCTTCCCCAAAGATTTTGGCATTTTTATCGTCTAGACGAATATCCATTACATAATCTGCCTGTTGCTGATAGTAATCAGGCCCTGGGGCTCCCGAAGCCGACCTATAGCTATTTGGTGTGGCAAACTCCTCATAAAGTTGTTTAAACTTACTTTGGTTATAATGCCCTGGTTCTCTTTCCTTCGTTTCAGTATCCTGTGCAAAGGATACGGTACCAAATAGGAATAATACAGCGGCAACTGCATACGTTACTCTTGTCATTTTGTTCATTTTTTAGTGCAGGAAATTTAAAGTTTTTAAAAGGATTTCTTAATCTTCGTTACAAATTTAACATTCCTTTAGTATCGGATTTAACAAGCACAAAGCTCTTTTTTGTGCCATTTATCTTAAAATGGACTACATTTTGCTGATCATCATAAATATCGGTCAATACTTCGTTCGTTATTGCTATTTGTTTGAGGCTCCCCAAAGGAACGTTGGGCACCTCTAGGTAACAGATAAGCATATCCGTGTCGTCCTTCTTTCCAATAAAGGCGTAATCGACTTTTTTGCCATTGATTTCAACCACAAATTTCGTTCTCAAATACTTTTTAAGATACGCTAAATCCTTATCAGTTTCCTTATCCGTTCCTAACTTAGCTTGAATACCATAGCGCTCCTTTAAAACGGCATTCATGTCATCAACAAAAACCCTGGTGATAATCTGCACGGCTTTATCTTTTTCGGAATACTCTACATTGGTGACACTTATATAGAACTTGTGCGCCACAGTAAAAGCGAAAAGCGGAACCAATACCAAAAGCAATCCAATCCTAAAAAATTTCATGTTATACTGTTTTATCCTAATTCTTCAAACCGCATGCCAAAGTAAATTAATCCAAGGCATTATTCTTCCGGTAGCTTATACTCCTTTGCCGCAAGTACTCCCATAATTGAATCTGATCATGGGTATCCACTATGTTTTGAAATGTAGCGTCTACCTCACAGAAATATAAGAAATCATCAATTTTTTCATGCGGTATACGAAGTTCTTGTTGATAAACGGAATCTGGAAAAAAATCGCGGACGCGTTCCGTACGGTCATACAATTTATTTCTGGCGACACGCTCCTTTAGCATTTTTGTGCGCCCCGTTATTGCGTTGATCAAGGGGTCGAAACTCATTAACGGGTTTGCAGTTGCCGCTTGCAACTCACGTTCTGCCTGAGTTGGTATGCGAACATAGGCGTTTGGCAAACCCAAGGTTGATGCCGTTACCACAGGGTCTAGCGTTAAGGTCTGTAAGTCTTTAATGATATCACCGGATAGATTGTAGGGCGTTACCGTTACCTCGTCCAGTTCATTTAGGGCATCGTCCAAACCGATGGATATTAATTTACTTTCTAAAATGGAGGTGGTAACAAGAATGATTTTTTTCTTGAACTGCACGGCAGAAAACTCCAAGGTATCGTTAAGACGGACAGTAATGGTGAAAAAACCGTTCATATCCGTAATGGTCGCCCTTTGTGTCGTTAAATTAAGGACATGGGTGGCGGCTACATCCCCATCATCACTATAGACCCTACCCTCTAAATTTTTGGACAGCCCGGTTTGGGCCACAATCGATGTTGTGGAACATAATACAAATAGCAGGATATTACTCCTCATCTATATTTTTAAGGAACTCCTTGCTATTGTTCACCAAGGCATCAATCAATTGAAATTCATTTTCCTTCTTCAACAAGGACTGGGTAGGCATTCTGGTATCGCAGTAAATCAAGAATGCGTCTATTTTATCCTGTGGAATATTCAAATCCATTACAAAAAATTGGTCATCATATACTTGGCGCAATACATCGCTTACCAATAATTTTGGACCCGTTTCTTCTTCCTCACTCTGTGATT
The DNA here is from genome assembly GCA_963793365.1 of uncultured Flavobacteriaceae bacterium. Classification (GTDB taxonomy): domain Bacteria; phylum Bacteroidota; class Bacteroidia; order Flavobacteriales; family Flavobacteriaceae; genus Maribacter. Next base: position 80,690 of record CAWBZP010000003.1, on the reverse strand, counting down.
TGAAGATGGCGCGGAAGATATTGGCAAAATTGAGGCCATTTTGCAAACCTATTTGCTGCTGTTCAAAACCAACGTTTTCGACCTCCGTGGTACGGTCTATCTCGTATTCATATCCTTTGAACTCCTCATTTTTTAATTTAAGAAACCGCTCTTGCTGTTCTGGCGTTATCACGACTTCGTCCAACTCCGTAACCTTTTCGTTTACCTCTACCACCAAGCGGTTATTTTCCAAAATTTCTTCCGTAACGGTCACCACTTTTATATTATAATTTACTGCGGTGAACACCAATTGATCCCCTATTTTCACATTGATCTTAAACTCTCCTTTATCATTGGTAATGGTAGCCCGCTCTGCTGTAGAGTTAATAACATTTTCATTAGGCACTGCCTGGTCCATATAGATTACGGTACCCATTAAAGGCCGTCTGTCATCATCTTGGGAAAACCCATTGGCTAAAACAAAAAGGGAAACTAAAAAAAGTAATTTTTTGGTCATTTAAATTTTATTGAGCTGAAAAGCCCTGTTAGCAGTGCTTTTGAACCTATAAAGTAAAGATATGTTCCAATGATAAAAAAACCCCCGCCAATAAACTTTTGTTAATTTCTTTAAGACAGGTCGCAAAATAGGCACAGACCTCCATTTCCTATTTTATTTAACCGTCTACCCGTTTAACGAGTAATCCTGTGCTTTGACCTATTGGAACATTATTTTGTCCTTTAAATCTAGCTAGATAAGGAGATAATCCTATTTTTGTTTTCCCACTATTTTTAAGTCATAAAGCGCTTAGTATGAAAGCAGTAATTTTCTTTTTTCTTTGTACCTTTTTTACTTTGCCGACAGTTTTTGGGCAGATTAAAATAGGTGACAATCCGCAGAATATTGACGGTGCCTCCGTACTGGAGTTGGAAAGCAGTTCAAAGGTTTTGGTCATTACAAGGGTTACCACAGCGCAAATGGAAGCCATAGCCCCCCAACGCGGCGGTATGGTATATAATACGGATACCGCCTGTATCCATTATTTTGATGGTGCGCAATGGATAAATTTGTGCGACGCCGTTAGCTTTACCATCACCAATGACCCGATCATAAATAATAGAAGTACCATTGAAATCACCCAATCTGAGGGCGGCTATAATTTGGAAGTAGCCAAAAACAGCATCCTGGGCGACAATATTGTGGATGGCGGCATAGGACCGGATGATATTCAGGATAATTCGATTGGTCAGGATAAACTGGCAGCAGAATCCGTTGGATCCAGCGAATTACGGGAAAATTCAGTCGGGTCCGAGGAGCTTAGGGATGGTACCATTGTCCCAACTGATATAGCCAATACTGACCCGGGAAGGGTTTTGACGACGGATGAAAACGGCATTGTACAATGGGAAGATGCCAATGCGATCTATTCCCTTACCTTTAGTAAAATAGACACTACGCTCAGCATTACCCGTTCAACAGCACCCGGTGAAAATTCGGTTAATCTTACGGGTTTGATTGGGTCTGATGATCAGATATTAACACTGACACCCGAGTTGCTGTTACAAATTGAAGATGGTAACGAAATTGATTTATCTGTTTTAAATAATTCTGGGACAGACGAACAAACGCTTGCCACCACGAATGCACCTGGAAATATTTCAATCAGCAATGGCAATACAATCACCTTAAATGTGAATGACGCTGATGCTGATTTGACCAATGAAATCCAAAATATTGAAGAAGTCCTTAACGATGGAAATAATGCGGGGGGTAATTTAATCAAGAACCTGGGCAACCCTATCGATAATCAAGATGCCGTGACAAAGGCCTATGTTGATGGAGCAATTACAGGTGTTGGTGGAACAATTGTAAGTACACAGCCAAACAACGATATTTCCAACAATGGTGGGGCTTTCTATGATGACGGTGACAATGATGCAGCAAATGAACTCCAAGATTTAGCCTTTAACCCTTTAACCAATATCCTTACCGTAACAAATCCTGGAACGCCAGATAACGAAGCGGACTTAACCAGTTTAATTCAAAATTTTCAAAATAGCGCCACAGTAACCATCTCTGGGGATGGTACCGTTACAAATCCCTATGTTCTTAATGCTCCTGGCAACGTTGCCAATGGCTCTGAAACAATAATTGATCAAGGTGCTAATATTACCGTTACCGGAAACGGCACAACGGCCACACCGTATGTTATAACAGCAGAAGATGCTGTAGGTGATGGCTCTGAAACACAACTTATTGAAGGTGCTAATATTACGATAACGGGGATTGGAACTGATGCAGACCCATATATCATCAATGCTCTGGGAGGCGCAACTGCGGATGGCTCGGAAACGATTATTGACCCTAGTGCTACAGTAACAGTAACCGGTACTGGAACAACGGGCAACCCTTATGTACTGACGGCTGCCCAAGCCGATGGTTCGGAGACGATTATTAATTCTACAGCTTCCGTAACAGTCACTGGTGACGGAACAATTACTGCACCATATGAGCTTAATAGCGCAGTCACAAACCCGGAAGCAGTAAACGTTTCATTTACGCCAGCGGGAAATACGGCAAGCACGCAAGTACAAGCAGCTATTGAAGAACTACAGACCGAAATAGATGGAATTTCAACAGGAGGTGTTGCAAACCCTAATGATGAACTCATAACTAACTTTTCATTAACGGGAACGGTCTTAAATATAGCCGAAGGGGGAAATATTCCCACTCCTATTGATTTAGACCCAACCTTTGTTACAGAGGCGGAGCTCACGGCTTTTGGTATCGATGATGCAGATGCCGACCCAGAAAACGAGCTTTCAGATATAAGTTTAACGGGAACTACTCTTAATTTGACTAATCCTGTGATAGGCGCCGTCGGGGTAGATTTAGACCCAACCTTTGTCACCGAAGCGGAACTGACATCTGCAATCTTAGCCTCCGACACGGCGGACGGTGATACGAGCGACAACAACGAGATACAGACCATTACCTCAACGGACAACTCCGTGACCATTACGCCCAACGGTGACGACTTCGACCTTTCGGTAGTGGGTGGGACCGACGACCAGAACCTGGAAAGTGCGATCCTGACAGGGTCGGACCTCGCCATAAACATCGAGGGCGGGAACAACGTAACGGCCGACCTTAGCGCACTTACTACCGACCTTGAGCTCGCTGCGGCAATCTTGGCCTCGGATACCGCCGATGGCGATACGAGCGACACCAACGAGATACAGACCATTACCTCAACGGACAACTCCGTGACCATTACGCCCAACGGTGACGACTTCGACCTTTCGGTAGTGGGTGGGACCGACGACCAGAACCTGGAAAGTGCGATCCTGACAGGGTCGGACCTCGCCATAAACATCGAGGGCGGGAACAACGTAACGGCCGACCTTAGCGCACTTACCACCGACCTTGAGCTCGCTGCGGCAATCTTGGCCTCGGATACCGCCGATGGCGATACGAGCGACACCAACGAGATACAGACCATTACCTCAACGGACAACTCCGTGACCATTACGCCCAACGGTGACGACTTCGACCTTTCGGTAGTGGGTGGGACCGACGACCAGAACCTGGAAAGTGCGATCCTGACAGGGTCGGACCTCGCCATAAACATCGAGGGCGGGAACAACGTAACGGCCGACCTTAGCGCACTTACTACCGACCTTGAGCTCGCTGCGGCAATCTTGGCCTCGGATACCGCCGATGGCGATACGAGCGACACCAACGAGATACAGACCATTACCTCAACGGACAACTCCGTGACCATTACGCCCAACGGTGACGACTTCGACCTTTCGGTAGTGGGTGGGACCGACGACCAGAACCTGGAAAGTGCGGTCCTGACAGGGTCGGACCTCGCCATAAACATCGAGGGCGGGAACAACGTAACGGCCGACCTTAGCGCACTTACTACCGACCTTGAGCTCGCTGCGGCAATCTTGGCCTCGGATACCGCCGATGGCGATACGAGCGACACCAACGAGATACAGACCATTACCTCAACGGACAACTCCGTGACCATTACGCCCAACGGTGACGACTTCGACCTTTCGGTAGTGGGTGGGACCGACGACCAGAACCTGGAAAGTGCGGTCCTGACAGGGTCGGACCTCGCCATAAACATCGAGGGCGGGAACAACGTAACGGCCGACCTCAGCGCACTTACTACCGACCTTGAGCTCGCTGCGGCAATCTTGGCCTCGGATACCGCCGATGGCGATACGAGCGACAACAACGAGATACAGACCATTACCTCAACGGACAACTCCGTGACCATTACGCCCAACGGTGACGACTTCGACCTTTCGGTAACTATTGGTCAAAACATAACCAATGCAGACCTAAATTTAGATGCTGATCGCACAATAGGTCTTGCAGGTAATAATTTAAGATTTAGTGGAACTGGCAATATTAGAATTGGAAGCAGCACAACTATAAACTCGAATAAACTTCATGTTGAAGGAACTATAAGGTCCGAAGGAATTAGAAATACTTTTGGCACACTTCCCAGTAGCGTTGCCTATAGTTTTAATGATGATTCTGATACGGGCATGTATAGAGCTGCGGCAAATCAATTAGGTTTAGTTACAAACGGAACGGAAGCATTAAGAATTGATGCTGGACAAAATGTTGGTATTGGAACCACCACAATCGCAGTTAATACTAAATTGCATGTCATTGGTAATGTATTGTTTGATGGAGATGTTACTGTAACAGGCACGCACACAGGAATTCCGGATTATGTTTTCCAAAAATATTTTAATGGAGTATCACCATTAAACCAAGATTATAAATTCCAAAGCCTGGAAGAAATTGAAAATTTTATCAAAAATAATAACCACCTTCCCGGGATAAAATCTTCAAAACAAGTCAAAGAAGATGGACTGTGGAACCTCAGTAAGTCCAACTTACAAAACCTCGAAAAAATAGAAGAGCTCTTTCTCCATACCATTGAACAGGAAAAGAAAATTGAAACCCTACAGGAAGAAAACAGGGAGCTCTCCAAGCAAATGGATGCCCTAAAGTCGCAAGTAGCGGAAATTAAAAAACTATTGGCCAAGGGAAATGAATAATTACCTAAACATAGTCCTCTTATTTTTCCTGCTGTCATTGAACGCACAAACGGCCCTATTCAATAATGGTAGTCTGCGTATCCATGAAGATGGAGCGCTGGGGTTTCATACCAATCTGATCAACAATGCCCCTATGGACACGAATCTGGGTTTGGCCGGTTTTTATGGTCCGCAAGCCTTAACTGTTTCCGGCTCCATTACCCCACAATTTCATGATTTGGAATTGGCCTTGGATAATGACCTACTGCTTGCCGTAGGATTGGACAATAGCAACAACACCAATTTTATTATGGGCAACATCCGTTCTCCCCTCGCCCAACCCAATATATACTATACGTTTTTGGATAATTCCTTTTACACGGGAGAATCCGACCTTTCCAAGATTATCGGCTATGCCGCTATCGTAAATCAACAGAATTTTGTTTTTCCTATTGGGGATGAAGCGTTTCTACGGCCCTTGATTTTGGAATCGGAACAAAATAATCTCTTTGCCAAATGCGCTTATTTTTTTGAGGATGCCAACAATCCAAATTCAATACCTGGTGCCTACGATACTTTTGAGCTGGCTTTGGATATAGATGCTGTGAGCGACCTCGAGTTCTGGCGTTTAGAAGGCAATGTTCCTTCCACCGTATCCTTAAGCTGGAACGAACGCAGCGGCATGGCCGGTTTTACGGACGATGCTACTAAAATCATTCCTGTGGGCTGGAGCAAAGCGTCGCAACGATGGATCAACCTTGTTGGCGGTACACCCGCCGGTAGCTTATCCGAAGGCTTTGTTTCCTCCGAAACGTTCATCCCAGATGATTATGCCCTTATAACCCTGGGGGTTTCCAAGATACCCTATGAACCGCTATCCCGGGAAGTATTGAGCCTTGACAATTATTTTGTATCGGTTAATGGCGATGGCGATAACGACACTTTTTTTATACCCGAGTTAGAACAATATCCTAATAATTTTGTGCAAATCTATGACCGTTATGGGCTTAAGGTTTTTGAACTGGAAAACTATACGGATGAGTTTGCGGGCTTTTCCAATTTAGGCAATATACCCTTCGCACAGGACAAAGGATTGCCCGTAGGGGTCTACTTTTATACCATTGCCATTCCCCAAGAAAATTTAAATTATCAAGGCTTTTTGTATTTAGCCCGCTAAGGTTCCTACTTCTTTTACAACGAGTCACTGTTAGTGCTTAAACGGCAATTCTTGCCGTTCTTCCGCAAGAGTCAAAGCCTTATTGCATGCGATAAAAAGCGCTTTCTATCGCTGAATGAAGACGGTGCGGTGGTTTCCCAACAGTTTTAGGGTTGTTTACAACAATAAATTTCCTTAGGTTCTTTCCCACCCTATTTTTATTGCAATTAATCAATTGATCTACAACCCCATGTCTTTCAACTACAAATTGCTTCTTATACTCATATTCACTTCCTTGTTTGCGCAGGCTCAAGTGAAAATTGGACAAAACCCGAATAGTATCAATGCAGCTTCTATTATGGAGTTGGAAAGCACGGACAAGGTTTTTGTCCTAACACGACTTTCCACCGCACAAATGCAAGCCATAAATCCGCTTAGAGGAGCGCTTGCATATAATACGAATACAGATTGTATACATTATTTTAATGGAACCACGTGGGACAATTTATGTTCAACTGCCCCAGCTGGCACCTTTACTTTTGTTGATAATAATGATGGTACGTTCACTATTAATTATAGTGACGGCAGCTCATTTACCTCTACAGATTTAACCGGACCTAAAGGAGATACCGGCGAAGTTGGACCTCAAGGAATCCAGGGTGAAACTGGACCCAAAGGAGAAACAGGGGAAAAAGGTCCGCAAGGCCTTCAAGGTGAAGTCGGACCTCAAGGCATCCAAGGTGAAGCAGGACCGCAAGGTGAAAAAGGAGATACTGGAGAGCAGGGAATCCAAGGTGAAGTCGGACCCCAAGGAATTCAGGGTGAAGTTGGACCCAAAGGAGACAAAGGGGATACCGGAGAACAAGGCCCGCAAGGCCTTCAAGGTGAAGTTGGACCCCAAGGAATCCAGGGTGAAACTGGACCTAAAGGGGATACCGGAGAACAAGGTCCGCAAGGCCTTCAAGGTGAAGTCGGACCTCAAGGCATCCAGGGTGAAGCAGGACCGCAAGGTGAAAAAGGAGATACTGGAGAGCAGGGAATGCAGGGAGAAACTGGACCGAAAGGAGATACAGGAGAACAGGGACCTCAAGGAGTCCAGGGAGAAACTGGACCCAAAGGTGACACCGGTGAGCAGGGTATCCAAGGGGAAAAAGGTGATACTGGTGAGGCTGGACCAAAGGGCGATAAAGGGGATACCGGAGAACAAGGTCCGCAAGGCCTTCAAGGAGAAGTCGGACCCAAAGGTGATACCGGCGAACAAGGACCGCAAGGAATCCAGGGAGAAACTGGACCGAAAGGTGATAAAGGAGATACAGGGGAAAAAGGTGATACTGGCGAGCAAGGTCTGCAAGGAATCCAGGGTGAAACTGGACCTAAAGGAGATACCGGCGAGCAGGGACCTCAAGGGATACAAGGCGAAGCTGGACCCAAAGGTGACAAGGGTGATACTGGTGAGGCGGGACCCCAAGGAATCCAGGGAGAAACTGGACCTCAAGGGCCCAAAGGAGATATCGGTGAACAAGGACCTCAAGGAATCCAAGGAGAAGTTGGCCCCAAAGGTGACAAGGGTGATACTGGTGAGGAGGGACCACAAGGAGAAGTTGGGCCACAAGGACCACAAGGGGAGGAAGGTCCACAGGGTATCCAAGGTGAGACCGGTGAGCAAGGATTACAAGGGATACAAGGAGAAGTTGGACCAAAAGGCGACACCGGTGAGCAGGGTATCCAAGGGGAAAAAGGTGATATTGGTGAGGCTGGACCAAAGGGCGATAAAGGAGACACAGGAGAACAAGGACCGCAAGGCATCCAGGGTGAAGTTGGACCTAAAGGAGATACGGGTGAGCAGGGAATTCAAGGTGAAACTGGACCCAAAGGAGATACAGGGGAAAAAGGTGATACTGGCGAGCAAGGTCCACAAGGCCTCCAAGGAGAAGTCGGACCCAAAGGTGACAAGGGAGATACAGGTGAGCAAGGACCACAAGGAGAAGTCGGACCTAAAGGGGATACTGGTGAGCAAGGTGTTCAGGGAGAAAAAGGCGACAAGGGAGATACCGGTGATCAAGGTATTCAAGGTGAAAAAGGAGATACGGGGGATCAGGGACCTCAAGGTATACAAGGAGAAGTTGGACCTCAAGGAATCCAGGGAGAAACTGGACCTCAAGGGCCCAAAGGAGATACCGGTGAGCAAGGGTTACAAGGCGAAGTTGGTCCCAAAGGTGACAAAGGGGATACCGGAGAACAAGGTCCGCGAGGCCTTCAAGGTGAAGTCGGACCTCAAGGCATCCAGGGTGAAGCTGGACCGCAAGGTGAAAAAGGAGATACTGGAGAGCAGGGAATCCAAGGTGAAGTTGGACCTCAAGGCATCCAGGGTGAAGCTGGACCGCAAGGTGAAAAAGGAGATACTGGAGAGCAGGGAATCCAAGGTGAAGTTGGCCCCAAAGGTGACAAGGGTGATACTGGTGAGACGGGACCACAAGGAGAAGTTGGGCCCAAAGGTGACAAAGGAGATACCGGTGAACAAGGCCCGCAAGGTATTCAAGGCGAAGCTGGACCGCAAGGTGAAAAAGGAGATACTGGAGAGCAGGGAATCCAAGGTGAAGTTGGCCCCAAAGGTGAAAAAGGAGATCAGGGTGATACCGGTGAACAAGGACCTAAAGGAGATACCGGCGAGCAGGGACCTCAAGGCATTCAAGGCGAAGCTGGACCGCAAGGACCTAAAGGAGATGCCGGCGAGCAGGGAATCCAGGGAGAAACTGGACCCAAAGGTGACACCGGTGAGCAGGGTATCCAAGGTGATAAAGGAGATACTGGCGAGCAAGGCCCGCAAGGCATTCAAGGCGAAATCGGACCACAAGGAATACAGGGTGAAACTGGACCTCAAGGACCTAAAGGAGATATCGGTGAACAAGGCCCGCAAGGCATTCAAGGCGAAACTGGACCTAAAGGAGATACCGGTGAACAGGGACCTCAAGGGATACAAGGTGAAAAAGGGGAAAAAGGAGATCCAGCATCCGATGACCAGACCTTACAGCAAGTTTTGACAGAAGGAAATAGCGCCAATAATTCTAAAATTATTGATTTAGCAAACCCCACCAATGCTCAAGATGCTGCAACAAAAACCTATGTAGATAATTTAGCAAGGGTTTATGTAGGAACTTTTAGAATTACCGCGGCAGGAAATGTGACCATAACAGGCATACCCTTTAAACCTTCATCAGTAACGTTTACTGCCTACGCGAATGTGGAAGACTTTAATATGGATACCGATAATGGGGTGGGCAACAATAATTCTAGTTTGGCAAACGCCTTTGGAAATATGCGCGGTTTTGCACGGGACAATGGCGGGTCCATTACAGAACAGGTAATCTATATTGGTGGAAGTGGTAATTCGATTAACGATATCTCTAGATATGCATCCAGCACCCATTCCATTGGGCTAAGGTATTCCAATCAAAATGGGGATAAGTTAGGGTTGACTTCGGCCCGGGTAACCAGTTTTAATTCCAATGGTTTTACTTTAAATACAGATAGTTTCGCAGATGGCATCGTGGTAATTTTTGAAGCATACAGATAATGAAAGATATTAAAATAGGTTTGCTATTTTTAACCTTACAGGTAGTCTTGGTGCCCAAAATAGCGGCGCAAGATGCCGTACACAATTATGGTACCATACAAATCCATGAGGAAGGAATTGTGGGCTTTCATTTGGATGTCATCAATAATGGACCGTTCAATCAGAATAAAGGACTGGTCGGTTTCTATTCAATGGATAAGGCCTTGACCATTTCCGGAGGCTCCAATCCAGTTTTCTATGATTTTGAAATGGCTGTGGATAACCACCTTTATGTAGATAATACCGTTGGTGTCCTAAACAATGCCAATCTAATTTCGGGTGACATTATTACCTCCCGGATAGCTTCTGAAGTCAATGTGAATTTCTTGAACAATTCGTTCTATAACGGGGAAAGTGATGCAAATAAAGTGGATGGCTATGCAGCCATGAGCAACAAAACCGAGTTCACATTTCCCATAGGCCAAAATGGAGCGCTTCGCCCCTTAACGATAAATTCCACCTTGTCCAACGATTATGCAAAGGCTGCCTATTTTTTTGAAGATCCCAATACCCCAAGCATCTTCACCGATTCATTTAGCACCGAGAAAGTAGAAACAGATGTATTGGCGATCAGTGAATATGAGTTTTGGGATCTGCAGGGAAACCTACCCTCCACCGTTACCTTGACATGGAACGAGCAAAGTAACGCAAATCTATTGGGCGATTTTATTACAGATCTAAAAGTTGTTGGCTGGAGCAAAATTGAAAAGCAATGGATCAACCTTGGAAATACTAATGTAGAAGGCGATTTCAGTTCTGGGTCAATAACTTCCGAAGAATTTATTCCAGATGATTATTCTATTCTCACTATAGGAGGGAATAATGACCTGTTGGAAACGCTGGACAACATTACCCTGGATAATTTTTACATGACCCCTAATGGAGATGGTATAAATGATGTACTGGTCATTGAAGGCATAGAGAATTCTCCTAATAATTCCCTTCAAATATTCAATCGGTACGGTATTATGGTTTACTCCAGAAAGAATTATAACAATGAGTTTGATGGTACCTCAAACGTAAATGGTGTCATCGCAAAAAATTCAGGATTACCATCTGGCATATACTACTATATCATTACACTCAATGAAATGAACAAAAGACATCAGGGATATTTGTACCTCACTACTTACGAAGAAAATTAAACTTGTGGCGAACTCGTATTTAGATTCATTACTTTTACTTAAGATTGATTACAACTTTACTACTAATGGGGTAAAGCACCTTGATTAGAAAATGCTAAATCAGAAAAAGGTTTTGAACTATGTTTAGAAGAGCGTTCATTCAAAAAAGCGGATCGGCAGCTTTAGCGGTTTCCTTGGCACCAACAATTATTATAAAGCAAGACCCGGATTATTCCATTTTGGAGCTTATGGGCAAAGAAGATATTCAGCTTTATGGCAAGGACATAAACCTACGTAAGGAGGCCCACGATGCCTTTTTGGAAATGAAGAAAGCGGCTTATATGGACGGTATAGATCTTAAAATTGTATCGAGCTATCGTAGTTTTCAACGGCAAGCGGGTATTTTTGAACGTAAATTTTTAGCCTATACGGAGGATGATGGGATGGACCCTTTAGACGCCATTGATAAAATCATAGAGTATTCCACCATACCTGGGACCAGTAGACATCATTGGGGAACTGATATTGACGTACTCGATGGATACAGAAAAGTAGACGGCGATGTTCTGGTTCCTGAAAAATATGGTGCGGGGCAGCCCTATGAAGATTTTAAAATATGGATGGATGAGCATTCCGAAACCTATGGTTTTCATTTGGTTTATACCGACAACCCTAAAAGAAGGGGCTTCAAATATGAGCCATGGCATTATAGTTATGCACCGCTTTCCATACCTATGTTAGAGGAATTTAGAAGTAAAAATATTGCTGCGCTATTGCAGCGTGAAGAATTTTACGGCGCGGAACACTTCACCCTCGCATTTTTAAGGTCCTATATACAGAATAATATTCTGGATATTAATAGGGCCCTTATTTAAGCATTTCGTACTTTAGGTACTGCACAAGAACTAGTTACCATGCGAAGAGGGAATTGGAAAATTAGAATATTCATAGGTTTGGCCATAGTGGCCTTTGCCTTCATCCAGAAATGTAGCAACAACGAAGACAATCCCTATACCGGTAGATCTCAGCATATTAATATGACGACCGAACAGGAGATAGCAATAGGTTTGCAAAGTGCTCCCGAGATTGCACAACAGCACGGTGGTCTCTATCCCGATGAAAAATTGCAGGCTTATGTGGATAAGGTCGGTAATAAATTGATTCAAAATAGTATTGCCAAAGACACCCCCTATTCCTATGATTTTCATTTGTTGGCAGATGAACAAGCGATAAATGCATTTGCCTTACCTGGCGGTCAGGTATTTATAACCTATGCCCTGTTCTCCAAATTGGATGAATCCCAATTGGCCGGCGTGCTGGGCCACGAAATTGGTCATGTTATTGGTAGACATTCAGCAGAGCGCATTGCCGATAGCAATTTTTGGCAAACCCTAACCATGGGTGCCTCGGTTGGTGCGGATATGGGGCAGGTCGTTGGCAATATTGGACAAAACACCTTACTAACCAACGGTCGTGACGATGAGTTGGAGAGCGATGAACTTGGTGTTCTTTTCATGATGCAGTCCGGTTATGACCCCAATGAAATGATAAAGGTCATGGAAATCCTTAAGGCTGCTGCCGGACCCAACAGGGTTCCAGAATTTCAAAGTACACACCCAGATCCTGAAAATAGAATCGAAAAAATTAAGGAAGCCATAGAAAAGTACAAAAACCAAGGTTAATCGGATATTTTAGCTTTTTAACGTAAGGGTACAATAGGCAAACCTTTATTTTTTGTAACTTTGAAAAAGTCCCGAAACTTATTTTACCATTTATGATTTAACCCCTATAGCTATGATTTAATCATAGAAAGAACACTATATGGGAACGATTACACACTTTAGAAATCTATACGTACAGGCATTTGAAAACTGCAAACCTGAAATAGTGGTTACGATTTTGAAAGTCTATTCAGTTTTCTGTGCGCTTATGTTATTTATGGCGGTATATGCTTTTATGTATAGAGCACTTAACGGATTTGAATTTTAAAACGCTTACTCTTTTACCTGAACACTATATGGAGTAAGATTTAGTAACTAAAAAGCCCCAATGGAATTTTCCGTTGGGGCTTTTTTAGTTTTATAACGTGTAGTCTCACGAATTGGAATCAATAACTTTTAATACGTCTTCCGCATTGGACATCTTGGCATATTCCTTGGCCGTATAGCCCTTATCACTTTTAATGTTAAGATTGGCGCCGTTGAGTAGCAACACTTTCAAGACTTCGGCCTTATTATAACGGGCAGCGTACATTGCGGGAGTCAATCCCAAGGATTTTTCGTTCAATTCATCACCCAATGCGATCAAACTTCGCACTTCATCCACATCACCCTTCATTGCAGCTTTACAAAGTGCACTTATTTCGTCGTTTATAGGAGTTGAAACCAAACTCGTTTTGGTATTTTCAAGCTCGTTTGCGTAGGAATTTGGGGTGGCAAAAACGGAAACCATCAATCCTAGTAAAATTAAATTTTTCATAATTTTTATGTTTAATACACTGATTTAATTATCAATATTTAAAAATATATCAACTATAACTAACAATATCATAATTTAAGAAAGATATAATATATATTTAACATTCCTCTAAGACTGGCCAACCCTAACCAAAAGAAAACGGTGGTTTGTATATGAAAATCAGTTATCTAAAACACGCTGATTTTTAATTTTAAGAATGCTAATCTGGTACAATGAAGTTTCGTTTGAATAAAAAAGACTATCCAAAAATTCGATCCTAACCATAACGCGAAGTAAGACGCAATCTGTATATTATTGACAATTAAGCAACCATTTACTATTCGGCTCTTGCAATGAAGTTAAACACCAACTTTTCAGACAGTCTTTTACTACTTAAAACTTATATACTAGCTACCCAATGCAGCTTCTAAGACAGCTAAGGCTTCCGTGGCATTGGAAAGTTCTGCGTATTTCTTGGCGTCAAAACCTTGATTACTTTTTTGTTTAAGATCAGCGCCATGCTGGATCAAAAGCTCTAGAATTTCCACTTTGTTGTAGCGCGCAGCATACATGGCTGGTGTCATGCCCAATGATTTTTGGTTGACATCCTCACCTAGCGAAATCATACGTTGTACCATGGCTAAATCGCCTTGCATTACTGCTTTGCAAAATAAACTGACATCTACTTTTGACGGCACATTAATGGAACTATTTGCTTCTTTAATGTCATTGGTTTCGTTGGCTCTAAGACCATTGCTTCCCAAGGTAAGGGTGACCAAACCAAGGATTAGGATTGTTTTTTTCATGATGAATGATTTAATTGATGAATAGATTGTTGTATAATAAAAGACTACCACACTGCTATTTTGTTTCACCTTTTAACAGATTTATAACTAAAGTTTAACAAAGTAAGCATCCATCCAATATTTATAGTAGGTGTGCATGCACTGCAAAAAAAGGTCGGTTTTTGTATAGCTAAACTTGGTAGAACATAGTATTTTTGACATTCAAAACCTTCGAAAAGATGAACAAAAAGGTAATCTTAATGATATTGGATGGATGGGGCAAATCGCCCGATCCAGAAGTATCCGCAGTAGACAAGGCAAATACCCCGTTTATTGATAGTCTTTATAGCTCATACGCAAATTCAAATTTGTTGACCGATGGTATGAATGTAGGGCTTCCTGACGGACAAATGGGAAATAGTGAGGTAGGCCATATGAATTTGGGAGCTGGGAGAATCGTCTATCAAGATTTGGCCAAAATCAATAAAGCGGTTAAAGAAGATACATTGCGTAATGAACCGGTATTGAAAGAGGCTTTTGCCTACGCCAAAAAAAACAACAAAGCGGTGCATTTCTTAGGCTTATTAAGTGACGGAGGTGTGCATAGCCATACGAACCATATAAAAGGACTTATAACAGCGGGAAAAGCTTCTGGGGTTGAGAATATGTATGTGCACGCTTTTACCGATGGCAGGGATGTGGATCCCAAAAGTGGCAAAGGATTTCTGGAGGATCTTGTTCAATTTTGTATGGACAAGAATACAAAATTAGCCTCTGTAATAGGTAGGTATTATGCAATGGACCGGGATAAACGCTGGGAGCGGGTTAAACAGGCCTATGATGTTATCGTAAATGCTGAGGGAGAGAAATCTACGGATATAGCCACAAGCATTCAAAAAAGCTACGATAACGATATTACGGATGAGTTTATAAAACCCATCGTAATGACCAATACAGATGGGACGCCCATAGCAACGGTCAAGGAAGATGATGTGGTTATTTTCTTCAATTTTAGGACAGACCGTGGTAGGGAGCTTACCCAAGTTTTGAGCCAAGAAGATATGCATGAGCAAAATATGCATAAACTGAAACTGTATTATGTTACCTTGACCAATTATGACGAGTCCTTCAACAACGTACATGTGGTATATAACAAGGATAATATTGTAGAAACCTTGGGCGAGGTATTATCAAAGGCGGGGAAGAAACAAATACGTATTGCAGAAACAGAAAAATACCCGCATGTTACCTTCTTTTTTAATGGCGGTAGGGAAATACCTTTTGATGGGGAACAACGTATTTTATGCCCTTCGCCAAAAGTAGCGACCTATGATTTGCAACCGGAAATGAGTGCTTTTGAAATCAGGGACAAAATTGTTCCTGAACTCAAAAAGGGCGAAGTGGATTTTGTCTGTTTAAATTTTGCAAATCCAGATATGGTGGGCCACACCGGCGACATGGAAGCGGCCATTAAGGCTTGCGAGACCGTAGACGTGTGTGCAAAAGATGTTATAACCGCAGCCGTGGAAAATGACTATGCCGTTCTCGTTATCGCCGATCATGGCAATTGCGAAACAATGATCAATCCAGATGGGAGTCCAAATACGGCACATACGACAAACCCGGTACCCTTAATCTTGGTGGATAAGGACATAAAACAAATAAAAGATGGGGTTTTGGGCGATATTGCCCCAACCATATTAAAATTAATGGGTGTTCCAAAGTCTAAACACATGACCCAAGAGTCCTTGGTTTAGAATTTTTAAGGAGCAAATGCATAGCATAGATACATGATAAAAATTAAAACTGCGGAGGAGATAGAATTGATGCGCGAAAGCGCACTTATCGTTTCCAAAACCTTGGGAATGTTGGCAGGTGAGGTAAAACCTGGCGTTACTACGCTGGAGTTGGATACATTGGCAGAAACCTTTATTCGAGATTGCGGTGGGGTCCCTGGCTTTTTGGGTTTATATGATTTCCCAAATTCCCTGTGCATGAGTCCCAACGCACAAGTGGTCCACGGTATACCAAACGACACTCCTTTACAGGAAGGTGATATCATCTCCATCGATTGTGGTGTATTAAAAAATGATTTTTATGGCGACCATGCCTACACTTTTGAGGTAGGGGAGGTAGACCCAGAGGTAAAAAAATTATTGGATATCACCAAGCAATCGCTTTATGTGGGTATACGTGAGTTTAAGGCAGGTAATCGCGTGGGCGATGTAGGCTTTGCCATCCAACAGTATACCGAAGCGCATGGCTACGGAGTGGTACGGGAATTGGTAGGCCATGGTTTGGGACGTAAAATGCATGAAGACCCTGAAATGCCTAATTACGGTAGACGCGGCCGGGGTAAAAAATTCGTAGAAGGCATGACCATCGCTATAGAACCTATGATCAACATGGGCACCAAGAGTATACAGCAGTTAAAGGATGGTTGGACCATTTTGACCGCAGATGGGAAACCCAGTGCTCATTTTGAGCATAATGTGGCCCTCGTGAACGGCAAACCTCAATTGCTCTCCACTTTCCGGTATATTTATGATGCATTGGGTATTGAAAGCAACGAGGAAGAAGAATTTAAGGCCTAAGCAATAACGTAGATAGGAGCGATTAGCATGAAGAAAATTTTTAAGTTTTTCCTCAATTGTATTCCTAGGCCCCTATTAATTTCATTCAGCTATATTTTAAGGCCCTTATTCGCATTCTATTATCGCGGTAAAACGTTCGAAGATCCTATTGATGGGAAAACCTTCCGTAGTTTTTTACCCTATGGGTACGAAAACTCAAGGGAGAATGTACTTTCCCCTTCTACCCTATCCTTGGAGAGACATCGTTTGCTATGGTTATTCCTAAAAAAAGAGACCAATTTTTTTACCGCTTCATTGAAAGTGTTGCATTTTGCTCCGGAACAAGCATTCTACAAACGCTTTCGAAAGTTAAAGAACTTAACGTACACCACTACCGATTTAAACTCTCCACTTGCAGATGTAAAAGCGGATATATGCAATCTGCCCTTTCCGCCGAATTCATTTGATGTTATCCTGTGCAACCATGTTCTAGAGCATATACCCGATGACACCAAGGCCATGCAAGAACTTTACAGGGTTTTGAAACCGGGTGGCTGGGGCGTTTTTCAAATTCCCCAGGATTTGAACAGAGAAACTACTTTTGAGGATAATGCAATAACGGACAAAGCCGAACGTGCAAAAATATTTGGGCAGTATGACCATGTTCGTATCTATGGAAGGGATTATTTTGAAAAGTTAAGGGCTACAGGTTTCAACGTCGTAGAAATAAATTTTACGGCACAACTAACCGATACAGAAGTGGAGCGTTATCGATTGGCAAAAGGAGAAATTATTCCGTTTGTGACAAAATAACTACTCGGCAACCACCGCTTTGAATCCCTTGGTTAAAAATTCTTGGGTCTGCCCATTCTCGTCCAGGTAGATAATATAAGCTTCAAGGTTCTCATTTTTAGTAATAAGCTTAAATGCCTCACTAAGGTCCATGGCCATAAATGCCGTAGCATATGCGTCGGCAGTAGCACAATCATTTGCCAAAATAGTAACCGCCAAGGTATTTGAATTTTGTGTGAATCCAGTTTTGGGATTTATGGTATGTACATATTTCCTTCCGGTTGTCTCGTCAATTCTGTATTTTCTATAATTGCCCGATGAGGCCAATGCTTTATCCTCAAGGGTAAGCAATAGTTTTGATTCTCGTCCCACCTTCAATTCCGGATCATCAATACCAACCACCCATTGTTTTTCCTTTACGGTATTCCTTCCTTTACCAACAAGCTCACCACCTACTTCAATTAAATAATTTTCAATATGTTTCGCGTCCAACATTGCTGCTAACCTGTCAATGGAATAGCCTTTGGCAATTGCATTAAAATCCAAAAAAATATTGGGATGCGCCTTTACCACTTGGTTTTCAGGTGACAGCTGAACCTTGTCGAAACCAACGAAATTCAAAAGGCTATCTACCCTAGCACTATCCAAGGCTATTTGACGTTCTGGGCCAAAGCCCCATGCATTTACCAATGTCCCAACCGTAGGGTCAAAAAAACCATGGGTTTCTGTATAGACCTCCTTGGACAATTGAAAAACCTCCCTGAACATCTTATCGACAACCACCGTAGTATCACCGCTATTTATACGCGAGATATCAGATTTGGGAATATAGGTAGATAAGGACTGATTGATTACCGTAAAAACAGAATCGATGTCCTTTTGTAGCTCTATTGGGCTTTCGGTAATGGTAATAATGCTATAAGATGTCCCTAGAGCGCCTCCAACATAATCATTACGATAATTTTGGGGTGCATCTGCGCATGAAGAAAAGAATAACATACCAAGGGCACAAAATAATAAATACGTCCTCATAATTCAACTAAGCCATCATAGTCAACAATATACTCCTCATTTAAATATACCGGCAGATTATAATCCGTCGCATTTACCAGTCCTACGCCAGCGTAAAAGGTTCTAGCCTCAAACTTCAGTGCATGCTCCTTCATCTTATTTAAGTCTGACCTAAAAAACTCAAAATCTTTTGGGTCACCGGGATATTCTATTGCTTTGACTACCACAAATCTTAACTTTTTATCCTTGGTACAAACGAATTGGGGATTCTTTCTAAGCTCACTGTTCACCGCCAAGAAATCAAAACCCGCTTCCTCCAATTGCTTTCCAACAATATTCATTGCCAAATTATGAAGTTCTTGTTCCGTTAAAACGTGCATCCAATTTAAATTTATAAAAAAACCGATATGAAACATATCGGTTATATTGGTATTAATCTATATTTTAATTTTTATCCACCGAAATCATCAAAACGTATATGCTCGTCTGGGATTCCAAAGTCCTCACCCATTTTTTGCACCGCTTTGTTCATTAAGGGCGGCCCGCAGAAGTATAATTCAATATCCTCAGGCGTTTCATGATGGCTTAGGTAATTATCAATTACACAGTTGTGGATAAACCCTACGAAACCATCCCCTGGAGCATCAATATTCTCCTTCACTTTCCAATTATCCTCTTCCAAAGGTTCTGATAAGGCCAAGTAAAAGCTGAAATTGGGGAATTCTTTTTCTAATTTATAGAAATGGTCCAAATAAAATAATTCACGCTTAGAACGACCACCGTACCAATAACTTACTTTTCTATCGGTCTTTAAGGTTTTGAACAGATGATAAAGGTGCGAGCGCATTGGCGCCATACCTGCTCCACCACCCACATAAAGCATTTCAGAATCTGATTCATTAATGAAAAATTCTCCGTAGGGTCCTGAAATGGTTACATCATCACCTTTCTTAAGATTGAAAATATACGAAGAGGCTATACCAGGATTAACATCCATCCAACCATTCTTTGAACGATCCCAAGGCGGGGTGGCAATACGTACGTTCAACATGATTTCCCTTCCCTCCGCAGGAAAAGAGGCCATAGAATAGGCTCTTTCCACAGTTTCTGGATTCTTCATTACCAGTGGCCATAAATTAAATTTATCCCACTCTTCCTGAAACTTATCCGGTCGGTCATGCTCTTCCGGGTGTGCGGTAATATCGATATCCTTATAATTTACCTCACACTTTGGAATTTCAATTTGAATATAACCGCCCGCTTTGTAGTTCATATCCTCTGGGATTTCAACAACGAATTCCTTTATGAAAGAAGCTACATTATAATTTCTGACCACTTTACCGGGCCATTTCTTAATTCCAAACACCTCCTCGGGTATGGTAATCTCCATATCCTGCTTTACCTTAACCTGGCATGCGAGACGCGCACCGTGGTTTAATTCCCTTTTTGAAAAATGGGGCGTTTCGGTCGGTAATGCTTCGCCACCGCCCGAAAGCACATGACATTCGCATTGAATGCAGGTTCCCCCTCCTCCACAGGCGGAAGGAAGAAATACCTTTTGGTTCCCCAAGGTGGACAATAACGAACCACCGGAAGACACTTCAATCTTTTTCTCTCCATTTATGGTAATGGTGACCGGACCTGATGGAGACAATTTTTGTTTCGTAAACAATAGCAACGCTACCAATGCCATTAAAAGCACCAGAAAGGCTACTACGGTAATTAAAATTGTTCCACCTGTACTTGCAGCTAAAATCATCTTCTTATTTGTTTACATCGTTATAAGAAACCACCTTTTCGGCAACTTCTCCATTTTCTGTTTCTACATCCTCTTCAGGAGCAATCGCTTCAGGTGTTACGGACTGACTAATTTTTTCATCCGCCGTTTCCATGGCATCATCACTACCGGTCAACATTCCGCCAAAACTTTGGAAACCAATACCCATAAGACCCGTAATGATAAAGGTAATTCCAAGCCCCCTTAATGGAGCGGGCACATTACTATACCTAATCTTTTCACGAATGGCCGCTATGGCCAATATCGCCAAGAACCAACCAATACCGGAACTTACACCATAATTAAAAGCTAGGCCCAGCGTTTCTATTTCCCTAGCCTGCATAAATAGGGAACCTCCCAAAATAGCACAGTTAACGGCAATCAATGGCAAGAATAT
Source organism: uncultured Flavobacteriaceae bacterium (assembly GCA_963793365.1). Classification (GTDB taxonomy): domain Bacteria; phylum Bacteroidota; class Bacteroidia; order Flavobacteriales; family Flavobacteriaceae; genus Maribacter. Next base: position 59,959 of record CAWBZP010000003.1, on the reverse strand, counting down.
TCCAAGCGAGTTATATAGCGAGGGTGAAAATTTTTCCACTACGATCTCTACTAATTGTACCATAGTCGCAATGGTTGCAATAAACAGAATAAAGGAAAGGAAACTTAAATTGAAATCTGCATACTCCGGGCCTAACCAAACCAAGGCGCCGTCTTGTAACAAATACTTATCCAACAACCAATTCAAGGGGACCGTAACGGCCAGAACGAATATTACGGCAGCACCCAAACCAATGGCGGTAGCTACTTTTTTGGAAACCGCCAAATAAGAACACATCCCCAAGAACACGGCAAACACCATGTTATCAATAAAAATGGACTTAAAAAATAATTCTATATGCTCTAACATAATTTTTAATTAAATGTCTTTTAATTTTCTTCTACAAGTGCCGGATTTCTGGAGCGTTGTACCCAGATAATTATACCCACCACAATCAATGCGGCCGGAGGTATAATCATAAAACCATTATTTTCATAACCTGTACTGTACAAACCTGTTTTGGCGATAGGGTCTCCCAAAACGGGAATGCCGAACAAAGTTCCTGAACCTAAAAGCTCCCTAAAGAAACCAACAATGATCAAGATGACGCCGTACCCAAGGGAGTTACCAATACCGTCCAAAAATGAACGCCATGCTCCGTTTGCAAGCGCGAAGGCCTCAAAACGGCCCATGATAATACAGTTAGTTATAATTAATCCTACGAATACAGATAATGTTTTACTTAAGGGATAGGCAAAAGCCTTAAGAACCTGATCCACAACGATTACCAATGTGGCAACTACTATGAGTTGCACGATGATTCTAATTTTGGAAGGAATTATATTTCGCATAGCAGATATCACTACGTTACCCACACCCAAGACGAACATTACCGCAATTGCCATTACCACAGAGGCTTTAAGTTCTGCCGTAATCGCTAAGGCCGAGCAAATACCTAATACTTGGATAGTAATTGGGTTGTTATCCGCAAGTGGATCTGTAATAAGGTTTGTGTCCTTTTTTGTAAGTAGTGCCATATTAGTTTGCTCTAATTGTTTCTAAATAAGGTTTGTATAATTGAACGCTTTCCTTGATCATAGCGCTTACACCATTGCCCGTAATGGTAGCTCCTGCAAGGGCATCTACCTTATTGTCTGTCTTCCTATTGTTCAAGGGATCGTTATTGCCTTTAGCAACTGAAATACCGCTGTAAATATCGCCATTAAGTATAGATTCCCCCTCAAAATCATCCATAAAGTAGCGCATCTTAATATTAGCACCCAATCCCGGAGTTTCACTTTTATGATCAAAATAAACCCCTTGAACGGTCATGGTCTCATCCAATGCGATAAATCCCCAAATGGCATCCCAAAGCCCTTTCCCGTACATGGGTATTATATAGAATTTCTTACCATCCTTATCGCCAATAAAAACAGGAAGTTTATAATCCTGCCCCTTTTTAATCGCGGCCAACTGCTTTTTCAAATCGATAAGGTAAGCTTCGTCATTCTGTGTGATTTTATCACCTTGAATAATCAGCTGCTCCTTTATATAACTTGAAAATTCTGCCTCCACTTTATCGGTCGGTACAAAATTCACACTACCGGAATCGTCTCCATTTTCATTTATACCCATAGCATAAAGAATGTTCTGCTGTTTTTCAAAACGTTCATTCTCTTTAATGTTAGGTTGTAAGGCGGAAGCCAAAAAGGCAAGGATAGACCCAACCACAACAACCATGACGGCTGTGAATATTACGGTATAAACATTCTTATCTGTATTTGATGCCATAACTAAACTGTTTCTGGTTTAAGTTCCTGTGCTTTTCCTTCCGAATCCTTGGGATAAATGGTAGCACTTTTCAAACGATTCATTCTTCTTTTGATATTCCCCCGAATAACGTAATGATCTATCGTAGGTGCAAAGACGTTCATTAATAAAATAGCCAAGAAAACACCTTCGGGATATGCTGGATTAAAAACGCGGATCATCACGGAGATAAAGCCTATCAAAAATCCATAGAACCATTTACCCCTTGTGGTCTGTGCACCAGATACCGGATCAGTTGCCATGTATACAATACCAAAGGCCAAACCTCCAACGATGAGATGCTTCCAAAAATCAAAACTCATTAAGCCATAAAACTTACTGGTCTCTCCTATCCAGCCAAAATCAACAACCATATTAAAGATAAAGCCCATTACCAAGGCACCAATAACGGCGCTAACCATAATACGCCAGGAAGCTATTTTACTGAAAATTAAAAATGCGGCGCCCAAAAGGCACAAAAATGCCGAAGTTTCTCCAACAGATCCCGGTATAAAACCAAAGAACATATCAGAAATACTATACTTCGCGGTCATGGCGGCTTCATTATTCTGCGCCAAGTATCCTAAAATAGTTTCTCCAGAGATAGCATCTACATTGGTATTCCCAGCAAGAATCTGCTCTGAACGTTCGCGAGCCGTCCATACCCAAACTTTGTCCCCACTCATCCAAGTTGGATAAGCGAAAAATAGGAACGCCCTGATACTCAAGGCAGGGTTAATAATATTCATTCCCGTACCACCAAATACCTCTTTTACGATTACGACTCCAAATATTACAGCAACTGCAAGCATCCATAATGGTGTATCTATAGGAACGATTAAAGGAACCAACATCCCTGTAACCAAATAACCCTCTTCCACCTCGTGACCCTTGATCACTGCAAAAATAAACTCCACCAATAATCCTACTGCATAGGACACTACTACCAGAGGCAAAACTTTTATGATACCAACCCAAAAGTTATCCCAAGTGATGAAGTCCCGCATTAAAGAAAAATCTTCAGGGAATCCATTTAGCGCTGAATAATACTGATACCCAGCATTGAACATGGAAAAAACTAAAATGGGAATCAATGCCATGATCACCGTGTTCATGGTCCGTTTTAAATCATCGGCAGCTTTCACGTGCGTACCCCCAGCATGGGTAGTTTCATTTGGGGTAAACAAAAATGTATGAAAAGCATTGAAGGCTGGGGCCATTTTCTTGCCCTGGTACTTCAATTTAAGTTCGTGTAATTTACTTTTTATGCTCATCTTTTATCCAATTTCTTTTTGTAATAAATCCAACCCTTCCCTAATAATTTTCTGATGTGGTTGTTTTGAGATACATACAAATTCAGTTAATGAAAAGTCTTCCGGGGCAACCTCATATAGTCCCAATTGCTCCATCTCATCCAAATCTTTTACCATACAGGCCTTAAGCAGTTGCATTGGAAAAATATCCAAAGGAAAAACTTCCTCGTATTGCCCAGTTACCACAAAGGCCCTATGTTCACCATTCGTGTTCGTATCCAAATCATATTTTTTCTTGGGGCTCAACCATGAAAAGGTTAAGGCCCTAGTGGACGAAATCTTATCGAATACCGGTTTGTTCCATCCAAAAAATTCATAATCGTCTCCTTCTGGAATAACGGTTACTGTATTATTATAGTATCCCAAATAACCATCGGGCTTACTTCTAGATCCTGTGAGTACATCTCCATTGATGACCCTGAAATTTTCTTGGTTCACGCCACTGGCGTATAAAAAAGTAGAAATTTCAGCTCCAATTTTAGTGGAATAGTATTTTGGTGCTTTTACTGATGACCCTGCAAGGGCAACTAATCGCTCCGCGTTAAATTTTCCAGTCAACAAAAATTCGCCCATGATAACCAAATCCTGGGGAGAAACAGTCCAAACCAATTCACCTTTGTTGATAGGGTCGATTTTATTTATTTGCGTACCCACCAGACCCGCTGGGTGCGGCCCAGATACTTTATGTAATTCTATCCCGTCTAAATCGGCCAAAGGAGATGTACCGGATTTCCCGACAGATACATGCACCTTACCCTGGGTCAATTTACCCATAGCAGTAATTGCGGCCTGTACTTCTTTTTCCTTACCCTGTAGCACATAATCCAAATCTGCCTGAAGTGGTCCGCTTGCATACCCAGAAATGAAAATCGATTTTGGATTCGTGTCCGGATTTGCAATTACATCGTAAGGCCGCTGTTTAATAAATGGCCAACAACCTCCTTTTAGAAGCGTCTCCTTTACTTCCTCCTTGGAAGCGTTTGCAACATCAACCACCTTAGCCACAGTCGATTCTTGGGTCTTATCCGCCAAAATTTTAAGGGTCAAAATCCGTCTCCTGTCCCCTCTTTCAATTTCAATAAGCTCACCGCTGACAGGAGAAACAAAGAGCATACTTTCTATGTTCTTATTGTAAAACAAAGGCTCTCCGGCTTTTACCTCAGCGCCTTGTTTGACCATCATCTTTGGCGTAATCCCATGAAAATCGCTAAGCTGAATGGCGTAAACATTACTTAAAACAGCCTTCGAAATCGTCTGTTCTGCGGCACCCACAAGGTTAATGTTGAGCCCTTTTTTAATTCGTATGTCTTTGGACATGTGCGTGTAGACCTTTAGGTTAACAAAATTTGAGCAAATTTAAGTACAAAAACTTCGTTTTCATAATTATTACCCCATAATTTCGGCATTACAACGAGGTATATTTTTCAGGCATCGTTTTTGTTTACCTTTACCTAAAAAAAAGCGATCCCATGCGTATTTTCCTTAAACATTTTATCTGCCTTTTTTTCTTTCAAAGCCTCCTTGCACAGGTACAGGAGGAAGTAAACGCACCTGACAATATTAAAACGATTATTTTCAAAGGCCCCACAGAAGATCAGTTCCCGATCATAAAAATTGGCGAGCCCATTTACTTGGAATTTGACGATATTTTAGCCAACGAACAGGATTATTATTACAAGATAATACACTGTGATTATGACTGGACCAAATCAGACCTTTTAAAATCGCAATATTTGGACGGAGTGGACAATCAACGTATCATAAACTATGAGAATAGCTATACCACGTTGGAAACCTACTCCAATTACCAACTCACTTTGCCCAATGAGAATGTGCGCTTAAGGGTTAGCGGCAATTACTTGATAGAAGTCTACAATAGCAGCTATGAGCTTCAGTTTTCCAGACGATTTGTGATTTACAAGGATATTGTAAACGTGGGGGCCACCATAAAACGCTCTAGGGATTTTAATTTTTTGAATGAAAAACAAGTAGTCCAATTCAGCATTACCTCACCAAATTTAAGATTGATCAACCCAAAAAAGGAAGTTAAGGTAGCCATCCTTCAAAATTACTATTGGTCCACGGCAATCTATAATGTTGAACCACAATACACTTTGGGCAACGAATTGGTGTATAAGTATGATAAGGAAACCGCCTTCTTTGGCGGAAATGAGTTCCTTTTGTTCGACACCAGTGACCTTCGCGCACCTACCTCACAGATTTCTAGGATAGACGTGACGGAATTGTACAATCATTATTTATTTTCGGATGATTTTCGAAATGACAAGCCTTACACCTATTTCCCGGATATTAATGGGGATTTTGTTGTCAGGACCTTGCAGGGTGACAATGCGTCCAGGGAAGCGGAATATACCAATGTGCATTTTAGCCTTCCCTATTCGGAATTTATTGCATTGGATGATGTATATATCTTTGGCAAATACAACAATTATGCACTCTTGGAAGAAAATAAAATGACCTACAACGAAGCTACAGGCATGATGGAGGCAACCTTAAAGATGAAACAAGGTTTTTACAACTATAAATATGTTTTAAAAAGCGAGGATGAAATAAAATTGAATGCGGTGGGGGGCAACTTTCACTTTACCGAGAACAATTACCTTATACTTGTATATTATCGTGACTTTGGCGATATGTATGACAGTATCATTGGTATTGGATCCGCTAATTCTCAAAATATTACGAACTAAACGTATCTTTACGTTTTTCATTCTTTATGAAAAACAAACCAACCATAAAAACCACAGGCCGTTACAGATTGCAGTATAGGGGCGTGCATTGTCTCAATTGCGGTCACCCCTTGGACCTCAGCGATAAGTATTGTCCAAACTGCTCCCAAGCCAATAGCACAAAGAAATTGACCCTTATCGATTTTTTTGAGGAGTTCTTGTCCAATGTACTTTCCTATGACTCCAAAATTTTACAAACATTGGCGGCCCTGCTTTGGAGACCGGGCAAAATCACCCGGGAGTATATTGCTGGAAGAAGGCTATCCTACACAAATCCCTTTCGGTTTCTTCTAAGCCTTGCCATTATTTACTTTCTACTTTTGGGTTTTCAGAATAATTTTGAAGGATTAAATAACCAGAATAGCCTGAATTCCTTTGCCAATATCGATTTGAAAAAAGAAATAGAAACGATTGAATTTAACGATCCAAAGGAAAAAAATGCCGCTTTAAGCGTTTTGGATTCCCTGCAGTTAAATACAACGCTTAGTGCAATTATCAGCAAAAAGGATTCCACCATTTTATCCAATCCAGAAGGTTATTTTAATTCTATAAATGATGGATCCTATTTTTCGAGATTGACTTCTAAAATCGATTTCTTTAGAACCTTGATACAGAAAGATACGGTACGGTCTTTTGAGACATCGCAAGAAAAATATAATATTCCCAATGACAATGAGAATGCTTTTGCGTTTAGCCTTTCAAAAAGCTTTTCGAAAATTGAAGCGCAGCCCGGAACGTTTTTTAATAGCCTAATTTCCAAACTACCATTTGCCACTTTTTTCTTTTTACCTTTCTTTTCCATTTTCATTTGGTTGGCTTACATCAGAAAAAAATACAGTTACACCGATCATTTAATCTTTAGTTTTCACAATCAGTCATTAATTTTTATCTTGCTCATTATAAGCTTTTTAATTGATGCCTTGTTCAATATTCAAAGCGGCGTATTGTTCATTTTAATATTTGCGGTGTATCTTTATAAGGCCATGCGCAATTTTTATCAGCAAGGAAGAGTTAAAACGATTATAAAGTACATTTTCCTTAATACCATCTTTTTTATATTGGGATGCATAGGAATTGTTTTATTGTTAACGGCAAGCGTATTCACCTATTGAAAAAACAATGATTACACAGGTTACGAAAGGGATAAAAATATCGGTTCAGACCAGTTTTGAGGGTACGTTCTTCAAAAACTATAAAATGCATTATGCATTCGGTTATACCATAACCATAGAGAACCAAAGTAAGGATGCCGTTCAATTAACCTCACGCCACTGGAAAATCTATGATTCCCTGAACGATATGGAAACCTTGGATGGTGAAGGGGTTATAGGAAAGAAACCCGTTATACAACCTGGGGAATCGCACACCTACAATTCGGGTTGCCTTTTAACTTCTCCTATCGGGGCAATGAAAGGTTTTTATAACATGGTCAATTTTAGCACCTCGGATAAATTTAGGGTCTATATCCCCACATTTAAATTTAGCGCGGCCTTTGCGCTAAACTAACACCATTTAACTTTCCATTTGTTTTAAGTCCAACACCCTTTTAGTACCTTTGTTCAACATTTTAATTTAAAATTTTGACAATGGGTAAAGGTTTTTTTCAAGTTCCAACAGCATTCAACGAACCAATTAAAAGTTATGCTCCCGGCTCCCCGGAAAGAGAGTCCGTTTTGGATCAATACAAAGCATATTTCAAAGATTCTATAGATGTTCCTATGTACATTGGTGCTGAAGAGGTGCGTACAGGAAACAAAAAACCGCTATCCCCACCGCACGACCACCAGCATGTGGTTGGCCACTATCACTTGGCCTCAAAAGAAAATGTACAAGATGCTATCGATAATTGTTTGGAATCCAGAAATGCCTGGGCAAACCTTACTTGGGAGCAACGTGCGGCCATATTCTTGAAAGCTGCCGAATTGATTGCCGGACCTTACCGTGCAAAAATTAATGCGGCAACCATGATCGCCCAATCCAAAAACATACATCAAGCAGAAATTGACGCGGCTTGCGAGCTCATCGATTTCTTACGCTTTAATGTAGAATACATGTCACAAATCTATGAGGATCAACCAGATTCTGCAGAGGGCATATGGAACCGTGTGGAGTATAGGCCATTGGAAGGTTTCGTTTATGCGGTTACGCCTTTCAATTTCACAGCAATAGCAGGAAACTTACCTGCCAGTGCCGCTATGATGGGAAATGTCGTGGTTTGGAAACCGAGCGACAGTCAAATATTCTCCGCTAAGGTCATCGTAGACATATTTAAGGAAGCTGGCTTACCGGATGGTGTAATCAATGTTGTCTACGGCGACCCCTTAATGATCACGAATACCGTTTTAGCAAGTCCAGATTTTGCCGGAATTCATTTTACGGGATCTACTAATGTTTTCAAGGAACTATGGAAACAGATCGGAAACAACATACATACCTATAAAACCTATCCAAGAATTGTTGGTGAAACAGGAGGAAAGGACTTTATTTTGGCGCATCCAACGGCAAATCCACAGCAGGTGGCAACGGCAATCTCTAGAGGTGCATTTGAGTTCCAAGGCCAGAAATGTAGCGCCGCCTCAAGGGTCTACCTACCTAAATCCACATCAAAAGAGATTTTAGAACTCGTTAAAAAGGACATAGCCTCGTTTAACAAACCGGGGTCCCCAGAAGATATGTCCAACTTCATTACTGCTGTAATCCATGAGGGCTCATTTGATAAACTTGTGAAGTATATCAACCAAGCTAAAGAAGCTGAAAATGCTGAAATATATGCCGGAGGTACTTTTGATAAATCGAAAGGGTATTTTGTGGAACCTACCGTAATCGTTACCACAGACCCTAAATACACAACCATGGAAACTGAACTTTTTGGTCCCGTGGTTACCGTATATGTATATGAAGATGAAAATTGGAAGGAGACCTTAGGGTTGGTGGATAGCACCTCTGAATACGCACTCACCGGAGCAGTATTGGCTAAGGACAGGTATGCCATTGACGAGGCTACGAAAGCGCTTCAAAATTGTGCCGGTAACTTTTACATCAACGATAAGCCTACAGGTGCGGTAGTGGGCCAGCAACCTTTTGGAGGTGCACGGGCTTCCGGAACCAACGATAAAGCGGGGTCAGCGCAAAACCTGCTGCGATGGGTATCCCCAAGATTGATTAAGGAAACCTTTGTCACTCCTACGGATTATAGGTATCCATTTTTAGGATAGACTACCCAAAAGGCTGAAATTACTTTCAGCCTTTTCTTTTGAATATCCGTTAAAAAAAAGTAGCTTGGTACAATTAATAACGAACCTAAAACACTACTAATGAAAAAGTTACTATTAGCCGGACTCTTTTTTACAGGATGCTTTGTGCACGCACAAGAAGCGTTGGCACAAAATACGATTAAGGCCGTATTAAGCGGAAATCAAGCTCAGGTAATGCAACTTGCTGAAGCGTTCCCAGAGGATACCTACGATTGGCGCCCGGCAGAAGGTGTCAATTCTGTTGGAGAAGCACTTTTACATGTGGCCGGTGCAAATTATTTTCTCGCATCCAAATTGGGATTTGCACCACCGGAGGATATTGATATCATGGCGATGGGAAAAATTACCGGAAAAGAGAATATTATTGCAGCCGTTAAGCGTTCAAACGAATTTGTACTTGATAAAATCACCATGGTGGAAGATGGGGATTTAAACGATGAAGTCGATTTCGGTTTTATGAAAATGAATAGATTAGGCGGATTGTTGGCAATTATGGAACATAATGGCGAACATAAAGGCCAGCTTATAGCCTATGCGAGATCTAATGGTGTCGTTCCTCCTTGGAGTGAGTAGTTTATAAGAATCAGAAAATACGCCTTCCTTCTACCTTATGAAGGAAGGCTTTTCTTTACGCAACCATTTCCTACTTGCGCATCTTAGTAGTAAATCGTAAAACGATGAATTTTAAGATAATCGCGATAAGCATTATGCTTTTAACAGTTATATCCTGCGATAACGATGATAATGAGCTACCAATAGTAGCTTCTTGTGATGTAGCCAACCCTATCCAGAATTTGGAATGGCTGAAAAGTTTAGTAGAAAGCAAGAGAGCGGATGAATCTACATTGGCCAAATATTTTTATTTGGAAATTGCCGAATACGAAAATGAAACTGTCTTTATAGATAATAATTGTTGTCCAATTTGTAATACAGTGGTTCCGTTTTATAATTGTGATGGGGAATTGCTCGGAACCTTAAATTCAGAAATCAATGCCGATTTTAGAAATAGAAAAATTATTTTTAAGAGAGATGATTTTGAATGTTCCGTGCACTGAAATTTTGTACAGAAAATTAATACATTTTAAAGAGTCTTTAGTCATCCTCACACAAAAGCAGCTAAGCATAGCCATCAATATATCCTAAATCAATCGAAGGAAAATCCCCTGGAAGGCTAACTAATTAATTGCCCTTACCTTAACCCCATGATTTAAGTTTTCATGAATAAACCAATGAAACCGTTATTTCCTTGAAGCAGTACCAACGGCCAAAACTTCAGAAAAAAAGTTCATAGATTTTACAACTATATTTCATTTTCTTTTCAAAGATAGTTCAAAGGGAATGGCTATTAAAAATTTGGCTTTTATTGCTATGGGTAAGTACCACTCAATTATTGAATGGCACTATGAAATGTGACTCAATACAAGACTAAAAGAATGCCAGATGAAATTTACCGTCAAATGGACCTATTCAAGGTTATCTTTATGGTTTTCAATACATTATGTTAGGAAAAAAACAAACTGATACAATATTCTATGTAAATTTAACGTTAATTAATTGTAAATTATAAGTGATTTAATGAACTTTATACTTCAATTCTTAATGAATCTACTATGAATATCGAGACCCTAAAAATGCATATTGTTTGTTTAAGACTCCGTTTTTGGAGCCATCTAAAGGTTTTTGCACGTAAATACAAAAGAGCATATTACAGTTCATTGACTTTATAGGAGGTTAGACTATCCCTTATACTTTATAGGAAGGTATACTACTTTTTTGGTATCGAAAAAATCATCATTAAAATAGTCCATAAGGTCGAAAACCTCTGCAGTTTTATAGTCTTTTAATTCCTCTTGCAAATCGCCCCCTTTTAAATAAAGAATTCCATTTCTGCGTTCGTGGACCGATTCTTTTTTGATTTTTCCCTTCACCCAATGCACGAAAGTAGGCATCGCGGCTACTGCCCTACTCACGATAAAATCAAATTGACCCTTAATTTCTTCCACCCTTTTATTTACCGTTGTAACATTTGCCAACCCTAAACCTATAACCACCTCATCCACAACCTTAATTTTTTTTCCTATGGAATCCACTAATGTAAAGCTTACGTTAGGAAATAAAATAGCAAGCGGCACACCCGGGAAACCACCACCTGTGCCCACATCCAGAACCTTAGCACCATCGACAAAACTAATGATCTTGGCTATCCCCAAGGAATGGAGCACATGACGCACATACAGTTCATCAATATCCTTTCTGGACACTACATTTATCTTCAGGTTCCAATCTTTATACAAGTCTTCCAACTGTATAAATTGATTTTTTTGATTTTCAGATAAATTGGGAAAATATTCAAATATGGTTTCAGCAGTCATCCGTATCTTTGTAAATAGATTTTATTAGTATATTCAACCCTGCAAAGATTTCGTTTTTAATTAAGCTATCAAACTATTACAGTTTTTAAAACGTTATATTAAGTAAAGATTACCCTATTATGGAACAAAAAACCGTACGATTTTCCCGCAAGGATTCCGCAAAGTTTTTCAAAACTTTAAATGGACGGGTCAATGACTATTTCAAAAGCAACCAATTAAAGAAAACTGGCAACTGGAGGCTTCATTTGAAAACAGTGATCATGTTCGCCCTTTTTCTTGCCCCATACTTTCTTATATTAACTTTAGGATTACCAAATTGGGCCAATATTCTCTTGACAATCGTTATGGGTGTTGGTATGGCCGGTGTTGGAATGAACGTAATGCACGATGGTAATCACGGAGCCTATTCCAACAAAAAATGGGTCAACAAAATCATGGGTAGTAGCATCTACATCCTGGCAGGTAATGTTTACAATTGGCAAGTGCAACATAACGTATTGCACCACACCTACACCAACATCCATGAACATGATGAAGATATGGAGGCGGGGCGTATTCTTCGGTTTTCAAAACATGCCGAGTGGAAAAAGCATCATAAATTTCAACACTTTTACTCTGTATTCCTCTATGGTCTACTCACCTTCAATTGGGCAATAACGACAGATTTTCAACAAATGTACCGGTATATGAAACGTAAATTATCTTACGGTAAACTACCGAGTGCCACATTGAATTGGAGCACTTTGATTATCACAAAAATTCTTTACCTTACCATTTGGATCGTTTTGCCTATGCTCATTTTAGATATTGCCTGGTGGAAAATATTGATCGGTTTTTTTCTGATGCACTATGTTGCAGGCGTAATCTTAAGCGTGGTTTTTCAATTGGCACATATTGTTGATGATGCCGATACCCCATTACCGGATGATTCTGGAACCATGAAAAATACCTGGGCGATTCACCAATTATTTACGACCGTAAATTTTGGCACCAAGAACAAGATTGTAAACTGGTTTACCGGCGGACTTAATCACCAAGTGGAACATCATATATTTCCCAACATTAGCCACGTGCATTACACAAAAATTTCAAAAATTGTGAAACAGACAGCACAGGAATTTAATTTACCCTATCACGAGTATAAAACTACTAGAAAAGCTATAATTTCGCACTTTAAGCATTTAAAGGAATTAGGCAAAGAACCTTCATTACAGTACTAGAAATTAGAGCACCTATGAGTAATCAACTTTCGGACAGGATAAATAGTGTTACCCCGTCCGCAACATTGGAAATGGCCGCAAAGGCGCGTGAGTTAAGAGCAGAGGGAAAAGATATTATTGGCTTAAGCCTTGGAGAACCGGATTTTAATACGCCAGATTATATTAAGGAAGCTGCAATCCAAGCCATAAAGGATGACTACAATGCCTATACCCCTGTTGATGGCTATGTAGAGTTGAAAAAGGCCATTATCACTAAATTTAAAAGAGACAATAATCTTAGTTACGAGCCTGCACAAATCGTAGTTTCTACCGGTGCAAAACAATCCTTATATAATGTTGCCCAAGTTATTCTAAATCCGGGTGATGAAGTAATTCTACCTTGCCCCTATTGGGTAAGTTACAGCGATATCGTAAAATTGGCCGACGGAATTCCCGTTGAAGTACCCACCACCTTGGAGAACGATTTTAAAATGACTCCGGCGCAATTGGAGGCTGCCATAAGTCCAAAAACGAGAATGCTTTGGTATAGTTCCCCTTGCAATCCTAGTGGGTCTATCTACAGTAAAAAGGAATTACGTGCCCTAGCGGACGTACTGAAAAAATATCCGAATATTGTTGTGGTTAGCGATGAAATCTATGAACACATCAATTACGGGGTAACTGCACATGCGTCCATGGCCGAGTTCGATGATATGTACGACCGCACCGTTACCGTAAACGGGGTCGCCAAAGCCTTTGCCATGACCGGATGGCGTATTGGCTACATAGGAGCTCCCGCTTACATAGCACGTGCCACGAATAAACTACAGGGTCAGGTTACCAGTGGTGCCAACTGTATTGCACAACGTGCCGTAATTACCGCATTGGAAGAATCTCCAGAGCGTATAAAATTTATGGTGGATGAGTTCAAGGAGCGAAGAAAACTTATCCTAGGTCTATTGAATGATATTGAAGGGTTTAAATGTAATGAGCCCGAAGGTGCTTTCTATGTTTACCCCGATGTAACCGCATACTTTGGAAAGACGCTAAACAGCACTAAGATCAACAATGCATCAGACTTCTCCATGTACCTGTTGGAAGCTGCCAACGTGGCAACCGTAACTGGGGACGCTTTTGGAAATGGGGATTGTATCCGCATTTCGTACGCCGCCTCCGTCAAGGAAATTAAAGAAGCCATTTCCAGAATAAAAGCTGCGTTAAAAAGCTAAAAAAAACAAAAGTATAGAACTACCTCCCTACCTAGTTTGGAGGTCGTTTTTCTCCTAAGTAAGTACGGCTTAGCATCAATTTTTACCGATAGCTTCAAAAATTTGAGACTAGTTTATTCTCTTAATTTCAGCATCAATTCCATGCCCCGTTAGCGCCCGTATCCAATGATTGCTGTACGGAAAAATAAGAGCAGTGTGGGTGGGAAAACGAATTGAATATTGAGATTTCAAGAAATAATTTTCTTTCATTTATCAGCGATTTCTTATAAGGGTAGTTTCTTATATCATTTGTAAGGTCGTTTACGAGGTCATTCGTTGCAAACGAGCGCCAGCATTGGGCATTATCAATACTTCATTGAACTTATACACTCAGGAAATAATCAAATTTAAGATGTAAATGGGCATACTATTTGATAAGGCATTGATAGCGCCTTTAAACTATTAGCAGCTATACAATTTTAAATAATAACTACTTTTAAAGTGAGGGTCGACCAAAAGAAACTACATAAAATCGTTACAATGAGATATCTTGTTACAATGCTCTTACTACTACCGCTATTCTTGTCGGCACAATTAGAAGTAGATTATCGAAAAATTCCTCCAACAGAAGGAAGATACGGCCATTACGTTACTGAAAATGGAGCCGTTATTTCTTTGAAAGACTCAATTACCATAGGCCTACCAACGGGTCCAGATGGTTTTAGATTCATTACCGCAGGTTGGGTAAGTGAGGATAATATCATTGCTGGTAGAAATATAGTTGTAACGGGAATTAGAACTTTCAAAAGAAATTATCTGAGAAATAAAGTTTTTTTAAAATTTAGAGGAACTGGAATCCTTTCCCCTTCTTTCATTGATTATGAAATGGCCTTGAAGTCAGGAGAGATTGAAGCTATTTCTGTAAAAGATTAATCTCTCAAATTATTTGAGCATTTTTTACTAAAATATCGGGACATTGACATATGCTCGAAAATAAAATGATGATACTTCCTTGATTTTTATCGTTAACTATCCAATATAATATTTGAGTCTGTTCGGAACTTAAATTTTAAAAATATTTGAAGTAATCGACTAAGTACTTTTCCAAAAATAAGGGGTTAACAGACTTAGCCAAGTCAAATCTTACTATTTTCTTTAAAAAATTAAAAATCTATTTTACGAAAATCTCAAAACAATCCAAGAAGTTTTTTCAACGATATATCTTAAAATTATTACAATTCGGTGCATTCGATTCGTAAGTCCTATAAATTCCTTTTTATATTGACCGAATAAAACGGGTAAAAAGGATTTTAAGATGGATTAGAGCAAAAACTGTCCAGATAATAAAACATAAATTCACGTAAAAAAGATTGCTATGCTCCAAAAATATATAGTCGCTTATTTCATCTTGTGCAGTAGCATTTATTGTAATGCCCAAATTTATGGTGAGATAACGAATATAAACGAAGAACCACTACCATTCGTCAACATTTATATCGAAGGGACTTCGAACGGAACTACCACAAACGATCAAGGTCAATATCAGTTGCTTGCACCTAATCCAGGGGAGCACGTAATCGTTTTTAAATATTTAGGATATAAAACCGAAAAGAAATCTATAGTAGTAGAAGGAAATGGTTATGAACTCAATATGACCCTTTTAGAAGAGGACCTAAAACTTAATGAAGTTGAACTTTCCGCTAATGCGAATCCTGCCATTGCCATCATCAAAAATGCCATTGCAAAAAGAAAGGAGTTAAAAGAAAAAACAAAAAATTACACCGCAAATTTTTATTCAAAAGGGATTATAAAAATTAAAAATGCCCCAGAACGAATTCTAGGTCAGGATTTAGGTGATTTTGGAGGCGGACTAGATTCTACACGTACAGGCATACTGTACCTGTCAGAAACCATATCTGAAATAGCCGAACGCGAGGGAAACTTGAAAGAAAAG
This sequence comes from uncultured Flavobacteriaceae bacterium, assembly GCA_963793365.1. GTDB lineage: Bacteria > Bacteroidota > Bacteroidia > Flavobacteriales > Flavobacteriaceae > Maribacter. The sequence goes on along the minus strand of CAWBZP010000003.1, from coordinate 44,121 downwards.
ATAGTAGCTTCAAAGGTAAGTGGTAATGATAACGGCTTTAGTTTCAATAACGCTTTAGATGTTAATTTTTCACTATACGATAATCTTGTAGAGTTAGGCAGTAAACTGGTTTCACCCATTGCTGAAAATGCGTTTATCTATTATAATTATTCCTTAGTGGGTACTTTTTATGATGACGGAAATAGGCTTATAAACCAAGTAGAGGTAAGGCCGAAAAGACCGCTAGATAAAACCTTTAGTGGTACTATATATATTGTAGAAGATGAATGGGCACTTTATGCAACAGACCTAAAAACGACTGGAAAACAAGTGCAAATTGTTCCTGTAGATACTTTTTATTTAAAACAAAGTTTTAACTACTCAAAACAACACCAAACTTGGCTTAAGGTATTGCAAAGTTTTGATTTTAAATATAATATTTTGGGTTTTAAGGGAGACGGTAGATTTACCGCCGCATATAAGGACTATAATCTAGAACCAAATTTTGTTCGAGGTGATTTTAATGCTGAAATTTTATTTTTTGAGGAAAATTCCAATAAAAAGGAGAGTATCTACTGGGAAACCAAACGACCCGTGCCCTTAACGCTAGAAGAAGCAGTTGACTATACTTTGAAAGATAGCATACAAACCATTAGAAAAACAGAGAAATATTTGGACTCCGTTGATGCTAAGGGGAATAAATTCAAGCTATCTTCCCTCCTAATTGGCTATACCTATAGTAATACTTTTAAAGATAAATACTATACTATTAATACACCAACTTCGAACATTGCCTTTAATACGGTACAGGGTTGGCATGGGTCGTTAGGGCTTGAATATTTAAAATTTTATAATGATGAACAACAAGCCCTACAACTAAAAACACAATTCAATTATGGCCTTTCGGATAAAAGGTTAAGACCAAAGGTAGGTTTGTACTATCGTTTTAATAATTTTTCACGACCCATAATAAGACTGAACTTAGGTAATGAGGCTAAACAATTCAATGAAGAAGAGCCCATAAGTGCATTAGGCAATACGATAACTTCACTTTTCTTTGAAAGCAATTTTGCAAAGTTCTATGACCGCACTTTTATTGAATTAATACACAACCAAGAAATTATTAATGGTGTACAGACCTCCTTGAATATTGCCTACGAAAACAGAAGTCCTATTTTTAACACCACCAATTACACTTTTATCGACTATTCTGACAGAGCTTATACTTCAAATAATCCAACAGAACTTCAAAATTTTGAAACATCGACTATTGAAGACCATACGATAATGAAATTAGAAGTTGATGTAAGAATACGCTTTGGGCAGAAGTATCTTAACTACCCTGATCGAAAAACCAACATCCCTGACAATCGCTTTCCAACACTCCACCTGGGGTATGAAAAGGGTATTGCCTCTAGTTCTAACAAAAATCATTTTGACCAATTTAAATTTCGATTAACACAATCATTTGAAATAGCAAACAAAGGGCAATTTTCTTATAATTTTCTGGCAGGAGCTTTTTTAAACGCACAAGATATTTCTTTTGTAGACTACCAACATTTCAATGGCAACGAATCTTATGTAACTAGAAAAAACTATTTACAGTCCTTTTTATTACTCCCCTACTATTCCTTTAGCACCAATAAGGAATACCTAGAAGGGCATGTTGAGCATAATTTCAACGGTTTTCTATTGAATCGGATTCCTCTGATTAAAAACCTTAATGCCCATTTAATTATATCTGGGAATATTTTAGCTACATCAAACAATCAACCTTACACAGAATTTGGAGTAGCCTTGGGAAACCTTGGCTTTAAAAAGTTTAGATTCTTACGAATAGGTTATGCTCAAAATTATTTTAACGGTAGTGTTGAAAGGGGATTAAACGTAGGGTTATCTTTTTAGGAACCCTCTGATACCATTGGAATTGAAAAAACAGATTTACGTTTTCTTCCAGAAGTAGGGAGTCAGCAATATCAATACCGTAAACAGTTCCAATCTACCCGCCAACATTAGAAATCCACACCACCATTTGGCGGGCATGGGCAGGCTATTGAAATTACTCACCGGATTCAAACTTCCCAAAGCCGGGCCCACATTACCAAGTGAGGAGGCGGCACCACCAACGGCCGATTCAAAATCGAGCCCCAAGGCCCCCAAGCCTAATGCCCCGATTATAAACAACAACATGTACAGCACAAAGAATCCTATGATATTATAGACGATTTTCTCCTTCACCGTCTTATTGTTGTACCGTACGGGGATAATGGCGTTGGTATGTAAGGTGCGTTTAAATTCCAATACGGCGTTTTTAATAATCAACAAATGGCGCATTACCTTAATTCCCCCTGCAGTTGACCCTGCGGAGCCACCTAAAAAGAAAAGTCCGAAAAAGAAGACGGTGAGGAATGGCGTCCATTGTGTGAAATCTGCAGTAACGAAACCCGTAGTGGTAATGACCGAAATAATCTGAAAAAGCGCATGTCTAAATGAACTTTCCCCTTTACCCAAAACCATAGGATAACCCGGGGTTAATTCTGTTATGTTCGCCTTAAAATAGATGACCAATGAGACAATTATGGTAAAAGCGACCATGAAGCCGGCGTAATACCGAAACTCCTCGTCTTTCAGGACCTTTTGAAATTTGCCTTTGAAAGCGTAATAGCTGAGTACAAAATTGCTTCCGGCCAAAAACATAAAAAAGATGATAATGTACTGGATTAAGGGCTGGTCGTTCCAATAGGCGATACTGGAATTTTTAGTTGAAAACCCTCCTGTAGATAAGGTTGCCATAGCGTGATTAATCGCATCAAAAAAGGACATTCCGGCAATTTTCAAGAGTATGGTTTCCGCAACGGTATAGCCAAAATAAATAAGCCATAGACGTTTGGCGGTATCCGTAATCCGTGGGTGTAATTTATCGGAACTTGGGCCCGGAGCCTCCGCCGAAAATAATTGCATGCCTCCTATCCCCAATAGGGGTAGAATCGCAATAGCCAATACAATGATACCCATACCTCCGATCCAATGCGTAAGGCTTCTCCAAAAAAGAATTCCCTCGGGCATTACCTCTATATCATCCATAATGGAGGCCCCGGTTGTCGTGTAGCCGGATATGGTTTCAAAAAAGGCATTGGTTATATCCGGCAAGGCCCCAGAGAACAAATACGGCAGCATACCGGACATGGACATGACGATCCATCCAAAAGTTACAATGATATATCCCTCCTTTTGCTTTACCTCCTTTTTATGGCCCCTCGTATAATACATGGAAAACACCCCAATGAACATGGTCGTAATCGATGCCAAGGTAATACTTAAAGTTGCCCCGTCTTGATAGATACCGCTCACTACGGCTGCCAATAGCATAAAGCCGCCATTGCAAAGCAGCAGCAGGCCCATTAAATGAAATATGATTCTTAGATTAAGCCGCATCCTACAGGAACATTCGTTCTATTTTTGGGATTTCTGAAGGCAGACAACAAACAACGACACGGTCTCCTTCTTTTACTTCAAAACCACCCAAGGCAATGTATCCAACGCCGTCGCGCACAACTCCACCAATAGTGGCATCCTTAGGAAAGTCAAGCTCCCGTATGGTGGCATCCGTTACCTTGGAATCCTTTTTTACGATGAACTCTAAAATCTCCGCATTTAAATTGTTCAAACGCATCAGCGCCACAACTTCACCTTTTCGTATGTGTCTGAAAATGTGATTGGCTGCGAGAAGTTTCTTATTGATCAAAGTATCTATACCTATGGAATGGGAAAGCTGAAAATAATCCACATTCTCCACCAAGGCAATTGTCTTTTTAATGAACTTTGATTTCGCTACCAAACAGGACATGATATTGGTTTCGGAATTACCGGTTACGGAGATAAAAGCGTCCATGGATTCCAAACTTTCCTCTTCCAACAATTCCACATTTCTACCATCGCCATTTATCACCAAAGCGTTTGGTAATTCATCTGCAAGGTCAAAAGCTTTTTCCTTGTTCTTTTCAATCAATTTTACATTGAAATTATTGGCGCAAAGGTCTTTGGCCGTCTTATAGCCAACCTTACTCCCACCCAAAATCATGACATTCTTTATTTCAGCTTTTTTCTTGCCGGTAAGTTTATATAATTCATCTACCCCTTCCTTTACCGTAATGAAATAAACCTGATCACCCTCCTTGAACACGGTATCTCCCCTTGGAATTAAGGTATATTGGGTTCCCGTGCGCTGTAAAGCAATAGGCATGAAATGTAACTCCGGGAATATTTTTGCCGCTTCTTTTACCATTTTACCCACAAATGGGGCGGATTTGATGAGCGATACCCCTACCATTATCAATTCGCCATCCTCAAATTCATACGTATCATTGAAAGCGGATTTGTTCAATAGCAATTGTATCTCGGTTGCCGCTAATGCTTCAGGGGATATCAATTCATCTATCCCTAAATCGGAAAATTTTAAGAGTTCCTTATTCTGAATAAACTCCGTGTTCGAGATTCTGGCAATGGTACGTTTACAACCCAATTGTTTGGCCAACATGCAGAGCGTAATGTTCGTAGTTTCTGAAGAAGTTACCCCAATCATTAAATCGGAATTTTGAACTTGGGCATCCATCAATAATGCAATAGAAGTGGCATCCCCTTTCAAAACCCGTATATCCAAATGATTATCGGCGTAGGCAAGACTCTCCTTATTACTATCGATCAAGGTGATATCCTGAGACTCATAGGAGAGCAATTTTGCCAAATGAAACCCTACTTCACCGGCACCGGCAATTATAATCTTCATTTACTTTTATAGACCGCTAACTATCAGGAATTGATAAGAAGTTGTACAACATAGCGTCCTAAATAGAAAATGACGCACCCAATATGTATAGCAATTATTATGGGACAAAATTACATAATTTTATTAGTTTATAATTTATTTTCAGTCTTTTAACCCATCTATCCCTAACCCATTACATTTAATCGAAATTTTGCATTTTGGATATTGTATCTTTGTCAATAAAATAGAAAATGTCCCAAAAAGTTACACCGTATAAAGATTCGAAACTTGGAAAAAAGGAACAGGTCACTAAAATGTTCGATACCATTTCCAAAAACTACGATGGACTAAATCGGGTAATTTCATTTGGCATCGATATTAAATGGCGGAAAAAAGTTGTTGCGATTCTTAAAAATGAACATCCGGAAAGTATTTTGGATATTGCCACCGGTACCGGTGACTTGGCCATTGCACTCGTAAAAACGGGAGCGAAAAAAATTGTTGGTCTCGATATTTCTCCGGGGATGCTAGCCGTTGGGCAAGAAAAGGTGACGGCCAAAAGTTTGGACGAGACAATTGAGATGGTCGTTGGGGATAGCGAAAACCTCTCCTTTGACAACCACACCTTTGATGCCGTAACGGTATCGTTTGGCGTTCGCAACTTTGAAACCCTTACTATTGGCCTAGCGGAAATTTTGCGTGTCCTTAAACCAAACGGAACCCTCGTTATACTGGAAACCTCAGTACCAACAAATACTCCTTACAGACAAGGTTACACCTTCTATACCAAAAATATTTTACCACTTATTGGCAAGATTTTTTCCAAAGACGATTCTGCCTACGGGTATTTAAGCGAATCTGCATCTGTTTTTCCCCACGGTGAGAACTTCAACAATATTTTGCGCGAAATTGGGTTTATAGAGGTAACGAATAAACCCCAAACATTTGGGGTGGCTTCAATTTATACCGCGAAAAAAAAGCCAGCAAAAGCTTAATATAATTTGTGTGTATAGTTTGGTAGCCCAAAAATGCAAACCGTGATCTATGAAGAAGTGGTTTTTTATAAGCCTAACATTAGTTTTGATGACAGCTTCGTTAAGCGCTCAATTCAACGAAAATCCAATACTTAACAAGCAGAACGAGGATAAAAAATTTCTGAATTGGGGTTATTTTCTAGGATTCAACCAATACGATTTCAAATTTGAATACAAGGATAATGCCCGTGATATTTTGGTAAGTAAAAGCCTTGGTTTCAACGTTGGCTTAATCGGGGAAATGCGCATTAATGAATTTTTGGATTTACGTTTTGAACCAGGCTTGCATTATGGTTCCCGCCTTTTAGGATTTCCAGGGTTTGACGAAGAACGTGATGCGATAAGGGAAGTGAAATCAACCTATATCAATTTTCCGATTTTATTGAAAGTAAGTGCCAAACGGTTTGGGAACTGGAAACCTTTTGTAATAGGAGGGGGTTCAAGAACTTTAAACTTGGGAAGTAATGAAGCCAGCTTGGACGATAATAGCTCTGGCACCTTTAGGATGAAAAAATGGGTATACAATTATGAGCTAGGCTTTGGAATAGACTTTTATCTAGAGTATTTTAAGTTTACACCATCCATTCGGGGTGTCTTTGCCCTAACAGACGAACTTGTACCTGACGAAGACCCTAATAGTCCTTGGACCGGCAACATAGATTCCATGAAAACCAGGGGAATCTTTATCAATTTTACATTCGAATAACCAGAGCGGTCTACGTTTTACGTTTAACAAATTTATTACCATTAAGTCTAGGATTCCTCTAAAGAAACTATTCCATCCTTTCACCTTCTAATTTCATGAAGCAAAATTGCTGTTGCGGTGGCTACATTAAGACTTTCCGTAGTGGCTTTTCCAAATTGAGGTATGGCCAGTCTATAAGTACAATGTTTGGCTATGGCTTCTGATATTCCTTTCCCTTCATTGCCCATTACCATAATTCCTTTTTTGGGCAAGTGTTGCGCCTGTACATTGACCCCATCCATAAAAGTACCGTAAACGGGCAATTTTGTACGCTCCAAAAAAGATTCCAAGGATTCGTATTGCACATGAACCCGGGCGATGGAACCCATGGTCGCCTGAAGCACCTTGGGATTGTAGCAATCAACAGTCTCCAGCGAGCAAATTAAGGTCGCAATACCAAACCAATCACATAAGCGGATAATCGTCCCCAAATTACCCGGGTCTTGCACACCATCAAGCATCAAAATCCAATCGGAATCAAATGTTGCCATTTCTTTTGGAATGTGAAAGACACCTAAAAATCCGTTTGGGTTTTTAAGACTGCTTATTTGACGCAGTTCCCTATCTGATATCCTTGCCGCCTTAGTGTTAGCCGATGATAATTCAGTTGGTTCTGTAGCATACAGTTTATAGGGCGCCATGGAAGCGTCTAAAAGTTCTTCCAAGGTCTTTTTTCCTTCCACCACAAAGAGACCATGTTCATTTCGGTACTTTTTTTGCTGTAGACTTTTGATAAGTTTCAATTCACTTTTGACAACCATTCAAATAACGTATTTTTGATTTCTATGAGGATGGCACTTTGCTCCAAAAACAACATGGCTAAAATAAGCTTATTATCCCTTCTGGCAATAGTCTTGCTATCCTGTAACTCCCTTAAAAAAGTCGAGAATGACGAGTATTTGGTTATAAAAAATACAATTTATGCGGATTCCATTAAAATAAGTAGCGAGGAACTTGAAAGTCTCATTTATCAAAAGCCCAATACAACCGTTTTGGGTTACCCCTTAAGACTTAACCTGTACAATTTGGCAAAGGAAAATCCAGATTCCTCTTTTAACGCTTGGCTCTACCGAAAAGAAAATCGGAAAAAAAGATTAACAGCCTTGTTATCCGCCAAGCAGGTTGAACGGCTTGGAGAGTCTTTTCTGGTGAAGGGCCTTAGCAATTGGTTAAAGGATATTGGAGAAGCGCCAACCATCTTGGATACGACCAGAACACGGCTAAGTCTGGCACGCCTAAGTGCCTTTTATAAAAGCAAGGGTTACTTTACCAACAATACCAGTTACGAAATAGATACGACCAAAAATAAAAGAAAAGCAAAAATAAATTACCGTATTGATTTAGGCGACCCGTACATCATAGATTCCCTTGGCAACGATATTTCATCTACCCCAATCGATTCGTTGTATTTTCTCCACAAGGCAAATTCTTTGATAAGCGAAGGACAGCAGTTCGATCTTGCAAATTTCAATGGGGAACGGGAACGTTTAACGGGTATTTTCCGGAACAACGGAATCCGCAACTTTCAGGAGAGCTCAATTACCTTTGATATATTAAGGGATACCACGAAGCTTGCAGATGATCAAAAAATGAATATCACCCTTAATATAGGTGACTTTAAAACTCGGGGAGAAAACCAGGTAACTACCGCTTCCTATAAAGTGGAACGAATCAATAAAATAAATGTATACACAGATTATTTGTCCACGACCACCAAAGATTCTATTAGTACTATTCAATTTGGGGATTATACGGTTCATTATTCCCCAAATTTTGATATCAATCCCAAAACCTTGGCAAACGCCATATTCTTTAAAAAAGATAGTATTTACCGGGATGTAGATAAAATAAGAACTTCCAGGCAATTAAATGCGCTTAACGTTTTTAAGTATCCCAACATTATTTTTGAGGCGGATAGTATCGGCAACAAGGTAAATACGAATATTTATCTTGCCCCGAAGGCAAAATATTCCCTAGGTACTAATTTTGAAGTAAGCCGGTCTAACCTGCGTAGACTTGGGGTGGGTCTGGGCACCTCCCTGTTGATACGGAATATTTTTAAGGGTGCCGAAAATTTGAGTATTTCTGTTGATGGCGCCTATGGCCTGTTAAGTAACTCCACATTCCAAGCCAATTATTTTTCAGAATTTGGCGGTGATATTACCTTAGACTTTCCAAGGATCTGGTTTCCGTTCATCAACACCTCCAAAATTATACCCAACTATACCCTACCAAAAACGAGAATTGCCATCGGTACCAGCTTTCAAAATAACATTGGACTCGATAAACAAACGCTGAACGCCGTTTTAGGCTATAACTGGGTTCCTAGCGATTTTGTAAACCATAACGTGGAATTGATGAACATTCAATTTGTACGCAATGTCAATAGCAACCGTTTTTTTAACGTATACAGAAACACCTTTGAACGGTTGGACGATATTGCCGACCGGTATCAAACAAATGCAGCACTGACCGAATTTTTCGAGAATGAATCTGACCCAACAGATCCGAGGCTTATCATACCAGCAGGTACGACCGGTTTTATCAATGCCGTGCAGAATGGAACAGTAGCAACTTCTACCTCAGACTTTAACGACGTGGTACGGCTCGAGGAACGAAGGGTGCGCTTAACAGAAAATAATTTAATATTCGCTACCAACTACACATTCAACAAGACCAATAGAACAGGGATTATAGACAATAATTTTTATCAATTCCGGTGGAAACTGGAAAGTGCGGGAAATCTTTTATCCGCTTTTTCAAGTTTTATCCCCTTTAATGAAAATGACCAGGGTGACCTCCTCGTTTTCAGTGTGCCGTTCTCGCAGTATATAAAAACAGAATTTGAATACGTTAAATATTGGGATTTATCGCGTTCTAATGTGCTTGCCGCCAGGTCATTCTTTGGCATTGCCATACCCTACGGCAATTCTGACAACATTCCGTTTGTACGCAGTTACTTTGCCGGTGGGTCTAATGATAACCGGGCATGGTTCCCATATTCTTTAGGGCCGGGCAGTGTCTCCGCAGTCAATGATTTTAACGAGGCCAATCTTAAATTGGCACTCAATCTAGAGTATAGATTCCCAATTGTGGGCGATATCAACGGTGCTATTTTTGCGGATGCCGGAAACATTTGGAATGTTTTTGATAATGTGGAAGACCCCAAAGCGACGTTTGACAGTTTCGACTCCTTAAAGGACATTGCCCTAGGAACGGGCCTTGGCTTACGGTATGATTTCACGTACTTCCTTTTTCGCCTAGACCTTGGTTTCAAAACCTATAATCCAGCAGAAATACCCTCTAAAAGATGGTTCAGGGATTACAATTTCGCCAACTCCGTATTGCAAATAGGCATCAACTATCCTTTTTAAATATAATTGTTTTATTACTTTTGTTGCACACTTTTTTAGAAACCAATAGACCACTCAATTATGGCTCACAATATTAAACCGGGCGTAGCTACCGGAGACGAAGTTCAAACAATTTTTAATTACGCAAAGGAAAAAGGTTTTGCATTACCTGCGGTAAATGTGATAGGTTCCGACACCATTAACGGAGTTTTGGAAACCGCTGCGGCCTTGAATTCTCCAGTAATTATCCAATTTTCTAATGGAGGCGCTCAATTTAATGCCGGTAAAGGCCTTTCCAACGAAGGTCAGAAAGCTGCTATTTTAGGCGCCGTTGCCGGTGCAAAGCATATACACCAATTGGCCGAGGCGTATGGTGCAACTGTAATTTTGCACACGGATCATTGTGCCAAAAAGTTATTGCCATGGATAGATGGTATGTTAGATGCCAGCGAAAAGCATTTTGCCACTACAGGAAAATCGCTTTTTAGTTCACATATGATCGACCTCTCTGAAGAGCCATTAGAAGAGAATATCGAAATCTGCAAGGAATATTTGAAGCGCATGAGCAAAATGAACATGACCTTGGAAATTGAGCTGGGAATAACCGGTGGTGAAGAGGATGGTGTAGACAACTCAGATGTGGATGACTCCAAATTATATACCCAACCAGAGGAGGTTGCTTATGCCTATGAGGAACTTTCCAAAATAAGCCCACGGTTTACAATCGCCGCCGCTTTTGGAAACGTTCACGGGGTTTACAAGCCAGGAAACGTAAAGTTGACCCCTAAAATCCTTAAAAACTCGCAGGAGTATATTTCCAAAAAATATAATGTAGGACCCAATCATATAGATTTTGTTTTCCACGGCGGTTCAGGTTCAACTGTTGAGGAAATTCGAGAAGGTATTAGTTACGGGGTCATAAAAATGAATATTGATACTGATTTACAATATGCATTCTTGGCCGGTGTTCGCGATTATGTACAGGACAATAAAGAGTATTTACAGTCTCAAATAGGGAACCCGAAAGGGGCCGATGAGCCGAATAAAAAATATTACGACCCAAGAGTCTGGTTAAGAAGTGGTGAACAGGCGTTCATTGAGCGTTTAAAAAAGGCGTTTGAGGACTTGAATAACGTGAACACGCTATAGTTAGGACTTTAAGATAACCTTAAAATGGATAATATGACGGCTTGGTTTAAACGAAAGGAAAAAGGGATACAAACTTCTACCGAGGAGAAAAAAGACACCCCAAAAGGGTTATGGTACAAATCTCCTACCGGTAAAATCGTAGAGTCTGAGGATTTGGCCAAAAACTTTTATGTAAGTCCAGAAGACGATTACCACGTTAGAATTGGAAGTAAGGAATATTTTGAAATTTTATTCGACAATAATAAGTTTACCGAACTTGACGAAAAACTTAATTCCAAAGACCCTTTAAAATTCGAGGATACCAAGAAATATGGAGAGCGCTTAAAAGCGGCCCAAAAAAAAACCGGATTAAAGGATGCTGTACGCACGGGCTATGGAAAATCGCTTGGTAAGGATATTGTGATCTGTTGTATGGACTTTAAATTTATCGGCGGTTCAATGGGTAGCGTTGTAGGGGAAAAAATTGCACGCGGTATCGATTATTCCATTAAAAGGAAAGTCCCTTTTATGATGATTTCAAAATCGGGTGGTGCCCGTATGATGGAAGCGGCCCTTTCATTGATGCAACTGGCAAAAACGTCCGCTAAGTTGGCGCAACTGTCAGAAGCCGGATTACCCTATATCTCTTTATGCACAGACCCAACGACAGGAGGCACCACAGCATCCTACGCCATGCTGGGAGATATCAATATAGCGGAACCGGGTGCACTAATAGGTTTCGCCGGCCCAAGAATTGTAAAGGATACAACGGGTAAGGAATTGCCGGAAGGATTTCAATCCTCGGAGTTTTTGTTGGAACACGGGTTTCTTGATTTTATCGCCCACCGTAAGGATTTAAAGAAAAAGGTGAATTTGTATATCGACCTCATTCAAAATAATCCTATACGGACGGCAAAATAGAAATGCTATTTTTTAAGCCAAAAAAAGGTCATGTTGAAAAAAATAACTATTTTTGCCGCCTGATTGAAAGACAGTCATATACATAAAAATCATTTAAAACAATATTGGAATGTATTTAACAAAAGAAGTAAAAGCCGATATTTTTAAAAAGTACGGCGGAAAAGCGGAGAACACGGGTTCTACCGAAGGGCAAATTGCCTTATTCACACACCGGATCAACCATTTGACCGGTCATTTGAAAAATAACCATAAAGACTACAACACAGAGCGTTCGCTAGTGAAGCTCGTTGGTAAAAGAAGAAGTCTTTTGGATTATATGATCAAAAACGACATTGTAAAATACAGAGAGCTTATTAAAGAACTAGGTATTAGAAAATAATAAGTAAAGGGGATAGCAAAACTTTCCCCTTTTTTTAAGTACCTCCAGCCTGGGGAGTTGTGGTCAAAATTTTGACAAAGGCAAACACAAAAAGCTACACACGGTTTTTCATTGGTCAACACAACAACACAACAACTCCGACCAGAGAAATTTTGTCGGAAAGACCATTGTTTAACAAACCTGTACAATTCAGGTTTTAATCAAATTTTATGATTCCAAAAGTATTCAAAGAGGTCATTGACCTTGGTGATGGTAGGGAAATCTCTATCGAAACCGGAAAATTGGCAAAACAGGCTCACGGTTCTGTTGTTGTCCAATCAGGAAAATGTATGTTATTATGTACAGTAGTTTCCAATTACAAACAAAGCGATGTGGACTTTCTTCCACTCACGGTAGATTACCGCGAAAAATTTGCGGCCGCAGGTCGTTATCCTGGAGGTTTCTTTAAAAGGGAAGCCAGACCAAGTGATGGTGAGGTTTTGACCATGCGTTTGGTGGATCGTGTTTTACGTCCCCTGTTTCCAAAGGACTATCATGCTGAAACCCAAGTGATGATTCAGTTAATGTCTCATGACGATGAAGTAATGCCAGATGCCATGGCAGGTTTGGCCGCATCTGCAGCCATTCAACTATCAGATTTCCCTTTCGAGTGTCCTATATCCGAAGTTCGTGTTGGTAGGCTTAACGGTGAATTCATCATTAACCCATCTTTTTCCCAATTAGCCGAATGTGATCTTGATATGGTTATTGGAGCATCCGCAGATTCTGTAATGATGGTAGAGGGTGAAATGGATGAAATTTCTGAAGAGGAAATGACAGAGGCAATTAAATTTGCCCATGAAGCTATTAAAGTACAATGTGCTGCACAGGTAAAATTGGCAGAAGCATTTGGCAAAAAGGAGGTTCGAGAATACGAAGGCGAAAGGGAAGACGCAGAATTAGCCAAGAAAATTCATGACATGGCGTACGATAAGGTCTATGCCGTTGCAAAAGCCGGTTCGGCCAAGCATGAAAGAAGTGCTGCATTCAGTGAAATCAAGGAAGAAATAAAAGCAACTTTTTCTGAAGAGGAGTTGGCAGATTATGGCGGTATGGTATCAAAATACTACTACAAAGCTGAAAAAGCTGCCGTAAGAGACCTTACCCTTAACGAAGGTCTGCGCTTAGACGGTAGAAAAACGAGTGATATTAGACCGATCTGGTGTGAGGTTGACTATTTACCTTCCACACACGGTTCCGCAATTTTCACCCGTGGAGAAACCCAAGCATTGGCAACGGTAACCCTTGGAACTTCTAGGGATGCCAACCAAATAGATATGCCATCACAAGAAGGTGAAGAGCGTTTCTACCTCCACTATAACTTCCCTCCTTTTTCAACTGGGGAAGCAAGACCTATCCGCGGTACGTCGCGTAGAGAAGTCGGTCACGGTAATTTGGCACAGCGCGCCCTTAAAGGAATGGTTCCGGAAGATTGTCCTTACACGGTACGTGTCGTATCGGAAGTATTGGAATCTAACGGTTCTTCTTCTATGGCAACCGTTTGTTCGGGTACCATGGCCTTGATGGATGCAGGTGTACAGCTAAAAAAACCAGTTTCAGGTATTGCAATGGGCTTGATTACCGATACGGAAACAGGAAAATACGCGGTACTTTCAGATATTTTAGGCGATGAAGATCACCTAGGGGACATGGACTTTAAGGTTACAGGAACGGCAGATGGTATTACCGCTTGTCAAATGGATATTAAGGTAAAAGGGCTTTCCTATGAGATTTTAGTGAAAGCATTAAAACAGGCTAGAGACGGCCGTTTACACATTTTAGAAAAACTTACAGAGACGATAGCCGCACCAAATGCGGACGTTAAGGCTCATGCTCCAAAAATGGTAACCCGTATAATACCGAATGAATTCATTGGTGCCCTTATCGGTCCTGGTGGAAAGGTAATCCAAGAGCTTCAAAAAGAAACGAAAACGACCATCGTAATCAACGAAGACCCCGTTACGGAAGAAGGTATTGTTGAGATTTTAGGAACAAACCAAGAAGGGATTGATGCAGTTCTTGCAAAAATTGATTCTTTAATGTTCAAACCTCAAATGAATGAGGCTTACAAGGTAAAAGTCATTAAGATGTTAGATTTCGGTGCTGTGGTAGAATATCTTGATGCCCCTGGTAATGAGACCTTACTACACGTATCTGAATTGGCATGGGAACGCACGGAAAATGTAACGGACGTGGTGAACATGGGTGACGAGTTTGAAGTTAAGTACTTAGGCACCGACCCAAGAACACGTAAGGAAAAAGTTTCCCGTAAGGCGTTATTACCTAAACCGGAAGGTTTTAAGGAAAGGCCCCCACGAAGCAATGACCGTAGGGATGATCGTCGTGGAAACGATAGAAACCGTGATCGCGATAGAAAACCAAGAAGGGATTAATTCCTTTTTAGTTCCATAAATAAAAGCCTCAACATATTATGTTGGGGCTTTTTTCATGCACTTCAACAGAAAAAGTAAAGTTTTTTACCTTCAATTGTAACATTCGAAAGAATTTTACGTATAAGTATATGCAGTCTATGCAAATTGAACTTAATTTACTTTAATGAGACAGCTTAAGATTACAAAACAGGTCACCAATAGGGAGACCGCATCTTTGGACAAGTACTTACAAGAAATTGGAAAGGTGGACTTGATTACCGCTGATGAAGAAGTAGAGTTGGCACAACGTATCAAGGCAGGCGACCAGATCGCTCTTGAAAAATTAACAAAGGCCAACCTCAGATTCGTGGTATCAGTTGCCAAGCAGTACCAAAACCAAGGACTTACTTTACCGGATTTAATCAACGAGGGAAACCTTGGCTTGATTAAAGCAGCACAGCGTTTTGACGAAACGCGGGGATTTAAATTTATCTCCTACGCCGTATGGTGGATCCGTCAATCTATATTACAGGCTTTGGCAGAACAATCACGTATCGTTCGTTTGCCATTGAACAAAATTGGTTCGATTAACAAGATCAACAAAACTTTTGCTTTTTTAGAGCAAGCACATGAACGCATGCCTTCCCCGGAAGAGATTGCGAAGGAATTGGACATGACCGTTGAGGATGTAAAACAGTCCTTAAAGAATTCAGGCAGGCACGTATCTATGGATGCGCCTTTGATTGATGGTGAGGATTCTAACTTATATGATGTATTGCGTAGTGGTGAGTCTCCTAACCCTGATCGTGAATTGTTGCACGAATCCTTGCGTACAGAAATTGAACGCGCATTGGAAACATTGACACCAAGGGAGGCAGATGTCATTCGTTTATACTTTGGCCTAGCCGGTCAACATTCAATGACCTTGGAAGAAATTGGGGAAACTTTTGATCTAACACGGGAACGTGTTCGTCAAATCAAGGAAAAAGCGATTAGACGATTGAAACATACCTCTAGAAGTAAAATTTTAAAAACCTATTTGGGTTAAAAAACAGTAGCTTCAGAACAATAAAAATTACACGTTAAAGATTCCTTAAATTGGAAATTTGGCATATTAGTTGTAATTTTAATAGTAACAACAGTTTATCATGACTGTTCGTTTTTTGATTGATGAATAAACTCCGGCTGATTACCGGAGTTTTTTCATTTACAGCTTCTTAATTTTCAATCCTTAACCGCTTTCAAGCTATTAAATCTTAAGTAAACTTCCCTATATTACAGCCTTAAGTCGAATTACAAATGAAAAAATATTTTCTCATTCTCATGGCTACTTTTTTGTTTAATTCATGCAACCAACAAAAACAGATAAAATCCTACGATACGTTTCCAATTCCACAACAAGAAAATTTGTGGATTTCTTATACCAAAGAATCGACCTTATTTAAAATTTGGTCACCCACCGCCAATACCGTTACCTTAAGGTTGTACAAAACTGGCGTGGATTCTCCACCTTTTTCTACGCTAAACCTTGAAAAAAAAGAGGGTGGTTTATGGACGAAGAACATTGAAGGTGATTTAAACGGTACCTATTATACCTATCAAGTAAAAATAGGGAACCAATGGCTCTTGGAGACACCAGGTATTTATGCACAAGCCGTTGGCGCAAATGGGGATAGGGCCATGGTATTGGATTTACAGAAAACGGACCCGCTGGATTGGAATATGGACATAGGGCCTATATTAGCGGTTGAGAACCAAGCGGTTATTTATGAATTGCATATAAGGGACATGACCATACACCCCAAGTCCGGTTCCTCCTACCCCGGCACCTATTTAGGGTTGATTGAAAAGGGAACAAAGGGCCCAGGAAATGTAGCCACCGGTTTCGACCATTTAAAGGAATTGGGTATAACCCATGTGCATCTATTACCCACTTTTGATCATTATTCCATAGACGAGACACAATTAGAGAAGCCACAATTTAATTGGGGCTACGATCCCAAAAATTATAACGTGCCAGAGGGGTCCTTTTCTTCTGACCCTTTTAATGCGGAAGTGCGGATAAAGGAATTTAAACAGATGGTAAAGGCCTTTCACGATAATAATATCGGAGTAATTTTAGATGTTGTCTACAACCATACCGGGAAGACGGCCGAATCGAATTTTAATCAAGAAGTGCCTCAGTATTACTACCGGCAATGGGAGGACGGTAGCTATTCCGATGCAGCAGCATGCGGTAATGAAACCGCATCAGAACGTATTATGATGCAACGGTTTATGTTAGAATCCGTTAAATACTGGATGCAGGAATACCATATTGACGGTTTCCGATTCGATTTGATGGGAATACATGATATAAAGACCATGAATCTTCTAGCCGATGCAATAAAAAAAATAAATAAGAATGCCCTGGTCTATGGTGAAGGGTGGACCGCCCAGGATTCTCCCCTACCCGAAGAAGAGCGGGCATTAAAAAAGCATATGCAGCAACTGCCCAAAATTGCGGCATTTAGCGATGACCTCCGTGACGGACTCAAAGGTTCTGTTTTTGAAGACAGCAGTAGGGGGTTTGTTAGCGGTGCAAAGGAAATGCAGGAATCCATAAAATTCGGAGTTGTAGGTTCTATTCAACATCCGGAGATTTCATATGAAGAAGTGAATTACTCCAAGGCACCGTGGACCTTAGAGCCTTGGCAGGCCATCAATTACGTTTCTTGCCATGACAACCATACCTTATTTGACAAACTTAAAGTTTCTGTACCAAAAGCCAGTGATGCCGAACGCATCGCTATGGATAAATTGGCGAATGCCATAGTACTGACGGCTCAGGGTACTCCCTTCCTACATGCAGGTTCAGAGATGCTCAGGACCAAGAATGGGGAGCATAATTCATATAACTTACCAGATAGCATCAACCAAATAGATTGGAACTGGAAGTTCACAAACAAACCTGTTTTTGACTATTATAAAAATTTAATCGCCCTGAGAAATGCCCATCCTGCATTCCGGATGAAAACTGCTACCGATGTCGTAAAAAATCTACATTTTAAAAAAACAACCGATAGTCTCATTTCTTATACGATTGAAAACAATGCCAATGGTGACAACTGGAAAAACATTCTCGTCATTTACAATGCTTCAAAAAAACCTTATGCTTATCAAATGGATGGAACTTGGAAGGAAGCGGTAAATGGGGATACCTTTAGTTTGCCTATAGGAAAGGATATAATCGGAACAATTAATATCCCACCAATTTCTATGTACATTGCCTACCAAGAATAGGTCTGTATCATCTATCTAAAAAACGGTACGAACAACAAAAATGGAAGAACAAGCTAACAATCCCTTGCACGGGGTAAAACTTTTGGATATGCTAGAGCACCTCACCCAAAAATACACTTGGGATGAGCTGGCGCAGCACATCAATATAAATTGTTTCAAAAGCAACCCATCAATAAAATCAAGTTTAAAATTTTTACGGAGAACACCCTGGGCCCGCGAAAAGGTGGAACAGCTCTACTTAAAATCCATCAACAACTAATGGGTTTCAATATCGTCCTCATAGAACCTGAAATACCCAATAACACCGGAAACATTGGCAGGCTTGCCTTAGGAACAGGTTCCACACTACATCTTGTAAAACCGTATGGTTTTGACCTATCGGATAAGCGTTTAAAAAGAGCTGGTCTGGATTATTGGCAGCATCTTTCCGTTATTGAATACGAAAACCAAGCGCAATTTTTCCAAGAGCATGGGAAAAAGGAACTCGTTTTTTTTTCTGCAAAAGCGGAAAAATCATATTTACAGATTGATTATAAGCCAGGCCTATTTCTCGTTTTTGGAAAGGAATCCGTTGGGCTATCAACATCACTATTAAATAAAAATGAAGGTAGGACGGCTAAAATTCCATTGTATAGCAGCCATATACGCAGTTTAAATATAGCGAATGCAGTAAGTATAATTCTATACGAAGGCTTACGCCAATTAGGATAAAAACAATGTGGGTAAGTTTGTATCTTTAAGTGTCTAATTAAAAGAACCAATGAAACTGACCACCACCCAATTCGTTTTTACCTTCCTCTCCGTTCTTTGTCTTGCTTCCTGTAAAAAGAGTGAAAAAGACTCCAAAAAGGAAGTATCAGAGGAAATAGCCTTCAACCTGCCAGATGGATTTTCCCTTGAAGAAATATACCACCCTAGTGCACATGAACAGGGCTCTTGGGTAGCCTTGGCGCAAGGGGTTGGGAAGACAATGTTCGCCTGTGACCAATATGGAACTATCTATCAATTTCCAATACCAGAAAATGGCGAAACCCTAAATTCCAATGATGTAATACCCTTGGCATTGGAAATTGGGGAGGCACACGGACTTTTATGGGCCTTTAATAGCCTTTATGTAGCCGTGAATAAAAGTTGGGACGATGAAATTCCGGATGAAGAGGAAAAAGGAAGTGGAATTTATAGGATAACCGATGGCAATGGCGATGGCACCTTGGATACGGTTTCCCTATTACTGAAACTGGAAGGCGCTGGAGAACATGGCCCGCATAGTTTTGTACGCTCTCCAGATGGTAGCCACATCTACTTCATTGCCGGGAACCACACCTTGGTACCACAGACTGTAAAACAAAATAGCCTACTCCCCACCAATTGGCAAGAAGATAACCTATTTACCCCTTATTTGGATGCCCGTGGGCACGCCACGGATATAAAAGCGCCTGGCGGTTGGATTACCAAATTCAATGAGGATGGCACTTCTTGGGAATTGATTTCGGCAGGGTATCGGAATCCGTTCGATATGGCCTTTAATACGGATGGGGAACTGTTCACCTATGATGGCGATATGGAGTGGGATATTGGTATGCCTTGGTACCGGCCCACACGTATTTGCCATGTAACTAGCGGTAGCGAATATGGGTGGCGTACCGGTTCTGGAAAGTGGCCCGACTATTATCCAGACAACTTACCGGCCGTTCACAATCTGGAGCAAGGTTCGCCAACCGCCGTACTCTCCGGGTCGGAATTGAAATTTCCGTCGCGTTATCGGAATGGGCTCTTTATTATGGATTGGAGTTTTGGTACAGTATACTTTATTGATTTACAGCCAGAGGGGAGCTCTTATACAGCCAAGAGAGAGGAGTTTTTATCGGGCGCGCCTTTACCGCTGACAGATATGATCGCCGGTAACGATGGTAACCTGTATTTCGCCACTGGAGGCCGTCGGTTGGATTCCCGTTTGTACCGTCTACGCTATAATGGCAAAGAAAACACCGAATTAATAGCCGCTACCACAGTGGAGAATGATGCCCGGGAGATGCGGAAACAATTAGAGCAATTTCATAAGCAGGTTTCACCAGCGGCTGTACCCTTAGCTTGGAAGCATTTAGATTCTGAAGATCGTTTTATACGCTATGCGGCCCGCTTGGCATTGGAACATCAACCGCTAAAAAGCTGGCATTCCAATTATACCAAGGAAACAAATGCCCGTAAAATAATTGAGGCCAGCATTGCAATGAACCGTCAAGGAGCGTCTGAACTTCAGGACACAATCCTAAAAAAACTACAGGAAATAAGCATGGGTGATTTACCTACAGGGTTACAGATAGACTTATTACGGGCATACAACTTAAATTTTATAAGGATGGGGCAACCTGATTTGGAAGAACGAACTGCAATCCTAAAAAAGTTAAATCCCTTCTTTCCGAACGAAAATAATTCCGTTTCCAAGGAATTGGCACAAATATTACTCTACCTCAATGCAGAGGGTATCGTTGAAAAATTACTCCAACAATTGGAATATCACACAGAAGAACGAACGGTTACCGTCGGTGTTGAAATGCTTTCGGAAGAAGCTTCGTTACGCAGTGAACAATATGGCCCCCTCATTAGGGATGTCATTGACAAAATGCCTCCCAGCGAGGCCATTTATTATGGCATGTTGTTGAGCAACGCCAAAGAGGATTGGACCAAAGAGCAGCGTAAACGTTATTTTCTATGGTTCTTTGATGTTCTAGGCGCCAATGGCGGGATGAGTTTTAAAGCCTATATGGAAAATGTTCGCCAACAGGCCTTGGCCAATATTCCTGAAAGCGAGCGTGATTTTTATTCCGAAATTTCGGGTTCCTATTCCCCTTCTAGCGCCGTGGCGGACTTGCCAGAACCCATTGGTCCTGGAGGTAACTATTCCGGTGATGATATGGGCGATATTGTTTGGGGAGGTCTGGATGATTACACAGGTACTATTGAGGATGGCAAAAGGGCATTTGCCGCCGCAACCTGTATTCTTTGCCACAGGATGGGTGGGGAAGGTGGTGCTGCCGGACCAGACCTCACCCAAGCGCATAGCAAATTTAATACCTACGACCTTATGTTTGCCATTTACAGCCCCAATGACGAAATATCAGATCAATATGCAAATACTCTTTTTCACTTAAAGAACGGCAACAAGGTTGCCGGCAGAATTAAATCTGAAACGGATACCGAGGTTGTCTTGATGCCAAATCCCTTTAACGAAACCTATACCACCAGCATTACAAAGGATGAAGTTCTTAAACGGGAGCCTTCTCCAATTTCACCCATGCCTGCAGGCTTATTGAACCGATTGAACAAGGAGGAAATCGTTGACCTATTTGCCTATTTAAACGCAGGTGGCGATAAGAACCATGAAATGTACAACGGGAAAAATTGATAAACAATATAATGGATTACCAACTGCCCGCCCAAACAAGGATTGGCCATGTGCATTTAAAAGTAGCGGACCTAAATCGCTCACTTTATTTCTATTGTGAAATTTTAGGGTTCGAAATTACGTTGCGCTACGGCGAACAAGCAGCCTTTATTTCTGCGGGTGGATACCATCATCATCTAGGCCTAAATACGTGGCACAGCAAGGGCGAAGCGCCAGCACCCAAAGAATCAGTGGGTCTTTTTCATACCGCTATCGTATATCCAACACGAAACGACTTGGCGCAAATTCTTAAAAGGCTTCAAGAATATGAATATCCCTTGACCGGAGCGGCAGACCATGGTGTATCTGAAGCGCTCTATCTGGATGATCCAGATGGTAATGGCGTTGAATTATACTGGGATCGTCCAAAGGAGGATTGGCCCCATAAAGAAGATGGTCATTTAGACATGTATACCAGACCGTTAAATTTGACAAAACTTTTAAATCTGGCGGAATAAATCAGTATTTTCAACTATAATTTTTCAAAATCGTTTTACCAACCAATCCCTTAATTTATGAAAACCAAGTTTCTCCACTATTCTCTTATCGTTGCATTTTTTACGATATGTGCTGGTTTCGCCCAAAAGAAATCGGCCAAGAACACCAGTACCCCAACCCCAATTGATAAATCGTTCTATGAAAATCTAGAATGGCGAAATATAGGTCCCGTACGCGGGGGCCGCTCCTTGGGCTCGGCAGGTAGCCCTGGTAGACCTTATGAGTACTATTTTGGAGCTACCGGCGGTGGGCTATGGAAAACGACAGATGGTGGCAATGAATGGAAACCAGTAACTGACGGTCAAATTACCAGTTCCTCGGTAGGCGCAGTAGCAATTGCAGAGACAAATCCCGATATCGTTTATATTGGAATGGGTGAAGTGCAGCTCAGGGGCAGTATTACACAAGGTGATGGTGTTTATAAAACTACGGATGGCGGAAAGACTTGGAGGCACTTGGGCTTAGAGGAAACCCAGGCCGTTTCGCGCATACGAATTCATCCAACAGATCCCAACATCGTTTATGTGGCTGCACTGGGTCATCCTTACGGGGACAACGAACAACGGGGTGTATTTAAAAGTACCGATGGTGGAACAACTTGGAAAAAGACATTGTATGTCAGTGATAAGGCAGGCGCCGTCGATTTGATTATCGATAGGAACAATCCAAAAGTCTTATACGCCAGTACCTGGCAAGTACAGCGAAAAGCTTGGAAAATGTGGGGTGGCGGACCTGATTGTAAATTATGGAAATCTACGGATGCCGGTGAAACTTGGACAGATCTTACTGATAACCCCGGTATGCCAGAAGGTCCCATTGGTAAAATTGGAGTAACTGTTTCCCCAGCGGATTCCAATCGTGTCTGGGCCATCGTGGAAGCCAATGAAGGAGGCGTATTCCGGTCAGATGATGCCGGTAAAACCTGGCAGCGAACCAATGATGAACGAAAACTTAGACAACGGGCGTTTTATTATTCCCGTATTTACGCAGACCCGTGGGATAAAGATATTGTCTACGGACTCAATGTCGATTTCTGGAAATCAACGGACGGCGGTAAAACCTTTGACAAAGAAATAAAAGTGCCGCATGGGGACAATCATGATTTATGGATCGACCCCAACAATCCCAAGCGGATGATTTCTTCCAATGATGGTGGTGGGGTTGTAAGTGTGAACGGTGGTGAAACATGGACAGAGGAGGATTACATTACCACCCAATTGTACCACGTTATGGCAACCAGCGATGTTCCCTATCATGTTGCCGGTGCACAACAGGACAATAGTACCATCGCTATACCAAGTGATGGCTGGGAACATACGCAGGCGCGTGGTCAAGGCGATGGCTGGGCATATGCCGTTGGTGGGGGTGAAAGCGGTTGGATAACCCAACACCCTGAAAACAAAGATATTTTTTATGCCGGGAGTCAAGGGGCACTTTTGACCCGCTATGACCGAAGCAACGGTCAATCGAGGGACATACAGGTATATCCACGGTTTTTTTCTGGGGAACCTGCAAGCGCCCTGCCGGAAAGATGGCAGTGGACCTTTCCTATCATGTTCGCCCCGCAAGACTCAAACATTATGTATACCTGCTCCCAACACGTATGGAAAACTACGGATGATGGACAGTCTTGGGAAAAAATAAGTCCGGATCTCACATACGCCGACCCATCTACTTTAGGGAAAACGGGAGGAATTATTACCATGGATATGAACGGCCCTGAAATTTATGCCACCGTTTTCGCCTTGGCACCATCCAACCATGACATCAACACAATTTGGGCCGGATCAGACGATGGAAAAATACATATTACCAGGGATGGCGGTACGAACTGGACAGACATAACCCCAAAAGAGCTACCCAAGTTTTCTAGGGTGAGCATCATAGACGAATCACTGCATAACCCGGGTACCCTCTATGTTGCCGCGAATAGATATCAAGTAGATGATCGGCAGCCCTACGTATTCAAGACCCACGATTATGGTAAAACCTGGACCAAAATAATTAACGGAATTGAAGATGGCCATTTTGCAAGGGCAGTGCGGGAAGATCCAGTGCGGGAAGGGCTTTTATTTCTGGCAACCGAACATGGCGTATATTTTTCCATGAATGACGGAAAATTGTGGCAAAGTCTACAGTTAAAACTCCCAGACACCCCTATCAGGGATTTGGTTATAAAGGATAACGATGTGGTTTTGGGTAGCCATGGAAGAGGGTTTTGGATTTTAGATGACATACAACCCCTACGCCAGTATACGGGCGAAATGGCCATTCAAGAGGCCGTATTGTTTCAACCTGCCAATGCCATAAGAGGAATTAACGACGCCACCGTCCAATACTATCTAAAAGATCAAAAAGACACGATCACCTTCGAACTGTATGACGCAAATGACAAATTGATAAACACCTTTACAGGTAGCAAACCAGCGTACAAGGTAGACCCCGATCTACCTTGGTGGCAGCGTGATGGCTCCTCTAAACCAACTACGGCAAAAGGAATCAACACCTTTACATGGGACTTACGGTACCCCGGCGCAACTACATTTGACGGAATGATCATTTGGAGCGCAAGGCCGGCCAGAGGTCCAAAAGCCCCATTGGGGACGTACAAGGTTAAAATGAAGGCAGGTGACTATGAGCAGACGTATTCCTTCGCCATTGAAATGGATCCAAACCTAAAAGGAATCAAAAAAGAAGATTTGGATGAACAATTTGAACTGGCCAATAAAATAATGGCAAAAACCAGCGCTGCAAATGAAGCCGTTATCCAAATTCGGAACATTAAGTCCACAATGCAATCGCTAAAAGGTAAAACTGATGATGCAACCTATACAAAAACAATCTTGCCTTTCACAAGCGACCTTTCCAGTATTGAGGAGGAGCTTTATCAGGTAAAAAATCAGTCGGGTCAAGATCCATTAAATTTTCCGATCAAACTAAATAATAGATTGGCGTCTTTGAGACGAAGTGTTGAGGACGGTGATGCCAAACCCACCAATGGGGCTTATAAGGTATTCGAGGAACTATCTTCAGAACTTGAAGCACATTTAAACAAATTAAACCAAACCATTGAAGTGCATAAACCAAAGGTAAATCCAATATTAAAGGATAATGGATTAAATTCTTTGTAGCAGGCACAGAAAAGGAATAAGCCCTTAGCTACGATTTAGGCATACAAATACTTATTTTTGTAGGGTAATTATAAGTATGTACCCTATGAAAACTCCTTTGATAGCACCATCCCTTTTGGCAGCTGATTTTGGCAATCTGGAACGTGATGTAAAAATGGTGAATGTAAGCGAAGCGGATTGGCATCATATCGATGTTATGGATGGGGTATTCGTACCCAATATATCCTATGGCATGCCCGTGGTTAAATCGATTCAAAGCCATGCCACCAAACCTTTGGATGTACATTTAATGATTGTGGACCCTGACCGCTACATTGAGGAATTTGCAAAGCTTGGAGCCGCCTACCTAACGGTACATTATGAAGCTTGCACACACTTGCACAGAACCCTGCAGGCCATAAAATCCAAGGGTATGAAAGCAGGGGTAGCCCTAAACCCACATACCAACGTTTTGCTTTTGGAAGATATCATCAATGATATTGATTTGGTACTTATCATGAGCGTTAACCCAGGTTTTGGAGGGCAATCCTTTATAGAAAATACATATTCAAAGATAAGGGCCTTAAAAAATTTGATCATAAAGAAAGGCGCTAATACCCTAATTGAAATAGACGGTGGAGTCACTTCAAAAAATGCTAAAGCGCTTATAGAGGCTGGAGCGGACGTACTCGTTGCGGGAAGTTTCGTATTTAAAAGCGACAATCCTTCCCAGACCATAAAAGAACTAAAGGGACCATGGAAAAATTAGATATCGTCATTATTGGAGGGGGACCCATTGGTATCGCTTGCGGCCTGGAAGCCCATAAAAAAGGCCTTTCCTATATAATTTTGGAAAAAGGACCTATTGTTAATTCGCTATTCCATTATCCCGTGAACATGCAATTCTTTTCCTCTTCCGAAAAATTGGAAATAGATAGCATCCCTTTCATAAGCAAGGAAGCCAAACCAAAAAGGGACGAGGCCCTGGAATATTACCGCCGTATCGTTACATCAAACGAGTTGAACATTAATCTATTCGAAAAAGTAAAGAATGTAGAAAAGGAGGAAGACTCCTTTATAGTAATTTCTAGCAAAAACACCTACCGTAGCCGTAAAGTTGTTGTGGCCACAGGTTTTTATGATCTTCCAAATTTACTCAACGTTCCGGGTGAAAAGTTGGAAAAGGTTTCCCATTATTATGACAATCCACATTTCTACGCAGGCCAAAAAGTTGCTGTTGTGGGCGCCAGTAATTCTGCTATAGATGCGGCATTGGAATGTTGGCGTAAAGGAGCGGAGGTATCCCTTATCATTCGTGGGCCGGAGGTTGGTCAACGCGTCAAATACTGGGTACGCCCGGATATTATGAATAGGATCGAGGAAGGAAGTATAAAAGCATATTACAATACCGTTGTAACCGCTATTCATGAAAATGCGTTAGAATTGGACGCGAATGGAGAAACGCTGCGGATAGCGAATGACTTTGTACTAGCCTTAACGGGATACAAGCCAAATTTTGAATTTTTGCTAAAATTGGGCGTGAATCTTTCGCATGATGAAAAGAAGCTTCCAGCATACAATGATGAAACCATGGAGACCAACGTTGATGGCCTATATCTTGCGGGTGTCATTTGCGGCGGCATGGAAACTCACAAATGGTTTATAGAAAACTCACGGATTCATGCTAAAATGATTGTACGGGATATCCTTACCAAAGTAGACATTGAGGCCTAATTTTGAGTTTACCATGCATAAATACTTAAAAGTCAATTTACCCTCCTACTATTGGAAATATCAATTTTTAAAAAAATTACAGATTGTAAAGGGTGGAATAGAAAAATCAGTCCTCTTCATTTTGGATGAGCGAACTTCAATGTTCAAAAGCTTTGTTCAAATACAATCCGATGCTTACTGCCAGCCGCCACCCAACGCCTGATACAAATCCACTATAGCCTGTAATTTAGCATTTTTTGTTTCGGTTAAATCCAAATTGGTGTTCAGGGTATTTTCCCGGGCATTCAAAACTTCGATATAATTCGCCAGGCCATTGTCCAGTAATTCCTGTGAATAGTCCAGTGCCAGGTTGTAGGACTCGAATTCTTTCTTCTTCACCTGCATTTTTTCAGTGGCCGCGTCATAGGAATAGAGTGCGTCGGATACTTCTTTTGAGGCCGTTAATAGTGCCCGTCTAAATTCCAACTTTGCCTGCTCTTGCTGGGCTTTCCTTACTTCATATTGGGTACGTACTTGCCTACCGTTGAATATGGGTTGGGTTAGGCCGGCAACCACTGTTGCAAATAAGGAACTGGAATCAAACAATTTGCTAAAATCCAAGCTTTGCAATCCGCCGTTTGCCGAAAGGGTTAGGGAAGGATAAAAATTACTACGCGCCACATTGGTAAGCTCAAAGGAATTGACCAGGGCATATTCTGCCGAAATCACATCGGGCCTATTGGCCAGTAATTCATACGGCACTCCTGTTTTTAATGGTGTCGTTATCGTTTGTTGGCTGAGGCTGGTCCTTTTTATTGCTTTTGGCTCATCCCCTAAAAGAATGGAAAGCGAATTTTCAAGGAGGCGCGCATTATTTTTCAAATCGATAAGAATTGCCTGTGCCGTATATAACTGAGCTTCTGTTTGCTTTACACCTACCTCCGTTACGTTACCGGCTTCCTTTAAGGCTTGGGTCGTTTCCAAACCGCTCGCCCTGGTTGAAATGGTCATTTCCGTTATCTCGATCTGTTCGTCCAAACTCAATAATTGGTAGTAAGTAGATGCAATATTGGCCACCAAAGTACTTTTGACAGCTTTATGCGCGGCAATGGATTGCAAATAGGTAGCCTCAAAAGCCCGTTTGTCACTTCTAATCTTGCCCCAAATATCAGCTTCCCACGAAAGCCCACCACTTAATTGGTACACATCAAGCCGATCAAACTGTCCCCCAAATTGACTATTGGAAGAAAGTTCGTTATGGGTATATTGCGCAAGACCGTTTAACGTTGGCAAGTATCCCGCTTTGCCCTGCTTCAAATACGCTTCAGCTATCAATATTTGTTGGATTGCCTGACGGATGTCAATATTGTTCCGGAGTCCTTCCTCGATATAACCTTGCAATACAGTATCTGTGAACAGCTCCTTCCATGATACCGAGGCTAAGGAAACACTGTCTTTCTGAAGCGAATCCGTTCTAAAATACTTGTCGTTCAATACCTCGTCCCCTGGGCGTTCGTATACTTTCGCGGAAAAGCATGATACCATCAGCACCGGTAAGGTTAGCATCCCTATTAATCTTATAATTTTTATAACTCGCATAAACTTATGATTCTTGGGCAGTTTCTAATTTCTTTGTTTCTGGGGCTCCGCTAATCTTTTCCTGTAACCATTGAAAGAAGACGAACAGCACAGGAATGACAAAAACGCCTAATACCGTACCTATGAACAAGCCACCAACCGCACCCGTACCAATAGATCGGTTTCCTTGCGCACCCACCCCACTCGCCAAAACCAAGGGCATCAATCCCAGAATGAAGGCAAATGAGGTCATTAATATAGGGCGTAAACGTGCCTCTGCGCCCTGTATGGCCGCATCAATAATCGATTCCCCTTCCTTTCTACGTTGCAAAGCAAACTCCACAATCAAAATCGCATTCTTTGCCAATAACCCCACCAACATTATTAAGGCAATCTGGAAATAAATATTATTCTGCAAACCTGCCAATTGGGTGGTTATGTAAGCCCCAAAAACACCCAAGGGTAAGGATAACAATACCGAAAATGGAATTAAATAACTTTCATACTGCGCAGACAGCAAAAAGTATACGAACAACAGCGACAGTAAAAATATAGTAACCGTTTGCCCACCTGCATCTACCTCCTCACGGGTAAGACCCGAATATGCGGTGGTATAATTCGTCGGTAATGTTTGGGCTACCTCCTCCACGGCAGCAATAGCGTCACCAGAACTGAACCCTGGGTTGGTCGCTGCCGTTATGGTAGTGGAATTAAATAGGTTAAAACGGGTTACGGATTGTGGTCCGTAGACCCTTGTCAATGTAATAAACTCCGTTATTGGAGTCATTTCTCCCGTATCGGTACGTACAAATATTTGGTCCAAATTATCCGTGTCCGCCCTATCTTCGGGCAAGGCTTGCACATACACCCTGTATTGCTTACCAAAGCGGGAGAAATCCGAAGCAAATATACTTCCCACATATCCCTGTAAGGTCGCAAAAATACTACTTACGGAAACCCCAAGTTCTTTCGCCCTAGGGACATTTATTTCCAACTCATACTGCGGATACCGTGTGTTGAACGATGATTGCGCATATTGTATTTCCGGCCGCTGTGTAAGCTTGCCAATAAATTCTTGGTTGGTCTTATCCAAATCCTCAAAACTGCCGCCGGACCGGTCCAACAAATTGACCTCTACCCCTGCAGAACTACCAAAACCAGGTATACTTGGGGGAGCAAAGAAAACTACGTTGGCCTCTGGAATAGTTGCCGCCACCCCAAACATTTTTTGGGTAATACTTTGTACGGAAAGTGAATCAGCTTCACGATTTCCCCAATCCTCCAGTCTTATAAAACCCAATCCATTATTGCTTCCTGCACCGCCCAGGAAACTTCTACCTTCTACAACAGAGCCTTCCATTACTCCGGGGATCTGCATCAATTTATCATACAATTCTGCATTCACGGCATGGGTTCTGTCTATTGACGATCCCGGGGGAAGTTCTACGTTCAAGAAGATAATCCCACGGTCTTCATCTGGGACAAACCCTGTTTTTACGCTTCCTGCGGACCACCAAATGCCAACACCCGCAAGAAGTAGAATCACTGCCGTTGTCCATTTATTACGATAGAGAAAGTGAACAGATTCACCGTATTTTTTGGTCGTAGCCTTAAATCCACGATTAAAAGCGGCAAAGAACCGTTGCAGAAAGTTCTTGTCCTTGTCTTTTTCTTCATGAGGTTTTAAAAAGAGCGCACATAGTGCAGGGCTCAAGGTCAACGCGTTAATTGCAGAAATTGTAATGGCTACGATTAGGGTGATTCCAAATTGTTTGTAAAATACCCCTGTAGGTCCTTGGATAAACGTCACTGGAATAAATACGGCCGCCATTACCAATGTTATAGAGATAATTGCACCAGATATCTCGTGCATTGCCGTAACCGTAGCCTTTTTAACATCTTTTGCGCCATCGTCCAGTTTGGCGTGTACGGCCTCCACGACAACAATGGCATCATCGACCACAATACCAATGGCCAAAACCAGGGCAAAAAGGGTCAATAAATTAATGGAATATCCAAAAAGGTTGAGAAAGAAAAATGTACCAATGATAGAAACCGGTACGGCAATGGCAGGAATTAAAGTAGATCTGAAGTCCTGTAAAAAGATGAAGACAACCAAAAACACCAATAAGAAGGCTTCGATTAGTGTACTGACCACTTTTCCTATCGATGCGTTCAAAAAGTTATTGGTGTTGTAGGGAATGAAGATTTTAATACCGGCAGGGATGGTCTCCCTTACCTCATCTAAACGCTTTTCGATTTCCACAATGATATCCCTGGCATTGGACCCCTTGGTCTGGAAAATTCCCAAATTTACTGCAGGGTAACCAGCGGTCATTGAACTACCCGTATAGGATTGTGCGCCCAATTCAATTTCCGCGATATCGTTTAAACGTAGAAACCTTCCGCTGCCCAAAGCCTTTATTACAATGTCACTGTACTGCTCCTCAGTTTTGAACCTACCACCATACTTGATTACGTAGCTAAACGCCTCTCCGTCATTTTCACCCAAGGATCCTGCCGCTGCCTCCAAACTCTGTTCGTTCAAGGCTGCTACAACATCTGATGGAATAAGGTTATAGGCAGCCAATTTTTCCGGCTGCAACCAGATTCGCATAGCATAATCCTTAGAACCAAATACGTTTACGTTTCCTACCCCATTTACACGCTGCAATTCTGGAATAACGTTGATCTTCAAGTAATTCTGTATGAACGTATCGTCATAATCTTCATTGGTACTGTAGAAGGACATGTACATTAACGCACTGGTCTGTTGTTTTTGAGTGGTAACCCCGGTCTGCAATACCGCTTGTGGTAATAGCGAGTTTGCTCTGGCCACCCTATTCTGGACATTTACAGCTGCTATATCCGGATCTACGTTCTGCTCAAAAAATACATTGATAGTTGCGGCACCAGTATTGGATGCCGTTGAGGTAATATAGGTCATACCCTCAACCCCATTTATTTGTTCCTCCAAGGGAATGATAACACTTTCCAAAATAGTCTCGGCATTGGCACCTGGGTAAGTAGCGCTCACACTAATTGTTGGTGGTGCTATATCAGGATACTGTGTTATGGGCAATATTGAAAGTCCCAATACCCCCAAAATTACGATGATGATGGAAATAACGGTGGAAAGTACCGGACGGTCTATGAATGTTTTAAGCATCTTATTCTTTTTAATTTCCTATCTAAATACCTTCTCTATTGGCTTTGCAATACTATCGAACGGTACGGGTTTCGGAATAATTTTTGTCTCCCCCTTTATTTTATCAATTCCTATGGCTACAATCTTATCGCCCTGAGAAACACCTTCGTTTACCACATATAAATTTCCTATTTCATCGATAACCCGCAAAGCAGTTGCCTTTGCAACGCTATCACTACCTACCTTGTAGACATATTTGCTCCCCTGCCGGTCAAAGGTGCTTTCTTTGGGTACTACAAGTACATTGGTATATTCCTTTGGAATCTTTATTTTACCACTATTACCGTTTGTCAATAAACGGGACTGGTTTTCAAAAATGGCCCTAAAAGTAATCGCTCCCGTATCCTCATCTACTTGGGAATTTATGGTTTCAATGGTCCCCTCCAAATCATAGGTCCTTCCATTCGCAAGAATTAAGGCCACTTTGGGCAAATTCTTGATTTTATCCGATATGGTTTCCCCTTCAGTGTCTAAAATGAAATCGATATAATCCTTTTCGTTCATCGCAAAATAGGCGTATACCTTACTAACATCCGCTACGGTTGTAAGCGGCAATACGTTTGTGGGGCTTACCAAAGCTCCTTTTCTAAAACGAATGGAGCCCACATACCCATTTACCGGACTTTTAATGTTGGCATAATTAATATTGGCAAGAACACTATTATAGCTACTTTGGGCCTGCTGTAATTGCGCCTTAGCCGTTTCTAATTGAACGCTACTAATAATCCCCTTATCCACAAGGGGTTTTAATTTATCAACCTCTACCTGTGCTGCATTGACGTTTGCCTTGGCAGCCTCCGCGTCTTGGGAAAGCGATTGTGTCTCCAACTTAAATAAGACTTCGCCTTTCCTCACTTCTTGTCCCTCGTCTACCAGCACATCAGTTATATAACCTGTTATCTTGGCCCTAACCTCACTATTTACAATACCTTCGATACTGGCAGGGTACGTCTTAAAGGAGGTGACGTTTTGGGTAGGGATTGCAGTAACCTGAAACGGTTTGGCTTGATTGTCTCCTTGGCCGGCCGCACCTTCCCCTTCCCCACAAGAAGATAGGATGAACATGGAGAGCACATATACTATTGGGTAAAATCTTTTCATAATCAACGGATTGCTATTATTAATTTTTTTGGGATTGCTTAATTTTTTTGAGCGTGTCTTCTATATTGTTCTTCTGCACTTCCAAATAATGCTGAAAAATGAGACGAATGGCATTTTTTTCCTTAAACTTCGTCGGGTTATGATTCCAGTTAAAACGATTCACCTTTTCTAAAAGTGCAAGCTCCAAACTAATCTCATCGTAATGCTCTTTTAGCATGTTCTTGAGAAAATTACCCGGACTTCTGAAATATCGTTTCCGATCCCCAGGTTTCGTATAAAAATCGATGAACTTCAATTGTATTAACAAATTCAAGTTTGTGGACACCGAACTCTTGCTGGCCCTGGTCATATTCACCATTTCGTCAAAGGAAAAGCCATCATCCGAGGAAAGGACTACAATAGCGTACATTCGTGACGCTAACGGAGGCAATTGATGCCTTCGTTCAAAAAAAAGCCCTAACTCCTCAATCAATTTATTTTTCTCCGCTGAACAAATTTCCATCAAAACAATCTTAAAAAAACAAAACTAGATATCAGTTCGCTTTGTTCCGAACTAATCCTATTAATCTTGTGTTAAATGATTCCTCCATGAATAATACGCAACATTCCCCTTACTCCTCTTCCCCATTATTGGCCAAAAAGGCACCGTACTTCAAAATTGCTACGAACACTACACCTCCAATAGCGTTACCAACCAGTGATACCGATTGAAACGAGAGGTAATCCAAAAAAGTTATTTTATCCGATACCAATAGCCCAGCAAATACTTCGATACTACCTACTATACTATGGTGTAGTCCCGCCAAACCGATAATAAACGTAATCATATAAATGATGGTAATTTTCCCGGATGCCGATTTAATGGAGGTGATGGTCCAAGATAATAGTGCCATTAACCAACCTGCCAAGACAGAACTACCTAAAATAATTCCCCTCGAATAATGATTTACATGATCGGCAAGGTCTTCAATCCCCTGTCTTGAAATAACGCCCAATTCTGGCCCTATCCATACAATAAATGCCCCAATTATGTAGCCTCCAACCAAATTTCCTAAGATAACTATTCCCCAAAGCGACGACAAATCAGCAATCGTTTTACGCCCACTGATTACGGGCAATGATAGCAGGGAGGTCTGTTCCGTAAACAAGACCGATTTTCCAATTACCACTAATATAAAACCTAAAGGATATACGAATGCGGCTATATATGGAATATACATAGCATCAATTTGTCCCGCAAAAAGGGTATAGACGATAACCACCAACATAAAGCTAAAGCCTATTTCCAAACCGGCCATTAAACTACTTAAGAAAGTGGAAAACCTATTTTTTCTGTAGGTATCCATTCCCTCACATAACTGCTTTACCAAAATATCATCTTGATCCTCAATTTCTTCCTTTCCCGACTTGGCCTCTACAATTTCATCAACCTTGTGCTTCTCCATATTCTGGCTTATTTAATGACCTGTTATTACTTTTCAACTTCAACCAAGCTATTCCCACTATTCCGGAAATGACCGAAGCAGTTATGATTCCTACTTTCGCAATTTGCAACAAACGCTCATCCGTAAGGGAAAGCTCTGCAATAAAAATGGACATTGTAAAGCCTATGCCTGCCATCATGGATAAGGCACCAATAGCTCCCCAATCTGAACCGGTTGGCAGTTTTCCTATATTAGATTTTACAATGAGAAGGGACGCCCCCATAATACCAATTAATTTTCCCAAGCATAAGCCCGCAATAATTCCCAGACTAATTGGGTGCAGCAACATTTCCAAGAAATCCCCCTTTATGGTTACCCCGGCATTGGCCAGTGCAAAAATGGGCAGGACAAAAAAGTTGACCATTGGCCTAACCTTTTGTTCCAGTCGCTGTAATGGTGAAAGTGCCTTTCGGCTATCCTCAATCAAATTCAGGATAATTTCTACTTGATTTTCCCTCAATAAAGGATTATCTGTAAAGCTGGTATCGGACAGGGTGGATGCCCTTTGCTTAATTTTTTCGATATATGTCGCTTCGCTTATTTTGGAACGCGCAGGTATACAAAAGGCGGCCAATACACCGGCCAGCGTAGCATGTACCCCAGAAAGAAAGAGGGCTACCCACAGTCCAAAAACCCCTACTATGAAATAAAACCAGACATTTCTAACCCCAGTAATATTGCCGACCAACATAATTAAAAAGTATACTCCCGCTGCAATGAGGTTGGTAACGTCCAAATCATTACTTAAGAAAAAGGCTATAATCAAAATAGCTCCTATATCATCTGCCGTTGCCAAGGCGGTCAAAAATGTTTTGGAACTATTGCCAATGGCATTTCCTGCCAAGGCTAGCAGGCCAATGGCGAAGGCAATATCCGTTGCCATAGGAATTCCCCAACCATTGGCCCCAACTCCATTCGTATTTATCGCTATATAAATTAGTGCCGGAATCGCCATACCCCCTATAGCACTAACCAAAGGAAGCACTGCTTTCCTTGCAGTAGATAGTTCTCCTACCATAAATTCCCTTTTCACTTCTAGCCCAACCATGAAAAAGAAATAGGCCATTAAAAAGTCGTTTACCCAATGATGCAGCGATTTACTTAACTCCGCACCCTCAAAACCAATGGTCAGCTTTATTTGCCACAGTTCATGATAGTAATGCGCCCATGGAGAATTCGCCCAGGCCATGGCAATCACAACCATCAACAAAAGGATAATACCCAATGAAGATCCAGAAGAAACAAGTCGTTCTAAAAATTGCCTTGGTCGTTTGGCTATACCAGTAAACATTTTTGTTTTACTTTTTTTATTTATGTTTCCACAAAATTAAGGTTTTTGATTCTTTAAATCGCATAATTATCCATATCGACTACGATCAGCATCTTTTGCGTCCATAATATTCCGGTTTTACCAATAAAACATAGCAGCCCTTTCTAAAATAGAAGAATTGCCTGAATACAGGGATACCCTTTCACCGAAACCGGGGAAAATTGGCAATAAGTTAATCAAGAAATTTGACCTTTACTAAAGACGTAATCATTATGAAAAGTTACTGGGCAACACTTCTAATGATAGGGTGTATTCTATCCTGTACCCCTAAGAAGGAAACCATGGAAAAAAATTATAAAATATCGAACTTAACATCTAACGTACTCCTGCAGAATACTGCACGCATATATTTCACCAGGTTAAATCACACTGATGAGCTTACCTTGATTATTTCGGGCAAAACCATTCTTAATGGCATCGCTATTTTTAAGGTTACCAACGATAAGGGCGAAGAATTGTACTGTGAGTCGTTCCCTGCGAAGAAATTAATCCAGTCGTCCTTCAGAACCGCAAATTCTACCTTACAAGAGAATCATATCAGGACCGTAGTGGCAAAATACTTTGAAAAGTAACTTAGCCCAAATTTAAATGATTGCTTGCATCTTAGCTGTAACGATTATGATATTGATAAGCGCTCAAGGCTTTACAAAATTGACAATGAGCAAAATTATCCCGAAACGACCTATGGCTATTCCAAAGTAGAAATAACCGTAATGCAAGCGGAAGGAATTATCCTTGAATCAAACGCGACTGATTATTTTGCAAGGGTATTAATTAAAATAAAAAACCGCATCTAAACGATGTGGTTTTTCCTTGTGACACTGAAAAATTTAACATTGAAAATGCATGAATTTGATTAAACCACTTACGATAAACATTATTGACAAACGATAGGACAATAGATTTTAAGAGGCATAATTACCATTTATCAAGGATACAGAGGAGAAATCTTACTAGTTGAACGATAGAATTTTAGGCTCCGCGTTAGTTTACTATTGGTGAGGTTCAATAACGCTTATTTTTTTTGTTAGCGTTATAGGCTTTCCATTGAAAGTAAAACCGTTCAATATGATTTCATAATCCCCTTCCAAGTCAGAGGTGAAAAATTCGAAATTGTAACCGCTTCCCTCAATACTTACGGCCGGCTTCCAAAATAACAGGCTTCTATAATCTGGTATGCGAGAGAATCTTGAATCTTCTGAGTAATATGTTTGGACAAAATAGTTTTTTTTGGATTTGGGTTTGTTGAGGGGAACCAGCAAATTACTTTTAGCCGAGTATCCCTCCAAAAAATCACCGTCAAAAGTTTCCACAGAGACAATACCTTGGTAACTCTTGTCTCCTAATTGAAATTGATCTCTGGTCAACCTAATTTTTTCTATGCTACGGGCGTCAAATTTTCGTATTTCATCATGATTATGAATATAGGCCCCGTCCATCAAAATAATTGCAGGAAAGTCATTGAACTGTTCATTGTAAGTTTCAAAATCCTGAGCTACCCTTATGTAGCCATTTCCATTCGCCCCCCTTCGATAACCTGCGAACTTGACTACTTCAACGAGTGTCTCTTCCAAGGTTGGAAAACGGGTGTAGTCATCCAGAACAACTATTTCAGGCACTCCTCCATCAAAGGGGTCAATCGGGGACCCATCCAGTATCGAATCTGGTTTAAGCGTAAAAAATTGATTCTCTATCTGATTAAGGACACTCCTCTTTTTGATGTATTCCCCATACGCTTCCCGAAGCCTAAAATCCGTGAATTCCAATTCCCTCAAATCCAACTTAGGTACAACCCCCTGCGCTATGTTATATGAATCTCCCTGCCCTTGTATCTGGACAACAGCTACCGGATTCTTATAGTCCTTCCTCAGATAAGTATAAAAAGTTCCATTTTTATTGGTTTTGGCGTACTTCAATAAAAATTCCTTTCCCGGAATTGAAATTACGATAGGTAAATCCGAAACAGGTATACCCGTGAGGCTATCGGTTACGGTACCATAAAACAATTCCCCGCGTTGTTCGGGCAAAAAGATGCTGTCCCCTATTCGCTGCTTGATCTGTTTGTCAACGTTGAAATAGGAGGTAGCGTAGGACACTGCGTCCATGGCGTCCCATACCGGGATGCCCTCCTTTCTTTTGACCTTTATCGTGTAGGTGCCGTGGCCCAAGGGACCTTTGAAATTTCTGATCGACAGATTCACTTTTTCCCGGGTGCCGTAGCGCCTTTTGTCAGTGGTCATGGAAATGGTCGCGGTATCGGGAACAGTCTTTATCGAAGAAGCAATGGGGTCCGTTGTATATTCCGTCCCGCCCAGCAATTCGGACTGGTCCGACATGTAGGGATTGACGATCACAATATCATCCTTGAAAACTTGCGAAAGCCCGGAATTCTTCATCCATTGGGTGTATCCCAGAAGTTTATAGGTCCCCGATGGAATATCGGTAGTTATAAAAAAATCCCCATGGCCCTGCCCTTTAGTAAGCTTGAGCTTTTGTTCAAAAATATAGTTCTTTGACGCGTCCACTAACGCTACGTAACCTATTTTGCTAATGTCTGTCAACCTATAGTTCTGTGCATTGAACCCATAAAAATTATAATACAGGTATTCACCGGAAAATAGCAAAGGTCCGGTATGGTCTACATATGCTTTTTCTTGCGGCAGCCCTTTCAGATCCGAAAGTTCGTTGGCATCATTTATTATATATTGTCCTTGCGCTTGAAAAATGATACAACCTAGCGCTATTGAAAAAATAAACTTTATTTTCATTTTTATTTTTTATTCTACCCAAAACTCAGGTACCAAATTACTTCCTAAAGCAGTACAATCCCCACACGGTTTTACTACGTATATAAATGGCCCGGGACATACGCCAACTGCAAATTCATCATTTGTACCCACATAGCTAATTAAATCGAGATTTACCTGCTCAATAATAGACTGCGGGCAGCCACCACCACTCATACCCGTAAAACAGTAAGATACATGAGATTCAGGTGAGGATTGTTCAATACATGGAATGGGATATGCAGGCAAGGGTTCCCCCGGAAAAAAATCGGTATAGTTGAAAAACAAACGCTTTTTACTAACAGA
Source organism: uncultured Flavobacteriaceae bacterium (assembly GCA_963793365.1). Taxonomy (GTDB): domain Bacteria; phylum Bacteroidota; class Bacteroidia; order Flavobacteriales; family Flavobacteriaceae; genus Maribacter. Next base: position 5,565 of record CAWBZP010000003.1, on the reverse strand, counting down.
AACTACATCAAAGAAGCCGATGACAGAACCATTACTCCCCTCTTCGGCCGATAAATTCCCTTCTAGAAAACCCGGTTGCACCTGGGAGAACACGCTCCCCGTCTGGCTAAAATTGTTCAATTGCTTATAGAAGCCGTAAGATTCCGCGCTCGAAACAAGTTGTGCGACCTCGATACTGTACCTGTGCGACAGGATATAATTGTCTTTCGCCATAAACCGTACCATAAACCTTTCTAAACCGTTGTCCTTGCTTCCATCATTTTCAGCTTGGATTATAGTATTTGAAATCTGGCTTCCATAGCAAACACGCTGTTCGGATTCCCGCGGCACTATTTCTAGATCATATGTTGGTTCTGGCAGAGCACAAGAGTCATAGTTGGTTAGCTTAAAGGCAGATTCATCCCAAAATGGCGCAATGATCTTGTAGGTTTCATCGTAAGTAAATCTAAGGTTGCCAGCATCACCAGCTTTGACCACGTTGTCCAAAAAGATACCTATCCCCTCTACCCCTGCGTCATTAAAAATTCGTTCTGCGTAAAGCTGGCCAATATCCGCGAAACCTACAATCCTCACAGGTGCAGAATTATATTGGCTGCCATTTGCCGTTGCTATATTAAGGGTGTAGCTTTCGCCGTCTTGAGCGGCGAATGCTTCCAAGGATTCGTAAATACCCGGCATTACCTCTTCGAAAGGATATATTAAGCCTGCTGTAGAGACAACCGTTACCATGGCATTTTCTTCATACCGCACAAGATCCCGATCTATATCCGTGATGGGAACGAATGGGTTGAATATGGAATCTACCTGCGTGTCCAATATAGTGTCCAGTTTACTGAGGCTTACGCGTTGATGTTTCAACTCATCCGTAATCGATGCCTCGACTATCAAGATGTCTAAGAGTGCCCCGTTGGGTTCAATAGCAAGGTCTACGGGTTCAACACATGCATTGAAAATTAGTATAGCAAGCAAAAAATACATTGATCTCTTCATTACTCTATCCAAAAATCTGGTTCAACGCTACTTCCAAATATTCTACAGTCCACACACCCCAAAGGCTTGATCAAAAATGGAGCTGCGCCCCCAAATCCCTGACTATTAACTGTATCCTCAAAATCTTCATTATCGGCGTGGTAGGCGTAAAGCCCTGCCAAAATACCCTCTATTAACGGAGAACTATTAGTACCATCGATTATTAACTCACCTCCCTCCCCTTGGGTAATATGAAACCCTCTTGGATAAAGGGCGGGTGCCCCAGTGGCACAGTTTATAATATAAGAAGGCAATTCTGCATCCGGGAAAAAGTCTCCGTAATTTAAAAATAGTCTTTTTTCGCTATAGGAACTCAATTCGAAATAACCGAAAACTATTGCAACATCCGAGTTTTGTACGGTTATATTCCCTTCGAAACTTCCTGTCTGTACGTTGCTAAAAATACTCTCCACACTAGAGAAATCTTCAAGTAACCGGAAAAATGAGTTTGCATTGATATCATGGTGATACTGCTTCACCAGAATGCTATATCGATTGGAAATGGCATAATTATCTTGGCCTATAAAGCGAACTTCAAAATCATCCAAAGTATTAGCTCCCAAATCTGCAGTTGATGCGAGAATGATATTGTTCGACTCGTTTGTTCCATAACAAATATCCACTCGTTCATCGCGGGCGGCAATCGTAACCTCCCAACCATCACCATCGTTGATATCATAATCAATTTCATCCCAATCAAAAGGATTACGATAAGGGGCCACAATTTTGTAGGTTTCCTCATATTCATAGCGGAAGTAATTTGGGCTGCCCGAAGTATCCATATTGTCCACTAAAATTGCGATTCCCTCGTTTTCAGAACTGTTGATTCTCTTTTCTGCATGAAGCCCGGTGATTTCCACTTTTTTGGGCAAAGTAACCTTTTCAGAACTATACCTAACCCCATCTACGGTTGTAACCTCCAAGGTATAAATGACTCCCTCGGTAAAAGCTATGGCGCCGATTGTACTATAGGTACCCGGTGTAGTTTCCAAAAAATAAAAACGGTTCCCAAGATCATCTGAAATACTGACCTCTGCCCCTTCTTCCAAAAGTGGTACAAAATCGCCTAACGAAAAGGTCCTCGATAAAAAGATAGAATGCTGCATTTCCTGATCAGAAATTCTGGCATCAACGACTAGTGCCCCTTCAATGACATTAGTTATATTTTCTGGCTCGAACTCTTCTAAACAGCCCGTTAACCCGCAGAAGATACTACAGGCAAAAACCCAAATCGGTAAGCTAACTCTGGCTCTTATAGACACATTCTAAAATTTAAAATTATAGGTGATCGAGGGTATGGGAATGGCAAAAATGGAACTTTGCAGCGCCTTCACCTCGCCGTCTTCGGTCACGAAAAATACCGAGTATGGGTTATTTCTTCCAAGTACATTATACACTGAAATGGTTACGAAACTATGGGCTAACTTGTTCTTTTTATGATTTCCCTCAATATTTAGGCCAAGGTCTAGTCGATAAAAATCCGGTATCCGAAACGCGTTTCGATCACTGAAAGCCACAAAATCTGCATTATTAAAACGAAATGTACCTATGGGATACGTGACAGGCCTTCCAGTTTGATACACAAAATTGGCGGACATACTGTACCTTCTTGTAAACCGGTAATTAGTAATCAGGCTTACATCGTGGGGTTTATCGAAATTAGATGGGAAATAGTCCCCGTTGTTGATGCGCTCCTCACTAAATTCGCTGTCAAAACGGTACAGCGAACGGGAATAGGTATAACTGAGCCAACCGTTAAGGTCTCCACGGTTTTTCTTGACCAAAAATTCCACTCCGTAGGCCTTACCATCCCCTTGCAGCACTTCGGTCTCTACATTCTCGTTCAGGAACAGGTCAGCACCCGTCTTGAAGTCCAGTACATTGTCCATCCCTTTGTAATATCCTTCCAAGCTTACCTCATATTCATTGTCCTTGAAGTTCTTGTAAAGCCCTATTGAGGCCTGATAACCAGTTTGTGGCTCAATATTAAGGTCGGAAAGTTTCCAGGTGTCGATGGGTGAGACCGTGGTATTGTTGGACAGGGTATGCAGAAACTGATACGAATTGTTAAAACTGGCCTTAATCGAGAGGGTGGGCGTAAACAAATACCTGGCCGAAATCCGGGCCTCCGGTCCGCCATAGGTTTCTAGGACCTCTGCCCCGTTATAGGAAAGGGAGTCCCGTACCGTAGATTCGTTTCTAGGGAAGCCTTCTCTATAGGTTCGTTGCGTGGCAGGCCCCAAGGCGGCAAAAAAGGCATACCTTACACCTAGGTTTAATAATAGTCTATCGCTGATCTTGAATTCATCGCCCAAAAATAATGCGCCTTCTACCGCCTGTTCGTTGTCAATCGCTACGGGACTGACATTGGAGCTTTCGCCCCTGGGCTCGATACTACCAGGGTTGACCGAATAGTATTTGGCCGAAATGCCATAATCGAGTTTGTGCCTATCGTTGGCCACCGTTCGTAATTTGTATTTAAATTCGGTTTCGTTTATGGCATAATCCAAGTTGAAATTGGTATTGGCCTGGCTCTCAAAATCGATTCCGAATCCGTAATTGCTATTGCCCAGTACTATTGCGCTGGAAGTCCTCTCACTGATGCCATGGTCCCAGCGCAATGAAAACAGGCGGTTGTCATAGTTGTAAAGGGAATCTGAGGTAATACTGAAGGCATCCCTACTGTAATAGGCCGTAGCCTTGACTTCGTTATCGTCATCGATCTTGTGATGGTACTTGAGGATACCATCAAAAAAAGAGGCATTACTGTTGTTCAAGGATTCGTCGTCCAACGAACGCAAAATCCAATCGGCATAGGCACCACGGGCACCTACGACTAAGGAAGACTGTTCTTTCTTTATTGGAATTTCAAGTGCCAGATTGCCCGTGACGGGCCCTATGGATCCTTCACCCGAAAACTTATCTACATTTCCATTCTTGGTGCGTATATCAAATACCGAGGAGAGCCGGCCACCATATTCCACGGGCATGGCACCCTTATAAATCTCGACTCCTTTCGTGGTAAAAGGGTTCAATGCTTGAAAAATTCCGAAAAAATGCTGTGGATTGTAAATTACGGCATCATCTAAGAGTACCAGATTCTGATCGGGTTTCCCACCACGTACATTAAGTCCCGTAGCCCCTTCACCAGCCGATGAAATTCCCGGTAGGGCCTTGGCTACCTGCAAAATATCTCGCTCCCCCAAGACCAGGGGAATATTCTTGGAAGCTTCCGAATCAATCTGTTCGCTACCGGTAATAGCCTCCTCAACGTTGCTGATGGCATCGGCCTGTACAACGACTTCATCCAACTGCTGCAGTCCTTCTTCCAATACCAGATTCAAATTGCCATCGTTGTACATGATGATTTCCCGCTCAGTGGAAGCAATGCCCATGGCCCTGACTATAATAACACTAAAGCCCGATGGGAGTTCCAATGCATAATTCCCGGCCGCGTCCGTAACGGTAATCCTATTGGTTCCCTCTACACGGATTGCAAGATCTTCGATAGGTTCTCCGGTAACGGCGTTTATGGCCTTGCCCGTTAACCGGTAGGTTTCCTTTAGACTGTTAGGGTCGTTCTTCCCGACCCTGGCTACAGGGTACTTCTTTTGGGTCTGTCGGATGGCATCATTATAGAACGTTGGGGGAGGTGCATTGGCCCGTCGTACTATGGCACTATCTTGTGGAGCTGTTTCTTCTTTACCAAAAAAACCATTGGGCAAATTATCGTAAATTACGGCATTCTCCAATAGTATGATGCGCTTCTCACTTGCCAAAATATAGTAATTCAAGGAAGTCTTGGCAAGTACCCTATCAAGGACACGGCTTAATTCCTCTCTTTGATAGGTTACGGTGACGGTATCATTGGCAATCCAATTTTCTATAAAGAAAAAGTGAAAATCGGTTTTTGATTCAATGTCTAAAATGACCGCTTTTAAAGGAGCATTCGAAAAACTGCCGGATAAATTCAATGTTTCTTGTGCATAGCCGTGCAAAATTGAAAGAAGGCAAAAACAAAATAGAAGTGGCTTCCCCCAATATTGGTAACTCTTTGAAATGGCTTCTAGTAAAACAGTCTGAAGGTTCAAGAATTTAGGTTGGCTAGAATGGGACATTCGTTTCGATGATTATACTCTGTAAGTTAGCTGATATTTGTACACGACACAATGTGATATCCATAAAAATGAATAACTTAATTTGCATTTTTGCAAAATACCCATCCAAATCTAATTAAAGAAAATAGCTCATTTGTCTAGTGGATGCTACTATAATCAAGTATATGAGATGTCTTATCGGTAACTAATGAAATTTAAGTGCTCTTCCCTAAGGAATTATTGAACGCTACTTACAAACTAAAGTAAAATTGAATTCACTGTCAAAACTGCTTCTAAACCGCTTTAAATATTCTAACCACTACATTTAAAGTGACGAGAACTTGGTAGTTACTAAATTTGAAGAGTTTCTATTATTTTCGAAAAGAAAGATTAGTAGATATTAAACGAAAAAAGGTCCTGTAAATACAGAACCTTTTTT
>CAWBZP010000002.1:0-76265 GCA_963793365.1 uncultured Flavobacteriaceae bacterium | reverse complement strand
CCTAAGTCTAGCGTGTCTACCAATTCCACCACGCCTGCATCACTATTTCCCGAAAACTATTCCGTTTATCGGGCTGCAAATATAATGTAATTTTTGAATTTTGAAACCTACTTTATCAAAAAGTTGTTTTTAGGTATCTAGCCGAATTTTATAAAGAAAAAATGACCCTACTTTGTCCCCATGAGTTCCACGCCATCCCAATTATCCTCTATCTCTTGGGTAATAAGGTGGGCCGATTTATTTAAAAATAATTTAGAGGTTTTATCCAAGACGTTCAATTTAAAAATTTCCTGAAACGCAACCGCCGCCATAGCAAATTCCATGTTAAAATAATAATTCATAGCATCATTGAACGTTGGGGTTGTTTGTAACTTATGGCGGAATAATAAATCCTCATCCCCATCGATACACTCGTACAATTCTATGGCTTTTTGTTTTCCTTTGACCTGAACAGGTCCTAAGTACCTAAAGTTAAATTCCTCACGCTCCGTCAATTTATCTTTGCACTCCTTTGTCAACAAGATTGAGGTGCCATAGTGCTTGGATAGACCCTCTATTCGTGCAGCGGTATTCACGGTATCCGAAATAATAGCAGCATCTAAACGGTTACTATCTCCCGTAATCCCCATAATTAAATGACCATCCTGCATACCGACGCCAATTCTAACGGGCAACCGGTTCTTGAATACCCGCTCCTTATTATATTCATGTAGCACTTTGTGCATTTCTACAGACGCCGTTAGTGCACTTTGTGGACCATCTGGAAATAAAGCCATGAACCCATCTCCCAAATATTGCATGATAAACCCTCCATTCTTCCTTACAATAGGCCCCATACGGTTATTAAAACCGTTTACAAACAAAAAATTATCTCTAGGGGACAGCCCTTCAGAAATCGTTGTGAATTCCCGGATATCCGCAAATACAACCGTTACCTCTCTTTCCGCAAGGTCACCTAATAGGACTTCTGTAATTTTAGCCTTACCTAACGATTTTATGAATTCCGAGGGAACAAATTTCTGACTTACCTCATGGATTTGACGTATAGCTTCCTCCCGATCCCGTGCCTCCTTTAAGCCTTTTTGATATAAATGTGCGCTTTCAATGGCGGCGGCTGTTTGTAAGGCAATCGTAGTAAGTAATTTTAATTCTGCAGCTGTAAATTCTTTTTTGTCCTCGTGCCCTAAGATAACCATCCCCAGTGTTCTATGCTTCACTTTCAATGGTGCATACATGACTGCTTTAAGATGCTTTAGGGATGGATTATCCTTAATCCTATTCTCAGGAACTATAGCAGAATTACCCTTTAAAATCAAGGCTTTAAGGACGTCATTCTGACTTTTGATATTTTCGCCCCTGTTTGGGTTGTGTCCAAAAGCGGCAAGTTCCGTAACCTTATCCTCTTCTGGTTCGTAGAGTAAAAATAGACCATGGGTAGAACCGATGATTTGGGAGGATTCCTGTAACGCAATTTCGGCAATAGAGTCCCTGTCAATTTTTTCCGAAATCATCTCACTAAGGCCGTAAATCATATTGATTTCACGGTAAAGGCTCAATACCTCCTTTCCAATTCTTTTCTTCTCAAACTCTTTGGTCAATAAGGCTTTGATAAGATCGACCATTAAGGAGCCATTGGAAGTAGTAGTCTTAACAGTCCCCAAGTTTAGTTCATCAATACTTAAATCAAAGGTATAGGGATATTCCGCATCTATAGTACCCCATAGTACCCCATGATCATAATCCAAAACAAGCAGCTCCATTTTAAAATAGGCCGTCATTTGCTTAATGAGGGAAATCGAATCCTTATCCCTTTTAAGCACATATTTTAAGGCTCTATTCCATAAAGAAATGCCGTTTTCGCCCATGTCCGCTTTACCCTTTAATTATTTCCTCTGCAACCGCCAGCATTTCATCTGGATCAAAGGGTTTTGTCATGTATCGATCGGCTCCCATATCCAATCCTTTTTGACGGTCTACCTCTTGGCCCTTGGCCGTTAAAAGAATGATATAAACCTCTGTAAGTTTGAGTTCCTTTTTAACTTTTTGGCAAACCTCCATCCCGTTCATTTTTGGCATCATTACATCCAAGAAGACCAAATTGGGCTGCTCTTTTTTTATAATATCCAAAGCCTGTTCCCCATTTTCGGCGAACAAAAGTTCCACACCGTCATCTTCCAAGTCTTCTAAGGTCTGCTCAATAAGCATTCTAATATGGGGTTCATCATCTACAATCAGTAATTTTTTATTCATGCTTTTCTTTTAAATTGAATTGGTGCGGGAAACCATTTATTCATAAACAAAGAACATGACGTTCTCCATCCCCTTTTGTACTTTCAAATCTTTGATAAAGTTCTTATCCCCGTTATAAATTGAATTGAGCATAATGATATCAGGCATCGACTCGTTTGCCGTTTGCAACAGATTATCCGATGTAGCTTCCACCACTTTGTAGCCACGTGCACTTAAAACCTCGGTCAAGGTCTTTACCGCTGAGGCATCTTCATCAACGACCAGAACTTTCTTTTTGGAAACCCCCTGTTCCAGTAATTCGTCTACTTCGTGAAATAGTTTCTCCGTATCAATAGGTTTGGTCAAATAGCGATCTACACCAATTCTAAAACCACGTTCCTTATCCTGTACGATAGAAAGTATGATGATAGGAATATCCATGGTAGCGGGGTCATTCTTTAATACTGCCGCTACGTCAAAGCCATTAATCTCTGGCATCATCACATCTAAAATAATCAGGTCCGGTTTCTCTAAACGCACCATATCCAACGCCGCTTTGCCATTTGCCGCCTCACGCACCCGGTATCCGGTATCCGTCAGCTCCTGTCGCAACAAGGACCGTATAGGGGTATCGTCGTCTACCACCAAAATTGTAGGTTTACCGTCCGGTTTTTTACGGGAACTATGACTTATCTGCTTTTTAAGACTTCTAAGGATACGGTCTAGCTGTATGGGTTCTTGCGTGGCCGCTTCTCCCAAAACAGGTATTGAAAAGAAAAACGTACTCCCAACATTAAATTCGCTCTTCATCCAGATAATTCCACCGTGGTGCTCAATGATTTCCCTACAGATGGGAAGTCCCAAACCGGTTCCCTGTGGCTTATCGGTCAAGGTATCGCCGGCTTGCCTAAAGCGCTCAAAAATTTTGTGGCGATCTTCATCCGCAATACCCACGCCGGTATCCTGCACTTCAAAAATAAGCTGTCCTTTATCCTGGTACGCTTCCAAGCTTACCGTTCCTTTTTTAGTGAATTTTACGGCATTGGATAATAGGTTGATGACCACTTGAATCAACTTATCCTCGTCCGCTTTGATAATGGGCAAGTCCTCCGGAATATTTTTCTTTAGCTTCAATCCTTTTTGTTCGAAGAGGGATGACGTAGCTGCAATACCCCTATGAATTACATCTTGAAGAAATATGGGGCGCATGTTCCATTCCATTTTCCCGGATTCTATTTTGGCCAGGTCCAAAACGTCATTAATGAGGTTCGTAAGCCGTTCTCCTTCAGAAACGACCACATCCAAATTCTCACTAACCTGCTTCATGGTCCGCTTGATCTTCTGATCACTAACGTCGACGGCCGGGAATATTTTATCCTCCAACCGTTTACGTATAATTTTGGCAAAGCCCAAGACCGAAGTTAAAGGTGTTCTTAATTCATGGCTTACCGTAGATAGAAAGGCACTTTTGGCTTCATTGGCGTCCTCAGCCTTTGCTTTTGCCTCTTTGGCTTCTTCAAAAAGCTCTGCGTTGTGGAGGGCAATACCAACATTTATTGCAATTGTCTTTAATAAATTTTTGTCCTGTTCATTAAACCTACTCTCTTGCTGGGTGCTCTGAACACTCAAGACCCCAATAATTGTATCTTCCACGGGAATAGGCACCCCCAGATAGGATACCGCCTGTTTCCCCGAATGTTTTACTCCAATTTTATCATACTCTGCGGCTATATCCGCATCCTTATTGATTAACAAGGGCTCCCCGGTCTTAATAATTTGAGAAGTCAATCCTTCACCGTAACTCATGGGTTGCATATCATCCCCATCTTCGTATGGAAAACTAATAATGTTGGTCTCAGGGTCGAGAATCGCCAAATAGGTAATGTCTGACTTAAACAATTTTTTCATTTCATCCCCTACCAACTGGATCAAATCATTGAGCTGTAGTTTTTCAGTCAAGGCTTGGCTTACTTGGTTGACCGTGGCCAGTTCTTTTAAACGCTGGCGTGCCTCCTTGGTACGCTCCTCTACGGTATCCTCCAATACTTTTTGTTGAGCCAAAAGAATGGTGGTACGTGCCTTAACCACTGCATAAACCACTGCTAAAAAGGCAAGAGCATATAAAATGTACGCCCACCAAGTTCTATACCAAGGGGGTACAATTGAAAAAGATGCAGAAGATTCTTCCGTAACATCCCCATAAATATTCTGAGCCTTAACCCTAAAACTATAATCTCCAGCCGGTAGGTTAATATATTCGCGTGTGGTTTGAGCAGTCCAATCGGACCATTTATAGTCCAAGCCTACAAGTTGGGTACTATACTGTATTTCTTTTTGACCAATATACAATGGTGCTGAATAACCAATCGAAACAGAATTTTTATCAAAAGGAATTTTAATACCTTCTGGAAAATCAATATTACCTCCGTAGACTAAAGAATCACCACCTATTGTAAGCTTTCTAACATCAACATGAAAATCTGGAAGAAAAGGTTTTTCAAGACTCCCTTGGTATCTAACCACACCATCTGGTCCAGATAACCAAACCGTCTGAACACCTTCTTCATTTGTATCTTCAGGATAGATATCCCATATAATCGTTTTATTTAGTCCTTTGAAAGTATCTGAATCAATGTCATAGTCATCAGATTTATTAGGTTTGGCAACAATAGGCCCTTTTCTAGCATTTAACCATATTTTACCTTCGTTATCTTTTATTGGTCTGGCAACACCGCCCCCTCTTTCCCATCCAAGAAAATCATTGTAAAAAAAAGTCTGCTTTTCAAATTGATTGTTTTCTTCATTAAAAACAAACGATTCTTGAGTTGGCCGCGAGAAAAAATGTATTTCATTGTTTAATTCCCAAAAGCCAATTGGAGCGTCGGGCAATCCATTTTCTTTATTTAGGGTGATAATTTCTGAACTACTTAAGTCCATCTTACCCTTTTCGTCAAATAGAGGGGTCAAAACCTTAACCTCCCCATTAGCTTCTGATTGTATCCAAATTCGACCTTTCGCATCCTCTTCGATTGAATTATTTGCACTAGGCACACGTTTATCGGTCTCAGATTCTAACACAAATTGATTTTGTTTTGCATCAAAATATAAGGTTGTCAATCCTTGTTGGTGGGCAACATACATTCTATTCTTATCTTTTTTAGATAGAAACAAAACCCTAGCCCTTAAGTTGTAGTTTACACTTTCTTGGACATATTTAAAGGTTTTATCTACAATCTCTATCACACCCATTCCACCGGTACCAGTATATAATCTTCCATTAGATACCATAAAATTACCTCCTTGTCCACTAGTACCTGGAATCAGATTAATTTCTTTAGAATCTTCATCTAAATAAAAAATACCATTATTAGTGCTCAGATAAAGAATACCATTGTGTCTTTGGTTTGTAAATACAACGTTGGTAGGAAGCCCCATATTAGAGTCTAATGAGGTAAAAGTTGAATTGAGATTCACACTGGAGATACCATTAAATAACATCATCCAAAGCACACCTCTTGAATCCACGTAGACGTAGTCAATACTGCCATCTTGCAAACCATTATCAGTAGTATACTTTTGAATGAGCTTACCATCATGGTCAATTAAATACGCGCCATCACTGAATGTATTAAAAACAAAACTACCGTCTTTTAGAGCTGCACCAGGCAAATACAACTTACCTTTAACGTAAGGATCTGCACCTGTTTTAAAAGTCTTGTACGTTTTACCATCAAACAGATAAAAACCTTTTGATCTAGTTCCAACAAGCATTGTTTTATCGTCATAGGGCAACATGGAATAAATACGCTCACTCGCAAATTGTTCCCCTCCAGGGACTAACTCAAACGTATCATCATCTTTAAGAACACATAACCCTCTATCCCAAATTCTTAAATAATAGACTCCGTTCACAATATTGCCCACATGATAGCCTTTTTCGGAGGAAATGACCTTTATATTCTCCCCATCCCACGCATAGAGCTTAAACTCAGTTCTAAAAATCACTCTACCCTTATAAAAATCAACTTCCCAGACATCTCTAAAAGCTCGATGCTCCTCAGGTACTTTGTCCAATAAGGACACATATTCTAATTCGCCATTTGTTGAAGGCTGCAAATATCCAAAATCACTAATTCCCCCAACAAAAATTGTTCCCTCTGAATTTTTGGTCATACACCTAGAACTGGATTCCATTTCAATAGTCTTCCAGTTAACCCCATCAAATTGGAGAACACCATGTCCATTAGCAAAGTACATAATGCCATTGTCATCTTCAGTTGCCCACCAATTTACGGGACCCGCATTATATTCTTGATACCTATAATTTGTAATCAAAGGCTTACCTATTTGCTCCTGCGCTGAAATGAAAGTTGAAAATAATAAGCAGAAGGGGATACAATGGATGATGCCCCAAGCGATATTTTGGTTTTTTTGCATGTTGGTTTGGTATAAATAGTACAGGATGAGGGGGAGTTAACCTGTTGATTCTAAATATACAAAATAAACATTACCGCCCCTTATTTGTTTAAAATAAAACAAAAGGTAATTGAACTTCAACTATATTTTCTTCTTTGTGTGTTGAACAGTATTAGTTAAAAAGCTTCTTTTTCGTACATTTAAAACTTTCCAAAAATTTCTATGAAACAGATTACAGATTACCTTACCAAAAACAAGGACCGCTTTTTAAATGAACTCATTGAACTCCTTAAAATACCTTCCGTAAGTGCAGATGCTGCCTTCTCCCAAGATGTGCTCGACACGGCCGATGCCGTTAAAACCCGACTGGAAGAAGCAGGATGTGATGTGGTGGAAATCCACGAAACGGCCGGCTATCCTATAGTATACGGTGAAAAAATAATAGATTCCAAATTACCAACCGTTTTGGTATACGGCCATTATGATGTGCAACCGCCTGATCCAGTAGATCTTTGGCATTCCCCTCCTTTCGACCCCGTAATCAAAAAAACGAGTTTGCACCCGAAGGGTGCTATTTATGCCAGGGGCGCTTGTGATGACAAAGGCCAGATGTATATGCACGTAAAGGCCTTGGAGATCATGGTGAAAACGAAGCAGCTCCCTTGTAACGTGAAATTTATGATCGAGGGCGAAGAGGAAGTAGGGAGCAATAATTTAAGCATTTATGTTTCGGAGAACCGAGAGAAATTGGCCAACGATGTGATCCTTATCTCGGATACCGGAATGATTGCCAATGATGTGCCTTCCATCACTACTGGACTTCGAGGATTGAGTTATGTTGAAGTAGAGGTAACCGGCCCTAATAGAGATTTGCACTCGGGTCTTTACGGTGGTGCAGTGGCCAACCCCATCAACATCCTCTCAAAAATGATTGCCAGTCTGCATGATGAGAATAACCATATTACCATTCCTGGTTTTTACGATAAGGTTGAGCAGCTTTCCACCCATGAACGTGCCGAAATGGCCAAAGCACCTTTTAGTTTGGACAACTATCAAGAAGCCTTGGATATCGAATCTGTTTATGGAGAAAAAGGGTATACAACGAATGAGCGGAATTCCATACGCCCTACGCTTGACGTAAATGGTATATGGGGAGGTTATATTGGCCAAGGGGCCAAAACGGTCATTGCCAGTAAAGCCTATGCGAAAATATCCATGCGCCTCGTACCCAACCAAGATTGGAAGGAAATCTCTGAACTGTTCAAAAATCATTTTGAGTCCATTGCCCCAAAAGGGGTCAAGGTAATTGTGAAACCGCACCATGGGGGTCAAGGATACGTGACTCCAATAAATACGATAGCTTATCAAGCGGCCTCCAAGGCGTACGAAACTACCTTTGGGAAGAAGCCCATACCACAGCGTAGCGGAGGAAGTATCCCCATTGTTTCACTTTTTGAAAAGGAATTGGGCAGTAAAACCATACTTATGGGCTTTGGGCTTGACAGTGATGCCATCCACTCCCCAAACGAACATTTTGGGGTGTGGAACTATCTGAAGGGAATTGAAACCATTCCATATTTCTATAAATATTTTACGGAAATGCAAAAAGACTAGATAAGCACTTGCCTTTATGATAATTTGCAGTACTGGCAAGCACTTAGTCCGAATTAAATTGGCAGAAAACCCAAAAGTACGCTTTACCCCAAGAAGATTTAAGTTGATGATAAGGTTGGAAGCCAAGACTTCTGAAATCATTATCTTAGGATAAGATATGATTAAAAAAATACTCTTTTCCCTTATCCTTATTTTGGTGGGAACGTCATTTATTGTCAACCCAACCACAAAAGAAGTAGCGGCTGGTATTGCTATTTTACTCTTCGGTATGATTATGCTGGAAGAGGGTTTTAGTACATTTGTTGAGGGACCCTTGCAAAAATGGCTGAAAAAAATCACCAATACGTTTTACAAAAGTTTTGGACTAGGATTTGTTACCACCGCTTTATTGCAATCAAGTTCTCTAATAAGTGTTATTACCATATCATTTATAAGTGCCGGTCTAATCGATTTAACAGCGGGCATTGGAATCATTTTTGGTTCAAATTTAGGGACCACGGCCACAGCCTGGTTGGTTTCGATATTTGGATTGAGCTTAAAAGTATCCAGTTTGGCCATGCCCTTGATTGCTTTTGGGATTCTATTTGTACTCCAAAAGTCGAAAAGTATGAAAGGCGCCGGCTATGTATTGGCCGGATTGGGTTTCTTTTTTCTCGGCATCCATTTTATGAAGCAAGGATTTGAGGTTTATCAAAATACAATTAGTCTTGCAGATTATGCCATTCCGGGATTTTGGGGCTTACTTGTTTATACGTTCATCGGTATTCTCATCACGGTTATACTACAATCTAGCAGCGCTGCCATGGCCTTGATATTGACTACTCTGGCCGTTGGTCAGATAACCTACGAAAATTCGCTGGCACTTGCTATCGGTGCCAACGTAGGAACCACTGTTACCGCAATCATTGGCTCCCTTACCTCTAATATAGCCGGAAAAAGACTGGCGGGGGCGCATTTTATTTTCAACATGGTAACGGGAATTTTAGCACTTATTTTTATTACCAAGCTGGGGCAATTTGTAAATTATATTTCAAGTTCAACGGGCATTGCCAGTGATAATTATCCTATTAAGTTGTCCATATTCCACACCGTGTTCAATCTCATTGGTGTTTTGGTCATTGCACCTTTTATAAGTCCTTTAGTCAAGGTATTGAAAAAGTTGTTCGTTGAAAAAAGAGATGATAAGGGTATGGAATATCCCTTCTACCTCAACCCATCTATCTTGTCCTTTCCCCAAACCGCATTGCGCGCACTTTTAGACGAGAGCCATAGACTCTTTGAAAAAGTCACTTTTGAAATTGTGGCACATGGCCTTAACCTGCACCTTAAAGATATTAAAGGAGAGCAAAGCCTCAAAAAAGTAGTCAAAAAGTCCAAGGAGGAGCTTGTGATCGATGTCGATGAAATGTATTACAAAAAAGTAAAAATAATCTATAGTAAAATCATAAAGTACGCCACCCTGGCGCAAGGTAAATTCTCCTTGTCCAATGAGGATATGGAGTCTTTCACGCACATAAAATTAGCCAATAGAAATATGGTGGAAACCATAAAGAATATCCAAGGTTTGAGAAAAAATGTAAGCAAATACATGGTTTCTGACAATACCTATATTCAAACTGAATATGACCGCTTAAGGCATAAAGTGTCCCAGGTTCTAAGAGAAATCCATTTCACCCAAAAAGATAATAACCCACAAACCCACTTAAAAAATTTAAGAGCATTGAAAGAAAAAGCCATTACAAGTGATTTATTGCTAGACGGCACCCTCGATAAATTGATTAGGGAAAAGAAAATTTCAAGCTCCATGGCAACATCTCTGCTTAATGATAGCGATATTGTCGCCAACCTCATAAAAAGATTAATTGAGACTACCGAGCTTCTGTATATACATCGTGATACCTTGATCGGTTCACCGGCCCAAGGAGCAACATTAGGTTTGGAATAAGGAAACTTAGTTTTGGCAAACAGGCCCGCTTAGCTATGCCAAATGTGGTTATGGTAACTGTAATCAACTTTTCTTTACATATTTGGTAATTATGACAATCTGCTGGCCATCCACCTTGCCTTCAATATACTCGGCATTCTCCCGGTCTAGCGAAATTTTCCGTACAGCGGTGCCCTGCTTGGCCACCATACTGGAGCCTTTAACTTTTAGGTCTTTCACAAGAACCACATTATCCCCATTTTCAAGGATGACCCCGTTGGCATCCCTATGAACGATTTTTTCGTTTTCAGAAAGCCCTTCGCCCGTCGCCTTGGCCCATTCCAGCACAGTAGGTTCCATATACAGCATGTCCAGCATGTCCTTGGGCCAACCTTCCAATTTTAGCCGTGACAGCATGCGCCAGGCCTCCACCTTAACCGGATCATGTTCGCTCCACATGCTATCGTTAAGGCAACGCCAGTGATTGGCATCCATTTTTTCGGGGTTTTCAATTTGGCTACGGCAAGTTTCGCAGGCCAAAATACTTCCATCAACGCCTCCGGTAGAGACCGGCTGCACTTCATACACTTGTAAGGTATTGGAGGCGCCACAAAGTTCACATACCGCACCACTGCGCTCTTCCAAATCAGACAATACACTCATTCTAGTTCCTTTTAAGCCCTAAATTTAAGTCTTTTTCAGGTCCTATGGCCTTCCCCCAACTAAATAGGGGTCGGGCTATACACTGCAAGTACGCTTCGCCAAAATAGCGAATGCGGGCTTTTCGTTGCTATCCCTAAGGCGCAAAAATGAAATTATGAAAAATTGGATTTGACTATTAACCTAAGCAATATATATACAGTAGCAAAAAAGCTATTATCACTTCGTTTTTTTAATTACAAGGAGAAGATTCAGTTAAATTCGTCAAATAAATTATCTGTTTCTCCGTGCCGTCCAAATTAATTGGAAGGTTCGCGTCACTACGGTCAAAATCTTGGGTTATATCACCGGCGCATCGTTTGCCATTACCATCCGAATCCCACTCTAATCCAGCATAGTATCTAGCATTTTCAGCCGCTGATAGCATTGTGATTTTATCGCTTGGATTCTTAGGAATATTCAGAATAAGAAAAAAAGGCAGTTTAGAAATAGTGAAACACTGTTTTGTAATCAAAGTAGCGGGCACGTCAGCCCTAGATATGTCCGAACCATAAATACTAATTGATAAATTGGGGTCAGTAATTAAAAGTGTTTCTTTTGCCAGTAGTTCAAAGCCTATTGTGCTACCTATATCCGTATCGGATATCATTTCAGTGGCATCACAAACACTAAGATATTCTACGACAGGAGCATCAC
Source organism: uncultured Flavobacteriaceae bacterium (assembly GCA_963793365.1). GTDB lineage: Bacteria > Bacteroidota > Bacteroidia > Flavobacteriales > Flavobacteriaceae > Maribacter. The sequence continues at coordinate 64,726 of CAWBZP010000002.1, read as the reverse complement.
TGGAGCATGAGTAGGCACCTACTACAACACTAAAAAGTGCAACCAAGTTAAACTTGCTTTTCATTAAATTATTTTAACGTAAGATACGAAAGCGCAATATCGGTTGCGTATTCCAAGGTAAATTATATTATTAAATTATCGAATCACTTTTAACCAGTATTTCCTTGGCTATTACCACTTACGGCAAAGAGGTCAACTATTGCAAAACATAAGATGATAAGGCAATACCATGTATTCGATTATTTAAGAACATTGAATAATTAAAATTTAAGAAATTATCTCTACGCTTGTAGAATTAAAATTTATTCTCTATGTTTGTAGAACACATTCTAAACTTGTAGAAAATGCAATTGTCAAAATCAGAAGAAGAGTTGATGAATATCCTTTGGAAGCAGAAAAAAGCCTATATGAAAGATTTGTTGGAGGCCTACCCAGAACCCAAGCCTGCCACAACAACGGTAGCGACATTATTGAAAAGAATGACAGACAAAGGTTTTGTGGCCTACGACAGCCATGGACGCAGTCGTGAATACTATCCTTTGGTAAAGAAAAAGGACTATTTCTCTAAACATGTCAACGGACTAATCAAAAACTTTTTCAATGATAGCGCCAGTCAATTCGCATCATTTTTCACCCAAGAGACCAACCTATCCAAAGGAGAATTGGAAGATTTGAAAAGATTGATCGATGATGAATTAAAAAAGAAATGATTATGGAAATCTATATACTAAAGTCCGCCGCCTGTATGGCTATCTTTCTTATTTTTTACAAGCTACTCTTGGAGCAGGAAAGCATGCATGTTTTTAAACGCTATTTTCTACTTGGCGCGGTAGCAGCCTCATTCATAGTGCCGGCAATCGTATTGTTAGAATATACAGTGCCAAGAATTTATCCGGAGCAAACCACACTAGGGTCAAATATCATAACCTCCTCTCAAATATCCCCTATCCCTAAAGAACTTGAGGTAATAAATTGGTCTACCCTTTTATGGACCATCTATTTTGTTGGCCTGCTGGGTTTTGGGCTCCGCTTCGCAAAACACCTCATTCAAATAATTAAGCGCATAAAAATCAACCCCAAACTGAAAACACCTTACAACATAAAAGTGCTTTTAAAGGAGAAACTACCGCCACATACATTTTTCAGCTACATATTTTTAAATAAAAACAAGTTCGAAGCTAATGCCATTCCAAAAGCGGTATTGATTCATGAGGAAATACATGCACAGCAGTATCACAGTTTCGATGTACTCCTAATTGAGTTGGTACAGGTCATCTTTTGGTTTAATCCGCTGGTTTATATTTTCAAAAAAAGTATAAAATTGAACCACGAGTTTCTGGCAGACAGCGCAGTATTGAAAAGCGGACTTGAAAAAAGCGCGTACCAAAAACTTTTATTGGCATTCTCATCAAATGCAGCAGAACCAAAATTGGCAAACGCCATCACCTATTCATCAATCAAAAAACGATTTAAAGTCATGAAAAAAAGAACATCAAAACAATCAATTGTATTTAGAAGTGTACTCCTATTGCCCCTAGTAACATTATTATTATTTGGGTTTAGCAATCGGAAATTCGTGGAAAATCAAAAAGCTGACCCTATTGTCAATCATACGGTTTTTTCAACAGAGCCTATCGAAATTCGTATCGATGCTGAAGGAACTTTATTTTTAGGCCATGAGAAAGTAGGCAACCTCCAACTATTGGAAAAACAACTTTTCAACTTCAATAAAAATCTTTCTAAAGAGCAACGCGAACAGCGAGTTAAGGCAGTTATTAACGTCGAGGGCAATACCCCAAAAGAACTAATTGAGGAGCTTGACCAAATTTTAATGCGTTATGGTGTTGCAACGATAAACATACTTGGGCCCGAACCTAGCTATACCGGTGCCCAAATTGAAACAGTCACGGAACAATCCCAAACAGAAAAATACAATTCCCTAGCCAAAAAGTATAATGCGATACCTATTGAAAAGCGTGTCATTCCTTTACAGGACCTAAAGGTTTTAGAAACCATCTACCGCAAAATGAGTAAAACTGAACGAAAAAAGGCACAACCTTTTCCAGAATGTTTGCCTAAAACCACACAGGATGGCGCAACAAGGCAACAAATGAAGGAGTATGATGCGTTGGCTAAAACCTATAACAATATGCTAAAAAAGCGAGGCAGCATTCGTATCCTCAAAGCTGATGTTGACCGCCTAGAATATCTTTACTCCCTTATGTCTGAAAAACAGCGTGATGATGCGGAACCGTTTCCAGATTTTCCTGAACCGCCACCTGCGCCCGAGGCTCCAGAACCGCCAAACGAAAGAGAAGTAGCCGTAAACATGATTAAAGAGATAATTGAGGAACAAGACCCATATGATGTGGTTGGCGGATCCCTAAGAACAACGAAGCCAAGCCTTCCAGAGCTTGAACTTCGGCAGCAGCAAAAATTGATGCGCCTAGAAGAAGCTAAAATGGAACAACAGGAAAAGTGGTTGCAAGCGGAAGAATCCCAACTAAGGGAGCAGCAAAGGGTCTTGGAAAAACAAGAAAATGTTCTACGGCTTAAGGAAACTCAATTAAGAAAGAGTAAAGAAAAGGCCATGGAAAAAGAGGTGGAACTACGCGAAAAAGAAATGAACCTTCTAACGCCAACACCGCCAGCGCCACCAACACCTCCCTCCCCTTTAGATTATGCTATTGAAATGTCTAAAAAAGGAGCCTCATTTATGTATGAAAACAAAATTATTTCGGCAGATGAAGCCATAGCATTATTGAAAAAAAATAGGGAGTTGAATATGGAGTCTAACCGAAAAAATGGCAATATCCTTATAAAAATTTCCAAAGAACCTGTAACAAGAAACTAAAACTACCGTCATACCTATGTTAAAGCCCTCTCAAAGGAGGGCTTTTTGCGTACCAAAAGTTAAATAGTTGCGTTCTCCAACTATATACCATCATCAATCAAAAACAAATCCATATGCTACAAAAATTTTTTATCCTCTGTTCCGGGGCAGATTCTGAACTATTGGAAACATGTACTAAAGGTGAACAAAACAAATATGCCGGTATTGGGGCCACTGTATTCTTCACCGCCGTAATGGCCTTTATTGCCAGCAGTTACGCACTTTATACGGTATTTGATAATGTTTATACGGCCATCTTTTTTGGAAGTATATGGGGCCTTCTAATTTTTAACCTAGATCGCTTTATCGTTTCTACCATTAAGAAAAGAAACCACATTGGGCAAGAGTTGTTACAAGCAACGCCACGCATACTTTTGGCCATAATCATCGCCGTAGTTATTTCAAAGCCTTTGGAAATGAAAATCTTTGAAAAAGAAATCAACCAAGTACTGCTAACCCAAAAAAATGAGCTTACGTTGGCCAATAAGGACCAATTGGCATTACAGTATACACCTTCTATAGACAAATTAAATCAGGATATAGCCGATCTAAAGAATGAAGTTGCGGTTAAGGAGGCCGAAACCAATGCCCTTTATGATACTTTCATTTCCGAAGCGGAAGGAACCGCCGGAACAAAATTATTAGGAAAAGGCCCGGTTTACAAAGAGAAACGCGAAAAACATGATGCCGCTCTGGCGGAGCTCAATGCTTTAAAAATCCAAAATACAGAAAAGGTGCAATCGCTTGAAAAGCAGATAGCAAAACTGAATACAGACTACGATCAGATGGTAGTTACGACCCAACCGGTTATTGATGGTTTTGATGGGCTTATGGCCCGTATTAATGCTTTAAATGAATTGGCGTGGTTTCCTTCCTTTTTTATTTTTCTTTTATTTTTAGCTATTGAAACTTCCCCGATTATAGCCAAACTATTGGCGCCAAAAGGCGAATATGACCTTAAATTGGAAGAGGCGGAAAGTATCTTGAGTTCTTGGGTAGCCCAAAAAGTTGCGCAACGCAAATTATTGGCCTCCACCGATGGTGATTTAAACCAAAAAATATACGAGGACCTTAAGGGCGAAGATGAATTGTACGGTTATAAAAAGAGAAAGGCAGAAGAGTTGCTTCGGTTACAGGCAGATAACTTTCATGAGATACAGGTAAAAGGTCTAAAATGACAATTTGCACCGGCAAAAGCTAAAGCGAAATTATTCCGGCCCGTTTATGAACCATGGGGGAGCATTAAACCACTATTATACCGAAATACTATACAACTGAGGCTGATATGGACAATCTTGATCCCAAAACAGTCAATATTATAGCAGGTGTAGATTATCTTTGGAGATTAATTATGGCAACACTCAAAGAAACCAAAAAAAAGAAACGAAGGTTTTACAATCTCGTTATTTTAGTCGTTCTCCTCATAATCATTGCCACGGGGTTAATGGTACATTGGAATTCTTAGTTCCATAAACCCTGAAAATTGAACCTTTCGTTCAGTTTCAAATCGTTGCCGGTATGGTCCAAAAAAAGAATAAACTGAAAAAATACTTCAAGCTACTCGCAAAGATTCTTCTTGGCCTACTCCTATTTTTTATCGTCTTGGTCCTTGTTGTACGCACCCCATGGGCACAAAACTTTATCGTAAATGAAATTACGAATTACATTTCGGGCAAAACAAATACCAAAGTAGAAGTCGGCAGGGCCTTTATTACCTTCTCTGGCGATATCCAACTAGAGAATGTGTACTTGGAAGACAAGAAAGGGGACACACTTTTATATTCCAAATCGCTACAGGCAGATATTCCTATATACCCTATCGCATTCAACAATACCTTATCGGTCGATAATTTATACTCAGACGGACTTACAGCGCATATTTATCGCGGAACAGCACCAGAAAGTTTCAACTTTACATTTTTAGTGGATGCTTTTTCTTCCCCTACGGATACCACAACAACAAGCTCCGAACCATTGAACATCTCATTAGGGGAATTCAACTTTAAGGACTGGGAGGTAACCTATGTGGATGAATACCTAGGAATTGACCTATCCCTAATTTTAGGGGATCTTGAATTGGATGTTTCAGAGTTTAATCTTGAGCGCATGAAGTATTCGGTAGATGGATTTACCTTGGAAAACACTTCCATATCCTACCTCCAGACCCATGCCTTTCCTGTGACCAATGATACCACTACTACAGTGCTGCCCTACATCGAAGTGGAAGATTTTGAGGTAGCGGACTTGGAAGTTTCCTACACTTCCAGACCGGATGGGTTGGATACCCATTTCCAAGTGGGTAGCATAGGATTAACGGATATCTTGGCAGATGTTTCCAAAAACCAATATGAAACGGACGATTTAATTTTAAAAAATTCGCAAATTTCAATCGGAATCAGTGAAAGTGCCAATTCGAAACCCGAGGCTACTAAAGAAAATGCTTTTGCCTGGCCAACATTTATCCTTGCGGCCAAAAATCTGGAACTGGATAAAAATAAGATCAGTTATAGCCTTAATGGTGCCCAGCACCATAAAGAAGTATTCGACACCAATGCGTTTAAGGTGCAAGAATTGCGCTTAATGGCCTCCAATTTTGAATACCGGCCTCAAAAATTAAATTTAAACGTATCCGATTTCTCATTTCGGGAACCAAGTGGCATCCGGCTAGACCAATTGACTTTTGAAGCTGCGCTTACAGATACGAATGCCTCCTTGGCAGCTTTAAAATTGCAAACCAACCAAAGTTCCGCGAATGCCGAGGCCAATGTTACATTTAAATCATTGAACGATGCCTTAACCAATCCTGCAAACAGCTCCCTATCTGCATCCATCTCCAATTTAATTCTTGAGATGGAAGACGTACAGCAATTTGTACCACAACTTCGAGAAAACAGGTATTTGGATTCGTTGGCGTCCAAGACCATAACGGGGTCCCTAGATGCAAACGGAAGCTTAAAAAAGGTTAACGACTTCAAGACCCAGTTGCGTTGGGGGCAAGAAACCACAATTTCTGGAACAGGCAGCTTAAGCAATCTTACCGAGCCAGATTCCCTTCGGTACACTTTAAACACGCTCACCTTCAAGACCGTAAAAAAAGACCTGAACACCTTTGTTGCAACGCAGGATTTGGGGATATCCGTACCCACAACATTTAAAATCAATGGAAGCCTATCCGGAGGTACTAGCTGGGTAAAACCAGACCTCAACCTTAGCATACCTGAAGGTACCGCGCAACTAAATGCCTTGGTGGATTTTGGAAACACCATACGCTTTAATGGCGCCCTAACCGTGGACAGTTTACAAATGGACCAACTGCTGCAGAACAATCAACTTGGGAGGGTTTCGATGAGGCTGGAGGGCTCAGGTTCGGGTACCGGACTTTCCACTTTATACGCCGAGGTAGCGGGTACCGTAACACAATTTGAATATGGTGGTTATGGCTATTCCAATCTGGAACTTTCCGGAACAATGGAGAACGGCACCGGAAACGTAAAGGCACGCATCAATGACCCTAACCTGAACATGAAGGCGGATGTTGACCTAGTATTGGATACTTCAGACAATAAGATTAGACTAAACACGTCGATTATTGGTGCAGACCTACAAAAATTGGGATTTACCAAAAATAACATCAAAATTGCAGCGGATATCAATGGAACCTATGAAGGTACCACATCAGATTACACACTTGATGCAAATATTGTGGAGGGTATTTCGGTAACCGATAACGAACAATATCAAATAGCACCGATAAACCTAAGGGCACATATCCAAGACTCCATAACCGATGTAGCGGTAAAGAGCAGTTTCATAAATGGGGAACTGTCTTCAAATGCCTCCCCACAACGCATTAAGGATGCACTTAAAAAGCAATTGGAACATTATTTTACCGTAGACCCATCAGAATTCATTGCGGAAGACGATGTGCAGGCCAAATTGAACCTTGCCATTGTTCCAACCCCAATCTTATCCAAAGTATTTCTGAACGGTATTGAGGACCTGGACTCTTTGAGCATTAATGGGAGTTTCAACTCAAAAGCGCAACGCCTATCCGCAGAGATTAAAATACCCCAAATTTCGTATGCCGGTAGTTCCGTAGATAGCCTAAATGCATTTATAAAAGGAGACTCGATAGATCTTAAGTTTTCTGCAGGAATTGCAGAACTTATCTACGATCCGCTACATCTAAAACAGACTTATTTAGAAGGGAGCTTGAAGAATAAGGAATTGGTCATGGATTTTAATTCCAAAAATGATACGGTACAAGTGGTACATATAGCCTCTGAACTGGTTTTCAAAAAAGATACGCTGCGCCTCCATATAAATCCCAAAAACCTAATCCTAAACAGAAAGAAATGGGAAGTAAAAGAGAACAATTCCATACGAATTGCAGCATCCTATACCGAGTTCAACAACCTAGTTTTGAGCCGTAACGCCCAAAAACTTGAAGTATCCACCAATGTACCTAATACACAAACCGAACATGTTGGCATCCTATTTGAAAATTTTGAGCTGCAGACGTTTTTAAGCTGGCTGAACCCAGATGAATCGCTGGTTAAAGGAAGGGTACAAGGAGACTTTATCATTCGTAACCCGTATACCACTACCGGGTTGGTAGCCGATATGCAAATCGATGATTTTGGAATTTTACAAAATCCGTTAGGGACCCTTAACCTATGGGCCACCTCAAAATCCTTATCCGATTATGATTTTGACCTGGCCCTAAAAGATGGTGGTGCAAACCTACGGTTGACGGGAGATTACACCGCCCAGGAAACTACTGCAGCCTTAAATATGGAATTGAATATTGAAAAATTGGAGACGCGCGTGCTTCAAGGCTTTCTTAAGGATGAACTTTCAGCCCCTGAAGGATACCTCACGGGAAGCATGCTGGTTGGGGGCACATTGGCAGACCCAAAGTACTCCGGTCGTATCAATTTTGAAAATGTAGGTCTTACCCTCGCCGCCTATAAAACTAGCCTGAACATTGACGGTCAATCTTTGGATATCGATGAAGAAAAACTCATGCTCAACTCCTTCACGATCAAGGACGAAAAGCAAGGGACTTTGGTATTGGGTGGAAGTATAATGACGGATAACCTAACGAATCCAGGGTTCAACTTAACGGTTAAAGCAGATAAATTCAGGATTTTGGATTCCAAAAAAGGGGATGATGAACTCGTCTATGGGAGTGCAAGTATAAATACGGATTTAAAAGTTACGGGAGATTTAGAACTACCCATTATAAAAGGAAAAGTAAGGGTAAGGGACGTCACCGATCTCACTTACGTGGTACCAGAAAATCAACTGGATATCCAAGAACGGGAAGGAGTGGTCATCTTTGTGAACAGGGAGAACCCAGACGCCATCCTGACCCGCACCGAAGGTGAAAAAAAACAATCTTTCTTTACCGGTATGGATATCAATACAACCCTTGAAGTCGCCAACGAAGCAACATTTACTATTGTTTTAGATGAAAAGACCCAAGATAAATTACAGGCGTCTGGTGAAGCAACATTAAATCTTAGCATTGATCCCAATCAAGATATTCGATTATCCGGTAGGTTGGAGTTGAATTCAGGGTATTACCGTACAAGCCTGTATAATTTGGTGAATCGTGAATTTCAATTACAAAAAGGCAGTAGCATTGTATGGAGTGGAGACCCCTACGACGCTAAAATGGACGTGACGGCAATCTATCAAATAGAAACATCGGCAGCACCGCTAATGTCTGCCATAAGCTACGGTCAAGATAGCGGTGTTTCTGGCAGGTACCAACAATCTGCACCCTTCTTGGTTTTTTTGAATATTGATGGCCAACTTATGGAGCCTGAACTTTCGTTTGGACTGGACATGCCAGAAAATGCACAGGGAAATTTTGGAGGTGCCGTCTATGGGCGTATTCAACAATTGAACGAACAGGAATCCGAACTTAACAAACAAGTATTTTCCCTTTTGGCCTTGAACCGATTTTACCCCACCACCGGTAGTGATGGTAGCAGCGGTGGTGCCGTGGCATTGGCCCGCAACAACGTAAACAAGGTATTATCGAGTGAGCTCAACGCCATTTCCGATAAACTGTTGGGCAATAGTGGCTTTCAGTTGGGGTTTGACCTGGATAGTTTTGAAGATTACCAAACCGGAACGGCACAAAACAGGACCCAATTGAACATCAATGCCAGCAAAAAATTATTTGATGACCGGTTAATCGTTACAGCCGGAAGTGCCGTAGATGTCGAAGGTAGCGCCCCGGCAGGTGAAACCGCTGCGCCAATTATTGGAAACGTAACTTTAGAGTACCTTCTAAGCGAGGAGGGTACCTACCGCCTAAAAGGGTTTAGGAGGCAGGAATACCAAAATGTCATAGATGGGCAGTTGATCGTTACGGGAGTGGCCTTTATTTTTGACCGCGAATTCAATAAATTTAGTCAGTTGTTCAATCCCCTCAAAAACAAGGAAGACGATACAAAAGCGGAGAAGAAAAATGAGAAGCAGAAGAAAGATGCAACAAAAGAAAAAGAATAATTGAAAAACAACCTGCTAAAATATCGATTCGCTTGCTGCGTCCTAATGGGCCTTATCGCTTCCTGTGGGATAGAAAAATACATTCCTGAAGGAGAACAATTATACACCGGGTCAACCTTGGAGTTGGAGACACAAGATGCTTCAACAAATACCAAGGAGGTGCGTACAGAGCTATTCAATTTAATACAGCCCAACCCAAACACCACCTTTTTGGGGATGAAACCAGCACTTTATTTTCATTACAAAGCACAGCGTAAAAAACCAGGGTTCATCTATAAGTTCTTAAATAAATCCTTTGGGGAGGAACCGGTATATTTTTCTAGTGTACAACCCGATCGGGTAGAGGAGCTCATGCTAAACCGCTTGGACAATAACGGCTTTTTTTATAGTAAAGCCTCCTCTGAGACAGTTACAGAGGGCAACTTTGCCTCCGTCAATTATTCCGCAAAATTACAGGAACCTTACCTGCTTGAAAACTACAAGTTGGAGTCCGATTCCTTACCAATTTATCGCGAAATTGAAGAACTGATTCCGGAAACTGAGCTAAATAAAGACGACCGTTTTGATCTTGACCTCTTAAAAGAAGAGCGGCAACGCCTCAATGACGGCCTTAAACAACGCGGGTATTACAACAGCCAAGCAGACCTACTCATATTTGAGGCGGATACCAACCAATATAAGAAGAGGAAGTTCGATTTATTTCTCCGGCTGAAGAAAAGTGTTCCTAGTAGAGCGGCAATTCCCTATACCCTAGATTCCATCACCGTTTATGCAAATTACTCCATTGAAGGGGATACGGCATCCTTGACGGAAAAAGGTAAAACACAAATAGAGGGTATCGATTTTGTACAAAATGAATTTTATTTTAGACCAGAACTCCTAAAGTCCTACATCCTGTTCAATAAAGGAGACCGCTATGATGCCAATGCTTCCAAACTGACCAGTAACCGGTTATCCGCCTTAGGCAGCTATAAATTTGTTAACATACAATATACGGAGCTGGACACCACGGCTACCGATGGTGATAATGGGTCTCTTGCTGCCACCATATACTTGGCACCGCTCACCAAACGTTCACTGCGCGCAGAGCTACAGGCAGTTACAAAATCTAACGGCTTTACAGGTCCGGGGATTCAATTGACCTATAGCAACAGAAATCTGTTCAATGGCGGGGAAACCTTTAGTATAACCACGAATTTTGCCTATGAATCGCAACTATCAAGCGGTAGCAATTCCAGTTTAAGCAGTATTGCCGGAGGCATTAAAGGAGATTTGGTAATACCAAGGTCCATTCCGTTCTCTCCCAGTCGTTTTAAATATGCAGTTCCAAAAACCAGGATTTCATTAGGACTGGATTTTTTGCAACGCAGTCAGTTATTCACCTTAAGCTCCATTAATACAACTTTTGGGTATACCTGGAAGGAAAACAAGTATGTGTACCATCAATTAGACCCTATCAGTATCAATTATTCAAGATTATCCAATGTCACAGATGATTTTCAAATGATTCTGGACGATAATCCCTTCTTACGAAGAAGCTTTGAGCAACGTTTTATTGCGGGGCTCATGTATGGCTTTACCTATGATGAAGTATCGGATTTGGACAAGGAATATCCCATCTATTTCTCTACAAATTTTGACACGGCAGGCAATCTCTTTAGTTTGGTACGAGGAGGGTCAGCCACCATTTTTGGAGCTGAATATGCGCAGTATGCCAAATTGGATGCCGATTTTAGGTTTTATATGCGATGGGGAAAGGATCGGTCCCTGATTTCTAGGGTTTATGCAGGTTGGGGCGTCCCGTATGGTAATAGCCAAACGATGCCCTTTGTAAAGCAATTTTTTTCTGGCGGACCCTATAGTGTGCGTGCCTTTAATATCCGCTCTTTAGGACCTGGCAGTTTTAACGCTGAAACGGATGATGCCTCTACAGATTATTTTGACCGATCGGGGAACTTGAAACTGGAGGCTAATTTGGAATATCGCTTCCCACTATTCTCTTATTTAAAAGGAGCGTTTTTTGTGGATGCGGGTAATGTTTGGTTAACAGGAGATTACTCGGATATTGAGGATGACCAGCAGAGCAGTACTTTTTCACAATCCCTTTTTGCAGACGGTAAGTTCGAAAAAGACTGGTTAAAGGAAGTAGCGGCGGGTGCGGGGTTTGGTGTACGGTTGGATATTCAGAATTTTGTCATCCGTTTAGATTTAGCCTCACCATTTAGAGTGCCCTACCAACCTGAGGAAAACCGATGGAACGTGCCCTTTTTTGGGAACAATGGTAACAAGATGACCCTCAATTTTGCCATAGGGTATCCGTTTTAAAGACTAATTGCCCCACATACGGCTCCATAAGGAAGCCATCAACCGTGCAGCATCCCTTTTAAACTTAGGCGTTTCTTCCACACGAACCTCACCCCCTTTTTCCACTATACGGTAACTGAATGCAAATTGGGTTTCCTTGGCATCCATACTAATCAATCCAAATCGCAAATCATTGAGATAGAGTTGCCCATCTTTTTTGTTAATGGTATACCAACCTTGGGTAATTGTAATAAGTCTTTTTATTTTATCGTTTGCGGCCAAATGGCCCAGTAAGTCATGGTTCTTAGGATAAGAGGTAAAGGTGATAGGGCTCGTGTCAAAAAACGAATATTCAGCAATAAGATAGCTCTCTTTGGTAGCAACATTAGCAGACCAAAGTATCGTATTGAAAGGGGACGGTCTAGTATTTAGTTGCTGGTACACTATACCTTCCCTTTCTAAGGCAGTTACAAATCGATGGTAAGTAAATCCCTTTAAGACAAGGGTAAGGATTAGATAAGAACTACTAATGGTCAACCCAAGCTTGGCGTACTTTAACCTTTTTGAAGCCGTTCTTCGTTGGAAAAGGGCCAGGACCAGAAAAACCAAAAAAGGAACCGTATAAAGCGGGTCGATAACAAAGATGCTCTGAAAGGCCAATCGTAAGGTAAAGGGCCAAAAAAGTTGGGTGCCCCAAGTAGTAAAAATATCCAATAGTGGATGGGTGAACAATCCCCAGAACATGAGCCACGACCAATCTTTCCAAGCCGCTTCACTTTTAGGATTCAGTTTCCAGACGAGCCAGCCAAAAATAGGTGCGAATACGATGGAGAAAAAAATGGAGTGGCTAAAGCCCCTGTGCCACTCCGTGGCGCTTACCGTATCCACCAAATAACGCGCCAACACATCCAAATCTGGAATAGTTCCTGCAATGGCTCCAAAAAGCATGGCCTTGTTGCCCACTTTTCTACCCAACACAACCTCACCTACAGCTGCTCCAAGTACTATTTGTGTTAATGAATCCATCGGTACTTAATCCCAACAGGGACTGTTTTTTAAAGATTTAATTCAAGTTCAAAAAAAATTGACTTCAACAGGTTTTTTTATTTCGGTTACGTGTAGAGCACAGTTCGTTGGTTTTCTTGTTATTTTCTTCTGGTTAAAAAGAGCTACATTCTGATTTTAAAACAACGTTTTGCATCGCTATGTACCGTTTCGTTTTTCCAAATAAAACCCACCTCCACCTATTAATTTCAAAAAAGCACTACGACCTCATAACTACTAACCAATCTCTCCGAACTCTTCACTCTTTCTTCTTTACTCTTCACTCTTTACTCTTCACTCTTTACTCTTTACTCTTTACTCTAAATTGAAACAGTGCCCCCACCTACATACCACTTCACTCCACAATTCCCATTTTCTTCAGTAAAAATGACGCATTCATGTTTTGACAAATACCCTTTTTAAACGTATAGTCGAAATGCAGTTCATTGTCGATAATTTCGGCATCAAAATAATGGTTTTTTACCGTGGGGTGTTCTTCTGCTACTGTACATAAACTCAAATCATGCGTTGCAATGATCCCCGTTGAATTACTATTGACCAAGCGCTCCAAAAATTTCTTTGACCCTAATGCCTTATCCGTACTATTGGTGCCTTTTAAAATTTCATCCAAGACGATAAAGTACCGATCAGCTTTAATTTCATCAACGATAAATCGAAGCCGTTTCAATTCTGAAAAGAAATAGGACTCATCATCGGTCAACGAATCCGTAGTACGCATACTGGTAATTAATTTGATAGGTGCATACGCGACGTTTTTGGCACAGACCGGCAATCCTACATTAGCCATCATTAGCTGTAGGGAAACTGTCCTTAAAAAGGTGCTTTTACCCGCCATATTGGCCCCGGTAATGATAAAAAATTGTCCTTTTTCGATGATGATATCGTTTACTACACTTTTTGATGGGTCCAGTAAGGGATGCCCGGCCTTTTCTGCCCTTAGCACCACATTACCTTCCGTAATCTTGGGATAGGTGAAGCTTGGGTGGTTAAACGCAAAATTCCCAAGGCTATTAAAAGCATCAAAAAACGCGATAGTTTTAAACCAGGTCGCAACATCTTGTCCGTGTGCCCCTATCCATTTTTCAATGGCCAAACTATCCGTAAGAGATCTTAGAAAAAACCCATTTGCGAAAATGAGGTAAACCAAGTTGTGATTGCGGTCCAAATTGCCCAATAGCGTTGCGAATTTTTTCAAAACTTTGGAGTTGGCCGTTCCTTGGCTTAGAATAGCTGCTTTTTTCTCCTTCAGTAGCGGGGAAGTAAACGTGGCATTTTCAATTAAGGCCAACAATTGATTGTATTGATCAAATGTCGATTTCAATTTAGAGGCATCATTGCCCAAAGTGGTAATCTTTTTTGTGAACATCCCCACTATGAGGATGCCCACCAGCAACCATACGATTAAGAGGGACTCTGGTAGAATATCCAAAAAATAGGCACTAAAAATACCTATGGAAAGCGCAGAGAACAACAGTGGAATTGTTTTCATGACCTTCGGAACAAAAGGCTTGTAGTTGTTTAACCAGTTAACGATAAAATGGGTAGGCGTATCCGTTTTTGTTAAGGCGGCCATTGCAGAAAACTCTTGCCGCCAATCCACTTTTTCCGCTATTTCCTGTATCGCCTCTTGCTTCCTTGAAATAGCATCGATTGAATTCTCTTTGTATAAGGCCGCTAAAAGCTGGCTTCCTTCTGCAAGTTGGGTGCGGTTACTAACTTGGTAAAACGAGCCTTGCCCGAACAAATCTATATCTTGACTAAAATGATGGCCTTCTGTAGCAAATTCATTTCCATGGGGTAATTGGGTATAATTTCGCCGCAACACCTCTAGTTCAAGCGCATTTATGTGTCGCAACTTTTCCTTCTTTGCTTTTTGGTATTTTAAATCTGAATGCTTCGATACCAAAAATAAAAAGATGGGGATTCCGATCAGCAAAACCCCTATAACATATTTTGCATTGATGCTGGCGAAATATATAGCCGCAACACTGGCCAAAAAAACAACCAACCGTAGGGTGCTAAAAAGAAGCAGTCTTTGATTAAATGCTTCTATTTCGTCGTCAAAAGCATTGACCCTGGTGTTGTAAAATTCATGTAAATCCCTCATAAATCCGTTGCACTTTTTAGGAATGGCAAAGATAATGGTAGTGAACGGTTTCTACACTACCCTTTTAGAGGGCTTCCCATTCTGCCCGAAGCTTTTTTGTGAACTTGCCCACGACCAAGTTATAGGAATCATCTATCATTTCCGTTACCAGTTTGGGGGGAATTCGATCCAAATAAACTGTATTCCAATGCTTCTTGCTCATATGCCACCCTTCAATAATACCATCGTGGTCCGCTCTAAGTTGAAGTGCCCTTTCTGGATTACATTTTAGATTTATCCGTAATGGAACTTGATCCAATCCGCAGAGGGCGAACATTTTGCCCATAACCTTAAAAACCAAAGTAACCGAATCGAACGGAAATTCCTCCGTTACTCCCTTTTTGCTAAGACAATAATTTCGATAATCTTCAACGTTCATAACCCTATTTTCGTTGGATTAGCTAGCATGTTCACGAATTCCCTTTGACCTTACGCCGGGCTCAAGAAATCATAGCACTAAATTGCCTACATTTTCACATTCAGTAGCGACTGCATTACTCGCCTCTCGCGAGGAGAATATCAAAAAAAAACTAGATACTTGTAGAGTCGTACACGATAACCTTAGACCAAAGATTTTCTGACTCCGCTATGAATACTTTATGTGGTGCCTCGTCTTGGTAGGCCTGTTGGGCCTCAGCAGAATCAAAGGTTAGTAATAACGAATAGGTAAATGAACCATCTACCACATCCCTACTTGCCCGTGGTGGCGTTCCAATAAACTTGGTTTTCGCATAAGCGGATGCATTTAAAAACTTTTGAAGAGAGGTTTCAAAAGCAGAACGGTCCGCAGGGTTGTCAGGATTTTTCAACCAGAAAAATACCGTATGGGAAAAATTGGGATCAAATTCTTTCATTTCTGTTTCGTTTTGACCAAAAACAGCGCTGGCCGTTAGTACTATTGCAAGGATACAAATTATGTTTTTCATATTTTAAAATTTAGCGGGAGTTAACTATTTTCAATCAAATCCAATTGTTTCTGTGAAATTTTAAGCGCAGTATAATCAAGTTTCCAACCAATGGTCTCGACAATTTTTTCCATAATCAAAACTGTCTGTAGCGCTTCTTTACGGGCCGTATCCATCAAGCCACTTTCGGGTATTTTCTCACGGATATGTTTTTTTGCCTCCATATTTAATTTGGTCAAATCTTCAGGGACAAAAAAGTTGAAAAATCCACTTTTAATATCATAGAATTCCAATTCTGGCTCTATGCTCAAAATCTCTGGTTCCGGAAAATTATCAAGAACAATCTCTTTTTTATCTTCATCGGCATGCATAAGAATTTTACTAAGATCATATCCTATTTGAGCCTTGGCTTTAATGACAATCAAGGCCTTCTTTTTACTGCTCACCAAGCTCATAAAATCCTTTACATTCTCATATTTGTAGATTTCCGCAAACTCGCCCTCAACCGAAATCAACTTACAGACACTTTTCATTTTTTCGAGTAAAACCGTAGATTGATGCGTTGTCACTTCCTTAGACCTTTTCCCCCTGAAAAAAGAGAAAAGCCAGTACATGATAATCGCTCCTAAGATTAAGCCCAAAAAGACCTCTAGAATATTATCCATTTTTTCTTCCTATTTCACCCAAATGGGTAAACTTAAATCCTTTTTCAAATTTAAGTCCGTAACCAAAGATACGGTCCATGGCTATATGTATAAAAAGAATTGTACCCATAAGTTGTACAATAGGCCACATAAACTGGATTCCCAAAAAGTAAAGTAAGATTGCAATACCCCTATGATGCGTTAAATTATAACAGTAGGCCCCAATTTTAGGTCCGGCAAGGTAGCCCAACATAGCAATATCGGGCAGCAATAGTAAAGCGGGCAGCAACCACCAACGATACCCCAGTAGCCCGAACATAAAAATTCCCAAGGCCATCAAGGCCACTTCCTCCAACTTCAAAATATTATTCATTATTTCATAATTTTATAGAGTACGGGCCTACTAGGACTCGCATCATTATTAAAGGGTGCCACTTGTAGATTTAAAACATAATTACCGTCAATTATGGAATTCGGAACAAAAATAAATTCGGTTATGGTTGCTCCCAAACGCAGCTTTGCGTTGAAATTCCAAAAAGCTTTATGTGCCAAAAGTGCCCCGTTATCCTTTTCCTTATCAACGGATGGGAGGTCAATCAATAAATGTTCCACACCTATGCCCTTAACATACTCCATAGCGTCCTCTAGAAGGTATGGTGGATTGGTGTTGGAATATTGTCGACTTAATTTGGCGGGGGAATTGGGATTGGTCCTTATGACCAAGGCTTCCGGTCTATCATCCAAAATTAAATGCTGCAGTTGTTCTCTAGTGATTACAAAGTCCTCTGCCATTTTTGTAGGGTCTACCGTTACTAACTTGGCCATGAAAAAATGACGGTCAAGTTTTCCATTGATCGACTGATGTTCTTTTGAGATATGCCCTACACATTCTGTATGGGTACCATGCGCATGCGGATTAAACCAAATGTCATAAAAGTTAGTCGATGCCCCGGCCGCTATACTTCCTATAAAATCGCCATTCGTATGCGGTTGTATTTTAGGAGGCCCCACATACCAGGCATTTACAGTATTGTTTTTACCGGTTATGGGTATGGAAATATCGAGCGGTTGTGCTAAATCTATTTGATAATCAGTGTTATTAAACTGGATGGTTGCTTTCATAGTTACTTTTGTACCCCTGTTAAGCTTTGCTCAAATTAAAATTTAATTTGAACCGACATAGTTTGACAGAAATTTACAATAATTTATGCGCTACTTTTTAGGATAGTGTCACTACCTCAAATTAATCATAAACAAATCCGCCGCTATTCCATCTGCCAAGAACCTACCTTTCTGGGTAGTTTTTAAAATTTCTTCATCAAGAAACAGCAAATGTTGTGATAGGTATTTATCGGCCTGCAGCAATAGGTATTCCCTATAATTGGTTCCAAATTCGGTTGCAATCCTCTTCAAGGAAACACCCCAAACCGTTCGTAAGCCGGTCATTACGTATTCGTTGTACTTATCTGTCGTGGATAATACCTCAACTTCCATTGGAAGGATTCCTTGCCTGATAGCATTAATATATTTGGGGTTATTATTAATGTTCCAGCCCCTGCGTTCACCATCAAAAGAGTGGGCAGATGGGCCAATACCCATATATTTCTTCTGCTGCCAATAGGCCGTATTGTTCTTTGAATAAAACCCCGGTTTTGCAAAATTTGAGATTTCGTAACCGTCATACCCGGCTTCCTCCAAGGTGCTATTCAGCAAATTGAAATGATCTTGGGCCTGTTCATCCGTTGCCGGAGAAATCAAGCCCTTCTTAACAAAATTGGCCAAAGCTGTTTTTGGCTCCACTGTAAGCGCATAACTGGAGATGTGCGGCACCTCAAAGGATAGCGCCTTGTCTATATTTTCTTTCCAACGCTCCAAGCTCATATCCGGCATGCCGTAAATGAGGTCAATGGAAATATTTGAAAAATACCGCTTGGCCTCTAACAGACTTTTTTCAGCCTCCAGCGCCGTATGTGCACGATTCATCACTTTTAAATCCGCATCAAAAAAAGACTGGATTCCAATACTTAGCCTGTTGATTGGGCTCGCGGCTAGCGCTGCTATTTTGGCTTCGGACAAATCATCTGGATTGGCTTCCAGCGTTATTTCCGGATTCTCAACAACATCGTAAAAATCATAAATCTTGGCGACCAATAGATTAAGCTCTTCAGGCTCCAAGACGGAGGGTGTTCCGCCCCCAAAATAAATGGTGGCGACCTTTTCCCCGGCAAACTCATTCTTTCTCAGCTCCAATTCCGCTCCCAAGGCCCTAACCATGGCCTCTTTTTTACCTAGTTTGGTAGAGAAGTGAAAATCACAGTAGTAACAGGCCTGCTTGCAAAAGGGAATGTGGATGTATATACCGGACATTTTTTAATTTTGAATAATCACTTTTTAACCCGTTTCTCATTCTGTTTTACAAACGCATCCCAACCGGAATAGTTTTTGCCTACCTCTACGCGCCCTTCATTATAAAAGTGACAGACTGCGGCAGCTAAGCCGTCTGTACTGTCCAAGTTTTTAGGCAGTGATTTTAGGCCTAAAACACTCTGCAGCATTTTAGCTACCTGCTCTTTGCTTGCATTTCCATTTCCCGTTATGGCCATTTTAATCTTTTTGGGCAAATACTCCGTTATGGGTATTTGACGCGATAGTCCCGCTGCCATTGCTACGCCCTGCGCCCTACCTAATTTTAGCATGGACTGTACATTTTTACCAAAAAAAGGAGCTTCAATGGCTATTTCATCTGGGTGATAGGTATCGATGAGTTCTATAGTGCGTTCGAATATGAGTTTTAGTTTGGTATAAGGGTCAGTATACTTTTTCAAAAGAAGTTCGTTCATTTGAATGAATTCCATCTTTTTTCCTGTAACCTTAATGAGTCCAAAACCCATAATTGTGGTACCGGGATCAATCCCCAATATAATTTTTTCGTGCGCCAAAATGCCTAGTCGGTATTAAGTTGAACCGGAATGCGGTATTTTGTATTTACCGGAATTCCTCTTTTTATAGCAGGTGCAAGTTTAGGAAGATTCTTTAAGCTTTGGGTTATTACGCCATCAAATTCTGGCATCTGTTTAAGTACGGAAGCATCCTTTTCAATATTGGTCACCTTAATTTGACCTGTGGTATCGATGATGAAAATCACTTCAACGGTTGCGCTTTTTTTATCGGATAATGTAAATTCGAACTCGTTCAAGGTTTTTTGAAAATGGGCGATAAGTGTCGTCTCAAAACAAGCTTTTTGAGCGGTTTTGGTAGCGGATTCATCACATGAATAAAAGTAAGGATAAGAATCGACCGCATTCCAATCAATCTGCCTCAACTCGTCATTAATTAACTTTTGGGTTCTCTTTTCTTTGGATTCAAAGAAAGAACAAGAACCTAAAAGAAGGACAAAAAAGAGGGACAAAAATCGTTTCATTACACCTGTTCTAAGGCTGAAATTACGATTTTTTTAGGGAGTTCAATCCTCGGAAAAATGGATTTGTTCCTTTAATTCCCTAATTCGTTTCCTAACCGATTCATAATAGTAGGGATGTTCATTTGGATAGTACTTTAAAAATTTCTTGTAATAGTCCAACTTCTCCTTTGGGTCATTCCGAAATTGATCAACGACCGTACAGATATTATAAAAGATCCGCGCATCGTCTGCATCCTCCTCATATGCCAGCTTATAAAAGCGTAAGGCAGCCTCCATGTCCTTTTCTTGGCGTGCGATATCGGCCAATCGCGTGTAGCCATATGCGAAGATAGGTTTCTGAACGTCCATGCCCTTTTTAACAAACACCTTGGCGCTATCCAATTTCTCTTCTTTCAAATAGACACTGGCCAGAGCAAAATAGGTCTGGGAATTAGTGTCATTGCGCTGTAATAATATACTGTAGGCTTTTTTGGCCTTTTCAAATTCCCAATTTTTAGTATAGCAATCACCCAGCTTTTCATACACATAATCCTTGGTCTCCCCCAATTCCAAAACGCGTTCAAACAGTGGTATCGCGTTTTTATATTGGAAATCATTATAGAGGACCAAGGCTTTTAGGTTGATGAGCGCTACGTCATTTTCATAAAATTCAAGTCCTTTATCGATGTAGCCCAATGCGGCATCTCGTTCTTGTTTTATGGTATGGTACTTGCCAAGTTGGAAGAGGCTCCGCAGATGCGCACTGTCTAATTGTACCGATTTTTTGTAGTGTTCAAGGCCTTTCTCTCGTTCATCCTGCGCACTCAAAACCTCTCCCAGATAATAATGATATTCAGCATTACTTGGATAGGTTTCTACAAGATTCGCAAACACCGCTTGCGCTTCGGATAAGGCGTTAACCTTTAATACTAGTTTGCCCAACTCATACTGCGCTAATTGGTACTCCCTTGTTTGTGCTATCACGGATTTATATTGCGAAATTGCCTTGTCATAGTTACCAATTGCATTATAACTTCTGGCAATTTGGAGTCCTGCGGTAGCATCCGCAATTTTGGCGTATTCGTTAATGGCCTTGGTATAGTTGCCCAAAGCATAAAGGCTGTCCGCAACAACTGCATTTGAGGTTTGGGCCCCAGCATTACATATACAAATTAGTAGAACAACGAATAGCAATTGTTTCATTTACGAAGACCTTTACTGTAATTTGAAATTAACGGGAATGGAATATACTACCTTTACTGGTTTTCCCTCATTTTTTCCAGGGAACATATCCGGTAAGCGTTTTAAGATACGTTCCACTTCATTTTCCAACAATTTATCAGGACCTTTCATTCTAATATTTTCAATAGCCCCCTCTTTGGTTATCGTAAATAGGGCGCTAACCCTACCTTGCACTCCTTGTTTTTGAGCTTCTAGGGGGTATTTGAAATTTTTACTGATATGCTGCTGAATCATTTCATTGAAACAGGCTCGTTTATCCGTTGCATTTTCGCAACCCGGAAAAATTGGCACTTCGTCCACACTACCAAAAGGAATTCCATCCTCGTAATTCTTATTTTTTGGTTCAAGGGCTGGGGATGCATCAGTATCCAATTTAAAAACAATAGGAATTGAAAAGGGCACGTCAACGACCTTACCTTTATCCATTCCTGGAGTCATTTTGGGCAACTTAAAAATTATACGTTGTACTTCTTGCTCAAGAATTTTATCAGGTCCCCGCATTTGTAAATGGTCGATATTACCCTCTTTATCTATTACAAACATAACACGTACCCTACCTTCAATTCCCGCTTCTTGCGCTTCAACCGGATAGGAAAAATTCTTACGAATATGCTGCTGGATCATTTCATTAAAACAGGCCCTTGTATCTTTCGCACTTTCACAACCCGGGAAAACAGGGACTTGGTCCGCTACAGCAAAAGGCACCAAAGATTCTAATTTGACCTGAATTTCTTCTTCTGGATCAAATATGGAAAAATCCCTATCTAAAATTTTAGAATTTATCTGCATACTAGCTTTTAAAGCAGTACCTCCAGGACCAGATATATACGAATTTTCATTGGTAGGTTTTGTAAACAGAATAGTTGAATATTGGTCCTTTACCACTAATTCCCAATCTTTTGGCTGAACGGATACATCTATAAGTTTCGTAAATACCTCATTTTCTTCTTCAGTAGTCAGATTTTCAATATCACCTACGACTATAACCTCTTCCAATTTCTCATTTTCTGATGGGTTATTTTCACAAGAAGTATATATTAACATTCCCAATAGAACTGGAAACAAC
The DNA here is from genome assembly GCA_963793365.1 of uncultured Flavobacteriaceae bacterium. GTDB lineage: Bacteria > Bacteroidota > Bacteroidia > Flavobacteriales > Flavobacteriaceae > Maribacter. The sequence goes on along the minus strand of CAWBZP010000002.1, from coordinate 42,536 downwards.
AGCAAATACTTGAGTTGCCAGATTTTTTTTGATTTTGCCTTTTGTAACATGACGATTCGTTTTTTGATTAATGATTTTGTAAAAAATTGATTGATGAATGAGATATGTTCGGTTTGAAAAACGTGCAACAGCAACTGCTCATAATGCTCCTTTTTATAGTCCTTGGTCACCTTTGCATCGGCAATAAACTCGTGAAGCTCTGCGGTTCTACTTTGATATACATATACCAAAGGATTGAACCACCCTAAAATGCGCATCAATTCAAAAAATAGTAGATCCCAAGTATGTCCTTGTTTTATATGGACCAATTCATGGGCAATAATGCTTTGGTGCTCTTTGGCAATAACCTTATCCCCCATAAAAATAGATTTGAAAAATGAAAAGGCGATAGCGCTATTATGAATGATGACTTGAGTGAAATCTGGATATTTAACCTGTTTTCCCCGCTTCTTTAGTACGTGCAGTTGTCTAATTTTGACAAAGAACCAAAGGGCAGCAAGGAACATACCGATATATAAAATGCCTTCTTGCCAAGATAGCTGCCAATAGTTGGTATCATGGCCACTCAGTGTTACTTCCGTATTTTGGAAATTCCACAAAAAGGCTGGATATCCGCCAAAAGTTTCCTGTCCCGCTTTCGTAAGAGCTTCTATTCTTATTATAGGTAGAACCATGGACAGTAAATAGGTCCCCAACAAGTAGCAACGGTTCCATTGAAAAAAGGTTTCTCCTTTTAAAAAGAAATCGTAAATCAATAAAAAAGCCAGTTGAAAGGCAATGCATTCTAGAATGTAGTGTACCATTTAATCATCTTTAGAATTCTATTTTTTATCGCTCTTGGTAGTACGCTCGGCTTTTTTTATTTCCTTCAAAACAGCTTCCAGTTCGGAAAGGCCCATATCATTTTTCTTCATGAAGAATGAAACCATACTTCTAAAAGAACCCTGAAAATAATTGTCGACCAACTTAGTAATGGATTGATTGCTATAATCCGATTTCTGTACCATGGGATAGTAAACATGACCCCTGCCCTCCTGTTCGTGATCAACAAAACCCTTACTCTCCAAAATCCTTACGATAGTGGATACAGTGTTGTAAGCGGGCTTCGGTTTTGGCAATTGATCAATAATGGCCGCAACGTTACAACGCTGTAGCTGCCACAAGATTTGCATCACCTCTTCTTCCGCTTTTGTCAATTGTTTCATTTAACTAATGTTTTAGTTCATTTTCAAATATAACTAAATTTTTAGTTTAAACTAATTTTTTAGTTGAAAAAAATCAAAATGGCTAATTTACAGGGTGTAACAATTGCACAATATCGTAGTCTAATCGGCAATAGCTTTAGACAATGGATATTTTATTGGTGATTCTTGGATTTCTTTTAATGCTCGTTGGCATCTTGGGCAGTTTTCTTCCGGTGTTACCGGGGCCACCAATTAGTTGGGTAGGTTTATTGCTACTACATATAACCAATGCCATTCCTATGAACTGGACTTATTTAGGCATTACCTTGGCGGTGGCCTTGATCGTGTTTGCTTTGGATTACATCATTCCCGCAATGGGAACAAAAAAATTTGGCGGAACCCGCGCCGGTGTTGTCGGCACTACCTTGGGTTTGTTCGTAGCCCTTGTCTTCCCCATTTTTGGACCTTTCGGTATCATCATCTGGCCATTTATAGGGGCGCTGGTAGGTGAACTTTTAAATAGGGCCGATAAAAAAACCGCTACGAAAGCGGCTTTTGGTTCTTTTCTAGGTTTTTTGACCGGTACCTTTATAAAGTTTATGGTCGCAATCGTTTTCTTGGGTCTATTCCTTTCCAAAACCTGGCAATTTAGGACCGCCTTATTTCCCTATTTTAATTAAGTTAAGCGCTAATCCAGTCGGTTTTGGATTGGATGGGTTTTCGCATTCCTTCGGACAGTTCTCCGTCAAAATTACCCATATAGAAGAAACCCAGACACCGTTCCCCTTTTTCCAAGGAGACAAATTCATGCAGATAATTGATCAATGCCGGCGAGGACCAATACGCCCCAATGCCCATTGCTGTGCATACAAGCCACATGTTCTGTACCGCCATGGCCACGGAAGCTATCTCCTCCCACTCCGGCACTGCTTCCTTAGGGTCACGCTGCATACAAATGGCGACTACGGCTCCTGCTTTCTTGGGGTTTTCCCTAAGCTTTTTAATTTTGGTGGCTTTAGGCCTCGCATCCAATTCCTCGTACTTGTTGGATAAGAAAGTACCCAGCCGGGCTTTTGCCTCATCCTGAAAAACTTTAAAGCGCCATGGCTCCGTATGTCTATGCGTCGGGGCCCAATTTGCCGCCTCCAGTACTTTTTCAATATCGGACTGCGCAATAGGTTCATCACTGTATTGTGCAGGAAATACCGATCTTCTCTTCTTTATTATATCAAATATCATAGCTATACTTTTTAAATGTAATTCATAACAGTAGTAAAATTAAGGATTCAGAATCAATTTGAGATAACAGTTGGTTGTTGGTTGTTGGTTGTTGGTTGTTTCTAAGAAAAACTGATTTCTCTTTTCTATTCTCTTTTTTCTAGTCCCCCCTTTGTACTTTGTACTTTTTACTTTTTACTCAATACTTTCAACTCCATTCCAACCGCTCACCCAGAATAACATTTGGGTATCCAAAAGCTCCTCCATTTGCTTTTTTTGCCTACTAAGACCGGGTTGGGAAAGGAATAATTTTTCGGCAGCCCTTCTAAAATGTAAATCTAGGGCTACGGTCAAAAAATAAAATAGGTGCCGAAATTCAAGTTGATTACCTATGGTTATCAGGTATTGATTGCATTAATAGTATTGGTTATCAAAAATAGGTGCTAAATTTATGGGATAGAACAACACTGGTGAAAACGACAAATAACATATTTAAACTGGGGGAAGACTGGCTTACGGCAGGTAAAGCCATGCAAATTGCCAACGGTTCGCTACCAATCATGCTCACGGAACCGGCTGAGGAAAAAATTAGGGATAGTTGGCGTATAGTGCGGGAGATTGTTGAAAAAGGTGACGCGGTTTATGGAATCAATACCGGTTTTGGCCCTTTGTGTACCACGAAAATATCCAAGCAGGAAACCAGTATGCTGCAGACGAATATTCTGCAAAGTCATAGTGTAGGAGTAGGCACCCCTTTAGCCTCGATTATCGCAAAACTTATGCTTATTTTGAAAGTGCAATCCTTAGCCAAAGGATTTTCAGGAATTGCATTAGAGACCTTAAGACGCATTATTTGGCACATCGATAATGATGCCATTCCCGTGGTGCCTTCTCAAGGGTCCGTTGGGGCATCAGGCGATCTTGCCCCTTTGTCCCACCTATTTCTACCCTTGATCGGTATGGGAAAAGTGGTGTTCAAGAACGAAATAATAGCAACCGAGGTACTATTCAAAAAAACGGGATTACAAGCCTTGGAACTGGGCCCAAAAGAAGGACTCGCCCTAATTAATGGTACCCAATTCATAGCCGCCCACGGGGTTATGGTCATTGCAAAAATGCATGCCATACTGGCACAAGCCGATGTAATTGGGGCCATGATGATCGAGGGCCTACAAGGTTCCGTAAAACCATTTTTTAACGAATTGCATGCACTACGTCCTTTCAAGGGAAACATACACGTAGCCAAGCGCGTTAAGAAATTATTGAAGGGGTCAGAAATCATGGAAGACCATATCGATTGCGAAAAGGTCCAAGATCCCTACTCCATACGCTGTATTCCTCAAGTGCATGGGGCTTCTAGAACTGCTTGGTTGCATTTAAAGGAGTTGTTGGAAGTGGAGCTTAATTCCGTCACTGATAATCCCGTAATTATTGATAAGGAACTAACGATCAGTGGGGGAAATTTCCACGGTCAGCCCTTGGCCATGGCCCTGGATTATGCCTGTTTAGCGGCCTCGGAGCTAGGAAATATTTCGGATAGGCGTATCTATTTGTCCTTGGAAGGCAATAGTACAGGTGTCCCAAAATTGCTCATGAAAGATACCGGTATCAATTCTGGCTATATGATCTTGCAATACACAACGGCCGCCCTTGCCAGCGAGAACAAGGGGCTCTGTTTTCCTTCAAGCGCAGACAGTATTCCTACCTCCTTGGGGCAGGAGGATCATGTAAGCATGGGATCTATAGGTGCTAGAAAAGCCTTGCAGGTAATTGGCAACGTTGAAAAAATTTTAGCGATAGAATTATTGACCGCGGCCCAAGCCTTTGAATTTAGGAAGCCCTTAAAATCGGGTATCTATTTGGATGAAGTACATGCCGCTGTAAGGGAAAGGGTAACCTTTGCCCATAAGGACCGGGTATTTTCTGATGACATTGAGGAAGGAATTGCCATGATACAGGACTGCACTATTTTAAATGTCATTGATCAAGTACAAAAACAGCATCATATTTCTTTAAAAACACCCTATTCAGATGAATTTGAACGCTACTGATACGATTGATAAAATAATGCTTCTAGGCCCGTTCAAACAGATCATCCCTATGACGGGAATCGCATTGAAAGGTCCTGTTGACGATAAGGAAATCAAAATTATCGCCAATGGTGGAATCGTAATGCAAGATACCAGGATACGCGCCGTAGGGAGCTATGACCAATTGAAAAAACAGTTTCCGGGAGCAGAAAACAAACCGCTTAATGGCAATCATGTATGTATTCCCGGGCTAATAGATGCCCATACGCATATTTGTTTCGGGGGTTCAAGGGCAAAGGACTATGCCATGCGCAATGCCGGCAAATCGTATCTGGAAATCGCGAAGTCCGGCGGTGGTATATGGGACACGGTTATCCAAACCCGAAAAACCGATCAAGAACAGCTTACCAAAAGCACCCTGAAACTAGCCAACAGGCATTTAAAAAATGGGACCACTACGATAGAGGTAAAAAGTGGTTACGGCTTAACGGTGGAAGAGGAACTAAAAATGCTTCGTGCAATTAAGGATGCCGGCTTACAAGCAATGCCCGATTTAATCGCTACCTGCCTTGCTGCGCATATGGTACCAAAAGATTTTGAGGGAACTGCAGCGGAGTATTTGGAGGCTATGGCCAGTCAACTTCTCCCAATACTCTTAAAAGAAGGCTTGGCAACCCGTATTGATGCTTTTATTGAGGAAAGTGCTTTTTCAGCACGGCAAATTGCACCCTATTTTGAAAAGGCAAAGGAGCTTGGTTTTGACATTACCGTACATGCCGATCAGTTTAGCACAGGCGGCAGCAAGGTTGCCGTAGACTTCGATGCCCTAAGTGCGGACCATCTAGAGGCCAGTACAACAGAAGAAATAGCCCTCCTGGCCAAAAGCGATACCATTGCGACAGCCCTACCCGGTGCGTCATTAGGACTGGGTTGTTCCTTTACTCCTGCCCGAAAACTTTTGGATGCGGGTGCCATCCTCGCCATTGCCAGTGATCACAATCCCGGCTCGGCACCTATGGGCGATTTGCTAACCCAAGCCACTATACTTGGGGCATTTGAAAAATTGACCAATGCGGAAGTACTATGCGGTATTACGTTTAGGGCCGCTGCCGCCTTAAAGCTAACGGACCGCGGGAAAATAGAAGAAGGATTGTTGGCAGATTTAGCCGTCTTCCATTCAGACAACTATCAGGATATACTATACAACCAAGGCAATTTAAAACCTTGTATGATTTGGAAAAGCGGAGAATTGGTTTTTGATAGGCATCAATAAATCCTGGAGACCTGAAAGGGAAACACCAATCTGAGGCAGTAGCGCTTTTAGTAGCGCTTGGGTTATTATCTCTAGGCTAATTTTGTTATTCATTAACTTATTCGACCCACGGGAATAACAACGGCATTAACCAACTATTTCACCCTTTTACTCATAAATTTCAAAAAATGGACTTCAAAAAACAGATACAGACCGGAATCCCCTCAGAACTACCTCCAAAAAAAGAACGGAATCCACACGTACCCCATGCCCCAAAACGCAAGGACCTTCTTTCCATTCCAGAAAAGCAATTGGCACTGCGTAACGCCCTTCGTTATTTTCCAGAAGTGTGGCATTCTGTTTTGGCCCCAGAATTTCTAGAAGAGTTACAACTGTACGGACGTATTTATATGTATCGTTTTCAGCCTAACTATGAAATGCATGTACGCCCAATAAATGACTATCCGGCCCAAACGATGAAAGCCGCGGGGATTATGTTGATGATCCAGAACAATCTCGACCCTGCAGTTGCCCAATACCCCGAAGAGTTGATCACCTATGGGGGCAATGGAGCCGTTTTCCAAAATTGGGCACAATACCTCCTTGTCATGAGTTATTTATCTGAAATGACCGAGGAACAGACCCTTCATATTTACTCTGGACATCCTATGGGACTTTTCCCCTCTTCCGAAGAAGCCCCAAGGGTAGTGGTTACCAATGGGATGATGATTCCCAACCATTCCAAGCCCGACGATTGGGAGAAATATAATGCCCTTGGCGTTACACAGTACGGACAAATGACCGCAGGATCTTACATGTACATAGGACCCCAAGGTATTGTGCATGGTACCGCAATAACCGTCATGAACGCTTTTAGAAAAGTTCTACAAGCCAATGAAACCCCAGCCGGTAAAATATTCCTTACCGCAGGGTTGGGCGGAATGAGCGGGGCACAACCCAAGGCGGGATCTATTGCCGGCTGCATCACCATTTGTGCAGAAGTAAATACTGCTGCTGCACACAAAAGATATAATCAAGGCTGGGTAGATGAATTGATTCGTGACCTTGGGGAGTTGGTGCAACGCACCCAAAAAGCCCTCAAAAAAAAGGAGATTGTCTCGCTGGCCTATATCGGTAACGTGGTGGATGTTTGGGAACGGTTTCATGAAGAAAATCTGTTCGTACATCTGGGCTCCGATCAAACCTCCCTACATAACCCGTGGGCAGGTGGCTATTATCCGGTCGGACTTTCATTTGAGGAGTCAAATGAAATGATGAGCGCCGATCCAAAAACGTTTAAACTTAAGGTTCAGGAATCGCTTCGCAGGCATGCGGAAGCCATTAATAAGCACACCCAAAAAGGAACCTATTTTTTCGATTATGGAAATGCCTTTTTATTGGAAGCATCACGAGCGGGTGCAGCCATCTATAAAGATGAAAACGGAGCTTTCGTAAGTGCTCCCAATCACAATCCTGTAGACGGAGAATGGGCCTACCCATCGTATGTTCAGGATATCTTAGGCCCAATGTGCTTTGATTATGGTTTCGGTCCTTTTAGATGGGTCTGCGCATCGGGCCAGGCCTCCGATCTAAAAAAGACGGATACCTTGGCCTTGACCATTATGAAGGACTTAAAAAATTCGGCCCCAAAAGAAATCCAGCAACAACTACAGGACAATATCAAATGGATAGCGGAGGCCGAGGAAAACAAATTGGTCGTAGGTTCACAAGCACGCATCCTCTACGCAGATGCGGAAGGAAGGGCAAAAATAGCCTCCGCCTTTAATACCGCCATTGCCAATGGTGAGCTTAGCGGGCCTGTAATTTTAGGACGTGACCACCACGATGTTAGCGGAACCGACTCCCCTTATAGAGAAACCAGCAATATTTATGACGGTAGCAAATTTACTGCGGATATGGCCATCCATAACGTGATTGGGGATAGTTTTAGGGGTGCCACTTGGGTATCAATCCACAATGGCGGTGGTGTAGGATGGGGAGAAGTCATTAACGGAGGTTTTGGGATGGTCCTCGACGGATCCTTGGAGGCCGAGCGTAAACTTAAAAACATGTTGTTCTACGATGTTAACAACGGTATTGCCAGACGTAGCTGGGCCAGAAACCAAGAAGCCGTTTTCGCCATAAAACGGGAGATGGAACGCACCCCACAATTGAAAGTGACCCTACCCCATTCCGTAGCCGATACACTTTTGGATACTCTATTCTAGCGGAACATTTCAGCGGGTTTTTTCCAATTCCATTTGAGGGAATTCATATTGGTAGGCGCTATTTTATGTATTTTAGGAGAAACTGTTCGTGCTCAAGAGCAAGCTATAAGAATATAGATGACCAAAATAGTCTCACACCAATTTTAAAGATGAAAAATTACAAGGAAGCCGAAAAGAGCAATTGGACCGGGCGAAAGTCCGATAGGCAATTGTATCTCCACGAAACAGTTCGGTTAGAAACACTTAGAAACCCAGTGCCAACAGGTGGCAAAAAAAAAGTGGCACTTCTGGGCTATGCCTGTGATGAAGGAGTGTGCAGAAATAAAGGAAGGGTGGGCGCTTCCAAAGCACCTGATGCTATCCGCAAACAGTTGGGGAAATTACCGAACCACCTTGCCCTGCATCAGCAATTAGTGGACATGGGCAATTTGGTAGGTGATGGTGAAAATTTGGAAGAATTGCAGGCACAAGTTATTGAAGCGATTGGTACGTTGACCCATGCTGGAATGTTTCCGTTACTTTTAGGAGGCGGACATGATTTGGCTTACGCCCACTTTATGGGTCTGAGGAACAACATCCCTAAGGAAAAAACAATTGGCATTATCAATTTTGATGCCCATTTGGATATGCGTTCCAACGAAACAGGTAACAATTCGGGCACCCCTTTTTATCAAATAGCGGTAGCTCTTAAAGAACAGGAAGTTCCTTTTAAATATTTTTGTATCGGTATTCGAAAAGATGCCAATGACGCGCAACTTTTCAAGACAGCGGAGGACTATGGAACAAGTTACCTGGAACGCAATCATTTTTCAATGTCCTACTTGGAACACGTGCAACTGCGGATAATGCAATTTCTGGAAGATGTGGATTTTGTCTACACGACCATTGACATGGACGGCTTTTCCTCAGCCTATGCGCCCGGGGTAAGTGCCCCTTCACCAATGGGTTTTACACCAGACATTGTACTGGAAAGCTTAAAGCTGATTTTGGAATCTGGTAAACTTGTTGGATTGGATCTTGTAGAACTAAATCCAGATTTTGATATCGATAATGCCACGGCCAAGCTTGCCGCATCCTTAGTTCATTATGTAGTACACAGCCTATAAACAAAAAAAGCCTCCCGTATGGAAAGCCTTTCATTGGGTACTACCGGAATGAACCGATAAACACAATTGCCTCAATTGTTGTCTGAGGCACAACACAACACTGTAAAGATACTAAAGGTTTTTAATTTTTTAGGGTTGCCAACTAATTTCTTGTACCAAAATTTATATCGCAAAAACTTAGTGAACCTCTTCGTTGGCCATTAAAAACTCATAAATGCGTTTCTTTTCTTGGAAAGAAAAATCCCTTTCCTTAAACCATTCATGTATTCTTATCTTTTCGTTTTCAATTTGCGCTTTATGGATGGCCGTTAAGGAAACAAGGTGCCAGTGGGTTCCTTTTTTACGGGATACCGAATACCCAACATCCTCCATAATGTAAGATTGCTTCGGCTTATTTATGAGCCGCACCCCATTCTTTAAAACAGCCAAAGTCTCGGTCAGTTCCACCACCTCGGAAAATGAGTATCGTGCAAAATCATTAAATCCGTCTTGGGCAACATTATACAGTTTATCGCCAACTTTAAGCTTTACCATAGCATAAAAAAGGGCTAATTTAATGGGCTAACGGCACAAATAAAATTTGAAACCCTTTTACTTATTCACAAAATGAGACCTGCTACTCGCTCAGGACTGAACTATTAAGCCATTCCCTTCATAGTCAATAAGGTAGTGACCCAAACAATTAGAGACGAAAGAAAGATGCCAATGGTATTGGCTAGAAAGGCTTTTTTTCTTTCAAAATTGAAGAGATAACTTGCAATACTGCCGGCGTAGACCCCGGTTCCCGGAACAGGAAGCATTACAAAAAATATAAGTCCGTAAAATCCGTACTTTTTTATTTTATCCCCAGAACCCGTTTTTGCCCTTCTGGCAACGAACAAGGCACTTTTTTTGTAAAAATGCCAGCGTAGAAAGGTTTTGTTAATGGTGTGCAAGAAAAACATCATGATAGGGAAGACCAGCACGTTGGCAAGAAAGCACGCTAAAAATACAAGGTATATATTTACATTATTGAGTAGTCCGTAAGGTATACCTACCTTGGCCTCCCCAAAAGGAGAAATACTCCAAAGCATCGCTACAATCAAATCCTTTATCACAACTCTCTTTTTAAGGATTGCAAAATTACACCCTTCCAATTGGAAATACTCCCTTAGAAATCATAAATATTGTTAGGGAGTCGGGAACTTTGAACGGTGAACCGGCCCCTTGAAATCATAACTTGGAACAGGAACTTAGGTAATTTTTTCCTCCCCATAAAAGTGTTATTTTTAAATTTTTGAATCCGAAATAAAATTTCATTTTACCAAACCCAACGCATGAAAAACAAGAACTCTCGTAGGTCGTTTATAAAAAAGGCGTCTTTAACCTCAGCGGCCTTGAGCTCCGCACCCTTTCTATTGGCCTCGCCAACAAGTAGTGAAGAATTTCTTATAAGAACCTATACCGCCAATGATTATTCCGCCAACGACCAGATCAATCTAGCATTGATAGGTACAGGAATTCAAGGAATCTATGACACCCAGGCCGCCTTGGCAGTGGATGGGGTCAAATTAGTTGCGGCCTGTGACCTGTATACCGGAAGATTGGACCGCGCAAAGGAACTATGGGGACAGGATATTTTTGTAACACGAGATTATAGGGAATTGTTAAATAGAAAAGATATTGACGCGGTAATTATAGCCACTCCAGACCATTGGCACCAAACCATTGCGGTAGCAGCTCTAAAATCTGGTAAGCACGTATATTGTGAAAAACCAATGGTTCAAAATTTTAGGGAAGGGCAAGAAATTATCAAGGCGCAACAAGATACCGGTAAAATATGCCAGATCGGGAGTCAGGGCATGTCTTCTTTAGGGAACGAAAAAGCCAAGCAATTGTATGAGGACGGTGCCATTGGCGATATCGTACTATTGGACATGTACAATGACCGCTATTCCGCAGAAGGTGCTTGGCAATATCCCATTCCACCGGATGCAAATCCTACAAACGTAGATTTTGATACGTTTTTGGGCAATGCGAAAAAAATTCCGTTTAGCCCAGAACGGTTTTTTAGATGGAGGAACTATCAGGAATATGGCACGGGCGTTGCGGGTGATCTGTTCGTACATGCATTTTCAACCTTAAACTATGTTATTAGCTCCCATGGCCCAAATAGGGCCTTGGCCACTGGCGGACTTCGCTATTGGAAAGATGGTAGGGATGTTCCTGATGTTTCGATAACCTTATACGATTATCCTGTGACGGAAACACATGCGGCCTTCAATGCAGCCTTCCGCATTAATTTTATTGCTGGAAGTGGCGGTGGAGGTGGCTTTAAAATCGTTGGAACGGAAGGCGAAATGGAAGTAGGCCAGAATTCGGTAACCGTAAAACGGTCTAAATTGGACATGATACCCGGTGGATATTCAATGGTTTCCTTTACCGAGGAAATGCAGGACAAGATTAAAAAGGAGTACGCCGCTAAAAATCTAAATCCAAGAAAAAGTAACCTAACGAACGGTACCACAACTTGGACAGCACCCAATGATTACAAAGGGGGCCATTATGACCATTTTTATAATTTCTTTACCGCAATACGAACTAATGGGAAAGTAGTGCAGGACCCTACCTTTGGACTTAGAGCAGCTGGGGCGGCACTGTTGGCCAATGAGAGCTATACCAGAAAGCAGCCTGTAAACTGGAATCCAACAACCATGAAACTCGTGTAGTCCTTTACTCCTTGGTTGGTTCGAATTGGATATGGCGTTCCAAATTTTCCTCAATGGAAATAAAGGACTCTATTCCACGAATACCCGTGATACCGAGGATATCATCTTGGTATACTTTTTTATAGTGGTTACTATCCCTTGCGTGCATTTTTATGAAAATATCGTACTTACCTGTCACATGATGTATTTTGACGACCTCCTCTATATTCCGCAATTTTTGCATCACTTTTTTGAACAGGCCAATCTCACTAAGAAAAATACCCAAAAAGATTGTCATTTTCCAGCCCATAACAGCATAATCCAAACTAAGTGCAGCACCCGTAATCAAGCCCATATCCTTCATCTTACGAATACGCATATGAACTGTTCCCGGAGATATGATTAGCTTCTTTGCAACTTCAGTATACGGAGTTTGGGCATTATCCGCCAAAATATTTAAAATACTAAAATCTACATGATCTAATTTATTCCGCATATACAATTCTGTATTACCGCCTACCTCACTTAAAACAATTCAACGAATATTGAACAATTAATGACGTTTAGCCCTTTTTACCAAAATTAATTTATAGTTATCTAATTTTTGATGGTATTTTGATAATAAAAAAGCCAAATAATACTATATTCTTGATTTTTAAGTATTGAAATTATTGATGTCATAAAAATCATTTATCGATAAAATAATAGCATATCCATAACCTCTGTAATTCTACGAAGCCATAACCTGAATTATTGTTATTTTTTCTATTTTAAATTGGTGATTTTTCAAATTTTTAAGTTTTAATAAGCTCTCCAACAGCTAGTTGCCCTAAGCCTCTATTTTTATTATTCTTCAACTATCTATAATATTGTTTAGCCCTAAAAAGTAGGTTCTTGGTGTATTACAGCCCATTTAAAAGGACAGGGGACAAAGCAGCATCCGAGAGCGTTTTTTGTCAACAACTAAGTTCATCTTAAGCGAACCCTACAGCACGCCCATCAATTTCAGGACTATCAATAGCAAATGGATAGGGGTTAAAATAATCGAACACGGCAGACGAAACATAATAACGAACACAAAATGGAAACTATGGTAAATAGAAGAGATTGGTTAAAAAAAGGTGTACTTACGGCAGCTGGCGTTATGGCAGCACCCTATTTAACGTACGGGGCATTCCCCTCGCAACCCATGGCACTTGATGCAAAAGGGAACATTTCATACACTCCTTTCTTTAAGGAGTTTTTACCCCATGGCTCTTTACGACCTGCAGAACTGGTGGCAAAATTGAATGCCAATGAAAATCCGTACGGACCATCGCCCATGGCCGTGGATGCCATGCAGAAATATGCGCCAAAGGGCAATCGCTATGCGTGGAAGGAACTGTATGAATTAATGGATAAGATTGCTTTGGAAGAAGGTGTAACCCAACAAAATATAATGATGGGCCCGGGATCGTCAGATCTTTTGGAAAAGACGGCCATGGTATTCTTTCAAAATGGCGGTAACATTGTTTCGGCAGACCCGGCCTACATGTCCTTGATTAAGGTTGCAGAAGCTACAGGTGCCTCTTGGAAGCCTATTCCTCTTAAGAAAGATTGGTCCCATGATTTGGCGGCCATGGAAGCTGCAGTGGATAATGACACTAAATTGGTATATATCTGTAACCCCAATAATCCAACGGGAAGTATGACCGATCATATGGAATTATTGGATTTTTGCTCCCGGGTATCCGAAAGAACCCCCATTTTTGTTGATGAGGCCTATCTTGGATTTTTAGAGGATGGTGCTAAAAAAAGTATGGTTGCCCTAATCGAACAAGGCAAAAACGTGATTATTGCCCGTACATTTTCAAAAATACAGGGCATGGCGGGCCTACGTGTAGGATACGTTGTGGCACAGCCAAGTACCTTGGAAATCATTCAACAGGTTACCCGTGGGGGAATGGGTATTTCCCTTCCATCGGTCCATGCGGCGATGGCAAGTATGGATGATGTTGCCTTTAAGAATGAATCAAGAAAACGGAATAAGGAGTGTAGGGAATATGTCTATGAAAATTTAAACCGATTAGGGTTTGAGTACGTTCCTTCTTCCACAAGCTTTATCCTATTCCCGATTGCTATGGACGGTAAGCCTTTCCTGGAAAAAATGACGGCGGAAGGTGTTGGGGTAAGAGCTTTTGAAATTTATGGTAAAAATTGGTGTCGCGTGAGTATGGGTACTATGGAAGAAATGAAATTATTTACTGCTGCCCTTGAAAAAGTGCTCGTTTAAGAGTGAATTAGTCCAGGGGTTGGGTGAACTGATAACTGCCTTGATACAACGGTCTTTCATTCAACCACCTCGGACTATGCCATTACCACCTAGCTAACCTTCTTTTACCGTAAACCAGAGAACCTAGAAATGGATTTTGCATTACAAAAAACCTTAGAGCTACTCCTCATCATTGCATTAGGGCTGCTGCTGCAAAAAAAAGTGGCAAAACAGGATTTGAATGGCATTAAGACCTTGATTTTAAGCGTTGCCCTCCCCGCGACTATATTTGTTGCCCTACTGAAAATTGAGCTCAATGGAACGCTTTTGGTATTTCCTGTAATAGCATTGAGCTTCAACCTCATAATGCTTTTTGCTTCCAAATATTTCCTGTCAACGTCCTTGCCCACTAAAGAAAACGCAAAGAAAAGGACATTGCTGATGTTATTGCCCTCCTCGGCACCAGGCTTATCTTGTTTTCCTTTTATTGTAGCCTATTTGGGTGATGACGCTTTAGCGCTTGCGGCTCTTGCGGATGTAGGAAACAAAATTTTTGTGCTCATTTTACTTTATCTTCTCGCAATGCACTGGTATCGTAAAAGGGCGCTTGTCGGTAAAAATGTATCCTCAAAAAGCAAGTTAAAGGGGTTAGTACGCTCATTGGTAAACGAGCCGATCAATATGATTATGGCCCTGGGGCTTCTTCTTTTAGGCTTTGGTTTAAGTTTCTCCTCATTGCCTACCTTTCTTCAAGGAACTGTATTAAGCATAAAAGATTTAATGACACCACTCGTTTTGCTTTTTATAGGCATGGCCGTAAGAATTAAAAGGGGTGAGTTTAAGCTTATAGCATCTATGCTCCTACGAAGGGCCGGACTTGCTTTGTTGCTTAGCGGCAGCATCGCGTATTTTATTCCGGGGCTAACGACGAGTATGATTTTACTATTGGTCGTATTCCCACAAAGTGCCTGTAGTTTTTGGCCTTTTGCACACATGAGCGCCATCAATGCAATGGAAAACAAAGATGGTCACCCTAGGCCTACCTTTGATATCGCATTTGCCGTTAACGTTCTGGCATGTTCGTTACCATTTTCAACGGCACTGATCCTTGGAATCTTCTCTTTTAGTGAACTCTTTGTGTTACCGGCCAACATTATGGGTATTGGGCTAGGTGTTCTAGTAGTTTCATTTCTACCCTACCTATTCAAAAAAACCAAATCATACTTTAACAAAAAAGCGCCGCAATCAGACCAAGGTTATAAAATTTCTAACGAAAAAACCCAAAAGATAGCACCTAGGACAGAGGCACAGGCGCAAGCAAGCTAATTCTTTCCAAATTCGATACAACCTTTTAAAACGTTTCTTTCATCCAAGTGTAAGGAGCCCTTTTCATCCAAAGGCCTCGGGTAAAATCTGGAAAATCCTGCGGTTCCCCATTATTGGCTATCGACAATTCCGAGAGTGGCGTTACGGCGCTCCACGCGGCGGCATCATAGGCGTCCATTGGTGGAGCTGTATTTGCCTTAGCCGATTCTATAAAGGAGTTGATTACGAAAAAATCCATTCCTCCATGACCGGCATCCAAAGCATATTCGCCGTATTTCTTCCAAAGTGGGTGGTCATACTTTTCCAACCAGGCCTTGTCCGCATCCCAACTGTGCTCCTTTTCAGATTTCCCCGCTATGTATATTCTACTCCCATCATTTTCCCAAAGACCGTTTGCACCTTGCACCCTAAAACCCAACGAGTAGGGCCTGGGCAGATTACAATCATGTGTTATGATAATCGTTTCTCCGTTCGCGGTATTAATAGTGGATGTGATAACATCCCCTTGTTTAAACTTTACTTTTGCATTAGGGTGGTTCTCCCCACCAACATCAACGATGTAATTATGCAATCCGATTGCTTTTGTGGCATGGGAGGTCATGGAAACAAACCTATTGCCCCTATTGATATCGGCCATCACGGCGATTGGGCCTAGACCATGGGTAGGGTACACATCGGCATTTCGTTTTACGGAATGGGCGGTACGCCATTTAGATTCTGAGATGCCCTTTTCCCCAAATTCCGCTCCCTTGCCATAGGCAGACTTCCCATCGTTCAATTTTACATGCCGCAGGTCATGTTGGTAGCCACATCTAAAATGCACCAACTCCCCAAATACATTTTGCTTCACCATATTCAAGACCGCTAGAACATCCCTACGGTAGTTCACATTTTCCAAGATCATCATATGTGTCCCCGTACGCTCATGGGTATTGACCAGATCCCAACATTCCTCCAAAGTATTGGATGCCGACACCTCCACCCCGGCAAATTTTCCGGCTTCCATGGCATCTACGGTCATTCTGGTATGCCAGAGCCACGGGGTAGCGATGATTACCGCATCCACATCGGCTAAATCCAATAAATTTTTGTAGTCCAAATCATTGTCCCCATAAATTTTGGGAGGTTTGCCCCCGGCATCTGCAATAAGTTTCTTTGCAATGGATATTCTATTGGTATCTACGTCGCAGATTGCAGTGATATTTACGTCCTTACGCAACAAGAGATTTTCTAAATGATTGGTTCCCCGTAGTCCGACCCCGATCAAGCCTACATTCAATTTATCCGCTGCACTAAATTGGTTTTGGGCAAAACTGGGTACTGCCAACATGCCCATGCTTACCAAGGAGGTATTTTTTATAAAGTTTCTACGCGATGCCATAATCTGGAGTATTGATTCAAGCAAGGAAATTATAAAAAACATGTTGAATAACGATACGCTAGTCTAAGTTAAAATCATGATACTTGTAAAATGAAGTGTTCATTTTAACGGCATTTGCTATTTTTGACACCTAAATTAAAAATCATGACCTTACTTTTAATGGCTGCCGGAAGCGGTAGTAGATATGGAAAACTAAAACAGTTTGATGATTTAGGGCCCAACGGTGAATTTTTAATGGAATTTGCCATTTACGATGCCATACAGAACAATTTTAAACAGATTGTAGTCATTACCAAAAAAGAGAATGTTTCCTTTTTGGAAGAACACCTTTCAAAAAGAATACCGAATACGATACAATTAAACGTCCTTGCGCAGGAGCTCACAGATTTACCGGATGGGGTTACCTTTACCGGTGAGCGTAAAAAACCATGGGGTACCGCACATGCTGTCTGGACTGCCAGAAATGTAATAGACGGTCCTTTTATAGTTATCAATGCGGATGATTTTTATGGTCAAGAAGCTTATAAAAAAGCTGCAGACTTCATGAAATCAGACGTAAATGCCTATGCACTGTTGGGGTATACCTTAAAAGACACCCTTTCTGAACATGGTTCCGTTTCAAGAGGCGTCTGTGAGGTGGAGGGCGATAACCTTATTTCTGTCCAAGAGCGCCTAAAATTGGTACAAACCGGGGACAAGGTCATTGATGAGGATACCGGATTGGAATTTACCGGAAAGGAACAAGCCAGTATGAACTTTTGGATTTGCAGACCTTCCATATTCAACAAGATTGAATCGGAATTCAGAACATTTTTAGAAGATGAAAACCGGATCGCCACCAGTGAACTCTACATTCCTTTTATGATACAGGAAATGCTTCAAGCCAATGAAATTGAAGTGAAATGTATTCCATCCGGTGGAGATTGGTTTGGGGTCACCTACGCCAGTGACAAGGAAAAAGCAATGGATAGCTTGAAGGAAAAAACAAGGGAGGGACAGTATAGAGCCCCTTTATGGAAGTAGCCAAGCAAAAGCATAGCCCCAAAGAACTAGAGGATTTATTGGGAAATTTTCCGGTCGCTTTTGGTGAATTGGCGTTTTCGCCACTCACATCCGGACTCATAAATGAAACCTATCTTGTTTATTCCGATGCACATCCTTCCTATATTCTGCAACAAATCAATACCGATGTATTTACTGATGTAGCGGGATTGATGGAAAATTACACCGCTGCCCTCTTACACTTAAGTGCTCATGATTATACCCAGATACAACTCGTTAAAACCAGAAAAGGGGCATCCTATCTCAGTGGGCAGCTAGGCCATTGGCGTTTGGTGGAATTTCTACCAAATACCATTACCTATGACACAACCCATGATGTAAAAGTAGCAAAGGAAGCGGGCCGTATCATTGGCAAGTTCCATACCTTACTAAAGCGGGAGAATCCAGACAACTACGTAGATACAATTACCGATTTTCATGACTTGGCTCTAAGGATGAGGCAATTTGACGAAGCCTTGGCACAGACAGCAGCCCCTACATTGAACGAGTTGGCAGCTGTTATCGATTTCGCAAAAAGCACCGCTAAAATACTTCAGGAAGGCATTGCCAAAAAACTACCCGTTCGTATTTGCCATAACGATACCAAATTGAACAATATCCTTTTTTCATCATCTACCAAAAAAGCCCTTTGTCTTATTGATTTGGATACCCTCATGGCCGGCCACTTGATGTTTGATTTTGGGGATGTGGTACGCACAGTTGTAAACCCGGCCAATGAAGATGAAAAAGAGCTGTCTCGAATAGCTTTTAGAACCTCCTATTTTGAAGCATTGGTAAAAGGTTTGGCGAGCACCCAACTTACTATTGAATCACAAGAACGAACTTCCCTTGCCTATGGTGCAGTTTTAATGCCCTTTTTACACGGCATACGTGCGTTTACAGATTATTTGAACGGTAACAAATACTATAAAGTTTCATACGCAGAACAAAACTATGATCGGGCCAAGAGTTTATTTAAGTTTAGCGAAAAAGCTTTGGAATACCTCCCCTACATGCAAGAAACCATTACAGCGCACCTAGGTAGTCCCGATTCCTAAAAATTGAAACATCCGGGTCTCAAATGATTGTAAACTAAAAAGAGTCCAATCTTTTAGGACCGGACTCTTTTACGAGAACACTATATGAAAATGAAAAAATTATACTTCGTTTTTATTACACTGTAAACATACGATCAAGTGTAATAATTTGAAATAATTTGATGCCAACCCCTTACTATTTGTGGTGAGATGAGCTATTTTTGTGGTATCCCGAAGAAAAGAAGCATGAAAATTCGTATCAAAGGTGATTCCATTCGTTTTCGTTTGACACAAAGTGAGGTACAAACACTATCCGAAAAGGGAACAATAATGGACACTACAAATTTTGAGACTAGCCAATTTCGCTATGGGGTTACCTTAAATAATGCCATTGATAATTTAAAAGCGAGCTTTAGCGCCCATACGATTACACTTGAAGTACCTGAACTGCAAGGTAGAAGCTGGTATACGAATGACATTATCACTATTGACCATACCGTAAAAAATACCAAAGGAAGCCTACTCTACCTTTTATTGGAAAAGGACTTTACCTGCTTGGATAACACGGCAGAAGATCAATCTGACAATTATCCAAATCCAAACTTGGGCTAAACCCCTAATTTCAGTTGGCTGCTTCTTATTACTTCTATCGTTAAGGATATTTTTCCGAACGAAGAAGTCCATCCATATCCCTATAAATACGTAAGTTTAGGCTATGGCCGAAAAGAACAAACGCAAGGTATCCTTTAGGGGATCTGAAGATTTTCTCAATATTGAACTCAAAGAACCCATTACCCATGCCGCGGGGTATTTAGGAGTAAGGGAAGCCTTAAAACACACCTTTAAGGAGATGGGGGTATTGCGCTCTATGCGGGCCTTATTGGATATGAACCAGAAAGATGGCTTTGATTGCCCCAGTTGCGCTTGGCCAGACCCGGAACAGCCCTCACCCGTAGCGGAGTACTGTGAAAACGGGGCAAAAGCATTGGGTGACGAGGCAACGACCAAGCACATTGGTGCAGATTTTTTTAGCAAGAATTCCGTCGAGGAACTTTCCCAATTATCAGATTACGAACTCAACAGATTTGGGCGATTAATCGAGCCTATGGTACTTAAACCAGGTAAGGTTCATTACGAACCTATTACGTGGGCGGCATCTTTTAAACTCATCGCTACGGAACTAAAAAAATTGAATACTGCAGATGAGGCCATTTTTTATACTTCCGGCAGGTCTAGCAACGAGGCGGCCTTTCTATATGGTATGTTTGCCAGGGCCTTGGGTACCAACAATCTGCCAGACTGCTCCAATATGTGCCACGAAAGTAGCGGTGTTGCCTTAGGGGAGACGCTTGGTATTGGAAAAGGCTCCACCACATTGGAAGATCTTTATAAAGCCGAAGTTATCATTATAGCAGGGCAAAACCCAGGCACGAACCACCCTAGAATGCTTTCCGCACTGGAGAAATGTAAACAGAACGGCGGAAAGGTCATCAGTATAAATCCGCTGGAGGAATCCGGTTTGGTAAACTTTAAGAATCCGCAGAAAGTAAAAGGCTGGCTGGGCACTGGTGAAGACATGGCGGATATTCATTTACCCGTCAACATTAATCAAGATATACCCTTAATTAAACTCATCCTAAAAAAATTGGCGGCACTTGATACCCCGTCCAACCCTGTATTCGATCACGAATTTATAGCGCATTACTGTGATGGCTATCAGGCGCTTCTTGCCAATTTGGAAAAATACGAAGAAGAGGATTTACTACGGCATACCGGTGTTCTTAAAGAACGAGTCGATGAGGCCGTAACCTTATTGGCCAACAAATCCAAGATAATAGTCTGTTGGGCAATGGGCCTCACGCAACATAAAAATGGGGTCGAGAATATACGGGAATTCGTAAACCTATTGTTGCTCAAGGGATCTATGGGCAAGCCCAATACAGGCACGTGTCCGGTACGCGGGCATAGCAATGTACAGGGAGACCGCAGTGTGGGCATCCAACACTTTGTGGACGAGGAAATGAACGAGCGTATCAAAAAACACTTAGGTTTTACCCCTCCAGACCATGAAGGTGTAGATGTCGTAGGTGCTATGGAAGCGATGTATGAAGGAAAAGCAAAGCTCTTTATGTGTTTGGGCGGCAACTTTCTCATGGCCGCTTCCGATACGGAGTACACCGCAAAAGGAATTCAAAACTGTGATTTAACGGTGCAAATCAGTACAAAATTAAACCGTACGCATCTTATAACCGGAAAAACCGCATTGATATTGCCTACCATAGGCCGTTCGGAGAAGGATATGAAGAATGGCCAGCTACGGCATTTTACGGTAGAAAATAGTATGGGCAGGGTAAAACAGTCCAAGGGCCTATTAAAACCGGCCGCAGCTACCGTTATGAGTGAACCTGAAATTATTGCAAATATGGGCCTGGCCTACTTTGGTACGGACCACGCCATGGATTGGAAAGCGCTGGGAACAGATTATGAGTTGATCCGCACACAAATTGACAAGGTGGCCAAAGGATTCGAGAATACCAAGGAAAGGTCCAAAGGTGCGGGGTATTACCTACCCAATAATGTTCGTAAACTGGATTTTAGCATGCTTCCTAACGGAAAGGCACAATTGACCATCAATACATTACCGGGCCATAAATTAGAAAAGGACGAGTACATGTTAATGACCATTAGGTCCCATGATCAGTTCAATACCACCATTTATGGATTGGACGACCGGTATAGAGGGGTTTACAACGCCAGAAGGGTTTTATTTATGAATCCGAACGATATGAAGGCGAAGGGACTTGCTAAATTGGATGTTGTGGATATCACCAGTACTTATGATGGAACGGTAAGAACTGCCCACAAATTTAAGATTGTGCCCTATAACATTCCTTCGGGGAATTTGGCGTCCTATTTTCCGGAAACCAATGTATTGGTACCTTATAATCATTTTGCGGAGCGAAGCAAAACACCCATTAGCAAATCTATAAAAGTGAGGTTGGTAAAGCTCTAATTTTGGAGACCCATTAAATTTTTATTGTATCATCTAAATTTTAATACTGGAAGACTTGCCTCAAGGGTCTTTGCCGCAACCTGAAAATAAAAAAACCGATGTTTCCATCGGTTATAAGCTATTTCAACATCTTTGCACATCTTAACGTTGCATAACAAAGATATGTTCGCCAGCGTTTTCTAGTGTTAGGTTAACTTAAGTATATCGTTAAGTTTTTTCGAAATCCCTTTTTCGCATACAAAACAAAAAGTTTCGCACCTATTAAATTGCTACTTTAGCTTCTAACAATCAAGTCCTTGAACCATGATTTTTCAGAAATTAATTGTGTTGCTTTTACTATTACTTACCCATATTGTTTACTCCCAAAACAAAGAAGATGTTGTATATGCCGGAAGAAACTTTAATTGGGGCCTGAACATGGGCAGCTACGACCTATCCATTTTAATACGGGCAGACGGTACCTTTTGCGAGGACTTGGCAGCGCAGGATTGGCAAACCAAAATTGCGGGAAGACATAAGAGAATTAAGGATAATATAGTTCTGGAATACCTGGACAATACCGTGGAAAATGATACCATTTTCATGGAAAAGGATGAAGATGGGTATGTTTTCGTCTATTACGGTGGTGCACAAATGGTTAAAATGTCCACGGCGAACAATGTACCTCCTGGATATTATAAATTTTCGAGTGCGAGTAGTTCTGGAGGTATGGGCACAGGTATGGTTTATGTTGGAACGCAGAGCTATGAAGGTTTTAACTTTTATGAAGACGGAACTTTTGACACCAATAGCTCTGGAGGTGTCATGATAAGCGGGAACGCTATTGGCGGAGGTTCTAGCAGAGAGGACCAGGGAGCGGGCACCTACACCATTAAAAATAGCCTACTAACATTATTCTTTTCGGATGGCCATATAGAAAAACATAGCTTTTTTTACGATGTGGATGGCGGAAAGGATTTTTTAGTGGCCCTCGACGGTTCTATCTTTTTTTATGAAACGGAATCAGAAGAACCCGTTGGAATAGCGGCCGCAAAAGACACTATGCAATCAATAAGAGCGCTGCCGGCAAGCGCAAAGGCAAAAGAATTATTAATGGCTGTCAAGGAAACACATGGTGGTACCGCCATCGATGAATTGAGGACACTAGAGGCGGAGGCCACCATTTCAGGAATGAATTTTAGGATACTTCTAGATCAGGTTCGTACGTTTGTTCGGTTGGAATCCTTGGAACCCTCCTTCAACTATCTTGAACAGTTGGAAGGCGAATCTGGATGGGTTTTGCAGAATGGCAGTTACAGCATAATGTCAGACCAACGCATCAGGGAGTTGAAATCAGTGTTCATCTGCGGTGTCTTTGGATTACAAAATGCTGTTTTGGAAAAATCCAACGTGTTGAATATTATAGAAAATCAAGATGACTTTGTATTGGTACAACTGGAAATAGATGAAACAGAATTAGGCTATGTCATACAGACCAAAGACAATTCCTTGGCGGCGACCTTGGTCCTAAAGGAAGGTCAAAAAGAAGTTACCTACCTTTCTGAATTCAAAATGGTCGATAAGATAAAGCTTCCCTTTAAAGAGATAACCGTAACCAACGACGCCACAATAGAGGTAATCTACAAGAGCTATCTCCTAAATCCATTATTGACAAATAGCGACTGGTCCAAAAATCCCTAGCTTATTGAAAAGCGGGCATCCCGGTAATATCGGCACCCGTAATCAACAAATGGATGTCATGGGTACCTTCATAGGTAATTACGCTTTCCAAGTTCATCATATGCCGCATTATACTGTATTCTCCCGTAATTCCCATTCCCCCTAATACCTGCCTGGCCTCACGGGCAATCTTGATTGCCATTTCCACATTATTCCGCTTGGCCATGGATATTTGGGCCGTTGTGGCCTTCCCTTGGTTCTTTAATTGGCCCAGACGAAATGCCAACAATTGTGCTTTGGTAATTTCGGTGATCATCTCCGCCAGTTTCTTTTGTTGCAACTGTGTAGCGGCGATTGGTTTTCCAAATTGTACGCGTTCCTTGGCATAGCGCAGGGCGGTATCGTAACAATCCATAGCTGCCCCGATCGCTCCCCAAGCTATACCATAACGGGCAGAATCCAAGCAACCCAAAGGTGCTCCGAGTCCAGTCTTGTTGGGCAATAAGTTATCTTTTGGAACCTTTACGTTATCAAAGATAAGCTCTCCCGTAGCCGAGGCCCGTAAGGACCATTTATTATGCGTTTCCGGGGTTGAGAAACCTTCCATTCCCCGTTCAACGATCAGCCCATGGATACGACCTTCTTCATTTTTTGCCCATACCACGGCAATATCACAAAAAGGCGAATTTGAAATCCATAATTTGGCTCCGTTTAAAAGGTAATGGTCGCCCATATCCTTATACTTTGTCTCCATTCCTCCAGGATTGGAACCATGGTTGGGCTCGGTCAGTCCAAAGGACCCCATCCATTCCCCCGTGGCCAGTTTAGGCAGGTATTTTTTGCGTTGCTCCTCCGTACCGTAGGTGAAGATAGGATACATGACCAAAGAGGACTGTACCGATGCTGTTGAGCGAACCCCACTATCGCCACGCTCGATTTCTTGCATGATGAGCCCGTAACTAATTTGATCTAGGCCGGCACCTCCGTATTCTTCTGGGATATACGGCCCAAAGGCTCCTATTTCTGCCAAGCCTCCAATAATCTGTTTTGGAAACTCCGCCCTTTGGGCATATTCCTCAATGATTGGGGAGACATCCCTTTTCACCCATTGGCGGGCAGCATCACGGACCAATAAATGCTCTTCGGAAAATAAATCATCTAAATTGTAATAATCTGGTGCTTCAAATACGTCGGGTCTCATAGCGGAATTTTTATCAAAGGTACTTAAAGAAATATAACATCACCTAACCTAAAAGTTACATTTTTAAGTAGAATTCTCTGGTTAAACGAATGTATTCCTCCGTATAGACATGCCGTTCACTTTCAATAATGAGTTCATCCACAACGATTTCCTGGTCAACTCTCGAAAACTCCATCAAACTTCGTTTTACGCCGGCCGCCGGGTTACCCTTTACCCGAAGCAGACGGTTTGGGTATAACCGCACTTCGTTGGCCTCTTTTATAAAAAAGGGTTCCTCCTTATAGGGAATGATAACGGCAAATTTGCCATTTGGTGCCAAAAGGGAGGCAACTCCCGCTAAAAGTTCCGTAAAGGGAAGGGATTTGTTTTGTCTGGCAGTATCCCTCGAGGTATTTCCACTGGAAACATTTTCTGAATAAAAGGGAGGGTTGGCAACAATAAGCTCATAGAGGTCGTCAATTTCGGCTACAAATTCATCTAGACTGGCATGATATCCGTAAAGACGGTCGCCCCATGGTGATGCTTCAAAATTATCGACACATTGTTCATAGGCATCCGAATCAATTTCTATGGCGTCAATAACTTCCGCAGAACTTCGTTGTGCCAACATAAGTGCGATAAGTCCGGTACCAGCACCAATGTCCAAAATAGAGGTTGGTCGATGACTAATAGGAGCCCATGCCCCAAGTAAAACACCATCGGTACCAATCTTCATGGCACAACGGCTCTGGTGAATATTAAACTTTTTAAAGCAAAAAATATCGTTCAATTATTTGTTTATTAAAGTATTATGTGAAATTCTAATGGTTTTTGATCAAAATGCCTTTAACATATTTTTAAGCTTTTAGATAAAACCTTATTCCGAATTCCCCGTAAATATTATGAAACCTAAATTAAAAACAATTATGAAAATTGAAAAAACATTGAAATTGATCTTACCCATGATTATGGGCGTAATGGTCATTGCTTCCTGTAGCAGTGATGATGATAGTGGTACCGTACCGCCGATAGTTAACCCAGGTGACTCAACTACTTATCAATTAAGCTCAGTTTCTGATCCATCCATTTCGGGTACCGCTACTGTAACGGACAATAACGACAATACCATAACGGTAGATCTTGATTTACAAAATACTCCAAGCGGTGGAATGCACCCGGCACATATCCATTTTAATACCGCCGTGGAAGGTGGTGATATTGCCATTACATTGGGAACGGTAGATGGAAGCACCGGAATGAGTTCCATAACGTTTTCAGCATTGGATGATGGTACTGCCATTACCTATGAGGAACTACTAGATTTTGACGGGTACATTAATGTTCATGCAAGCGCAGATGACCTTGGCACCTTGGTTGCACAAGGAGACATAGGACAAAACGAGTTAACGGGTACTACCAAAGTTTATGCGCTGGGAAGCGTTGCAGTAGAAGATATTAGTGGAACAGCAACTTTTGCCGAAAGGGTAAATGGAGAGGCTTTGGCTACCATAATGTTGAACAATACACCTGCGGACGGCATGCATCCTGCCCATATACATTCAAATACCGCTGTAGAAGGTGGAGATATTATTTTTGACTTTGCATTTGTGAATGGAGCTAACGGTATTAGCAAAACGAATGTTGCAGCATTAAAAGATGGTACAGCTATAGGGTACGACGATATTTTGACAATTGATGGATATATCAACGTTCATTTGAGTACGGATGATTTGGGAACCCTTGTTGCGCAAGGCGATATAGGACAGAACGAATTGACCGGTGAAGCTAAAACCTACGAATTGGGTTCAGTTGCCGTCCCAACCATTTCAGGTACGGCTACTTTTGAGGAACGTATAAACGGTGAAGCCTTGGCTACCCTTATGTTAGAAGGCACACCTGTTGATGGAATGCACCCAGCACATATCCATGCGAATAGTGCTGCCGAGGGAGGTCCAGTAATTTTTTCATTTGGACTAATCAACGGAACTACAGGTATTATTAGGAAGAATGTTTCGATGTTGGATGACGGCACCTCGTTTGGCTATGAAGATGTGCTCGATGTTGATGGCTACATTAACGTACACTTGAGCATGGAAGAAATTACAACTTTAGTGGCACAGGGAGATATTGGTGAAAACGAATTAACAGGCACTTCCAAGACCTATACATTGGAGACTGTAGATGTTCCCGGAATTAATGGAACAGCCACCTTCTTTGAGAGAGTAAGTGGTAATGCCCTTGCGGTCATCGAATTGATGGGTACCCCAGTTGATGGAATGCACCCTGGCCATATTCACGCCAATAGTGCTGCGGAGACCGGACCGATTATTTTTAGTTTTAATCCGGTAAACGGCGCTACGGGAATAAGCAAAACACATGTAGAAGTATTGGATGATATGACGCCATTTAGTTACCAAGATGTATTGACTGTAGATGGGTATATCAACATTCATTTGAGCGCAGATGATTTAGCTACTTTAGTTGCTCAAGGTAATATAGGTTCTAATGAAGGTGACATGGGTGCGGCTGCTATAAATTT
Source organism: uncultured Flavobacteriaceae bacterium (assembly GCA_963793365.1). Taxonomy (GTDB): domain Bacteria; phylum Bacteroidota; class Bacteroidia; order Flavobacteriales; family Flavobacteriaceae; genus Maribacter. Next base: position 15,404 of record CAWBZP010000002.1, on the reverse strand, counting down.
TGATGTAACAAACACGGGTACAACTGCCTATGTGTTGAACGGCGGAGATTTATCTAATGCAAGTAACCCAGATTTAACCTTGACAAGAGGCATGACCTACACATTTACCGTGAATGCATCTGGACATCCTTTTTTCATAAAAACGGTTCAAGGCAATACCAACGCCAATGCTTATAATTCTGGAGTTACCAATAATGGTGCTCAAAACGGAACAATATCATTTACCGTGCCTATGAATGCACCTGATACATTATATTATAATTGTCAGTTCCACTCGGCCATGACCGGTGTTCTGACTATAGTTGACTAATTACGGAAACTAGATTTTTTATAAAAGCCAGTGCATTTGCACTGGCTTTTCTCATAAGAAAACCTTTATTGGTCCATAACTCCGGGCTGTCGCGTCTCAGCACCTTTTATATCTAGTAACGAATCACCCAATCGAAAACGCATTGCGTTAGCCAATTTTTGAATCGTTTTCACAATTTTTGGATAATCATTTGCGACATTATTTGTTTCCCCAATATCTTTCTCCAAATCATAAAGCTCAATTTCTTTTAAATCAACCATACGATAAGTTCCCGGCAAACCATTACTTCCAGGGGTTTGGCCTGCCATTGTCCGATACGTATGCGGAAAGTACAACTTCCATTTCCCATAACGTACTCCAAATAATTCATTCACCTTATAGTAAAAAAAGTAAGCTTCCTGCGGACTTTCTTCTGTATGGCCCAACAATAATGGCCATGCGCTCTTACCGTCTATCGCATTTTTGGGAAGGTCTGAATGTACTACTTCAGCCAGCGTGGGCAATAAATCAATCGCCATGACCGGAGCATCGATTGTAATTCCTTTTTTTATTTTCTTGGGGTATTTTATTAAGAAAGGCTCACGTTGCCCGCCTTCCCAAGCCGTCCCCTTGCCCTCTCGCAAAGGGTATGCACTTCCAGCATGGTCCCCATAGGCAAGCCAGGGTCCATTATCCGAGGTGAAAATTACTATCGTATCTTCTTCCAAACCATTATCCCTTAATGCCTGCACGATCTGCCCTACAGACCAATCGATTTCCATTATAACATCCCCATAGAGGCCTCGGTTGGATTTACCCCGAAATTTTTCAGAAACAAATAAAGGAACATGGGGTTGTGGATGCGGTACATAAAGAAAAAAGGGAACTGCCTTATGTTGTTGAATGAAAGCAACACTACGCCGGGTAATCTCTTGCGTTAAATTTGTCTGATCTGTGAGCGTATCAATGACCTGTTCATTTTCATATAACGGTAAAGGTCCAAAATCAAATACGGGTCCTTGTTGTGGATGTAAGGGCCACATATCATTCGAATAAGGGATTCCGAAATATTCATCAAACCCGTGCCTATTGGGCATAAAACGCTCATGGTCGCCAAGGTGCCATTTACCAAAAATACCCGTAGCATACCCCTTATCCTTCAACAGTTCGGCAAGGGTAGTTTCTTCGGTACTAAGGCCAATTTTGCTATTGGGCATAAGTGCGTTATGAATTCCAATCCTGTTGGGATAACAACCCGTTAAAATTCCTGCCCTTGAAGCGGAACAAACGGCCTGTGCTGCATAGAAACTCGTTAGCTTGGCTCCGTCCTTGGCCAATTGGTCCAAATTGGGGGTTGAAATATCCGTAGCGCCAAATGCTCCTATATCATTATAACCCTGATCATCTGTAAATATCAAGACAATGTTAGGCAAACCAGTTTCCTTTTTTGGAGGGTTCTGACCTAAAAGAAATTGAAAAGAGAAAAGAACTAGAACCACTATTACACTAATTTTCCCAGTCATTAATTATCGGATTTTTAAACTCTTTTATAAAAAACGAAAAAGATATAAATAAAAAAGCTTGAATTTTCATATTTTCAAAAACCGAAACTGAATGAAATGCCATATACTTTATTGAAATTGAATGTCAAACCCCTCGCATATATTGCCTTGAGTAGTTTAATTGCGATAAGCTGCGTTGAGGAAACGGCAAAACCAAATCCAGTAGATTTGGTAATCAACGCCATGGCAGACTCCCTTCCCCAAGTAGTTCTACCCGAAGATGCCGATCCCAATGATGAAAATTGGAAGGGCATAGACTTAGAACCCAAATCGCCGGTACTTCCTCTTTATCCCAAGGAACAAGCCGCTAAATTTCTTTTACCTCCTGGATACCATATAGAACCTATTTTAACGGAGCCACAAATTGAACAACCGGGTGCCATTTCATTTGATGGTAATGGGCGAATGTACGTACTAGAACTAAGGACCTATATGCTATCCGCAGATTCAGAAGGTACACTTGACCCAACAAGTAGAATCTCCCGTTGGGAAGACCAAGATAATGACGGTATCTATGAAACGGGAACCGTATTCGTGGATAGTTTAATATTTCCCCGTTTTGTACTCCCTTACGGTAAGGATTGTATCCTGTCAATGGAATCGGATACGGATAATGTGTATAAGTACACGGATACAAATGGGGATGGAAAAGCGGATAAAAAGGAATTTTTTACCAATAAATATGGCAGGGCCGGAAACGTGGAACACCAACAGGCATTTATGTATTACGGTATGGACAATTGGCTCTACAGTACCGTAAATGCCTTTAGGGTTCGGGAAACTCCCAACGGCGTTATTAGGGAGAAAACAGGATACAATAGGGCGCAGTGGGGCGTAACCCATGATGATGACGGCAAATTGTGGTTTCAAGGTGGCGCGAGCGGTGTACCTTCCTATTTTCAGTTTCCCGTCCATTACGGAAATTTCACGGTTGAAAACGAGCTCGCACCAGGATTTGAAGTGCCTTGGGGCGCTCCCGTAAAAATAGCGGATATGCAAGGAGGGATGGACCAGGTTAGAGCAAATGAAGGCTCCTTAACTCGGGTGACCGGTTCTGCAGGAAATGATATCTTTAGGGGAGACCGACTCCCCGCCGATCTATACGGTCAATATTTTTACGGGGAACCCGTAGCTAGAATCGTAAGGCAGATCAACCCCGTAGTTTCCGAGGGAATAACAACGCTCCACAATGCCTATCAACAAGATAAATCTGAATTTCTTCGTTCCACAGACCCTCTTTTTAGACCGGTAGATATGACCACCGCCCCTGATGGTACCTTATATATCACAGACATGTACCATGGTATCATCCAAGAAGGACAATGGGCCCAAAAAGGAACCTATTTGAGGACCAAAATAGAACAATATCAATTGGATAAAGTAATTGGATTGGGGAGAATATGGAGAATAACCCACGAGAGCAAGCAGAGAGACACGAACAAACCCGACATGTTCAATAAAACACCTCAAGAATTGGTCAAATACCTAGAACATCCAAATGGTTGGTGGCGAGACAAAGCCCAGCAATTGATCGTACTCTCCCGTGATTTAAATACCGTCCCCGCCCTTAAAAAAATGGCCTTATCAAATTCCAACACACAAGCCAGGATTCATTCGATATGGTGTTTGGAAGGATTGGGGGCCCTGGAAACGGAGCTATTAGAACAACTGTTTAGCGACACAAATGCCAGAATACGGATCCAAGCGCTCCGTGCCAGTGAAACTTTATATAAATCTGGAATAAAAACACTAGCTCCCTCCTATGTAAAACTTCTTGGAGATGAAAATACAGATGTAGCACTACAAGCTATGCTTACCTCAAGTTTGCTGGAAGTACCCGGTATTAAAAATGCCCTTGCAAAACTTGTGAAAAAGAATAAAGCCAAAGGGATTCAAATTGTTGGCAATCAACTATTAGATACCGGGAAAGATGAAAATGATTGGAATAGCCCTAATGGAGCTTTAACAACGGCACAGCAGAAAAGTTTAAGGCAGGGTGGCATGATTTTTAATGAGTTATGTGTACAATGTCATGGCAATGATGGTACAGGAACGCCCTTAGGAAATGGAACTGTCATGGCCCCTCCCCTAGCAGGATCGGTCCGCGTTCAGCAACATCCAGAATATATTATAAAAACGATCTTGCATGGTCTTGAAGGCCCGTTGGATGGAAAAACCTATCCTGCCGGTATCATGGTAGGCAACAAGGAACAATCGGACGATTGGGTTGCTTCCATAGCATCCTACATCCGAACAAACCTATCCAATGATGCTTCCTTTGTTTCTAAAGAAGATGTGGCCAAAGTACGGGAGAATACGCTTGAAAAAGAAGGGACGTATTCCTATCCCGAATTGATAAGTTCCGTTCCAACCCTCATGCCTTTGAAAGAGAATTGGATTATTACTGCCAGCCATACTGAACCAAACCGTATTGGAGGAACTGCCTCCCCAAAAAGCGCTTTTAATTTTGAAGGCTGGACTACTGGTAAGAATCAAACCGAAGGGATGTGGTACCAAATAGAATTCCCAAAAGAAGTTGCATTGACCAGTATTCAATTAAACAATCCTCCCATTTCCCGGGGATGGAGAAAAGATGCTCCACCTCCATTGCAGACCTATCCAAGGTTTTACGAACTATTGGTTTCCAAGGACGGTAATAATTGGGTTACACTGGATAAAGGTGAAGGAACGAGCCAAGACTATTCATTGGACTTTGACCCAATCATGATCAAATACCTTAAATTTCAATTAACAGGTACCGTAAAGGATAAGAATGTGATTCCGTGGCGTATACGTGAAATGAATTTATACGAACTAAAGAAAGAGCAAAACCTTTCCAAGTAAAGCCGTACATCAACTAGGAATTACTGAACCCGAACATTACATTAGGACAAAAAACGAACAAAAGTCGGTCGTTCCTTAAATATTCAACTTCCTTTTCGCCTGAAGTGCTTATATAGCTTGGCACCTGTGAAGTACACCAGCTTGTCCATGGGTTTATCAATATACCCAATTACCGGAATAAAAAATTTCTTGAAACTGACTATCCCCGGGGCAAGCCACAGGAGTATTTCGCCAGTTTCATTTTGGCCAAAAAAGGCCAAAAACCGAAATTTTGTATTTTACCCGACCCGAAATTGCAAAAAGGCAATTCCGACCTCCCCCAAGGGGAGGTAAGTTCGGAAACCCCCTGGCAGAGCCATCGGGGAATTATTTAGATTAAAAGTACCCACATAGGCTACACAAGCAATGCTTTTAGAACCAAGTCTTACCAGAGTGGCGATATGATTTTGATGCATGCTCTAACCTGTTGCACTAATGCCTTGGAATTCATAGACGAACCAACATAGCAGTTTACCGTAAAACCGCTAAACCCTTTAGGTACAGGCATCCATTATGGATTATAAGAAAAAGTTTCAATAACCAAATCAACCAAAGAATGTATTGGTAAGTGAAGGATATAAAAACACAGGAAATCAGGAAAGAAAATTCAAATTCAGGAAGCGGGGAAACTCCCAATGGCAGAAGGCCTTAAAATAATGAGGATAGTTTGTATAATTTTTTGGTAAGCACTTAACTGGAATATGATATTCTGGAAGAATCCAATGTTAGAAAGTTAAAAAGAATCTGGCATATGCTAAATTAGCATAGGAAATCTAAAAAAGATACAAATCCACCAAACCTTCAGGCGTGGTAACGTGAATCACTTTGTTCTGACGATCTACGACTTTGATAATCGCATCGGTAATAGGGATCAATAATTGCTTATCCTCCTTTTGCACTTCAAATAAAGCCTGCGCTGTGCTATCGTTAACACTTTGGATGACCCCAATAGCTCCATGGACCTTGTCTACAACTTCAAAACCAATTACTTCGTGGTAGTAGAATTTATTACCCGTTAGTTTTGGTAATTGGGTAAGCGGCAAATAAAGCGCACTGCCCATGATGCGGTCTGCATCGGACTCTGATTTTACCTCTTCAAAATCGATTCGCAGCAAATCGGATTTATGCAATCGGCATCTTTTAATAAAAAATGGAATCAGATTGTTTCCTAAAGAAACGAATACTGATTCCATGTTTTCGTATATCTCGGGGTCATCAGTATCCAATTTTACGAGTACCTCTCCCTTAAAACTATATTTTGAAACGATTTTACCCAGGTAGAAACAATCTTCCTTTCTCATCGTTTCTAGAAATTATGCCTTTTCCCCTGTATCGGCCGGCTTAACTTCCTCGTCACTATTTTCCATTACCTCTTTAACGGAAGGGGCTTCTGCCATATCCTCGTTGGCTTCGATTACCTCTTCCTTTTTAACTGGGGCAATGGGAGTAGTATCCGCATTTTCCGTATCTGGAGTTGGAGTTTCTGGAGTATCAACTACTTGTTCAGGCGTTCCAGCAGCTTCCACAGCTTCAACTTCTTCTTCGGCATTTTCCCCTTCATGAGTTTCTGGAAGTTCAGCAGCCGCAGCTTCGGCAGCACGTTTTTCATTAACTTCCTTCTCTGCCTTTAATGCAGCGGCTCTAGCGTCAGCTTTTTCTTTATCCAAACCACCAACTTTACTTGCTATGGCTTCTTCTTTTTCCGCAATCCAGGTATTGAATTTTTCATCGGCCTGGGCTTCGGTCAAAGCACCTTTACGAACACCTCCCAATAAATGGTGCTTTAAAAGCACTCCCTTATAAGACAGGATACGCTTTGCGGTATCTGTTGGCTGTGCACCGTTCTGCAACCACTTAACAGAATTATCAACATTAAGCTCAATTGTTGCTGGATTTGTATTAGGATTGTAGATTCCTAATTTTTCCAAAAATTTACCGTCCCTGGTAGCTCTTGCATCTGCAGCAACTACCCAATAGAAAGGTTTTCCTTTTTTACCGTGTCTCTGTAATCTAATTTTTACTGGCATATCACATTAATTTGTAGGGTGCCCGACCCTGGGTTATTAATTCTAAACTTTAATCATCACGCCAATAGCGGTATTACCCGTACCAAAAGCGGCTGCAAATATAGCTCATTTTGATTAATACACAATTAAGATTCTAAGTTATTTAGAACCGCACTTGTTAAATGCTTTAAGATTGAGGGTCCAAAACCGTTAAACCCTTGCTAAACCCCCGTAAATACTTGTATTTCCCACTTATTGTGCTATCTTAATGTAAATAGTTATTGAGAGACAATAGCTTAGGACGAATTTAAATGATGAAAGATAATATGAAGTATTCAGAAAAAATTACCAACAGATTAAACGATTTATTGACCAAGACATACGATGCAGAAAAAGGGTACAAATTAGCACAAGAGAAAGTGGATAATTTGACCATTAAAAAATTTCTATCGGACAAAGTTCAACAACGTTACAATTTTGGACATGAATTAAAAAATGAGATTCAAAATTTTGGCGAAGCACCCGAAAAAGGTGGAAGTTTAAAAGGAGACGCGCACAGAGCGTGGATGAATTTAACGACAGCACTATCCAATAACAATACAGAGCAAATTTTAGAAGAAGTTGAACGTGGCGAAAAAGCAAGTATAGAAGAATACAATGCTATTTTAAATGACAAGGATATGGTATTGGCACCATCTACCGAAAATTTGTTAAAAAAGCATCGAAATGAAATCAAGGAAGCTTTGAATAATGCAAAAATCTTCGAAGAAGCAGTATCCTAACTCATTAAAATTGCGTGAAAAAGTAAGGTCGAACATTAACGTGTTCGACCTTTTTTCAATCTATTCCCTATCTACCAATTGATCCTTACCTTTTACCAAGCTCGAATTATGTTCACGAACCAAAATATTTATTTCGTTAATTATCTCCGGATTTGTTTCTCCAATATCAAATTTTTCGCTTGCATCGTAGGCCACATTATATACCAATGGAACACTATGCTCTTTACGGTCACCAAACTCGCCATAGGCACCTTCCGTAATAAAGTGTGCTTTAAAATCCCCTAGGCGTACCGCATATAAATCCGTGCCCCTGTAATACAGGATATGCTTACGAGGACCTTCTTCCCCACGAACCAAAGTGGCTGTAAGGTTTGCCCCGTCTATAATACGATCATCTGGTAGTGGTGCACCAGCCATGGCACTAAACGTAGCAAAAAGGTCCATCGTACTCCCAAGATCCTGAACCAATCCCGTTTGAACAAGGCCTGGTCCCCAGAAAATCGTAGGCACCCGTAGCCCCCCTTCCCAAGTGGTGCCCTTACCCGCCTTCAATAATCCGGCACTACCACCATTATTTTTAAAAGGCAGCCATGGCCCATTGTCAGAGGTGAATACTACAATCGTATTGTCTGCAAATCCTTTTGTTTTTAAGGCCTTCAAAATTCTCCCTACCCCATTATCAATTTCTTCTACAACATCGCCATACAGGCCCCGCTTGCTTTTACCTAAAAAATCTTTCGATGCAAACAGAGGTACGTGGGGTAAATTATGTGCCAAATAAAGAAAAAACGGGGTGTCCCCCTGTTTTTCGATAAAGGAGACGGCTTCATCAGCATACCGCTTGGTAATATTATGTTGATTGGCAGGTCGTTCCACAACCTCGGTACCCCTGAGCAAGGGAACATTAAAGTGTTCCGTTTTTATGGAATCATTCGGTTGCCTCCAATATTCCCAGTAATCCATGTCGGTCACCTTGTCCATATCGTTTGAATAGGGAATTCCAAAATAGGAATCAAAACCGTGTTTGGTTGGCAGAAATTCAACTTTATGTCCCAGATGCCATTTCCCAATAGCTGCCGTTTTATATCCTACTCCTTTAAGTTGTTCGGCCAAGGTAATTTCAGATGATGGCAAGCCATTACGTGAATCAGGAAAAAGAACCCGTGTTACATTGCTTGCCATTCCACTTCGCACTGGCAACCTACCGGTCAAGAGTCCCGCCCTACTAGGCGTACACACGCTTGCAGCAGCGTAAAAGTTTGTCCATTTCTGGCCCTCATGGGCCATTTTATCTAAATTAGGGGTCTTAATGGATGGGTTTCCAAACACCCCCAAATCCCCATAACCTAAATCATCCGCGAATATGATAACGAAATTAGGTTTCCTCTTGTTTTGTGCTTGACCGTAGGCCTCATTTGAAGTGGGGCAAAAGACAATAAAAGAGTATGTTACGAACGAAAATAATAGTTTTGGATAGTTCATTGGAATGCAAGATTAATAGTAGAAAGATAAGGAATTAAAGGTCGAGAAACTTGCGATGGACACTTCTGATGATGAGAAATTCAGTAAAGGAAATACCTAGAAACCATCCTTGTTACCTGTAACAAAACTTGACCCAGCTTTCGAACCCTGCTCCAAAGTACTAAATTTCAATCGTTGACAAGAGAGGTTAATAACTCTTAGCAACTCCCCTTTTTCTGCCCGTGCTTATTCTGTAATTTTATGGGCTATTTGTTATGTAAACCCCGGGTGTACTAATACCCAAAGAAAACCTAGTATGTACCTCATCTTTGATACCGAAACTACCGGACTCCCCAAACGTTGGGACGCGCCCATAACCGATACGGACAATTGGCCGCGCTGTATACAGATTGCATGGCAATTACACGATGCCTTGGGGAATTTGGTGGAACACCAAGACTATTTAGTACAACCCGATGGTTTTACGATTCCTTTTGATGCCGAACAGATTCATGGTATTTCAACAGAATTAGCACAGGAAAGGGGTGTGCCACTGTCTGAAGTTTTGGAAAAGTTCAATATTGCGATGTCCAGGACAAAGTTCATTGTTGGACAAAATGTAGGGTTTGACCTGAATATTATGGGAGCGGAATTCCACCGATTAGGGGTAGAAAATAAATTGCAGGAACTTCCAGTATTGGACACCTGTACGGAGCATACCGCACAATTATGCCAAATACCTGGCGGTAGGGGTGGAAAATTTAAGTTGCCCACGCTAACGGAACTGCACGAGTATTTGTTTGGGGAACCCTTTGGCGAAGCACATAATGCTACGGCAGATGTGGAGGCTACCACCCGTTGTTTTTTGGAGTTGGTACGCCGTAGGGAATTTACCAAGGAACAATTGGATGTTCAGCCAGACTATTTTGAAAATTTTTCAGAGGCAAACCCCAAGGAGATTGAATTGATCGGGCTCAAACACATCAATCTAAAAAAAGCCTCCAAAAAGATTGCGGATGCCCTTTGGAAACAAGATACCGGTGGTGCTACAAAAGAAGAGATAAAACAAAACCTGGCAACCTTGGAGGATGCGCCTTTCGCGCACCTTCATAACCATTCTCAATTTTCGGTCCTGCAATCTACCATTGCAGTGCGTGATTTGGTGCAAGCTGCCGCAGACGCAGATATGCCCGCCGTAGCCCTTACCGATCATGCCAATATGATGGGTGCCTTCCATTTTGTAAAAGAAGTGAGCGCGCACAACAAAGGTGTACAGGCAAAAAATGCGGAGGCTGTTGAAAAAGGGGAAAGCCCTACAGAAAAGGAACTAATACCCATCATTGGTTGTGAATTCTTCGTTTGTGAAGACCATACCAATAAAAATGTAAAGGACTACGGATACCAAGTTGTACTCTTGGCCAAAAATAAAAAGGGCTATCATAATCTGGCCAAAATGTCTTCCATCGCCTACACAGACGGTTTTTATTATGTTCCCCGTATAGACAAAAACATTATACAGAAATATAAGGACGACATCATCGTGCTTACCGGCAACCTTTATGGTGAAGTTCCCGGCAAGGTTCTGAATGTGGGCGAACACCAAGCCGAAGAAGCCTTGGAATGGTGGAAAAATGAATTTGGCAAAGACCTTTACATTGAGCTGATGCGCCACGGTCAAGAAGATGAAGACCGCGTGAACAAGGTATTGATCGAGTTTTCCAAAAAACACGATGTGAAACTGGTTGCCACCAACAATACCTATTACTGCGCCAAGGAGGATGCCGCGGCCCATGATATCCTGTTGTGTGTAAAAGATGGGGAAAAGCAGGCCACCCCAATTGGTCGTGGAAGGGGATATCGATATGGGCTTCCTAACCAGGAGTATTACTTTAAGCACCAAGATGAGATGAAGGAGCTCTTTAAGGACGTTCCGGATGCTATCTTGAATATTTCCGAAATTCTGAACAAAGTGGAACCGTACGAGCTTGCACGTGATGTTCTCCTTCCAAAGTTCGACATTCCGGATACCTATAAAGTTGCCGAAGATAAAGTGGACGGGGGCAACCGTGGCGAAAACGCCTATTTAAGGCATATTACGTACGAAGGGGCGAAGAGACGCTATACAGAAATCACAGAAGCTATCCGTGAGCGTATCGATTTTGAGCTGGCAACGATTGAAAACTCTGGGTACCCCGGGTATTTTTTAATCGTGGAAGATTTTATTCGTGAAGCCCGCAACATGGATGTGTCCGTAGGGCCTGGTAGGGGTTCCGCAGCGGGCTCAGTTGTTGCCTATTGCCTGGCCATTACCAATATCGACCCCTTAAAGTACGATTTGCTATTTGAGCGTTTCCTGAACCCCGATCGTGTGTCCATGCCCGATATTGATATCGATTTTGATGACGAGGGGCGTAGCCGGGTAATGGATTATGTGATCAATAAGTATGGTGCCAACCAGGTGGCACAGATCATCACCTACGGCACCATGGCGGCAAAATCATCGATCCGCGATACCGCCCGTGTCTTGGATTTGCCCTTGGGCGATGCAGACCGTATTGCCAAGCTTATTCCCACAATGTCCAAACTGGGAAAGATTTTTGGTGTATCCGAGGCAGACCTAAAGAAAAAATTCAGGGCAGATGATTTGGAAAAAATCCATCAGCTTTTAAATATACATGACGGCGACGATTTAGAAGGCCAAACCCTAAAAATGGCGAGGACCTTGGAAGGCTCTGTCCGAAACACCGGCATACATGCTTGTGGTGTCATTATTACCCCGAGCGACATTACCAATTTTGTACCCGTGTCTACGGCCAAGGATTCCGATCTGTACGTAACCCAATTCGATAACTCCGTTGTGGAGAGTGCCGGCTTATTGAAGATGGATTTCTTGGGATTGAAAACATTGACGCTTATTAAGGATACGGTAAAAATCGTTAAAGCGAAGCATGGCATCGATTTGGTTCCCGATGATTTTCCGCTGGACGACACCAAGACCTATGAGCTCTTTCAACGTGGGGAAACGGTAGGGGTTTTCCAATATGAATCCCCCGGAATGCAAAAACACATGAAAGACCTTAAACCCACGGTTTTTGATGATCTTATTGCCATGAACGCCCTGTACCGGCCGGGACCCATGGAATATATCCCAAGTTTTATCGCCCGTAAGCACGGTAGTGAAGAGATTGCCTATGACCTTCCGGATATGGAGGAATACCTGAAGGAAACTTATGGCATTACCGTATACCAAGAGCAGGTGATGCTTTTGTCCCAAAAATTAGCGGGCTTCTCTAAAGGTGATGCGGATGTACTGCGTAAGGCGATGGGTAAAAAGATATTTGCCCTTCTACAAAAACTAAAGCCACAGTTTTTGGACGGCGGTGAACAAAAAGGACATCCAAGAGAAGTTTTGGAAAAAATATGGAAAGATTGGGAAGCCTTTGCGGCCTATGCTTTTAATAAAAGTCACTCTACCTGTTATGCATACATCGCTTACCAAACGGCCTACCTAAAGGCACACTACCCAGCAGAGTATATGGCGGCGGTGTTGAGCAATAACATGAACGACATCAAGCAGGTGACCTTCTTTATGGAGGAATGTAAACGCATGGGCTTGGACGTTTTGGGACCGGATGTAAACGAATCCTATTACAAATTTGCCGTAAATAAGCAAGGCGCCGTTCGCTTTGGCATGGGTGCCGTAAAGGGCGTAGGTAGATCAGCTGTGGAAACCATCGTGGAACATAGAAAAAAGGATGGAAACTTTAAATCGGTATTTGATTTATCCAAACGAATAGACCTTCGCGCAGCCAATAAAAAAGCCTTTGAAAATTTAGCCGTTGCAGGTGGTTTTGATTCTTTTGGCACCACACATAGAGCACAATATTTCCATGATGATGGTGACGGTATTACCTTTTTGGAAAAAGTAATCAAATATGGTGCGAAATTTCAGGAAAACGAAAATTCTGCACAAGTAAGTCTTTTTGGGGATGCCAGCGAAGTACAAATTCCGGAACCTGTGGTACCGCCCTGCGAGGAATGGGGCACCATGGAAAAGTTGCGCAGGGAAAAGGAAGTGGTAGGAATTTATATCTCGGGCCACCCTCTGGACGATTTTAGGACCGAAATAAAGGCATTCTGTAATGCAAACGTTTCCTGCGCCAATGATTTGCCCAGCTATGTTAACCGTGAACTTACATTTGCCGGAGTCATCACCGATGTGCAGCACCGAACTTCAAAAAACGGAAAGGGATGGGCCTTGTTTACCATGGAAGACTATACCGATTCGTTCGAATTCCGAATTTTTGGGGAGGAATACCTCAAATTCAGGCATTTTCTAATGCTGAACTCCTTTGCGTACGTGAAGCTGTTCGTGCGGGAAGGATGGGTGAACCGGGAAACCGGCAAAAAAGGGGATCCACGCATGCAGTTCAACAGCTTTATGTTATTACAGGAAGTTATGGAAACCTACGCTCGAAAACTGACCATTAAGCTGAACATCGATGAATTAAAAGAAGAGAAAGTGCATCGATTAAAAGACACGTTGCACTCCCATAAAGGCGACCACCCCATTAATTTCATCATCTACGAGATGGAGGAGCAGATAAAAGTAAATCTGTCCAGCAGAAAGCAAAAAGTACAGATATCCAGTGAGCTGTTGCATGTGCTTGAAGAAAATGACGTTCATTATAAACTGAATTAAAAGACCCTTAGCAAAAAAAGAAGCGAATATTTTGTCAGCGAAGCGGTTAGCAGTTCTGGTCGATACAATCTGGTCTAAACGTCTGCCTACTGATAGTAGACCAAAAAATACTCCTAAAAATCAATAAATTAACGTAATAACCGTATAGGCAAAACGAATTGCGGACCAGTAAGGAAAAGGAAGAATAAATGACTAAATTTGCATAATCAATAAAAGTAATTAACATGGCATTAGAAATAACAGATGCTACTTTTGACGAGGTAGTACTAAAAAGCGATAAACCGGTAGTAGTGGATTTTTGGGCAGCATGGTGCGGTCCTTGTAGAATGGTAGGTCCTATTATCGACGAAGTTAGTAATGAATATGATGGCAAGGCCGTTGTTGGTAAGGTTGATGTGGATGCCAATCAAGAATTTGCCGCAAAATACGGAGTACGAAATATACCCACCGTATTGGTTTTCAAAGATGGTGAAATCGTAAGCAGACAAGTAGGTGTATCACCAAAGAAAGTATACACAGATGCAATAGACGCCTTATTATAGGCTTCCAAGACACATAAATAAGTAGTAAGAGCCGGCGTTGTCCGGCTCTTTTTTTACTAAAATACGACAAACCTTCCTTAGGAACGCTACCGTGCAATTCGTATCTTTATTCTTGTGAATTTACAATCAGAATTAAATAAATCAGCCTTGTTCCCCAACCTTGAACTCTTGGCCAACCAAGTAGTGGAAGGTTTTATTAGTGGCATCCACAAGAGCCCTTTCCATGGCTTTTCTGCGGAATTTGCCGAACATAAAATCTATAATAACGGTGAAAGCACGAAACATATCGATTGGAAGTTGTTCGCCAAGACCGATAAGCTGTATACCAAGCGTTATGAAGAAGAGACGAACTTACGGTGCCATATGATTTTGGACAATTCCGCATCCATGCACTACCCCAGCATAGAAAACCTGGAAATTGGGAACCTTAATAAAATTGGATTTAGCGTATTGGCCATTGCGGCATTAATGAACGTATTGAAGCGACAACGGGATGCCGTGGGGCTTAGTATTTATGCAGGCGAATACCAGTATTATGCACCGGAAAAAGGTAGTGAAAGACATTTTCAGATGGTTTTGGCGCAATTGGCGCAAATAAGCTTAACTCCAGGCCCCGCAAAAGAAACGAACACCTACACGTACTTGCATCAGATTGCGGAAAAGATAAAACGCAGAAGCCTAATCTTTTTATTTACGGATATGTTCCAAACCGAAAAAGACGACGCAGAACTGTTTGAGGCACTTCGCCATTTAAAATACAACAAGCATGATGTTGTACTCTTTCATCCTATGGATAAAAATCACGAACTGTTCTTCAATTTTGAAAATACCCCTAAGCGCTTTGTGGATGTTGAGACAGGAGAGCATTTAGATCTTTATGCCGACAACATTAAGGAAGCCTATCAAGAACGTATTAACGCCTATGTTGAGGAGATTAAGATGAAGTGCGCCCAATACAGAATCAAGTACGTAGAAACAGATATACGAGGCGATTTCTCTACCATTCTCAATACCTTTTTAGTGGAACGTCATAAATTTCTTTAGCGTAAAAAAATTTAAACAAAAATGTTTGTGCAATACAATAAACAACATATATTTGCACTCGCTTAACGCCACGGTCTGGTAGTTCAGTTGGTTAGAATACCTGCCTGTCACGCAGGGGGTCGCGGGTTCGAGT
>CAWBZP010000001.1:0-52899 GCA_963793365.1 uncultured Flavobacteriaceae bacterium | reverse complement strand
TCATTCCCCCTGAGAAATCGAAGAAACAACATCCGTTTCCACCCTCGGCATAAGCAATCTATCAATTGTATACACGACACCATTTGAGCCCCGGGTACTTTTACTGCTTACCTTTGCGACATTCCCGTTTTCATCTAACAGCTGTAATTCACCGTTTTTTATCTGAAATACCAAAAATCCGCCATGAACTGTTTCTAAACGCAATGGGGATTCTTTTAACGTTATGGTCGATATCAAATTTTCAACATCAAACTCCGTTTTTACGAAATGATAGTTGATTATCTCCTCTAAGCGTGAAAGACTATCCGGAAAACTGAGCTCATTGATCAAATACTTACTGGGCCCATAAGCTTCGTCTGTGGGCACGAATACCATAATATCGTTCATCGCACGTATTTCCTCGAAAAGCTCGACAGCGTTCACCAACTTTAAAAAGCTGTTGCACTTAGGGTCCTGATCTAAAATTTGCATTACAGAGCGGTCAAAGTCCACCGAGGTTATGTAATCCGGGGATTTTTCCTCCGTTTTGGAGACAGTCGTTTTGTTCTTACAGGCGGTAAAACATAGAATAATAATACCTATGGCAATTTTACGCACTACGTTCATTTTTTGAATTTTTTAAATTATCATTAGTTGATGAGGTTCAAAATGCCAACATCATGTAACTATATGAAGGGTTCTAATTGAGTATTCCAACCCGCAAATATCTTTATTGTTTAACTTAATCATCCTAAAATTAAACAAAATTATTGGTTTCAAAGAATGTATCCCCTACATTCCTATTTTACTACCATCGACTTGAACTCAGAATTATTTGAAGATTTAGATATACGAGGTATTGATTGCGCTTAACATTCAATGGATGCGCAAGAGTAGATAAAAAATTGCAACACTTAAAATAGAATCCTTTAGTCTAGCGTACCACCCAGCATCTATGGGTTTCAAATGTGTGTCATGAAGGCAAAAAGTGATCTCGGCAAGAATCGAACTTTATTCGTTAACCCCTTATATTTATAGGGTTATGGAATTTTAATGATTTCAATGTTGACGATTTGTGAACTTTTAGGGTGATTTTCTTTCGTGCATACCAAATTAATACAAATAAATTTAAACGATAGTTTTTTTAAAGATCAAAAAAGGATTTACAGTTTATAAGCATTAGAAAATTTCAGCTAAAATTCTTTTTCATATAATCTTGCCAAGTGACCAGGACATATTTTTCCCTGCCATTCTCAGTTTTCTTTAAAAATCCGTATTCGTATACGAACAAGTACACCTCCCCTTTTTGGTTTTTCCAATAGTGGGTAAAAAAGTAGGGGTCGAATCCCATTTCCAATAACACGTTGCTCCTGATGGTCACCTTCCCCCCTTTGTTGTATTCCTTTAAGATCTTCCGGTTCAGTTTCAGCTGATTGTCCACTTTGTTATAGAAACGTTCCGGTCGTTCCTTTTCCTTTTGGTACTGGTAGGCACTCTTGCAGTGCAGGTTGCAATATTTCTTATCCGTCCTACCCGTAAGTTGCTTTTTACAGTACAGACATTCATGCTGTAATCTCATTTCCATAAACTTAAGTGAATCCCTATGCGAACATTATTCGCTTAAGGTACGATTAAATCATTTCTATCCTATAAATTGCCTTTTTATCCATTAATCCGATAGTATGGCTACATCTAATACACCACATTTAAAATCTATAACCCTATATCATCTTATGATCAAGGGTCAAAAGATGATAGGGATAAAATTTTCTTCGGACAGACTTATACAGGGTCTGATTAAAGGTCTGCCCAACCCTAAATGGAGCTCTGCGCACCAAATGGCGTATATACCTCATACCAAAGAAAACCTAGGCGTAATCTTCAACACCTTCAAGGGCGTTGTTTGGATCAATTATAACCGTTTTCTTTCAAACAGGCCTGTAAGCAAAAGTGATGAACCGGTAGATGTTTCTTGGTTCAGAAAACGAAAACCCATACCCGGGTACCGCCTTTGCCCAGAAGAATACCTTTTAAAACTTGAACTGAAACGATATGCCAACGCTACCATAAAAACCTATGTCAACTTCTTTGAAATATTCATCAATCATTACAAGGACAAGGAACTGGCAACTCTTGATGAAAGTGATATCAGGGCCTTTCTTCAATCTTTGATTCATAAAAATGTATCGAACTCCTATTTGAACCAAGTGATCAACGCTATAAAATTCTATTACGAGGTGGTCTTAGGGATGCCGAACCGATTTTATGAGATCGAGCGTCCTAGAAAATCATCGAAACTGCCCACTGTAATTTCAAAGCAAGAAATTCTTTCCGTTATCGATAACACCAACAATATAAAGCACAGGTGTATAGTAGAACTGTTGTACGGTTCCGGATTAAGGCGCAGTGAACTGTTGAACCTAAAAATAAGCGACGTGGACAGTAAACGCATGCTGATCTTGGTGAAGGATTCAAAAGGAAACAAAGACCGGAATACCCTATTGTCAAAGACCGCACTGGAACATCTACGCATTTACTATAAACAATACAAACCCACCACATTTCTTTTTGAAGGCGGGCCGGGAAAACAATACAGTGCAGAAAGCGTACTCAAGATCGTAAAAACGGCGTCGGCAAAAGCACGGATAAGAACCAGGGTAACACCCCATGTTCTAAGGCACAGTTTTGCCACTCATTTACTGGAATCGGGTGTTGATCTACGTCAAATCCAAGTATTATTAGGCCATGGATCAAGCAAGACGACAGAAATCTACACCCATGTAGCGGTAAATACTTTTGAATCAATTAAAAATCCTTTAGATTAGTACGGACAAAAAAGAAATATACGTACCAGTACGCATATACAATTGTTACCAGCAAGCGTAGAAAACGACACGTCCACCAAAAAACGACCTTAACTCGACCGACAATTTCGCTGTTCCTTGACACAAACCGACTTGACTTTGACGACACTCAAGCCGACCCAAATGGTTTTAAAAATTTTTTCCACCGCACAAAAAAATTGAAGTTTTTATGCCTGCCCGCATTGGCACATTTGGTTTTGCCCGACACACAAGCCCAACGCTACACAAAACCAAAAGAGCCAATTTTGCCAACGCACATAATGACCGTTAAGATTGAAAATGTAACTTTGCAATGATGAATATTTTAATTATAGAAGACGATACAAGAATTGCTGAACTTATACAAAGAGGTCTGCAAGAACAAGGTTTTGTTCCGACTTTGGCGTATGACGGACTTTCGGGAAAGAAACTGGCTTTGCAAAACGACTACAACCTGATTATTACCGATATTATTTTACCAAAAATGGACGGACTGGATTTGTGCAAAGAAATACGAAAAAACAAACCTGACACGCCAATTATTATGCTGACCGCATTGGGCACAACGGACGACAAAGTAGAAGGTTTTGACGCAGGTGCTGACGATTATTTGGTAAAACCTTTTGAAATGCGTGAACTGTTGGTTCGCATTCGTGCATTGCTGAAACGACACAACAAAACAGCAAACAATACAGGCAATACACTTAAATATGCCGACCTTGAAATGAATTTGCACACAAAAATTGTAAAAAGAAACGGACAAGAAATAAACCTTACACCAAAGGAATTTAATCTCTTGGAATATATGCTGCAAAACCCTGAACGGGTTTTATCAAGAGTAGAGATAGCCGACAAGGTTTGGGATACGCATTTCGACACTGGCACTAATTTCATTGATGTTTACATCAATTATTTGAGAAAGAAAATTGAAAAGGATTTTGACAAAAAGCTCATTCATACCAAATCGGGAATGGGCTTTATTTTGAAAGCGGAATAATGAAAATAAGAACACGGCTTACCATATTATTCACACTCATTACTGCTACTATTTTATTAGCATTTGCTTCTGTAATTTATATTTCAGCGAAGGAAAACCGTGAAAAAGAATTTTATTCATTGCTAAGAAAAGAAGCTCTGACAAAAGCAAACTTGTTTTTCAATGCAAAGGTAGAAACCAAAACGCTTCAGGACATTTATAGAAACAATCGACAGATTTTGAACGAAGTTGAAGTTGCCATTTACGACAGTAGTTTTAATTTGCTTTATCACGATGCGGTTGACATTGATTATGTAAAAGAAACACCTGAAATGATAAACGAGATTTATCAAAAAGGAGAAAAGCAATTTTATCAGGAAGAATGGCAGGTAATTGGTTTGCGTTATGAATTTGAAAACAAAAACTACATTATCACCGCTACTGCCATTGACCAATACGGCTATAATAAGTTAGACAGCTTGCTAAAAAACAGCATTCTTGTTTTCGTTATTTCCATTTTACTCATCTATATAGCTGGGCGATTTTTTTCCAAAAGAGCTTTTGACCCCGTAAAAGAAATGACTGAAAAGGCAAAGGTAATTTCCGCTACTAATTTGGATTTGCGTTTGAACAGCAACGGCAGTAAAGATGAACTTTCCGAACTAGCAAACACATTCAATGAAATGTTGAGCCGATTGGAAAATTCATTTGATGCACAAAAACATTTTGTATCCAACATTTCCCACGAATTACGGACACCGCTTGCTGCTATTATAACCGAGTTGGAACTCTCGACCAACAAAGAAAAGAATATAACAGAATATAAATCTACTATTCAAAATGCTTTAGGTGATGCGAAAAAATTAGTCCGTCTTTCAAACAGCTTGTTGGACTTGGCAAAAGCCAGTTATGACCCTGCTGAGATTTCATTTAAACAAATCCGTATTGATGAAATATTGTTAGATGCAAGACAACAAGTTCAACAAGTAAATCCTGATTATAAAATTGACATTGTATTTGAAAAAGAGTTTGAAAACGACAATCAGATTACGGTAAATGGAAACGAATATCTTTTGAAAGTGGCTTTTGCCAATTTGTTTGAAAACGGTTGTAAATTTTCTAAGGATAAACAAAGTAATGTTTCCATTGGCTTTGAAAAAGAAAAAATCCAATTTCGATTTAACGATAAAGGGATTGGTATTTCAGAAGATAATTTGAAAAACATCTTCACTCCCTTTTATCGTGGCGAAAACAAACAGTTTGCAGACGGAAACGGTATTGGACTTTCACTTACTCAAAAGATAATTCATTTACATAAAGGTAGTATTGTCGTTCAGTCCAAACAAAATCAAGGAACAACATTTACCGTTGAGTTACAGACCGTTTAACTCGCTCTAATAAAATTCTAATTTTTTTCTATTGGTTCTCTAACAGTCATCTTTAATAAGTTGGTGGACTTTTGCACCCGAATAATGATTTCAATTCGGTGCAATGAAGTTTATAATAAAATTTGTTTTCGGGAATATTTTATGCTTAATGCTGTGCAGTCCTGCAATAGCACAAGAAAACTATACACTGCAAAAAGCACTGCAAACTGCAAAGGCAAACAACCCTTATCTTAAAACTCAACAACTCAATATCGGCATTGCCCAAGCTGACACGATTACAGCAAAACTTTTCCCTAATCCTTTCTTGGAAAATGAACAATACTATTTGACTAATCCTAACAATTTTGCCCCCGGCACCGATTTGCTCAATGGTCAAAACATTCAGATGCTTTTCAAATATATGCAGCCAATTCCCATAGCAGGTCAACGAAAAAATCAAATCGAATTAGCTCGCAAAAATGTTAGCGTATCGAACTACAGCTATGCGGAATTGGAGAGAAATATCTTTTCTGATGTTGCCAGTAAATGGCTAGAAGTATGGACGGCACAAAAAAAGTTAGATATTATTCAAATTGCCAAAAGCAATATTGACAGTTTGGTTTTAACCAACCAAAACCGTTACAAAAATCAAGTAATTACGCAAACGGATCTTTACAGAACAGAACTCTTGGCAAAGCAATACGATATTCAATTGAAAAATGCCTTGCAAGAGTTAACGAATAAGTTAAATGAATTAAAGTTTTTACTTGGAGTTGACGAAAGCATTTACATTGACCAAACAGATAATCTTATGTTTCAGACAATTCCCCAAGTTGACAGTTTGTTGCAATATTCATTGAAGAACAGAAGCGATGTACAACTATCCAATTCATTGATTGATGCCACTGAAATAAACATTAAGTTACAAAAATCTCAGTCTATTCCGCAACCACAAGTCGGTTTCGTTTACAGCCCACAAAACGGGGTTTCTTATTTAGGACCTTCCATTGGACTTAGTCTTCCTTTGTTTGATCGCAATCAGGGTGAAATAAAGAAGTCATATTTACTCAAAGAACAGGCAGATAAACAACTCATTGCGGTTCAAAATCAAATTCAAACTGAAATTTCGGTTGCTTTTGCCAACTACCAACTACAACAGCAAAACCTTGAAAGTTTTAATGTGCTTTTGCAACAGTCGCAAACCATTTTGGATAATGTGAAATACGCTTATCTGAAAGGCGGAACAACCATTATAGATTTTTTGGAAGCACAACGCAGCTGGTTGGAAACGCAGCAACAATATTATGATGCAATGCAACTTTACCGCCAAAGCTACATTCAACTGCTTTATGCAACAGGTTTAATCAATCAATTAGCCCAATGATGAAACATATAGTTTACATATTCTCATTTATCTTTTTACTTTCGGCCTGCCGAGAAAAAGAAAATAAAGTTTCGGAAAAAAATATTGCCCCTGTGGTAACCAACAACGGAACAACCATTACTTTTCCTGATGCGGAAAGCACCGCATTTTTTAAAACGGAAAAAATAAACAGCAGCAATATTGAAGCAGAATTAAACGCACCGGGAAAAATTGCCGCTACTGTATTGCCATCGGGCGAAGGAGCATCGCAAAACATTATTTTGTTCGAGAACCCCGAACTGGCAGGAAACTACACACAACTCATACAGCATCAAATCAACATCAGTCAAATTCAAAACATAAATATCAAACAAAAGCAGGTAGAGTTAGAACGAGTTAAAGATTTGAATTTGCACGGTGCAGCCACAGGCCAGGATTTGCTGAATGCTCAAACCGCCTTATCAATGGAGCAAACCAATCTTGCCAACGAAAAAGCAGCTTTGATTGAACACGAAACCAAATTAAAATCAGGAGGCTTTGACCCTGATGTTTTACGAAAAGCCAAAGCAGGAACGGCTTTTATCATTTGTGATATTCCCGAAAATCAAATCAGCAAAATCAATGAAGGACATACTTGCAATATTGCTTTTACTGCATACCCGAACGAAAAATTCACAGGTAAAATAGATGCTGTGGCTGATTTGGTGGACAATGCCACCCGAATGGTAAAAGTAAGAATAACGGTAAATAATGCAACGAGCAAACTAAAAACAGGAATGTTTGCCAATGTTTCTTTTGGCTTAAGCGAAGGAAATTTTATAAGCATCAATAAAACATCTATGATAACCGTTCAAGGAAAACATTATGTATTTGTAAAAAAATCAGCTAATGAATTTGAACGTAAAGAAATTCAGACTGGTCAACAGATTGGCGATAGAATAATCGTTTTCAGCGGACTTGAAAATGAAGATGAAATTGCCGTTGAAGGAGTAATGCAGCTTAAAGGATTAAGTTTTGGATATTAATGATACGCTTATATTACATACCAGAATACAAGCAAATCAAATTGGAAGATTTGTCGCAGGAAATTCCTGAAAATAATCTTGTATGGATTGATTTGCAAAACCCTGATGCAAACGAAAAGAGTTTCGTTGAAAAAAAGTTTAATATTACTTTCCCCTCCCGACAACAGCAGGAAGAGATAGAAACCAGTTCCCGTTATACGGAAGAGCATGGTAAGGTGCTGATCAATTCCACTTTTCTTACTTATAATCTCGCCACACGAAATATTGATGAAAATCAAATTACATTTATTATCACCGAAAAACATCTTTTCGATATACGTGATTTTGAAAGTAAAGCACTGGCAGAGACAGTAAGACGACTGAAAGATGCATCGTTAAAAAGTAAAAATCCTGAAGATATATTAGTTAATATCATTGAAAACAGGATTGATTTGGATGCCGATTTAATTGAAAGCATTTCTAAAAACATCGCATTGTTAAATCAGCAAATGAATTCAAACAAGGCTCCAAGCGAAAACATCATTCTTGAAATCAACAAATTTCAACAGCAAATAATGATGGTACGAGAGGCCTTGTTTGATAAGCAGCGAGTGGTGTCATCATTATTACGAAATAACAAAACTATAAGAGCTAATAAAGAAGACTTAAGAATTATATTGAAAGATATTAACTCCCTCATTGAACACACCAACTTTAATTTTACCCGACTGGAGTATATGCAAAATAACTTTTTGGGGTTAATTAATATCGAACAAAATAAAGTTATTAAACTTTTTACTGTGGCCACGGTGGTTTTTATGCCACCAACACTTATAGCGAGTATTTATGGAATGAATTTTAAAGTTATGCCCGAATTGGAATGGATGCTTGGCTACCCGTTTGCTATTTTCTTAATGCTTTTTTCATCAGTGATTACTCTGTACTATTTTAAAAGAAAAAAATGGTTATAACAATGATACAAGCACAAATATACATTGACAAGGACGAACTGAAAGGAACAAAACCCTTGCATCAGTTCGTTATGCAATTATTGATTGATAACGGAATTGCAGGAGCCACTTCTTTTGTGGGGCATTCCGGCTTTGGCAGACATCACCGTTTGAAACAACCTGCACAGCAATTTTCATTTGATGAAACGCCAATGCTTATCACATTTATAGATGAAAATAAAAAAATAAAAGAAGTATTAACCGAATTAAGAAAACAATACAGAGGTGGGTTCATTGTAACTCACGAAGTAGAACAGTGGTAAATTATGATTAAAAATCTGCTCATATTTTCTCTCAAAAATCGCTGGTTAGTAGTGGCGATAAGTTTTGTAATAATGGCTGTCGGTTATTATTGTTTTACACAACTAAAGATTGAAGCTTATCCTGACATTGCAGATACCAATGTGATTATTGTGGCTCAATACAATGGTCGTGCAGCCGAAGAAGTAGAGCAACAAGTTACCGTTCCTATTGAGAGAGCATTACAAAACACCCCAAATGTCTTAGACCGCAGAAGCCGAACCATATTCGGTTTATCGGTTGTACAACTTACTTTCAAAGACGGAACGGATGATTATTTTGCTCGACAACAAGTAATGGAGCGATTGGCAACTGCCGAATTACCCGAAGGTGTAACGCCCGAATTGGCTCCACTTTCTACAGCTGTTGGAGAAATTTTTCGTTATGTGGTAGAAGCACCACCAAGTTTTTCACCTATTCAGGTTAGGGATTTACAAGATTGGGTAATTAAACCGTATTTGTTGCAAACCGCAGGGGTTGCAGATATTGTGACATTTGGCGGACCTTTAAAACAATTTCACATCCTAACTGACCCTGACAAATTACGAAAATATAATCTGACAATTACCGATGTAGAAAATGCTGTTGTGTCAAATAATCAGAATACTGGAGGCAATTTAATTGAGCGGGGCGGACAAGGTTTTGCTGTTCGGGGGTTGGGAACACTACAAAGCGAAACCGATATCGAGAATATTGTTTTAAAATCCGAAAATGGAGTTCCTGTTTTTGTGCGTGATGTGGCAAGTGTGGAAAT
Organism: uncultured Flavobacteriaceae bacterium; assembly: GCA_963793365.1. GTDB lineage: Bacteria > Bacteroidota > Bacteroidia > Flavobacteriales > Flavobacteriaceae > Maribacter. Next base: position 43,303 of record CAWBZP010000001.1, on the reverse strand, counting down.
TGCTCCACCACCACCGAGTGGAGTTTTAGGATATACCGTTGCCGATGAAAATATAGATGTAAACAACGGAGTAGAAGGAATTATTCTTCTTCGTAGATATGAAAACCCAAGTGAAGTTTTAGCAGAACTCAAAAAAAGGTTTTCAGAATTGGAAGAAAATGAATTACCGGAAGGTGTAAAAATCAGAACACTTTACGACAGAAGTTTTTTAATTGACCATTCACTACACACCGTTGGTAAAACTTTATTTGAAGGCGTAAGCATTGTAATTATCATTCTGATTTTCTTTTTGGGAAGTGCAAGGAGTGCTTTGGTTGTGGCTTTAACGATTCCTTTCTCATTGTTATTTGCATTTATCATAATGCGTCTCACGGGTATTCCTGCCAATTTGCTCTCATTAGGTGCAATTGACTTTGGAATTATTGTAGATGGTGCTGTAGTAATGGCCGAGCATCTCATTAGAAAATATCGAACAGCATCAGCAGAAGAAAAACGGGAAGGGATCATAAAAATAACTATGCTTTCGGCACAAGAGGTAGGAAGGGAAATTTTCTTTTCCGTAACCATTATCATTTTAGCATATATGCCTATTCTGTTAATGACAAGAGTTGAAGGTAAACTGTTTTCTCCTATGGCTTTGACATTGGCATTTGCTGTTATTGGTTCAATGATTGCTGCTTTAACGTTTATTCCTGTTCTGATTTCATTTGTTTACAACAAAGCCATTTCAAACCCCGACAAACCTTTTAAAGAACATCGAAATAAAATCCTTGAATTTGTAGAAAACAGTTATGGTAAATTTATTTCGATAATTTTAAACCACTACAAAAAAACAGTTCTTTTCGGGTTCGGAATAGTATTAATACTTATTTCTTTCGGACTGAAATTAGGAACAGAATTTTTGCCTGAATTAGACGAAGGTTCTATATTTCTACGAGGCAATTTCCCTGCGGGAATAACTATTCAGGAAAATGCAAAATATGCCCCAAAAATCAGGGAAATTATTTCTAAATATCCACAAATTTCATTCGTCATCACGCAAACCGGAAGAAACGATGATGGCACAGATCCTTTTCCGGCTAACCGAAATGAAATTTTAGTTGGACTAAAAGATTATCATTTATGGACAGATACCATTTCGAAAAAAGAATTGGTAATGCAAATCCGCAGTGAATTAGAACGGGAGTTGCCAAGTGTAAAATTTACATCAGGGCAACCCATCATTGATCAGGTGATGGAAATCGTAACGGGAAGTGCTGCCGACCTTGCTGTTTCCATTGTAGGTGACGACTTGGTGATGATGCGAAGCAAAGCTGACAGTATTGTGAGCATAATGAAGTCAATGCAGGGTAGCGAAGGCGTTAATATTGAACAGGAAGGAATGCAAGAACAACTTGCTATCAAAATAAACAGAGAAGCGGCAGCTCGTTATGGCATCAATGTTTCGGATATACAGAATATGATTGAAGCCGCGATAGGTGGAAAATCAATCTCGGTTTTATATGACGGAACCAAACGCTATGATGTCGTAATTCGCTATTTACCGCAATTCAGAAATAATATTGATGAAATCAAAAAAATGCTGGTGCCTTCAGCAAATGGTTCTTTAATTCCGATGGAACAATTGGCCGAAATCCATTTTGTACAAGGTCAAACCAATATTTACCGCTACAACAATAAACGTATGGTAACGGTACGCACCAATATCAGAGGCAGAGATCAGGGCGGTTTTGTTAAAGAACTTCAAAAAAGAATTGAAAAAGAAGTTCAAATCCCGAAAGGTTACGAGTTGGTTTTCGGGGGTCAATATGAGAATTTGGAGCGGGCAGGAAAGCAATTGGCATTAACAATTCCGTTAACGCTCCTTATGGTTTTTGTATTTCTCTTTATGCTTTACAAAAATTTCAAGCATACAATAATAACAACAAGTTGTGTATTGTTTGCTCTTTCAGGTGGAATTATTGCATTACTCATTCGTGGATATTATTTTAATGTTTCCGCAGGTGTTGGCTTCGTTTCCATTTTTGGAATTTCAGTAATGGCAGGTGTGCTATTAGTTTCAGCATTAAACAGAGCGACATTTAGTAACCCTATTTCACAAACACTCATCAATAAAACATCAAAGGAACAATTACGTGCCATACTTTCAATCCTTGTTTTAGCCATTTTAGGACTTGTTCCTGCCGCTATTTCGAGTGGTATTGGTTCAGACGTTCAAAGACCATTGGCAACCGTTATCATTGGCGGACTGACAAGCACATTAATTTTTGCACCGATACTGATACCGCCATTATATTGGTGGACAAATAAGAATGGAAATAATCGTAGGAAAAATGAATAGCAACCGCACAGGGTCAAGCACATTTGCAATTCGCACAAGCCCACGCCCAGACCAAAAATTGCAAAAGAGCTTGCCCCTTTTCCACCTAAACAAAAACTTCAATTTTTTTCTTCCTTCCCTTCTAAAATTTTTTAAAACCGCCAACGCACAACCGACACGTAAAGACATAAACTCAGACCTAACAACGACAGCGAAATCCTTTACAGACCTGACTTTCAAGACACGGACGACAGAACGCCAGCTGGTAACAGCACCTACACGCAAGCAGGGGTTTTGTGCTTCGTATGACAGAAAAGTGCTAAATTTGAAGTTCAGTTCTTCGTAGGAGGTTCAGTGGTGAAAATCCCTGCCTGCGTGTAGCTGCAAAACGTTGTGGTGCATTAAAACTCACTCTGCTATAAATCGAATTTCTAAGTAATTAAATCAATATTTATTCTTACTTTTGTATCCAAGTAGATACAATATTTATGTTCTTTATTGAAAAAACAACTGAATTCGACAAATGGCTGAAAAAGTTAAAAGACTTTAAAGCAAAAGCAAAGATTTTGTTCAGAATTCAAAAATTAGAAACTGACGAGCATTTTGGAGATTGTAAAACTGTTGGCGACGGAATTCGAGAAATGCGAATTAATTTTGCGAAAGGCTACAGAATTTACTTCAAAGAAAAGGACGGAAAAATTATTGTCCTTTTAATTGGTGGAGATAAATCAACTCAACAAAAGGATATTGCGAAAGCGATAGAAATTTGGAAAAAATTAAACAAGTAGAAAATGGGAACTTCAAAATTTGAAATTGCTGATTATTTAGATAGTAAAGAAATGATTGCGGAATATCTAAATTCAGTCCTCGAAGAAGGAAATAATGCGGATATTATTAATGCGATTGGACATATTGCAAAATCTATTGGAATGACAAAAATTGCGGAGGAAACTGGTTTGAGCAGACCAAGTTTGTATAAAGCATTATCCGATGGTGCGAAACCTCAATTTGCGACAATTATGAAAGTATTAAAAGCGATTGGTGGACAAATACAAGTGAATCCAGCATCAGCCTGAAAAAAATAACGCACCACAATAACTAAGTATATGGCGCGCCGATAGGCCAGCGCTATATAATCTGTTGACTGATCCGGAATTTCAGGATAAGGGGGAATACGATGAGTTTGTAGGAACCTTTGCAAGGAGGAAGGTCGGTATAGTTCCAATTTACGGTCTACTTTTTTGTAGAAAACCATATAATGACCGAAGTTCAGTACAGATTCCCATCTTTTAGGTGGGTATGCATATCCCTTTTTCCCTTTTCCTTCGTTTTGGCCACTAGTGTGCCAAGGCTCTTTTTTGAACCGCTGCTACATTCTGAATTTCAATAGTTTACGTTTTATGGTCTGTTGGTAATTCGTTGGTGGACCACGACCGTCAAAGGTCAACAGGGTGACCAATGTCCCCGTTTTGCAGCTCGGGCAGCACCGGTGCACCGATTTCTCCGGAACGACAAAGTTTTCTACATGCGTCAGGTCCCTGTCCGCCAATTGCAGCTGCAACCGTGGCAACCTTTCCTTTTTCCAACTACTGCTCAAAAACCCGTAATGGCGTATCCGTGTAAAGCCTTTGGGAAGTATATGGAGTTGAAAACGCCGTATGAACTCTTCAGTGGAGAGTGTCATCGTTGTTCGTTGACCGCCTTTCCTGTAGTCCTTCAAACGAAAGGTGACCTCCCTTTTATCCTTGTCCATATGTACTATACGGCGGTTACCGATCGCTATCTTATGGGTGTAGCGCCCCAGATATTCGATCACATGTTCCGGTTTTCCAAAAGGATCCTTGGCATAGACCACCCACTTTTTTTTGAACAGGTCGTCATACAGGGACTGTGGTAGTTGGGGAAGCGCCTTGCGCAGTTTTGCCACAAAAAGACCGCGGTATTTATCGCTCATCGCCAGTACCGAGAACAGAAAGTCGTCCTTTCCCTTCCCTTTTTTCCAGAACCCAGCTTTTGAGACACCTCCCTTGGGTACGATGCAATGCAGGTGTGGATGCAATTGTAGATTCTGGCCCCAAGTATGCAGTACCGCTATCATACCCAGTTTTGCATCCAAATGCTTGGGGTTGTTCCCAAAAGCACTAAGTGTTTCCCATACGGTGTCGAACAGGATCTTGTAGAGCGTTCGGGGATATCTTAGCGCAACAGGGTTCAGCATATCGGGCAATGTGAACACCACATGAAAATAGGGTACGGGAAGTAGCTCGGCCGTTCTGGCCGCTATCCACTGATGCTGTTTATGCCCCTGACAGGTGGGACAGTGCCTGTTACGACAGGAGTTGAACTGCAGGTGCAGCTTCTTGCAAGCCGTACACCAGTCCAGATGTCCGCCAAGGGCTTTGGTGCGGCATTTGCGTATGGCGTGTAAGGCGCGTGCGTTCCAGCTTGTATGCGCTATGTCATCGAGATGGTCCATTTCCAGATTCAGCACATCCGCCACTTTATGTCCGTGCCGCATTACTTTGTGTAAAGCGTATCCATAGGGCTGAACTTTATGGAACTCCCTGCATTGGATACCTGTAAATACACCATGGTGGTCTCGATATGGGCATGCCCCAATAGCTCCTTTAAACACATGATGTTCATCCCATCCTCTAGTAAATGGGTGGCATAGGAATGCCTTAGTGTATGGGCGGTGAACTTCTTTTGGGTGCTCACCTTGGAACGGCATTCCTTGATCACCCATTGGATACCCGTTGTGGTAAGCGGCCCTACCGCCCCGTCTTTGGTGACCTGACTATTGAATACATATTTTACGGGGTTTTCGGTCCTGAAATATGCTTTCAGGCCCCTGGCAAGGTGAGGGCTCAAGGGAACATAGCGGTCCACCTTTCCTTTCTGCTTTTTTATAAAGACCGTTTTACGGTCGAAATCTATATTTGATCGCAACAGGTTGCAGAGCTCATAACTGCGAAGCCCACAACCATAGAGCATTCCAAGCATCAAACGGTGCTTTAGGTATTTGGGTGCACTCAATAGCTCCCGGACCTCCCTTTTGTTAAGCACAACCGGTAGGTCGTTCTGCCTTTTGACCTGTGGTAGACCGATGCGCTTTTTATCCATTCCAAGCACCTTGTAGACGGCACGAAGGCCATAAATGGTATGTTTGAAAAAACTCTCGGATGGGGTCTTGTGCAGGTTCTGGCAGTGATGGAGATAATCCGCTATCTGCTCTTCGTTTAGCAGTTCCGGACTGCGTTTGTAATGAAGCGCCAGATGTGAAAGACAGCGAAGGTAGTTCCTTAGGGTACTGGTGGCCTTGCCGTTGATGGCAAAGCTCCTTTCAAGGGCAAGGGCAAGTTCTTTAAATCCGGGCACCTGTTCCGAGGCCGTTTCCAGGATCGTCCCCGGTTTTTTTTAAATACATATCGTAAGGTTTTTATGAACCCATCAAGATACCCTATTTTTACAAGTAGCTAAAAGCTTCCGAGGTACGAGGATTAGTTCAACAACATATAAAAACAATGCTTAATTTGTTTTTGAATCGAAACTCGGTGCTCGCTTGCTCAGCTGATTGTCCTGCGGACAATCACACGCGCCCGCTCGCACAGTTTTTATACGGGACGTTGTGAGTAATTAATTTGACTCTAGTTTAGCAAAACCAACTGTCTTACGATAAATATCAGGTGATACTCCTACCTTCTTTTTAAAAAATCGACTGAAATAGAATTCATCGTCGTAACCTAAAAAAGCAGCAACTTGTTTCACTGGTTTAGAAGTTAAATAAAGTTCTCGTTTCGCCTCAATAATAATCCTATTTGAAATTAAGGATGAAGTCGTTTGATTGAGATATTTCTTGACGATACCGGCTAAAGTTTTAGGACTTACACTTAGTTCATCTGCGTATTCTTGGGGAGAATGGAATTTGCAATAATTACTCTCAATTGCATCGACTAAATTTTGTAAAATTTCTGTTTTTGAATCTGACAATCTGGGAGTTAATTGTTGGTCAAATTGTTTCTTATGTCTGACCGCTTCTATTAAAAACACTTTTAAAAATGCCACAAGAACTTCATGCTGAGCGATTGAGTCTTTGTCCATCTCTTTCGAAATTTGATCAATCAAATTAAGAAATAGGCTTTGCTCGTTTACAGTAAAATAGGGTAAACCATGAAAATTATTAAAAAGGAATCCCTCGGTCTCTATTTCGTTTTGATGTCTATATGTACAAAAAAAATCGGGATGAAAATTCAATAAATAACCCTGACACTTTTCTTCAGAACGTATCATGAAAGGTTGATACGGAGCCAAACAAATCATTTGATTTCCTTGCAATTCAAAACTTTGAAAATCAACGCTTAGTTCATAGCTAACTCCACATAACAAAACGATAGAATAATAATTTCTTCTTTGTAAATGATCAAATTGGCTTAGGTCGTTGAACTCTTCTAATCTAAACGCAAGTTCCCCGTTTTGTTTGTCTATAATTATTTGGGCCATACTAAATTTATTTTTTAGCTCATTCAAATTTAAAAAAAAAGGAGTGCCAAAAGCACTCCTTTCTTAAATCAAATATTTATTTTGAAGCTAGAATATTAATTTTTTGAATTGCTGAAGCATCAAAGCCTTCCAAAATTACAGGTGCATTCTCCATCAACGCTGCTGCTACTTTCCCTGTTAAATGAGCATCTCTGCCAGCGTCATCTGCAAACGTATCGAAAATGGCATAGGTTTCTTCATTGATTTTAAAAGCATACCAAGATAAAGTTGCAGGCTCAGAACTTACCAATGACTTGCCCGCTTGTAAGAAATCCTCCACTGCAGATGTCTTTCCTTCTTTGGCTTTCATAATCACCAACAATCCCTTATTCTGATCACCCACTTTATGATTACTTGCTTGAACATCAACGGTCTTAATGTCTCTGCTAGGATCAAAACCTTCTAAAAGTTCTTCAGCATTGGCCAATAAGGCTTTTGCCACTTCTCCTTTTAAGTGTGCCTGTCTGCCTTCTTCAGCTTCAAATGTGTCATAAATTCCGAAAGTTTGTTCATCTATTTGAAATGCAAACCAAGATTCAGTTTTTGTTTCTGCATTTACCAATGATAAACCACCTAGAAGAAACTCTTTCACTTCTTGCTCCTTACCTTCTTTCGCTTTCATGATTACTAATAATCCGATGTTTTCATTTTTCGTGTTGTCCATAATTTTACTTTTTTTAGATTGAGAAAATACTTGAATTGTTATCCCTAGAATGAGAACTAGGCTACTTAATTTGATTAAACTTTTAAATTTCATTTTGACTTATTTTTGTTACACTACAAATGTAAAACTAAATAAGGGGGCTTGGAATGGAGATAAGAGACTTAAGCATCGACAATTTTCCAGTGACAATGAAGAATGTAAAAAAGCCCATAACACTGTATATGTAATCATAACTCCCATTCGGGCGCTACGCTTCATAGACTAAACGTTGTACGCAAGCCTATATATTTTTATTCTTTCGTAACATACTCAGATATATCCTTGGTTAAGATAAACTTGAAATTGGCAAACGTGTAAAACAGCATACCTATTGTAATTCCAACAAGCGTATATTCCATTTTTGGCAAAAAGGTAGATGCTATGGTTATAAAAATACATACCAGTGTATTAATTGTCATCCTTTTACGGAAGGGAGGAATAAAAACAATATAAACGGTTTGTTTTCCGATGTAAAAAAAGCTCATTCCCGTAATCGCCAGAATTCTAAACTCATTCATATTTAGATCATTTAAAATAGCATGTCGAATCACATTAGCCAAGATTACAAAACCCATAGCTAAAAACAAGTGGGAATACAACATAGGAAACCCGTTGGTCATAGATTTAATCCGCTCATTGACATGGAAACTATCGTAATATATCCACCAAATAAGGCCAATCATAATAAAACCCGTAACTGCTGCCACAATACTTAAAATGTCCCAATTGACATTTCTTAAAGTACCTGTAAGACTTATGATAGATTCTCCCAGAAGTATTATTGAAAGTAATCCTATTCGTTCTACCATATGTTCGCGATGGACTGGTTTTGGTTTCTCCAAATTCCGTGTACTTACAAGATAAATACCGAGCATTTCAACTAGAATTCCTGAAACCAAGACAATTTCCCTTAAGGGGGTTTCCAAGGAAATGGAAATAGCTGAAATTCCCGTGCCTAAAAGAATTATATAACCACTTTTCCTAGCATAACTTACAGAGTGCCGGTCTTGATTAGATGCTCTAAAAAATAAAAACACCAATATTAATTTTATAACCGCATAAAAACCGACAAAGGCAGGATAATTCTGAAAGAGATCATCTCCAAAAAATGCAGCCATGACTATCATCAAGAACATAATTGTAAGACTAAAGATTCTTTCAATCCTATTATCATGATTGAATCGATTGGAAAATAAGGTATGTACAATCCAGATCCACCAGATTATAATAAATTGTAAAGGGAATAACCAAATCTGTTCAGGAGTTAAATGGTTATTATGAGTATGCGCCAGATTATGAGTCACTACTCCAATGCTGGATACAAAAACAAGGTCGAAGAATAGTTCAAGCCAGGTAGCGTGTCGGTGTTTTAGAAAATATTCCAAATATTCAATTTTAAGGGTTTACTTTTAATGAAATTGTAAACGACTTTTCCTTCAGCAACCAATTGACCTTCCTGGAAAGCTTGCGTACTTGTTACCATTAGTTTATTGCCCAAATGTACTAAATCTTCAACTAATCAAAATGCTTTTGCGCCTTGTAAATAATCAATTCTAAGATCAATAGTTGCTAATTTATCTTCTTTAGAACTAAAATTGGCATTTCCAACCATTCCACCTACTGAATCCATTATTAGATCAATAATGCCACCGTGCCACCTGCTTCTTCGAATGTCTCCTACCAATTCTTCCCTGTAAGGTAATAAAACCCGTACTGGCTGAACCGAAAAACCAAAGTTATACAAATGAAAGCGCTAATATATTAACGGAAAAATGTTTAGCAGATTCTAAAGAAATGGCAGTAAAATATCCTGATTTGACTAAAGCGTATTGTAAATGTTCAACTGCAAAGATTCAAGCGGAATTCACTCAAGCGGAATATATCGAGATTATTAAAATTGGAATTGAAGAACAAAAGCAAAAGTTATTACCAGTATTTCCAAGCTGCTTGTCGGATTACCAAAATAATGTGAAAAAGCATAATTAAAACATTAATACTAATAAGCTTGCGCACAACAACGGTTCATCGCCAATAAGCGGCTTCGTTAGTAAGAAAATAATTAACTTTACCAACAAACCAATACTAAGCCGACAAATCCGTGTCTCTTACTCCGCCAAATGGCGATAAACGAGACCGTTGCGAGTAATTTAAATGAACATCGAAGATTCAATAATATTAGAAATTTTTAAAGGCATTTCTTTTTCAAAAAAAGAAATGAATCTTATTGAAAGTAAACTTAAAAAACTCAAGTTAAATAAAGGGACTACAATATTAAAAGCAGATGATAAAGTGAACAATCAATATTATGTTTACAATGGATGTTTAAGAACTTACTTTATTGACAAATCTGGTAAAGAACATACTTTGCAATTCGCCATTAATGATTGGTGGATAAGCGATTATACAGCTTTCTTCACGGCATCCAAAGCAATTATGTATATTGAAACTATTCAGGAAGCAACTTTATATGAAATTTCCAAAAAAAGTATGGAAGATTTATTTGTAGAGATTCCACAATTAGAAACTTTTTTCAGAAAAAAAATGGAAAGAGCTTTTGCTAGCTTTCAAAAAAGAATATTAGCAAGTTTAGCCCAATCAGCTAAAGAAAGATACGTTTCTTTTATTAGCACTTACCCAAATATTGAACAGGCTGTAAAAAATTACCATATCGCTTCTTATCTAGGAATTACTACCGAAAGCTTAAGTAGAAATAGAAAAGAAATGTCTCATAATTGATTTTATTACCATACATCAATTTTTAGTACTTAATTTGACAGTAATTTTGTCTCTAATCAAAAGAATAACAACAATTATAATCGCTTTAGCTTTATTATCCTCTTGTGGTAAAAACACAAAAGAAAATAATTCTAATGAAAAAAAATTAAGTATTAACACAAAAAAAAGCAAAACAATGAAAAAAGTATTATTTGTATTAACTAATCACGAAGATTTAGGAGATACTGGATTGAAAACTGGTTTTTGGATTGAAGAATTTGCAGCGCCTTATTACTTATTAAAAGATAAAGGAATTGAAATTACTATGGCATCTCCAAAAGGTGGACAACCGCCAATTGACCCAAAAAGTAATGAACCAGATTTCCAAACTCCAGCAACCATAAGATTTAATGATGATAAAGAAACTCAAGAGATCTTATCTAAAACAATAAAATTAGAAACTGTAAATCAAGCAGATTATGACGCAGTATTTTATCCTGGTGGTCACGGTCCTTTATGGGATTTAGCTGAAGATGAAAACTCAATTGCCTTAATAGAAGATTTTTATAACAACAATAAACCTGTTGCTGCTGTTTGTCACGCTCCTGCAATTTTTAAAAACACAAAAAATACGGATGGGACATCTTTGGTTAATGGGAAAAAAGTAACTGGATTTACAAACGGAGAAGAAGAAGCTGTTCAACTAACTTCTGTTGTTCCATTTTTGGTTGAAGAAATGTTAAAGAGTAATGGTGGAATTTACACTAAAAAAGCAGACTGGAGTCCTTATGCGGTCGAAGATGGTTTATTAATAACTGGACAAAATCCTGCATCTTCAGAACCAGTTGCCGAACTATTACTAGAAAAGTTAAAGTAAAAACTACTCACAATAACTAAGCATTCGTGCGGTCGGTACGACCGAGCATGAATGCGGTGTTGAACTACACCGGGTCTTTGGCCTTGTTGTTTCCTATGGGGATTGATATGTATTGGGAGGGAGGTTTGAAGTGGCACCTGTGTGGATACCTTTACAGTTAGCGTTTTTGTTGACCCCGTTCGGATGCTTCTTGTTATCCAAAGTCTTTAGCTTCTATTGACGACAGGTACTTTTAATCAAAAACGTTCATTTTAGGCAATAGGTTTCCCTTACAACCATTACGCTGTTCTGATTTGGGATGTTCTATGTTGTTGTTCGAGTTTAGTGATCCAATGTTCGGGCGGTCCTCTGCCGTCGAACATAAAGACCGTTACCAAAGTGCCTACTTTACACCTAGGGCACCTTCGGTGTGAAAGCGGCGGTGATTCTTGTTTTGGGGTTGGTTGCCCCATTTCCGCCATGAGCAGCGGTAGTACTATTTTCTTTTTTGTACTACTTAAAATACCATAGTGGCGTATGCGTACAAATCCCTTGGGTAGCACATGCAGGCTAAAGCGCCTTATGAATTCTGCATCACTTAAACCAAGTAGCTGCTTTGCGCCCCCTTTTCTATAATCTTTGGCAGTAAAGCTAACCTTGCCATTGGCAAGTGATTGTATTCTGTGATCGCTGATAGCGATCTTATGGGTATAGCGCCCCAAGTATTCCACAACATATTCAGGGTTTGCAAAAGGGCGTTTGGCATACACCACCCAATCTTTGGCGAAGAGTTTATCATAAAATGACCGGGGCTCGTCAAATTCCTTTCTGATGTTTTCTACAAAACGAGCTCTAAACACCTTGCTCATTGCCTTTACCGGAAAAAGGTATTTTCCGTTGTTCTTGCCATACTTCCACTTTCCTTTGGTGGTAAGGCCACCTCCCGGAACGATACAATGTAAATGCGGATGCAAACTCAGGTTCTGGCCCCAAGTATGCAGTATGGCCACCATGCCCATTTTGGCTCCAAGGAACTTTGGATTGGCCCCGAAATCTTGTAGTATACTCCAGGCAGTCTTGAACAATATAATATATACCTGTTTTGGGGCATATAAGCACAGCTGGTTCATTGTATCGGGCAGGGTGAACACCACATGAAAATAAGGAACGTTCAGTAGTTCCTTTTCACGTGCCCGTATCCATTGTTCGCGTTCGTGCCCTTGGCACTTCGGGCAATGCCGATTGCGGCAGCTGTTGTAACTTAGGTGTAGTTGATTACAACGCGGGTTGTTGCAACGGTCTATATGACCGCCAAGTGCTGCGGTCCTACATTTACGCAAGGCATGCAAGGTGCGTAATTGCCAAGTGTTACTGGTATACTGTGATAACAGCTCTTCATTACGTTCCAATACATCGGCCACTTGATATAAGGGCCGTGACATTACTGAGAGCCGTATAACTTTTCCAAGGGACTGAAAACGGCCCTTTTGCTAATCTGTGATACGTGCAGGTACACCATGGTGGTCTGAATATCCACATGCCCCAAAAGGTCCTTTAGGCTCATGATGTCCATACCCATTTCCAAAAGATGCGTGGCATAGGTATGGCGCAGACTATGGGTGGTTACCTCTTTTAGGATACCGCTATGCTGCCCCGCCTGTTTTACCACCCATTGCACCCCATTTGCCGATAGACCTACCGGGCGGCCTTCTTTTTCGTTGCCATTGAAAAGCCATTGTATGGGATGTTCCGAGTCTAGATAGCTTCGTATACCACGTATCAGTAAATCACAAAGCGGTACATAGCGGTCTTTGCGGCCCTTGCCCTGACGGATATGAAGCTGTTTCCTATCCATATCGATATCCTTGATGTACAGGTTGCGAAGCTCGGCATTGCGAAGTCCGCAGCCGTAGAGTAGCGCCAATAGCAAACGGTGCTTCTGTAGCTTGGGTGTTTTCAAAAGCAACTTTACTTCTTCCCTGCTCAGTACTACCGGTAGTTTCTTCGGCCGTTCTATTGAGGGCAGTGCTACCCGGTGCTCGGGCAAATCATAGATGCGGTACAGATAGCGAAGGCCATAAACGGTATGCTTGAAAAAACTGTCCGATGGAGTTTTGTGCCGCCTTTTTTGGTAGTGCAGATAATCTAGCACCTGCTCCCTGTCCAATGACAAGGGACTACAACCAAAATGCAGGACCATATGGGAAAGACAGCGCGCGTAATTGGTAAGGGTACTTTGGCTCTTGCCGGACAGTTCGACCGAACGCACCAGCTTACGGTAGTTGATAGCGAACTCCGGGACCGTTTTACAGGCCCGTTCGATCAGGGTACTACTTTTTTTTCATAATTTACATCTTGAGGATTGAACAATACTTAAAGGTAGTGAAGGGTTTTTTCTCGAAGCTACCTTTAGGTTTAGTTCAACAAAGCCTAAACGTTATGCGGACTTTAGGGCAAAACCGAAAGGTCTGTGTATATTTATTGTGTCGCTAAATCTTATGGATTTAGCTTTGGAAAAAAAAAGAAAAAGCAAAACAATAAGCTTTAGCTACGTCGGCAGACGGAAACGAAAAGTTTCCTTGCCTCCGCACTACGCTTAGCCGAACCGTTGGCAGTAATTATGACCCGTCCTGAAATATGTATACAAAACACTTCAAGTATATGTATAAAAATGATGGATATGTAAGACGTTATAGCGAAAGCTTTAAACTTAAAGTCTTATCGGAACTTACCAAAGGAAACCATTCCAAAAGACAAATTGCATTAACTTACGGTATACAATCCAGTACTATAAACGTATGGATCAAAAAGTATGATCGTAAAGATTTAATGAACACCCGTGTAACCGTGCAAACAGACGACGAACTTTCCCGTATCAAAGCCCTGCAAAAAGAACTGAAACAACTTAAGGACCTTCTTATCAAAAAGGACCTGGACAAACTCGTGACCGATAGCTATCTTGAGGTCGCTGCAGAGAACCTTGGCTATAAAGATGTTGAGGAATTAAAAAAAACTTAAACATAAAGCCTGACCCGTCCTGAAATATGTATACAAAACACTTCAAGTATATGTATAAAAATGATGGATACGTGAGACGTCATTTCTTCCTCCAAGGTTTGTTTATGAGTCAGTTATTTCCCCAAATTCTTACCATAACTTAACTGCGCACGGATCCTATGCGGTTTTTGTAGCGTTCCGATAGATAAGCGTCAAGCAAAAACCGTATAGGGCGCACACTACTTTTAATTTGGAATGCTATCTTTTACCATATTTTTTGTCTAATATGCTTTTTAATGATAATAAACCTAGTTGGTAAGCAATATCGAATAATTAGAAGTTGATATCACTATGGAAATTGGGGGGAATAAAGTAGCTGTACAAGGAAGAATGACTACTACAAAAAGCAAGCAAATTGTTTCAAAAAGATATTATATAAAAACATGGATTTTGAATGATTCTCTAAATCAATTCGGATAATATCAATTTTTTTTTAAACTTTTCTCCAAAAATGCCACTTTATCCTTCTCAGCTTGAAGCAACCGCTCATAAAGCTTTCTGTTCTCCTCGTATGATTCTATTAGCTTATCTAAAGGGTTGAAGGTACAGCCATAATTAACGGCAGAGGAGTTATCAACATGGTAAGTGTTTCCTATTATATTCAAAATCGCCTCTTCTGAAAAGTTCTCGATTCCTTCTTTGGTCACCCCAAGGGCCTTTGCGATTTCGTCCAATTTGGCATCATCAACTTTCTCGCTGTTCTCGATGTTGGATATCGCCTGTTGGCTGATGCCCAGTTGCTCTGCTAAGGTTTCCTGCTTCATTCCACGGAGTTCCCTGATCCTCCCTATTTTTCGTCCTATATGGTTGTTCTTGGTCTTTGTCTCCATAATCCAAATATAGTTTCTTTCTAAAAATTAACCTATTGTAAAATACAAACAACGGCAATAAATAACAAGTATGGATGGTGGGATACGGGGAAATGTTGACCTATAATTGGACGGAGCAAAACTTTTATACAATACCCATGGATAGCTACGTAAACATCCCAGAAAATTTTGAGAAGAGGGAGGAACTATATAGATTAATGGACGATATCCTGAACGTTATCGCCATTGATAGGGCCTTTCTGTCCGATCTACAGCAAGAGGGCGGTACAAAATACCACATCGTTACCTTGTTCGTGGATGTAAACAACGATCCCATTCCCAATGAAATAGTGACATTCGTGACAAAGGCGGGAAAGCGATACCCCGATTTTAGGATAAGGGTGTACACGGAACACCAGTCCGAGATCGGCCTTGAACGGGGCGCACTTTATTTTGTGCTGCATTGCTGCTGCGGAACCACCATTTATGCGAGTCCTAACGGGGAGAACCTATTCGACTATTCGGAAAGGGCAATGGATACGTTGGTCAAAAGGGCCAAACGATATTTCGATATCGAAATGCGAAAGGTCGATGCATTTGCCCGGACCGCCGATGGGCTTATCGAGGAAGGGGATTATGCCATAGCGACCTTCAACATGCACCAGGGCTATGAACTTTCGTTCCGGTTCATTGAACAGATGTGTATAGGCAGGTGCAAGATTACCCACAGCATCATCAGCCATATTAACTATTGTAAGCATTTCTTTCCAACGCTTCGCCCATTTTCCGAAACCTCGGACATGGAGGACAACGAACTGCTACTGCTCTTGGAACATGCCTATAATGTGGCGCGCTACGGCAATGAATTCGAAATCTCCAAAGGGCAAGTGATAAGTATACGAAACGACCTAAAGGATTTTATCAAGGAAGCGCAGGCCATTTTTCACAGACACCTTTCTATCTGTGGAAAATGGCTTGAAATGGATGAAAGGGCCTACGAAAAGGAGGCCCCACCTATTCCCATTGACGAAGGGGAAGAACATGAAGCATCCATTTTGGATAGATTGAAAGAACTGAAAGAGCAACATTACGATACGTTGAAACCCTATATCCGGGAAAAGGGACTATTCCAAGTCAGCTTAGTGACGGAGGGCTATCTTGAGACCTCCTTTATGATTTCGAACCTGTTGAAAATCTGTATTATGGCATTGGAAACGGAACATTTACCTAATCGGACCGTCCCGAGTCCCGAACACAACGTGAAAAATGTCCTGAGTTATATACTGGATATGCTTCCCCATGAGGAAATGGAATTCTTGGATAAAATAAGGAGTATGATAGAAAGTATATCGCCTAAGAATTAAATGATAAATGTAAACTTAGGCAAAAATATCTACGCCACAACTGACGAAATAAAAGGTAGTAAGACTATTGTATTAGTTGCTTACTACTTTCGGTTTGGAACACTATCCTTTTTCTCTATCCATTTCCGGTACGATTCGTAATGCCCGGGATTCTGGTCAAAATACCCTCTCAAGTTGGATATTACTTCCTGCTCTCCCTCGGTAAAGGCCTTTTCTTGGATTTCCCCGATTCGGGAGACCTGTAGGCCAAGGTATCCTATGATGACCAAGGAAATGAACCAAATCGAGTAATGGATCCACAGCTGTATCTTCGGAACCGATCGTGCTTTTGAAATCTGCACCGTAATAACCTGAAGGAATTCCTGTAGTCTTTCGGTTTTGGTCTTCTCGGAATTCAGATGTTCTCGGAGCAATCGTTCGATTTCCGAAGTATCAGGTATTACTTTAATGTTGTCCGTATTTTGGGTCAATCGTTCCAATCTAACGATGGACTTATTGAACCCATCCAACTCGTCGGTCAGCAGTTCCATTACCTCGTCCAGTTTCTTGTATCCCATAGCTTTTTATTTTAATATCCTATTCCGGTATCGATGGCCCTTTTGATTGTTTTCTTGATGATGTTCTTGGCGATGCCCGTTGCAAGATTGGTGCTCATTTCCACGGTTTTCCCCATTAACTGAACTGACTTGCCGATATCTTTTGGTTTGGCAATCCCTTTGTTCCGTGAAATTTGTGCCATTGTCCTTCCACCGGACATGGAGCGGTGCACCTCACTCGCTTTGAAGTTATGGCCTTCATATTGGAACCGGAATCCTTGTAACTTGTTCGCCTTATTAATAGTCGGGATGACTTCCACGTTCCTTTCCTTCATCGCCTTGATGTAGGAGTCCAATGTTTTAGGTATATCGTTTTCCATTACTTTATGATGTATGTCCTTTATTTCTAGCCGGATCTTTATGGAATCCAGTTCCTTTTCCAGCTGCACTTCCTTGACCGTGGTCAATCCCATCTCTTTGGCTACGTTCTCTGCGGCCAGTTGGCTCCGCTTCCCGATAAAACTGTCGTTGTAGGCCTTGCCATCGAAAGCGATACGGTTCACGTACAAATGGACATGGGTATGTTCCTTGTCCCTATGGACAAAGGCGATGGACTGCCGTTCCTTCAATTGCATTTCCTTGATAAACTTTTGGGTCAGTTCCCCTAATTGTTGCTTGGAAAGGTTCCTACCGTCCTCTTGTGTCGGACTGAGGATAAAGCTCAGGGTGTTCTTTTGGCAACGGGTATTCTCTTCCTGGACCAACCTGAACTCCTCGGTGATCTCTTGGGGATCATTTCCTGCCAAATGTTGGCTAAATACGATTTCCGCATCCTTCTCCTGGTTCCAACCGTAATCGATACTTGTCCCGGTGTGCGCTATGGAAGTCCCCTTGCCGATCATCTTTTTGTTCTTTTGAAATTATAAAGGTGTGTCCGTATTTCCTCCGCCAGTAGCTCCACCTCGCCGGCCAGTTTGGGGTTGTGTTTCCTGAACATGTTACCTATTCGGGTAAAGTTCCCCTTGTACTTCACCAGCATTTTATAATGGTCTAATTGTTCCTCGGTGAGACGTTCGATGACGGAATTGCCGAAAGCGGAGCTACGGCAATATTCGGAGAGGGAAAGTCCCGCCCGTTCCGCTCTTTTTCGGAGTAGCTTTTTCTCATAAATGGAGCACCGGAATTTGATGTACGTACGTTTCATTTTTTTATTTCTTTGCGACCGCCGGGAGTAAAGCGAGTTTGTCTTTGTGGCAACAAAGACACATCTCGCGCTTCCTGACCAAGTCCCTTTTTTGCATTAAAGATGAGCCA
Source organism: uncultured Flavobacteriaceae bacterium (assembly GCA_963793365.1). GTDB lineage: Bacteria > Bacteroidota > Bacteroidia > Flavobacteriales > Flavobacteriaceae > Maribacter. The sequence continues at coordinate 25,090 of CAWBZP010000001.1, read as the reverse complement.
TTCGTTCATATCCTTGAACCCTTCATAAAGCGTTGATCTGTCAAGGCAGTTATTGGAATGGGCCATTAATTTTTGGGTCGTACTTCTTCCATTCGGATCGTTGTCCAAGTAGAGGTCGATTTGCAAATAATCTTTCATTATTTCCATTGCTTTTAAAACGAAGGCAGTGGAGTTCAGGACCAGAAAATCATATTCCGAACTTGATACTTCGGTACCTTCCAGAGTCGATAACAGGTCGAACATCCCTTCGGTAACGATGAGTTTTCCGTTTCCATTTTTGATGTGGGTGATATCCTTGGGCGAACTGCAATTCTTATAATATTTGTTACGTAGTTCCCATCCGCCTGAAACGTTTTTCAATCCAATTGCAAAATATTTCCTTCCCAAGTTCAGGTAATGGACTTCCCTACAAATGGCCGATGCTGTCGAAATGGAAATCCTTCGTTCAAAAAGGTATTTTAATAGACCGTAATGCCGAATGGATCGTTCATTGAGAATTCGTATTACGTTATGTTCATCGTTGCTTAAAACTTGCCGCTGTTGAAAAGAAAAAGAGGTCGGGTCTTGTCCTAAAAACTTTAAAGTTTCCTTTACCGACGATTTAGTGATTTTAGATACCATGTCGATAACATTACCTCCAATTCCTTCCCCATGGTCGTACCATCTATTGAGTTTCTTGGACACCTTGAAAGAGGCTTGGGTCTCTGAGCGGAACGGGCTCAGGAACCAAGCTTCTTTTTCGTTCTCCCTGGTCGGAAAGTGCCCGAGTTTTGCCAGCGCTTTTTCGATGGGAAAAGCTCGGGCTCTTTCACACGATAACTTGTTTGTTCTTTTTTCTTTCATAAGCCAAATGGTTTTGGGCAAAATTTTGATGTTTTGATGAAAAACCTTTGGAACGCCTGTATTTACTTAGGTTTCCACAGCATCGTTTTTTTCATCGATTCATCATAATTCAATTTTATTTATGGTTTTTTGTCATCGTTTTATTTTTTGATGAACAAATGATGATTTATTGATGACAGCCTCGGCATCGATTGGCATTGTGAACAGTTCAACCCGTCATCGATTCATCAAAATTGTCAATCAAAAAGGATTTTTCCACTACAAAATAGCGTCCCTTGGCATCCAACAACTGCATGGAAGCATCCTGCCAGATGACCAATTTTTGATAGCTAAGGGAGTTGTCCTTGTTCTCCAGTTTCCAGTCCCTTTTCAGCAACCTTCTAAGCTGGGTCAAATCGGTCTTTATCCTTGTCCTATTGAGCAGTTGTAATGCGTCCAAAGGGCAAAGGTGTATTTCTTGGATATCGAACTGTTCCATGGCCCCTAGCAGAATTGTTGCAAGTTCCTTCTCCACCCTGTTCCTATTGTTCTGTACCAACTTTTTCAATGCCGGTGTTCGTATTTGTTTGGCAGTGAACCACATCCTTGTGGTGTGATTGCTCGATAGCTGCCGCTGTTGCAAGTGATGCAGAAAGGCGGGTATCTCCGATTTCAGTTCATCTAAAAAATCTGTCTCCTCCTTTTTGAGTACGGGTATCTTCAGTACCCAAAAGCGGGTCTCATTCCCATCGATCTTGATAAAGTTATCCTCATTGTTACTGCACAGGACAAACTTGCCGAAGAACTCCACTTCCCTTTTGTCCTTTCCCTTGGCCTCCAACTTGTTGATATTGGTGGTGCTCAGGTATTTGATCCGTTCGGTCAATTCCTCTTTATTGAAGAGTACTTCGTCAATACAGATAAGCAGCTTGTTCGCCCAATCTGCATTGAATTGGCTGCTGAAGCTATCGTTTGTCAGGTAGGTCATGTTATTGTCGAAGATGGCCTTCAGCCATTTCAAAAAAGTACTCTTACCTGTGGAACGCTCCTTCGAAACCAGGCAAAGAATGGGCAGTACCTGTACCGGTTTTGTATAGAGTAATTGTAGGTAATCCAATCCTAGTTCATAGTGTTTCCCGAATATGTGTTTCACAAAATTCAATGAATGTTGGTATTCCCCCATTTTTGGGATTGCCGGTAACGGGGAGTAAGTATTGTAGAACCCTTTATATTCCTGTTTAAAATGGATATGGTCTGGTATACATGTAAAGCCATCGTATTTAGGAACCTTGCTCAGGTAGTCCTTGCCATGGTCCTGGCGGATGGTCTCGATGTTCCAATGTACCAAGATCTCGTTGAAATGTCCTGCAATGGTCGGTGCCTGTACCCGTTTGTAGTACGAGGTTCCCACGCGTAAGTACGGTACTGTTTTCATAGTATAGGGTTTTGAGCACCCTGGGGATTCCCAAGATGTAATAATGAATTTTGAAAAGTTTAGAAAATGTGATCCCCTAACGAAGTGGCTTTGCTATCGTTTCGATTTCAATTATAGGTTTTCGTTCGTTCCTGAGCAGCCAACCCTCGATTTCCTTACGATCAAAAAAAATAAGTTTTCCGTTGGGTTTGGAGTGCGGAACGGTTCCCGCAGCGGTAAGTTTGTAGAGATAGCTTCTGGATATTCCCGTATAGTCACAGGTCTCCTCGAAGGTCATTACCTTCTTGTTCGCCATCAAAAGTTTTTCCAAACGGTCCAGCCGTTCGAGTATTAGAATAGTGTCCATTTTGTTTTTTTTAGGTTACGAAATGAACAAAAGCGCTTTTGTTTTCCTTCAATAGTTTTACTGGATAAATGTATGGAAATAGGCGAAAATACCTATGGAAGCATGCAAAGAGTTATCCACAAATAATTGATATACAACATATTGAACCAAAACGGACCAAATACGATTAAGTTTAGGAAGCACAAATTTTATTTGGTCTCAAATCGATTCAAACGATACCATTTTTAATCTTGGAAAAGTGTCATATTAAGAAGGTAATTGAGGGTTATCAACAATTTAAATCACTCTATTAAAAAATTTTAAGTCCATTAAAGGTCTTCTTTTAGAATAAATTCTATAAAGTTCTCTATTTCTACTCCCATTTAGGTTTCAATCAAAAATTGATATTTTGATTTTGACTTTATTGAACATTTGACCTAGTGGATTCTCTTTGTATTTTTACTTTTATATGATGCTCGATTTATTTCCAGTTTCTCACGAAGTATTTCCATATCGTCACATACTTTTTGCTCAATTACTTTAGCATAAATTTGGGTTGTAGTTAGCTTTCTGTGTCCTAACATTTTAGAAATAGTTTCTATGGGTACTCCGTTAGTCATCGTAACCGTTGTCGCAAAAGTATGTCTGGCCATATGAAAGGTGAGGTTTTTTTGAATGCCAGCTGCTATTGCAATTTCCTTTAAATAGGCATTCACTTTTTGATTTGATATTTGAGGAAACAAAGTCCCATCAACCTGACACCTTTTATCTTCTCTAAAATTCTTAATGATTTCAAAAGCTTTGGATAATAAAGGAATTTTCACAGGATTTCTCGTTTTTTGCCTTTTTGTTGCAATCCACCATCTTTCGTCCAGACCCATAATCAAACTCTTTTCTGTGAGGAGCATCATATCTATATAGCTAATTCCAGTGTAGCAACTAAATACAAATAAGTTTTTCACCGTTCTCAATCTCAAAGAGTTCAATGTCACCTCCTCTAAAAGTTTCAATTCTTTACCTGTTAGATGACCTCGATGCGTGGGAATTAGTTTTTGTTTGAATTTTCGGAAAGGGTCTTGACCAATCCATTCAATATCATAAGCTAACGTGACCATTCTCCTCAAACGTTGTATATGCTTCATTACTGCGTTATTCCCAATCTGTTTTTGATAATGCCTTGGTTTATGGCCACGGAGAAAATTTTCAAAACCGAGGATAAATTTGTAATCAAGAAGAGATAATTCTATGTCATCCAGCTTATACTCTTTTTTTAAATAGAGTAGGATGTATTTTTGACTGATTAAATAAAGTCTTGAAGTATTCTTATGCAGTTTGTGAAACATTTTATCATTATGGTAGGTAATGATATCTGTAAGGGTAAATTCCTTTCTCTTATCCTCGCCTAGAAATTTAGATTTAATCGCTTGTGGAGTAATCCGTTTATCATCTACCCTTAATTCTTGATAGCACTGAAATAACTTTGCATGTACTTCATTAAGGTATTGATTAATACCTTTGGCAATTGAACTCGACCCTTTAACTCGCTGCTTTTCAGGACTCCAAAGTTGCATGCCAATTCTTCTTTTGAGGCTAATGTTGAGCTTTTTGCCGTCTACGGTTATCCTAGCATAAAGCGGAGCTTGATTGTTCTTAATTCTTTTAGCGTATAGCCAAAATAAGATTGAAAATGTGGAGGTAGTGCGCATAACAAACGTCTTTAAATTAAACTTAATTAAGGACGAAAGTCAAATCACCTACAAATTGTTTATTTAACAGGTTTAAAATGAACAATTACAAAATACGAAAACATTTGAAAAAAATGTTGACGATTTGTGAACTCGTTAAAATGATATCAAATGATATGATTTAATACCAAAAAATATTAAAATACTGATAATCAGTGTAATTAATACTAAAAAGAATTCGTTTGTAATCCAAAAAGTGACCTCGGCAAGAATCGAACTTGCATCTAAAGTTTAGGAAACTTCTATTCTATCCATTGAACTACGAGACCATTGATTTAAAGTGGTGCAAAAATAGAATTAATTTGCTAAAAATCACCGGTTAAAAAAAAAGGCATCGCAACTATTCCTCAAAAACCTCCACTATCATTTCAACTTCCACCGCCATATTTCCCGGCAGGGAACCCATCCCTACCGCAGCCCTGGCGTGTTTACCGCGTTCTCCAAACACGGCCACCATGGTATCAGAATATCCATTGATGACTTTCGAATGGTCGGTGAACTCAGGGATGGCGTTTACCATGCCATGTACCTTAACAATACGTTTTACCTTGTTTAAATTTTCCAATTCGGCCTTTAAAACGGAAAGCTGGTTGATGGCCACTTCGCGTGCTGCGATATACCCTTCTTCTATAGAAAGATCTACACCCAGCTTACCTACTATGTTCTCACCATTTGCCTGTTTTGGGCCCTTTCCTGCCAAAAACACCAGGTTTCCACTTCGAACTGCATGCACGTAATTCGCCAACGGAGTTCCTTGATCGCGTAAAACGATGCCCAAACTATCCACATTCCGCTCAGGGTCATAGTTGACCTCCAAAACAGATTCAGCCTCCGTATTGGGTATTTCCGAAGTTGCGGTCGAATTTCCACAGCTTATCATAATTACGGACAAAAAAATCCAGATTCCCTTTTTCATATACCTAACATTTAATAATTTGATTACCGCTCATAAACACAACATCGTAAACGACGTTGAACTCTTAAAAATAAGTTCAATATATGAATATCAATACGATTTGGACATTCTATCGTCTTTAATATGTCATTTTGCCAAAAAAGGACTAATATTATTTCCTTTTTATTAGTTTAGCAATTCAACCGACAATACTTAAATCAATACCCTATGGAAAGTTCAACAGCAACTTCTAATGTAAATGCGAACAGACTTTTTTATGCAAGCTGTTTTGCGCTTATTACTACTGCATTTTCATTCGCTATTGCCGCCGGGATATTAGATCAATTAAAAACCGAATTGGAATTAACGGCCAGTCAGGCAGGTTTAATCACCTCTATGTGGTTCCTAGGCTTTCCTATAGCGATGGTCATCGGTGGATTAATATACCATAAGGTGGGCGGAAAAGCCATTATGCAATTTGCTTTTGTTGCACATGCAGTTGGCATCTTACTTCTAATTTTTTCAGAAAGTTATATAGGGCTATTAGTGGCCAACCTACTGATAGGCCTAGGCAACGGTTGTACGGAAGCTGCGTGCAACCCAATGATAGCAGATGCTTATAAGGGAACTAGAATGAGTACGATGTTGAACCGTTTTCACATGTGGTTTCCCGGTGGTATTGCTGTAGGTAGCCTGCTATCCGGTTTTATGACAGATTTTGGAATTATGGGTCAAAGTCAAGTATGGTTACTATTGATCCCAGCTGTAATTTATGCGTATTTATTCTACGGTCAAACTTGGCCTAAGGCAAAAATTGAAGAAGCTGCAACGCTAGGTGGAAATTTAAAAGGAATGTTTACACCTTTATTCTTGTTCATAGGAGTATGTATGGCCCTTACCGCTATTTCAGAATTTGGTCCTAACCAATGGGTTGGACTAATACTTTCTAAAAGTGGTGCAGAACCGACTTTAATATTAGCATTGACAGCAGGTTTAATGGCGGTTGCAAGATACTTTGGAGGAAACATGGTAGCCAAATTCAACCAAACAGGTGTTCTTTTGGGCTCTGCGGTTCTTGCCACTTTAGGCATCTATTTATTTAGCACCCAAACGGGAGCAATGGCGTATGTAGCAGCTGTAATCTTTGCACTTGGCGTTGCTTATTTTTGGCCAAACATGATTGGATTGACAGCCACAAAAACACCAAGAACAGGTGCATTGGGCATGTCGATAATTGGAGCTATAGGAATGTTTTCGTCCTCGATCTTTCAGCCGATTATAGGTGGTTGGATCGACAATGATGTGAATACCGTGGCTAAATCTTCATTGAATATTACGGGAGAAACTTTTACTAGAGCAAAAACTATTTTTGAAAGTAATGATAATTTAGGGGAAGCTGCGTCTCTAATCAACGTTACCGAAGAGAATTTAGCCTCATCGATCAACAATGTTATTCTTGAATCAGGTCAAGAAACATTAAGCACTATGATACTATTCCCTGCCATCTTGATTGTACTCTTTACCATTCTATATTTTTGGATGAAAAATAGAAAAAGTGAGGTAGAAATCGCGACCGCATAGAATCAATAACACATCAAAAAGGCGAGACAATTGAATTGTCTCGCCTTTTTGATTTCTATTATTACCTAGAATTACTCTAAAAGCAGCTCCAATATCTGTATCGCAGCCTCACTGATTTTAGTGCCGGGGCCAAAGACTGCAGTGGCTCCGGCTTCTTTTAAAAATGCATAATCTTGTTTGGGAACGACCCCACCCACAATGACCATGATATCTTCACGACCGTATTTTTTAAGTTCCGCAATGACTTCGGGTACCAATGTTTTATGCCCGCCAGCGAGGGACGAAATCCCTAAAATATGTACGTCGTTTTCTACCGCCTGCTTGGCGGTTTCCTTTGGGGTTTGGAATAGCGGACCGATGTCGACATCGAAGCCCAGATCGGCATATCCAGTGGCAACGACCTTTGCTCCCCGATCATGACCGTCCTGTCCCATTTTAGCGACCATGATCCGTGGACGTCGCCCATCCTGCTCCGCAAATACATCCGCTAGCTCCTGCGCTTTCTTAAAGTTCTTATCCTCTTTGATTTCTCTTGAATACACCCCCGTAAATGAATTTATAACCGCTTTATGCCTACCGAATGCCACCTCCAAGGCACTACTGATTTCTCCCAGCGTTGCCCTTTCACGTGCTGCGCTTACCGCTAAAGCTAGTAAATTTTCATCGGTATCGTTACCTTCCAATTTTATTTTCGCCAACTTGGTAAGTGCCTTCAAACACCGTTCTACCTTTTGGGGTTCTCGCTCAGTTTTTATTTTTTGTAGACTATGAACTTGCTGCCTTCGTACTTCCTGGTTATCGACTTCCAAAATCTGTAGCTCGTCTTCGTTGGTCAATCGATATTTGTTAACCCCTACGATGACATCTTGCAGACTATCGATGCGCGCCTGTTTTCTGGCAGCGGCTTCCTCGATACGGGTTTTTGGGATACCGGTCTCGATGGCCTTCGTCATCCCTCCAAGGTTTTCTACTTCCTCCATAAGTTCCCATGCTTTCTGCACCAATTCATGGGTCAGTTGCTCTACGTAGTAACTTCCGGCCCAAGGATCAACCGTTTTCATGATATGGGTTTCCTCCTGCAAGTAGATTTGTGTTTCACGGGCGATACGCGCCGAAAAATCCGTAGGTAGTGCAATGGCCTCGTCCAACGCATTGGTATGCAAACTTTGGGTACCCCCAAATACCGCGGCAGCGGCCTCTATCGTTGTCCGTGCCACATTGTTGAAGGGGTCTTGCTCAGTAAGGCTCCATCCACTGGTTTGGCAATGGGTTCTCAACAATAGCGATTTATCATTTTTTGGATTGAACTGCTTGACGACTTTTGCCCAAAGCATTCTGGCAGCCCGCATTTTAGCGATTTCCATAAAGTGGTTCATCCCTATTCCCCAGAAAAAAGAAAGTCGAGGTGCAAACTCATCGATATCGAGCCCAGCCTTTATCCCCGTTCTAATATATTCTAGCCCATCGGCCAAGGTATAGGCCAATTCGAGATGTGCCGGTGCCCCGGCCTCGTGCATATGGTACCCCGAGATGCTGATGCTATTGAATTTCGGCATAAACTTACTGGTATACTCAAAAATATCGGCAACCAATTGCATGGAAGGTTTGGGCGGATAGATGTATGTATTACGCACCATGAATTCTTTTAGAATATCGTTTTGAATCGTACCTGACAACTGGTCTAATGCAACCCCCTGCTCCTCTGCCGCTACAATATAAAAGGCCATAATGGGCAATACCGCACCGTTCATGGTCATGGAAACCGACATCGTGTCCAACGGAATACTATCGAACAAGATGTTCATATCCTCTACGGTATCGATGGCGACCCCTGCCTTTCCCACATCACCCGTTACCCGTTCGTGATCGCTATCATACCCTCGATGCGTAGGCAAATCGAAGGCGACCGAGAGTCCTTTTTGACCGGCCTTTAAATTCTTTTTATAAAATGCATTACTTTCCGTAGCGGTCGAAAAACCGGCGTATTGCCGTATGGTCCACGGCCGTTGCACATACATGGTCGAATAGGGTCCACGGAGAAAGGGTGGTGCACCGGCCGCAAAGTTCAAGTGCGCTACTCCGTTTAAATCCTTTTCGGTATACCTTTTCTTCAATTCGATCTGTTCTGCAGTGGTGAATGTTTCGCCCGAGGACTTTACATTTTGGTCGTGGCCACTTCCGCTATCCTTAGCACTACTTTTTTCATTTTCATTACTAGGGAACGCAGGTACATTTTTATCCGTTGACCGGCTATTTAAACGTATATGCTGCAGGTCTTTTCTACTCATGATCCAAACGATTTTGCTCCATTTCCTCTGCCAATCTTTTTTCGATGATGGGGAGGATCAAGGTCTTTCTAGGGTTTCTTTTTACAAAGGGATACAGCTCCACATCCTTAACCATTTTATCCGATTCATTCTGATAGGCGTTTGTTCCCACCAAAATTTCATGTCCCGTATCAAAACGCTCTTGTTGCTTGTTTGCGCTATTGATGATCTTGTGCTGTACGGTATGGCTCTTCAACTGCTTCAAGAACCCGCCATCCTTTTCGATCGCCTTAAACAACACCAAGGCTTTTTCCGCCATTTGGTGGGTGATGGTTTCCACATAATAACTGCCCGATACCGGATTTTCGACTTTATCGAAGTAACTCTCTTCCTTTAAGAGGACCAATTGGTTTAAAGCGATGCGCTGCCCAAATTCATTGTCTTTGTGGTACACCGCGTCGTAGGGTAGATTGAAAATAGTGTCGGCACCTCCCAAAATGGCGGACATGCATTCGGTGGTCGTTCTAAGCATATTTACGTTGTAATCGTACATCGTTTTATTGCGCTTAGACGGCATTGCGGTAATATGGCACTCAGCGGAGATACCGTATGCAGTGCATAGCGTTTCCCATAGCAGCCTCAACGCCTTTAGCTTTGCGATTTCAAAAAAATAATTACCGTCTATGGCAAGGTGAAACTGAACCCTTTTCAAGGTGGGCAAACTTCCCTTTTCGTGGAGATGGTTCAGATATTCGTTCGCATGTGCCAAACCGTAAGCCAATTGTTGTACCCGATCGGCACCTGCATTTTGGTATAAAGAAAGGTCTATACTTAGCATATTGTCTAAGGGTAATTCCAGCAATGCATCCAACGTATCAAAATCCGATGACATGGAGGTAAACCAATTTCCCGATCTCGAAAGATGGCCGATGGGGTCGATCTGTAGAAAAAGGTTTTGTCTATCCTGATGGAGTTTTGAAATTTTGGTACTGTACGGTATGGACAAAAATTTCAGTTCTAGGTAGACGTAAACCTTATGTAGATCAATATCCTTCAAAAGAACCCTGATATCTATGGTTTCGGAGGGTATCGAGAACCGTAGTGCCTCGGCTCCCCTTTTTAAGAGCCGCTGTGCATTTTGATTGGCCATAATGGCGTTACCGGCATAGATAACCTGCCCAATGTTCCATGGATTTTTTGCGACAGTCGATGAATGTCGAACATCCGGAAGATCGTCGGCATGGTAAAATGGTTTTACCTTGATGCCCTCCGGAGACTCCCAAACAAGTGCTTCATTATAATCCTTCCCCTTTAATTCATATTGAATTTTCTGCTTCCACGCCTTTGAGGAAACTTCAGGAAACTCGTTAAATAATGAGATAGGATTCATTGCTACCGATATTATGATGCATTTGAAGCGACCTACTATTGAAGTCTATCCATACCCACCACTGCTATCTTTCAAAGATAAGAAATGCGCAGATGTAATTGGGTACGTTAGGTGTATGACTACCCCGAAGCTACTCCTGTATTTTGGAAGGATTTAGATTTTGAATCTCTTGGTTCTCGATCTTGGATAATTCTTTCAGCTGTCCCGCTTCGAATAAGGAGGGAAGTTTTTTCAGCGGAGTTCTTAGGGGCGCCTCCCAATTGATGTAGTCCTGAAAGCGGATGCCATCTACCGTACTCGGATTATAGGCACTTCTAAAACGTACCCCCCCACCGTTCACCTCATAACTATAGGCCAGGTAATTCACAAAATGTGATGTTTTATGGATCCAGTACATAAAAATATCGTCATGATCTTTGCCGCCGCCTTCTTCTTTAAAAGTGATGCTGACCACGTCATAATCCTCGCCGTTGATGCTGGTCTCTCCCTCATATTCTTTTAAGACTGCGGTATCGTTCAACTTGTAGGGAATTAAGGCAAAATAAATCACGGAGTTCAAGGCATTGCTATGTATAGCCACCTCTTTTGGGGAAAGTGCCACCAATTCGCCATTCACGGCTCTTGAAAAATTCCCGTTCCGTAAGGTGTCGTTGATTTGGTTGCCCACGCTGTCCTTGGCCTTTAGGGTATAGACATACCCATTCTGATTGTTGAACGAATATAGCTTATCACGAAAGATGAACTGATAATACGCATCATCGTACAACACACCGCCATGTGCGGTTATGGCCTCGGTCAAAATGGCTTCAGCGCTACCCTTCCCGGTATTCGATTTCTGTTCCGTGGGTTCGCCTACCGTTCTCTTATTTTCATCCTTTTGTACGTCTTTACAGCCCACTGAACAGAATGTCAATAGGACCATTAAAATAGGAATATACTTCTTCATACCTTTCATGTAATTTGCAGCCCTACTACCCATCCAATCCCTTTTACAAATCACATTGATGCAAAAGCGCTGTGGGAGAATGCTCGGTAGTATAGATTGCCGCCCGCAAATATATCATTTAAACGAATTAAATCAGCATAGACTTCAATAAGGTCGTAAATACCTAAGCCCTATTGTATTAAACTACCTCTACCTAAGCCCGTAGGTTCGGCAAGGGTCGGAGCAACTTGCTTTGCGGAGTTAGGTCAAATCTCGCTGATCGAGTAAAAAATGGAGACTGAAATGCTATAGTCAGGCAATCGAAAAGCCATGGCCCGATTACGTCATATGAACCAAAAGTAAAAACCATAAGATCTGAACACCATGCCCATGAATAAAAAATTTCTTGAAACTGATTATCCCCAAGGTGAGCCATAGGGTTCAAAAACCGTCCCGGAAAGCTTTCGGGATTATAGTTTACCTCACCCATAACTGCGAAAATGCACTTGCGACCTTGTGCATTCCAATCATTACCCTCGTTTGATGAAAAAGGAGAAGTAAATGGGAAACCCCGAGGCGGAGCGATCGGGGAATTGTTTAGATAAAAAGGTTTATAAAAAATCATGGTGTGCATTACATTTCTAACGCACACCACGATGGTTACTCCCAGGAGCATGAATACCTCCAAGAAAGGAAGCTAACTACTACCATTACTGATTTACCACAAACGCGTGTATGACACCAGGCAACCACGCCAACATTGTTAAAAGTATACTGATCAACAGGGTCATACCCACTCCGTGTTTCATGAAAACTGCCAAGGGTGGTAAAAGAATATTCAAAATAATCGTAAGTAAAGACATTGTTTGATTTTAGAATTTATCAAAAATAGCCGTAGCATTCGGTTTTGTTTAACGTTATGCAGTTGATTACTACCTTATATAGGTGTTTTAAACGCGTTCGACAGTGTTCCCATTTTACCACATATACCCCCTGTAAACAGGGTGAAATGTCAATCGGGAATACCTTATTTTTGGTACCATAAAATAACCATTTGCAATTTGAACGCGCTACAACCACTTTTAAAACTACAATTTTGGTACTTCCCGTTTTCTGGAGTGAAAGGGCTGCTTCAAATAGTATTCACGATCGCATCACTCGGAACAATGCATGGGCAAGGGCTACAGAACTTTACCGCTTTCGGCCATGTGCCCCAATCCCTACCAGATTCACTTTACCGTATGCTAAAAGAATCGGAAGCTACTGCCGAACGGCTGAATGCCTTATATGCCCTTGGCGTCGAGCACGGAATCGTTGGTAACTCCGATTCCGTTGTTAGTTATGCCAACAAAATGGAGGTCCTGCTCGCGTCCAAGCCCGCTGATTTGACCAATTTTAGAATATTCAACATTAAGGCGAAACGACTCGAAGGGGATGCGAAATGTATGCAAGGCGTCTACGATGCATCGCTAAAATCGTATCTAGAAGGCATTTCCATATCGGGCCCTGTCGATTATGACCCAGATACCTTTTGGTTGAAATTAGGCATGGCTACCGTCTATCTTCGAAACGCACATTTTGAGAAAGCGGAGCCACTTTTTACCGAGTGCCTTTCAAAATCGACAGACCCTCTTATACAGGCCAAATCGACATACGCCTTGGGTAAAATCGCTGCGGTAAACGAGGATTATGCCCTATCCGAAGCATTATATGCGAAAGCTAAAAACACTATTCGGTCGACATCAAGCGCTAAATTTACCCTAGAGGTTACCTTGGACGAAGGAAAATTGTTTTTAGAACAAAAAAAATATGATACCGCCCTATCCTCCTTTAGTGAGGTGATGGAAAAAGGACTGCAGTACGAATTCTATGACCTATATACCGAAGCGGTCGTACACTATGGAAACTGCTACATAGCGCTGGGGGAAATTGAGGGTGCAGAAATGATTTTGTCCATGGCCTACGCAAATGCCCTAAATTGGAACAATCTTGGCCTACAGCGTAGAATTGTGGACGCCCTCAGAAAACTCTACGCTGGTAAGGGAGATTTTGAAAATGCCTATAATTTGATGACACAGTACAATGCGGCATCCAAACAAATTCAGGATCAAGAAAATACGAGGTTGATACGCGATCTGGAATACAAATACCAGACCTTGGAAAAAGAAAACAAAATTTTGGCGCTACAAGAGACCCAACTTGCCAAACAGACCGAGATCGAGCGGCAGAAAACCATAAAGAAAGCGGTGCTCTACGGTTTTTTGGCAGTGTTGATTCCGATCATAGCGCTATTGTACGTTTACTACCAAAAGCTACAGACCCAAAGCCAGCTGAACCTTCAACAAAAAGAACTGAACAATCGTAAGATATCCTCTTTATTGAACGAGCAAGAGCTAAAGCTTGCGAAAACCTCGCTGCAGGCACAACAAGATGAACGCATACGCATCGCGCAACAATTGCATGATGGTATCGGTGGTAACCTTGCCGGTATAAAACTTCAGCTCTCCAATGTAGAAGGCAAAAGCGAGCTACAGCAGGGCATTATGAAACAAGTGAACGAAACCTATGAACTGGTGCGCGATATTTCCCATGACCTCGTACCGAAGAAGTTTATCCAGAACGCTTTCCCGACCCTCATAAAGGCGCACCTTGCTAAGATTGCAGAACATGCCAAGCTGGCCATCAGCGTTTATGCGCATCCTGAAGAAAAAATAGATGCCCTTCCCGAAACCTTAAAAGTAGAACTCTTTCAAATCATCCAAGAGTTAACGACCAATACCATCAAACATGCCAATGCGAACACCATCGAGCTTCATCTCAATTACCACGAAGGCCAGCTTCAACTGCTGTTCGAGGACGACGGGGCCGGTTTTGACACCAAAAAAACCGCAACGGGCATCGGGCTCGATAATTTAGGGAACAGGATCAAACAAATGGAAGGAAAATTAACCATAGATAGCTCCTTGGGTAGGGGCACGGTCATTACCATCACGTTAAACAAAGAACTATGAAAAAATATAAGTTGATTATTGCCGACGACCATAAAATGTTTTTGGACGGTCTCTTGAGCATTCTTTCACATAAAGAGGAATACGACATCATATTGACCTCCGACAGTGGTAAAAATATTGTCAAATATGTCGACATCAATACCGATGAGCAAATCGATTTGATCATTACCGACATCAACATGCCCGAAGTAAACGGAATAACACTTAATAAACACATCAAAACCAACCATCCAAAGATTAAAACACTGGTGGTGAGTATGCTACACGATTCCAGAAGCGTACAGACCCTCACGAAAGACAATGTGGATGGGTATATCCCAAAAAACGCCGAAAAAGATGAATTGCTGCTGGCCATCGAGACCATCTTAAAAGGGGAGAAGTATTTTTCCCAATCCATTAAAGACGTCTATTTAAAAGGGATGTTTTCCAATGAACAGTCTATTGAAGAATCGCTATCGAAAAGGGAAAAAGAAGTACTTACCTTGATCGCACAAGAATTTACAACCCAAGAGATCGCGGACCAACTGTTCTTAAGCAAACACACCATAGAAAGCTACCGCAAAAACCTTATCTCCAAACTGGACGTGCGCAATTTGGCCGGCCTGACCAAATACGCCATTAAACTGGGCCTCACGGAATAATAAAAATTTTACGGTAGCCCCTGTAAAGATGTTCAGGAAAGCATTCATAAGATACAATAAAAAAGTTCTTGAAACTGACTATCCCAAGGCAAGCCCTAGGAGTATTTTACCAGTTTCAATTTGGCCGAAGGGGCCAAAAACCGTCCCGCAAGCTTTCGGGAATCTATTTTGCCTCACCCAAAACTGCGAAAATACAGTTCCGACCCTGTACATTCCTGTCACTACGCTCGTCGGATGCAAAAGGAGAGGTGAATCCGAAACCCCGAGTCAGAGCCGTCTGGGAATAAGTTAGATAAAGACGCTGTCTAAAAGCACGTTTCTCAGTACATTCGGTGCTTTCGACTCCTCTTAAAAAAAGTTCTGGACATAAATTTGATATGCCGATTTTGAACGCCTCTCGACCCCACTCGATATGACCGTACATTTAAAACAGATCTGTTTAAAAATTCTATACCCCATTTTCAAAGTTTCCCTAGGCCATGGTAAATCAACGTTGAAACGCACACTTTTAATGTCCCTCCCTTACAAAACATGCGGTACCCCTGTTTACCGTGATTGATTTCTACGGAAAAGGGGGCTGTACAGACGCGCTCGCTACCGCATCTTTGTGGTATACAAAAACTAAAACCTTACCTTATGATCTACGGAATTACACTTATCTTATTGAGCATTATTGCGGTACCTTCGTTGGTACTTGCCAAAAAACCGAATGCAAAGGAACTACTTGAAAAAATCGAACCCTATCAAGGTTGGATCGGACTCGTATTCTGCTTATGGGGAATTTGGGGAATCATTACCGCCATCCTTAATCTAGGCTGGTTGACCTCGGCGCCCATATGGTGGGCAACCTTAGTAGCCGGCAGTGTAGTGGAGGCCGTTCTTGGTTTTATGCTCGGTTTTGGCTTGATAAACACTTTATTCTTGGGCAAAAACCCAAAAGCCAAGGACAAAGCGGCCGAACTACGCGAAAAAATAGCTCCTAAACAAGGTAAATTAGGGGTGCTGGGCATCTTTGTTGGGGCATGGATGATCATTGCCTCGTTTATACTCTAAATTTGACAAACCTTTAAAACAACTACCTATGAAAAAAATGATTCTTATTCTGGCAATGGTCGGCGTTACTGGCCTACATGCCCAAAACAAGGAAGGGCAACGTACGGTCTCGGTTTCTGGATCTGCCCCTCTTACAAAAGCGATAGAAGCTTACCGTATAAAGGCCACTTTAAGTATGGATCAAGTCTACTATGCGGATACCCGACTAGAAAACTTGGCCCAATTGAAAAAACAGTATTTCTCTATGGTTACCGATAGCGGTGTGGATACTTCTAAATTCACCGAGAAAGAAGTGGAGTATTATGCGACCGGCTACCAACGTGATGGAACGGTGCTCTATTATGAGACCCCCTCAAAAGAAATTGCGATGAAGTTGGCAAAAACCAATATGCAAGGGGTACAGATGCAATTCCAAATCAAGGAAAAAATCTCGCAAGAGCAAACGAAAACAGCATTGGAGGAAGCTTTAAAAGATGCCAAAGCGAATGCAGAGCAACTGTGTAAAACCATTGGCACTGCGGTTGGTGAAATCATCTCGATCAGCAGCAACCACTATGATACCTCGGCTTGGGTAAGTTATTACTCCGACTATGAGCAATCCTATTCGGTGAGTGTAATCTATGAAATGAAATAGTTTGTTTGGTTTTTTTAATAGATCCGGCAGCAAAACCATTTGCTGTCGGATTTTGAATTTTTCATTTTTTGGGCCCTCGGCATTATGGTATCAGATTAATTTCTGAAATGCTCTTGATGCGGTTACGCTCCAAAAAGGCATCGATGGTTTCGAAATGTTCGATGACGCGCCGATCTTTGAACTCGAACACTTTTTTGGAAAGTCCCTGTAAAAAATCACGGTCGTGCGAAACCAATATAAGCGTACCATCAAACGTGGAAAGTGCCTCTTTGAGAACATCCTTCGATTTTAAATCGAGATGGTTCGTTGGTTCATCCAGTATCAATAGGTTTACCGGTTCCAATAATAATTTCACCATCGCCAATCTGGTTTTCTCTCCCCCGGAAAGCAATCCTACCTTTTTGTCGATATCGTCGCCACTGAACATAAACCGGCCCAAAATATTCTTTATCTGATTTCTGACATCGCCAAATGCGACCTCATCTACGGTTTGGAAAATGGTAAGCTCAGGGTCTAAGAGCGATGCTTGGTTCTGTGCAAAATAACCCACCTTTGCGTTATGCCCGAGCCGGCAAGTGCCTTCAACCTCGATTTCCCCCAAAATGGCTTTGATCATCGTAGATTTGCCCTCCCCGTTCCTTCCTACGAACGACACTTTTTCGCCCCTGGAAATAGAAAGGTTCGCATCTTTGAACACTATTTGATCAGCATATGCCTTGGAAACGTCCTTCACCGTTACCGGATAATCGCCAGATCGAGGAGCAGGCGGGAACGCCAGTTTTAAGGAAGAAGTATCGATTTCATCGATTTCGATGATTTCCAGTTTTTCCAACATACGTTCGCGCGAGGTGACCTGGTTGGTCTTGGAGTACGTTCCCTTGAAACGTTCGATGAACCCCATCGTATCGGCAATGAACTTTTGTTGCTCCTGATAGGCCTTTATTTGATGCGACCTACGCTCTTCGCGCAGTTGCAAGTAGTGGGAATAATTGGCCTTATAATCGTAAATACGGCCCATCGTCACCTCTATGGTCCTATTCGTGATGTTGTCTATGAACGCCCTATCGTGGGAGATGACCATTACCGCCTTGGCCTTATTGAGCAGAAAATCCTCGAGCCAGATTACCGATTCAATATCGATATGGTTGGTGGGCTCATCCAAAAGAATAAGATCCGGTTTCTGCAACAGTATTTTCGCCAATTCGATACGCATACGCCATCCCCCACTGAATTCTGACGTCTGTCTACCAAAATCCTCTTGTTTGAACCCAAGGCCTTTCAATGCCTTCTCGACCTCCGCATCATAATTGACCTCTTCGAGCGCATAAAACTTTTCGCCGAGATCAGACACTTTTTCTATAATGCCCATATAGGCATCGCTTTCGTAATCTGTTCGGGTTTCCAATTCTTGATTCAGGCGCTGCATTTCATCGCGCATTTCAAAGACGTGCTTGAACGCTTTTGCGGCCTCCTCGAATACGGTGCACCGGTCCTCGGTCAACAGGTGTTGGGGTAAATATGCAATTACCGCATCTTTTGGTACTCGAACATGCCCGCGGTTTGCCCGCTGTTCGCCGGCGATAATTTTCATCATGGTAGATTTGCCCGCCCCGTTCTTGCCCATGAGGGCGATTTTATCGGTAGGGTTTATAACGAACGATACCTCCTTGAAGAGTGTAGTACCGCTAAATTCAACTGCCAAATTATCGACTGAAATCATGATCACGATTTTGAAGTCGCAAAATTAGGGATTAGTTGTGGGAGGGCATATCAGCATTGTAAATAAAAAGCGCCTTTATCACTGATTTATGCCATTTCTTTTTTTCCATAAAGGGTAGAACAGACTCATTTGTATAATCAATCCAAACACGATTAAAAAAATAATTTCAGTATGTAAAAGTACTTTGTCCGTTTCGATCAGCTTTGTTTGTGAAAGTGTGACCGTGGTTAGGTTCGAAGAAATCAGTTTTTCGAAGGTATCTAAATCGGAAAGTATGATTTCCTTTAATATATTGGCCTTTTGAAGGTTTTCCACTGAAAATGATCGGTTATCTGCATGATAGAGATTCAGATCGGCCCATTCTTTATGGTTTTTCACCACGTGACCCAGATATTGGGATTCTTCAAAAGAAAGGTTCATGGTTTTCAAATCATTTAACAATTCGTTTATGTGGATGTTTTGCTTTGCGTACGCTGAGCGATCTGCATTCATTTGATTTTCAATAAACCGGTATCTTACGTTAAAGACATGGCCCATTAATTTTACGCGGTCCTCATAATGCGCTTCCCATATATGTTTACTTTTCTCTACATGCCGGCTATTGAACCAATACATTGCCAAAATCAAGGTTAGGATTAAGGCGATTGGTAAGAAAAACGGTTTCCACACCACGGGAGTCGTCTTTTGCCAAATGGACTTTTCCAATCTCAATACGTTTCTCATATCCGTTTATTTAAAAAACCGCCTAGCATAAGACACAACACTATAATCTTATTACTAGACGGCATCAACCAACCACTACATCTAAAAGCTTTTACCCATACATTGCCGATCAGGGCAACTTCTTTTCTGGCTCTTTTTCTTTAACGCAATCCTATCGTAATCATTGGTTTACATTTTTTATGTTCCAAAATTCAATTTTCAATGCCGGTGCCTAGGTTCGTAAATGAGCCTCAAAAAGCTACTGAATCGCTCATTATCGCGGCTTACCGGAATGCCCGTTACAATACCGACCAATAAATTGTCTGCTAGACTAACCCTCATTTGGGGTCTAATGGTCATATCAAATCGGTTTTGATTTATATTTTTATTGAACTCTACACCGATAAAATTTCTCGTTCCCCTGATCATGTAATGTATATTGGTATTGATTTGCCAGTTCACATCTACCACTTGATCATCAAAATGATGAAGAAACTCTGGTCCTGCATACACTAGGGTATGGAAATTTTGCCTCCATCTCTTGGCCACTACAAGAAAGGGATTATACACATTTCCCGTGAACAGATTTTCTTTGCCATAATTTTTGAACTCTGCCATTTCAAGTTCGTTTATGTACCCAAAAGCCATGCTTGTACTCAGTGTTTCAGAAACGAGAAAGGTGTATTGAATCGCCATTTTCAACCCATTTAACTTGCTCGATGGTGCATCGTTCAATTGATAGGAGGGGTAAAGGGTAAACGGCAACTCTATTTCCAGACCCAATCGATCCACAGGGGCCCATTCATATTCTATCAGCGCTTCATATTCGTCATATCTATTTCTATCTGTTAGCCCAAACCCCACATTCCATTCCTCCTCGCCTTTTCTTGCGCCCAAATCTCGTATAAGGTCTATGTAGAGTGGTTCGGCATGCAGTATTTTAATGGGTTCCCTATCTTCTGTTTCGTTAATGAATAAACTGTCCTGAACTTCTTTGTTTATCTCTTGTGCCCTAATTTTATGATGTGAAAGCAGTAGGGTCAAGAGTACTAAACTAAATTTTTGACTCATAAAAAACGATTCTAAATATTGATTTTAAAGGTGGTTTTTATACAATGGCGTAGCCCATCATAGCTTCCCCTTTATAGTGACTTTCAAACGCAACCCTCGGTGGGTTGTCGATCAAGCCGCCGTTTCGTTCTCCAATAATCCTTGAATATTTTTTTTGATCAGTGCAAAGAATCCCTTTTCGTCTTTCCCTTCTTTCCCGGCCTCTCTAGGTTCACCGCCGATATCGGTCCTGTAAATGGTAGGCACCTCTTTTTCGATCATCTTTAGCACATCGAACGTTTTCGGATGCGAAACATCTAGAAACCCGTGTTGCGGGAGTATGGCTTCCTTTATATGGTGGCTGCTTGTAAAATTTGAAAAAGAACTCCTAGTGATGCCCGTAAAAACCTCTACTCTGATCGAATTGATATTTACGTAATACCGCTTGAGAATCTCCGTTTTTCTTGAAAAAAAACCTTCACTGCTCATTTCGGCAATTACTTTGGCAGGGGAATAATTATACAGATCGATATCTGAATCTGACAAGCGATACGGATATATTAACGTCAGATCCATGATTTCATGGGAGAATAATTTTAAGGCGTATTCTACCAATTCCAATGAATTCTCGGTCAAATCTGTAGGTATAAGTAATTTTCTCATCATTGTAGTTTTACTGTTACCCTACAACATTACGGCCAGTAGATTAAAACTGTTTAAGAAGGATATTAGAATAGCATTAAAATTGAAAAATGCTCTCTTTTAATCGGTATGGGTGGGAAGTACGATACTGACTAGGGTGCCCTGATCCACCTTGGAGGTCACATTTATTTCGCCGGAATGTAATTTAATAATCCTATACGCCAAGGGAAGCCCAAAGCCAAAACCGTTCAGGTTTCGCACGTTGGACCCTCTGTAAAAAGGTTCGAAAATATTTTTGAGTTCATCTGCAGGTATACCGACGCCCTCATCCATAATGGTTAGATAAATGTGGCCCTCAAAGGTCGATAATTTTATGGTCACGGTCCTGTTGTCGGAGAACTTACATGCATTTTCAATAATATTCCTCAGTGCTACCTTTAACAGCGTTTCGCTACCGAAGAGCGTAATGAGGGCTTCATTTTCTGGGAGCGCATCAAAATCTAGGTTGATCTTGTTATGTGGAATGGCAATATCGATACTTTGCTTGATTTCGATGACGATTTGGTCAAAACGAAGTGCTTCAATGACCAAACCCTTAGAGTCGAATTCCATTTTGGCAAGCCTCAAAAGTCCGTTCACCAAATCATCTAGGCGCAACGCCTCCAACTGTATATTTTCGAGCCCCTTCCTATACTGCTCCAACGCCCGCTTTTTGCTTAAAATAATTTCTGTCTGTCCTAAAATAGCCGTTAATGGGTTGCGTAACTCGTGCGATGCATTATTGATGAAATTTCGCTGTAGGTCGAAGGAAATTTGAAGCCTGTCGAGCATTTTATTAAAGGTGATGGACAAATTTGCCAGTTCGTCCTTTCCATTTCCCTCATCTAACCGTAAATAAAGATTTTCTGCACCAATGGAATTTACTTCCCCAATAATCCTAGAGATGGGGCTTAAAGCCTGTTTGGAATAATATTGACCTAAAATGGAAATGAAAATAATGCTTACGAAAAAAGCGACTATAAGAATATATCTTAGGTTCTCTAGCTTTCCCAATCCGTACAGGTCAGTGGCCGACAAAACCACGATGAAATCGCCTTGGTTATCATTATACAAGAGACCAGTATAGTAATAGTCGTCTTTTTTCAATTCTGCATACCTATCGCTAAGGATGGTTTTGAAAAATGAACTGGGCAAATTGGCGTCGAAGTGCAGGTCATCGTTCACTTTTTTCGCTTCAACCGGATAAAAAACTTCCTTTTCATCCGGTAGGGTCTGCAGATGACGAATTCTTATGTCCTCATAAATATCGAGGTTGACCTCATCCTTTTCCAAATAGGCTTGGGCCGCGATGGTCGCTCTTTGGCTCAGTCTTAAATAGAACTCATTTTCGGTGTAATTTTTGGAGAACACATAAATCAAGGTAAACAGCACTACTTGAAAAAGACTTGTGAGTACAATAAAGATCGCGGTTATCTTAGTTTTGATCAGCATACACAATCAATTTTATTCCTTAATCGTGTATCCCATACCTATCAAGGTGTGTATCAATTTAGGCTCAAAATCCTTATCGATCTTATTCCTCAAATAGTTGATATAAACATCCACGACATTGGTGCCCAAATTAAAGTTGATGTCCCACACGCTCTCAAGAATATCGACCCGGCTTAAAACCCGGTTTTTATTTTTTAGTAAAAATTCCAAGAGCCGAAATTCTGTGGAGGTCAGTTTTATTTCCCGCCCCGAACGGATCGCCGTTTTTGTATCCCTGTCCAATTCAAGGTCAAAAGCGGTCAACTTTGGGTTTACTATGCTCACATTGCCTTTACGCCTAATGAGTGCCCTGATTCTTGCCAGCAGCTCCTTAAATTTGAAGGGTTTCGTCAAATAGTCATCTGCCCCGGCATCCAACCCGTTCACCACGTTCTCTACGCCCTCCAAAGCGGTCAAAAGAATGATCGGTATTTGCTGATACCCTAATGCCCTAACTGTTTTTGCGAACGTTCTGCCATCTGTTCCGGGCAAAATAATATCCAAAATGATCAAATCGATGGGTTTCTCCTCCAGCAGGGCCATTCCCTGTTTGCTCTCGAACGCGACATCGACCAAATATCCCGCTTCCTCAAGACCTTGCTTGATAAAGGCAGCTACATTATGCTCATCTTCTATTACCAATATCCTTTTTGCCATAATACCCAGTGCAGTCTATTTAACGGAAATGATTATGTTAAGAAGTGATTTCAACTTTTTGCATTCCCTAAAAATTCGCCTTATTTCACCTACCTTTTGCCTTTTTCTCGCGCCATAGCCCTGCTATGGAACTCAAAAAAGTCTTCCCCTGGTAAAAAAGTGCCTGATGCTCGCTGAAATTAAAAGAGTTCAAATCACTCCTAAAGGTAAATACTAGTCTTCAAAATAGGGGTACGGTAGAATTAAAATGCCATTAGATTATTTCGAAACCGAAAATTACGGGTACTTTTTTCACTTATATCACGCCCACTGGCGCATCCCGCAAAGTATGTCGTGCCAAGACTACGCTTCGGCACTATACAGATTTGAAAATGTTGGCATGTACCGCTCTTGAGGAACCTTAAAGCATTGAGTTTTCCTTGTCGGTAAGGCTTGTCAACCGGAAACGTGAGATTACAAAGGCGATACTTCGAATTTTAGGGTACTAGGTCATCTAACTAGGCTACATTAGGAGTATATTAGGTAAAGGCGATGTATAAGGCGCGGTAAAGAAATCCTCAACGATCAACGATAAATACGAATACGATGCCATTATTATCCATAGACTTCACATTGCCTTTTACCGACCCGGTCTTAAAGTTTCTGTTGATTTTAGTGATTATTCTTGTTGCACCCATCGTTTTGAATAGATTGCGCATTCCCCATTTGCTGGGTCTTATCATTGCGGGTGCGGTCATTGGCCCTAACGGTTTTAATCTCATGGAACGCGATAATGGCATTATCCTTTCAGGTACCGCTGGGCTTTTGTACATCATGTTTTTGGCGGGACTTGAAATCGACATGGCCGATTTTAAGAAAAATAGTAAGAAAAGCGTGGTATTTGGTCTATATACGTTTCTGATACCGATGGTTATGGGCATACTGGCAGGCCTCTACCTTTTGCAGTTATCCATGGCGACCTCGGTCTTATTGGCTAGTATGTTCGCCTCGCATACCTTGATCGCCTACCCCTTGATCAGCAAATTGGGGGTGACCAAAAACAGGGCGGTCACTATTACCGTTGGGGGTACCTCAATTACCGATACCTTGGCCCTTTTGGTACTTACGGTCATCGTCGGCATTACGGCTGGGGAGGTAAATACCGCTTTCTGGGTAAGCCTACAGTGTCTATCCTCGTTTTCGGGTATATCGTACTCTTTACTTTCCCGCTCATCGGCAGATGGTTTTTAAAGCGTTTCGATGATTATATCTCCCAATATATTTTCGTACTTGCTATGGTATTCTTGGGTGCATTTCTGGCAGAACTTGCAGGTATTGAACCTATTATCGGCGCATTCTTGTCAGGCATCGCCCTTAATCGTCTTATACCACACACCTCACCCCTAATGAACCGTATCGAATTCGTAGGAAACGCCATTTTTATTCCCTTCTTTCTTATCGGAGTGGGAATGCTGATCGACCATCGTGCATTTTTCAAAGATTTAGAAACCATTAAGGTGGCGATTGTCATGGTCGTGGTCGCTACAGCGGCAAAATTTTTAGCAGCCCTTTTGACCCAAAAAACCTTCGGTCTTTCTTCGGATGAACGTAGGTTGATCTTTGGATTGAGCAATGCACAAGCCGCGGCGACGCTCGCCGCGGTAATGGTAGGGTATAACATTGTTATCGGGGAAACGGCCTCTGGCGAGCCTATTCGTTTACTAAACGAGGCTATTTTGAACGGAACCATCCTAATGATTCTGGTGACTTGCACCATTGCACGTTCGCCGCTCAAAGAGGTGCCAAGAATATACTTTTAGCGGAAGCCAAAGGGGAGGTTACCGATGATGAGGTGAACCATATCGAAAAAATATTGATTCCCTTGCGCAATGAAGAAACCATCGACGAATTGATCAACCTTGGCGCTACCATTATTTCCACTAAAAATAAAAAAGGATTGTATGCGCTTAATGTGTAGCGCATGAAACAGCACATGGTTTTACAAATAAAAACGCTAAAAAACTGCTCGAAAAAGCAGCGATTACGGCATCGGCGACCGATAATCACCTGCACCAACTGCTACGTT